>NZ_JACCCI010000001.1:0-1881993 GCF_013409105.1 Stenotrophomonas sp. JAI102
CCAAGCTACATGGCGATCGCTCAGATCCAGGCTCGTACGGCGGCCCACGCCGGCTCTCGGCACCTAAGCTGCCAGATTCCGAACAGATAAGGCTCGTGTGTTGCCATCCATGGCAACACACGGTCCCGCCAACCCACCCATGCCCACCCTTTGACAGGGGGCTGGTGGGCAATGGAAAGTCCAAAGCAGAAAGCAGAAAGCAGAAAGCAGAAAGCAGCCGAGCTGGCGCTGCGCTGCTCGCTTCTCGAATCTGATTGCTCACCGCTAGGCGCTCACCGCTCACCGCTCGGCACTCAGTACTCAACGCTCGACGTCAGCACCAGCACCGGTGCCGATGCCGATGCCGATGCCGATGCGATTGGCTGAAAAGCAATGCGACGACCGCAGGGCGTGCCGAGGCTCGTCTCCGTCGCGCGGCATCTGCGTTTGTTTTCTCATAGGCGACCGACCCATTGTCGAGGGGCGGGGGTGTGTGGGTTGGCGGGACCATGAGCGCCATGGATGGCGCGACATGAGCCTCCATGGATGGATTCACGGCGTGTCCCGCGAACCCACACACCCCCGCCCAGCCTGCAGAATCTGAGGGCCGCTCTCCTCCAAAGCGCGCGGGAACCGGGAGTCGGGAGGCGGGAGGCGGGGAGTCGGCAGCAGCCCATAACAAAAACGGCCCGCTTGCGCGGGCCGTCTGCTGTTGCATCCGGGCAGGAGGGCTTAGACCTCCACGCCCTCGTCTTCCTTGTACGCATCGACCGGGATGCAGGCGCACATCACGTTCTTGTCGCCGTAGACGTTGTCCACGCGCGCCACCGGCGGCCAGTACTTCTGCTGGCGCAGGCTGGCCAGCGGGAAGGCCGCCAGCTCGCGCGGGTAGGCGTGGGCCCACTCGCTGGCCGAGACCGCCGTGGCGGTGTGCGGCGCGTGCTTGAGCGGATTGTCTTCGCGGTCCAGTCGCCCGTCTTCGATCGCGGCGATTTCCTCGCGGATCTGGATCATCGCGTTGATGAAGCGATCCAGCTCGTGCAGCGATTCGCTCTCGGTCGGTTCCACCATCAGCGTGCCGGCGACCGGGAAGCTCAGGGTCGGGGCGTGGAAGCCGAAGTCGATCAGGCGCTTGGCCACGTCCTCGGCGCCGATGCCGGAGGTCTTCTCCAGCGGACGCACGTCCAGGATGCACTCGTGTGCCACCAGCCCGTTGCGGCCGGTGTACAGGGTCTTGAAGTGCGGGGCCAGGCGCTTGGCGATGTAGTTGGCGTTGAGCAGCGCGACCTGGGTCGCCTTGCGCAGGCCGGCGGTGCCCATCAGCGTGATGTACATCCAGCTGATCGGCAGGATCGAGGCGCTGCCGAAGCTGGCCGCGCTGACCATGCCGACATCGCCTTCGCCGCCCAGCACCTTAGGCAGGAACGGGGCGAGGTGCGACTTGACCGCGCACGGGCCGACGCCCGGGCCGCCGCCGCCGTGCGGGATGCAGAAGGTCTTGTGCAGGTTCAGGTGCGACACGTCCGAGCCCCACTTGCCGGGCTTGGCCACGCCGACCAGGGCGTTCATGTTGGCGCCGTCGGTGTACACCTGGCCGCCGTGCTTGTGCACGATCTCGCAGATCTCCACCACCTCTTCCTCGAACACGCCATGCGTGGACGGGTAGGTGATCATCAGCGCGGCCAGGCGGTCGCTGTACTTCTCCGCATTGACGCGGATGTCCTCCAGGTCGACGTTGCCGTTGGCATCGGTCTTGGTCACCACGACCTTCATGCCGCACATCTGCGCCGAGGCCGGGTTGGTGCCGTGCGCCGAATCCGGGATCAGGCAGACATCGCGGTGGCCTTCGCCGCGCGAACGGTGGTAGGCGCGGATCGCCAGCAGGCCGGCGTATTCGCCCTGCGCACCGGAGTTCGGCTGCAGGCTCACCGCGTCGTAGCCGGTGCACTCGACCAGCATCGCTTCGAGGCCGTCGATCAGTTCCTTGTAGCCGGTGGCCTGGTCGGCCGGGGCCAGCGGATGGATGTTGGCGAATTCCGGCCAGGTCACCGGGATCATCTCGGCGGTGGCGTTGAGCTTCATGGTGCAGCTGCCCAGCGGGATCATGGTGCGATCCATGGCCAGGTCCTTGTCCGCCAGCGAACGCAGGTAACGCAGCAGTTCGTGTTCGCTGTGGTGGGTGTTGAACACCGGGTGGGTCAGGAAGGCGCTGGTGCGCACCAGATCGGTCGGCAGCGCATCGGCGGTGGCCGCATCCAGTGCGTCCACGTCGACGGTTGCACCGAACAGCTGGCCGAGCGCGACGATATCGGCGCGGGTGGCGGTTTCATCCAGGCTGATGCCGACCGCGTCGCTGTCGATCGCACGCAGGTTGATGCGCGCTGCGGCGGCCTTGGCGTGGATCGCCTTGGCGTCGATGTCCTTGACGTGCAGGGTGTCGAAGAAGTGCTCGCCCACGTTGACGCCGGCGCTGCGCAGGGCAGCGGCCAGGATCGCGGCCAGGCGGTGGGTACGGCGGGCGATGCGGGTCAGGCCTTCCGGACCGTGGTACACGGCATACATCGAGGCCATCACCGCCAGCAGCACCTGGGCGGTACAGATGTTGGAGGTCGCCTTCTCGCGGCGGATGTGCTGCTCGCGGGTCTGCAGGGTCAGGCGGTAGGCGGCATTGCCCTGCGCATCGACCGAGACGCCGATCAGGCGGCCCGGCATCGAGCGCTTGTACGCATCGCGGCAGGCCATGAAGGCGGCGTGCGGGCCGCCGAAGCCGAACGGCACGCCGAAACGCTGCGAGTTGCCGACCACGATGTCCGCGCCCCATTCGCCGGGGGCGGCGATCAGGGTCAGCGCCAGCAGGTCGGTCGCCACCGCGACCAGGCCGCCGCGCGCGTGCACGGCATCGGCCAGCGCCTTGTAGTCGCCGATATGGCCGAAGGTATCCGGGTACTGCAGCAGCACGCCGTAGGCTTCGGCGTCCATCGCCTCGGCCGGGGTGCCCACGCGCAGCACGATGCCCATCGGCTCGGCGCGGGTGCGCAGCAGTTCCAGCGTCTGCGGGTGCACCGCGTCGTGCACGAAGAAGGTGTCGGACTTCGACTTGGCCGAGCGCTTGGCCAGCGTCATCGCTTCAGCGGCGGCGGTGGCTTCATCCAGCAGCGAGGCGTTGGCGATCTCCATGCCGGTCAGGTCGGCGCACAGGGTCTGGAAGTTGATCAGCGCTTCCATGCGGCCCTGCGAGATCTCGGCCTGGTACGGGGTGTAGGCCGTGTACCACGCCGGGTTTTCCAGCACGTTGCGCAGGATGACGTTCGGGGTCAGCGTGCCGTAGTAGCCCTGGCCGATGAAGGTGCGGAACACCTGGTTCTTGTCGGCGATGGCGCGGATCTTGGCCAGTGCCTGCACTTCGGTCAGCGACTCGGGCAGGTCCAGCGGTGCCGGCGACTTGATCCCGGCCGGGACGATCGCATCGGTCAGCGCGTCAAGCGAGGCGTGGCCGACCACGTCGAGCATCTGCGCGATTTCGGCGTCGTTGGGGCCGATGTGGCGTTCGACGAACGCGTGGCTGTGTTCAAGCTCGCGCAGGGAGGGGGTGTTCTGGGACATGGCTGGCATCTCGGAGAGTGGGCACGCACGTTCGGAAGGCGGTCGGGCCAGGGCGCGTCGCGGGCGACAGCGATCCACCGGACCTTGCGGTCTTCCTGGGTGCCCCTCTGTCCTTTTGCCTGAGAGTTTAAAAGCGCGCATCTGCGTACTTCGTGCCCCTTCGGCGCCGGCATTCGCCGGTCTCTCCAGAGTTTTGATGCGGGTGGTATCGGGCCTGAGCGATTACGGGCGTTGCGCCTTCGGCAGCGGGTGTCCGCTTCTCCCACCATGTAGCCCGGCGAGTATAGCCCAGCGCTTTCGGCCGCTGGGCCTTTCCAATACATGAATACGGGGCCGTCCGGACCCCGGAAACGTGCCCCCGGGCATGGTGCCGGGCGCGGCAAAGGCCTATGATCGCTGGATCCTCGTATTCATCTGGCGCTGCCCGTACCGGGCTGGCGCCCGCCGCGCATTGCGCACGGCCGCTGACGGAAGCCCGCATGACGCCCGCCTCACCCTCGACCCGCCGCCTGGCCCTGCTGCTCGCAGGCCTGGCGATGTTCGGTCCGTTCTCGATCGACACCATTTTCCCGGCCTTCCTGCTGCTGGGCGACCGCATGCAGGTGGACCAGGTCGCGGTGCAGCAGACCATCAGCGTGTACCTGCTGTTCTACGGCCTGATGAGCCTGGCGCACGGCCCGCTCTCGGATGCGTTCGGCCGTCGGCGGGTGATCATCGGCGGGCTGGTGCTGTTCATCGGCGCCTCGATCGGTTGTGCGCTGTCGCGCGACATGACCACGCTGCTGGTGTTCCGCGCGCTGCAGGGCGTGACCGCCGGTGTCGGCGTGATCGTCGGCCGCGCGGTGATCCGTGATCTGTACCACGGCGCCGATGCGCAGCGGTTGATGAGCCAGGTCTCGATGATCTTCGGCGTCGCGCCGGCGATCGCGCCGATCATCGGTGGCTGGATCCTGCTGGGCGGCGGCGACTGGCCGTTGATCTTCTGGTTCCTGGTGCTGTTCGGCGTGGTGCTGCTGCTGGCCACCAGCAAGTGGCTGCCGGAAACCCACCCGGTGGAAGCACGCACGCCGCTGTCGATGCGCGAACTGCTGCGCAGCTACGCGCGCATGGGCTCCAACCCGCGCCTGCTGCGCCTGGCCGCGGCCGGTGCGTTCAATTTCTCCGGCATCTTCCTGTATATCGCCTCGGCGCCGGTGTTCGTGATGCAGCACCTGCAACTGGGCGAGGGCGGCTTTGCGTGGCTGTTCATTCCGACCATCGGCGGCATGACCGTGGGCTCGTTCCTGTCCGGTCGCATGGCCGGGCGGATCGTGCCGCAGCGGCAGATCGCGATCGGCTTCGCGCTGTGCGCGGTCTCGGCGCTGCTGAACTTCGGTTACGTGGTGTCGGTGCCGCAGATCGCATTGCCGTGGGCGGTGATGCCGATCTTCCTGGGTGGTGTCGGCATGGCGCTGATCTTCCCGATCCTGGCGCTGGCCGTGCTGGACATGTATCCGCATCAGCGCGGCCTGGCCTCGTCCATGCAGATGTTCATCCAGCTGATGATCAACACGGTGGTGGCCGGCGTGGTCTCGCCGATGCTCAGCAGCAACCCCCTGCATCTGGCCCTGGGCTACGCGGCGTTCTTCGCCATCGGTGGCAGCTTCTGGTACTGGGAGCGGCACGCCGAGCGCCGCCGTGAACTGCTGACGCCCATCGAGTGATCCCCCTGCCGCACAGGCCCGCCAAGGCCCGTGCGGTATCCTTGGCGCTTTGACGCAGTCCGGATTTTCCCATGTCGACCACCTCCAAACTGCGCCGCGACATCCGCCGGCGCCGCGAAACCCAGGCCGCCAACCGCGAGCAGGCCACCGCTACGCCGGTTGAGCCGCATGCCGAACTGCGCGACCAGCAGCGCACGCTGCTGGCCGGCATCGTCCGCCGGGACGGCGAGTGGGTGCTGGGCATGGATGGTCGCATCGCCGGCCAGACGCCGAGCGCGGCGCGGGTACTGGCCCTGATCATGCAGGCCGCCGAACTCCACGAACGCCAGGGCACCCCGGTGCGCCTGGTGTATTCGGATGCACTGAAGGACGCCGCGCATGCCGAGGCGAAAGCGGACGGCATGGATTTCGAGCAGTTCAAGGTCGAGCTGGCGGCAGCGCTTAAACCGAAATCGTAACGCCGCGCCCTGCGCGAATGCGTTGGGTGGTCGTGCCTGTCCCCCGGATGCAGCCCCCGATGTGCGCATCGAAAAAAACCGGCCTTTCGGCCGGTTTTTCGTTCTACCGCTGTCGCCGGGCGGGGCCCGGCGGCAGCCGTTACGGTGCCTTGGGGGCCACCGGTGCAGCTGCGGTAGTCGGGGGCTGCCAGCCACACATCTGGCCCTGGTTCTGCTGCTTGAGCCACTCGTTGACCGGGGTGAAGTACTCGATCATCGGGCCGGCATCGAGCTTGTCGCCGCCGGTGATTTCCTTCAGCGTGGCCTGCCACGGCTGGCTGGCGCCCTTGCTCAGCATCGCCCAGAACTTCTGGCCGGCTTCCTTGTTGCCGTAGAAGCTGCACTGGTGCAGCGGGCCCTTGTAGCCGGACGCATCGCACAGGCCCTTGTAGAACTGGAACTGCAGGATGCGCGCCAGGAAGTAACGGGTGTACGGAGTGTTGCCCGGCACGTGGTACTTGGCACCCGCGTCGAAGAATTCCTCGCCGCGCGCGCTGGCCGGAGCCACGCCCTGGTACTTGGCCTTCAGGTCCCACCAGGCCTGGTTGTAATGGTCCGGGGTGATCGAACCGTCGAACACGCCCCAGCGCCAGCGGTCGATCATCAGGCCGAACGGCAGGAACGACACGCCGCTCAGGGCCATGCGCATCTGCGCGTTGATGGTGGCTTCGCGGCTTTCCTGCGGCGTGTCGACCAGGCCGATCGAGTTGAGGTACTTCGGCGTCATCGCGAGCACGATGGTGTCGCCGATGGCTTCGTGGAAGCCGTCGTTGGCGCCGCCCTGGAACAACGGCGGCAGCGGGTTGTAGGCCAGGTCGTAATAGATATGGCCCAGCTCGTGGTAGATCGTGGTGAAGTTCTCTTCGTTGGGCTTGATGCACATCTTGGTGCGCACGTCGCCGTCCATGTTCATGTCCCACGCGCTGGCGTGGCAGACCACATCACGGTCCAGCGGCTTGATGAACTGCGTCTTGTCCCAGTACGACTTCGGCAGGGCCGGCATGCCCAGCGAGACGTAGAAGTCCTGCGCGCGCTCGGTCATCTGCTTGGCGGTGCGCAGTTCGGCCTCACGCTGCGCCTTGTACAGCGCCTCCACGTTCGCGCCGCTGCCGGCCTTGGCCAATGCGCCGCTGAGGTTGGTCTGGTACTGCTTTTCCAGTGCGGCGGTGATGTCCAGGTTGCCGGCGCCGGGGTACGGTTCCAGCTGGTCCCACAGGTTGGACCAGTCCTGCTGCCACATGTTGCCGGTCAGGTGCGCGGCGATCAGGCCGCCGTTGACCTCGGCTTTGTCCTTGCCATAGGTGGCGTCGAGCTTGGTACGTGCATAGCAGTGCAGCTGCTCGTACATCGGCTTGACCTGGTCCCACAGGCGGTCGGTTTCCGGCCCGATCTGGTCGGCGGGCATGTCGTAGCCGCTGCGCCACATCTGGCCGGCGTCGGCGAAGCCCATTTCCTTGGCACCTTCATTGACCAGGCTGACGAAGCGTTCGTAATCGGCGCGCATCGGCTTGGTGGTGCCGTGCCAGCCCTGCCAGGCGTCCAGCTGCTGGTCGTAGTCGCGGCTGCGGGCGAGTACCTGTTCCAGATCGCCGAGCTGGCGGCAGGTCTGCGGGTTGGCTTCGTCGGTGCAGTACTTGCCGGAGCCGTAGGCGCCTTCCATGCGGCTGGCGATGCGGGTCAGCTCGGAGAGCTTGGCCGGGTCGCGCGGGGCCGGCATGGAGGTCATCAGCTTGAGCAGGTGGATCTGGCGCTTGGTGTCTTCGCTCATGGGCTGGCCGTCGTATTGGCCGGCCTGGGTGATCCAGCCGTTGAGGACGGTGAGCCAGCGTTCGTTGGCCTTGGCCGCGACGCGCTCGGAATCGTCATTGATGTAGGTGGAGGACAGCCACTGCGCCGATGTCATTTCCGGGTACATGGCCTTGTACTCGGCGTTGACGCGGGCGATGAACTGGTCCGCGGTTTCCTTGGACTGGGTGGCGCCCGCAGCCGGTGCATCGGCGGGGGACGGTTCCTTCTGGCAGGCCGCCAGCGTCAGTGCGGCAGCACTGACTGCCAGGGCCAGCAGGAGCGGGCGGTGGTTCACGGGCACATCCTTGGGTGGTGACAGACCGGCGAAGGCTAGTGAAGCGCCGGGCGCACCGCAAGGGGCAGGGCAGCAGGGTTCGGTTCAATCGTCAACGTCAACGTCAACGGCGAGGAGTCATTGCATCGTGGTTTGGGTCGGTGCGGGTGGGTTGTCGGGACCCGCCGTGAACCCGTCCATGGGGGCTCGATATGCGCCATCCATGGCGCATAACGGTCCCGCCAACCCACCCACACCGCCCCGTCGACAGTGGGTCGGTGCTCATGGGAACAACAACGGCGTTCAGAGCGAAGGTTGGCTGTCTCAGCGAATGTTCTGTCTTTGCCTGCCTTTGCCTGCCTTTGCTTGCCTTTGCTTGCCGTTCCGACAACGCAATCTGTGGGGGCGAGGCAGGCCATACCGTGGCGGGACCGTCGGGCGCCATGGATGGCGCACGTCGAGCCCCCATGGATGGGTTTACGGCGCGTCCCGCCACGGTATGGCCTGCCTCGACCCAAACGGAAGACCGAAAAGCTGGGCAGCTCTTCGCTGAAGGCACCGGACCCTACGCGCCGAACGGATCAAACCTCGCACGACGCAAACAGATCCCGGTCACGTTCATACACCGACGTCTTGACCTGCATCAGTCCGAGTACCGACGGGAACAGATTGTCGTGGTCGGTGTATTTACCGGCGCGCTCCCGCACGCAGGCCAGGTTGAGCCCACGGTTGGCGGCGAAGGACGGCGAGAACCACATCGTCATCGGTACGCGGGTCTGCTCCTGTGGCGCGATCGCATACGGCACGCCGTGCAGGTACAGGCCCTTCTCGCCCAGCGACTCGCCGTGATCGGAGAGGTAGATCATCGCGGTGTCGTAGTCGTCCATGCCCTTGAGGGTGCCGATCGTGCGCGAGAGCAGGTGATCGGTGTACAGCAGCGCGTTGTCGTAACTGTTGGTGATCTGCGCGCGGCTGCATTTGCCGAGGTCCGGTGTGTCGCAGGTGGGGGTGAAGCGGCGGAAGCGTGCCGGATAGCGTTCGAAGTAGCTCGGCCCATGGTTGCCCAGCTGATGCAGCACCACCACGCGGTCACCGGGTCTGGCGCGGACCTGGGCGGCGAGGTCGTCGATCAGGATTTCATCCATGCAGCGCCCGTTGGTGCACAGGGTCGGATGCTTGGCATCGTCCAGTGCCTGCATCTCCAGGCCCTCGCAGACGCCCTTGCAACCGGACTGGTTGTCGCGCCACAACGTGGCGATGCCGGCGTGGTCCAGTACGTGCAGCAGCGATTGGTGCGCGCGGATCTTCTTTTCGTCGTAGTCGTGGCGTCCGTAGGGCGAGAACAGGCACGGCAGGGAAACTTCGGTGCTGGTGCCGCACGAATGCATGTCGGGGAAGTTGATCACCCCGGCCTGGGCCAGTTCCGGCGTGGTCTGCCTGGCGTAGCCGTTGAGGCCCCAGTTCTGCGCGCGCGCGGTCTCGCCCATGACGATCACCAGCAGGCGCGGGCGGCTGGCCGCAGCACGCGGAGTCGCCTTGGCATCCATGCCGATCGGCAGCTTGGGAGCGCGCTGGATCGGATTGTCACCGCGCAGTGCCTTGGGCAGGCCGAGCAGGACGTTGCCGGGCGTGGCCAGGTAACGCACTTCGCGCTGGTTGCGCATCAGCGATGACATTTCCTGGAAGGACAGCATCGCCCCACCGAAGGCGACCAACGCCGACACCACCAGAAAGCCAACACGCCACAGCAGCGCCCTGCCCAGCGTGCGCCGGCGCAGCTGCACGCGCCACAGCAGCAGCATGGGTGCGAAGGCCAACAGCAGCAGCGGCAGGATCAGGGTGGGGGTGATCAGTTCCCGGCTTTCCTTGTGGTCGGTCGCCAGCACGTTGCGCAGCATGTCCGCATCCAGGTAGATGTGGTAACTGCTCATGTAGTGCGCAGCCAGTGCGGTGCCGAGCAGCAGCACGCTGAGGACCACTTTGGCATTCCAGCGCCAGACCAGCAGCCCCATCAGCAGGCTGTGCGCGCCGACCAGGAACAGCAGCAGCGAGAGCGCGAAGCGGAGGCTACCCGGGTGGGTCGCCATCGCGCTGTGCCAGAACAAGCCATTGCAGGCCAGCGCGAAGAACACGCTGGTGAGCAGGATCAGGGTCTCGGTCGTGCACTGCGGGCGCCAGGCACGCAGCGCGGCCAGCGCCGGGAAGCGCGCGGCGCGCGGGAGGGCAGCGCTCATGTGGCCTCTCCCGGCGCGGCGACCACTGCAGCGCTGCGTTCGCCACGCCGTATACGCTGGACCAGCAGATACAGGCCGAGCGACACCGCCCAGCAGGTAGCCAGTGTCCACAGGTCATGCGACAGGAAGTGCGCGCCACGCAGTTGCTGCGACAACCCGAACACGCCGCCGGCCAACAGGCCCGCCGCCAGGCCGCGCCAGCGCCAGGCCGGGCGCACCATCCGGGCGAAGAAGTACAGGCTGACCCATGCGAAACCAGCGCTGGAGTGCCCGCCCGGGAAGCACACGCCACGCGGCATGCCCGGCGGGCGGGGCGAGAGGAGTCCGATGAACTCGCGGGTGCCGCCGTAGCGGGCCAGATCCCACGGGCAGTCCATGTTGGTCAGCGACTTGAGCAGCGAGACCAGGCCCGTGCCCAGCGCGACGGCCAGTACCAGGTACAGCAGCGGCCAGCGCCACGCGGCCGCGCGTTCGCTGCGCCAGGCGTGGGTGCACAGCACGATCGCCAGCAAGGCGGCGGCACTGCTGGCCCACTTGCCGGCCTGATGGATCAGGTGGGTGGTGAACCACGCGTTTTGAAGCGTCCACCGATGGCCTTCGAGCTGGTACAGGTTGTCCGCCAACCACTGGTCGCCGCCGGCACCCATCAGCGTCGCACTGACAAGCAGTGTCACCGCCAGGGGCGCCCAGAGATGGTCGCGAAGGAAGCGCGGCGTGCCCGTGGCGGCTCGCTCGGAGGAAAAGGCAACGGTGGGCGCTGGAAGCATGGACAGAGAGGCCGGCGGGAGATTCCGGCGCCATGGTCGTCAGCGGGGTGTCGGAGAGCGGTCGGAGCGATGTTGGCCGCCGGTTAAGCGCTGCCTCGCGTTCAGTCTTCCTCGTCCTGCGCGGTGTCGGTCGCGGTCACCGCCGCGTGGCAGTCCGGCTGCCACGCGGTGCCCGGGAACAGCAGCCAGCGGTTGCGGTTCGCGCTGCCGATCTCGATCACGGCCGCGGGGTCCACGCAGGGACTGATCGCCTCATCCAGCACCAGCAGCCAGCGCTGTGCGGGCGCCTGCGCCAGCCAGGGGCCGGCGGCCTGCCATTGCTGCTCCCACGGTGTCTTGAAACCGAAATCGGTCACCGGCCGGTCGGCCTGCAGCAGGTTCTGCTCGCGCCAGGCCACCACGCCCAGTTCGGCGCGCGGGCCGATCCGCGCGCCCACCTTCTGCATCACGGCGGAGGCGGAGCTGTACGGATCCAGCGTGGGCATCAGCACCCAGCCATACAGATTCCAGAGCAGGAATGACGTCGCCACCACCAGCGCGCCGACACGGCGTTGCCGCCACCACAGTGCCAAGGCCAGCAGCACCACGCCGAAGGCGAGCAGCCAGCCGCCGAGCACCGGCAGCAGGCTGTCGGGCATGGCGCGCCGCGCCAGTTGCGCGTGCGCCCACGCACTGCCATTCCAGAGTTGCAGGCCGATATACAACCCGGCCGCGCCCAGCACGGCGACATACGCCCACAGCAGCCAACGCAGCCCGGCACGACGCAGCAGCCCGGGCAGCAGGGGCGCGGCTGCCAGGCACAGCGCGGGCAGCATCGGGAAGATATAGACCTCGCGCTTGCCCGGGCTCGCGCTGAAGAACACCAGTACCAGCACGGCCCAGCCCAGCAGCAGCCACCAGCGCCCGTCCAGGCGCTTGAGGCGCCGCCACCATGCCGGGATCAGCGCGGGCAGCAGCAGGCTGCCAGGCAGCCATAGGGTCGCCATCACCTGCAGGTAGTACCAGGCCGGTTTCACGTGGTGCCAGGCATTGGCGTAGCGGGTGCCGGTCTGTTTGAACAGCAGTTCACGCGCATAGCCGTGCAGGGCCGGGTCGGACGAGTGCAGCAGGGCAATGCCCAGCGGTGCCAGCCAGACTGCGGTACCGAGCAGGAACGCCGGCAGCAGCCACCACAGGTCGCGCGCGGTGCCGGCCGGCAGCAGCGTGCCGCGGGCGCGCCACCGCCAGACGGCGAAAGGCAGCAGCACCAGCAGCGGCAGGAAGCCCACGCCCTTGGTGACCGTGCCGAGACCGGCCGCGAAGCCGGCCAGCCACAATGCAGGCCGGTTGCGGCCTTCAAGCAGATGCCGCAACAGGCCCCACAGTGACAGCGTGGTCATGGCGACCAGCACCATGTCGATCTGGGCCCGTTTGGCCATCAGGCCGAACTGCAGGCAGCTGAACAAGGCGAGCATCGCCCACCCGCCGACGCGCCGGGTCCACAGCCGCCGACCCAGATCCCAGGTCAGCCACAGGGTCAGCAGGGCAGCCAGCAGCGAGGGCACCAGGAAGGCAAGCGCCCAGCCGCCGAACAGCTGGTGGCTGGCCGCCTGCATCCACATGAAAACAGGCGGTTTTTCCGCATACAGTTCGCTGCCGCGGTGGGGCAGCAGCCACTGGTCGGAGTCGACCATGGCACGGGCCGCCAGCACGAAACGCGGCTCATCCGGCGGCGAGGGCTGACGCAGGCCGATGCCGGCCCCCAGCGCCAGCAGCAGGGCAACGCAGACCAGCACACGCGGCCAGCGCCGCAGGAGGGAGGATTCGGTCACGCCCAGGCTCATCGGCAAAACAGCCACTGTCTGCCCGACAGCGTAGGAAAAGCGTCGTAACCACCCCATTGCGACCGGATTCCGACATGGTTCCCGCTACCATGCGCGCAACCGGTCAAGAGAGTCTCCCATGCGGCTGCTGGTCATTGAAGACAACCGTCAGCTGGTTGCCAATCTTTTCGATTACTTCGAATCCCGTGGGCATGTGCTCGATGTTGCGCCCGATGGTGTCACCGGGCTGCACCTGGCCGTGTCCCAGCCCTACGACGCCCTGATCCTGGACTGGATGCTGCCGCGCATGGAAGGCCCGGAAGTGCTGCGGCGGCTGCGCGCCGACCACGGTTCGGAAGTGCCGGTGATCATGCTGACCGCCCGCGACGAGCTGCCGGACAAGATCGCCGGCTTCCGTGCCGGCGCCGATGATTACCTGACCAAGCCGTTTGCGCTGCCGGAGCTGGAAGTGCGCCTGGAAGCGCTGATGGTGCGCGCCAAAGGACGCAACCCGCGCAAGGTGCTGGAGGTGGCCGACCTCAAACTGGATCTGGCCACGCTGGAAGCGCAGCGCGACGGCAAGCCGCTGCATCTGTATCCGGCCTGCCGCAAACTGCTGGAAGTGCTGATGCGTGCCAGCCCGGGCGCGGTCACCCGCCAGCAGCTGGAGTTCGCGCTGTGGGGCGACGAGCTGCCCGATGGCGACCTGCTGCGCTCGCATGTCTACGAGCTGCGCCGCAGCGTGGATGGCCCGTTCCAGCAGAAGCTGATCCACACCCTGCCGCGGGTGGGGTACCGCCTGGGCGTGTCGGCTGCGGACAGTTCCGATGCAGTGGCGTAAGCGCACGCGCATGCCAGCGCCGATGCACCGGCGCATGGTGTGGTGGCTGCTGGGCTATCTGGCCCTGATCTCGCTGGCGGTGTTCAGCGTGGGCAACTATGTGCATGAACATGCCGAGCACTCGGCATGGCGCGCGTTGCTCAACTCGGAGCTGGACAGCATCGTCAACCACATCGAACACGAACCGCACTACCGCTGGCAGGATTCGGACACACTGCGGTTGTTCTACATCGATGGCAGCCCTGCGGTGCCGGAGAGCCTGCGCACGCTGCACCCGGGCCTGCATGACGGGGTGGTGGTCAATGACCGCCTGAGTGCCGTGATGATCCGCGAGACCCCTCAACTGGGGCGGCTGGCGCTGGTGCTGGACATCAACGATTTCCATGAGCTGGAACAGTTCGCCACGCGCTGGGTGTTGCTGGCCGGCGTGCTGATGATCATCGTCACCGTGCTGATGGCGTCCTTCGGCGTCGGCCGGTTGGTGCGCCCGCTGAGCTCGCTGGCCAGGCGCATCGATGAGCTGCACCCGGGTGTTCCCGGGCAGCGGGTGGAGGTGGACCCGCGTGCCAGCTCGGAGCTGTACGTGATCGCCAATGCGCTCAACGACTACCTGGCGCGCAACGAACAGTTCGTCGAGCGCGAGCGCGTCTTCATCAGTACCGCCAGCCATGAACTGCGTACGCCGATCGCGGTGATCACCGGGGCCTCGGAGCTGGCGCTCGGCCAGCCTGACATTCCCGAGCGTGCGCGACAGCAGATGCAGCGCGTGCACCGCACCGCGCAGGGCGTGGAGCAGCTGATCCAGCTGCTGCTGGTGCTCGCCCGCGATCCTGCGCGGTTGGCCGCACTGGGCGAACGCATTCCCTTGGACCTGCTGGTACCGGACATCATCGAAGACCATCGTCACCTGATGGGCGACAAGGACCTGCGCATCGAAGTCGACGGTCTGGCCCGGGTGGATATCGTCGCGCCACTGGGCGTGGTCCAGGCGGCGATCGGCAACCTGCTGCGCAATGCGATCGAAAACAGCGGCCGCGGCACGATCCACATCCAAGTGTCGGACCAGGCGGTGGTGACGCTGCAGGATCCCGGGTTGGGCATGAGCCCGGAGGAGATCGCGGCCGTCTACGCCCGCATGGCGCGGGGCGACCGCAACGAGCAGAGCGGGATCGGCCTGGAGCTCATCGCCCGGCTCTGTGAACACCTTGGCTGGGCGTTGCAGATCCAGCCCTGCGTGCCGCGTGGGACCTGCGTGATCCTGGATCTGGGGGCCTCGCTGCCGGAGCGCAGCCGCACGGGCTCGCTGCCTGCGTCGTGATCGCCCTGATCGCTGCACTGCAAAGTGTGGCCTCGTGACGACAATGTTAAGCTCCGGAGGCGCCGCTCTATGCGGCGCTTTTTTTATCCCTTCGATCGACAGAGGATGGCGTGATGCCGACCGAACCCAGTACTGCCCTGATCACCAATGACATCGTCGGCCTCGGCCTGATCGCCGCCACGCTCGCCGTGATTTTCTGGGCCGCCAGCGGCCCGACGCCGCTGCTGAAGAAGGTGTTCGCCTGGGTGCCGGCGCTGCTGCTGTGCTACTTCATCCCGGCCATCTACAACACCGCCGGCCTCATCGATGGCCACAACACCTCGCTCTACAACCCGATCGCCCGTGACGTGCTGCTGCCTGCCGCGCTGGTGCTGCTGACGCTCTCGATCGACCTGAAGGGCGTCATGAAGCTCGGCCCGAAGCTGCTGCTGGTGTTCTGCGCCGGCACGCTGGGCATCATCCTCGGCGCCATCGTGTCGTTCCAGACGATGTCCTGGATCCACCCGGCCACCGTGGCCGGCGATACCTGGAAGGGCATGGCCGCCCTGGCCGGCAGCTGGATCGGCGGCGGCGCCAACATGGTGGCGATGCGCGAAGTATTCGGCGCCGATGCGACCACGTTCGGCCAGTTCGCCGTGGTCGACGTGGCCTGCGCGAGCCTGTGGATGGCGGTGCTGCTGTTCCTGGCCAACCGCGCCCAGCAGATCGATGCGCGCAACGGAGCGGATACCCGTGCCATCGATGAGATGAAAGCCCGGATTTCTGCCTACGAAGCGCAGAACGCGCGCATTCCCAGCCTGACCGACCTGATGGTGATCGTGGGCGTGGCACTGGGTGGTGTCGGCCTGGCGCATGCCATCGCGGCGCCGCTGAGCGGCTGGTTCAAGGCGAACGTGAGCTGGGCCAGCCAGTTCAGCCTGGACAGCGCATTCGTCTGGGTGGTCCTGTTGTCCACCGCGCTCGGCCTGGCCCTAAGCTTCACCCGCGCGCGGCGGCTGGAATCGGCCGGTGCGTCGCGTCTTGGCACGATGTTCCTGTACTTCCTGATCGCCTGCATCGGCATGCAGATGGACCTGCTCTCGCTGCTCGACCGTCCGTGGCTGTTCGCGCTCGGTGCGATCTGGATGCTCACGCACATTCTGGTGCTGTGGATCGCCGCCAAGCTGCTGCGCGCACCGCTGTTCTTCTTCGCGATCGGCTCGCAGGGCAACATCGGTGCAGCGGCATCGGCCCCGGTGGTCGCCGCGGCATTCCATCCATCGCTGGCCCCGGTCGGCGTGCTGCTGGGCACCGTGGGCTATGCCACCGGGACCGGGCTGGCCTATGTGACCGGGCTGATCCTGAAGTGGATGGCCGGCGCCTAAGGCGGGATCGAGGCGCCACGACCCACGTCGTGGCCGGTCCAGGCCGCGGTGCGGCCCAATGAAAACGGCGGCGCTTTCGCGCCGCCGTTTTTTTGTATCGGTATCCCGGCCAACGGTCGGGACCGTGCCGATGCTGCGGCTTCAGCAGCACCGTCCTCCGTTCTTGCCGCTGTAACGCGCCTCCTGGCGCTCGCGGAAGAACGTCTTGTAGTCCATCGGCACGCGGTCCGGATGCTTCTCCAGCACATGCCGGACGTAGTTGTCGTAGTCGGGAATGCCACAGCACAGCCGCGCGGTCTGCACCAGGCGCCGCCAGATGCGGCGGTGGGCCTGGTACTGACCGGCGGGGACGAGTTCGGTACTCATCACAGGTCCGCCATCTGGTGCGGCTCCAGCGCCACGTACGGGGTTTCCCTGTCGGTCCGCTGCGCGGTGCGGCGGGCCATGAAGATGGTCTTGATCGCGTAGAACAGGATCGAGAACACCACGAACAGGAACAGCACGGTCAGGCCGGTGTTGACGTAGGCGTTGACCACGATCTGGTGCATCTGGCCGACGGTCTTGGCCGGCGCGGTCAGGGTGCCGGTGGCGATCGCATCCTGGTACTTGTGCGCCTGGGCCAGGAAGCCCTGTGCCGGGTTGCTGTCGAAGATCTTGATCAGGCCCGCATAGGTGGTGCAGATCAGCAGCCACACGGCCGGTACGCCGGTCACCCAGGCGAAGCGGTCACGCTTCATCTTGAACAGCACCACGGTGCCGAGCATCAGTGCGATACCCGCCAGCATCTGGTTGGAGATGCCGAACAGCGGCCACAGGGTCTGGATGCCGCCGAAGGGATCGACCACGCCCGTATAGAGCAGGTAGCCCCACAGCGCCACGCAGCCGGCGGTCGCGATGATGTTGGCGGTCCACGATTCGGTCTTCTTCAGGGCCGGGATGAAGTTGCCCAGCAGGTCCTGCAGCATGAAGCGACCGGCACGGGTACCGGCATCGACCGCGGTGAGGATGAACAGGGCTTCGAACAGGATCGCGAAGTGGTACCAGAACGCCATCATCGCGTTGCTGCCGCTGGGGATCGCCTCGTGCAGGATCTGCGCGATGCCCACCGCCAGCGTCGGTGCGCCACCGGCGCGGTGCAGG
This sequence comes from Stenotrophomonas sp. JAI102, assembly GCF_013409105.1. Taxonomy (NCBI): domain Bacteria; kingdom Pseudomonadati; phylum Pseudomonadota; class Gammaproteobacteria; order Lysobacterales; family Lysobacteraceae; genus Stenotrophomonas; species Stenotrophomonas sp. JAI102. Next base: position 17,311 of record NZ_JACCCI010000001.1, read on the forward strand.
ATGGTCGGCTCGCCGATGGCCGCGGCCGTCGCCTCCAGCTGCTCGGGGGTGATGATGAAGCCCCACGTATTGCTGATGTAGGCCGCGGCGGAGACCGCATCCGGACCGATCACGGCGGCCGGCGCGTTCATGGCGAAGTAGATGCCCGGATCGATGATCGAGGCGGCCACCAGCGCCATCACCGCGACGAACGATTCCATCAGCATGCCGCCGTAGCCGATGTAGCGCATGTGGCGCTCATTGGCGAGCAGCTTGGGCGTGGTGCCCGAGGCGATCAGCGCATGGAAACCGGACACCGCGCCGCAGGCGATGGTGATGAACAGGAACGGGAACATCCCGCCTTTCCAGACCGGGCCGTCGCCAGTGGCGGCGAACTGGGTCAGCGCCGGCATCTTCAGTTCCGGCATGACGATCAGGATGCCGATCGCCAGCGCCACGATGGTGCCGATCTTGAGGAAGGTGGACAGGTAGTCGCGCGGCGCCAGCAGCAGCCACACCGGCAGCACCGAGGCGACGAAGCCGTAGCCGATCAGCATCCAGGTGATCTGGATGCCGGTGAAGGTGAAGGCCGGGCCCCAGACCGGATCGGCAGCGACCTTGCCACCGAACCAGATCGCGGCCAGCAGCAGGATCAGGCCGACCACGGAAATCTCACCGATCTTGCCCGGGCGGATGTAGCGCATGTACACGCCCATCAGGATCGCGATCGGCATGGTCGCGATGACCGTGAACATGCCCCAGGGGCTTTCGGCCAGCGCCTTGACCACCACCATCGCCAGCACCGCGAGGATGATGATCATGATCAGGAAGGCGCCGAACAAGGCGATGGTGCCGGGCACCGGCCCCATTTCCTCGCGCACCAGATCGCCCAGCGAGCGGCCGTTGCGGCGGCTGGAGAGGAACAGGATCATGAAATCCTGCACCGCGCCGGCCACGACCACGCCCACCACCAGCCAGAGCAGGCCGGGCAGGTAGCCCATCTGCGCGGCCAGCACCGGCCCGACCAGCGGGCCTGCACCGGCGATGGCGGCGAAGTGGTGGCCGAACAGCACGTGCTTGTTGGTCGGGACGTAATCCAGGCCATCGTTGTTGATCACCGCGGGCGTGGCCCGGGTCGGATCGAGCTGCATCACCTTGTCGGCGATGAACAGGCTGTAGAAGCGATAGGCGATGAGATAGATGGAGACCGCAGCGACGACGATCCACAGCGCATTGATGGGTTCACCGCGGCGCAGCGCGACGGTGCCTAGACAGAATGCGCCAAGCAGTGCGATGACTGCCCAACCCAGTTTCGAAAAACCTTTCATGAGATTGCGTCTCCCTGGAGATCGTCGTAAGAGTCCGCCTTGGCACTGACGGGGTCAATGCAATGGCGGGGGCTTGCCGCTAGTACTTTGGTCGTAGGGTGGGTGGGGGGCGTGCCCGTGCACGTCATCGGAACATCACGCTTGGAACAATCGGTTGCGGGCATGACGGTTGGCCGGCGGGGCCGGCGAGGCCATCTTGTCGATAGATCACCGACCCTGGAGTCACCATGAGCAGCCCAACCCCGGTGCGCGTGCTGCGCACCATCCGTGGCATGGCCACCTCCGATGGCGCCGGCGTCCGCCTGACGCGGGTCATCGGTGGGCCGTCGCTGCCCGACCTGGATCCGTTCCTGCTGCTGGATGAATTCGGCACCGACCGTGCCGAGGACTACATCGCCGGCTTCCCCAGCCATCCGCACCGCGGGTTCGAGACCGTCACCTACATGCTCGAAGGCCGCATGCGGCACAAGGACAACCACGGCAACGAAGGTCTGCTCACACCGGGCAGCGTGCAGTGGATGACCGCCGGACGCGGCCTGATCCACTCGGAAATGCCCGAGCAGGAATCCGGCCAGATGCGCGGTTTCCAGCTGTGGGTGAACCTGCCGGCGCGCGACAAGATGACCGACCCGAAATACCAGGAGTTCGCGCCGGACCATATCCCGGTGACGGCGCCGGCCGAGGGCGTGCAGGTCAAGGTGATCGCCGGGCAGGTGGGTGACACCGTCGGGCCGATCGTGCAGCCGGCCACCGACCCGGTGTATCTGGACATAACCCTGGAGGCGCGCGCGGGCTGGAGCTACACGCTGCCCGATGGCCACAACGCGTTTGCCTACGTGTTCGAAGGGGGGCTGGAGATCGGCGAGGGCGACGATGCGCGCCCGGTGGCCAAGCAGGAAATGGCGGTGCTGGGCGGCGGTGAGCAGCTGACCCTGCGCGCGGGCGACACCGGTGTGCGCCTGATCCTGGTGGCGGGCCGCCCGCTGCGCGAGCCGGTGATGCGGCACGGGCCGTTCGTGATGAACACCAAGCAGGAGCTGATGCAGGCCTTCGTGGATTTCCAGGAAGGCCGCTTCTGAGGCACGGCAGTGCCGGCCGTTGGCCGGCAACCGCATGACACCTGACCGTGTGGGAGGCGCCGGCCAGCGGCCGGCGCTACCGTTGCTTCCGGGATGGGCGCGGCGCACCGTCCCGGCCTCTTCCTCAGCGCCCGGCGGCGACAGCCGAGGGCGTCAGGTTCATCCCCTGCGCCAGCGATTGCAGCGAACCGAGTTCATTGGGATCACCGGCATACAGTGCGATCTGGGCGAAGCGGTTCTTGTCGAACTTCACCACGGTAATGCGGCGGGTGTCGTAGCTTGGCGGTTTCTGGCCGCCCAGGTCGGGCTGATACCAGTACAGCGTTTCGCCCGCAAAACTGCCTTTTTCCTGTCGCAGCGCGCGGTTCAACGGCAGCTCGGGATTGCGGGCACTCAGGGTGAGGCTGAGTACTTCACGCCCATCGGCGGTGCTGGCCCTGCACAGGATCAGATCCCGCTGGGCCAGTTCCTGCCAGTGCAGGCCGCTGCTGGCGGGCAGGGACGGACATTCGGTGGTGGATTGCGCCGCAACGGCGCCGACAGACATCAGCAGACACACACACACGACAGCGCGCAGGACGTTCATGGTTCCCCCAGGGTCGATGATCGCGTCCGTCGCTGACAGGCATTCCGGCGGCCGTCGACAACCCAGGCCGTGGTGGCGCATTCCCCGCGCGCACCGGATGACTCGCTGCCGTCAGTGTCGGACGAGTGACCCGGACCTTAACGGAATGTGACTCAGTGTACAAATAATGGTTTCTGGTGAATCTTTCTCCACGGGAGGGCCGGGCAGCGCGCGGCCGCCCGGCCGGACCCTCAGCGCGGCGCTGCCCCCATCCATTTGTAGACGATGCCGCCGATCAGGCCGCCCAGCAGCGGCGCCAGCCAGAACAGCCAGAGCTGGCCCAGCGCACCGCTGCCGGCGAACAGGGCCACGGCGGTGGAGCGGGCCGGATTGACCGAGGTGTTGGTGACCGGAATGCTGATCAGGTGGATCAGGGTCAGGGCCAAGCCGATCGCGATCGGGGCAAAGCCCGCCGGTGCGTTGCCGTGGGTCGAGCCCATGATGACGACCAGGAAGAAGGCGGTCAGCACCACTTCGCACAGAAACGCGGCCGCGACGCTGTAGCCTCCCGGTGAGAGTGCGCCATACCCGTTGCTGGCGAACGCGCCGGCCTGGCTGCCATCGATCTGGAAGCCGGGCGCGCCGGAGGCGATCTGCAGCAGGATGAAGCCGGCCAGCGCACCGCCGAGCACCTGCGCGACGATGTAGGGGAGCAGGTCACGGGCCGGGAAGCGGCCGCCGGCCCACAGGCCGAGGCTGACGGCCGGATTGAAGTGCGCGCCGGAGACATGCCCGAACGCGTAGGCGCCGGTCAGCACGGTCAGGCCGAAGGCCAGCGCGACGCCCACGAAACCAATCCCCAGCGGATTGCCGTCGCCGCCGAACTTGGCGGCCAGCACCGCGCTGCCACACCCGCCCAACACCAACCAGAACGTGCCCAGAAACTCGGCGGCCAGACGCTTGCCCATGCTCATCGATGTGCTCCACGTTATGCCCGGGGTGGGCAGGCGCAACGTAGCTGAATCGGGGTTCATCGGGGTGACGGCCACGTCAAGACCCGACGAACGGTTGGCCGCCGGGTGTGCGGCTCAGTACGCGGGCAGCGGAATGAACTCTTTGTCGTCCCCCGGAATCGTGCCGAAGCGGCCGGATTCCCAGTCGTGCTTGGCCTGCTCGATGCGCTCGGTGGAGCTGGAGACGAAGTTCCACCAGAGGTGGCGCGGGCCATCAAGCGGTTCGCCGCCCATCAGCATCGCCTTGATCGGGGTCTTGGCGCGCAGGCGGCCGCGGGCGCCGGGCTCGGGGATGATCAGGTGCTGGGCGGGAACGTCCACGCCGTCGAGCTGGGCCTGGCCTTCGAGGATGTACAGCGAACGCTCGGCGTGGCCGGTATCCAGGTCGATTTCCGCATCGGCGTCGAGATCGATGGCGACGTTGAGGGTATCGGCGAACACCTTGACCGGGGATTCTTCGCCGTACGCGCGGCCGGCGATGACGCGCAGCCAGGCACCGTTGCGGCGCTGCTGGGGCAGGGTGTCGGCGGCATGGTGGTAGAACGCGGGATAGGTCTCTTCGGCACTCTTCGGCAGCGCCAGCCAGGTCTGCATGCCGTGCAGCGGATGGTCGTGTTCGCGCTCGATGGCGGGCGTGCGTTCGGAGTGGGCGATGCCGCGGCCGGCGGTCATCCAGTTGACGTCGCCGGGGCGGATGACCTGGTCCGAGCCGAGGGTGTCGCGGTGGCCGATGGCGCCGGACCACAGGAAGGTGACGGTGGCCAGGCCGATGTGGGGATGCGGGCGCACGTCGATGCCGGTGCCGGGGGAGAGCACGGCCGGGCCCATCTGGTCGACGAAAACGAAGGGACCGACGCTGCGCGCCTGCAGGGTCGGCACGGCACGGCGCACCTGCAGGCCGCCGATGTCATGGATGCGGGGGGCGATGATGGTCGTCATGCGGGCGGTCTCGCTGGCGGGGACAGAGCGGGAGGATCGCATGCGGGGTGTGGGGGTGGGAGGCCTGTATTGGTAACAGGGTGTTCTGGTTTCACGCGCGAGCGGACACAAAAAACGCCAGCTTGCGCTGGCGTTATCGCGATCCTCAGATCACCGGCTCACGCAGCACCGGCGAATCCCAGCCCGGGCGTGGCGCGAAACGGTCGCCATGGCGCTGCTGCAGGACCTTGAGGCGTTCGACCAGAGCGTCGGCGCCGGTGGCGCGGATGTACTGGATCGGGCCGCCGCGGAACGGGGCGAAACCGGTCCCGAAGATCACGCCGGCATCGAGCAGGTCGGCATCGGCGACGACGCCGTCGTGCAGGCAGGCCACCGCTTCGTTGAGCAGCGGCAGGATCAGGCGGTCTTCCAGATCGGCCGGCACCGCGTAGTTGGCGGGGACGTCCGGCTTCTGCGTGCGGCCGTTCTCCCACTTGTACAGGCCCTGGCCGTCCTTCTTGCCGCGCTTGCCCTGTTCCACGGTCGCCAGGGCAGCCGGCACCTGCAGCCCGAGGAAGGGCGCCAGTTCCTTGCCCACGCCGGCCGCCACATCCAGGCCGACGGTGTCGAGCAGTTCGATCGGGCCCATCGGCATGCCGAACTTGACCGCGGCCTTGTCCAGCACCGGGCCCGGGACGCCTTCGGCATACGCGGTGGCGGCTTCAAGCATGTACGGAAACAGCACGCGGTTGACCAGGAAGCCGGGCGTGCCGGCGACCGGTACCGGGAACTTGCCCAGCGCCTTGCAGAACGACGCCAGGCGGCGCTCGGTCTCCGGTGCCATGCCGTCGTGATGGATGATCTCCACCAGCGGCATCTGCGCGACCGGATTGAAGTAATGCAGGCCGGCGAACTGCGCCGGACGCTGGATGTGGTCGCGCAGTTCGTCCAGCGGGATCGACGAGGTGTTGGTGGTCAGCAGCGCATCGGCCTTCATCTTCGGCTCCAGCGACTGGTACAGCTCACGCTTGGCCTCCGGGTTCTCGATGATGGCTTCGATCACCAGATCCGCCTGGACCACGCCCTCGCCGGCAAGATCCGCCTTCAGGCGTGCCGCCACGGCCGGGCGCTTGCTGTCGTCCTTGACCCGCTTGGCGAACAGCGCCTGCGCGCGTTCCATGGCCGGGTCGATGAAGCGCTGCTCGCGATCCTGCAGGGTCACGTTGAAGCCCTTGTAGGCCGACCACGCGGCGATGTCACCGCCCATCACGCCGGCACCGACGACGTGCACGTGCTGGATGCCGTGGTCCTTGCCGCCGAGGGCCTTCAGGCGTTCGGTCAGGAAGAAAATGCGGATCAGGTTGCGTGCGGTCGGGGTGCCGGCCAGCTTGACCACGGCGCGGCGTTCGGCATCCAGTCGGGTCTGGATCGGGCTGCCACCGGTGCGTGCCCAGGTGTTGATCAGCGCGTACGGCGCCGGGTAATGCTCCTTGCGCGCCTTGCGGGCGACCTGCTTGGCCATCTGCGGGGCGAGCAGCCTGCGGGCCAGCCAGGTGTTGGTGATCCAGGCGGTCGCGCGCTGCTTGAACGGGCGGGTGGTGCCCTTCAGCGCGAGCGACACGGCGGTATCGAGCAGCACGGCCGGTGCGACGACCTTGTCGACCAGGCCGATGTTGCGTGCGGCCGAGGCCGACAGGTTGCGGCCGGTCAGCATCATGTCCATCGCGGCCGGTGCGCCGACCAGCTGCGGCAGGCGCGAGCTGCCGCCCCAGCCCGGGAAGATGCCCAGCTGAGTCTCCGGCAGGCCGATCCGGGTGGAGGGGTCGTTCGACGCCACGCGGTAACGACAGGCCAGGGCCAGCTCGGTGCCGCCGCCCAGGCAATGGCCGTGGATCGCGGCGACGGTCGGGCAGGGCAGCTCGGCCAGCTTCTGGTAGGTGCTCTGGCCACGGCGGATCGCGTCATTGACGGTGCCGCGGCGGTCGAATTCCTGGAATTCCTTCAAGTCCGCCCCGGCGATGAACCCGGCCGCCTTGATCGACTGGATCACCACCGCCTTGGGTGGGTCCATCGCGATCCGCTCGATCAGGTCGCCCAGTTCGAGCAGCACGTCCTGCGACATCGCATTGACGCTGCTGTCCTGGCGGTCGAGGCTGAGCACGACGACGCCATCGTCACGGATCTGCGGGTGCCAATGCGAGAAGCGGAGCCCATCGAAGCCTGAGAGCATGGGAGCGTTCCATCCGGTTGTGTATGGAGAAGGGGGCTATGATCCAGAGGTTGTTTCCTCCCCGTCAAATCCCTATAGCTGGGGGAGAGAAGCCGTCGATCCATTGCCTGGATCGGAAACCTTAACGGAACGGTGGTTAAAAGCTGGTGCGGCGCGGTGTGATCGCGCGCTGAACTTTTCCCGGGATTGGCAGTCTCATTGCCCGACGTCGGTTGGGCTGACAGGAGTGCGGCCCCCCATGGCCGAGGTTGAAACACCACAGGAGCTGGACCTGGAACTGGTCCGACGTGTGCAGCGTGGCGAAAGCGCGGCGTTTGATGTCCTGGTACGCAAGTACCAGCATCGGATCATCGCGCTGATCGGACGCTACATCGCGGACTGGAGTGAATGTCAGGACGTGGCCCAGGACACTTTCGTCCGCGCGTATCGCGCGATCGGCAGCTTCCGGGGCGACGCCCAGTTCTATACCTGGCTGCACAGGATCGCCGTGAACACTGCCAAGAACCATCTCGCCGCCCACAACCGCCGCCCGCCCACCGATGACATCGAGATCGGGGACGCCGAGCAGTACGACAGCGGCACGCGCCTGCGCGACACCGACACGCCCGAGCGCGAGTTGATGCGCCAGGAGCTGGAGCAGACGGTGATGAAGGCGGTCTCCGCGCTGCCGGAAGAACTGCGGTCGGCCATCACCATGCGCGAGGTGGAGGGCCTGAGTTATGACGAAATCGCGCAGAAGATGGGGTGCCCGATCGGCACCGTGCGGTCGCGGATCTTCCGTGCCCGCGAGGCGATCGACACTGAACTTCGGCCGCTGCTCGATGTGGGCAGCGCCACCCGCGAGAAGAGCCGCGCATGAGCCACGATATGTCCAATGATGCTTCCCGGGGCGCGTCCCCCGATAAATTCGACGCCCATTACCGGCAGCAGCTGTCGTCGTTGATCGACGGCGAGCTGTCGGCCGATGAAGCCCGTTTCATGCTGCGTCGGCTGGAACATGACGAGTCCCTGTCGAGCTGCAACGAACGCTGGCAGATGCTCGGCGATGTGCTGCGCGGGCAGGCCTGCGCACCGGCCCCGATGGATTTCGCCGAGCGTGTGCGTGCTTCCGTGGCAGCCGAACCGGCGCCGGCGATGCAGGTCAAGCCAGAGCGCGGCGTGCAGCGCCAGGAACGTCGTGGTGGATGGCGACGCTGGGGTGGCGGTGCGGCGTTGGCTGCCTCCGTCGCGGCCGTGGCGATGTTCATGACCCGCGAGCAGTTGCCGGCCCCGGCACCGCTGGACGCGCCGACCACCATCATCGCCAGCCAGGCCGAACTGCCTGCGGCACCGGTCACCGAGGCGTCGGCCGCTGGACAGGCACTCGCCGTGGCGGCAGTGCCGGCCGCGGCCGTCGCGGCGGCCAGCCGCCGCCAGGACGTGGCGACGGCACGCCGTGCCAGCGCCACCCGTACCCAGCAGGCCGCGCGCAGCGCCGCCGAGCGCAGCGTGGAACCGCAGCGGGCAGTCGCCAGCCAGGCGCCGTTGACCCCGGCCGTGCCGGCAGCCACCGCGCGGCAGTTCCCGTTCGGTGAGGTCGGCAGTCTGCAGGCCAAGCCCTGGCCACGGTCCAGCCTGGCCCCTGCCGCGGGTGGCGCGCTGAATGCGAGCTTCTCCACGCAGGCCCCGCAGGCCGCGTTCTATCCGTTCGAGCCGCGTCTGCAGGAGTCGGCCGAGTCGGCCGAGCCCGCGCGCCGGCACCGCGACTGAGCATCGTCGCCCTGACGTCCCGCTCCGGCCTGCGCGCCGGAGCGCTTCCCCCCGCTTTGTTCCCTGACCCGGAGGTTCGTGTCTGATGACCGCCCGTATCCGTACCCACGCCCTGGCGCTGATCGCCATGACGCTCCCGCTGGTGGCCTGCGCCCAGTCGCCGTCGCCGACCACCGCAGCCGCCCCGGCGGCGGCTGCCGCACCGCGCGCGCCTGCACCGCAGCTGGTCAGCGGCCTGCCGGACTTCACCAACCTGGTCGAACAGGTGGGCCCGGGCGTGGTCAATGTCGAGACCACCATCGTGCGCAGCAACCGCCAGGCCCGCATGGCCGGGCCGGCCGACCAGGATATGCCCGAGTTCTTCCGTCGTTTCTTCGGCCCGGACTTCCAGATGCCGGGGCAGGGCGCGGACGGCCCCGATGACGGCACCCCGAGCATCCGCGGTCGCGGCATGGGCTCGGGCTTCATCATCTCCGCCGACGGTTACGTGTTGACCAATCACCACGTCGTGGCCGATGCCAGCGAGGTGAAGGTCAAGCTCGGTGATCGTCGTGAGTTCACCGCCAAGGTGGTCGGCAGCGACCAGCAGTACGACGTGGCCCTGCTCAAGATCGACGGCAAGAACCTGCCGACGGTGCGGGTGGGGGATTCCAATACGCTCAAGCCGGGCCAGTGGGTGGTCGCGATCGGCTCGCCGTTCGGGCTGGACCATTCGGTCACCGCCGGCGTGGTCAGCGCGGTCGGCCGCAGCACCGGCGGTCCGGACCAGCGCTACGTGCCCTTCATCCAGACCGACGTGGCGATCAACCAGGGCAACTCCGGCGGCCCGCTGCTCAACACCCGCGGTGAAGTGGTCGGCATCAACTCGCAGATCTTCTCCGCTTCGGGCGGCTACATGGGCATCAGCTTCGCGATCCCGATCGACCTGGCCATGGGCGCGGTCGAACAGATCAAGAAGACCGGCCGGGTCAGCCGCGGCCAGCTCGGCGCGGCGGTCGGCCCGATCGATGGCCTCAAGGCCCAGGGGCTGGGCCTGCCGGACAGCCGCGGCGCGCTGGTCAACGAAGTGGTCGCGGGCAGCGCGGCGCTCAAGGCCGGCATCGAGCCGGGCGATGTGATCCGCTCGGTCAACGGCAGCCCGATCAACACCTTCAGCGATCTGCCGCCGGCCATCGGCGCGCTGCCGCCGGGCAGCAAGGTGCGCCTGAGCGTGCTGCGCGATGGCAAGGAGCGGGAGATCACCGCCACCCTGACCGAGCTGGCCGAAGACGCCGAGCGCGGTCCGGCCCGTCCGGCCGCGGAAGCGGCCAAGCCGGAGACCGGCGCCAATGCCCTGCTGGGGCTGGAGGTGGCCGATCTCACCGCCCCGCAGCGCCAGCAGCTGGGCCTGTCGGCGGGCGAGGGCGTGCGCATCACCCGGGTCAATGGCCAGTCGGCGCGTGACGCCGGCCTGTCGCCGGGCCTGGTGGTGCTGCAGGTCGGCCGGACCCCGGTCGGCAGCGTGGCCGCGCTGAACAAGGCGTTGGGCGGCTACTCCAAGGGCGATGTGGTCATGCTGCTGGTCCGCGCCAACGGCAACAGCGCCTTCGTGGCGGTCAAGGCCGGGCAGTAAGCCCCGCCCCGCCTGCGTTTCCGGGCCCGCTTCGGCGGGCCCGGTCGTTTCTGGCGGGCCGATCACGCCAATCGCGGGCGGCCGCACGCGGGACCGGGCCGGCCATGCGATAATCCGCAGTCATCCTGACGACGCGACGCGCCGCCGCCACCTATGTCTTCTGATTCGATGCGGTTCATCCGCAACTTCTCCATCATCGCCCACGTCGACCACGGCAAGTCCACGCTGGCCGATCGCATCATCCAGCTTTGCGGCGGCCTCCAGGCCCGTGAGATGGAGGCGCAGGTGCTCGACTCGAACCCGATCGAGCGCGAGCGTGGCATCACCATCAAGGCCCAGTCGGTCTCGCTGCCGTACGTCGCCAAAGACGGCCACACCTACCACCTGAACTTCATCGACACCCCCGGGCATGTCGACTTCTCCTATGAAGTCAGCCGCTCGCTGGCCGCCTGCGAAGGCGCGCTGCTGGTGGTCGATGCGGCCCAGGGCGTGGAAGCGCAGTCCGTGGCCAACTGCTACACGGCCGTCGAACAGGGGCTGGAAGTGGTGCCGGTGATCAACAAGATCGATCTGCCCACCGCCGACATCGACCGTGCCAAGGCCGAGATCGAGGCCGTGATCGGCATCGATGCCACCGACGCCGTGGCGGTCAGCGCCAAGACCGGCCTGAACGTGGGCGACGTGCTGGAGGCGATCGTGCATCGCATTCCGCCGCCGGTGCCGCGCGATACCGACAAGCTGCAGGCGCTGATCATCGACTCGTGGTTCGACAACTACCTGGGCGTGGTCTCGCTGGTGCGCGTGATGCAGGGCCAGATCAAGGCCGGCGACAAGCTGCAGGTGATGTCCACCGGCCGCAATCACCAGGTCGACAACGTCGGCGTGTTCACCCCCAAGCGCAAGGTGCTGCCGGCACTGAACGCCGGTGAGGTGGGCTGGGTGACGGCCAGCATCAAGGACGTGCACGGTGCGCCGGTCGGCGACACCCTGACCCTGGCCGCCGATCCGGCCGCCACGCCGCTGCCGGGCTTCCAGGAAATGCAGCCGCGCGTGTTCGCCGGCCTGTTCCCGGTCGATGCCGAGGATTACCCGGACCTGCGCGAAGCGCTGGACAAGCTGCGCCTGAACGATGCCGCGCTGCGCTTCGAGCCGGAAAGCTCCGAGGCCATGGGCTTCGGCTTCCGCTGCGGCTTCCTGGGCATGCTGCACATGGAAATCGTGCAGGAGCGCCTGGAGCGCGAGTACAACCTGGACCTGATCAGCACCGCGCCGACCGTGGTCTATGAAGTGCTCAAGACCGACGGCACCATCATCAACATGGACAACCCGGCCAAGCTGCCGCCGGTGAACATGGTCGATGAGATCCGCGAGCCGATCATCCGCGCCAACGTACTCACCCCCGAGGAGTACATCGGCAACATCATCAAGCTGTGCGAGGAAAAGCGCGGCAGCCAGATCGGCATCAACTACCTGGGCAGCCAGGTGCAGATCAGCTATGAGCTGCCGATGGCCGAAGTGGTGCTGGACTTCTTCGACAAGCTCAAGTCGGTCAGCCGTGGCTATGCCTCGCTGGACTATCACTTCGTGCGCTTCGATGCCGGCCCGTTCGTCCGCGTGGACGTGCTGATCAACGGCGACAAGGTCGATGCGCTGTCGCTGATCGTGCACCGCAGCCATGCCGACCGCCGCGGCCGCGAGCTGTGCGAGAAGATGAAGGAACTGATCCCGCGCCAGCAGTTCGACGTGGCGATCCAGGCCGCCGTCGGCTCGCAGATCATCTCGCGCACCACGGTCAAGGCGATGCGCAAGAACGTGCTGGCCAAGTGCTATGGTGGCGACGTTTCGCGCAAGAAGAAGCTGCTCGAGAAACAGAAGGAAGGCAAGAAGCGCATGAAGCAGGTCGGCCGCGTGGAAATCCCGCAGGAAGCCTTCCTGGCCGTGCTGCAGATGGACAAGTAAGGCCGGATGGCTTTCCCGGCAGCGGCGGGCGGCACCGGATCGGTGTCGCCGGACGCGCAGGGGCACACCACACCGCTGCAATCGTTCCCAAGGACACTGCATGAAATTGTTTGAGCTCCTCCTGGTCGTACTGACGTTGGCCTCGGGCCTGATCCTGCTGGCCGAAAAGCTGTACTTCGCCAAGCGCCGCGCCCAGCGCGCCGGCCTGCTGGACACCGAGCCGGTGATGGTCGACTACGCGCGGGCGTTCTTCCCGGTGCTGGCGATCGTGCTGGTGGTGCGCAGCTTCATCGCCGAACCGTACAAGATCCCGTCCAGCTCGATGATGCCCAACCTGCTGATCGGCGATTTCATCCTGGTCAACAAGTTCTCCTACGGCCTGCGCCTGCCGCTGAACAACGCGAAGGTGATCCCGTTCGACGAGCCCAAGCGCGGCGACGTGGTGGTGTTCCATTTCCCGGGCCATTCGGACAACGATCCGGCCAAGGGCGAGAACTTCATCAAGCGCGTGATCGGCGTGCCGGGCGACCAGATCGAGTTCCAGGGCAACGGCCTGATCCTCAATGGCGAGCCGGTCAAATACGACAACAAGGGCCTGTACGCCGGCCACAACGGCCAGGGCGAGGGCAGTTCGCTGCTGGTCGAGCACCTGCCGGGCCGCACGCATACCGTGCTGGAGACCGATTACGCCCGCGGCGAAGGGCAGTGGACCGTCCCCGCCGGCAAGTATCTGGTGATGGGCGACAATCGCGACAACAGTGACGACGGCCGTTTCTGGGGTCTGTTGCCGGAAGAGAACCTCCGGGGCAAGGCGTTCCTGATCTGGCTGAACTGCTCGGGCTGGTTCTGCAAGGACGGCTTCGAACCGTCGCGGATCGGCACGGCTATCCATTGATCCATGACACACGCGTATCTGGGGAGAACGCAATGAAGAACATGACATCGCAGCGCGGCATCACCTTGACCTCGTTCCTGGTGGTGCTGATCGTGGTCGCCTTCGGCCTGTATATCGGCATGAAGCTGTTCCCGATGTACCAGGAGTACTACGCCGTCCGTTCGGCGATGAAGAGCCTGGCCAAGGAGCCCGGCGTGGGCAACATGGAGCCGCGCCGCATCCAGGACATGTTCTTCAAGCGGCTGTACATCAACTACTCCGAAAACGTGAAACCCGCCGACGTGAAGTTCGATCGCATCGATGGCGGCTGGAACATGAAGGTCTACTACGAAGTGCGCCGTGAAATGATCGGCAACCTGGACGTGGTGGGCAAATTTGATTCAAACCAGGAATTGACCCGCAGCGGTGCCGACTAAGACCTTCCAACGCGGTGACCTGATCGGTCACGCCTTCAACGATCCGGGCCTGCTCCAGCAGGCGCTGACGCATCGCAGCGCCGGCACGCCCAACAATGAGCGGCTGGAATTCCTCGGCGACAGCATCGTCAACATGATGGTGGCCCAGGCGCTCTACGAACGCTGGCCCAAGGCCGACGAGGGCGCGCTGACCCGTGCCCGCGCCGAGCTGGTGCGTGAAGGCGCGCTGGCGGTGATCGCGCGTGAGCTGCAGCTGGGCGAGCGCCTGATCCTGGGCCCCGGCGAGATGAAGACCGGCGGCCATCGCCGCGACTCCATCCTGGCCGATGCACTGGAGGCGGTCGTCGCCGCGATCTACCTCGATGCCGGGTTTGCCGCCTGCGGCACGGTGGTGCTGCCCTGGTTCAGCGCCTCGATGCAGGCCCTGCCGGCCACCGGCAAGCCCGAGAAAGACCCCAAGACGCGGCTGCAGGAATGGCTGCAGGCCCGACAGAAGGCGCTGCCCCAGTACGAGCTGGTGTCAGAATCGGGTGACGATCATGCCAAGACCTTCCGGGTACGCTGCGGCGTAACCGACCCCGCTGTCAGCACCGAAGGCGAAGGTGCCTCGCGACGGCTGGCCGAACAACAAGCGGCTGCCGCCGCCCTTGAGCAACTGGATTCCAAGTGAACGAAGCAACCCCCCATCGTTCCGGCAGCGTGGCCGTCATCGGTCGCCCCAACGTCGGTAAATCCACCCTGACCAACGCCCTGGTGGGCGCCAAGGTCAGCATCGTCTCCAACCGCCCGCAGACCACGCGGCACCGGTTGCTGGGCATTGCCAGCTACCCGGAGGGCCAGATCGTCCTGGTCGACACCCCCGGCCTGCACCGCGCGCAGAAGCGCGCCATGAACCGGGTGATGAACCGCGCCGCGCGCGGCTCGCTCGAGGGCGTGGACGCCGGCATGCTGGTGATCGAGGCCGGCCGCTGGGATGACGAAGACACCCTGGCCTTCAACGTGCTCAGCGACTCGGGCATCCCGGTGGTGCTGGTGGTCAACAAGATCGACCGCCTCAAGGACAAGGGCGCCCTCCTGCCGTTCCTGCAGCAGGTCACCGAAGGCCGCACGTTCGCGGCCGTGCATCCGATCTCGGCGCAGAAGCGCAACGGCCTGGAGTCGCTGGTCCGCGACCTGATGAAGCTGTTGCCGGAAGCCCCGCCGATGTTCGGCGAGGACGAGATCACCGACCGCAGCCAGCGGTTCCTGGCCGGAGAACTGGTGCGCGAGCAGCTGATGCGCCAGCTCGGTGAGGAACTGCCGTATGCGACCACGGTCGAGATCGAGCGCTTCGTCGAAGACGGCAACCTGCTGCGCATCGGCGCGGTGATCTGGGTCGAGCGCGAAGGCCAGAAGGCGATCGTGATCGGCAAGGCCGGCACCCGCCTGAAGGAAATCGGGGCCAAGTCGCGCCTGCAGATGGAGCGCCTGTTCGGGGCCAAGGTCTTCCTGGAAACCTGGGTCCGCGTGCGCGAAGGCTGGTCCGACGACGAAGCCGCGCTCAAGGCATTCGGCTACGAATAAGCCGGCCATCCCGGCCCCGGGCGGTTGAGCCATGCGCATCGAGGATGAGCCGGCCTTCGTATTGCACGCCCGGGCGTGGCGGGAGACCAGCCTGCTGGTTGAAGTGCTGACCGAGCAGTACGGCCGGATCGGGGTGCTCGCCCGGGGTGTCTCCAGCCCGCGCAGCCAGGCGCTGCGCGCGGCCCTGCAGCCGTTGCAGTGGATCCGCCTGACCGCCGTGCAGCGGGGCGAACTGGCCCAGCTGCGTGGTGCTGAAGCGCTTGATGCCGCGCCGCGGCTGACCGGCGAGGCGATGCTGGCCGGGTTCTACATCAACGAGCTGATGATGCGGCTGGCGCCCCGCCAGGACCCGCTGCCCGAGCTCTATGACCACTACGCGCAGGTGCGTGCCCGGTTGCGCGATGGCGAGCCATTGGCCTGGACCCTGCGGCGTTTCGAGCGCGATCTGCTGGAAGCGCTGGGCTTCGGCTTCGATCTGCTGCACGGCAGCGATGACGAGCCGGTCGACCCGGCCGCGCGCTACGAACTGGACCCGCAGGAGGGGCCGCGTCGGCTGCTCAGCGACCGCGGTGTCGATCAGCGCCGTGGGACGGCGACCGGCAGCGCCTTGCTGGCGCTGGCCACCGATGCGATGCCCGGGCCCGAGGATCTGGGCAGCCTGCGCCGGCCGATGCGCGCGGTGCTGATGCACCATCTGGGCGGACGCGGCCTGAAATCCTGGGAAATGCTGGAGGACCTGGCCCGGCGGCGCACGTAGCGCCGGGAATCTACTGCAGCAGCGCGTCGACCGCCACGCGGAAGCGTCCCTGGGCACCGGTGGATTCCGGCGCCTGGTGCAGCTGGCGGACCGCCCGCGCCAGGCGTGCGGCGCCGACGAACCCGCAGCTCGCCTGCAGCCGATGCAGCTGCCCCCGCAGGGCCCGCACATCGTCCTCGCGCAGGGCCTGGGCCACGGCGTCGCGCACCCCCGGCAACTCGGCCAGGAACAGTTCGCGCAGGGCGATCAGGTGGTGGCGCTGCCCATTCAGTGCAGCCAGGGCGGTGGTCTCGTCCCAATCCTGGCGCGGGCTGTCGGCATCGTCCGCGTCCGGGTCGAGCGGGGCCGACAGGCTGCCCGCGGTATGCACCAGCGCACGGCGGACCGCCTTGAGCAGGTGTTCGCGGCTCAGCGGCTTGACCAGGGTTTCGCTGAAGCCGGCGTCGCGCAGGCGCGAGTGGATCGAGGTATCGCCGTCGGCAGTGTGCGCCAGCGCCGGGGTGTCCGGCCGCGAGCGGCGCAGCTCCTGCAGCAGTTGGGTGCCATTGCCGTCGGGCAGGTTGACGTCGATCAGCCACAGGTCATGCTGGCTGCCGCGGGCGCGGTCCATGGCCGTCGCCAGTGAATCGGCGGTATCGACCTGGGCCGGCAGGGTTTCCAGCGCGGCCTTGAAGAAGCCGCGGCTGATGGTGTCGTCCTCGACGAGCAGGAATCGGGGCATGGGATCCCTCGGGGTCATCTGCATATGGGCTGCCTCCATGTCAGCTGCCTCCATAGTAAACGCGAAGGCTCGGCCTGCAAGCGGTTTCAGCGGGCGGCAAGTCAGTTGGCAGTTGGTATCTGCGACAATACGCACCCTTTTTGCCCGCAGCCTGTTGCCACGTGGCCCGAACCCGCTCCCGCCTCGACCGTACCCCCTTCCAGACCGACATCCTCGACCTCAGCCATGATGGCCGTGGCGTTGCCCGCCGCGACGGCGAGGGTGGCAAGGTCACCTTCATCACCGGCGCGCTGCCGGGCGAGGTGGTGACCGCCGAACCGACCGCGCGCAACCGCCATTTCGATGAAGCCCGGACCCTCGAGGTGGTACAGGCCTCGCCGCAGCGGGTGACCCCGCGCTGCCCGCATTTCGGCGTCTGCGCCGGCTGCGTGCTGCAGCATCTGGAGGAGTCGCAGCAGATCGTGGCCAAGCAGCGCGTGCTGATCGACAACCTGACCCGGATCGGCCACGTCAGCCCTGGCACCGTGCTGCCACCGCTGGTCGGTGACAGCTGGGGCTACCGCCGCAAGGGCCGCTTCTCGGTGCGCCGCGTCGAGAAGAAGGACAAGACCCTGGTCGGCTTCCGCGAGCTCGATCCGCGCTTCGTCGCGGACCTGAGCCAGTGCCTGACCGTCATCCCGGAAATCGGCATGAAGGTCGGCGTGCTGTCCGAGTTCATCGAAACGCTGGATGGCAAACGCGATATCCCCCAGATCGAATTCATTGCCGGCGATGACGCGATCGTCCTGACCATCCGCCACATGCAGCCGCTCAGCGACGCTGACCGCGCGGCCTGGACCGCCTTCGGGCAGGAGCACGGCTTCGCGATCTCGCTGCAGCCCGGTGGCGTGGAGTCCGTGCATCCGCTGTGGCCGGCCGAGGTGCCGCTGTCGTTCAAGCTGGCGCCGTGGGATGTGGAGCTGGCGTTCCGCCCGCTGGACTTCATCCAGGTCAACGCCAAGCTCAACGTGCAGATGATCGCGCACGCGCTGGCGCTGCTCGATGCCGGCCCCGACGAGCGCGTGCTCGATCTGTTCTGCGGCCTGGGCAACTTCACCCTGCCGCTGGCGCGTACCGTTCGCAACGTCGTCGGCGTAGAAGGTGATGCCGGCCTGGTCGCGCGTGCGAAAGAGAACGCCGTGCGCAACGGCCTGGAGAATGCCGAGTTCCATGCCGCCGACCTGACCCAGGACCAGCGCCAGGCGTCGTGGATGCGCCAGGGCTTCGACAAGCTGCTGCTGGATCCGCCGCGCTCGGGCGCGATCGAAGTGCTGCAGCAGCTGCCGCTGAAGCAGTTCAAGCGGATCGTCTACGTGAGCTGCCATCCCGGCTCGCTGGCGCGCGACGCCGGCTACCTGGTCAACGAGCAGGGTTTCACCCTGGTCTCGGCCGGCGCGATGGACATGTTCCCGCACACCGCGCACGTGGAAAGCATCGCGGTGTTCGAAAAGCGCTGACCGCGTCCGGGCTCAGCGGCGGTCTTCCGCCGCGGCGTTCTGCCACTTGCCCTGTGCATCGAACACATAGGTCTGCGGGTCGGTACCGCGCTCGGTGCCGTCCCCGGCGGTGACATCGCAGCGGATCTCCGCTGCCTCCGTACTGCGCAGTTCGCAGTCCTCGATCGCCAGGATCTGCAGGCCCTGCTGGAAGGCGCGCAGTTCCTCGCGGGCAGCGGCATCGTCGATGGCCGCGGCACGATGATCGAGCTGCTCGACGAGCAGTTCGCGGACGCGCTCACGCGGAGGAACCGGCGCATCGACATCGGCGCGCTGCATCGCCCAGCCCATCCCCTGCGGGACGAAGCGCAGCATCCGGTAGCGGTTCTTGAGGCCGATCTCCATGCCGACCAGGCACTCGTACGCGCCGGTCACCGTCGTGCTGGCGAAGCACGGCCCGTGCTCGAATCCGCGCGGGGTGAACATCGACTGCAGCACCAGATCCTGGGCGGAGGCGGCCGGCTTCTTCTCGGCCTCGATCATGGCCATGATGGACGCTTCGATCTGCGCGTGCGAGGGCGGCGTTGCGGCCGACACGCCCAGCGGCAGCAACGACAGCAGCAGGGTGGGGAACAGGGGCTTCATCGGGCGTCCTTGCAGGGCAGCTGGCCAGTATAGAAGCAGCGCGTGGCCGCCGTGCCGGGATCGCCGCATACTGGGCGCATGGGCATCGAAATCGAACGCAAATACCTCGTCACCGGCGAAGGCTGGCGCACCGCCGCACACGCGGTGATCCCGATGGCGCAGGGCTATCTCAACGACACCGCCTCGCTCGACAGTGGCGCACAGAAGGCCTCCGTGCGCGTGCGCATCCAGGGCGAGCAGGCCTTCCTCAACATGAAATCGCGCGAGATCGGGCCTACCCGGCAGGAGTTCGATTACCCGATCCCGGTGGACGATGCGCGCGCGCTGCTGGCGCTGTGTGTCGGCGGGCTGATCGACAAGCGCCGGCATCTGGTCGAGCACGAGGGGCTGCTCTGGGAAGTGGATGAATTCCTGGGCGAGAACGCCGGGCTGGTGGTGGCCGAAGTCGAGCTCGAGCACGCCGATCAGTCGATCACGCTGCCCGACTGGGCCGGCGCTGAAGTGACCGACGAGGTCCGTTATTACAATCTGGCGCTGGCCGCGCACCCGTTTTCACGCTGGTCCAGCGCTGAACGCGGCTGACCGCCAGACCTTGTAAACGCCCCGCAGCACCCACAGTCTGGCCAGATGAAAATCGATATCTGGTCGGATGTGGTGTGCCCCTGGTGCTGGATCGGCAAGCACCGGTTCCAGCAGGGCCTGGCGTTGCTGGGCGATGACGCGCCCGACGTGGAGGTGCACTGGCACCCGTTCCTGCTCGACCCCGACGCGGGAACCACGCCCGTCCCGCTGCGCGAGGCCTACGCGGCCAAGTTCGGCAGCGCCGAGCGCACCGAACAGATCCTGACCCAGACCCAGACCACGGCGCGCGCCGAAGGCCTGCCGATGGACTTCGACCAGGGCCAGGTCCGGGTCACTACGCTGCCGGCGCACCGTCTGATGTGGCTGGCCGGGCGTGAAGGCGTCCAGGCCGCGGTCGGCGAGGCGCTGTTCCGCGCGCATTTCGTGGAGGGCCGCAACCTGGCCGACCCGCAGACCCTGATCGCCGCCGGCGCTGCCGGTGGTCTCGACGCCGGGCGCATCACCGCGCTGCTGGCGGGCGAGGAGGGGCTGGAGGAGATCCAGGCGCAGCTGGCACAGGCGCAGCGCTTTGGCATTCAGTCGGTGCCCACCTTTGTGATCGACGACACGTACGCCATCCAGGGTGCCCAGCCGCCGGAGGCCTTCGCCCAGGCACTGCGCCAGATCGCGGCGGAACGTTCGCCCGCAGGGGCTGCCGGGCAGGGCGACGGCTGCGGCCCGGACGGCTGCGAGGTCTGACGCTGCGCGCGGGTTCTGCGACAATGCGGCGGTGCGCCATGGTGGCGCCCCGTATTGGAGACACCCCATGCTCGTGATCGGCGTTGCCGGGACCGAACTCACCGCCCAGGAACGCGAATGGCTGCAGCACGACGCCGTGGCCGGCGTCATCCTGTTCAAGCGCAACTTCGCCTCGCGCGAGCAGGTGGCCGAGCTGTCGGCGGCGATCCGCGCCGCCGCGCCGCGCCCGCAGCTGATCTGCGTGGACCAGGAAGGCGGGCGCGTGCAGCGCTTCCGTGAGGGCTACAGCGCACTGCCGCCGCTGCAGGGCTTCGATGCCCTGTATGCCACCGATCCGGAGGCTGCGCTGGCCCTGGCCGAGCAGCACGCCTGGCTGATGGCCAGCGAAGTGCGCGCCAGCGGCGTGGACCTCAGCTTCGCGCCCGTGGTCGATCTGGGTCGCGGCAACCGGGCCATCGGCGATCGCGCCTTCAGCGCCGATCCGCAGGTGGTGGCTGCGTTCACCGCGGCCTATGTGCGCGGGATGCACAGCGTCGGCATGGCGGCCACGCTCAAGCATTTCCCGGGCCACGGCACCGTGCTGGAAGACACCCATGTCGACGATGCCAGCGACCCGCGCACGCTCGATGAACTGCGCGCGCTGGACCTGGTCCCGTTCGCGGCCGGCATCTGCGCCGGCGCCGATGCGGTGATGATGGCCCACGTGGTCTACCCGCAGGTCGCGCCGGAGCCGGCCGGCTACTCGCCGCGCTGGATCCAGCAGATCCTGCGCGAGGAGATGGGCTTCCGCGGCGTGGTCTTCTCCGATGACATCGGCATGGCGGCCTCGTTCTCGGCCGGTGGCGTCAAGGCGCGCGTGGATGCGCACCTGGACGCCGGCTGCGACGTGGTGCTGGTCTGCCACCCCGAACTGGTGGAAGAATCGCTGCGCGCGGTCGAAGGCCGCACCCTCAACACTGCTGCGCTGCTGGGCCTGATCGGTCGCGGCGCGCTGGGCTGGGACGGCCTGCTGGCCGATTCCCGCCATGGCACCACCCAATCCCGTTTGCTTGACACCCTTGGAAGAACCGTCTGATGCCCAACCTCACCATTTCCCAGGCCCTGGCCCAGGCCGACCTGCTGGTCGACCGTCCCACCATCGACAAGGCCATCGCTGGCATCGCCGACGCCATCGCGCGCGATTACAAGGGCGAGGTCCCGCTGTTCCTGTCGATCATGCACGGCGCGCTGCCGTTCGCCGGCCAGCTCGCGCTGGAACTGGGCGCACGCGGCCAGGATGTGCAGTTCGATTACCTGCACGCCACCCGCTACCGCGGTGAAACCACCGGCGGCGACCTGGTCTGGAAGCACAAGCCGGCCACCGCGCTGTTCGGCCGCCGCGTGCTGCTGGTCGATGACATCCTCGACGAGGGCTACACGCTGCAGGGCGTGCGCACCTGGTGCCTGGAGCAGGGCGCGACCGACGTGCGCATCGCCGCGCTGACGGTCAAGCTGCACGACCGCGCGCTGCCGGACGTCAAGGCCGACTACGCCGGCATCGACCTGCCGGACCGCTATGTGTTCGGTTTCGGCATGGACGTCAACGAGACGCTGCGCTGCGTGCCGGCCATCTACGCGATGAAGGAATGATGGAACACATTTCCCTCGCCGTCATCGGCGGCACCGGCGTCTACAAGCTGGCCCAGCTCGACGACGTGAGCAGCCACCAGGTCGAGACCCGTTACGGCACGCCGTCCGGTCCGATCCGGGTCGGCACGCTGCTGGGCCAGCGCGTGGCCTTCCTGGCGCGCCATGGCGAAGGCCATTCGCTGCCGCCGCACAAGATCAACTACCGCGCCAATCTCGCTGCGCTCCAGCAGATCGGCGCGCAGCGCGTGCTTGCGCTCAACACGGTCGGCGGGATCACCGAGCACTTCGGCCCGCGCGTGCTGGCCTGCCCGGACCAGCTGATCGACTACACCTGGGGGCGCATCTCGACCCTGTGCGAAGAACCGGATACCGACGTGCTGCACGTCGACTTCGGCCATCCGTACACGCCGATGCTGCGCAGCAAGGTACTGGCCGCGGCGAAAGTCACCGGCGTGCGCCTGCAGGACGGTGGCTGCTACGGCGCCACCCAGGGCCCGCGGCTGGAAACCAATGCGGAAATCGCGCGCATGCGCCGTGATGGCTGCGATCTGGTCGGCATGACCGGCATGCCCGAAGCCAGCCTGGCCCGTGAGCTTGGACTGGACTACGCCTGCCTGGCGATCGTGGCCAACTGGGCCGCCGGCTGTGGCGATGGCGATGAAATCACGATGGCCGAAGTGCTGGCCAATGTGGACGCTGCCTCCTCCGGCCTGCCCGAATTGATCGGTGAATTGGCACGGGGGTGATTGTCATTCCGGTACAAGGTTTGCATACTCCGCCAGTGCGCTGGTTGAGCGTACACCACCCATTCATAGAAGAAGGTCTCGCATCACCATGCCGAACGGTACCGTCAAGTGGTTCAACGACGCCAAGGGATTTGGCTTTATCTCGCCGGAGGACGGCAGCGCCGACGTCTTCGCGCACTTCTCCGCGATCAACTCCAAGGGCTTCCGCAGTCTGCAGGAAGGCCAGAAGGTCACCTATGACGTGACCCAGGGCCCGAAGGGCGCCCAAGCCTCGAACATCGTGCCGGCTGAGTGATTTTTTCAGCTGCGCATTGAAAACCCCGCTTCGGCGGGGTTTTTTTTATCAGTGAGTCCGCGCATGACCCCTCGTCGCACCATCGCCATCGTCGGCTACGGCACGGCTGGCCAAGCCTTGTCGATCCTGCTTTCACGTGACCATCACGACGTGCACGTGTTCGAGCGTGCCACCACGCCCGGTCCGGTCGGGGCGGGGTTCCTGCTCCAGCCCAGCGGGTTGGACGTGCTGTGGCAGATGGAGCTGCTGCCGGCGGTGCTCCGGCATGGGGCCGCCGTGCGCCGGCTGTACGGCGAGACCCCGTGCGGTCGCGCGGTGATGGACATGCGCTATGCCGATATGGATCCATCGCTGCACGGGATAGGCATGCAGCGCGGCGCGCTGTTCTCGCTGCTGGCCGATGCCTGGGAGCACCCGGGCAACCTGCAGGCCGACACCGCCATCGTCGCGGTGGACAGCGCACAGGGGCGCCTGCGCGACGCACGCGGGCACTGGCATGGCCCTTACGACCTGGTGATCGCCGCCGATGGCGCCGCCTCGTCGCTGCGCGCGCAGGTGCAGGGCACCACGCTGGACCGCGAGTACCCGTGGGGCGCGCTGTGGTGCCTGCTGCCGCGCGGCGATTGGCCGCACATCGATGAACTGCGGCAGCGCTACGTGGCCGCGCGCAGGATGATCGGCCTGCTGCCGGTGGGGACGCGACCGGGCAACGACACGCCGCAGCTGAGTTTCTTCTGGAGCCTGCCCCGCGACCGGTTCGCGCAGTGGGAGCGTGACGGCATGGCGCGCTGGCTCGATGAGGTTGCCGCGCTGTGGCCGCAGGCGCATGAGCGGCTCGCCGGCGTGACCGGACCGGCGCAACTGGCCCGCGCCGGCTATCGCGATGCGGTGCTCTCGCGTTGGCATCGCGAGCGGCTGGTGCTGGTCGGCGATGCCGCTCATGCGATGAGTCCCCAGCTGGGGCAGGGCGTGAACATGGCCCTGATGGACGCCATCGCGCTGCGCGATGCGCTGCGCACCCATGCGGATCGCGATGCCGCGCTGCAGGCCTACCAGGCGCAGCGCCGGGCCCATGTCGCGATCTACCAGTACTGGAGCCGCTGGCTGACGCCGTTGTTCCAGTCCGAGCGCGACGGCTGGGCGCGCGCACGCGATCTGCTGTTCCAGCCGATGGGCCGCGTGCCGGGCGGCCGCGGGCACATGCTCCGCGTGCTCAGCGGCACGCAGCACGGCTGGCTCGGCAGACTGCCGTTGTCGCCCGGCTTCGCGCAGGCGATGCGCGCCTTGCACGCACCCGATGGCATCCGCTGATAACGCGGCGTCGCGGTGCCTGCGCGCCGATGTGAGGACGGGAATAACATTCATTGACGGTGGACTCACCGTCGGCATGGGACAACAGCGTGGCAAACGCAGCGTACGCGGCTTTTCATCCCGCGCCCCGTGCTGCTCACGCCGAAGCGGTGTCCGATTCCTGATCGCTTGGAGGCCCGCGACTGACGGGTGGTAGGGTGGTGCTGCGTTTGCGACCTACGGTCCGGTGGACCGATCGCAACCCAAGGAGATTGAAATGCTGTTCTCGGCCGAAACTCTGGAAAGTGAAATCCGCAAACTGCGCGGACTACTGCAGATGCTGCATGAGGATCAGCCGGACGTGATGGAAGACGTATTCGAGTTCCATGTGACCAGCCTCATCACGCACGCCGCGCCGGAGCACCATCCGCGCATCCGTGCCGCCGCCCACGAGATGTTGACCGCGATCCAGCGCCAACCGGTGCGGCCCAATCCGCACGCGCCCGACATCCGGCTGATGCCGGACCTGCTGGTCTCGGCGGCCTGATCCACACACGTTGACTATGTGACAGCTGTCGCGCGCGGGTCGACCTAGCGCGCCGGCAACGCGATGGCCTGGTCTTCGACGCAGGCCACCAGTCTTTCTCCCGTACCCAGCACCGGCGCGATACCTGCGGTGAATCCTGAGAAGGCGGGCAGGATCGTCATTCCCTCGCGCAGCCAGAACGATGGCCAGCGCCGCTGCATGCCCGGCAGGCGGGCCAGTGGATGCAGGTGGCCGCACAGCACGTGCAGGCCGGGCTGACGCTGCGGTGCGTGACGCAGCAGGAACGGTCCCTCCTGGACACGTTCACCCAGCAGGTCGATGCCGAGATCGGCCTTGGGCAGCACCCGGTCATGATTGCCCTCCAGCGCGCCGATCCAGAGCCCGGGATGCTGTTCGCGCCAGCCCTGCCATTGCCGGTACCACGCGGCGCGGTGTGCAGCGCCATGCAGTACATCGCCGAGTATCCACAGCTGGCGCACCGCGTGCTGCTGCACCATCGCGCCCAACCGCTGCAGATCATCGGAGGTGCCCCCGCTGGGCAGGCCGATGCCCGAGCGCCGGAACAGGTCCGCCTTGCCCAGGTGCAGATCGGCGATCATCAGGCCCTGCCGCGCGGGCCAATGCAGCGCACGCGCGCCAAGCAGCTGGATGGTTTCGCCGGCGAGGGTGATCGGCAGTTCAGGCGCCATGGCGTTTCTCCAGTTGCTGTGCGGCGCGCAGGACGCGGGTTTTCCAGTCTTCGTTGCTGAGCTGGCCGCGCAGTCGTTCGGCCCACAGCGGGAAGGACAGCGGCCCCAGGCTGGTGGGGTGCTGCAGGCTCAATGTGCGTGCCTGGCAGGACGCCAGCGCACGCGCCAGGCTGCCGAGATCGAGTTGATCGTGCAGCACCTCGTGTTCGGCCAGCGTCAGCAGGATGTGATCCGGATCATGCTGGCGCAGCACGTCGTACAGCAGCCCGCTGGAGGCCTGCAGCTGGCGCAGGCTGCGTGGCGTACGGCCGGGCAGTGCCGGCACCAGCATGCCGGACACGCGCGCGATGTCGCGGAACTGGCGCCGCGCCAGTTCGCCCAGGTTGAGGCTCTCGCGCAGATCCGTGAGCAGTCCTTCCGGTTCCATCAGGGTGCGCACGCGCGCGGCATCGATCTCGACGGCACGGGCCGGCGCCAGCACGAACCCGTAGTCGTTGGCCGCGTAGCCGAACGTATTGGTCTGCACGCGCGTCCAGCGCATCGCCATCAAGGCGGCCAGCCCTTCATTGACCTGGCGGCCGGCGAAGGGATACACGAACACGAACTGACCTTCGCGGCGGCGGACGTGTTCCACCAGCAGCAGCTCGGGCGCGGGCAACGCCGACAGGCGCGCCTGCAGCGACAACAGCGGCGCCAGCCACTGCATCTCCGGACTCTCCGGCGGTCGGGCCAGCACCGCTTCCATTTCATGCCCCAGCGCCTCGGAGAGCGGCAGCCGCCCGCCCTGCCAACGCGGCACCACACCATCGCCGCCGCGTGCCAGCCGCACGTACGCGGTCAGATTCTCCAGGCGCACCAGTTCGAGCAGGCGCCCGGCGAACTGCAAGCGATCCCCCGGGCGCAACCGGCTGAGGAACTGTTCCTCCACCGCGCCGAGCCGGCCGCCGCGCAGGAACTGGACCATGACGCTGCCATCGCTGGTGATGGTGCCGATCGACAAACGATGTCGCAGCGCGACGCGACGGTCATGCACGCGGTAGATGCCATCGTCATCGCGCACGACTTTGTGGAAATCCGGATACTGCGACAGCGCGCGACCGCCCTGCACGATGAACTCCAGTACGCCCTCCCAGTGCGCGTGGTCCAGTGCGGCAAAGGCATGCGTGCGTCGGACCTGCGCGAACAGCGCATCGGGATCGAAGCCACCGCCGAGCGCGCAGCTCACCGCGTGCTGCGCCAGGACGTCCAGCGACAGCCGCAGTGGCCGGCGGGCTTCTATATGTCCCTGGGCCAGGGCACGTCGTGCCGCGGCGTACTCGACCAGCTCCAGCGCATGCGAGGGCACGCACACGATGTGCCCGGATTCGCCGGGGCGATGTCTGGCCCGCCCGGCACGTTGCAGCAGCCGGGCGATGCCCTTGGGGCTGCCGATCTGCAGGACCTGGTCGACACTGGGGAAATCGACGCCGAGATCGAGGCTGGACGTGGCAACCACGCAGCGCAGCCGGCCTTCGCGCAGGCCTTGTTCCGCGGCACGGCGCAGGGCCGGGTCGAGCGAGCCGTGATGCAGGGCGAGGGTGTCCGGCTCTTCCGGCCACACCGCCGACAGTGCCTGGTGCCACAGTTCGGCGTGGGCACGCGTGTTGGTGAACAGCAGGCTGGTGCGCACCGCCAGCAGTTTTTCCAGGACGCGCTGCAGCTGCGACAAGCCGAGGTGACCTGCCCATGGGAAACGCTCGCCCTGGGCCGGCAGCAGCGTCTCCACGCTGACCGGGCGCGGCCGCGCGCCGGCCACCAGCGGCGCGTCGGGCACGTCCGGCAACAGCACCTCGCGCGCCTCGTCCAGGTTGCCGAGCGTCGCCGAGAGTCCCCACACCTGCAGGGTGGGCAGGGCATCGCGCAGCCGGCGCAGGTTCAACTGCAGCAGTACGCCACGCTTGTTGCCCAGCAGTTCGTGCCACTCATCCACGACCACGCAGCGCAGGTGCTGCAGGCGCGCCATCGTGTCGGGATAGCTCAGCAACAACGCCAGCGACTCCGGGGTAGTCACCAGCACATCGAGCCGGCCCTCGCGCGCCAGGCGCTTGTCGCGCGCGCTGGCATCGCCGGTGCGCAGGCCCACCTGCCAGTCCAGCCCGAGCGCGTCCAGCGGCTCACGCAGCGCGCGCGCGGTGTCGGCGGCCAGCGCACGCAGCGGCGTGATCCACAAGACCTGCAGGACCGGCACCGGTGTCTTCGCACGGCCGCGGGTCGACCGTGGCGGCGGATCGTGCAGCGCCTGCAGCAGCGGACCGCCGAACATCGCCAGTGTCTTGCCGCTGCCGGTCGGTGTATGCAGCAGGCCGGACTCGCCGGCCAGATAGTGCCGCCACATCGCTTTCTGGAAGGGCAGCGGCGCCCAGCCCCGGCTGGCGAACCACGCCGTCAGGCGGGCCATGGCCTCCCGTCGCGTCACCGCGCCAGCGCCTGCAGCTGGGCCAGGCTGTCGGCCTCACTGGCCGGCTTGTCGTGCCGCCAGCGCAGGATGCGGGGGAAGCGCACCGCGATGCCGGACTTGTGGCGCTTGCTGCGGTTCACCGCTTCAAAGCCGAGTTCGAACACCTGTTCGCCACGGACACTGCGCACCGGCCCGAACCGTTCGATCGTGTTCGCGCGGATCCAGCGGTCCAGCGCGAGGATTTCCTTGTCGTCCAGGCCCGAGTACGCCTTGGCCACCGGCACCAGGGTTTCGCCATCCCACACCCCGAAGGTGTAATCGGTGTACAGCGTGCTGCGCCGGCCATGGCCGGACTGCGCATAGATCATCACCGCATCGATGGTCAGCGGATCGATTTTCCATTTCCACCAGTCGCCGCGCCGGCGTCCGGCCTGGTAGACCGAATCGCAGCGCTTGAGCATCAAGCCTTCCACACCACGCTCGCGGGCGAGATCGCGGTGAACGGCGGCGGCGCTCCAGTCCGCGACGCTGACCGCCGGCGACAGCATCAGGCGCGGGTCGTCCAGCGTGGCGAGGACGTCGGCCAGGCGCGCACGCCGCTGCGCGAGCGGCAGCGCGCGCAGGTCTTCACCGCCCAGCTCGAGCAGATCGTAGGCGAGCACGCGCACCGGCGTATCGCGCAGTGTCTTCGGCCCGGGCTTGAGCCGCTGGATGCGGGTCTGCAGCGCGGTGAACGGCAGCGGCAGTGCGTCGCCGTCGGCCCAGGCCAGCAGCTCGCCATCGATCACGCAGCCATCGGGCAACGCCATCGCCGCCGCGTCGATTTCGGGGAAGCGGCCATCCAGCCGCTCTTCGCCGCGCGACCACAGGGCGACCTCGCCCTGGCGACGCAGCACCTGCAGGCGGATACCGTCCCACTTCCATTCCAGCAACCAGTCCTCGATCGCACCGAGCGTGTCGACCTCCGCCTCCAGCGGCGAGGCCAGGAAGAACGGGTAGGGCTGCTGGCGATCTTCAGGGCGTTCTTTCGGTGACAGCAGGGCCGCCAGCAATCCGGGCGTCGGCACCCAGCTGCCGAGCATGCGCTGGGCGATGCGCGCGATATCGATCCCCGACCACTCCGCCAGTGCCTGCTGCACCAGCCGCTGCGACACGCCCACGCGCAGAGCACCCGTCAGCAGCTTGTTGAACACCAGACGCTCGTCGAAGGCGAGCTGTTGCCAGGCCCCGGTGATGGCTGCGTGGCGTACCGGTTCGGGCTGATTGGCGACCGGCAGCAGTTTCTGCTCGATCCAGTCGGCCAGCGCGATATCCGCGCCGACCTGCAGCGGATCGTCCATCAGCAGGGTCAGCGTCTCGGCCAGGTCGCCAACCTGGTCATAACTGTCGTCCACCAGCCAGGCGGGCGTGTCGGAGATCTCCGCGACCCACGCGCGCAGCTCGGCGTTGCCGGCGATCTTCCGGCGCGCGCTGGTGACCTTGCCGCCGGCCAGCAGGAACAGCGCCCACGCCGCGTCGTGCGGGGGCGCCTGCTGGAAGTAGCGCACCAGCGCGGCGCGCTTGTCGCCGGTGGCGGTGCTGCGGTCGAGTTCGCTGTAGAGCGCGGCGAAGCGTTTCATTCTTCGTCCCCGTAGCCGGTGGCGAAGGCCTCGGCGGCGACGCCGCGCTCGCGCAGGAACCGGATCAGCGCGTCGGTGTTGCCGTGGGTGGCGATGACGCGACGGGCACCGGTCTCGGCGATGGTGCGCAGCAGGTCGGGCCAGTCGGCATGATCGGAGACGACGAAGCCACGGTCGTAGTTGCGGCGGCGGCGGTTGCCACGCACCCGCATCCATCCGGACGCGAAACCAAGCTGCGCGCGCTTGAAGCGGCGCATCCACGCACTCCCCGCCGCCGAGGGCGGGGCCAGGATCAGCTTGCCGGCGAACTCCGCACCGCGGGCCTGCTCGCTGACCGGCTCGGTGGCAAGCATCGGAATCCCGGCCTCGCGGTAGACCGCCACGCCGGTGGCGATCGCGCCATGCAGCAGCGCCGGCTGCGTATCCAGCGGCAGCAGTTCGGCCAGGATCCGCTGTGCCTTGCCCAGCGCGTAGCAGAGCAGCACGGCCGCCTCGCCGCGCGCTTCGCATTCGCGCCGCCACGCCACGATGTCCGCCGCGACCTGCGACGTGTCCGGCCAGCGGTACACCGGCAGGCCGAAGGTCGCTTCGGTGATGAAGGTATCGCAGGGCACCACCTCGAACGGGTCGCAGCTTGGATCGTGCTGCCGCTTGTAGTCGCCCGAGGCGACCCAGACCCGTCCCGCATGCGCGATCCGCACCTGGGCCGAGCCGAGCACGTGCCCGGCCGAATGCAGGGAGACCTCGGTGTCGCCGAGGGTGAAGCGTTCACCGTATGCGTGCGCGCTGCAGTCCACGTCGCCCAGCCGCCAGCGCAGGATCGGCAGGGTCTGCGTGGTGCAGTGGTAGTGGCCCATGCCGTTGCGCGCGTGATCGCCATGGCCGTGCGTGATCACCGCCCGCGGCACCGGGCGCCACGGGTCGATGTGGAAATCACCGGCCGGGCAGTACAGCCCCTCGGGCCGGAGCACCACCAGGTCGTCGTTGTCGGCATCCGCGTTCATGCCTGCACTGTGCCGCCGCGCTCGTGCAGGAGGTGAGAATCCGCATGAACGGCGGCCTGCAGGGGGATGCGGCAGAATCGGTGCATCTGTCTGCAAGGAGCTCGCCGTGATGACGTCAGCATTGCCCGCGTTCGAAACGCACGCGGTGAGCAACCAGCCGCCCCCTTTCGGGGGGCGCAATCTGTGGGCCGACGACGTCGCACTGGCCGAGGCAGTGCAGCGCGAAGGAGCCGCCGCGTTCGCGGGCCAGCTGGCGCGCTATGGCGGCCTCGCCGGCGATGAGCTGTACCGGATCGGCTTCGATGCCAATCGCGATCGGCCGCGCCTGCGCACCCACGATGCGCAGGGCCATCGCATCGATACGGTCGAGTTCCATCCGGCGTACCACCAGCTGATGACGGCGGCGAAGACGCATGGCGTGGCCGGGCTGTCCTGGCACGACGGGCGGCCGGGTGCGCATGTCGCGCGCGCGGCATTGAGTTACCTGCATCACCAGGCCGAGGCGGGAACCAGTTGTCCGCTGACGATGACCCACGCCGCCGTCGCCGTGCTGCGCCAGGATCCGTCGCTCGCCGCCTGGGCGGACAAGGCGGCGGCCCCGCATTACGACCCGCGTGACGTGCCGATCGCGGACAAGGCCGGGATCACTCTGGGCATGGGCATGACCGAGAAGCAGGGCGGCTCGGACGTACGCAGCAACACCACGCGGGCCGAGCGCCAGGCCGATGGCAGCTATGCGCTGGTCGGCCACAAATGGTTCTTCTCCGCGCCGATGTCCGATGGTTTCCTGGTGCTGGCGCAGGCACCGGGAGGCCTGAGTTGCTTCCTGATGCCGCGGCGCCTGCCCGATGGCAACCGCAACGCGTTCCGGCTGATGCGTTTGAAAGACAAGCTTGGCGACTGGTCCAACGCCTCCAGCGAGGTGGAGCTGTGTGGGGCCTGGGCGCAGCGTGTCGGCGAGGAAGGGCGCGGGGTGGCCACCATCATCGGCATGGTCATGATGACGCGGCTGGACTGCATGCTCGGTGCCGCAGCCGAGATGCGCATGGCCCTGGCCCAGGCGCTGCACCACACACGGCACCGCAGCAGCTTCGGCACGCGGCTGAGCGAGCACCCGCTGATGGCCAACGTCCTGGCCGATCTGGCGATCGAATCCGAAGCGGCCACGGTGTTCGCCATGCGTGTGGCACGCGCGGTGGACCAGGCCGCGGCCGATCCGCAGCAGGCCGCGTTCGCGCGCATCGCCACGGCCGTGGGCAAGTACTGGGTGTGCAAGCGCGCGGCCGTGTTCGTCAATGAAGCGCAGGAGTGCCTCGGCGGCGCGGGCTATGTGGAGGAGTCGATGCTGCCGCGGCTGTACCGGCAGGCGCCGTTGAATTCGATCTGGGAAGGCAGCGGCAACATCCAGTGCCTGGACGTGCTGCGTGCCTTGTCACGCGAGCCGCAGGTGCTGCACGCACTGGATGCGGAATTGAATGCGGTGGCCGGTGCCGATGCGATCTATGACACCGCACTGCGGGCGTTGCGCGCCCAGCTCGCGGCCACGCCGGAGCAGGCACAGGCCCGCCGTGTCACCGAACGCCTGGCGCTGCTGCTGCAGGCTGCGGTCCTGCTGCGGGCGCAGAGTCCGAACGCATCCGCCTTCATCCGCTCACGGCTCGGCGCCGAGCATGGGATGGCGTTCGGCACGCTGCCGGCGGATATCGATGTCGGGGCCGTGCTGGACCGCGCACTCCCATAACGCAGACGCCCCCTCCCAGGGAGGGGGCGTTCTGACCCACGTGATGCACTTGAAGGGGCGGCCGGACTCAGCGCTTGGCTTCGTTGGCGTTCCTGTTGGCATCGTCGGCGACGTCGCGTGCCTTGTCGGCGACCTTCTGCGCGGCATCGGCGGTGGACTCGCTGGCGTGGGCAGCCGCATCCTTGGCGGCGACCTTGGCTTCGCCGGCAGCCTCGGAGGTGGCCGCTGCAGCACGGTCGAGCGCCTGCTGGGTATCGGCGGCAGCGCGCTCGGAGGCGGCCGCGGCATCATCGGCGGCATTGCGGGTGGCCGCAGCAGCCTTGTCGACGGCTTCGCGCGCGGCGGCATTGGTGCTGTCGGCGGCCTGCGCGGCGTCACGGCGGGCCTGTTCGGCCTCCGGGCCCTTGCACGCGGCCAGGCCGAGCAGCAGGGAAGCGGCCAGCAGGGAGGTGGTCAGCGGACGGATCTTCATGTGGCGCTCCAGAACGGCGATGGATGGGAGGCCAGCCTATTCATGCGCCTGTGAAGACGCGGTGCGCGCGGCAGCGCGCCACACAACACCAAAGAAAAAGCCGCTGGCGAACCAGCGGCTTCTTCAGACGTGCTTGAAGAAAGAAGTGATTACTTCTTGGCTTCTTCAGCAGCGTCCTTGGCCTGCTCAGCGGTGTTTTCCGCAGTCTTGGCAGCGTCCTTCGCCTGCTCAGCAGCAGCGTCGGTGGCAGCGCCAGCAGCCTGGGCAGCGGCATCAGCCGAAGCGTCAGCAGCGGTGGTGGCGGTGTCAGCAGCAGCCTGGGCAGCGTCAGCAGCCGGGGCGCCAGCAGCAGCGGCCTGGTCAGCAGCGGCCTGGGCGTCAGCGGCGGCTTCGTTGGCCGAAGCGGCGGCGTCAGCAGCCTGCTCCTGCTTCGAGCAGGCGGTCAGGGCCAGGCCCAGGGCCATTGCGATCAGCAGCTTGTTGATGCTCATTGTTGTGAATCCTCGTCGTTAGATTAGGCAACGCGCTATTGCGCGCCCGGCAACATGATGACAAGCCACGATTGGCTGTCAAGCGATCGCGCATTCAGTTTTGAGAAATGCGCGTTAAACCAAATCAAATCAATTCGATAGCGATGGCGGTTGCTTCGCCACCGCCGATGCACAGGGTAGCAATTCCGCGCTTGGCGTCACGCTTGCGCAATGCGTTCACCAGCGTGACCACCAAGCGTGCACCCGACGCACCGATGGGATGACCCAATGCGCAGGCACCGCCATTGACGTTGACCTTGTCATGCGGAATGCCCAGTTCGCGGATCGGCGCCATCGCAACCACGGCGAAGGCTTCGTTGATTTCGAACAGGTCCACCTGGTCCAGCGTCCAGCCGGTCTTCTCCAGCAGCTTCTGGATCGCACCGATCGGCGCGGTGGTGAACCACTCCGGCGCCTGCGAATGAGTGGCGTGGCCGACGATGCGGGCCAGCGGCTGCAGGCCGCGGGCGGCGGCGTCTTCCTCGGCGAGCAGCACGACCGCGGCGGCGCCGTCGGAGATGCTCGAGGAGCTGGCGGCGGTGACCGTGCCGTCCTTCTTGAACGCCGGGCGCAGGGTCGGGATCTTGGCGATGTCCGAGCGGCCCGGCTGTTCGTCCTGTGCGTACTCGACCTCACCCTTGCGGCTGCTGACCTTCACCGGCACGATTTCACCGTCGAAGGCGCCGTTGGCCTGCGCGGCCTGCGCGCGGCGGACCGATTCGATGGCGAAGGCATCCTGGTCCTCGCGGCTGACCTGGTACTTCTCCACCGTGCATTCGGCGAACTCGCCCATGGCCTTGCCGTCGTAGGCATTGACCAGGCCGTCGTGCGCCATGTGGTCGATCACCTGGAAGTTGCCGAAGCGGTTGCCGGTGCGCGAGTTGGGGATCATGTGCGGGGCGTTGGACATCGACTCCATGCCGCCGGCGACCACGATGCTGGCCGAGCCGGCCTTGATCAGGTCATGCCCCAGCATGATGGCCTTCATGCCCGAGCCGCACACCTTGTTGAGGGTGGTGGCGCCGGTGGAGACCGGAATCCCGGCGGCGATCGCGGCCTGGCGGGCCGGCGCCTGGCCGAGATTGGCCGGCAGCACGCAGCCCATGATCACTTCGGAAACGTCCGCAGCCGGTACTCCGGACTGCTCCAGGGCCGCGGCGATCACGGTGGCCCCCAGGGTCGGGGACGGCACGCCGTTGAACTGGCCCAGGAAGGAGCCGATGGCGGTGCGCTTGGCGGCGGCGATGACGATGTTGGACATGTGCAATCTCTTTGGTGCGTGAGCGAAGAGCGGAATGGGAACGCGGGCGTTGGAAGCCGGCGCATTTCCCGGCAGACTGCGTGGGGGTCGGTCCAGTATAGAGGGTCGGCATTGACCGCCGGTGTCTGCCCGGGAGGCAGGCAGGTGGGGAAGGTCCATTCACAAGGGGAGCAGGGATGAAGCAGGTTGTGATCGGCAGGTCGGCCTTGGCCGCGGCATTGGCGTTGGCACTGAGTGCCTGCGGAGGCGGAGGCAGCAATGTCCGCGGGGATCTGGAGCCTTCGCCGCCTCCGACCCAGCCCCCGTCGCCGCCCCCGACCACGCCACCTTCTCCACCGCCGACCACGGCGCCGACGCCGCAGCCGGCGATCGACGCGCACCTGGCCATCGTCCAGGCGGGGCCGGCGCAGTCCGCCGGCTGGACCGGTGCCGGCGTGCGCATCGGCATCGTCGACTCGGGCGTGAACCGTGAGCATCCCGCGCTCAATGGGCGGGTGCTGGCGAACTACACCTACGTCGATCCGCGCGTGAATAACATCAATGTGGACGACGTGGTCGGCCACGGCACCGTCGTCGCCGAACTGGCCGCCGGTCGCAGGGTCGGCAGCTGGCCGGGCGGCGTGGCCAGCGAAGCGCAGATCGTCTCGGCGCGGATCATCGCCGACAAGCGTCCTGTCGATGACGGCTCGGGCAGTGGCAACGAAGTGAACGGGGCGATCGGCCTGGACGGCGTGCATCAGGACCTGATCGCGGCCGGCGTCAAGATCATGAACAACTCGTGGGGCGGCCTGTACTGGACCAACCCGGCGGCCACCGCGCCGATCGCCCAGGAATACCGGCCCTTCATCATCAGCAACGGCGGCCTGGTGGTGTTCGCCACCGGCAACGAAAGCAAGCCCAATCCCTCCAGCATGGCGGCGCTGCCCAGCCAGGTTGGGCCGGGCGGCAGCCTGCCCGCGGCGGATCTGGAACGCGGCTGGCTGAGCGTGACCGCGGTCGATACCGCAGACCCGGGCAAGCTGGCTTCGTATGCCAACGCCTGCGGCGTCGCGGCGCAGTATTGCCTCGCCGCACCGGGCACGGTGGCCTATGTCGATCCGGCCAACAAGGGCGGCACGCCGGAGTACTACTATGGCTCGGGCACGTCCTATGCGGCGCCGCTGGTCTCCGGCGCGGCGGCCCTGGTGTGGCAGAAATATCCGTATTTCACCAACGACCTGGTGCGCCAGACGCTGCTGGGCACCGCGACCGATCTCGGCGCGGCCGGCGTGGACCGGACGTTCGGCTACGGCCTGCTCAACATCGCCAAGGCGATCAATGGTCCGGCCAGGCTGGACTGGGGCGATGTGACGGTAGACGTCGCCACGCTGGGGCTGGATTCGGTGTGGAGCAACGACATCAGCGGCAACGGCGGGCTGACCAAGCAGGGTGCGGGTGCGTTGACCCTGGCCGGCACCAATACCTACACCGGTGACACCCTCATCGAGCGCGGCACCCTCGCGCTGCGCGGCGGTGCGTCGCTGCGCTCCAACGTGCTCATCGCGCCGCAGGCGGGCGATCCCAATGCTGCGGCGCTGCAGTTCATGAACGGCACCACGCGGGTCAGCGGCAACGTGGACAACGGCGCCAGCGTGATCCTGCGCAGCGACAACATCGATGCGGTCATCGAAGGCAACTACATCCAGCGTGCCAGCGCGCAACTGGTGGTCGCACTGGGTGCCAACCCGCTCCTGGTGAACGGCACCGCCACGCTGGCCGGCACGGTGCGCGTGGACAGCATCATCAGCGGCTACGTTCCCCGGGACGGACGCACGCAGCCGCTGCTGCACGCCGATGGGGGGGTGACCGGCACGTTCGCCAGCGTCACCAACGGGCTGGCGGCCGGCACGCTGCTCCAGGCCAGCCTGTTGCATGCAAACAATGACGTCACCCTGGTCACCGACCGCATCAACGTGACCAGCGCGAGCCTGCAGGCCGGCCTCGGTGGAACGGCCCTGGCCTCGGCGGCGCGCGTGGAATCCGCGTTCGAGGTGCTCGATGGCAAGGGGGCGGCGCTGGACGGGTTCGCGGACGCGGCCGGCCAGCTGCAGCAGGTCGACGGGGCCAACGCCTTGCAGGCGAGCCTGGACAGCCTCTCCGGCAAGGCGCATGCGCTGGCGACGGCGGCGACCTTCGACAGTATCGACATGAACCGTCGTGCGCTGTCGGCACGGGTCGGTGACGTGCAGGCCGCGCCGCGCCTGCGCGGTGCCTGGCAGAGTGCGTTGGGCGAGGCGGGCCAGGGCAGCTTCGCCGGCAACGGGGTGGCGACCCGGGGCTGGATGATGGGCCAAGACATGGCGCTGGGCAGCCACGGCATGCTCGGTTTCGCGTTCGGCGAAACCCGCAGCTACGGCAGCCGCGAGTGGGGCAGTGACCGCGGCCGCGACCGTCAATCGCAGGCGCAGGTCTATGCGGGCTGGGGGACCGGCCGTGCGTATGCGATGGGCCAGATCGGCGCCGGCCAGTTCACCCGTGAGATCGATCGCCAGCTGCTGCTGGGGGCCGGCCAGTACGGCGTCAACGCGCGCTACGGCGGCAGCTTCAGCGCGGCCAGCGTGGAATCGGGCTACCGCTTCGGCAGCGCCACCGGCTCGCTGACGCCTTATCTCGGCGCCGAGTACGCCCGGGTGGACAGCGACGGTTTCAGTGAAGCCGGCGGCATGGGCTTTGGCCTGCGCGCGCACGATGCCGTGAGCACGCGCAGCCAGGCCCTGGCCGGTCTGCGTGCCGAGCGTCGCTGGGGCGGCTGGTCGCTGCGCGGCTATGCCGAGTGGCAACAGCATCTGTCCAGCGACGGCCTGGCCTTGGACGCCAGCTTCGTCGGGGTCGAGGCCTGGGCGCCGGTGGCCGGATTGCAGCCGGCCCGCTCGGGCGGGCTGTTCGGGCTCTCGGTGGAATCGTGGCTGAGCCGCACCAGCCGCCTGGCGTTCGGCTACGACCAGCGCTTCGGCCCGCGGGGCGATCTGCGCCAGGTGCAACTGCGCTATTCGGCCGGGTTCTGACGGCCGGTCTCACTGCGACGTGTGTAAAAAAAGAGGGCGCGATCGATGATCGCGCCCTCTTTCGTTGTATCGCCCAACGGCTCAGTTGCCGCGCAGGGTGCCCCGGCGCGGCGTGCTGGGACCCAGCGGCATCTTCAGTTTGCCGATCGACAGGATGCGCGATTCGGCGATCTGGTCGGCGGCGCGCTGCGGGGCGATGCCCTCGCTCTGCGACAGCGCGAAGATGCGGCCGAGGTTGTGGTAGATGCTGCGGATCAGGCGCATCGCACG
The DNA here is from genome assembly GCF_013409105.1 of Stenotrophomonas sp. JAI102. Classification (NCBI taxonomy): domain Bacteria; kingdom Pseudomonadati; phylum Pseudomonadota; class Gammaproteobacteria; order Lysobacterales; family Lysobacteraceae; genus Stenotrophomonas; species Stenotrophomonas sp. JAI102. The sequence continues at coordinate 55,109 of NZ_JACCCI010000001.1, forward strand.
CTCGCGGTTGTAGCCGTCGATTTCCAGCGAGACGTTCATGACACCGCCGGCGTTGACCGCGTAATCCGGTGCGTAGAGGATGCCGCGCGCATGCAGTTCGTCGCCTATTTCCAGGCTCGAGAGCTGGTTGTTGGCGGTGCCGCAGACGATCCTGCACTTCAGCCGCGGCAGCGTGTCCGGATTGATCGCCCCTTCCAGCGCGCATGGCGCGAAGATGTCCGCGTTGACGTCGTAGATGTCCTCCGGCCTGACCGCTTCGGCGCCGTATTCGGTGACCGCGCGGTCAACGCGCGCGCTGTCCAGGTCGCTGACGTACAGCTTGGCGCCGCGGTCGCGCAGCAGCTTCACCAGTTCCATGCCGATGTGGCCCAGGCCCTGCACCGCGATGCTGGCCTTGCCGACTTCCTCATGGCCCAGCTTGTGCTGCATCGACGCCATCAGCGCCTGCAGGGCGCCATACGCAGTGAACGGGGCCGGATCGCCGGAGCCGCCATGCACCTGGTGTACGCCGGTGACGTACTCGCTCTCCAGGTAGATGTTCTCCATGTCGTTGACATCGGTGCCGACGTCCTCGGCGGTGATGTAGCGGCCACCCAGCGAATCCACGTAACGGCCGAACGCGCGGAACAGTACCTCGGACTTGTCGCGCTTCGGGTCGCCGATGATCACCGCCTTGCCACCGCCCACGTTCAGACCGGCCAGCGCGTTCTTGTAGGTCATGGTGCGGCTCAGCCGCAGCGCGTCGGCGAGGGCCTCGTCGGTGCTGGCGTAGGGGCGCATGCGCACACCGCCCAAGGCCGGGCCGAGCGTGGTGTTGTGGATGGCGATGATCGCCCTCAGACCGGCGTCGCGGTTGTGGCAGAACACCACTTGTTCGTGACCGGTGGTTTCGAGGGTTTCAAATAACATGGTGGCTCCGATGGTGCGAACGGTGGCGAACAGCGGCGAACGCGCCAGCAAAAGGTGGGTTGTAAAACAAAAAAAGCGACGTCGTCGGGTCTCGGACGGGTCGCGCGGCGCCATTCTAGTGCATTCCGGCGGAGGGTGTTGTCAGGGCTCTCCCGTCGCGCCGCCATTAAAGTTGCTGAAGCGCAGGCCGATGCCGTGGCAACGGTGTGGATGGCCGGTCATCGCAGGAAGGATCACGTGGGCGCAGTCGCAACAAGGCAAGTGCGGGATCCGGCGTGTCCAGGGCCATGGGCGTGATCGGCGTGATGCTCGTTGGCGCCGCCGTGCTGGCGTTGCTGGGGGTGATCGGCCTGGTCCGCCACCGGCGTGCCGTGGCGCAGCCATCGAGGGCGCGTGCCGCCGCCGGGCAGGCGGGGGCGACGGCCGTGCCTGCCGCCGCTCTGTCGCCGGGCACTGATCCGGTCGCGGTGCTGCAGGCCGGGCTGCACACGCTCGCGCTGGTGCCCCGCAGTGGCGATGCCGCCGATGCCGCGGCGCCGCACACGGTGGAGCTGCGCGATGCCGTCACGGCGTCGCTGCTGGCCCGTGACTGGTCGGCCAAGCACCTGCCACGCCGGCCGCAGCTGCTGCCGCAGCTGATCCAGACCGTCAACGACAGCGATGCATCGGCACGTGCGATGGCCGCGATCATCAGCCAGGATCCGGTGCTGACCGGCAACCTGCTGCGCATCGCCAACAGCCCGGTCTACCGGGTGCAGGCGCGCCCGGTGGAGACGCTGCAGCGCGCGGTCACCCTGGTGGGGACCGATGGCATCCGCCAGATCATCAGTGCGGTGCTGGTACAGCCGGTGATGCAGCTGCAGTGCGATGCGTTTCCGCAGTTCAGTGCGGTGATCTGGGAGCACGCGCTGCTGGCCTCGCGCGCGGCCGCCGACCATGCCCGCACAGTGACCCACGAAGATGGCTTCGCCGCGCAGTGGCTGGGCCTGACCCAGGGCCTGGGCGCGGCGCTGGTGATGCGCCACCTGCTCGATGCCTGTGCGCAGCAGTCGGTGGCCGCGCCGCCCCGTGCGCTGGCGGCGGACCTGCTCGACAGCTGGACCCTGCCCGTGGCCAGCCGCATCGCGGCGGCATGGGAGCTGCCCAAGGCCGTGCACGACGCCTTGATCCGCCAGAGCGGCAGTGGACTGGCGGCGAGCCTGCGTTTCGCCCGCGCGGCGGCGGCGGCCAGCCTGCTGTGCCGGCACGGCCAGATCGGCCAGGTCCAGGCGCTGGCCCTCCTGGAACAGCTGGACGGTACGCCGCCACATGCGCTGCAGTGGATCTGGCGGCGCGTGCACGGGCGCGCGGTGGAGACCCTGGACGGTGAAGAAGCCGAGCTCGAGGTCGCCGGGGCCGGCTGAGCTAGAGCTGCGATTCCAGCGGCAGCCAGCTGATCGCGCGCGCGCTGGCGCGCAACCAGAACCCGGTATCCGGTTCGGTATACAGCCACTGCGGTGGCTGGGCATCGCGTTCCAGCCAGCGGACGTCACCGTCCGGTCCCAGGGCCACCCAGTAGCTCTGGCTCGGGCTGGCCAGGCGCAGGTACTCCTCGCGCAGCTGCCCGGCCAGCACGGGGTCGTCGAACAGCACGCCCATCTCGGTGTTGAGATAGGCCGAACGCGGGTCGAGGTTGAACGAGCCCACGAAGCCCCGCCGGTCATCGACCATGAAGGCCTTGGTGTGCAGGCTGGCGCCGCTGCTGCCGAACAGGCCGCCGCCATCGACGTTGCCGCGCGATTTGAGCTCGTACAACTGCACGCCACTGCGCAGCAGCGGCGCCCGGTAGTGCATGTAGCCACTGTGCACGGCGGCCACGTCATTGGCGGCCAGTGAGTTGGTGATCACGCCGACCTGGGCACCACGCGCGACCATCGCGCCCAGCCCTTCGGTGCCTTCCTCGCCGGGCACGAAGTAGGGCGAGATCAACAGCGCCTTGTGCTGTGCGCTTTCCAGTTCCTGGACCAGGCGCGTCACCAGCCAGTCGGCCTGATCGTCGCGGCGATGCTTCATCGGCGGATCCGAGGCGATCTCCACGTTGGGCGTCCAGTGCAGGTCGAGCGCATCGCGGTAATACGAGCGCGCCGCCTGCGAACGCGCCACGCGCGCCAGGTACGGCTTGGCACTGTCCAGCCGCGCCTCGTGCTCGCTTTCGCGGATCAGCAGGCGCAGCTGCGGTTCGGTGTAGAACGCCAGGGCGCGGATCGGCACCGCGGTGTCGCTGTTCCAGTAGTCGTCGAAGATCGTGTTGGCCTGCTGCACCGCTGCACCGGCCACCAGCAGGTCCAGGTCGCGGAAGTTCACGTCGGGGCGGGCGCTGAAATACTCCTCGCCGATGTTGCGGCCGCCGACGATCGCCACGCGTCCGTCGGCGATCCAGGATTTGTTGTGCATGCGGTGATTGACGCTGAAAAAGCGCTGCACCATCTCGACCAGGCGCCAGAGCCCGCTGCGGTTGCGGAACGGGTTGTACAGGCGGATCTCGATGTTGGGATGCGCATCGAGCGCCATCATCAGCGCGTCCTTGTCCTGCGCGTTCATGTCATCGAGCAGGATGCGTACCCGCACGCCACGCTCGGCCGCGCGGTACAGCTCGTTGGTCATGAGGTGGCCGATCAGGTCGTCGTGCCAGATGTAGTACTGCAGGTCCAGGCTGCGGCCGGCGTGCTGGGTGATCACCGCGCGCGCGGCGTACGCGTCCAGCCCGTCGGACAGGAAGGCGACACCGGTCTGGCCGGGATGTTCGGCCTGCAGGCGGACCAGCTCTCGATCGATCGGGGTCTGGTCGGCCTGGGTGGGCAGCACCGTGGAACGCTCGCCCACGGCCTGCGGGGTGAGGTGATCGGCCAGCAGCAGGCCGCTGAGGACCAGCAGGATCAGCAGGGCGACAACGATCCCCAGCCAGCGCAGCAGCCGGCGCCAGAACGGTTTTTTCTCGGTCATGCCCCGATCGTAAGCGGCCGGGGCGTGCAGGGCGAGTGCTGGCGCGGTTTAGAAACGCTCGTCCGGTGCCAGGTAACGCCACTGGCCCGGGACCAGCTTGCCCATCGCCACGCGACCGATGCGCAGGCGGCGGATGCTGATGACCTCCAGCCCGACCTGGGCGCACATGTCGCGCAGCTGGCCCGGATGCACCGGCTTGATCGCAAAGCGCAGGCGGGTTTCGTTCTGCCAGCTCACCTTGCACGGCGGCAGCGGCCAGCTGCGGAAGCTGAGGCCGTGCGCGAGGCGCTTCATGCCGTAGGGCGCCAGCTCGCCACTCACTTCGACCAGGTATTCCTGCTCCAGCGTCGCACCGCGATCCTTCAGGTGCGAGATCACGCGTCCGTCCTGGCTGACCACCACCAGGCCGCTCTCGTCGTCGGACAGCGGCATCACCCGCTGCAGGGCGTGGAAATGCCGCTGCAGCAGGGTCACGCCGGTGGCATCGAGCTCGCTGCGGCTCTCCGGGGTCACCAGCGCGCACAGTTCATCCGAGCGCATGCCGGCCGGCTTGTGCAGCAGCATGCTCACGGTTTCGGTGCGGGTCGCTTCGGCGTTCTCGCGCAGCACGATCGTCTCGTCGGTGACCATCGTCTGCGGCTGCTCGACCACCTGGCCGTTGACGGTCACCCAGCCGCCCTCGATATAGCGCTGGGCGTCGCCACGGGAGCAGCCGATCAGGCTGGTCAGGCGTTTGTCGAGTCGGATCGGGTCGGTCATCGGGCAGGCAATATAAAACGGGAAGCGGGCGGGGAGTGTACTGGCTGGGGCCCGACGCTGCGCGATGAGGGCCGCCGCGGCTCAGCCCGGCGTGCGTTCCAGGTGGGTCAGGTACAGGCGCAGGTCGAACTCCAACTGGTGGTAGTCCGCTTCCATGTGGGTGCACAACTGGTAGAAGGCCTTGTTGTGGTCCGATTCCTTCAGGTGGGCCAGTTCATGCACCACGATCATCTTCAGGAACGGGGCCGGGGCCTCGCGGAAGACCGTGGCGATGCGGATCTCGCGGCTGGCCTTGAGCCGGCTGCCCTGCACCCGCGAGACCGTGGTGTGGGTGCCCAGTGCATGCTTGAGCACCTGGAGCCGGCTGTCGTAGATCACCTTGGACAGCGGCGCGGACTGGCGCAGGTAGCGCTCTTTCAGGCCCTGGGTGTAGTCGTACAGTTGGCGGTCGTTGCGCACCGTGTGCAGCTCGGCGTAGCGGCGTTCCAGCCACGGCCCCAGCCGGTCGCCCGCGATCAGCTCGCGCACCTGCTGCTGCAGGGCGTCGGGATAGCCGGCGAGGTACTTCAGGGCGGTCATGCAGGCGGTTGGGGCGGGGCGGGCAGACCAGTATGATGGGCTCCGGAATCCCGCAACAACAGATGCTAGGCGTATGGCGAAGGCAAATCCCCTGCAGGAGCAGCTGCTCAAGGCTGGGCTGGTCAAGAAATCCCAGGTCTCCCAGGCCGCCCGTGAACAGGTGAAAGCCCGCCACGGCAAGGCCCCGGTCGCGCCCAGCGAGAGCCAGCGCGAGGCCGATCGCCTGCGCGCGGAGAAGGCCGAGCGCGATCGCGCGCTGGAAGCCGACCGCAAGGCCAAGGCCCACGCCCAGGAACTGCAGGCCCAGGTCCGCCAGATCATCGAGGCGCACAAGGTCAAGCGGGAAGGCGAGAGCGAGTACCGCTTCAACGATGGCACGCTGATCCGCACTCTGCTGGTCAACAATGTGCTGCGCCGCCAGCTGGCCTCGGGCAGCCTGGTGATCGCCCGCCATGGCGAGGGCTTCGAACTGCTGCCGCGCGCGGCGGCCGAGAAGGTCCGCGAGCGCGATGCCAGCGTGATCGTGCTCGACAACAGCCAGCCCGTCAGCGAGCCGAGCACCGGCAACGCCGAGGACGATGCGTACTACGCCCAGTTCCAGGTACCGGACGACCTGGTCTGGTAAGCCGCGCCTGAAGCGTTCACCCGGCGCCACGCGCGTTCAGCCCTACGTCGGCTGGGCAGCGGGGCCCGGGTCTATGCTGGAGACCTGACACCGGCATGGGAGACACATCATGGCGACAGGTTGGGCAGGCGACGGCGCCGTCCAGGATCAGATCGACGCCACCGTCGATGACGCCATCCAGCGGGCGCGCGCACAGCTGCGCGACGGCCCCGGGCTGACCCACTGCGAACAGTGCGAGGCACCCATTCCCGAGGCGCGGCGCAAGGCCGTCCCCGGCGTTCGCCTGTGCGTGCGCTGCCAGGAAGAAGAAGACGCCGCCCAGCACGAAGGCAGCGGCTACAACCGGCGCGGCAGCAAGGACAGCCAGCTCCGGTAGGTGCCGACCGTTGGTCGGCACGCAATAACGCATACTGACCAACGGTCGGTATCTACAACCGGCGTGGCACGTGCCCTCAACCGTCCCCCTGGATCCCACCGGGTGCCTGCGACGGATCCCGCCAGCGCCGTACCGTGCGCTGGAAGAACATGTTGTTCGGCATCTGCAGCACCGTGCCTTCATGGCCGTTGCCGGTTTCCTGCAGCGTGGTGTAGATCAGGTTGATGTCGATGACCCGACCCTTGAGCCCGGGCTTCTCGCCGTTCTCCAGCAGTTCGATGTAGTCGTGCAGGCGGAACGGACGGGTGGTGAAGATCAGCAGCGTGCAGAAGATGTTGGACAGCACGCTCCACGCGGCGAAGAACGCCACCGCGCCGACCGCGGCGAAACCGGTGAAGGCAGTCCACAGCACCGAGGCCGATGCGCCGACGATGCTCAGCACGATCAGCACCGCACCGAAGTTGATCACGAAGCTGCTGATGCGGCGCGCACCCATCACCATCTCCGGCGGCAGGGTGTAGTGCTCGCCAAGGCGGCGGATCAGCCGACGGGCGATCAGACGCAGCAGCCAGGCCACCAGCACGGTCACCAGGATCTGCAGGGCAGGGACGCCGTAGTGCAGCCAGTCGTGGGTCCAGGCGGGCAGATGGTCTTTCATGGGGGCGGAATTCCTTTGCAGCGATAGTGCCGATCCCGCCATGGTAATGCCGATGCGCCTCACCGCATCGAGGTGCCTGCTTACTGCAGGGGACTGCGGTACACGTCGAACGCAGCGATCATGGTGGAGGCGCACAGCGGCGCATTCTGTGCGTACTGCACACAGACATCCGGCGCCTCGGGCGCCAGCGTGACCCGCATCTGCAACGGGCTCCACGGCAGCGTGCAGCCGGTGGCCAGTGAGAGCAGCACGGCCAGGCAACTGGATGACATGGGGATACTCCTTGGCGAGCGCCGGTAGTGACAAGGGATTGGATGCCGCTGCCACCGGAAAGGTTTAAAGACCGCGCAGAAAAAGAAATCCAGCGGCGGCTTAAACCTTTTCGTTGCCCCCCGCATCCAACGGATATGCTCGACACGACCATGCCCACTTCCAGCGCCCCGACCGAGGCCGATGCCGCCGATGACGACGCCCTGGTGCGTGCCGCGGCGGCCGGTGACGTCACGGCGTACGAGCGGATCTACCGGCGCCATTCGCCACGGGTGTACGCCGTGCTGTGGCGCCTGTGTGGCGGCCATGCGGCCCGCGCCGAGGATGCCCTGCAGGAGGCTTTCCTGCAGGCATGGCGCGCGTTGCCGGGCTTCCGTTTCGAAAGCAGCCTGGGCACCTGGCTGCACCGCCTGGGCGTCAACGCCGCGCTGATGGAGCTGCGTGCCAATGCCACCGGCGATGCACGCGATGCCGGCGAGGAGGGCTGGGAGTCACTGGCGATGCTGCCGGCCCAGGACCGCTGCGCCGGGACCTCGATGGACCTGGAGCGGGCGCTGGAAACGCTGCCGCCACGGGCCCGGGCGGTCCTGGTCCTGCATGACATCGAAGGGTGGAAACACCAGGAAATCGCCGACCAGCTGCAGATGGCCGTCGGCAGTTCCAAAGCACAGTTGCACCGTGCGCGCGGCCTGCTGCGTGCGCGCCTAGGAGAAACCGCATGAACCCCCATGATTCCGATCACGACGAGCTGACTGCACGCCTGCATGCCCTGCCGGCCGAGCGCGTCCCGCCGGCGCGGGTGTGGCAGGCCATCGCCGCCCAGCTGCCGGCCCAGAGCGCAGCCCCGTCCCCGGCGGCGACCGTGCCCACGTTGTTGACGCGTCGCCGACGTGGCCGCTGGCCGCTGCGTATCGGGCTCGGCTTGGCGGCCGCGCTGGCGCTGCTGATGGTGGTGCCGACCCCGGTCCCGCATACGCCGGCACCGTCGCTGCTGCAGCGCCAGGCCGATGCGATGGCCGGCGAATACCAGCAGGCCATCGCCGCCCTGCCCAATGCCGAGGTCACCGAGGACTGGCGCCCGGCCCTGCACGAACTCGATGCCAGTGCGGACACCATCCGCTCGGCCATCGCTGAAAATCCCCGCTCGCGCTATCTGCTCGGGCAACTGCAGCGTACCTATGCGCTGCGGCTGGAACTGACCCAGCAGGCGGTGTTGTCCGCCGGCCTGCCCACCTGAAGGAGAACCCCATGCGTATTCCTCTGTCCCTGATCGCCGCGCTCGCCCTGTGCCTGCCGCTGGTCGCCCAGGCCGCTACCAGCGTCAACGAACGCCATCCCCTGGGCGCCGGCGGGCGCGTGGAAATCAGCAACATCGCCGGCAAGGTCACCGTCCGTGGCTGGGATCGCAGTGACGTGGCGCTGACCGGCTCATTGGCCGATGGGCTCACCCTCAAGCAGGACAAGAGCAGCAACCGCGTGCGCTGGGAAGTGGAGTATCCGCGCGGCCGCAGCAACGGCGGGGCGACCCTGGAGCTGCGCGTGCCGCGGTCGGTGGAAGTGCAGCTTGGCACCGTCAGCGCGGACATCGACGTGGCCGACATCGACGTACGCCGCCTGCAGGCCAACAGCGTCAGCGGCAGCATCACCGCGGCCGGGCGCAGTGGCGAGACCACGTTGAACACGGTCAGCGGTGGCATCCGTTCGCAGCTGCAGACCGCACGGCTGGATGCGCGCACGGTCAGCGGCCAGCTGCTGGCCGGCGGTGGGGCATCGGGGGAAGTGGCGGCCGAATCGGTCTCCGGACGGGTCAATATCAACGCTGGGCGAATCCAGCGGCTGGCGGTGGAAACCGTTTCGGGCAGCCTGGACGTGAGCGCGACCGGCATGGCGCCGGGCGGCAAGGTGACGATGCAGACGGTCAGCGGTTCGGTCGCGCTGAAACTGCCGGTGAACGTATCGGCGCAGTTGAACGTCAAGACGTTCAGTGGCGGGATCCAGTCCGATGCCGGGCAGGTGGAGAAGCCGCGCTATGGCCCGGGCAGGAGCCTGGATGCGCGTCTTGGCTCGGGCGATGGGGATATTTCGATCAACGCCCATTCCGGGAGCGTGCGGGTCAGCCTGGGCCGTTGAGTGCGGCCACCGCACCGGCCGATGCCGGTGCGGTCGGCAGCAATGTCAGCCGGCTTTTTTCAGCGCCAGGGTATTGCCCAGCACTTCGATCTTGCCGCCACCCTTGCGGAAGGCAGCCAGATCCGCAGCGATGCTCTGGCTGCTGACGGCGGAATTGGACCCTTGCTTGCGGTCGACGCGAACGGTGTTGCTTGCCTTGGGGGAGGTCTTTGGCGTACGAGCCATGGATGCTCCTGCTATGGATGAAGCGTGGAAGAAAACGTCGACAGATCCTGCTGTTGTCGACGGTAGTCCTGCCGCACGAGGCGGCAATCATCGCCGCCCATGTCGAACTGGCGGCAGATCGCGGGTCGCTGCGAGTAGATCGTGCAGCGCAGGTGATAGGGGTCGATCGCAGCGCACCAGCCTTCTTCGTTGCGTGCCATCACCGTGCCGCCACGCGCATCGGTGTCCAGCAGATAGCCGGGCACGTTGTCGTCGGGCATCACGGTGACGGTGAGCCGACAGCACACCGCGTCGCAACGACGGCAGTCGATGGGGTCGGGCTCGGACGATGTAAGGAGTGCAGCCAGGCGTTCGCCCAATCTGAGTGTCTCTTTGGCGGCTCGGGGTGAAGCATGCTGTGAACGAGCCGGATCACAGCGATGAGCGATCCCGGCACCGCGGACAGGCCGACGGTGGCAGTATCGAAGAGGACGGTGGCCAATCAGGCCCGGAAGACAATGCTGGGTGCGTCAAGCGCATTGCGCTGTGAAGCCGAAAGATGATAGCGCTTCCGGCGTAACGTTTTGTTAATAAGGCCGTTCACGCCTCTTCAGGCCTTGTGGGACAAAGCTTGGCGAAATAGAGGGATCAGTTGGCGGCGGCCAGTGCCAGCCCGTGGACCACACCGAAGGACGGATTGCCGCGGACCAGGGTCGAACCCGGGAAGGTGTTGGCCACCGCCTGCTGCAGATAGCCGGCGCGGGACATGCCGCCGGTCAGGAACACGGCCGCCGGGTCGTGGCCGATATCGCTGCGCACCTGCTCCAGCAGGGCGGTCAGCTCGCCCAGGTAGCCGCCGGCGGCGGTTTCCAACCGCGCGGCATCGATCTGCACCTGCAGGCCACGCTCGATGAAGTCCAGCGCACTGTCATGGCGGTTCACGCTGCTCAGGGCGATCTTGCAGCGCTCGACTTCGCGGTACAGGCGCGCGGTGTTGCCCGTGTCCTGCAGGGCGGTCAGGCGCGGACCGAACGGCGCATCCACATCGCGGTAGGTGTGCTGGCGGAAATCGCGCTGGCGGGTCATGTCCTGGACCATCGCCGCTTCCACGTAATGGTGCGCCGGCACCCGGGTGATGCCGCGGCCGAACAGCGGCATGTAGCCGCCCAGGCTGAGGGCCAGGTCGATATCGGTACCGCCGCGGGCGATGCCCCAGGCGCGGTGGATGGTCGGGGCCTGGCCACCGCCGACGCGGGCATGGGCAACGTCGGTGGTACCACCGCCGATGTCCACCACCACCGCGTCATGCTCCTGCGGGCTCTCGGCGTGGTAATGCATCGCTGCGGCGGCCGGCTCTTCGAGGAAATCGATGCTGTCGAAGCCGGCCGCGATCGCCGCGCCGTGCAGGATGTCCAGCGCCTGTGCGTTGCCGGCCTCGCCGATCGAGCTGCGGAACTGCACCGGGCGGCCCAGCGTGGCGGTGCGGATGGGGGTGTCCAGCTGGCGCGAGGCGGTCAGGCGGATGTGCTCGAGGATGTGCGTGGCGATGCCGGCAATGGTCTGGCGCGCGCGCGGGTGCAGGTTGTAGCCGAGCATCGACTTGGGGCTCTGGACCAGGTTGCCTTCGTTCTCCTCGAAGTAGGCTTCCAGCGCGTCATCGCCGTAGACCGCGTTCTGCAGCAGGGTGGTGGAGCTGAGCGGCGCGCGCATCTGCTCTTCCATCCACTGCCGGCGCACCACGCGCAGGGCCTCGCGGCGCAGTGCATCGGGCGTGCGCTCCTGGCCGGCGGCGCGGGCATCGCGCGCGGCCGCGTCGACCAGCCGGGCCAGGTCGTGCTCCAGCGCGGGGGTCAGTTCGAAGTCGTTCGGGTCGCGCATCACCTCGGGGAAATACACGGTGGTGCGGAACTGTTCGGCCTGGCCGAACTGGATCGGCACGACCTTGCCGTCGATCACCACGGCGGCGGCGGAGTTGCTGGTGCCAAAGTCGATGCCGAGTTTCATGCGCGGTCCGGGCCGGTGGTCAGGGGGCGCGCACTTTGCGGCAACGGGACCGCCGACGCAAGGGCAGGGGGTAACAGGCGGTTACAATGGCGGCCGTTTCGTTACCGAAGAGTTGTCGATGTCCGCCATTCCCGCCTGCCCGCAGTGCACCCTGGAAAACACCTATGCCGATGGCGCGCTGTTCATCTGCGCGGACTGCGGCCACGAGTGGGCCGCCGGCGACGGCGCGGGCGAGGCCCTGGTGGTACGCGACAGCAACGGCAACGTGCTGGCCGCCGGCGACACCGTCACCGTGATCAAGGACCTGAAGGTGAAGGGCTCCTCGATCCCGCTCAAGCAGGGCACCGTGATCCGCAACATCCGCCTGGTCGAGGACGATGCCGAACACATCGAAGGCAACTCGGAAAAGATCAAGGGCCTGGTCCTGAAGACCTGCTTCCTCAAGAAAGCCTGATCGGCCTCAGTCGGCGCGGGCGCCCCGCTGGCGCCAGCGCTGCAGGCTGTCCAGCTTGGCCTGGTAGCGGGACTGCAGCGCATCGCCGTTTTCCGCGGCCAGGTCGCGCGCGCGCTGCATCTCCTGCGAGGCGCGGTTCGGGTTGCCGGCCAGGAAGTAGGCGCGGGCGAGGGCGAAGTGGAACGGGTGGGCGGTGTCATACAGGCGCACCGCGCGGCGGTAGAAGCGGACGGCCCCCGCATAATCGCGCCGCTGTTCCGCCCGCGCCCCGAGGATGTACTGCGCGAAGGGGTCGTTGCGCTGCACCCGGGCCAGACGGTCGTCCAGCCGCTCGGCCTCCCGGGTTTCGCCCAGCCGACGGTAGAGGACGCTGGCGTTGCTCAGGCTGGCACCGTGCCGTGGCTGCAGCCGCAGGGCGGTTTCATAATCCCGGCGGGCCTGAGCGGTGTCGCCCACGCGCGCATCGAGCACGCCGAGATTGTTCCAGCTCCCCACGAAGTCCGGCGCCATGCGCAGCGCGGCCTGGAAGTTGGCGCGTGCGCCGGCGGCATCCCCTGCGGCCATCCGGTCGGCCCCCCGGTTGTTGTAGAAGTGGGCCAGCGCCCGTTGCCGGGTGATCTTCTGCGGCCCGTACCGGTCATACAGCACGTTGTGGTCCAGATCGACGGTGCCGCTGCGACCGTCCAGCGCGATGCCGGCATTGACGTGGCCGACGCTGTAGATCACCCCGGAGGCCTGGTACCAGCTCACCACCTGGGCCACCTCCTGGACATGCGCGTCGATGCCGGCGAGGTTGGCCAGGGTGACGAACAGCAGGGTGAACGACAGGCAGTTGGCGCGCCGTGTCTGCCATGTCTCGCCGATCGTGTGGGTTGCATCGGCGTCGTAGGCCAGATGCAGTCCCTGCGCGTCGAAGATCATCTCGACCAGCCGCTGCAGGCGGCGCTCGCGCGAGTAACCGGGATCGATGACCCGCTCGTGCAGCAGGGCCAGCAGCGGGGCCGGCACGTCCAGAATCTGTGCCGGCGTGGGCAGAGCGGTGGTGCCCGGTTCGGTGGCGATGGACGGCGGCGGGGTGTCGGCCGCCCAGACCGGCGCGGCGGCCAGGGCCATCCACAGGGTCAGTACTCGGCATGCGGTCATCGCCGTCACCTCGCGGGGCGCTGGGGTCCGTCGGGTCCAGTCTAGGCGCGTTGATGGGGGCCGGCGTGCCGTTCATCGGCTGTCCGCGCCATCCACAGAGGATGTGGACCAGCGGTCGACAAACATGTGGATAACCTTGCGCAGCCGCTGCGCGGCAACGGTTCTGTGAAGGTGGTCAAAAAAACACCGCCCGGCTTGCCAGCGTCGCCGCGACGGCCAATCATGGCGGCATGCACTTTGAACCGATCCTCCTCCCTGCCGGACAGCTCGCCGCGCTGGAAACCGCCTACGCCGTGCCGCCGCGGGCGTACCACAACTGGTCGCACGTCCAGGCCGTCCTGCAGCACTGCCGCACGGTCGCCGACGCCGGCCCCGGCTGGAGCCGGCCGCGCGAGGTGCAGCTGGCCGTGCTCTACCACGACGCCGTCTACGACGCGGGCCGCGGTGACAACGAAGCGCGCTCGGCGGACATGGCGCGCGAGGCCATCGCGCGCTGGTTGCCGGATGCCGGGATCGATGCGGCGCGCGTGGTCGAGCTGATCGAACTGACCGCACGCCACAGCAAGCTTGCGCCTGGCGATGTGGACCCCGAGGCCGCGCTGTTCCTGGACTGCGACATGGCCATTCTCGGTGCGCCGGCGGCGGTGTTCGATGCCTACGACCGGGGCATCGCGGAGGAATACGCCGGGCGCGTGCCGGGCTTCCTGTTCCGGCTGAATCGACGGCGCTTCCTCAAGCAGGTGCTGGGGCAACCGCGCATCTTCCTGAGCGACTTCTTCCACCAGCGCCTGGATGCGCCGGCGCGTGACAATCTGCGTCGCCGGGTTGAGCGCTGAACCACGCCCGCTACACTGTGCGCGCTGTTTTCCCTTCGTGTGTGGCCATGTCCGTGTCCGTTCCAGATCCCGATCCGCGTCCGCAGCCGCCGGAAGAGCCCGGCCCCAACGAGTGCTGCGGCAGCGGCTGCCCGCTGTGCGTGCTGGATCTGTACAGCGATGAGCTGCAGCGCTACCGCGCCGCACTGGCGGCGTGGCAACAGCGCCACCCCGAGGCCACCGACTGAGCAAAGGCGCTGCGATGCCGCTTCCCCTGCCACGCCCCTCCCACTGGCCGCCGACGCATCTCGGACGGGTCGCCCTGGCCACGCTGCTGGCCCTGGGGCTGTTCATCGCCACCGCGCTGTGGACGCAGTGGGCACGGGATGACCTGGACTGGGTGCAGGCCACGCTGAGCCTGTATCTGCACGGGCCGTGGGGGCTGGCATTGCGCGGCGCCTACTGTGTCCTGGCGCTGGCGATCATGCTGCTGGCCGTGTCCCTGCATGCCAACAGCCGTTCACCGCGGCGCAGTGCGGCCGCACCGCTGCTGTTCTCGGTCGCCGCGCTGGGGTTGATGGGGGTGGCGATCGGCGACAGCTGGTTGCCCGAGCGCGCGCCGCTGCTGGCACCGCTGGTGCACGGGGTGTCGGCCAATACCGCCTTCCTGTGCGTGAGCGTGGCGATGCTGCTGCAGAGCTGGTACCTGCGCGCCGACCCCCGCTGGCGCGACTGGGCCGGTCCCGCGTGGTGGTGGGCCTGGCTGTGCTTCGTGCTGCTGTGGCTGCACGTGCTCTGGCGCGGGCCGCCGCGCGGCGCCGGCCAGAAACTGGTGATCGCGGTGGTGCTGGTCTGGCTGGTGTCGGTGGCCTGGCAGCTGTGGCGGCAGGCACGCCGCGACGCGCGCTGAGCGTCCGGCCATGCTGTGTACATGCCCTTGGCAGAGCAGGGGCGTATCGTTGCCGCACTAGTCATGGGATGCGCGACGATGCGGCGAGCCGGTTGGGGGATGATGCTGGGTGTGGTGCTGGCGGGGATGTCCGGACAGGCGCTGGCCGCGCCGCCGCAGCAGCTCAGTCACGGGCGTTTCGAGAACGTGCCGGTGTACCTGCCGGATGGTCGCCCGCAACGGGTGGTGGTGTGGTTCGACGGCACCGCCGGCCATGCCGACAGCCAGCAGCGCATCGATGCACTGCGCGCCGGGGGTGCCCTGGTCGCGCAGGTCGATGTCGCGCATCTGCGCCAGGTGCTGGCCCGCGAGAAGAGCGGTGACTGCGCGTTCGGTGCCGGTGATGTGGAGAATTTCTCGCGCTGGTTCCAGGCCTACCTGCACGTGCCGGGCTACCACCTGCCGCTGATCGGCGGCGATGGCGAGGGTGCGGCGCTGGCCTATGCCGTGGCCGCCGAGGCCGACACCCAGGTGTTTGCCGGGCTGCTCACCACCGGCTTCTGTCCGTCGGGCGTGCGCGAGCGCAAGGTCTGCGGTGCCGGCAGCAGCCATGGCCGCCTGCAGCCCGCCGAGCTGAATTTCCCCTGGTTGAACGCGGCCGGCGATGTGCATTGCCCGGCCGGCGAGTCGGCCGCGTTCGTGCGCAGGGTCGGCATGGGGCGCCAGTTCGAGCGCACCGCACGGGGCGATGCGTTGCCCGGCCTGTTGGCCGCGGCAAAGGTGATCGGGGCGCAGAAGGGCGTCAGCCTGGCGCCGCCGCCGGATGATCTCAAGGGCCTGCCCGTGGTCGACGTGCCCTCGAGCAAGGCCGGCGATACCTTCGCCATCTTCGTCTCCGGCGACGGCGGCTGGGCAGGCCTGGACAAAGAGGTGGCCGCCTCGTTGAGCGAGGCCGGGGTGCCGGTGGTCGGCGTGGATTCGCTGCGTTACTTCTGGACCGCACGCACCCCCGAAGGCTTCGCGCGCGACCTGGAGCGCATCGCCACGCACTACAGCCGCCAGTGGCAGCGCCGCAACGTGGTTCTGGTCGGTTTCTCGCAGGGCGCCGATGTGCTGCCGGCGGCGATCAATCAGCTGTCACCGGCCACGCGGGAGTCGGTGTCGATGATTGCGCTGTTGTCGGTCGGCAAGACCGCGGACTACGAATTCCATGTCAGCAACTGGCTCGGCGGCGGTGGCGATGGCCTGCCGATCGCGCCGGAGGTGGCCCGGCTGCCGGCCGGCAGGACGCTGTGCGTGTACGGCCAGGACGATGGCGACGCGCTCTGCCCGTCGCTCCCGCCCGGTGGCAACGCGCAGATCATCGCGCTGCCCGGCGACCACCATTTCAAGGGCGATTACGATCGTCTCGCCGACACCATCGTGCAGCACCTGCCCGCGCGTTGAGCGCCAGCGGCAGCGGACAGCACCCACGCGTGCCGACACGGGATCAATCGTGCCGGCGCGGGTCCAGCGAGATCAGCCGGGTGGCATCAAGCAGCGCGGCAGGCAGGTGCACGCCGCCCGGTGCGGCCAGATAACGGGCCCGCCAGACCGGCGCGAACTTCGACTTGAAGCGACGCAGTCCGCTGAAGCCATAGAAACGTTCGCCGTGCCGCGCCACCACGTTGGCGAAGCGGTTCCAGCGCCCGGCCAGGCGATGCTGGGCGAGCCCGGACAGCGGCGCCATGCCCAGCGAGAACCGGTGGAAGCCCTGCTGACGCCCCCACAGGAACAGCTCGATGAACAGGAAATCCATGGTGCCCTTGGGCGCGTCATCGACATGCCGCATCAGGTCGACCGACAGTTCGTTCCCGGCCGGCGCTTGCCACAGATTGGCGAAGGCCACGATACGGCCCTCGGCTTCGACCAGCGCCACCGGGAAGCGTGACAGGTAGGCCGCATCGAAGCTGCCCAGCGAGAAACCCTTTTCATCGCCGGCCTTGTCATCCAGCCACTGCTGGGAGACCACGGACAGCGCGGGCAGCAGTGCCTGCACGTCCTCGGGCGGCGCAACCCGGAAGCTCAAGCCACCGCGCTTGCCGCGGTTCCAGGCCTGGCGCAGATCGGCGCGATCGCGGCCCTCCAGCGTGAAGTCCTGCAGCGGCACCATTGCCTCTTCGCCAAGCTTGACCAGGGTCAGGCCGAGGTCGAGGTAGGTCTGCCAGTGTGCTTCACCGACCTGGTAGAACACCGGGCGCAGCCCCAGCCGGTCGGCCTCTTCGCGGAAGCGCCAGATCAGCGCGCGCACCACCTCCGGTGGGCCGACCGGATCGCCCATCGCGATCAGCGAACCCCCGTAGCGCTGCATCATCACGAAGCCGCGCTGCGCCTCATCACGCAGCACCGCCTTGTCCGCGGTGAGCACCAGGCAGGCCTGGGTGTCCTCGGCGGCGGCCAGGATCGGGGCGAGCGCGTCCAGCGTGGACGCATCGGCGGCTGGCAGCGGGCTGCGCGTGCTGTGCAGCAACCGCGCCAGGCCGAAGATGGTCAGCGCGATTGCCACCAGCAGCAATGCACGCAACGCACGTGGCGCGTTGCCCTGCAGCGCGAACTGCCACCACAGCTCGTTCTGGTATTCCACGTGGCTGTAGACGAAGAACAGCAGCCAGATCACAGCGACCAGGACCAGCCCGAGGTTGCGGATCCACGGCCATGACCAGGCTTCATCCAGCAACGCGCCTTGGCGGTAGAACTCGCGGCGCGAGGCCCATAGCGCCGCGGCCACCAGCAGCGCCGACAGCGCGATCAGTACCTGTCCACCGCGCAGCCAGATCGGCAAGGGCGAGAGCACACAGATGCCGAGTGCGAGCATCCACGCCGCATGGCTGCGTCGCTGCAGGCCCTGGCCGATCAGCAGCAGCGCGACACCCGCGAGACTGCCAAGCAGGTGCGAGGTTTCCAGGATCGGCAGCGAGGCGGTGACCAGGTGCCGGCGCGGCGTCGGCAGGGTGCCGTCGATCACCAGCGCGGCGCCGACGCTGAACACCGCCAACGCGATGATCTGGGGCAGCCACGGGCGCAGCGCGGTCCAGCCGACCCGGGTCGCCCCGGCACCGGCGCGCAGCGGGCGGCGCAGTGCGGGCGCGACCGCCAGCACCGTGGCCAGCAGCAGCGGCAGCACGTAATAGGTGACACGGTAGATCAGCGCGGCGGCCAGCACGGCGGCCGGGGCCACCTGCGGCAGCAGCTTGAGCAGGCTCCATTCGAACACGCCCAGGCCGGCCGGCACGCTGGAGATCAGGCCGGCCAGCACCGCGACCAGATACAGCCCGACGAAACCGGGCAGACCGGTCGGGGTATCCATCGGCAGCAGCACATAGAAGGCCGCGCTGGCCAGCACCAGTTCGACCACACTCAGCGCGGTGACGCCCAGCATGGTGCGCCGGTCGGGCAGCCACAGCGCGTGCCCGCGGATCTGGAAACTACGGCCTTCGCGGCCGACCAGCAGCACCGTGCCCGCATACGCGAGCAGGCCCGCCATGCCGATCGCACGCACCGCCTGCACCGTTATCGGCAGGGCCAGCGCCGCCGCGCCCGGTTCAAGCACGAAGGCCAGTGCCAGCAACAGCCACGCGCCGAACACGAAGCCCAGGGTGCTCATCAACACGACCTGGCCGATCTCGCCCAGGCTCAGGCCGGCACGGCCATAGCCGCGCAGGCGCACCGCACCACCGGTGAGCGCGGCAAAGCCCAGCGTCTGCCCCAGCGTATGCGCGAGAAACGCGGTGATGCCGACCCGCGCCGGATGCAGGCGCTTGCCGCTGCGGCGCAGGCCGATCGCATCGAAGCCGATCAGGCAGGCATAGCTGGCCAGCCCGAGCAGCACGGTCAGCGCGATCTGGCCGGCGCCGAGATCGTGGAAGGCCTCGCGGATCGCGCGGTAGCCGTGCGCGTCGAATTCGTTGGCCAGGCCGCGCAGGGCCAGGGCCAGGATCACCAGTGGGATGACGACGGTGGCGGCGCGGCGCCAAAGGGCGCGGGCCGGCATCGGAGCAGGGGCGGTGTCGGTCATCGGTACAGCGTGCTCCGGGGTGGGCGATGAAGGAGTCAACGCAGGCGTGGCCGCCTGGCCGGCAAATCGTGCGCCTGATGCCGACGCTTGCCAAGCGGATGCGCTGTGCATGCTGTGGCCGCTTTGCAGCCAGGGCCCGGCACGCGCGCGCCGCATCGGTGACAATGCCGTTTCATCCAGAGGAGCAATCGCCATGTTGGAACGTTTCGATGTCGGCCCGCGCATGTCCGAAATGACCGTGCACAACAAGGTCGCCTATCTCTCCGGGCAGATCCCCGAAGACACCAGCCAGGACATCACCGGGCAGACCCGCCAGGTGCTGGAAGAAATCGACAAGCTGCTGGCGCTGGTCGCCAGCGACAAGCAGCACATCCTGCGTGCGGAGATTTTCCTCGCCGACATCGGCGATTTCGCCGGCATGAATGCCGCGTGGGATGAGTGGGTGGTGGCAGGCATGACCCCGGCACGCGCCACCGTGGAAGCCAAGCTGGCCGATCCGAGCTGGAAAGTGGAGATCGTGGTGACGGCGGCCTTGCCGTAACCGTACCCTCCCGCCGCCGTCGCGAGGCGTGCACCGCCCCGCGTTACGGCCGGGGGGGGCTGACCAGGTCGATGCAGTCCACCGGACACGGTGGGATGCACAGCTCGCAGCCGGTGCACAGATCGGCGATGACGGTGTGCATGTACTTGGCGCCGCCGACGATCGCATCGACCGGGCAGGCCTGGATGCATTTGGTGCAGCCGATGCAGTCCGCTTCGATCACCACCGCGACCTGCGGTGCCTTGTGTTCGCCGCGCGAGCGGTCGAATGGCACCGCCGGCACGCCCAGTGCATTCGCCAGCGCGCGCGCGCCCGCATCGCCGCCGGGCGGGCAGTGATCGACGCCCGCCACGCCACGCGCCATCGCCTCGGCATACGGGCGGCAGCCGTCGTAGCCGCATTGCCCGCATTGGGTCTGCGGCAACAGTCGATCGAGGCGTTCGGTCAGGGTGTCGATGGTGGGGCTCATGGCGTGGCGGTGGCTGCGCGGTGGGGCATCAGGCCCGGCTGTGCCGGGCAGGGGGCGTGCTCGCCGGTTCAGCCCGACGGGGCTTGATGGGCTTGCCGCCATACCAGGGCTCGTGGGCGAGTGCGAGCATCGGGCGGTCTTCGCGGCTGTCGCCGTAGGCATGGATGCGCAGGTAGCGCGCGAGGTCGTAACGCCGGCGGATATGCTCCACCTTGTGCGGCCCGCAGTCGCCCTCGGCGTAGCGCCCGGTGAGGCGTCCGTCGCGGCTTTCCAGCCGGTTGCAGATCAGGTCCAGCCCCATCGCCTCGCACCACGGACGCAGATACAGATCCAGCGAGCCGGACACGATCACCACGGTGTGCTGCTGGGTGAGGTGCCAGTGGATCTGGTCGAGCATCTCCGGCCGCATCACCTCGGGCAGCACGTCACGCGCATAGCCCGCGGCCTGCGTGGTGATGTCTTCGACATGGCGGTCGGTGAAGGTCAGGCGGGTGACGCGCGCGCGCAGCCGGTGGGCCGAGATCAGCTTGAGGCGGTAGGCCAGCAGCCACGGACCCACTTTCCACCAGGCCTGCGCAAGCTGTTCGGGAGTGGCCACACGGCGCAGGAAACGGCCGTAGGTATCGCAGGTGGTGACCGTGTGGTCGAAATCGAACAGCGCCAGTTCCAACCCACACCTCCAGGCAGAAGAGCGTGGCAGGGCGACCGGGTGGCCGCCCTGCCGCCGCGGTCAGCGGACCGGCATGCCCGGCAGCGCGGTGCTGTCGGCGTCCAGCAGGGCGAGCGCGCCACCGTCGAAACCGGCCGACAGGATCATGCCTTCGCTCAGGCCGAAGCGCATCTTGCGCGGGGCCAGGTTGGCGATGAACACCACGCTGCGGCCTACCAGCTGTTCCGGCTCGCCGTAGCTGGCGCGGATGCCGGAGAAGATCTGGCGCTTGCCCAGGTCGCCGGCATCGAGTTCGAAGCGCAGCAGCTTGTCCGAGCCTTCCACGAATTCGCAGACCAGCACCTTGCCGATGCGCAGATCCAGCTTGGCGAAGTCGTCGATGCCGATGTAGGCCGGTGCGGCCTCGCCATCGGCCGCAGCGACCGGTGCCGGTGCGGCAGCGGGCTTGGCCGGTTTGGCCGGGGCGGCGGGGGCCGGGGTGGCGGCCTGCAGGGTGTCTTTGGAAGCGTCGGTCATGGCGTCGATTTTTTTCGGGTCGATTCGGGTGAACAGGGGCTCGTACACCGCGATGGTGTGCGCGGTCAGCGGGGCGGCGATGTCGGTCCAGGCGTGCACCGGCGCGGCCAGGAAGGCCTCGGCCTGCGCGGCGGTGGCCGGCAGCACCGGCTTGAGCGCGGTGACCAGCACGCGGAACAGGTTCAGGCCCTGGGAGCAGACCGACTGCAGCTGCGCGTCCGCGCCCTCCTGCTTGGCGATCACCCACGGCTTTTCATCGTCGATGTAGCGGTTGGCCTCGTCGGCCAGTGCCATGGTCTGGCGCAGCGCGCTGGCCGGATCGTTGCGCTCGTACGCCTCGCGGATCGGCGCCAGCGCGGCGACGAAGCGGTCGTACTGGGCCGCATCGGGCAGCGCTGTGGCCAAGCGGCCTTCGAAGCGCTTGCTGATGAAGCCGGCGCAGCGGCTGGCCAGGTTGACGAACTTGCCCACCAGATCCGCGTTGACGCGCGCGATGAAGTCGCCCAGGTTGAGGTCGAGATCGTCCACGCCGCCGGAGGACTTGGCCGCGAAGTAATAGCGCAGCGCTTCCGGTTCGAGGCCTTCATCCAGGTAGGTGCGGGCCATCACGAAGGTGCCGCGCGACTTGGACATCTTCGCGCCGTCCACGGTCAGGTACCCGTTGACGTGCAGGCGGGTCGGTGCGCGGTGGCCGGTGCCATGCAGCACCGCCGGCCAGAACAGACCGTGGAAGTTCACGATGTCCTTGCCGATGAAGTGGTGCAGCTCGGTGCTGGTGCCGGCGCGCAGGTGCGCGTCGAAGTCTTCGCCGGTCTTCGCGCACAGGGCCTGGAAGCTGGACAGGTAACCGATCGGCGCGTCGAGCCAGACGTAGAAGTACTTGCCCGGGTGGCCCGGAATCTGGAAGCCGAAGTACGGCGCATCGCGCGAGATGTCCCATGCGCGCAGGCCGCCTTCGGCGTTGAGCCACTCACCCAGCTTGGCCTTGACGCCGGGCAGGGCGACGTCGCCGGCCAGCCACTCGCGCAGGAAGCCTTCGAAGCGGCCGACCTCGAAGAAGAAATGCTCCGAATCGCGGATTTCCGGCGTGGCGCCGGAGATCACCGATTTCGGGTCCTTCAGGTCGGTCGGGCTGTAGGTGGCGCCACACACTTCGCAGTTGTCGCCGTACTGGTCCGGGGTGCCACAGTTCGGGCAGATGCCCTTGATGTAGCGGTCCGGCAGGAACATGCCCTTGGCCGGGTCGTAGAACTGGGCCACGGAGCGGCGCGCGATATGGCCTTCGGCCTCGAGCTTGAGGTAGAAGGCTTCGGTCAGCGCCTTGTTGGCCGCCGAGTTGGTCGAGTCGTAGTGGTCGAACGCGACGCCGAACGCGGCGAAATCGCGCTCATGGCTGGCCTGGATGTTGGCGATGAAGGCCTCCGGGGTCACGCCGGCCTTTTCGGCCGCGAGCATGATCGGGGTGCCATGGGTGTCATCGGCGCAGACGAACCAGGTCTTGCCGCCGCTCATTCGACGCGCGCGCACCCAGATGTCAGCCTGGATGTAGCCGACCAGGTGGCCCAGGTGCAGCGGGCCGTTGGCGTAGGGCAGGGCGGTGGTGACGAGAGCGGTGCGGGTCATGATGGGCGCTGTTGCCAGGGGAACCGGGGATTATCGCACGCCAAAACGCAGTAACCCGGCCGAAGCCGGGTTACTGGCGCTGGAACCCGCGCGGGGCTTACTCGCGGACCCAGGTCTGGGCGCGGCAGATGAAGGCTACGCAGCCGGACACGTCCAGCTTGGCGCCGCCGGCCTGCAGCTTCATCTTGGACTTGTAGGTCTTGCCGTTGCCCGGGTCCAGGATGGTGCCGCCGGACCAGGCGTTGGCGCCATCGGCCTTCAGGTTCCACAGGATGGTCATGCCCTTGACCGGCTTGTTCTTGTTGGCGCCCTCGCAGCCGTCGCAGACCGGATTGGGGCCCTTGTCCGAGTGCAGGATGTCCACGACCTTGCCGGTCAGGGTGCCGTTGGTGGCCTGGGTGATCTCCACGATCGACTTCACCTTGCCGGTCTTGTCATCGATGGTCTTCCAGCGGCCGACGGCGCCGTCGGCGGCGCTGGCCGACATCGCGGCCATCATCAGCGGCAGCGCCAGCAACAGGGTCTTGAAAGTCTTGCGCATGTTCCCCTCCCAGGGATGTCCGTGAACGCCGGCGCAGGCGGCCGGTACAGGGCCGACTGTATACCCATTCGCTCCGGTACGGAACGTGCCCGGCGCACGGTTCAGCCGGCGTCGGCCGGGATCTCGTACAGCTCCAGCGGCAGGTCGTCGGGGTCGGCGAAGAAGGTGAACCGGCGGCCGGTGTACTCGTCCACCCGGATCGGCTCGCAGGCCACGCCGGCCGCGGTCAGCCGCGCGATCATCGGTTCCAGCGCGTGCACGCGGAAGGCCAGGTGGCGCAGGCCCTGCGCCTCCGGGCGGCTGGCGCGGGGCGGCGCGCCCGGGAAGGAAAACAGCTCCAGCTGGCTGCCGTCGGGCAGGGCCAGATCGAGCTTCCAGGAGTCGCGCGCCTGCCGGTAGTTCTCGGCGATCACCCGCAGGCCGAGTAAGCGCGTATAGAAATCCTTCGAGCGTGCGTAGTCCGCGGCGATCAACGCCACGTGGTGCACACCGATCAGGGGCGAGGGATGCGTATCGTTCATTGCAGGGTGTCCAGCCAGCGCCGGGCGATCTGCAGCGCCAGCGGATAGGGTTCGGGGGCGTTGCGGTTGCTGAGCACGATCACCGTGAGGCGCTGCGCCGGATAGCGCAGGATCACGTTGCGGAAGCCGATGCTCTCGCCGCTGTGCCACTGCGCGCCACCGTTGAGCCGCCAGCCGAAACCGTAGAACGGCACGTCCGGCTCGGCGGTGCGCGTGGCAGGCGAGAACATCTGCTTCAACGATGTCGCTTTCAGCAGGCGCTGGTCATACAGCGCCGCGTCCCAGCGGGCCAGGTCATCCAGCGACGAATACACGCCGCCATCGCCGAGCACCGCACTGGTCGGGCTCTGGTCGGTGCGCTGCCAGCGCCCGTCGCGCTCGGTGTAACCGTAGGCGCGGCGCGCGATATCGTCCACGCCGTCCTGGTGGGCGGCACTGTCGTGCATGCCGAGCGGCAGGAAGATGCGCTGGCGCAGGAAGCGGGCGAAATCGGTGCCGGAGGCCTTGCCAACCACCAGCGCCAGCAGCGCGTAGCCGCTGTTGCTGTAACGGTAGGCCGTGCCCGGTGCGAAGTACGTCCGATCCTGGCCTTCGAGCAGGTGCAGCACATCCTGGTCGTGTACCTGCGCGGTCGCGTCGGCGGCCATCAGGTCTTCGTAATCGAGCAGGCCGCCGGTGTGGCTGAGCAGCTGGCGCAGGGTGATGGCATCCGCCGCGGCCGGCAGCGAGGGCAGCCAGCGCTTCACCGGATCGTCCAGGGTCAGCGCGCCATCTTCGGCCAGCAGCAGGACCGCCGCGGCGGTGAACTGCTTGCTGACCGAGGCCAAGCGGAAATTGGTCTGCGCGGTCACCGCGGTGCGATCTTCCAGCACTGCCAACCCGTAGCCGCGACGGAACACCGGCTTTCCGTCGTGCAGCACCAGCACCGCCGCACCCGGAACCTGGCCGTCGTAGCGTTGCATCAGCGCATCGATGCCCGGGTCCGGTGGCGTCAGCACCGGCGCTGCCACGACAGCACCGCTCCCGGCGATGCACATCGCACTGATCCACACACGCAGATGCCGGACGATGTGCATGCTCGTTTCCTTCGGGGGTCAGGGCGCAGGTGTTGTCGCACCATTTGGGCTGGCGATCCAGCGGGCGATCTTGGCATCGAGGATGTCCAGCGGCATCGAGCCGTCGCGCAGCACTTCCTCGTGGAAGCGACGCGCATCGAAACGCGGCCCCAGCGCAGCCTTGGCCTTGTCGCGCAGCTCCATCATCTTCAGCTCGCCCAGCCCATTGGCCAGGGTCTGGCCGGGCAGGGCCATGAAGCGCTCGACTTCGGCGGTGGCATCGGTGGTGCTCATGTCCGCGGTCTTGACCAGGTAATCGACCGCCTGGCGCTTGCTCCAGCCCTGCGCGTGCACACCGGTGTCGGCGGACATGCGCGCGGCACGGGTCAGCGCGGCCTGCAGGTAGCCGATGCGCTCGTACGGATCCCGGTAGACGCCCAGTTCCTCGCCCAGCGATTCGGCGTACAGGCCCCAGCCTTCGACGAAGGCGATATCGCCGCCCAGGCGACGGAAGCGCGGCAGCTTGTCCAGTTCCTGCTGCAGGCCCAGCTGCACGTGATGGCCCGGGATGCCCTCATGCAGGAACTGCATCGGCGCGGACCAGCGGCGTCGGCTCGGCAGATCGCCGGTGTTGATGTACAGCACGCCCGGGCGCATCCCGTCCGGCAGCGGCTGCTGGTAGCTCACCGCGCCGGCGGTGGCCGCGCGTTCGGGCTCGACCGCGCGGATCTCCATCGGCGCCTTCGGCAGCGTGCCGAGCAGGGGCGGCAGGCGCGCATTGACCTGGCTCTGCAGCTGCTTGTACCGGTTGATCAGCGCATCGGCGTTGGCGTACTGGAAATCGCGATCGGTACGCATGGTCCGCAGCAGCTTCTGCTGCGAGCCGCGGAGCCTGTTCTCTTTCATGATCGTGGCGATCTGCGCCTGCAGCGAGGCCACGCGCTGTTCGGCCAGTGCATGGATCTGCTCGGGCGTCAGCGTGGAGGCGGTGCTCTGCACGATGGTCTGCGCATACCAGGCCTTGCCGCCGGGCAGGCCGGCCAGGCCATCGGTGCTGCGCGCGGCGGGCAGGTACTCGGTGGCGATGAAACCGCGCAGGGCGCGGTAGGACGGCATGATGCGGAACTCGATCATGCGCTTGTACTCGGCGCTGATCCGCGCTTTGTCGGCTGCCGGGAAATCCTCGGGGAGGTTGCGTACCGGCGCCCAGAAGATGCTTTCTTCGGCGGTCGGCTTGATCACCGCATCCAGCTGCGGCAGCACTTTTTCCATCAGATCGCGCGGCTGCACCACGCCGGCGGCCATGCCTTGGCGCATGTTCGCGATGGCCTGCTCGAACAGGGCGGGAATGCCCAGCGAGCGGCGCGACCAGCCATCGTAATCCTGCACCGTGTTGAACGGTTGCGCGCCGGAGCCGGAGCCGAGGATGGCCATGATGCTGCCCAGGTTGTAGTACTGGCTCACCGGCAACATCCAGCCGGGGAACTGCTCGGCGGCCAGCGACATGCGCGCATCGCGCACGAATATCTCGTAGCTGAGCAGGTCCTGGCCGGTCAGGCCGTCCGGGCCGATCTTCTCGACCTTGCCCAGCCATTCCACGGTGAAGTCATGCGACTGCTGCCGATAGGCGGCCGAGAGGATGTTGGGGAGCTGGTCGTTGTGGCGGCTGTCGCCCTGGAAGGTGGCCTGCAGCGGATTGAGCCGCATCGAGGCATCCCAGTATTCGTCGTAGATGCGGTCCAGCTGGGCGGCCTTGCTCTGCTGGCGCACCAGCGGCTGGCGGGCCGGGGCGGCCGCCGGGCGTGCACGCGGCTTGGCCTTGGGCTTGGCGGCGGGCCGGGACTGCGTCGCGGCGGGCCGGGTGGCCTTTTTCTTGGCAGCTTCGGCCGGAGCGGCGGCACTGAAGGCCATCAATGCGGCGATGGCAAGCGCCAGGGCGCGGGCGGGGTGGGGCATCGGCTGTTTCCGTAAACGCACAGACCCGGGAGCTTGCCCGATTCGCCTGCGTACGGCCAGCATCGCTCCCCGGTCAGCTTTGTCATGTACGGCGCCCAGTCAGCTGCGGCAGCGTGATGCTGCCGCGCTGCTCAACGATCGCCGGCGCGGGTGAACGGCATGGTTTCCGGGGCGACCGCGCCGCCGGAGATGATGAAGCTCATCGCCTGGTCCACGGTCCAGTCGGTGGGCGTCAACAGCTCGACCGGCACGATTTCCAGATAGCCCGAGGTCGGATTGGGGGTGGTGGGTACGTAGACGGCGGCCAGCTCGCGGCCGCTGCCTTCTTCCTTCATCACCCGCGTCACCAGGCCGACCGACTTCATGTCGCGATGCGGGAAGTCGATCAGCACCACGCGCTGGGTGCTGCCCGGTTCGGTCTGCAGCATGTCCAGCAGCTTCTTGGCGCTGTCGTAGATGATGCTCGCCAGCGGGATGCGCTTGATCACCGCACCGAACCAGCGCAGCAGGCGCTGGCCGATCACGCGGCGGCTGAGCACGCCGACCGACAGGATCACCAGCAAGGTGGCGGCCAGGGCGATGATGTCCTGCATCCACTCGACCTTGATCCAGCCCAGGTAATGCGGGAACGAGGCGGCGATCCGCTCGGACAGCGGCACCACCAGCGGGCTGGAAATACCCGAGAGCAGCACGAACACGAATTTGACCACCACCCAGGTCAGCCAGATCGGCAGCAGGGTCAGCAGGCCGGTCAGGAACAGCCGCTGCAGGGAGGGACGCGGAACGAGTTGGGGGGCTTCGGGCGACATCCGCGCATTGTAGCGGGGGCGATGTCCGGTTTACGCTGCCGGTCCCCGCAGGACGCGGGGGCCGGGGAGAACGCTGTGGTGAAGAATGGACTGAAATGGGTGGTCGTCTCGATCCTGAGCCTGCTGCTGGCCGTGGTCGGGGTCTGGGCGGCCTCGCGGTTCTGGCCGCTGCCGGCCGAGCAGCGCGAGGCGATGCGGCTGCTGCAGGCACCGCTGCCCACGCCCGGCGCGAATGGCTTCAGCGCGTTGTGGACCCTGCGCCATGACGGTCTGGATGCTGCCGGCCGCGAGGCCGTGATGGCGCAGGATGTCGCGCGTTGGCGCCAAGGGACGCCCGGCCAGCGGCCGGTGGACTCCAGCGCGGACGGGCGCTACCCCGCGACCCCGATTCCGGCCTCGGCGAACTGCGGCCGCCGGGCCGTCGGCTGTCTCGAGGCGGTGCGCGCCGACCCCGACCGGTTCCAGGCCGCGCATGCCGGCCATGAGCCGCTTCACCAGCGCGTGGCCGCGATTGCCGGCTACGGTCACTTCGTCTCCGCGTTCGCGCCGTTCGATACCGACCCGATGGTGCCGCTGCCGGCTTTACAGCCGGTGTTCGATCCGGTGTCCGCGCACGCGCTTGCCCATGTGCGTGGCGACAGTGGCGCCGCACTGGCCGGTGCCTGTGCGGACATCCTCAGTGGGCGCCGGATGGCGGGGCAGGGCGACACCCTGATCACCAGCATGATCGGCGCGGCGATGGTGGAGAGCAACGCGCGGCTGCTGGCCGACATCCTGGTCGAACTGCCCGCCGATGCGGCCGTGCCAGCGGTCTGCGACGCTGCACTGGCGCCGATGACGCCCGCCGAGCAGAGCCTGTGCACCGCGATGCGCGGTGAGTTCGCGCTGGCCGGGGCGGGCCTGCGCCTGTCGAGCGGGGATCCGGAGGGAAACCGCCTGCTGTTGGATGTGCCACGCACCCAGGCACGCATCGCGCCGCGCTACGCGTGGGCATGCGCCGCCAGCGCCGAGCTGGTCGCCGCGCGGGATGCGCCCACGCCGATTCCCGGGCCGGCGCAGGATCGCTTCGCCTGTATCGCCAATCCGCTGGGCTGCACCCTGGCCAACATCAGCGGACCGGACATGCGCCAGTACGCGGGCCGCCCGCAGGACGCCGCCGCGATGCTGCGCCTGGTGGCGGCGCAGCGCTGGCTGCGGCAGCAGCCGGTGGCGGTGTCCGTGGCGCTGCAGACCTTGCCCGAGGCGCTGCGCTCGCCCACGCGCACGCCGGTACTCAGCGAAGAGGGGCAATGGTTGCAGGTGGATCGGCGTGTGGTCGTGGACGAGCTCGGGCCGACACTGCGGGTGCCGATGCGCGCGCCGGCACGGTGAGCGGCGCGCGGTTGGCGGTGTTCTAGCGGTCGTCCGCCGCCTCCAGCGGCTGGAATGCACTGCCATCGCCCACCGTCTCCAGCGTCCAGCGGCGTGGCGAGGTGAGCGTCTCCCAGCGCACGCTGTCTTCGTCCGAGTCGATGCTGCCCTCGGTGTGGCGCACGCGGCGGGTCGCGTAGTTGATGCTCAGGCTTTCGGTGTGCCCCGAGTTGCGCATCAGCGAGCTGTTGTCGTAGCCGATCAACGCGAAAGCGCCGTCCTGCCAGCGGAAGGTGAAGCTGGCCGAACCGGTCGACCAGCTGCCGGCATTGGAGAAGAAGAACAGCGTGGTGCGCAGCGTGCCGCGCGCGATCGAGACGCCGGGGCCGTCGTCAAAGACATCGGACAGGTTGGGCGCCTCGTGGCGGGTGATCAGCGTGTGGTTCTGCGCGGCCAGCGTGTAACCGCCCGCCGGACCGGCGAACGCAATGGCGAGCATGCGCGGGTTGCTGTCCAGCGGGCTGATGCCGAAGCCATCGTGTTCGACGATGTTGCGCGGATCCTGCTGGCGCAGCACCAGTACCAGATCATCGCGCTGGTCGCCGTTGAGGTCGCCGCTGAGCTGTTCCTCGATGCGCCAGCCGGTCGGCAGGAACCCGTCGGCCATGCTGGCACGCGCCGGCAGCACCGGATAGTCGACCGGCGGTATCCGCAGTTCCTGCGCAGACGCGGTCAGGGCGGTGAGCAGCAGCGGGGGCAACAGGAGCAGGCGCATGGTCTTCCGTGGCGGGGATCAGGCGCGCGAGCATAGCAAGCGCGCCATCACTCACCCCGCGCGCTGGCGTGCCTCGGGCTTGAGCCGCAGGTAGACCTGCTTGCGCACGCGGGCGATCACGTCGCCGTTCGCGTCGACAATGTCATTGCTGAACCAGTGCAGGTATTTCCCGCCGCTGGCGGTGGCGGCCCGCAACTGCTCCAGCAGTGTCTCGTCCAGACGGAACTCGGCCACCACCGTGCCGCGGCCCGGCGTGAGGAACTCGATCTCGCCGGCGCGATCCCAGACGTAGTAATCGCGCCCCAGGTTCTGCATCACGGTGAGCATCCAGAACGGATCGGTCATCGCGAACAGGCTGCCGCCGAAATGCGTGCCTACGTAGTTGCGGTTCCATGGGCGCATGCGCAGCTCGACGCGCACATGGCGGTAGTCCGGGCTGACATCGGTCACGTGGATGCCGGTGAACAGGAACGGCGGCCATAGATTGATGCCGTGGCGGAAGACGGAGGCCTTCATTCGGATCACGTCACGCTGGGGAGGTGATCGAAGTCTACCATTCGCTTGCGTATGGTGGGCGGTGGAGGCTCAGCCGGGGCCGCCGTCGTCGACCGCATAGCCGTTGCGCCCCGCGGCCTTGGCCTGGTAAAGCGCCGCGTCGGCCCCTTCAAAATAATGCCGTGGTTCCGTGTCCGGGCCCGGCACCCGGGTAAACACGCCGGCGCTCAGGGTGATATGCGTGGTCGCACTGCGGCCGGCCGGAATCTCCAGTCCCTGCGCCCGCGCCACCAGATCCTGCACCACCTGCACCGCGCCTTCCGGCGTGGTGTCGGGCAGGATCAGCGCGAACTCGTCGCCGCCGAAGCGGGCGGCCATGTCGCGGGGACGACGCGCGTGCGCACGGATTTCCTGGGCGATCCTGCGCAGCACGGTGTCGCCGGCCTGATGGCCGAACTCGTCGTTGTGCCGCTTGAAATGATCCACGTCGAGCAACACCAGGCTCAGCGGCCGTCCGCTGCGGCGACCGGCATCGTGCTCGGCCTGCAGGGTCTGCTCGAAGCGCAGCCGGTTGCCCAAGCCGGTGAGCGCATCGCTGTTGGCCTGGTGCCGCCAGGCACTCACCCGCCACAGCGTCCACGCCAGGAGCACGGTCAACATGCCGGTCAGGGCCGCGGCCGGCGCGAACCACAGATGGCCCGCACGCAGCAGCACGAAGCTCAGCAGCAGCGTCAGCGGCAGGGCGAGTACACCGCTCTGCCACGCCCGCGGCAGCGTCAACAACAGGCAGCACAGCGCCACCAGCAGCCCGGTGAGGGCGCTCTGCCACGCCGGCGGCAGCGGGTTGATCACCTTGTCGGCAAGCAGCATCGAGGCGACATTGGCCTGGTACTCGCTGCCACTCATCCAGCGCTCGCGGGTGGTCGGGGTAAGCAGGCGCGGCGTGATGCCGCTGGCGGTCATGCCGACCAGCACCAGACGTCCGCGCAGCAGCGCCGGGTCGACCTCGCCGTCGAGCACGTCCACATAGGACACCTGCGGGAAGCGTTCGGGCGGTCCGGCGTAGCGCACGCGCACGTAATGGTCGCGGCGCCACTGGTAGGGCGAGGCCACCGTCGGCTGGTCGTCGTGCAACCCGGGCAGCGGGCCCTGTGTGTTGGCCAGTGCCAGTCCAAGCGCTGGCCAGTGCGGTGCGCCGATCCCGGCGGTGAGGTAGAGACCACGGGCGACGCCATCGCCGTCGACTTCGATATCACTGTGGCCCAGGCTGGCCGCGTTGGCGGCGATCAGCGGGATCGGCAGCAGTTCCTCGGCCATGCGCGGGCCACTGGCGGGCGCGGCCAGCACCGGCAGCACCACGTGTCCGTTGCGGCGGATCGCCGCCGCCAGTTCGGCATCCTGGGTGCTGTCCTGGCGGTCCGGTTCCGACAACATCAGGTCCAGCACCACGCGCTCGGCACGGGCATCGGTGAGCCGGTCCAGCAGGCGTGCGTGGGTGCCGCGCGGCCACGGCCACTGGCCAAGCTGCTGCAGGCTGTTGTCGTCGATCGCCACGATCAGCAGGCGCGCATCCGGCGTGTACTCCCAGCCGCCGACGTACGCGTCGTACACCGCCTCATCCTGTTTCCAGAACCACTGCCAGTGACTGGCCACGACCGCCAGCGCACCGACCAGGGCTGCCAGCACGATGCGTTGCGGCCAGGGCAGGTGGAGGGGGGTCACAACAGCAGCCACAACAGCAGTGCACCGCCCCCGGCGGCGTAACAGGTGCGGCACGGCAGGGCGATCTGCTGCGCCGGCGAAAACGGACCGGCGTAACCGTCCTCGTCGATGTACTGGACGCGCACGTGCAGCGTGCCGCGCCAGGGGCGCTTGATCGACACCTCCGGCTGGTCGAGTTCGCGGTCGAGCAGCGGCGCGCTGAAATCGCCGCGGTGGTCCAGCTGCACGCGGTAGCGCTGGCCGGGTTCGCCGGCCTGCCAGCGCAGCGTCAGCTGGCCTTTGGCGGCTTCGGGCGGCTGCAGGGCCGGGTCGACCGGCAGATCGGTAATGGTCAGCGGCAGGGGCTGGCCGAACCGGCCGCGATGGCCGTTGCGGTCCACCGACGCCACCCGCCAGACGTAGTCGCCGGGCGCCAGGTCCTGGTCCGGGCGCAGCTGCGTGCCGCGGCCGTCCTGCTCCAGCACCGGGGCGAGGAACTGCGGATCGCGGGCGATCTGCAGCACGGTGCGCTCGGCATCGGCGACCCGGGCCCATTCGAAGCGCGGTCGCGCGCTGTTGACGGTCTGCCCATGCAGCGGGCGCACCGTCAGCGGCGCAACCGGCTGGTCACGGACCTTGAAATCCTGCCCGGCATCCAGGCCTTCCACCTGCGCCGCGCTGACCGCCCGCACCAGCACGCGCAGATCGCCCGGCGGCAGGTCGGGCAGGGTGAGCGCGGTGGCGTCGGTGTCGCGCGCGAACAGCAGCACGTCGGGTTGGTCGGCGCGGACGACTTCAACCCGGTAGCCCATGGCGTCCGTCACCGGCTGCCAGGCCAGGGCTGCGGGCAGGGTGGCCAGCCGCTGCGGATCGGTGGAAAGCACGGGCGCGGGCAGCAGGGCTTCCAGGCCTGCGGGTCGCGCATCCAGCGAGGGGCTGCGCGTGGCCTGGCCGCCGGTGACCAGGCGTTGGCCGCGGCGGTTGCCGACCTGCACGCGGCCTTCCAGCACTTCGGTCGCCGCGCCGCGGCCCTGCAGGCCGGCGCTGACCCGGAACACGGTGCCACGCACGCTGCTGGTCGCGGTGGGCGCATCGATGATGAAGCGCGACGCCGGGCCGCTGGCGGGCGTCACCCGGTTGCTGGCGCGGCCCTGCTCCAGGCGCAGGCGGGTGTCGACCATGCCGGTGTGGCCATAGCGGGAGAGCTGATCGAAGCGCAGGCGCGAACGTTCGCGCAGCTGCAGGTGCGAGTCATCGGCGAACACCACGGTGACGCTGGCATCCTCGCCGGTGATCAGTTCCTGGCCGATCCGCAGCAGATCGCCTTCCAGCACATCGCGGCGAGGCTGACCGTCGGCTTGGCTCTGCACCGGGCCGCGGACGGCGAGCACCCGCGCCGGGGCGGGCTGCACCTGCAGCCAGGCCACGGGGAAGCGCAGTTGGCTGCCGGGCGGCAGGCGGTAGGGATCGGCGATGCGGTTGTGCGACTGCAGCTGTTCCCAGGCGATGGTCGGCTTCAGGTAGCGGGCGCTGAGGTCCCAGATCGTATCGCCGGGCCGGACCCGGTAGGTCCAGTCCTGGGCCAGGAGCGGCGCGGTGGACAGCATCAAGGCCACCAGCACCAGCAGGCGGGCAGCTAAAGAGAAGCAAGGCAATCGGGTCAATCT
Organism: Stenotrophomonas sp. JAI102; assembly: GCF_013409105.1. Lineage (NCBI taxonomy): Bacteria > Pseudomonadati > Pseudomonadota > Gammaproteobacteria > Lysobacterales > Lysobacteraceae > Stenotrophomonas > Stenotrophomonas sp. JAI102. Next base: position 88,649 of record NZ_JACCCI010000001.1, read on the forward strand.
CACGGTCGTTCACGGCCCTGCAAGGCGGGGCGCAGCCAAGTAGGCCGCCATGGCCCAGACCTCATCCTCCCCGATGGATCGCGGCCTCCAATGGGCCGCGGCGGCATTATTGCCCGGGAGCCGTGCAGGGTTTCTGAACGTGATTCACGTCACACATCGAAGACGGGCGTTCGGATAGACGACTTCGCAGGGCCAGCGCCCCGGCAGGCGCTGGCCCTGATCGATCAGAACAGCAGCGACGCCATCCGGCGGCGGTACTGGCCGACCAGATCTTCATCCTCGATCACCTTGAAGGCGTCGATCAGCAGCTTGCGCGGGCGACCGTCGTCATACGTGCGGTCCCGGCGCAGCATGTCCAGGAACTGCTCCAGCGCGGCGGCGTCCTGTCCGGACAGCAGCAGCTGCACGCCACGCAGATGGCGGGCCTGCAGGTCATCGCCATTGGCCGCGATGCGGGCATCCAGCACCTCGGCGGCCGGGGCATCCTGCAGCGCGCTGGCGAACTCCAGGCGGGCCCGGGCGCGCACGGCGCGATCATCGGTGGACAGATTGGCCGGCAGCGCATCGATCAGTGCCGTGGCCTCGGCGGTGGCACCGGTCTGCAGCAGCGCCAGGGCAAGGTCGAGCTTGAGCTCTTCCTTGTCCGGCTCGGCGGCGATGGCCGCGCGCAGCACGTCGACCTGGGCCTGCGGATCGAGCGGAGCGGCTTCTGCCACCTCCTCGACTTCTGCTGCGGCCTCCAGCGGCACCACGCCGTGCTGGCTCAGGAACTCGCGCAGCTGACCTTCCGGTACCGCGCCGGGGAAACCATCGACGATCTGCCCGCCCTTGACCAGGAACACGGTCGGCACCGAGCGGATCTGGAAGGCGGCCGCGATCTGCTGTTCCTTGTCGACATCGACCTTGGCCAGCTCGAAGGCACCGTGGTATTCGCCGGCCAGCTTTTCCAGCATCGGGCCCAGGGTCTTGCAGGGGCCGCACCAGGTGGCCCAGAAATCGACCAGCACGGGGGTCTGCAGGGATTTCTGCAGGACCTCGGTCTCGAAGGTCTCGGTGGTGGCGTCAAATACGTGCGGCAGATCGCTCATGGTTTCAGATCAACGGGAAACTGGAGAGGAAGTGTATGGTGCCGCCCGCCGCCGGACGCAACCCCACCGCGCGGAATCGGCCGGGAACGGCGACAATGCAGCCCTTGTGAACAGGCCGGGTGCAGCATGTCGGGACTTCATCGTTGGGAACGTGCGCTCGGCATTGCCGCCGCCGTGTTGTTCGTGGGCGCGGTGCTGGGCTTCGGCGCGGCGCTGCCGCTGTTCGATCCGATCGGCCACCCGGTCGCACTGCTCGGCGCGATGGGCGTGCCGCATGCGCTGGCGTTCAACATCGTCGGCTTCGCGCTGCCGGGCCTGCTCGCCAGCCTCGTCGCGCTGCGTCTGCTGCTGCGGGTACCGCGGACGGCACCGTGGTCGATGCGGGTGGGCGCGCAGCTGCTGATGCTGGCCGGGGTCGGCTTCACCGCGATGGGGGTGTTGCCGCTGGATACCCGCGATCTGGACAATCCGGCCAGCCAGTACCACGCCAGTGCGTGGATGGTCTGGGTGCTGGCCTTCGTGCCCGGGGCGGTGATGTCCGGGATCGGCGCGCTGCGGCTGCCGGCGTGGCGGGCCGTGGGCGCGCTGCACCTGGCCTGCGGGCTGGGCGTGCTGCTGTCGGCCTTCGCGCTGCAGGTGCTGCTGCCTGCGCCGCTGGCCCAGCGGGTGGCCTTCGGTGTGTGGCTGGTCTGGCTGGTGGCGGTGCTGCCGCTGGCCCCGGGCGCGTGCCGCGCCTGAGCACGGTTCGCCTGCCGCTGCGCCCCGGCACCGCGCCGAGGCCGGGGCAGGGCGATGACGTATTCGGCCAATCTCCAGTCAATTCAATGAGATGACGGGTTTGGGCGATGCGGTGGGCACCCTCGATTGGAGCCCTTTGCCGCACTGCGGTACCCTGTGCCGCTTTGCCGCCGCACTAGCGTTTTTATGACCAGCGTCGAACCCAACGTTTACGATCCGCAGCAGGTTGAATCCGCCGCCCAGCAGTATTGGGATGCCACCCGTGCCTTCGAGGTCACCGAGACTTCGGACAAGCCGAAGTTCTACTGCCTTTCGATGCTGCCGTATCCGTCCGGTGCGCTGCACATGGGCCACGTGCGCAACTACACGATCGGCGACGTGATCAGCCGCTACAAGCGGATGACCGGTCACAACGTGCTGCAGCCGATGGGCTGGGATGCGTTCGGCCTGCCGGCCGAGAACGCGGCGATCAAGAACAAGACCGCGCCGGCCAAGTGGACCTACGCCAACATCGAGCACATGCGGGGCCAGTTCAAGGCCATGGGCTATGCGATCGACTGGTCGCGCGAGTTCGCCACCTGCACGCCCGAGTACTACGTGCACGAGCAGCGCATGTTCACCCGGCTGATGCGCAAGGGCCTGGCCTACCGACGCAACGCGGTGGTGAACTGGGACCCGATCGACCAGACCGTGCTGGCCAACGAGCAGGTCATCGACGGCCGCGGCTGGCGTTCCGGCGCACTGGTGGAAAAGCGCGAGATCCCGCAGTGGTTCCTGCGCATCACCGATTACGCCCAGGAACTGCTGGACGGCCTGGATGAACTGCCGGGCTGGCCGGAGTCGGTCAAGACCATGCAGCGCAACTGGATCGGCCGCTCGGAAGGGCTGGAGATCCAGTTCGACGTGCGCGATGCCGACGGCAGCACGCTGGACCCGCTGCGCGTGTTCACCACCCGTCCGGACACCGTGATGGGCGTGACCTTCGTGTCGATCGCCGGCGAGCATCCGCTGGCCCAGCACGCGGCGAAGTCCAACCCGGCGCTGGCCGCGCTGCTGGCCGAGATGAAGCAGGGCGGCGTGTCCGAGGCTGAACTGGAAACCCAGGAAAAGCGCGGCATGGACACCGGCCTGCGTGCCCTCCATCCGGTCACCGGCGCCCAGGTGCCGGTGTGGGTCGCCAACTTCGTGCTGATGGGCTACGGCACCGGCGCGGTGATGGCCGTTCCCGGCCACGACCAGCGCGACAATGAATTCGCCAACAAGTACGGCCTGCCGATCCGCCAGGTCATCGCGTTGAAGTCGCTGCGCAAGGAAGAAAGCGCATACGACGCCACCCGCTGGCAGGACTGGTACGGCGACAAGACCCGCGAGACCGAGCTGGTCAACTCCGAAGAGTTCGACGGGCTGGATTTCCAGGGCGCCTTCGAGGCACTGGCCGAGCGTTTCGAGCGCAAGGCCCAGGGCCAGCGCCGCGTCAACTATCGCCTGCGCGACTGGGGCGTGAGCCGCCAGCGCTACTGGGGCTGCCCGATCCCGGTGATCTACTGCCCGAAGTGCGGCGCCCTGCCGGTACCGGAAGAGCAACTGCCGGTGATCCTGCCGGAGAACGTCAACTTCGTCGGCACCGGTTCGCCGATCAAGGCCGATCCGGAATGGCGCAAGACCACCTGCCCGGACTGCGGCGGCGCGGCCGAGCGCGAGACCGACACCTTCGATACCTTCATGGAGTCGAGCTGGTACTACGCGCGGTACACCTCGCCGGGTGCCCGTGATGCGGTCGACAAGCGCGGCAATTACTGGCTGCCGGTCGATCAGTACATCGGCGGCATCGAGCACGCGATCCTGCACCTGATGTATTTCCGTTTCTTCCACAAGCTGCTGCGTGATGCACGCATGGTGGACAGCAACGAGCCGGCGCAGAACCTGCTGTGCCAGGGCATGGTGATCGCCGAAACCTACTACCGCCCGAACCCGGACGGCTCCAAGGACTGGATCAACCCGGCCGATGTCGATGTGCAGCGCGACGAGCGCGGCCGCATCGTCGGGGCGACCCTGATCGCCGACGGCCAGCCGGTGGTGATCGGTGGCACCGAGAAGATGTCCAAGTCCAAGAACAACGGCGTGGACCCGCAGGTGATGGTGAGCAAGTACGGCGCCGATACCGTGCGCCTGTTCTCAATGTTCGCCGCCCCGCCGGAACAATCGCTGGAGTGGAACGAAGCCGGCGTGGACGGCATGGCCCGCTTCCTGCGTCGCCTGTGGGCACAGGTGCAGAAGCACGCCGCCGACGGCGCCGCCCCGGCCCTGGACGTGGCCGCACTGAACGCCGAGCAGAAGGCGCTGCGCCGCAAGACGCATGAAACCATCGGCAAGGTCGGCGACGACTACGGCCGCCGCCACAGCTTCAACACCGCGATCGCCGCAGTGATGGAACTGATGAACGCGCTGGCCAAGTTCGATGACGTCAGCGCGCAGGGCCGTGCGGTCCGCCAGGAAGCGCTGCGTGCCACCGTACTGCTGCTCAATCCGATCACCCCGCATGCCAGCCATGCGTTGTGGCAGGTGCTGGGCCACGCCGAAGAACTGCTGGAAGACCAGGCGTTCCCGCAGGCCGATCCGGCCGCGCTGGTGCGCGATGCGGTGACGCTGGCGGTGCAGGTCAACGGCAAGCTGCGCGGCACCATCGACGTCGCCGCCGATGCCCCGCGCGACCAGATCGAAGCACTGGGCCTGGCCGAGCCGAACGCAGCCAAGTTCCTGGAAGGCCAGGTGGTGCGCAAGATCATCATCGTGCCCGGCAAGATCGTGAACATCGTGGCGGCCCCGCAGGGCTGATCCTGTCGTACCACCGGGTGCCTGCGCGCCCGGTGGTACGGATCTCCAGGGACCGATACGGGAGGCGCCGCGCGGGCGGTCCGGTATCAAGTCCTGTTCACGCGGCATCCGGCACGATCACTGCTTGTTGCCGCGACCGCCCGGCTCCTACAGACTGTGTCCATGACCCGATTCCTGCTTGCCCTTGTCCTGACCGCAACCCTCGCCGGGTGCGGCTTCCATCTGCGCAACAAGTTGATGCTGCCGGCCGATACCGCGGCGGTGCAGGTGGTCTCCACCGCGCCTTACAGCGAACTGGTCAAGTTGCTGCGCCGTGGCCTGCAGGCCTCCGGGGCGCAGATCGCCGACAGCGACAGCACCGGGCCGGCGGCCCAGCTGCAGGTGCTGTCCGAGCGTTGGGGTGATCTGCCGATCGCGATCGATGCCCAGGGTCGTGCCCAGGAATACAGCCTGCGCTACGCCGTGATCTTCATCTTCCGCCGCGAAGATGGCAGTGAGCTGGTGCCGCAGCAGGTGATCGAACTCTCGCGCGATTACGTGTCGCCGCCGACCGACGCCACCGGTACCACCACCGAGCGCGAGATCCTCGCGGACGAACTGCGTCGCGAGATGTCCGCCTCGATCATGCGCCGCATCGACAGCGTGGTCCGCGCCGAGCTGGAACACGGCCGTGCCCCGGCCAAGCCGGGTACCGCGCCGGTCGAGCCGCCGGCGGCCACCCCGGCCCCCCCGACGTCGACGACCCCGACGCCGGCGGTACCCGCCGACGTTCCGCAGGGGCACTGAGTCCGGTCCGCCTGCGGATCGGCCTGCCCGCATGGAACTGCGCCCCGAACAGCTCGCCAGCCAACCGGCCAGCCAGCCGTTGGCACCGGTCTACCTGATCGCGGGGCCCGAGACGCTGCGCGTGCTTGAAGCGGCCGATGCCGTGCGGGCACGTGCCCGCGCCGATGGCGTCAACGAGCGCGAAGTGTTCGATGCCGATGGCCGTGACTTCGACTGGAACCAGCTCGACGCCAGCTTCAACGCGCCCAGCCTGTTCAGTGCGCGTCGCCTGATGGAACTGCGCCTGCCCAGCGGCAAGCCGGGCAAGGAAGGCGCGGAGGTGATCAGCCAGTTCTGCGCCAATCCGGCCCCGGACGTGATCCTGCTGATCACCTGCAACGAATGGAGCAAGGCACACCAGACCAAGTGGGCCGATGCCGTCGGCCGCGCCGGGGTGATCTCGGTGGCCTGGGCGATCAAGCCCCATGAACTGACCGAGTGGATCGAACGTCGCCTGCGCGGCAAGGGCCTGCGTGCCGATCCACAGGCCGTGCAGCGCCTGGCCGAGCGGGTGGAGGGCAATCTGCTGGCCGCTGCCCAGGAAATCGACAAGCTGGCCCTGCTGGCCGATGGCCAGACCCTGGACGTGGAGACCATGGAGTCGCTGGTGGCCGATGCCGCCCGTTACGACGTGTTCCGCCTGGTCGAAGCGACCTTCTCCGGCCAGCCCGCCGCGGTGCTGCGCATGATCGCCGGCCTGCGTGCCGAAGGCGAAGCCGTGGCCGCGCTGACCCCGATCGTGATCCGCGAACTGCTCTCCACCGCCGGCCTGGCGCGGGTGCAGGCGCGCGGTGGCAACCTGGCCGCGGAGATGAAGAGCCGTGGCATCTGGGAATCGCGGCAGGCGCCCTTCAAGCGCGCGCTGCAGCGTCACCCCGAGGTCAAGCGCTGGGAGCGCTTCGTGGCCGAGGCCGGGCTGGTCGACCGCATCGCCAAGGGGCGCGCCGACGGCGATGCCTGGCTGGCGCTGGAGCGGTTGCTGATCGCCGTCTCCGAAGCCCGTGCCGTGCGCCTGCTCGCCCGGGCCTGAGCCCATGGGGCTGCGCATCTATTACGGCGGGACCTTCGATCCCGTCCATCTGGGCCACCTGGCCATTGCCCGTGCCGCACGCGACAAGCTGCAGGTCGCCGTGCGCCTGCTGCCGGCCGCCGACCCGCCGCACCGCCCCGCCCCCGGCGCCGACGCCGCGCAGCGCCTGGCGATGCTGGGCCTGGCCATCGGCGACGAGCCCGGCCTGCTGCTCGACCGCCGCGAGCTGGACCGGGCCGCGCGCAGCCCCGGCGTGCCGTCCTATACCGTCGATACGCTGCGCGAGCTGCGCGCAGAGCTGGGCCCGCGCCAGCCGATCGCCTGGCTGGTCGGCGCCGACAGCCTGCTGGCCCTGCCGAGCTGGCACGCGTGGACCGCGCTGTTCGATCTGGCGCATTTCATCGTCGCCGACCGCCCGGGCAGCCCCTTGGCCGACACGCCCGACCCGGTCCTGGCACAGGCCCTGGAGGGGCGCTGGGCCAGTCACGAGCGCGCGTTGTTCACCGCCCCGGCCGGGCGCCTGCTGCGCCTGCAGGCCCCGCTGCGCGAGGAATCGGCCACCGCCGTGCGGACCCGGATCCAGGCCGGCGGCCCCTGGCAGCAGTTGCTGCCCGAGCCGGTGGCCGGCTATATCCGCGACCACCGCCTGTACGGCGCAACACCGTCGTGAATACGCGCGGGCGCGCCGCCCCGTATAATCGACCCCACATTTATCGAGTTGACCCGCTTTGAGCAACCAAGCCCAGCCCCAGACCATCAAGGTCCAACTGCCCAATCCGGCGCCCTCCGTTCTGCAGCTGCTCGAGTGCGTGCGCGGGGCCACCGAAGAACTGAAGGCGAAGGATCTCGTTGAGATCGACGTCATCGGCCGCTCCAGCGTCGCCGATTACATGGTGATCGCGTCGGGTACCTCCAGCCGTCACGTCAAGTCGATCGCCGACGAGGTGGTGAGGTTCGCCAAGAAGCTGGGGGTGATGCCGCTGGGCGTGGAAGGCGAGCGCGAAGCCGAGTGGGTGCTGGTCGACCTGGGCGACGTGATCGTCCACGTGATGCTGCCGCGCGTGCGCGAGTTCTATGCGCTCGAGCGCCTGTGGACCGTGGGCGACCAGCCGCCGATCGAACTGCTCGACGATGCGGACGACGACTACGACGCGCGCTGATCGCAGCGTGCAGGGTCACGACGACGGCGCCGATGGCGCCGTTGTCTTTTGCGGCGCCGCGTGCGGTGCCTGCCGAGGACAGAGATGAAAGCCAAGTTGATCGCCACCGGCGAACGTGCCCCGTCCTGGGTCGCGCAGGGCTTTGCCGAGTACCAGAAGCGGCTCTCGCACTGGTTGCCGTTCGAGCTGGTCGAGATCGAGCCCGGCCTGCGTGGCAAAGGGCGCGACGCGCGCCGCGCCACCGATGACGAAGGCAAGCGCGTGATCGCGGCGCTGCCGAAGAATGCCTACGTGGTCGCGCTCGATGTGCCGGGACGCCCGCTCAGTTCCGAACAGCTGGCCCAGCGCCTGGAGCATTGGCGCGGGCAGGGCAGGGACCTGGCCTTCCTGATCGGCGGGCCGGAAGGCCATTCTGCCGAGGTGTCGGCGATGGCCGACGAGAAATGGTCGATCGGGCCGCTGACCCTGCCGCACATGCTGGTGCGCCTGGTGGTGGCCGAGCAGCTGTACCGCGCCGCGGCGATGCTGGCCAACCATCCGTATCACCGCGCGTGAAATAGTTGTCGCCAGACGGGTTACATCGCGCGAAAAACGGGCTACAATGCGCACCCCGCCCGAATAGCTCAGCCGGTTAGAGCACTTGACTGTTAATCAGGGGGTCGTTGGTTCGAGTCCAACTTCGGGCGCCAAGATTCGAGAAAAAGCCTCGCAGCGATGCGGGGCTTTTTTTTGCAACAAAAAGCCCGGGCATTGCCCGGGCTCGTTGTTCCCCAAATGCGGCTACCTCATTCGAAGGTGTACTTGGCCCCCACGGTGAAGTAACGGCCGATCGCGCCGCTGAAGTGCAGCGGGTTGTAGTTCACGCCACCGTAGGTGGTCGGATCCAGCGGGGCGATGCGGTCGAACAGGTTCTGCACCGACGCGTTCAACTCGAAGGCCTCGGTGATGTTCCAGCGACCGGAGAGGTCGAAGGTGGTGAACGAGGAGATCTTCTCGACGTCGGTACCGTCGGCGTAGGAGAACTGGTACGAGCCGTCGGGGCCGCGGAAGTCGGTGTTCTCCATCTTGGAGATGTAGTTGGCCACGCCGCTGACGCTCCACGGGCCCTGCTTCCAGGTGGTGCCGAAGTTGATGCGGTCCTTCGGCGTGCCGATGCAGTTGGTGACGTCGCAGTTGCCGTGCGTGCCGGCATAGTCGACGGTCACATCCGAATCCGTGCGCTCGAACTTGAGCACGTGGCTCCACTGCAGGTCCATCTCCAGCTGGCCTGGGCCGATGTCGAAGGTCTGGCGGATGTCGGTATCGATACCGCGCACGCGGGTCGATGCGGCATTGATGTAGTCCGTGTTGACCGCCAGGATCGTACCGGTGCCTGCGACGCCATTGATCAGATCGGTGTCACGCAGCACGTTGCCCGCCGCGATCGCATCGGCAGTGGCACCCTGTGCGATTTCGTTGGTGCGCTTGATCTGCCACGCATCGATCGTCATCGAGGTGCTGGAGGTCGGCTGCAGCACCAGACCCACCGAGTAGCTCTTGGACTCTTCCGGCTTCAGGTCCGGATTCGGCCGGGTGATGATGGCGACCGGGCGTGCACTGCAGTTGGTGCCCACATCCGCAATCGGGCTGGCTGCGCAGCGGACCGGATCGCGGGCGTTGGAGAATGCGGCCAGGCCGCCGTCGCCGTTCTCGGCCGGGTTCGGCGCGCGGAAGCCTTCGGCATAGCTGCCGCGGACCGCGATCCAGTCGGACGGGGTCCACTTGATGCCGACCTTCGGCGTTGCCTTGCCTTCGCCGCTTTCATACTTGTCGTAGCGGACCGCACCGGACAGTTCCAACTGCTCCAGCACCGGCGCGGACAGTTCGACGTAGCCGGCGTACACGTTCTGGGTGCCGTCATAGGCCGAGTAGCCCAGACCGATGATGTCGCCCTGGTCGGTGTAGGTCTGCGGGGTCAGGCTGTTGCTGGTTTTACGCCACTCGGTACCCAGCGCCAGTCCCAGCGGGCCGCCCTTCAGGTCGGCCAGACTGCGCGAGACGGTGAAGTCGAACATGTCCAGGCTGGACTTGGCGCGGGCACTGATGTCCGGCGAGATGTAGTCGTACAGCGCCTGCGAGTTCTGACCGGCGTTGTCGCCGATGCGCCACACGCCACCCGGGCAGGCCGGGTTGCCAAGTGCGCATTGCACGGCGCTGTAGCGCAGGAAGCCGGTGCGCTTGTTGGTCAGGTCCGTACCGGAATGCAGGTAGGCGGTGTCGTAGCTCCACTCGCCCCAGTTGCCCTTGACGCCCACCAGGAAGCGATTGAACTCATTGGTGTTGTTGGTGACACGTGGACCCACATCCCATGCGGAATAGCGCAGGCGTGAAGCCTGGCCCTGGATCGGATTGTCCGGATGGGTCGGGCTGAGCACGACCGCGCCGGGACCACTGCTGGCGTTGCGCGGGCCGTCCGGGAAGCCCCAGCTGCCCGACACGCCCGAAGGGGTATTGCTGAAGGTGGTTTCCTTCTTGGAGTAGCCGATCTCGGTGTAGATCTCGCCGCCCTCGCCCAAGGCGAAGCTGGCACGGCCGAACACGTTGACGTACTTCTCTTCCGGGGTCAGGTCACGGTACAGCTGTGCCGGGTCCCACAGGCACCCGTTCTGCGCGATCGATGCGTCGGTCTGGTCTGGAATGGTGGTGAGACCCTGGCAGCCGGGCAGCGGAACGAGGAAGGCGGGGGTGGTGGCGGTCACGGCACGGTCGTCGAACACCGAGCCGTTGGGGCTGTTGCCGCCGCCGGTGCGGCCGTTGAGGAACGCGCCGCCCAGGAACTGCGCGTTGTTGCCATAACCGTAGCGACGGATGTCACCGGTGCCGATCCACTTGCGGTCCTTGCGGTCGCTGATCTTGATCGCGTCGGTCTTGCCCACGTCGAGGCTGAAGAACGCGTTCCAGCCGTCGGTGGCCAGATCGCCGGTGCCGGCGGTCAGGGTGGCCTTCTTGGCATCGCCGTCGCTGTCGCCGGACAGGCCGTAGGAGGCGCGCAGGATGGCGCCGTTGAAGTCGCTGCGCAGGATGATGTTGACCACGCCGGCGATGGCGTCCGAACCGTAGATCGCAGAAGCGCCGTCCTTGAGGACTTCAATGCGCTCGACCGCATCCAGCGGAATGGTGCTCAGGTCGGTGAAGACCTTCTGGCCGTCATCGGCCAGGCCGTAGGTCGCCATGCGGCGGCCGTTCAACAGGACCAGGGTGGAGCCGGCGCCCAGGCCGCGCAGCGAGATGCCCGCGCCGCCGCCGGCAAAGCCGTTGCCGAAGGTCTTGGGAATGGAGCCCGAGCCGTCCGCGGTCAGGGTCTGCAGGTACTCGGCGACCGTGGTCTTGCCGGTGCGGTCGATTTCCTGGCGGGTGACCACCTGGACGGGGGAGGGGGTTTCGGTATTGGTGCGGGGGATGTTCGACCCGGTGACGGTGATCCGGTCAAGGTTGGTCGCCTGCTCCTGCGCGAACGCGGAGGACGACGCCATGGCGCCCACCAGCAGCAGCGCGCCGCCGGCAAGGATGGTGGAAATGGAATGTGCCAGGGTGGTGCGGCGGCTGTCGTCGCGGCGTTGGATCGGGTGTTTCACAGCTTCTCTCCTGACTGGGAAAACCTAGATGTCAATAAGTCGACACCAGAACGGTGGCAACGGCGCCAATCTAGGTTTCCAGCAGGTGACGCAAGTGTGAAAAATTACTTAATTCGCGAAAGATCGCGTGATGGCGCTGTGTGAATGGGGAGAGCCCGTTGCAGGCTCTCCCCGGGCACATCTAACGCGGCAACGTGAATTCCACCGGGACCAGGCCATCGGCCTCGATGACCTGGCCATTGACGGTGGCGGGCACGAAGCGCCAGTGGCGCAGCACCTGCTGGCGCGCGGCCTGGTCGAGCACGCGCGAGCCGCTGCTCTTCTCGATGTCGACCCCCAGCGGACGGCCATCGGTACCGACCCGGATGCGCAGCACGACCGTGCCCTGTTGGCCCAGGCGGATCGCGGTGATCGGATACGGCGGCGGCGGGGCGCTGCGGTACTGGAGCTGGGCCCCCTGCGCCGGGGCGGCTGCGGCAGGCGCCGGCGCCAGCAAGGGAGGTGACGCCTCGCTGGCCGGTAGCGGGGACACCGCCAGCGCATCATCGACGGCGGCAGTGGGCGTCGGCGGTCGCTGCGTGTTCACCGGTGCCGTCGGAACCTTCGGCGGTTCCGGATCGGCATGGATCGGTTTCGGTGGCTGCGGAGGCGGCGGCAGCACCCAGCTCACCCGCATGCGCTCGCGCGGGGCCGTGATCAGCGGCTGTGCGGCAGGAATCAACAACACCATCAGGGCCAGCGCATGGACCGCGATGGCAGTGCTCCACCCGAGCACGCGGGACGCTTCGATGTGCAGCGGGACAACCGGGGACGGGGTACGGACCATGCTCCACTCTCCTTGCCAGATGTGCGGAAACATCAACGTGCGTGCGCGGCGGATGGGGTCAGGCGGGGCCGCGCAATGACAGCAATACCCGAGCCCGGCACGGGCCGGAAGTCAGGGGCAGGGTGGGGAGTTGGCTGGCAGTCAGAATCGGACCGCGCACAGCATGACGGCGCCTTTCGGCGCCGTCACAGGGACATCGACCGGAGCGCGGATCAGCGGCCCAGATCGAACACCACGTCCAGGTTGACCGACACCGTCGATTCGCCCGGCGAAACCGGCGTCGACACATCGGCCGCCATCGGCGCCGCCTGGGCACGCATCATCACCGGACGGAAGTTGCCGCCACCGCTCTCGGAGATGCTCACGATCCGGCGCACGCGCAGGCCCAGCGATTTGGCGTAGGTCTCTGCGCGGGCCTGGGCCTTCTTCAGCGCGGCGAGGCGGGCCTCGTCATAGACCGGTTCGGGCTGGTCGATCTCGAACTGCGGGCCGTTGATCTGGTTGGCGCCCTGGGCCGCCAGCGCGTCGAGCACTTTGCCCAGCTTGGCGATGTCGCGCACCTTCAGGCTGACCGTGTTGCTGGCCTGGTAGCCGGTGATCTTCGGCGCTTCGTTGTCGGCGTAGCGGTACTGCGGGCTCAGGTTGACGCCGCTGGTCTGCACATCACGCTCGGCGATGCCGGCCGCCTTGATCGCAGCCAGCACCTTGGTCATCTGCTCGGCGTTCTGGCGCATGGCGGTATTGCCGTCCACGGCCTGGGTGACCACGCCGGCCGAGAGCGTCGCCACGTCCGGCACGCGCCTGGCCTCGGCATTGGCCGAGATGTTGAGCAGGGTGCCGTCGGCCGGCACGGCGATGGTGGGCTGGGACTGGGCGTGGGCGGTCATCGAAGTTCCCAGGGCAAGGGACAGGGCGAGCAGCAACGGGGACAGGGACGGGCGGCGCATGTACATCTCCTTGTGAAGACGTTGAGGTTGGTGTCGGGGCGATGAACGCGTCGTGAGGTTTGATGGGGTTGATCGCGATTGGAGCGTGTTGCTTGCGATTCAGACAGTAGGCTCAGGTTATGCTTCCTCGATGCTTTATCTCGCCTCTCGATCCCCCCGACGAAACGAACTGCTTGCGCGCCTGGACCGACCGTTCCAGGCGCTCGACCTTCACGTGCCCGAAGTCCGTGCAGCCAACGAGTCGGCCGCCGACTACGTGCAGCGCGTCGCCGCCGACAAGGCGCGCGCCGGGCTGGCCCTGGTCGCGCACGATCCGGACGCGGTGGTGCTGGGCTCGGACACCGAGGTCGTGCTGGACGGGCGCGTGTTCGGCAAGCCCACCGATGCCGACGACGCCTGCGCGATGCTGCGCACCCTCGCAGGGCGCACCCACCAGGTGATGACCGCCGTGGCGCTGGTCGCCGCGGGCCGGGAGCAGGGCGTGCTGGTGGTGTCGGAGGTGACGTTCGCGGCAATCGATGAGGAGCGGATCGCGGCCTACGTGGCCAGCGGCGAGCCGATGGACAAGGCCGGTGCCTATGCGATCCAGGGCGGCGCCGAACGATACATCCGCCATCTGGCGGGAAGCTATTCGGGTGTGATGGGTTTGCCCCTGCAACAGACCGAGCAGTTGCTGCAGACGTTTGAACTGAAGGGAGTCGCCCATGTCTGAAGAAATCCTGGTCAATGTCACCCCGCGGGAAACCCGCGTCGCCGTCATCGAAAACGGCATGCTGCAGGAACTGCATATCGAACGCGGCTGGCGCCGCGGCGTGGTCGGCAACATCTACAAGGGCAAGGTGCAGCGGGTGATGCCGGGCATGCAGGCCGCCTTCGTCGAAGTCGGGCTGGAGCGCGCGGCGTTCCTGCACGCCAACGATGTGATCCGGCCGGCCCCGGTAGCCAGCCCCGATACCGAAGGCACGACCCTGCCGCCGCCGTCCTCGGTGCCGATCGTGGAGCTGCTGCGCGACGGCCAGGACATCGTGGTGCAGGTGGTCAAGGACCCGATCGGGACCAAGGGCGCCCGCCTGACCACCCAGATCAGCATTCCCTCGCGCTACATGGTGCTGCTGCCGCAGTCCAAGGTGGTCGGCGTGTCGGCCCGGATCGAGGACGAGACCGAGCGTGCGCGCCTGAAGACCCTGGTGACCGAGCTGTCGGCCCAGCACGGCGGCTATGGCTACATCGTGCGCACCAATGCCGAAGGCCAGCCGGCCGAGGCGATCGCCGAGGACGTGGCCTATCTGTCGCGCGTCTGGAACGTGGTGGAGCGCCGTGGCCGCGATGCCGCCCCGCTCAGCGTGATCTATGAAGACCTGAGCCTGCCGCTGCGCTCGGTGCGCGACCTGATCCGCAAGGACGTGGACAAGGTCAAGGTCGATTCCAAGGAGACCTTCAACCAGCTGCAGGCGTTCGTGGCCAAGTACATGCCGGTGCTGGCCGAGAAGATCGAGCTGTACAGCGGCGATCGCCCGATCTTCGACATGTTCGGGGTCGAGGACGAGATCGGCCGCGCGCTGGACAAGCAGGTGCCGCTGAAGTCCGGTGGCTACCTGGTCATCGACCAGACCGAGGCGATGACCACGATCGATGTGAACACGGGTTCCTTCCTGGGCCAGCGCAACCTCGAAGAGACGGTGTTCCGCACCAATCTGGAGGCCGCGCAGGCGGTCGCGCGCCAGCTGCGGCTTCGCAACCTGGGCGGCATCATCATCATCGACTTCATCGACATGGACGATGCCGAGCATCGCCGCCAGGTGCTGCGCACGCTGGAAAAGGCGCTGGCCCGCGACCATGCCAAGACCACGGTCTACGACTTCTCGCCGCTCGGCCTGGTCGAAATGACCCGCAAGCGCACTGTGGAAAGCCTGGAGCGCCAGCTGTCCGAGCCGTGCCCGGAGTGCAGCGGGCGTGGCTCGATCAAGACCGCCGAAACGGTGACCTACGAAATCTTCCGCGAGATCACCCGGGCGGTGCGCCAGTTCGATGCGGCGCGCCTGCTGGTGATCGCCTCCTCCAAGGTCGTGGCGCGCATCACCGACGAGGAATCCTCGGCGGTGGCCGAACTGGAGGAGTTCCTGGGCAAGAGCATCCGCTTCCAGGCGGACGAGCAGTACCTGCAGGAGCAGTTCGATGTCGTGCTGCTCTGATCGCGGCCGGTCCGGCATTCCCACGTTCCGATGAGCACACCGCTCCGCCTGCGCCTGCGCCGGATCCGCCGCCATGCCGTGTATGCGGTGGCGATCCTGCTCGTGGGCGTGGCCCTGCTGGTCGGCACCGCCAGCCAGCTGCTGCCCCTGGCCGAGCGTCACCCGGACGAGGTGGCGGCGTGGTTGAGTGCGCGCGCGGGGCAGCCGGTGCGTTTCGACGCGTTGGATACCGCCTGGACCCGGCGCGGTCCGCTGCTGCAGCTCAAGGGGCTGCGCATCGGGGAAGGCCAGGGCCTGCACATCGGCGAGGCCGAGGTGCTGGTGTCCATGTATGCCGGCCTGCTGCCGGGGCACTCGCTGACCGAACTGCGCCTGCGCGGCCTGGCGTTGGTGCTGCAGCGTGCCGAGGACGGCCGCTGGTCGGTGCAGGGCCTGCCGCAGTCCACGGCGGGCGACCCGTTGGACACCCTGCGCCGGCTCGGTGAGCTGCAGGTGATCGGGGGCCGGCTGAGGGTGGATGCGCCCTCGCTGGGCGTGAACGTGACACTCCCGCGTATCGACCTGCGCCTGCGCATCAACGGCCAGCGCCTGCGCGTCGGTGCACGTGCCTGGGCCGATCCGGCCGCGCAGCCGCTGACGGCGGTGCTGGACTTCGAGCGCAAGCGCGGTGATGGGCAAGCGTGGCTCTCGGCCGACCCGGCCGATTTCCGTGCGTGGTCCTCGCTGCTGCAGTTCGGTGGCATCGGACTGCAACAGGGCACCGGTGAGCTCAATGCCTGGGTGGACCTGCGCGATCACCGGGTGGTGATGGTCACCACCGACGCGGACCTGCAGAACGTACAGGTGCGTGGCGTGAAGCTGGCGGACGGCACGCATCCGCAGCTCGCGCTGCAGACGCTGGAGCTGCGCGCGCGCTGGCGCTGGGTGCAGGGCGGCTGGCGCGCGGATGCGCCGCGCCTGCGGATCGGCCTGGAAGGCAGCACCCAGCAACTGGATGGCCTGCTGCTGGCCGGCGGCCAGCACTTCGCGCTGTCCGGCGACAACATCGATGCCACCGCGTTGCTGCGCGGGCTGGCACTGACCGACCGGATCGACCCGGGCCTGCGCGAGTGGCTGCATGAGGCCGCACCGCAGGTGCGCATGACGCGTGTGCGGATGGCGGGCGAGCAGGGCGGCGCGCTGTCGATCGAGGGCGATCTGGAGGACATCCGCTTCGCCGCGGTCGGCCACTCGCCCGGACTCAGCGGCGTGGGCGGACGCTTCAACGGCGATGCCGATGGCTTCACGCTGGATCTGCAGCCGCAGCGGGTGATGCACTTCGATTGGCCGAGCGGGTTCGGCGAGCGCCACGACGTGCGCCTGGGCGGCCAACTGGTCGGCTGGCGTGACGAGGCCGGCGGCTGGCGGATCGGCACGGCGGCGCTGCGCGTGCAGGGCACCGACTACGCCGCCGACGTGCGCGGCGGCATCTGGTTCCAGAACAACGGCACCCGCCCGTGGCTGGAACTGGCGGCCAAGATCGACGATGTGCCGATGACCGCCGCCAAGCGTTTCTGGATCCATTCCAAGATGAGCAAGGCCGCCACCGATTGGCTGGATGCCGCGCTGGTCTCCGGGCAGGTCCGCGGCGGCATAGGTCTGGTCACCGGCGATCTGGAAGACTGGCCGTTCGACAAAAACAATGGCCGCTTCGAAGCGACCGGGCACATCGACGCCGGCAGCATCCGCTTCCAGCACGACTGGCCGACGATGGACAACGTGGACGCGGACATCGCCTTCATCGGTCCGGGCTTCGAGCTGCATGGCAAAGGCGATCTCGCCGGCGTGGCGGTGGACCATTTCGATGCCGGTATTCCGGATTTCGGCGTGACCGCGCTGTACGTCAAGGCGACCAGCCGCAGCGATGCGGGTGCACTGCTGGCCATGCTCAAGCAGAGCCCGCTGCAGGCCACCTACGGCGAGACGCTGGACAACCTCACCGCGAAGGGGCCGGCAGTGGTCAGCTTCGATCTGCTGCAGCCGCTGCACCATGTTGAAGGCAGCGGCCACCTGCGGGGTACGGTCGATCTGGCCGGCGCGACCCTCACCGAGAAGCGCTTCGACCTGGTCTTCGAGAACATGCGCGGCACCGCCCGGTATGGCCATGGTGGCTTCGATGCGGAAAACCTGGCGGTCCGTCACCAGGGCCAGGACGGGCTGCTCAGCCTGCGCGCCGGCGAATTCGTGCGCGATCCGCAGCAGGCCTTCGAATCCGAACTGACCGCTTCGCTGGAGGCCGGTGCGCTGCTCGACCGCGCGCCGGAACTGAACTGGCTCAAGCCCTACATCCGGGGCACCTCGCGGTGGACCATCGGGGTGACCCTGCCCAAGGTCGCCGCCGGCAGCAAGGTCGAGCCGCCGACCGTGCTCAAGCTGCATTCGGATCTGGTCGGCACCACGCTGGAACTGCCCGCACCGCTGGACAAACCCGCTGCTACACCGCTGGCGACGGACGTCACCGCGCAGCTGCCGATGGGCAGCGGCCGGGTCGATGTCGCGTTCGGGCAGAGGCTGGCCCTGGCTGCGCGTACGCGTGACAACCAGACCGGCGTGCAGGTCACCCTGGGCAGCGACCACGTGGATCGCGATCCGCCGGCCAGCGGGCTGGTGGTGAACGGTCGCAGCGGCTCACTGGATGCGCTGGAGTGGATCGGCCTGGCGCGCTCGCCGGACGGCGGCGACGGCAAGGACCCGATGCCGCTGCGGCATGTGGATGTGCAGGTGGGCCAGCTGCTGCTCGCCGGCGGTGTCTTCCCGCAGACCCGGCTGCAGCTGCGCCCGACCGGCAACAGCGTGGACGTGCGCATGGACGGGCCGTCGCTGGCCGGCACCCTGAGCGTCCCCAATGCCGAGGGCGGCACCATCGTCGGCAAGCTCAGCCGCGTGCACTGGCAGTCGCTGCCCACGCCGGTGAAGGCGCCGGGCGACGGCGCGCCGATCCTGCTGCCGCCGGACGTGACCCTGCCGGCACGGGTCCAGGCCAGTGCCAACGACACCAACCCGGCCAAGGTGCCGCCGCTGTCGCTGGATATCGACGACCTGCAGTTCGGCAAGGCCAGGCTGGGCCAGGCGGTGCTGCGCACCCGGCCGATGGCCAATGGGCTGAGCGTGGACCAGCTGCAGTTCCGCGCGCCCAAGCAGGAGATCGACGTCAGCGGGCGCTGGATGGGCATGGGCGAGACCGCGCGCAGCCAGTTCAACGTGCAGGTCAACAGCGAGGACCTGGGCGGGCTGATGCAGAACCTCGATTACGGCGGCCAGCTGCGTGGCGGCCAGGGCCAGCTGACCATGACGGCCGGCTGGCAGGGCGGCCCGTCGGACTTCCAGCTCGGTGCGCTGCAGGGCCAGCTCGACGTGCAGGCCCGCAATGGCCAGCTGCTGGAGCTCGAGCCCGGCGCCGGGCGCGTGCTCGGCCTGCTCAGCGTGACCCAGCTGCCGCGCCGGTTGATGTTCGATTTCCGCGATTTCTTCTCCAAGGGCTTCGCCTTCAACCAGGTCGAAGGCCGCGTGGCGTTCAGCGACGGCATGGCCACCACCGACAAGGTGCTGATCGAAGGCCCGGCGGCCAATATCACCATCCGTGGCCAGACCGACCTGCGCCAGCAGCGCTTCGACCAGACCATCGACGTCAACCCGCGCGCGGGCAACCTGCTCACCGTGGTCGGTGCGGTGGCCGGCGGCCCGGTCGGCGCGGCGGTCGGCGCAGCGGCCAATGCGGTACTGTCCAAGCCGCTGGGCGAGATCGGCGCCAAAACCTACCGCGTGACCGGCCCCTGGGCCGAACCCAAGGTCGATGTGATCGACCGCGACGCAGCGCCCAAGCCGGCCCCGGCCGCACCCCCGGCGCGCTGACCCCTTTCCCGCGCCCGGGTTGCGATCGCGCCCGGCGCCCACAGATCAAAGAGCATGAACAACAACGCACTTTCGCTGGCCACCGACCGTCTGCTGCTGCCCGCCGGGCTGGATGCGAACGGTCTGGAACGCACGTTCGGCACCCTGCTGGGGCCGGGCATCGACTTCGGGGATCTGTATTTCCAGCACGCACGCCGCGAGAGCTGGAGCGTGGAGGATGGCATCGTCAAGGACGGTGCGCATTCGATCGAGCAGGGCGTGGGCGTACGCGCCATCGCCGGTGAGAAGACCGGCTTCGCCTACTCCGACGACATCCACAGCGACGCGCTGCTGGCCGCGGCCAACTCCGCCCGCGCCATCTCCCGCGAGGGTGGGGCGCAGTCGGCCCGCTCGCTGGTGCGTGGCAGTGGCCGCGCGCTGTACCCGGCGCTGGACCCCATCGACGGCATGGGCAACGAGGCCAAGGTCGAGATGCTCAAGCGCCTGGACCGCTACCTGCGCGCCGCCGACCCGCGCGTGCAGCAGGTGATGGTCAGCCTCTCCGGTGGCGTGGACACGGTGCTGATCGCGCGCAGCGATGGTGTGCTCGCGGCCGATGTCCGCCCGCTGGTGCGATTGAACGTACAGGTCATCGTCGAGCAGCACGGCCGTCGCGAGTCCGGCTACTCCGGCGGCGGCGGTCGTTACAGCTATGAAGAATTGTTCGCCGACGGGCGTCCGGAAGGCTTCGCGCGCGAGGCCCTGCGCCAAGCGCTGGTGAACCTGGAGGCGATCCCGGCCCCGGCCGGGGTGATGACCGTGGTGCTCGGCCCGGGCTGGCCCGGCGTGCTGCTGCACGAAGCGGTCGGCCACGGCCTGGAAGGCGACTTCAACCGCAAGGGCACCAGCGTCTACGCCGGCCGGATCGGCGAGCGCGTGGCCGCACCGGGCGTGACCATCGTCGACGACGGCACCCTGGACGGTCGTCGCGGCTCGTTGAACATCGATGACGAGGGCCACCCGACCCAGTGCACCACGCTGATCGAGGACGGCATCCTGGTCGGCTACATGCAGGATTCGCTCAATGCGCGCCTGATGGGCGTGGCGCCGACCGGCAACGGCCGTCGCGAGTCGTTCGCGCACATGACCATGCCGCGCATGACCAACACCTACATGCGCGCCGGCCAGCACGATCCCGAAGAAATGATCCGCTCGGTCAAGCGTGGCCTGTATGCGGTCAACTTCGGTGGCGGCCAGGTCGACATCACCAGCGGCAAGTACGTGTTCTCGGCCACCGAGGCCTACCTGATCGAGGATGGCAGGATCACCGCGCCGGTGAAGGGCGCCACCCTGATCGGCAACGGGCCGGAGACCATGCAGAAAGTCCGCATGATCGGCAACGACCTGGCCCTGGACGAGGGCGTGGGCATCTGCGGCAAGGATGGCCAGAGCGTACCGGTCGGCGTGGGCCAGCCGTCGCTGCTGATCGATGGCATCACCGTGGGCGGCACCCAGGCCTGAGCCGGATGCGTACGCCCGTGCTGCCCGATCACGCGGCCGCCAGCAGGGTGCTGGCGCCGCCGCGTGAGCGCCGGGACTCAGTCCTCGGCGTTCTCGTCGCTGTCGCTGTCCGTGTCGGCCACATCGTCCAGCGCATCCTCGGACGCGGCATTCACGCCTTCCAGGCCGAGCGCGGCGGGCAGCAGCAGCGTACGCAGCACCTGGAAGATCTCGCGGTACGCGCGCGGCGGCTTGTTCTTGGCCTTTTCGGCCTGGGCGTTGCGCACCAGCGTGCGCAGCTC
This sequence comes from Stenotrophomonas sp. JAI102, assembly GCF_013409105.1. Classification (NCBI taxonomy): domain Bacteria; kingdom Pseudomonadati; phylum Pseudomonadota; class Gammaproteobacteria; order Lysobacterales; family Lysobacteraceae; genus Stenotrophomonas; species Stenotrophomonas sp. JAI102. The sequence goes on from NZ_JACCCI010000001.1 coordinate 109,576, forward strand.
CTGGCGGTCCGCATGCGGGTACTCGTCCAGCAGGGCGCTCAGCGCCTTGTCGCCGTCCTTGAGCAGGCGTTCGCGCCAGTCTTCGACGCGGTGCATGGTCGCCACTTCCCGGCGCGAGGTCTCGCTGTTGGCGTCGAGCGCGTCGCGGATCGCATCCAGCACGGCGTCGTCTTCGCGGCGCATGTGCTTGGCCAGGAACGCCAGCTGGCGCTTGTGGGCGATATGGGCGGTGATGCGCTTGGCCTCGGCGATGTGCGGCAGCAGATCTTCGGGCACCGGCAGGCGCGCCAGCTGGGCCGGGGTCAGCGAGACCAGCTTCTCGCCCAGGGCCAGCACGTCCAGCGCAGCCCGGCGGTTCTGGCTGCGGCTGATATCAAGGAATTCACCGGTTTCTTCGTCGCGTCCGCGCATCGTCTTATTTCCACATCCGTAAACTGTGCCGGCGTCGCGCCGGGCACTCACCTGTACAGGATAAAGCATTGAACGTGATCTCCCCTGAAGTCTCCCCGGCCGACGACAGCCTGCAGCGCCTGGAGCAGTTGGCCGACATCTCCCAGCGCCTGCTGGAGCGGGCCAAGGCCCTGGGCGCCACCCAGGCCGAGGTCAGCTGCAGCGATGAGCGCGGGCTGGATGTGAACGTGCGCCTGGGCGAGGTTGAAACGGTCGAATCCACCCGCGACCGCGGCATCGCCGTGACCGTCTACTTCGGGCAGCGCAAGGGCAGTGCCAGCACCGCCGACCTGCGCGAGAGCAGCCTGGAGTCGACCGTGGCCCAGGCCTGCGCCATTGCCCGCCACACCGAGGACGACGAGGCGGCCGGCCTGGCCGAGGCGGCGCTGATGGCCCGCGAGTTCCCGGACCTGGACGGCTGGCACCCCTGGGAGCTCAGCGCCGATGCGGCGCTGGACCTGGCGCTGGCCTGCGAAGCCGCGGGCCGTGAGGCCGACGCCCGGATCAGCAACTCCGACGGCGCCTCGGCCGCGACCGCGCAGAGCCTGTCGGTGTATGCGAACTCGCACGGCTTCATCGGCCGCGAGCGCAGCAGCCATCACTCGATCGGCTGCGCGCTGATCGCCGGGCAGGGCGATGGCATGCAGCGCGATGGCTGGTACAGCAGCGCGCTGGCACGCGAGGATCTGGACGATGCGGCCTCGATCGGCCGCCGCGCCGCCGAGCGCACGGTCGCCCGGCTGGACCCGCGCTCGATGAGCACCGCGCAGATGCCGGTGCTGTATTCGCCGGAGGTGGCCCGCTCGCTGATCGGCCACCTGCTCGGCGCGGTCTCCGGTGGCGCGCTGTACCGCCGCGCCAGCTTCCTGCTCGACAGCGTCGGCACCCGCCTGTTCCCGGACTGGTTCGGTATCGAGGAGTTGCCGCTGCTGCGCCGTGGGCTGCGCTCGGCCGCCTTCGATGGCGATGGCGTGGCCACGCGCAATTCGGCGCTGATCCGCGATGGCGTGCTGGAGCGCTACATCCTGGGCAGCTATTCGGCGCGCAAGCTCGGCCTGCCGACCACGGGCAATGCCGGGGGCGTGCACAACCTCAAGGTCACCGCCAACGCGGGTGATCTGGTCTCCATTGCCCGCCAGATGGGCGACGGCCTGCTGGTCACCGAGCTGATGGGGCAGGGCGTCAACAGCGTGACCGGTGACTACTCGCGAGGGGCCGGCGGCTTCCGCGTGGAGAACGGCGAGATCACCTACCCGGTGGACGGCATCACCATCGCCGGCAACCTCAAGGACATGTTCGCCAGCATCGAGGCGGTGGGCACGGACATCGACACGCGCTCGCACGTGCATACCGGCTCCATCCTTGTAGGACGAATGACCGTTGCCGGTAATGATTGACGTATTCTATGGAGGCTGCCCTGGCAGGCGGGGAGCCTGCCGCGTGCACTACCCATTACCTCGAACAAGGAGTTTTACGTGAGCGATTTCGATACCGTCACCCCGCCGCCTGTCGGTGCCCCGGCCCCGGCCGACCAGCGCACCATGGCGCTGGTGGCGCACCTGCTGGGCATCTTCACCTGGTTCATCGGCCCGCTGATCATCTGGATGATCAACAAGGACGACAACAGCAAGGGCTTCGTCATCGACCAGGCCAAGGAAGCGCTGAACTTCCAGATCACCATCACCATCGCGATGCTGATCTGCATCGTGCTGATGATCGTCATCATCGGCGGCCTGCTGGCCCCGCTGGTCGGCCTGCTGAACCTGGTGTTCTGCATCATCGCCGCAGTGAAGGCCAACAACGGTGAGTACTACCGTTATCCGTTCACCCTGCGCCTGATCAAGTAATCGAGCCGCAGCGCTGGAACGAAAAACGCCCGGGATTCCCGGGCGTTTTTTTGTGTCCTGGTGTTGTAGAGCCACGCCACGCGTGGCTGCCCTCACGATCGCTCAATGATCCCGCTCAACCGCCAGTTTCGCCAGTGCCCGCAGCGCATCCGCCGCCTCACCATACCCGGCCAGACCATCGAACAGCTGTTCGCTCAGCGTGCGCAGATGCGCCTTGGCACCGTCCATGCCCAGCAGCGCCGGGAAGGTCGACTTGGCCTGCACCTCGTCCTTGCCGGCGGTCTTGCCGAGCTGTTCGGAACTGGCTTCGACATCGAGGATGTCGTCACGCACCTGGAAGGCCAGGCCCAGCGTCGCGGCAACGGTATCCAGCGTCGCCAGATCGGCGTCAGCTGCCTCGCCACACAGCGCGCCCATGCGTACCGCCGCGCGGATCAGCGCGCCGGTCTTGAGCGCATGCATGCGTTCCAGATCCTGCAACGGCTGCTGACGGCCGGTGGCATCGATATCCAGCGCCTGGCCGCCGCACATGCCGGCCGCGCCGGAGGCGTGCGCCAGGGTCTGCAGGCAGGCCACGCGCAGCGTGGCCGGCAGGGCCGCATCGGCGATCAGGCCGAACGCGCGGGTCTGCAATGCATCGCCGGCGAGGATCGCGGTCGCTTCATCGAAGGCGATGTGCGTGGTCGGTCGGCCGCGACGCAATGCGTCGTCGTCCATCGCCGGCAGATCGTCGTGGACCAGCGAATAGGCATGGATCAGTTCCACCGCCATCGCGGGGGCATCCAGCGTGCTTTCATCCGCACCGAAGATCCGGCCGCTGGCATACACCAGCAGCGGCCGCATGCGCTTGCCGCCACCGAGCACCGCATAGCGCATCGCCTGGTGCAGGCCACGCGGGGCATCGGTCGGGGAGGGCAGGCTGGCGTCTAGATGAAGTTCGATCCGGTCGCGCCAACGCGCGAACGTGGCCTCAACCGTCATGGCCGGGCGGGTCGAACGGGACGGCGGTGTCGGGCTGGGCCGGATCGCTGAGCAGGCGCACGCGCAGTTCGGCCTGTTCCAGCGCCTGCTGGCACTGGCGGTACAGACCGACACCACGTTCGTAGGCGCTGAGCGATTGTTCCAGGCTCATTTCGCCGGTTTCCATCTTCTCCACCAGCTGCTCCAGCTCTTCCAGCGACTGCTCGAAGTGGGCGACCGGGGAGGTTTCATTGGGGGACTTCTTTGCCATGCGCCAAGTGTGGGCCGCCGGCCCGGCGGGGTCAATTCACGCCGCGCCCGGCGTCCACTGCAACTGCGCATGATGGGCGTGCAGCCACGGCTGCAGGGCGGCACCGATCACGCGGTCGCCGGCCGCCAGCAGGGTTTCCTCATCGAACAGCAGGGGCAACTGGCGGCGTTGCCACGGCGGCAGGCCCTGCTGCTGCAGCAGGTCTTTGAGGGCGTGCGAATGCGCGCGCCCGGGCAGCTGGATGCGCTCACCGCCGCGCCGCGCCCGGATCTGCACCGGCGTATCGAAGCCATCGACCGCACCGATCAGGCGCAGCTCGCCGCCATCGGGCAGGGCCAGCGGCGCGCGCCCATCCCAGTGCACGCTCCAGTCGGCCGGCAGCGCCAGGCTGGCCGAGAGCAGGTGCAGTTGCCCGCGCCAGCGACGGATGCGGGCACCCTGCCAGGCGAACTGCGCATCGGCATGGTGCGCGGCCGGCAGCAGCTCGCGTTCGACCGCCTCGACACCCGCGGCCGGCAGCGGTGGCAGGCCGCTGCCACGCACCCAGTGCCGCAGCAGGCGCGCGCGCCGTTCGACCGGCTGCCGCATCAAGCGCGCGCAGTCGATCACGCCGGGGCCCACGCTGCAGCGTTCCAGCGCGTCGCGGTCGGCGCTGTCGAGCAGATGCTGGGATTGCGCGCACAACGCCGCGCTGCGCGCGAAGGCCGCGTCCGCCTGCGGCCAGCGCTGGCGCAGTTGGGGCAGCACGTGCAGGCGCAGGAAATTGCGGTCGGCGTCGTCGCTGGCGTTGCTGGGGTCTTCGATCCAGTCCAGCCCTTCGGCCTGCGCATGCGCGCGCAGGCTGCTGCGCGGAACCTCCAGCAAGGGCCGCCACACGGTGCCGGCGCCGAACGCGCTGGTCACCTGCATGGAGGCCAATCCATCCACGCCGGAGCCGCGCAGCGCCCGCAGCAGGAAGGTCTCGGCCTGGTCATCGCGATGATGGGCCAGCGCCAGGTGTTCGCCGGGCAGCAGCTGCGACGCGAAGGCCTCGCGCCGCGCATGCCGTGCGGCGGCTTCCAGCCCCTGTCCCCGGTTGCGCGGTACCTGCACGCGGATGACCCGCAGCGGGATGCTCCAGCGGGCGCAGACCTGCGTGCAGTGCACGGTCCAGGCATCGGCCTGCTCCTGCAGACCGTGATGGATGTGTACGGCGCGCAGGCCAGCCGTGCGCTGCGCCGGCGAGGTGGCCAGCAAATGCAGCAGGACGGTGGAATCCAGCCCGCCGCTGAAGCCCACCAGGACCGGATGGACGACAGAGGGCGGTGGCGGAAGCAGGGGGGTCATGGGGAGTGCGGCCTCAGGCAGACCGGCAGTATCGGGGCTGCGCGGTGGTGATGCCACGCCACGCCGTCATGGTGCGTCATCGTCCATCGCTGAGTGGCCCTGGCGGTCGATGCGATACCAGGTGCCGCCGACCATGGCGGTATGGCCGTGGTCGTCCGGCGGGCCCCGCCGGCAGCCTTGGCAGACCCGGGCCACGCCGTCCTCGAAGGCCCAGCCGAAATCGAACGTGGCCGGGAACGCCTGACGCAGCTCGGTATCGAAGTAGCCGATGCGCGCGCCGACGCGGCCGCGCACCAACCCTTCCACCACATAGTCCGGGCCGTTGTCGAAGGTGATCACCGGCAGCTGCCGGCCATCGGCGCGGACATAATGGAATCCGCCGCCGGCATGGACCGCCGCCAACCCGTCCTGATCGTAGGACAGCGAGGCCAACGCCTTGGGCGCGAGCGCAAGACGCCCGTTGGCCCACTGGCACCCGGCCAAAGGTTGCAGGCCGTCCTCCTCGGTCAGGGCGGCGCAGTCCGCGCCCGCGCCCCAGGCCAGGGCGGAGGCGAACAGGCCGGCCACCAGCAGCAGGGGCCGCACATGGCGGCCCCTGTGCGTTGCATTGCGGAGAGGCAGACGCATTACTTCGTATCGCCTGCCTGGCGCTCGAACGCGGTCGGCTTGGGCAGCTCGACCGGCACGCCCTTGGCGTCGCAGGTGCCGGCCTCGCACAGGCGCTGGCGCAGGCGCGGGGTGGCCTGCACGATCATGTGGTAGATCGCGTTCTGCTCCATCGTGCCGCGCACCGCCTTGCTGCCCGGGCCACGTGCCCAGATGCCGACGTCTTCGCCGCCATGGGATTCGCTCTTGGCCGGCACCAGCGCTTCCTGCATGTAATCGGGATGCTCGGTATCCACTGCGGTGAGGTCAGGCCGGCCAGTGGTCGGATCGAAGCTGCTCGGGTTGTGCGGATATCGCTTCGGCCCGACCGGCTGCTGGTTGGTGGCACCGGTGTAGCCCGGGCCGTTGGCGTAGGTCAGCGTCGTGTAGGGCAGGCCCAGGCCATCGCGGGCCAGCTCCAGCTTGCCGGCGCCGTCTTCGCCCCCCTTGTCCTTGACCTTGCCGAGGATCGGATTGCCACGCGCCGGATAGCCGACGAAGTTCAGCGTGTGCGAGTGGTCGGCGGTGACGATGATCAAGGTGTCCTGGTCCGAGGTCGCCTCGACCGCGGCACGTACCGCATCGGACAGCGCCACCGTGTCGGTCAGGGCGCGGTAGGCATTGCCGCTGTGGTTGGCGTGGTCGATGCGCGCGCCTTCCACCATCAGCACATAGCCTTCCTGGTGGCGCGACAGGTTCGTGATCGCGGCCTTGGTCAGCTCGGCCAGGCTCGGCTCACCGGCCGGATCGTCCTTGCGCTCGGCCTCGTAACGCATGTGGTCCGGCTCGAACAGGCCGAGGATCGCCGGTGCCTTCGCGGCGGCCTGCAGCTGCGCGGCGTTCCAGACATACGCACCCTGCGGGTGGGCCTGCTGCCACTCGGTCACCAGGCTGCGCCCGTCCAGGCGCTGGCCGACCTTGTCGTCGTATTCCGGATCGCGTTCTTCCACGGTGGTGAACTCGCCGCGGCCGCCGCCGAGGGCGACCAGCGGGCCGCGCCCGAAGCGCGCGGTCGAGAGCAGCTGCTGGGCGATGTCGCGGCAGCCGGCGGCCTTGGCCGCTTCCGGCACATCGGCATCGTTTTCCCAGTTGCGCTCCGGCGAGTGCGCATAGGTCGCCGCCGGGGTGGCATGGGTCAGGCGCGCGGTGGAGACCACGCCGGTCGCCATGCCGGCGCTGTCGGCCAGCTGCAGCCAGGTCAGCAGCCCCTTGTCCAAGCTGTCGGCGCAGTCATTGCGGGTGCCTGCGCTCACGCCGATCGCGCCCATGTGGGTCTTCACGCCGGTGGTGATCGCCGTCATCGTGCCGGCCGAATCCGGTGTCTGCGAATCGGTGTTGTAGGTCTTGCTGAACGCCGTGGCCGGGAAGCGCTCCCAGGACAGCAGGTTTTCCTCGCCCGGGTGGCCGTTGCGCTGGCCTTCGAAGATGCGCGCCGCCGCCACCGTGGTCAGGCTCATGCCATCCCCCAGGAACAGGATGACGTTCCTGGCCTTGCCGTCCATCGCCCCGGTGCTGGCCGCACGTGCCGCGCCGCTGCGGTACCACCACTGCGGGGTCTCCCCGGCGGGGTGGGCAATGGCCGGCACATCGACCTGGACCGCGCCGGCAGAGGCGCTGGAGGAGGGAGCGGTACTGGCGCAGGCGCCGAGCAGCAGGGTGGTGACGGCGGCCACCAGAGGCGTGAAACGGGACATGGACAGGCAAATCTCACATGTGAAACGGGCGTTCATTATGCAGAACGCCGCAAGGCACGCCGATGACACGCTGATTTTCCGTGCGCGCCTCGTTCCAGGGCGCCGCTTGGGCTAAGGTGCCTAGCTGTCAATTTACCTCTGGAACGCGCATGAAGCTGGTCTCTGCCTGGCTGCGGATCCCCTTCTGGCAACGGGTCCTCGGCGGCTTCGTCCTCGGCGCACTGGCCGGCTGGCTGCTCGGGCCGGCCGCTGAAACCTGGTTCGGGCCCCTGGGCGATCTTTACGTCACCCTGATCAAGATGATCGCGGTCCCGCTGGTGTTCTTCGCCGTGATCAACGCCATCTCCTCGCTGCACGGGCAGAAGTCCGTCGCGGCCCTGGGCGGGCGCACCTTCCTGTGGTTCATCATCACCGCCGCGCTGGCGGTCTGCGTGGGCCTGGCCGTCGGCACCGTCATGCAGCCCGGCAGCGGCGCGCTGAGCCTGAGCATGGACCACAGCTACACCCCGCGCGAAGTGCCCAGCGTGATCAAGGTGCTGATGGATGTGGTGCCCTCCAACGTGTTCTACGCGTTGACCGGCATCGGCACCCGTATCAATGCCGCCGGTGAAACCGTCCTCGCCGCCGGCCGTGGCTCGATCCTGCCGGTGATCTTCTTCGCCGGCCTGCTCGGCTTTGCCATGGTCAAGCTGGGCGACAAAGTCAGCGAAGCCCGCAAGCTGACCGGGCAGATGAGCGAGATCATGATCCAGGTGACCCGCTTCGTGCTGGAGATCACCCCGCTGGGCACCTTCGGCCTGATCGCCGGCCTGGTCGGCAGCTACGGCTTCGAGAAACTGCTGCCGCTCGGCAACTTCGTCCTCGCCCTGTACATCGCCTGCGCCGTGCACATCGTGGTGGTCTACGGCAGCCTGCTGCTCATGCACGGCCTGAACCCGCTGAAATTCTTCCGCGGCGCCGCACCCGGCATGCAGGTCGCCTTCGTCAGCTCCTCCAGCTTCGCCGCCATGCCTGCCGCGATGCGCTCGATCACCCACAACCTCGGCGTCAACAAGGACTACGCCTCCTTCGCCGTTCCCCTGGGTGCCAGCATCAAGATGGACGGTTGCGGCGCGATCTATCCCGCCCTGTGCGCGGTCTTCATCGCCCAGTACACCGGCGTCCCGCTCACCCCCGAGCAGTACATCGTCGTACTGATCGCCTCGGTGCTGGGCAGCTTCGGCACCGCCGGCGTCCCCGGCACCGCTGTGGTCATGGCCACCGTCGTGCTCAGCGCCGCCAACCTCCCGCTGGAAACCATCGGCTACCTCTACGCCATCGACCGCATCCTCGACATGATGCGCACGATGACCAACGTCACCGGCCAGATGCTGGTCCCGGTCATCGTCGCCAAGGAAACCGGCCTGCTCGACCGCGCGGTCTACGACAACCCATCGACCAACCTCGGCGTCGATGAAGGCGAAGAACGAACGTCCTGATGCAGGCACGAACGCAGCACCCAAAGACCGGCGAGAGCCGGTCTTTTTTTGCTTGTGTGCAACTGCTTTCGCATCTTCGCTTCTTCCTGCCGAACACGCAGATGTCTGGCATCGCCGGCCCCCACGACAAAGCGACTGGCTGAAGCTGTACAAGCAAACCCGGAGCGAGCCTGAATCCGCACCGTAAACTCCTGTATCACCCGGTGTAACACTGTTGATACACCCGCACTGCGCCTACCTGTCAGCGCCACGTGATCACCGCACCAACCCATTCATCCGCTCCAACGCCAACGCCCCTGTAACAGCAATGTTGCGTGCGGATAACACGAACCGCACAGAAACCCCGCAAATACGGGCGTTCCCAACTTGGCACGAATGCTGCTCCACCCCTCCGCATGTCATCGGAGGTCGCCATGGACAGCGTTGCCGCATACCGCACACGACACACCCCACTCTGGCTGCTCGCCGCCGCGCTCATCCTGCCGGCCGCCGCCCATGCCTCCGGCGCGCGCCAGGGCGTCAAAGCCCAGTCCGGCGAAATCGTCCTCCTGCGTGATGTCTCCGCACGTCCCGCCTACCGCCCCGCACCGCCGGGCATGGCCCTCATCGCCGATCCCTCACCGCAGCGCGAAGTCGGCCAGGCCCTGGGTACGTCCGCCGGCATGGACGAACTCAGCGACGATGACTACGCCTCGCTCGGCTCCAATACCGGTGCCGGCATTCCCCGCGGGGCCACCACGATCGAACGCGTTACCGGCCACACCGTCAACAGCACCCTGGGCAAAGCCACCGACAGCGGCATGCTCTCCAGCGGCCAGTTCAGCAACACCATCGGCGGGCCCATGGGCGCGGTCGGCAACGCCACGCGCGGCATCGGCGACCAGGTCCGCGGCGCACTCGCGCAGTTCCCGCTGGGCCAGCCTGCCGGTGGGCCGGGCAAATGAACACCGTGCTGCGCACCGTCCTCCTCAGCAGCCTGCTGCTCGCGCCGCTGGCCGCCCACGCCCAGCAGCGCAATGACTATGCCGCGATGCTCTCCTACCTCAACCAGAGCCGCATCGACGGCCGCACCCTGGCCGGCGCCGATGGCGCCATCACCGTCAACATGGCCGCCGGTGATCTCAACCAGCAGGCCAACCTGATGGGCATCGCCAATGGCCGCAACGCCCACATCACCGTGGACGCGCGCCAGCAGCAGTCCAACAACGTCAGCCTCAGCGACACCGCCATGGACGCCAGCGCCACACTCGGTGGCCAGGCACTGAACGGCGCCAGCGGCGTCGCATCGATCAACCAGGCCAGCGGCAACGGCAACGCGACGCTCAACGTCGTCACCGCCACGCTGGCGCAACAGGGCATACGCGAAACGAACGACGAGGCCTTGGCCGCGTCGGGCGCACTCGCGTCAGCAGGGGGGCAGGGGGCCGTCAACAGCGGTCGGTCGGCCGGAACTCGCAGGGTGGCGGTCGAAGCCTCCGCGCTGCAGGGATTCGACGGCGTCCTGCAACTCAATCAGATCGCGGGATCCGGCAACGCCACCGCAAACCAACTGAGCATTTCGGTGCAGTCCACCCCGTGAGTAGTCACATCCACCCGATTGTCTGTGATGAGAGAGAGGGCACCATGAACACCAACATGAAACGGACCGTACTGGCCATCGCCGTTGCCGCCGCATCCGCTTCCGCCGGCGCCAATGGCTGGGGCAATGACCGCGACAACCAGAACCAGAGCGCCAACATCAACCACCTGCACAACGTGGCTGAGACGCGCACCAATACCAACACCGATACCAACACCGAAACCAATACGAACACCAACACCGATTCGCGTACCTGGAACCGGACCTGGAACAACACCCGCAACAACAACAGCACCACCAACACCACCATCAACGACAACGTCACCAGCAACCGCAACGTGACCAGCAATCGCAACGTCACCGAGAACGTCAACAAGACCAGCAACATCCAGGCCGACGAACGCCAGGAGAAGAACAACCACGGTGTTGACGTCAACATCGAAAAGGACCTGCGCCTGAGCTCGGACATCCGCTTCTCGGGTGATCCGGAAATCACCGGCTCGATCGATATCGACTCGGCCGCCATCGCGATCATCGACAACCGCCAGTCGATCACCAACAACCTGGCGGGCAATACCCTCGTGACCAACAGCGCCTCGATCGCCGACGACGTCGGTGCCGATGCCTCCGGCAACCTGGGCTTCAACGTCGCCGCCGGTGACAACAACGCGCAGGACAACGCCGCCTCGCTGTCCGCGGCCGACGCGTCCTTCAGCTTCGGCATGGCCGATGCGGAAGTCTTCGTCAACCAGTTCGGCGGTGGCAACACCACCCTCAACTCCGGCGTAACCAACGCCGCGGGCCTGGGTGGCAATGCCTTCAGCGGCGCGTCCGGCAACATCGGCGCCAACGTCGCCTCCGGCAACAACAACGAGCAGAAGAATGCGCTCGCTGCATCGGTGGCCACCAGCGCCTATGCGACCTCGAGCATCAGCTCCAACCAGGTGTCCTCCGGCAACACCGTCAGCAACGCCGGCTACCTGCAGTCGATGACCGACACCGTGGACGTGAACCTCAGTGGTCGCGTTGCCGGTGCGACGTTGGCCGTGGGTGCAGGCCGTTACAGCGGCTCGGGTAGTGCCTACCAGAAAGACAACTACTACCTGGATACCTGGAGCGGCGCGCTGGACCATCCGAGCGGCAGCGAAACCGGTCATATCGACATGGATAGCGATATCCAGAATGCCACCGCCAACCCGAATCGTCCGGGCGTGGGCGGCATTGCGTTCGACACCGATGAGCGCGGCACCAGCCAGTTCGTGGAACTGGGCGTGGCCGACCTCTACGCGAGCCTGAGCGGCACCGTGTCCACCACCCGCTGGGTGAACGTGGATGCGACCAACACCGCGGCGTTGTCCGGCAGTGCGTTCTCCGGCGCCTCCGGCAACATCGGGGTGAACGTGGCCTCCGGTACCGGCAACCTGCAGGCCAACAGTCTGGCCCTGGCGGTTGCGCAGCCCTCCACCGGCGGCGGTGGTGGCGGCGGTCCGGAACAGTAAGTCTGTCCGCTTTCGCAAGCAGTACGCGTTGAGCGTAACAAACCCGGTCATCCGCCAATGACCGGGCTCCCCGGGAGCCCCTGTCCCTTCTCCCCCTTGGGGCAGGGGCTCCTTCCTGAGCCGGAGTACACGATGTCCACCCGAATGCGCACCTGGATGCTGGCCTGGGCACTGTCGATGCTGATGATGCCGATGGGTCTCGTGCGTGCCGGCGATGTCGGCTTCAGTGGCGTGCTGCCCAACGGGGCCGTGCTCACCCAGCGCGTGGAAAGCATGCAGGAACGGCGCTTCCGCAACGTGGTGAGGCAACACACCGATTACAGCTGCGGCGCGGCTGCCCTGGCCACGATCCTGCGCTACGCCTACCACCTGGAGGCGGATGAGGGCACGGTGATCGAAGGGATGATGGGGGTTTCGGATCCACAACTGGTCCACCAGCGCGGTTTCTCGCTGCTGGACATCAAGCGTTACGTCGAATCGATGGGCATGCGCGGCCGCGGCTACCGCGTCAACGAAGAGCGCCTGCGCTCACTGCGCGTGCCCGGGCTGGTGCTGATGGATGTGCGGGGCTTCCGCCATTTCGTGGTCCTCAAACAGGTCCGTGGCGATGTGGTGGATGTAGCCGACCCGATCCTGGGCAACCGCAGCATTCCCGTCAGCGAATTTCTCCAGGCGTGGCCGTCGCGCGCCGTGTTTGTCGTGATCGGTAGTGACTTCGATCGCAACACGGTCCTGCTGCAGCCCGGTGAACGGCCGAGTGCCCGTTCGCTGTATGCCAGGCAGGGACCGATCACCGATGCCGAATTGGTCGACTTCGGATTCACCCATGCCGATCTGTTTTAAGGAGGCACCATGAACATCGCACCCTGGACGCCCGGCATCGTATTGCTCGCGCTGCTGGGCATCGCGCCGGCGCACGCCGACGACAGCCGGCCCGGCAAGGGATTGAGCGAGATCCCCGATCCGGAATTGAACCTCATGCGTGGCCGCTACACCGTCGGTGGCAACACCGTGGCGTGGTTCGGCGTCACCATGGTCTCGCAGTGGCAGACCGCCGGCGGGCAGTCGGCGCAGAGCGCGCTGAAGCTGGGCATGGACTTCAGCCACGGTGGCAGCACGCCGAAGATCAGCTTCGCACCAAGCGTGAGCGTGACCGCGGCCGATGCGCCGCTGCCGGTGACACCCGGGCGCAGCGTGGAGTCCAGCGGCCTGCAGAACGTGGCCGGTCTGAGCCAGAGCATCCAGGTCGCCGGTGACGGCAACCTGGCCAGCAATGCCACCCAGTTGACCGTACGCGATGGCACCGCACCCACGCCCACCGGCGAAGGCGCGCACCTGGCCAGCGTGCAGCAGGGCGGTGTCAGTGCGTTGGCACAGCTGGAAGGCAACACGGCGAAGGTGCAGCTGCAGATCGAGGGTGTCGGTGCGGTCCAGCAGTGGATCCGCAACGGCAGCGTCGGCCAGAGCATCGCACTGGGCAGTGATGGACAGTCGGTGACCAACCGGCTGCAGATCGACCTCGTGCGGCAGTCGCTGGTCAACAACGTTCCGCTCAACCAGAACGTGGCGCAGGCGATGACGCTGGTACGTGGGGTAGGCATGGGGCCGGGCCAGTGATCCAGCGGCACGGCAGGGGGAGCGTCAACACAACGGTGGGCCAAGGCAATGCACACGATGATCCGCGCAACACCGCTGGCGCTGGCGGCGCTGGCACTCATGGCGGCTGCGTCCGCCCATGCACAGGCGCAACAGCCTGCGCCGGATGACGCGGCCGACGTCAAGGCGCTGATGGCGCAGCTGGAAAGCCTCAAGGCCAACTACGCGCAGGAAGTACGACGCCTGCGCGAACTGGACATGCAGGTGCAGGCCATGCAGGCACGGCTGACCGGCAAGACCGCGCCGGTCGCCGGTGCCGCACCTCCACCCCAACAGGCAGTGCCGGCAGGCACGCCCGCAGCGCCGGCCAGTGCCGACGGCTATGCCAGCTCGGCGGCCGAGGCCCAACAGGCCAAGCAGGAATCGCGGCGCAGCGTGGATGACGTCAAGCAGCAGCAGGCTGCGCTCTTCAGCCGCCGCTTTACACTCGAAAACAGCCTCTCCTACGCCCGCTATGACCGCAAGCAGCTCAGTCTCAACGGGTTCCTGGCGCTGGATGCGATCTTCCTGGGCAATATCGCCATCGAGAATGTCGAGTCGGACACGCTGACCTACAACCTGGCTGCGCGCTGGGGCGTCAGCCCGCGCCTGACCTTGAACCTGGACGTCCCCTATCTGGCGCGCAAGACGGTGTTCCAGAAGGGCGGCGCCGGCGGTTCGGCCGCGGCGATCGCGCAGGAAGAAACCACCGGCAACGGCATCGGCGATGTGGGCATGAGCGCCAACTACCGGCTGTTCGCCGAACGTGGGCGGCTGCCGGAAACCGTGCTGACCGTGGGTGCGACCGCGCCGACCGGGCGCGCGCCGTACGGGCTGGACTGGAAGGTGCTCGAGCGCGACGACGATGACTTCATCCGTTTCGCCGTGCCCGAACAGCAACCCACCGGCAATGGCGTGTGGCAGGCCAACATCGGCCTGTCGGCGGTGAAGACCGCCGATCCGGCGATCCTGTTCGCCAATATCGGCTACATCCATTCGTTCCCACGCAGCTTCGATGATATCGACGCCAACCCGGACACCACCAACCCGGGCGACGTGAAGCTCGGCGGCTCGTACTACTTCGGTGCCGGCGTGGCCTTCGCGTTCAACGAGCGCACCAGCCTGAGCATCTCCTTCAGCGACAAGCTGAGCGCGCGCGCCTCCACGCGCTACAAGAACGGCCAGTGGCTCAAGGTGATCGGCAGTGATGCCAACGCGGGCACGCTCAACCTGGGCATCACCTATGCCCTCAACCAGAAGACCACCCTGGTGAGCCTGCTCGGCATCGGCCTGACCCCGGACGCACCGGACTTCACCCTGGCCTTCAAGGTGCCGTACAGCTTGTGAGCGCGACTGCGCACACGCTCGTTGGTCGGCGTCAGCGCAGTTCGGGCAGCGCGAGCTGGTGCTTGCGGCACAGCCGGTAGACCGTCACCCGCGAGACCTGCATGTGGCGGGCGCAGGCGGTGATGTTGAAATCGTTCTGGCGCAGCGCATGCAGCAGGGTCTCGCGTTCGGCGACCTGCTTTGCCCCCTGCAGGCCACGCTCGACGGTGGGCAGCAGCGGTTGGCTCAGCTCCAGGTCCGCCGCGCTGATCAGCTCGGTATCGCTGACGATCGCCGCACGCTGCACCCGGTTGAGCAGCTCGCGCACATTGCCCGGCCAGGCGAAGCATTCCAGCGCCTGGATCGCCTCGGCGGTGAAGCCGCGCGCACGGGTGACGTGCCGGTGCCGGAAGCTGGCGAGGAAGTGGTGGGCCAGCAGCGCGATGTCGCTGCCGCGCTCACGCAGAGGCGGCAGGGGCAGGCGCAGCACATTGAGCCGGTAGAACAGGTCGCGACGGAAGTGGCCCTGTTCGACCGCCTTCTCAAGATCCACGTGGGTGGCGGCGAGCACGCGCACGTCCACCTCCAGCGGCCGATTGCTGCCGACGCGCTCGACCGTCCCCTCCTGCAGCACGCGCAGCAGGTTGGTCTGCGCATCCAGCGGCAGGTCGCCGATTTCGTCGAGGAACACGGTGCCGCCACTGGCCGATTCGAACAGGCCCAAGCGCCGCGTCGCCGCACCGGTGAAGGCGCCGCGCTCGTGGCCGAACAGCTCGGACTGCACCAGCGCGGCCGGGATGGCGCCGCAGTTCACCGCCAGGAACGGGCGCGCGTGGCGTGCCGACAGCGCATGCAGCGCCTGGGCGGCCAGTTCCTTGCCGGTGCCGGTTTCGCCGGTGATCAGCACCGGCAGGTCCACCGGCGCGTATTTGCGGATCGCCGCACGGGTCACCTGCAGCACGGCACTGTCGCCGATCAGGGACTGTGGGCCATGTTTGGCGGGCGGCGGTTCCGCGCCGGCCAGTTGCTGCAGCCGCTGCACGACGCGCGGCAGGTCGATCGGCGCGGTGTAGGTATCCACGCAGGCAGCGAGCAGTGCATCCAGCATCGGCGAGGCGCGCAGCGGCGCGGCCGGCAACAGGGCCAGCAGGCTCATGTGGCGGTGGTCGACCAGCAACTGCTGGAGATGGGCCAGGTTGGCCGGGACCGTGGTGCGCAGGTCCAGCAGGCCCACGACCTGGTCGCTGCCGCGCATGCCGATGCCGGCGCACTGTTCGGGGGCCACGCCGCGGACCTGCCAACCGGCCGCAGCGAGGGTCGCCCGTTCAAGCGCGAGGGGCTGCCCAAACCAGATCACACACCGGGCAGGAAAATCGGGGACAGCCGCCATGCGTCACCTTGTCGACGAGGATCGCGGGCGGTGTCTGCTGCCTGATCGGTTGCCACGGACGTGCCGCCCCACGTCCGGGTCCGTCCCCCGCCACGGTGCGCAAGCGCCGGGCGCGTCGCCGGCCGGGAAAACGGCGGTGACAGAGAAGGGAACGCGGGTTGGGCCGGTCAGCGGCCAGTGCCGGTCGCCCAACGAAAAAGGCCGCTGCAGGGCAGCGGCCTTCGATCGGGCGGTTCAACAGGGCGCGTCAGAGGTCGACGCGGCGGGCCTGCATGAACTTGCCGCCCCAGTAGCCGCTGACCAGGCTGTCGACGCGGACGTCCTTGCCGGTGCTGGGGGCATGCAGGAAGCGGCCTTCGCCGACATAGATGCCGACGTGGTCGACCCGGCCCTTGCGGCCGAAGAACACCAGATCGCCAGCCGCCAGCGCGTTGCGGTCATTGATCAGTTCGGCAGCGCCGTCATGGGCCATCTCGCGGGAAACGCGCGGCAGTTCGACGCCCAGCGCGGTCCGGAACACATAGCCGACCAGGCCACTGCAGTCGAAACCGCTGTCCGGCGAGGTGCCGCCCCAGCGGTACGGCGTGCCGAGCAGGGTCATCGCACGGCGCAGCAGGGACTGGACCTTGCCGTTGTCGGCAGCGCCGCCGACCACGGCATTGGCGCCGGTGCTGGCGTCGTAATTGGCGAGCAGGCGGCTCAGATCGCCGGCGAACATCGCCGAGCGGTCCATGAGAGGGATGGTGTCGTTGGCCGCCAGGTGCGGAAGCAGGGCGGCGAGGGTGGCGCTGGCAGCGGCATCGGCCTTGCTGCGGGCCGGCGCATCCGCTTTGGGCTTGGCCGGCGCGGAAGAATCAGGGGTGACAGTGACGGGGGATGCGGCAACCTCGGGAGCGGTCGTCGGTGCGGACTGTGCCCAGGCCGGAAGGCTGGCCAGGCAGAGTGCTGCAGCGAGGAAAGCAGGTCGGGCGCGTCGCCGGGTTGCGGCGGTCTGGCCTTTGCACGTCAGGTCGTCTGTCGTCACGCGGCGGTCACTGAATAAAAACGATGGGTGATGATGCCGTGTAAGCGCAGTGATTAGGTACAAATTTCGTTAATTTTTCGTTTAAAACTACGTGACTTTGGTCACAAATTTGGACCTTACCCCTGTTCAGTTTAGTTAAGGACGCGTTTCGCTCCCGTGTAGTGGTCCTTCCAGTAGGGCCCGCCCAGTGAGTCCAGCCGCACCGTGCCGCCGGTGCTGGGGGCGTGCACGAAGCGGCCTTCCCCGACATAGATGCCGACATGGAAGACGTTGCCCTTGTTGCCGAAAAACACCAGGTCGCCGGGCGCCAGGCGCTTGGGATCGATCTTCGGCCCCTGCACGGCGGCCAGATCGCGCGAGGTGCGCGGCAGGCGCAGGTCGAGCATCTCGCGGTACACATACGCGACCAGGCCGCTGCAGTCGAAACCGGATTCGGGGGTGTTGCCGCCGTAGCGGTAAGGCGTGCCGACCAGGCCGATCGCGCGCATCAGCACGGCGTTGGCGGCCTGCGGATCGTTCGGGGCCACGCTGGGCCAGACCTGGGTCGAGGCGGGCGGCGGGGCCGGGCGGGTGGTCTTGCCGCCGCTGCAGGCGCTCAGCAGGGCGATGATCGCCAGCAGGGCCAGCTGGCCGGGCAGGCGGGTCAGGCGCGAAACTGGCGTCATGTGCATGTTGTCCGGATAATGCGCGACCTTAGAAGGCCGTCATGATGGCGGCGTATCCGGCAGGCCACAACCCGCCTCACCCGTCTGCCCTCGGCAGTCTCCAGACCAGAGTTGCGCATGAAGATCGAAAAAGACCGCGTCGTCCGTTTCCATTACACCGTCGCCGAGCAGGGCCAGGAGCCGATCGAGAGCTCCAAGGACCGTGATCCGCTGGCGATCCTGATCGGCCACGGCAACATCATCCCGGGCCTGGAAAACGCCATGATGGACAAGGAGGCCGGCGCCACCTTCGAAGTGGACGTCAAGGCGACCGACGCCTACGGCGAGCGCCGCGAAGGCCTGACCCAGCGCGTGCCCAAGAAGCACTTCGGCACCAGCAAGCTGGTCCCGGGCCAGCAGGTCGTGCTGCAGACCAACTTCGGCCCGCGTGCGGTCACCGTCGAGAAGGTCGGCATGAGCGTGGTCGACGTCGACCTGAACCATCCGATGGCCGGCAAGGACCTGCACTTCAACGTCGAGATCGTTGACGTGCGCGAAGCCAGCAAGGAAGAAATCGAGCACGGCCACGTGCACGGCGACGGCGGCCACCAGCACTGAGTGCGGTGACCCTTCGTTGATCCAACGGCCCGCTTCGGCGGGCCGTTTTCGTTTGTGCGGCAGGCCCGCGCGCGCACGGCATAATGGTGGACCTGGTCAGCGGATTGCCTGTGAACGCAGCTTCTTCACCTTTGCAGCCGGTGGGTGCCCACGAGCGCATCGCCGTCATCGACATCCTGCGCGGGTTCGCGCTGCTGGGCATCCTGCTGATGAACATGGAGGCGTTCAGCAGTCCGCTGGATCTGTCGTTCACCGGCATCGATCCGCATTGGCAGGGCGCCGACTACTGGGCCGACGCGGCCATCTACGTGCTGGTCCAGGGAAAGTTCTTCACCCTGTTCTCGCTGCTGTTCGGCGCGGGCTTCTCGGTGATGGCGCAGCGCGCAGAGCTCGCCGGCCGCGCGTTCACGCCGTTCTATCTGCGCCGCAGTGCGGCACTGTTGCTGATTGGTCTGTGCCACGCGCTGCTGGTCTGGTCCGGCGACATCTTGGTCATCTATGCGCTGATCTCACTGCTGTTGCTGGCCTGCCGCGAGGCGCCGCGCAGTTGGCTGCCGGCGATGGGCGCGATCAGCTACCTGGGCGCGGCCGCCCTGGTGATGGTGCTGGGCGCCTTGATGAGCTGGATGACCAGCATGGAGCATACCCAGGCGCCGCTGCGCGAAGCCATCGCACAGGCCGAACAGACGATCGAACTGCAGCGTCAGGCCTACGCGCACGGCAGCTGGGCGCAGGCCGTGGGTCAGCGCCTGCATGATCTGGGCGCGATGTTGTCCGGGATCTTCGTCATCGGCCCGGAAGTGCTGGGCATGTTCCTGATCGGCAGCTGGTTCGCCCGCAGTGGTGCGCTGGCCGAGCCGGAGCGTTTCGCGCGGCTGTATGCACGGCTGCGCTGGGTTGCGCTGCCGACCGGCCTGGTCCTGATGCTGGGCAGTGCGATCTGGCACCCCTACCAGGCGCCCGGCACACTCGATCTGCCCGGCGGCGCAGCGTATGCGATCAGTGCGCTGGCCGGATTGCTGATGTGCCTGGGGTATCTGGCCTGGATCGTGCACTGGCGCGCGCGCCTGCAGCTGCTGGCACCGATGGGGCGGATGGCGCTGACCCATTACATCGGCCAGTCGCTGGTCTGCACCTGGGTGTTCTACGGCTACGGACTGGGGGCGTTCGAGACGATGCCGCGGCTGTGGCAGATCCCGTTCGCGCTGGCATTGTTCGCGGTGCAGGTCGCGATCAGCCATGCGTGGCTGCGGTATTTCCGTTTCGGGCCGCTGGAGTGGATCTGGCGCGCGATGACCTATCTGCAGTGGCCGCCGCTGCGTCGGGCCTGACACGGCGGCGCCACGTCCCCTCACGTCTGGATCGCGGCCGGTCGTGGCATGCTGGAGGTGCGCATGAGCGTCGGCACCGGCCCGTTGATGGCAGACCTGATCAACCACGCACGCCGGCGTTCGATCCTGCCCCTTACCGAGTTGAGCGATGCCAATGACGACGCAATACGACTATGACCTGATCGTGCTGGGCGGTGGTTCCGGCGGCTTGGCTGCGGCCTTCCGCGCGGCGCAGCACGGCCAGCGGGTGGCGATGCTGGAGCCGGGTGAACTCGGCGGCACCTGCGTCAACGTCGGCTGCGTGCCGAAGAAGGCGATGTGGCTGGCCGCCGATCTGTCCGGGCGGATCGGCCTGGCCGCGGCGATGGGCTTCGATGTCCCGGTGCGCCCGTCGCTGGACTGGAAGGAACTGGTGGTGCATCGCCAGGCCTACATCGCCAACATCCATGCCAGCTATCTCAAGCGCCTGGATGAGAACAAGGTGGTACGCGTGCCGCGCCGCGGTCGGCTGGTCGATGCGCACACGGTGGAATGCAGCGATGGCGTGCGCATCAGTGCCGCGCACCTGCTGATCGCGACCGGCGCACATCCGCAGCGCCCCGATATTCCCGGTGCCGGACTGGGGCTGGTCTCCGATGATTTCTTCAACCTGTGCAGCGCGCCGGCGCGGGTCGCGATCGTCGGCGGCGGCTACATCGCGGTGGAACTGGCCGGGCTGCTGCAGGCGCTGGGCAGCCGCGTGACCCTGCTGGTACGGGGTGAGCGCCTGCTCGAGCGTTTCGATGCGGAACTCACCGCGCAGCTTGCCGAAAACCTGCGCCATCAGGGCGTGCAGGTCCACTTCGGCTATCGCCTGCGCGAGCTGCAGCGTGACGGCGACGCCGTGGTCGCGCTCGGCCATGATGGGCCCGCCGATGGTCACTTCGATGCGCTGTTCTTCGCCACCGGCCGACGCGGCAACAGTGCCGATCTGGGGCTGGAAGCGGTGGGCGTGGTGGTGGGTGACAAGGGCGAGGTGGAGGTCGACGAGTGGCAGACCACCGCAGTGCCGAGCATTCATGCCGTGGGCGATATCGCCGGGAAGGTGGGGCTGACGCCGGTGGCGATCGCCGCCGCGCGCAAGCTGATGGACCGCCTGTTCGGCGGCCAGCCGCAGGCGAAGATGGACTATGAGAACGTGGCCAGCGTGGTGTTCTCGCACCCGGCGCTGGGCGCGGTGGGGCTGAGCGAAGAAGAGGCCTGCGCGAGGTACGGCGACGTCCGCGTGTACCGCAGCAACTTCCGCCCGATGCTGCAGGCGCTGGCCGATGGCACCCAGCGCAGCCTGTTCAAACTGGTCTGCGTGGGCGAAGAGGAGCGGGTGGTCGGTGTGCACCTGCTCGGCGAGGCGGCGGATGAAATCCTGCAGGGGTTCGCGCTGGCGGTGAAGATGGGCGTGACCAAGGCCCAGTTCGACGACACCGTGGCGATCCATCCGACCTCGGCAGAAGAAGTCGTACTGATGCGGTAGCAACGCGCATTCGCGCATCGCTCCCAAGGTTTGCGATGCAAACCTTGGGCCCCGCCTCACCATCACCCACATCCCCGCGCCTGTCGGCGCGCCCCCTTGACTCAAGGGGGCTGCTCCACCCGCCTGGTATCCGTGGGTGTCGAGCATGCGACAATTCCAGTTCCCCCGCTGCCCAGCCGCCTCCGTGCGGCTGTCCGCCGTCCTGATGTCGTCACCCGTTTCCCCGCTTCCCACCTCCTCCAGCCGCATCGCCGCCGGCGGCATCGCCCTGGCCGCGATCGGCGCCATTGCCGCCTCGGGCAAGGCGGTCATCGTCAAGCTGGCGTATCGGCATGGCGTGGATGCCACCACGCTGCTGGCGCTGCGGATGTTGATGGCCTTTCCGCTGTTCGCCCTGCTGGCCGTCTGGTCCGCGCGGCGCGCGCCGGCGCTGTCATGGGGCGATCGCGGGCGGGTGGTGTGGCTGGGTTTCACCGGCTATTACCTGTCCAGCCTGCTGGACTTCCAGGGCCTGCAGTACATCAGCGTCACCCTGGAACGGCTGATCCTGTACTTGAACCCGACGCTGGTCCTGCTGATCAGCCTGGTGCTGCTGAAAAAACGCCCCGGACGCTGGCAGGTCGCCGCACTGGTGCTCAGCTATCTCGGCGTACTGCTGGCCTTCGGCCATGACCTGCAGCTGGAAGGCGGGCGCATCGTGCTGGGCAGCGCGCTGGTGTTCGCCAGTGCGCTGAGCTATGCGCTGTATCTGTTCGGCAGTGGCCAGGTGGTGGCGCGGATCGGTGCGATTCGGCTGACCGCTTATGCCAGCTGCGTGGCCTGCGTGCTGTGCGTGCTGCACTTCGCGGTGCTGCATCCGATGTCGGCGCTGGGCCAGGCACCGGTGCCGGTGTACTGGCTGTCCCTGATCAATGCGACGGTGTGCACGGCGCTGCCGGTAATGGCGATCATGCTCGCGGTGAAGCGGATCGGCTCGTCGCTGGCCGCGCAGGTGGGTATGCTCGGTCCAGTCTCCACCATCGTGATGAGTCTATGGCTGCTCGACGAACCCATGGGGCCGTGGCAGATCCTCGGCACGGCGCTGGTCCTGCTCGGCGTGCTGCTGGTCAGCCGGGTCCGCGCGTGAACGCGGCCGCGATCGGCGATGACCCGGCGGCACAGGCGCGTGCGCGCATCCTGGCGGTGATCCGCGCGATCCCGCGCGGGCAGGTGATGGGCTATGGCCAGGTGGCGGCCAAGGCGGGGCTGCCGGGCAGGGCGCGGCTGACCGCGCGCGTGCTTGGCATGAATGACGACCCGGAACTGCCATGGCACCGCGTGCTGCGCTCTGACGGGCGCATCGCGATGCCGGAAGGCTCGGCCGGCTGGAAGGAACAGAGCCAGCGGCTGCGCGCCGAGGGCGTGGCGATCGAGCGGGGGCGGGTCAAGGGCATGCCGGCGGCCGGCGCGGACGATCTGGATGCCGCCCTGTGGGGCCCGGGCTGACGCTGCCTGGGCGTTGAACAAGGCGCGCTGGCGCGCAGCGTGCGGCCGGGTGCTGCGGCTATGATGGGCGCAGTTCCAAAGGATGCCCCCATGTTTCCGCGACTGCCTACCGTCACCAAAGCGTTGTTGATCGCCAACGCCGTGCTGTTCCTGCTGCAGCAGCCGTTCCTGCTCGGCAACGGCACCTTCGAGCCCTTCATGCTGCAGCCGTTGGGCGGCGGCTTCGATCCGTTCTCGCCGGGTGGCAACTTCCAGCCGTGGCAACTGCTCACCTATGGCTTCCTGCATGGGAGCTTCGGCCATCTGTTCTTCAACATGCTCGCGCTCTTCATGTTCGGTGCGCCGCTGGAACAGACCTGGGGCGAAAAGCGCTTCCTGACCTATTACCTGGTGTGCGTGGCCGGTGCCGGCCTGTGCCAGCTGCTGGTCGGCATGATGCTGGCCGACCCGGCCACGGTCCTGGGCGCTTCCGGTGGCGTGTTCGGCCTGTTGCTGGCCTACGGCATGCTGTTCCCGAACCAGCGCGTGATGCTGCTGTTCCCGCCGATCCCGATGAAGGCACGTACCTTCGTGATCGTCTTCGGCGCGATGGAGCTGATGCTGGGCGCCACCGGCTGGCAGCCGGGCGTGGCCCATTTCGCCCACCTGGGCGGCATGCTGTTCGGCTGGCTGTTGATCCGCTACTGGCGCGGCCAACCGCCGTTCAACAACCGGCGTCCGCCGGGCCCTCCGAAGCGACCCAATCACCTGCGCAGCATCAAGTAAGGCAAATAACAGGGACGGAGGTAGTTAATAACCACCTCCGTCCCCGTTAAATGAAAAGGGCGCCCGGTGGGCGCCCTTTTCGTCTGCTGTGTTGCAGCGCTCAGCGCCAGACCTTGATCTGGTCGTTGTCCACGCGCTGCATCGGCTGGCCCGGCTTGCAGGTGAAGGTGGCACCAAAGGCCGGCAGGTTGGACAGCGGGCCGTTGGTGCGCCAGCGGCCCGGGGCCAGGATGTCCGAGGTCACGCGCTGGGCGGCGACGTTCGGCGACAACTGCTGCGGCCACAGGTTCGCCCAGCCACGGAAGAAACCCTGCTGCGCGGCCGGCTTGGCGGCCGGTTCGACAGCCTTGTAAGCCTCCCACGCCAGTTCCAGGCCGGCCAGATCGGCCAGGTTCTCTTCGCGGGTGAGTTCGCCGTTGACCTTGGCCCCCTTGACGCCCGGGTAGTCGTAACCGCTGTACTGCGCGGCCACGCGGTTGCCGAACAGGGTCCAGGCGGTCTTGTCGGCCGGGGTCCACCAGCTGCGCAGTTCGCCCTTGGCATCGACCAGCGCGCCCTTGGCGTCGATCGCACGGGTCAGCTCGTGGGCGACCAGCGCGCCGTAGCTGCCGAACAGCTCGGCGGTATCGCCCTTGGCATTGAACACCGGGCCCTGCAGCACGGCGGCGGTGACGATCAGGCGGTTCTGCGCGATGTCATACGCCAGCGCCGGCTGCTGCGGCAGCACGTCCCAGCGGCGGTCGGCGTTGCCCTTGCCGATGCGCTTCATTTCTTCGCGGTGGCGCCAGGTGGAGGCGATCAGCATGTTGCCGCCGAAGCTGCCACGGCCCATCGGCTGCACGGTGTAATCCAGATCGCGCAGCGGGGTGCCGATCTCGATCTTCAGTGCGGCCAGTTTGGCCTGCGCTTCGGTCTTGGCTTCGTCGCTCATCCAGGTGCTGCGCTTGACCGCGTCGATCTGCACTTCGCGGATCTTGTCCACGACCAGGGCGGCCTTGCGACGGTCATCGGCCGACAGGTGCCTGGCCGCGTACTCGCGACCTACCATCGGGCCGGCAGCGACGTTGATCGCGTCCAGCACCTGCTCCCAGCGCGCCGGCGGCAGGGTCTGGCCACGGATCACGCGGCCGCGGAATTCGAACTCGGCGTCGCGGTAGGCCTTGGACAGGTACGGTGCCATGGCATCACCCACGCGCCAGCGCAGGTAGACCTTCCACTGCTCCGGCTTGAGCCGGGTGATCATGCCGTCGAGTTGCTTGAACAGCGCCGGATCGGACAGCGAGACCAGGTCGTCGTTGACGCCCTGTGCCTTCAGGAAGGCCTCCAGCTGCAGGTTGCGATAGCGGCTGTTGAGCTCCTTGGTGGAGATCGGCGCGTAGTTGTTGAACGGGTTGTTGATGCCCGCCAGCGACTGCGCGTTGCGCGCCAGTTCGGTTTCCAGGGCGATCACCGACTGCGACTCGGCATCGAGCTTGTTGGCCGGGGTGCCGGTCAGGGCCAGCACCTGCTTGACGTAATTGCGGTAGCGCCCCATCAGCGCGACGGTGTCGGCATCGGTGCGGGTGTAGAACGCCGGGTCCGGCAGGCCCATGCCACCCTGCATGAAGTAGCCGATGTGGCGGTCCAGCGCCTTCAGGTCCACGTCCGGCGCGAAGTTGAAGGCCACCGGGATACCGACCTGGTGCAGCGCGGCGATCGAGGCCGGCACGTCCTTGGCCTTCTTGATCGCGTTGATGCGGGTCAGCAGCGGGGCGATCGGGTTGGACCCGTCGGCTTCCACCGCGGCCTCGTCCAGGCCACTGGCCCAGAAGTCGCCCAGCAGCTTCTGCACGTTGCCCTGCGGTGCCTTCATCGCGCCATCCAGCAGTTCACGCTGCTGCTGGCGGGTACGGTCGGCCAGCTGGCCCAGGGCGGTGGTGGCGCCGGTCTGCGGTACCGGGTTGGCCTTCAACCAGGTCGCATTGGTGGCCTCGTAGAAGTCGCTGCACTGCGCGCTGACGGCCGGCGCGCGGGCGGCGGCCTTCTTCTTCGGCGCGGCATGCGCATCGTGTGCGATGACCAGGGAGGCCAGGCTCAGGCCCAGGGCAATGGCGAGCGGACGGAGGTTGGACATGTAAAGCGAATCCAGCGGGGATGAGATCGCGCGAGTGTACCAAGCAAAGCGAAACGAGCGTGATGGCAAGCGCGCGCCCAAAAAACAAAGGCCCGGGAAAATCCCGGGCCTCTGCATGGATCACATCACGCCGGGGCGTGACGGCTTACCAGATCACGACCTGCTGGTCGCCTGCACGCACCATCGGCGAGCCGGCCTTGCACTGGAACGCAGCGGCGAAGGTCGGCAGGTTCGACGGGGCACCCATTGCACGGAACTGCGCCGGGGCATGCGGGTCGGTCGCCAGACGGACCTTCATGTTCTCCGGGGTGTACTTGGTGCGCCACACGGTGGCCCAGTTGAAGAAGAAGCGCTGGTCGCGGGTGAAGCCGTCGACCTTCGGGTCTTCCTTGCCGGCCGAGGCCTTCTGCAGGGCGTCGTAGGCGGTCGCCAGGCCGCCCAGATCGGCGATGTTCTCGCCCAGGGTCAGCTTGCCGTTGACCGCCTGGCCGTCCACCTTGTAGCCGTCGAACTGCTTGATCAGCTTGCCGGTCAGGCCGCTGAAGTTCTTGGTGTCGGCGTCGGTCCACCAGTTCTCGAAGTTGCCGGTCGGCCCGAAACGGCTGCCCTGGTCGTCGTAACCGTGGGTCATTTCGTGGCCGATCACCGCACCGATGCCGCCGTAGTTCAGCGCGTCATCGGCCTTCGGATCGAAGAACGGCGGCTGCAGGATGGCGGCCGGGAACACGATCTCGTTCTGCAGCGGGTTGTAGTAGGCATTGACCGTCTGCGGGGTCATGCCCCACTCGGTCTTGTCCACCGGCTGGCCGATCTTGGACAGCGCGAACTTGTAGTTGAACGCGTTGGCGGCGCGGACGTTGCCCAGGTAGCTGTCGCGCCCGGTGCTCAGGCCGCTCCAGTCACGCCACTTGTCCGGGTAGCCGATCTTCGGGGTGAAGGTTTCCCACTTGGCGATCGCCTTGGCCTTGGTCTCGTCGCTCATCCAGGTCAGGCCCTGGATGCGCTCCTTGAGCGCGGCGGCCAGGTTCTTGACCAGTTCTTCCATCTTCGCCTTGGCTTCCGGCGAGAAGGCGACCTTGACGTACAGCTGGCCGAAGGCGTCGCCGGCATCGTTCTCGATGGTGCCCAGCACGCGCTTCCAGCGCGGCTTCTGCTCCTTCTGGCCGTTCAGGGTCTTGCCGTAGAAGTTGTAGCTCTCGTTGACGAACGCATCGGCCAGGTACGGCGAGGCGCTGTCCACGGTGTGGAAGCGCAGGTAGGCGCGCCACACCGACGGATCGGTATCGCCGAGTGCCTTGCTCACTTCCTGGTGGAAGCTCGGCATGGCCAGCGAGAATTTCTCGGGCGTGGCGATGCCCTGGGCCTTGAAGAACTCGCTCCAGCTGAAGTTCGGGGTCAGCTTGTCCGCATCGGCCACGGTGACCGGGTTGTAGAACAGCGAGACATCGCGCGACAGCTCGACGCTGGACTTGGACGCCTTTGCCAGGCGGGTTTCGAACTTGACCACGTCGGCGGCCTGCTTTTCAGCATCGGCGGTCGCCACGCCGGCCAGTTCCAGCACCTTGGCTACGTGGGCCTGGTAGGCCTTGAGCTTGTCGGCGTTCTTGGCGTCGGTGTAGTAGGTGGTGTCCGGCAGGCCCAGGCCGCCCTGGCTGGCGTAGGCCAGGTTCATGCTGGAATTCTTGAAGTCCGCTTCCGGACCGAAGCCGAACAGCACGTTCTCGCCCTTGGCCGCGCTGGTGCGCAGGTAGTTGGCGATCGCGTCCTTGTCCTGCAGGCCGTCGATGGCGGCCAGGTCGGCCTTGATCGGCTCGATGCCCTGGGCATTGATCTTGGCTTCGTCCATGCCGGTGGCCCAGAAGTCGCCGACGATCTTCTCGATGCCGGTCGGGTTCTTGACCGCCGCGACCTGCTCGGCGAGCTGGTGCTGCACGGCGACCGAGCGCTCGTCCAGGATGGTGAAGGCGCCCCAGCTGGTGCGGTCGGCCGGGATTTCATTGGCGGCCAGCCACTTGCTGTTGACGTAGTCGCCGAACGCGCCGCAGGCGTCCATGCTGGTGTCCAGATCGGACGGGTGGAAGGCGTTGTAGGCCGGCAGCTTGCTCTCGTCGAGCGTGTACTCGGTGGCGGCCGTGGCGGCCGGCGCGGCAGTGGAGGCTGCGCTGTCCGTCGCCGGGGTTTCGTTCTTGCCGCAGCCGACCAGCGCGGCCGAAACGGCCAGGGTCAGCAGTACCAGTTTGGGTGTACGAGCGATCACGTGATTGGCCTCCAGGCCGGAAAGTCATGCAGGAATGGCCCGCAAGGGCCCGTGGGCCAGACGATACGCCGCTGGCCCGGCCTGCAAGGGTGTCGAAGGTCATGGCCGATGGCAAGCGGCCTGATCCGGTCAATCGTGGACCAGGGCCCGGCCCGGTGACGGCCAAGGAAAAGCCCCGCCTTGCGGCGGGGCCCGGGGGTGTCATCCTTGGTGCGGCTTAGTTGGTCTTGGTACCGAAATCGTACTTGGCCTGCACGTACACCGCGCGACCGTACGGGTTGTAGATGCTGCTGTTGTACGGCGAGGCGACGTTGCCGGCGTAGCTGTGGGCCTGGCCGTCGGGCATCTTGTTGAACACGTTGTTCACCATCAGCGAGAGGGTCAGGTTGTCCAGCGCCCGGTAGTTCACGCTCAGGTTGTACGTGGTGTACGAGCCCCACTTGCCCGCCTTGTAGCCAGACGAATGCACGTAGTCGTAGCTCTCGCCCAGGTAGGACATGTAGTTCGGCGTCTTGCCGATGTAGTTGAAGTACAGCGTGGTGGTCCAACGGTCCTTGGCCCAGCCCACCGAACCATCGGTACGGACCTTGGCGTAGGCGTCGTAGTACCACATCGCATACGGGTCGCGCAGCAGATCCAGGTAGCCGTCGCCCGGCTGCGGCTGCAGCTCGCGCTTGAGGATGTTGGTGTAGTTGCTGGCGAACTGCAGCGAGCCGAAGCGGCCGATGTCCTGCACGTACTTGAAGCTGGCCGTCAGGGCCTGCAGGTTCTGGCGCGCCACGTTGAGCTTCGGCGTGAATATCTGCTCGATGTTGCCGGCCGCATCGCGGGTGATCCAGTCGGCGACGTTGTCGCAGCTGGCCGAGGTCGGGTTGTCCTGCCCGTTGCGGCAGTAATACTCCGCGCGCAGCAGCTGGTCCGAGCTCAGGGTGTCGACTTCGTTGTCGATCTTCCAGTTGTAGTAGTCCACCGAGACCGACAGGTTGTTGATCGGTGCCCAGACAACGCCGGCATTCCAGACATCGGCGGTGATCGGTTCCAGCTCGGTGTTGCCGGCCTGCACGCCGAACACCGACTCGTTGCCGTACGGGCAGGCGAGGGTATCGGCCGGCGCATAGCCGAGCTGGCCGCAACGGTAGTAATCGACCGCGCCGTTGGCGTAGTAACCGCTCTCGCCCTGGAAGGCGTCGGGCAGGGTGGGGGCACGGAAGGCGGTACCGTACTTGCCGCGGAACAGCAGGCTTTCGATCGGACGGAACTCGACACCCACGCTGTAGGTGGCCTTGTCGACGGTGTTGTCGGCGATCTTGTAGGCGTCGTAACGGCCGGAACCGGTGACGGTCAGCGAATCGATCAGCGGCAGGCGCAGTTCGGAGGTCAGCGCGTAGTTGCTGCGATGGCCATTGCCGGCCACCGAGGTGGTGCCCCACACGCTGCCGTCCATCAGCCGCTCGTCCGGGCGGTAATCCCAGCCTTCGCTGCCGGCCTCGGCGACGACGGCAAAACCGGCATCGCCACCGGGCAGGGTGAACAGCGAGCCATTGGTGATCTGGAAGCGGCCCAGGTTCTGCCAGGTCTTGCTCTCGTTGTAGGTGTAGCCGGTGAAGCTCTGGAAATCGCCGGCCGGCAGCTGCGAATAGAACGCGCCCCAGTTCGGGCTGTAGATGTTGTAGCCGTCATCGGTGGTGCCCAGCACCGGACCGAGCACGCGGTTCTCGAAGTAGCTGTCGATGTCATCGGCCCAGCGCACGAAGCCGCGCTCGGTCAGCTTGTATTCGCCGCGGCTGAAGCTGGCGCTGTAGTCCCAGTTGCCGAACGTGCCACGCCCGCCCAGGGTCACCTGGTAAGCCTTGTTGCGGTCGGTGTTGAGGATGTCCTTGTAGCCGTTCGGCCCGATGTCCTCCGGCGCGAACGCGCGCTGCAGATTCATGTACTGATCGGTGTCCTGATCATAGAACGCGCCGAAACTCAGGTCGCTGCCCCAGAACGTATAGCCCGAACCCGGGGTGTACTTGACCTCTTCCAGGCTGTACAGCGCATCGGCGAACAGGGTGAAGTTGTCGTTCACATCGAACGTCATCGAGCTGTAGAACTGGCTGCTTTCCTTGTCGTTCTTCAGCGTGCGGTAGCCGGCGCCGTAGGCCGAACCGCACGATTCGCCCGCCGCGCGGGTGCCGAGCACGGTGGTGCCGCCGAACTGGCCGGCGACGCTGGCGCAGCGGGTCGGATCCATCATCACGAACGCGTTGTTGTCCGCCGGCAGGTAGACCAGGAAGTCATTGGCCGGCACCTGCGCGCTGTAACCGACGCGGTTGTTGGTGCGGGTCAGGTCGCGCTGGTAGCCCCAGATCGGGTTGCTCTTTTCGTACTGGACGTTGACCAGCGCATTGAAGCGGTCATCGGCACTGTTGAAGCCCTTGGCCCCGCTGACGCGGATGTTGTTGCCACCGCCCTCGGAGGTGGCGCCGCCACGGACATTGAGCACACCGCCTTCCATACGCTCTTTCAGGATGATGTTGACCACGCCGGCGATCGCATCCGAACCGTACAGCGAGGACTGGCCGCCCGGCAGGATTTCAATGCGCTCGACGATGTCGATCGGGATGCCGCTGAGGTTGTTGAACGCATCGCTGCCGTTGTAGAGCGCCGGGTACTGCAGCATCGGGCGGCCATTGATCAGGTACTTGGTGTAACCCGGATCCAGGCCGAACATGCCGGCCGCTTCGGCGCCCTGGGTGAAGGAGGCCGCGGTCTGGCCGCCCTGCAGGCCGCCGGTGGTCAGCGAGGACTGCTGCAGGACTTCGGAAATGCTGGTGAAGCCGCGGGTCTGGATGTCCTCGGCGGTGACGGTCAGCACCGGCGTGTGGTTCTCGATCTCGGTCTGCGGGATCAGCGAACCGGTGACGGTGACGCGGTCGAGATTGGTGGCGCCGTTGTCCTGTGCGAAGACGGTAGCGCTGGTGAGCAGCAGGCCGGTGAGGACGGCGGCGGCAAGCGGGTGACGCGAGATCGAAGTACCTTGGCGAGACATGTGTAACCCCGTGTAGTGGTGATGTCGTGGCTTTCCCTTCCGTGGGACGTCTTGATGGCGTTCAACGGTGACCGGTCCCAGGCCTGTGGACCATCCTTGGCTGTTTCATTCTGCGTTCAGTTGAAACCGGTGTGCGGCGAACGTAACACACGCTTAACGTGAAATTCGCTGAATGGTCATCCTCGGCCGGGGACGAATATCGGTCCGCTCTGAAATCTTTTGAAAAACAATCGCCTGGGCATGGATGAAAATTTACTCATGTTCGGCCGATGAGCGAGTGCTGAATATGGCGCTGTTTAACAAGTGAGATTAAAAGCCGATTCGCATTCCGAAACCCGGGGGTTTGGACATGAAAAAGCCCCGCCTTGCGGCGGGGCTCCAGGGTCCATCCTAGGACGTGGAACTTACTTCGCGCCGAATTCGTACTTGGCCTGCACATACACGGCACGGCCGTAGATGTTGTAGAAGTAATTGTTGTACGGCGTACCCGAGGTGCCCGGGTAGTTGCTCGCCTGGTTGTCGGGCATCTTGTTGAACACGTTGTTGACCATGACCGAGAAGGTCATGTTCTCCGCCGCGCGGTAGTTCACGCTCAGGTTGTAGGTCGTGTAGGAACCCCACTTGCCGGCCTTGGCGCCCGAGGAGTGCACGTAGTCATAGCCGTTGCCGGCGTAGGCCAGGTAGTTCGGGGTCTTGCCGACGTAGTTGAAGTACAGCGTGGTGGTCCACTTGTCCAGGGCCCAGGCCAGCGAGCCATCGGCGCGCACCTTGGCGTAGGAGTCGTAGATCCACATGTTGTACGGATCGCGCAGCAGGTCCAGGTACTCATCGCCCGGCTGCGGCTGCAGCTCGCGCTTGATCATGTTGGTGTAGTTGGTGGAGAACTGCAGCGCACCGAAACGACCCAGTTCCTGCACGTACTTGGCACTGGCGGTGATGGCCTGCAGGTTCTGGCTGGCCACGTTCATCTTCGGGGTGTAGATATCGTCCAGCACGCCGGAGGCATCGCGGGTGATCCAGTCGTTGACGTTGTCGCAGCTGGCCGACGTGTTGTTGACCTGGCCGTTGCGGCAGTAGTACTCGGCCAGCAGCAGCTGGTCCGAGCTCAGCGTGTCGACTTCGTTCTTGATCTTCCAGTTGTAGTAGTCGACCGAGAAGGACAGGTTGCTCAGCGGTGCCCAGACCACGCCGGCATTCCACACATCGGCGGTGATCGGCTCCAGGTCCGGGTTGCCGGCGCGCTGGCCGAACACCGAGACGCTGTCATACGCGCAGCCGGTGGTATCGGTCGGCGCGTAGCCCAACTGGCCGCAGCGGTAGTAATCGGTCGCACCGTTGGCGTAGTAGCCACTCAGGCCCTGGAAGGCATCGGACAGGCTGGGCGCGCGGAATGCGGTGCCGTACTTGCCGCGGAACAGCAGGCTCTCGATCGGGCGGAACTCGACGCCGATGCTGTAGGTGGCCTTGTCGACGGTGCTGTCCCCGATCTTGAACGCGTCATAGCGGCCCGAGCCGGTGACAGTGAGCGAGTCGAGCAGCGGCAGGCGCAGCTCGGAAGTCAGCGCGTAGTTGCTGCGGTGACCCGCGCCGGCGACCGCGGTCGTGCCCCACACGCTGCCATCCATCAGGCGCTCGTCCGGGGTGTAGTCCCAGCCTTCGCTGCCGGCTTCGGCGACGACGGCGAAACCCGCATCACCGCCCGGCAGCGAGAACAGCGTGCCGTTGGTGATCTGGAAACGACCCAGGTTCTGCCAGGTGCGGCTCTGGCTCTCGGTGTAACCGGTGAAGGTGGCGAAGTCACCAGCCGGGATCGGCGCGTAGAAGGCGTCCCAGTTCGGTGCGAACACGGCGTAGCCGCTGCGGGTGCCGAGCTGCGGGCCCAGCACGTGTTCTTCGAAGTAGCTGTTGATCGGGTCGGCCCAGCGCACGAAGTTGCGCTCGGTCAGCTTGTACTCGCCGCGGGTGAAGCTGGCGCTGTAATCCCAGTTGCCGAGCGTGCCGCGGCCGCCCAGGGTGACCTGGTAGGCCTTGTTGCGGTCGGTGTTGAGGATGTCCTTGTAGCCGTTGGCGCTGATGTCTTCCGGCGCGAACGCGCGCTGCAGGTTCATCCACTGGCCACTGGTCTGATCCCAGAAGCGGCCGTAGCCCGACGCGGTGCCCCACCATGTGTAGTTGGAGCCGGTGGCGTACTTCACGTCTTCATAGCTGTAGAGCACATCGCCGAACAGCTGCAGGCTGTCGTTGGCGTCGAAGGTGAACGAGCTGTAGATCTGCGCGCTGTCCTTGCCGTTCTTGACCGTCTTGTAGCCCGGGCTGTAGATCGAGCCGCAGGACTGGCCGGCCGCACGCGTGCCGAGCACGGTGGTGCCACCGAACTGCCCGGCCACGTTGGCGCACAGGTTCGGGTCCATCATCAGGTAGGCGTTGCCGGCGGCCGGATTGACGACCAGGAAGTCGTTGGTCGGCACCTGCGCGGTGTAGCCGTTGCCGTTGGTGGTCCTAGTGACGTCGCGCTGGTAGCCCCAGATCGGATTGCTCGATTCGAACTGGGCATTGACCAGTACGTTGAGGCGATCATCGGCGCTGTTGAATCCAGTGGCCCCGCTGACGCGGAAGGTGCTGCCACCGCCTTCGGTGTAGGTGCCGCCGCGCACGTTCAGCACGCTGCCGTCCATCCGCTCCTTCAGGATGATGTTGACCACGCCGGCGATCGCATCCGAGCCGTACAGGGAGGACTGGCCGCCCGGCAGGATCTCGATGCGTTCGACGATGTCGATCGGGATGCCGCTGATGTTGTTGAACGTGTCGCCGCCGTTGTACAGGGCGGGGTAGGACAGCATCGGCCGGCCGTTGATGAGGTACTTGGTGTAGCTCGGGCTCAGGCCGAACATGCCGGCCGCTTCGGCACCCTGGGTGAACGAGGCGGAGGTCTGGCCGCCCTGCAGGCCGCCGGTGGTCAGCGAGGACTGCTGGAGCACATCGGCCACGCTGGTGAAGCCGCGCGTCTGGATGTCTTCGGCGGTGATGGTCACGACCGGGGTATGGGTTTCGATCTCGGTCTGCGGGATCAGCGAACCGGTGACGGTGACCTTGTCCAGGTTGGTGGTGCTGCTGTCCTGGGCGAAGGCGGTGACGGCGCTGGTCAGCAGCATGCCGGTCAGAACGGCAGCGGTCAGCGGGTGGCGAGACAGGGTGGAGCGATAGCGAGACATGGGCATCCCCGAGTGCAGTGTCGACGTGGGTGGGGGCCGTCCGTGGGAGCGATTACATTCATGGGTGAAGCTCTCCGTGCTTCGCCATCGAACGTAACACAGCCTTAACAATGCTTACACGGGTCAGTCACATGGCGATCAGGAATGAGGTGTAGAAGTTCTCGAAAATACTTATAAATCAATTATTTATTATTTTGTGTCGATGTGTAACAGTTGAGGTGATGAGCTGCAGCTGAATGCTTACATTTGAAATCGATTTCTGTTTTCGGGCTCTTGCCACCGTTTGAGGGATCTTTGCGACCTGCGTCGGGCCAGGGGCGGGCAGGGTCTGTCGGGGGCCTGAAACGAAACAAGCCCGGCGTGAGCCGGGCTTGTTGGGTGTTGCTGTTCTGGATGGATCAGAACTTGTAGGTGACGCCCATGTACATGTAACGACCGATCGAGTCGTAGTACGCGGTGCCCAGGTCGGCGCCGAAGTAGTTGACCGGCGGATCCTTGTCGAACGCGTTGTTCAAGCCCACGTAAACGTCCAGGCCGGTGTCCGGAATCGTGTAGCCGAACTGGAAGTTGTGGTAGGTGTACGACGGGTTGCGGATAGGGCTCTGCGAACCCGGGTTGGAGTTGTAGCTGTCCGGGGTGACGCGCAGATTGCCGTCCACGTAGCTCATGTCCCACGACGCGCGGAAGCCATCACGCTTCCAGGTCGTGTTGAACTGACCGCGCCAGCGCGGATCGGTGAACGAGGTCACATACTCGCTGTACTCATCCGGGAAGGCCTGGAAAGCCCACTCACGCGACTGGATCAGACGGGTGCCGACCAGGCGCATGGTGGTCTGGCCGCCGAGCAGGTTGAAGCGGTAGTCCATCTCCAGATCGACGCCGACACGACGCGACTTGGCGAGGTTTTCGGCCAATGCCACCCAGCGGATGATGCTGTACGGGGTTCCGGCATTGCCATCGGCGCGGGTGATCATGTCGCAGAACGAGTTGTTCTGGACGCCGCCGGGGGAGTCAACACAACGGGTTGCGTTGGTCTGGGCGGTGACCGAGCCGATCGCGTCTTCCAGCGTGATGCGCCAGTAGTCCACCGACATGCCGAAGCCTTCGATGAATTCCGGCTGCCATACAAAGCCCATCGACACCGACTTGGAGCGCTCCGGCTTCAGGTCCGGGTTGCCACCGCTGACGCCAGGGCGGGTTGCCGTATAGGTATCGATCCAGTTCGCCGGAATGCCCAGGGCGGCGCAGTTTGCCGCGCGCAGGGCCGGGTCCTTTGCGGTGCTGGGGCGGTTGCTGTTGGTGGTCAGCGTGTTGCAGGGATCGTTGACCGTCGCGAAG
Source organism: Stenotrophomonas sp. JAI102 (assembly GCF_013409105.1). Classification (NCBI taxonomy): domain Bacteria; kingdom Pseudomonadati; phylum Pseudomonadota; class Gammaproteobacteria; order Lysobacterales; family Lysobacteraceae; genus Stenotrophomonas; species Stenotrophomonas sp. JAI102. The sequence continues at coordinate 145,004 of NZ_JACCCI010000001.1, forward strand.
TTCTCGGACTGCGGGTTGTACAGTTCACCGATGCTCGGTGCCCGAACCGCCTTGGCCAGGGTGCCGCGGAAGCGCAGCGAGGACAGGATTTCCCAATCCAGGCCAACGTTCCAGGTCTTGGTCGAACCGATGGTGCTGTAGTCCGAGAAGCGACCGGCCAGATCCATGCTCAGGCGGTTGATGCCCGGCAGGTCGGCCAGCAGCGGCACAGTGGTTTCCACGAACACTTCCTTGACGTCGTATTCGCCGCCGCGGTTCGGAATTGCGTTCAGGAAGGTCAGGCCAGCAGCCGACATCGGATCGGTGTTTTCCTGGCTCTGCTCCTTGCGATATTCCAAGCCAGCAGCGATGCCCACATCACCAGCAGGCAGCGAGAACAGCGAGCCGTTGGCGACCGACGCGCTCAGCACCTGCTGGGTCAGCTTGGACTGATTCAGCGAGTTGGTGTTGAACCATGCTGCCGCTTCCGGGCTGATCTGGCCATTGCCCATCACGTTGAACGGCACGCAGCCGCCAACGAGAGCTGCCGAGTACTGGCGGCCGGTGTACGGGTTGATCGCCGCCGGGTTGACGGTGGTGCGGCAAGCGACGCGGCCGGTGGCCGGGTCAATCACGGCATCCAGACCCGCCTGCCAGCGTTCTTCGATGCGGTTGTTGACGTTGATACGGTCGATGTTGGTCTGACCGTAGTTGGCCGAGGCCTCGTAGCTCCAGTCGTCACCGAACATGCCTTCCAGGCCGATCACGGCGCGGGCGGTCGCACGTTCCACCTGCTCGCCACGGCGGCCGGCATCGACGTTGAAGCGCGACAGCTGCAGGGTGGTCAGGCCGTTGGCATCCATCAGCGCACCCAGTTCCGGGGTCACATAGGCATTGTCACGACGGATGCGCAGGGCGCGGGCGGTACCGACCTGATCGAAGGTCGGCTGGCCGAAGAACTCCGATTCGGTCTTGCTGTACTTGCCTTCGAAGAACAGGCGGTGATTGTCGTTCAGGTCGAAGTTAACCACGGTGTTAAAGCTGAAGCGGTCGAACGCCGGCTCCAGGTCAGCCACGGCATTCAGGTCGGCGAAGTCGCAATCCGTGCAGGTGTTGGCGCTGACGATGACGCCGTCGTAGCGGTTCTTGCGGAAGGTGCCGTCCGGGTTGAACAGATAACGGTTGGTACCGTTGAAGGCACCCAGCGTGAACGTACCGCCGTAGGACAGGGCATGGTTGCCGCCCGGGCCGCTCAGGATGGTCTGCGGGTTGCTTTCGCTGGACGGCTTGGTCGCATCGTACTTCGGGTTCGGAATCGAGGTCTGGTACTGGCGGCCGATGGCGCGGTCACCACGACCGAAGCGATCCTGGGTGCTGTATTCCATCGCGATAGCGGCGCTGCCGCGGCCGTCGGCGAAATCGCTGCCGCCGGAGAAGCTCACGAACGAGCGGCCGAAGCTGCCTTCGTCCGCCATGCCGGTCTGGCCGCGCAGCTCGAAGCCATCGAACTTCTTCTTCATGATGAAGTTGACCACGCCGGCGACGGCATCCGCACCGTAAACGGCGGAGGCGCCACCGGTGATCACTTCAACGCGCTCGATCCACTCGACCGGGATCGTGTTGACGTCAACCGAGGTCGAGCCCGGGCTTGCACCGACGTGACGGCGGCCATTGACCAGCACCAGGGTGCGCGAGGCACCCATGCCGCGCAGATCGAGCAGACCCAGGCCTGCAGTGCCGATGAAGCGCGTCGAGTTGCCGAGCGTGTACGTCGGGGTCAGCTGCGGCATCTTGGTCATCAGGTCGCCGATGTTCAGCGCCCCCGTGGTGCGGATTTCCTCTGCAGTGATCGCGGTGACCGGCGAGGGGGTGACGAAGCCGGTACGCGCGATGCGCGAGCCGGTGACGGTGACTTTGTCGAGCTCGGTCGTGGCGCTGCCGGCTTCCTGCGCCATGACGGGTGCGACGCCGAAGGCCATCAGGCCGGCCATCAGCGCGGACGTGAGCGGATGGCGCAGAGGCGCAGAACGTTGATTCATCATTTGGATCCCCACTGGATAATGTGCATGTCTCTCTTCCCTGAGTCCGTTACGGCGACGTTCATGAGCATTCCCTGCTCTCACTCGAACGTAACACAACGTTAACGATATTCACATGATGTCGTCACGTGGTATCCGTAATCGAGACATGTTGCCGTGCAACATCTCATTGATTACAGTCGGTTACCGAGCGTTGGCTGTGCGGAGTTTGCCCGTCTGAGCTTCGGCTGAATGTGCGTCGCCTTTGAAAATGCGTGAAATGCGACGTACGGCCTCACCAGCGCCCGCCCGCCCTGTGGCCCGGCCGGACCGGCTGTCCGGAGCTTGTATAGTGTTCTGTTCCCAGAGCCCCTTCCGGAGCCCCCGCAGTGAGTGCCAACCAACCCCGTCGTCCCCACGCCAGCCAAGTGCAGAAGGGCTTGTCGCCGCACCCGCGGGTCCGCAACGTGATCGCGGTGGGCTCGGGCAAGGGCGGGGTGGGCAAGTCCACCACCGCGGTCAACCTGGCGGTCGCGCTGGCCCGGCTGGGTGCGCGCGTGGGTCTGCTCGATGCCGATATCTATGGTCCCAGCGTGCCGGCGATGCTCGGCCTGAGCGGCCGTCCGGAAAGCCCGGACAACAAGTCGATCGAGCCGATGCGTGCGTTCGGGGTGGAAACCATGTCGATCGGTTACCTGATCGAGGACGAGACGCCGATGATCTGGCGCGGCCCGATGGCGACCTCGGCGATGACGCAGTTCTTCAACGACACGCTGTGGGACGATCTGGACTACCTGTTGATCGACCTGCCGCCGGGCACCGGTGACATCCAGCTGACCCTGACCCAGAAGATCCCGCTGGCCGGCGCGGTGATCGTCACCACGCCGCAGGACATCGCCACGCTGGATGCGAGGAAGGCGCTGAAGATGTTCGAGAAGGTCGAGGTGCCGGTGCTGGGCATCGTCGAGAACATGGCTGTGCATACCTGCAGCAACTGCGGGCAGGTCGAGCACCTGTTCGGCGAAGGCGGCGGCGAGCGCATGGCCGCCCAGTACGGCGTGCCGCTGCTGGGTTCGCTGCCGCTGGAAATCGGCATCCGCGAGCAGGGCGATGCCGGCACGCCGATCACCGCCGCCGCGCCGGAGTCCCCGGCCGCCCAGGCTTACGTGCGCGCCGCCGAGCGCCTGATCGAGGAAGTGGCCAAACGCCCGCGGGCCAGCATCCCGATCCTGTCGTCGCTGATCTGATTAGAATCGACACCCGGGCGCCCGTTGGCGGTGCCGTTGTCCCTTTTCGCACCCAGGACCCCCCATGAGCATCAAGAGTGACCGCTGGATCCGTCAGATGGCCGAGCAGCACGGAATGATCGAGCCGTTCGAAGCCGGCCAGGTCAAGCAGGCCAACGGCCAGCGCATCGTCAGCTACGGCACCTCCAGCTACGGCTACGACGTGCGTTGCTCGCGCGAGTTCAAGGTGTTCACCAACATCAATTCCACCATCGTGGACCCCAAGCACTTCGATCCGGGCAGCTTCGTGGACATCGTCGGCGATGAGTGCATCATCCCGCCCAACAGCTTCGCGCTGGCGCGCACCGTGGAGTACTTCCGCATCCCGCGCGACACCCTGGTGGTGTGCCTGGGCAAGAGCACCTACGCACGCTGCGGCATCATCGTCAACGTGACCCCGCTGGAGCCGGAATGGGAAGGCCACGTCACCCTGGAATTCAGCAACACCACGCCGCTGCCGGCGCGCATCTACGCCAATGAAGGCGTGGCGCAGATGCTGTTCTTCCAGGCCGACAGGGACGACATCTGCGAGACCTCCTACAAGGATCGCGGCGGCAAGTACCAGGGCCAGACCGGCGTCACCCTGCCGCGTACCTGAGCCCACGTCCCCGGTAGTGCCGGCCCACGTACCGGTAGTGCCGGCCGCTGGCCGGCAGCAGGCAGCCGGCTGCCGACAAGAAAAAAGCGCGGATCGCTCCGCGCTTTTTTTATTTCACCCGTAGCCGGCCAGCGGCCGGCACTACCGTCGTTTCAATGCTTGCCGGCCAGCGGCCGGCACTACCGTTGTTCCAGCTTGCCGGCCAGCGACCGGCATTACTTGCGGCCGAACAGCAACCCGATGCCGACCGCCACCAGGACCACCGGCCACCAGGTGAGAATCAGCTTTCCCATGTTCATGTTGGTCCAGCCCAGATTGCTGGCCAGCAGGAACAGGCCAACGAGGATCAGGACGATGGCGGCGACAAGGTTGGAACGCATCAGGGGCAGGGTCCGCTAGGGCTGGGGCGAATATCCTAGCCGTTCCTTCCAGTGCGCGACACGCTCGGCCAGCACGCCCGGATCAAAACGGTGCGCCTGCCCCTGGCCCCAGACCGGGCCCGGCCACGCCGGATCGCCGACATGGCGGCCGATCACGTGGAAATGCAGCTGGCGGACAATGTTGCCCAGCGAGCCGATATTGATCTTCTCGACCCCATCGGTGCCTTTGAGCGCCTTGCACGCCCGGTTCAATTCGGTGCGCAGCTTGTCCTGCTGCTCGCCGTCCAGGTCGATCCATTCGGTCACGCCGGCCAGGCGCGGGACCAGGATCAGCCAGGGATACCTTTCATCGTTCATCAATCGCACTTGCGATAACGGCCCTTCTGCGACCAGTACGCTGTCGGTGGCCAGGCGTGAATCCAGTTCGAACTCGCTCATCCAAGATGCTCCGCAAAGAAGTCCAGGGTGCGTTCCAGCGCCAGGTGGGCGCTGTCTGGATCATACGCATGTCCGACGCTGCGGTTGAAGGCGTGATCGGCCGGGTAGACGAAGGTGGCCATCTGCGGGAGCTTTTCGCGGTGGGCCTTGATCGCCTCCGGCGGGATGCTCTTGTCCTGGGCGCCGAAGTGGAACATGACCGGTGCCTTGGGCGTTTCGTCCAAGTACTTCACGTTGCGGGCGCCGTAATAGCTGACCGAGGGCAGGCCCAGCCGCAGTGCGGAGAGCAGGGCGATGCTGCCGCCCCAGCAATAGCCGACCGTGCCGACCTTCCCGGCCGGGGCCAGCCGCGAGGCGGCCGCGCGGACGATTTCCAGCGCCTTTTCGACCCCTAGCGCGTCGACCATGGCCAGGCCGGCGGCCACGCCATCGCTGTCGTAAGGCAGTTCCGGCGGTTCGGGGCTGTCCGGGGCCGACGCGGCCAGATCGAAGAACGACGGGGCCAGCACCGCATAGCCCTTGGCGGCGTAGTCGTCGGCCACCGCGCGGATGTGCGGGTTGGCGCCGAAAATTTCCTGGATCACCACCAGGCCCCCGCGCGGCTTGCCTTCCGGCGTTGCCTGCCAGGCGCGGACCGGTCCGTAATGCGTATCGAGCGTGACCCACTCACCCATGGTGCGAAACTCCAGCTGGTTCAGGCATTCATTATCGGCCCCGCGCGGGTTAGCGCGATGTCAGGGGGGGATGCCGTATCTGGCGGGATCGGCCCGATCCGGTTCAGGGGCGCGGACTGAACGCCGGTATACTTGCCGCCGTTTCCGGCCCCAGGTCCCCACGCCATTCCGGCATGGGCCCAGGCCCCCAGAGTCCTTGCGATCCATGTCCCAGCTGAACCCCAAAGTCGGCTTCGTCAGCCTTGGCTGCCCGAAGGCCCTTGTCGATTCCGAGCGCATCCTCACCCAGCTGCGGTCCGAGGGGTACGACATCGTTCCCTCCTACGACTCGGCCGACGTGGTGGTGGTCAACACCTGCGGCTTCATCGATTCGGCCGTGACCGAGTCGCTGGATGCGATCGGCGAGGCGATGAACGCCAACGGCAAGGTGATCGTCACCGGCTGCCTGGGCAAGCGCCCGGAGCAGATCCGCGAGGCCTACCCGAACGTGCTGGCGGTCTCCGGTCCACAGGACTACATGAGCGTGATGGAGGCCGTGCATGCCGCGCTGCCGCCCAAGCACGATCCGTTCGTGGACCTGGTGCCCGATTACGGCATCAAGCTGACCCCGCGCCATTACGCGTATCTGAAGATTTCCGAAGGCTGCAACCACACGTGCAGCTTCTGCATCATCCCCTCGATGCGCGGCAAGCTGGTCTCGCGCCCGGTCGATGAGGTGCTGCGCGAGGCCGAGCGGCTGGTGCGCGGTGGCGTCAAGGAACTGCTGGTGGTCTCGCAGGACACGTCGGCCTACGGCGTGGACGTCAAGTACGCCGAACGCATGTGGCGCGACAAGGCCTACCAGACCCGGTTGAAGGCGCTCTGCGAAGGTCTGTCCGAGCTCGATGCCTGGACCCGCATGCATTACGTCTACCCGTACCCGCACGTGGACGAGATCGTGCCGCTGATGGCCGAGAACCGGATCCTGCCGTACCTGGACATCCCGTTCCAGCACGCCAGCCCGCGCATCCTCAAACTGATGAAGCGGCCGGGCGCGGTCGACAAGACCCTGGAGCGCGTGCAGCGCTGGCGCCAGCTGTGCCCGGACATCACCGTGCGCTCGACCTTCATCGTCGGCTTCCCGGGTGAGACCGATGCCGAGTTCGAGGAGCTGCTCAGCTTCCTGGACGAGGCGCAGCTGGATCGCGTCGGTGCGTTCGCCTACTCGCCGGTCACCGGTGCGACCGCCAATGACCTGCCCGGTGCGGTGCCCGAAGAAGTGAAGCAGGAGCGCCTGGCCCGCTTCATGGAGCGCCAGGCGGAGATTTCCGCCGCGCGCCTGGAAGCCAAGATCGGCACCGTGCAGCAGTGCCTGGTCGATGCCATCGAAGACGGCATCGCGGTGGCGCGTTCGAAGGCGGATGCGCCGGAGATCGACGGCCTGGTGCATATCCAGAATGCCGACGAAGCCAAGCTGCGTGTCGGCCAGTTCGTCGATGTCGAGATCACCGAGAGCGACGATCACGACCTCTTCGGTGACGCGATCATCGCCGCCGAAGCGCGCAAGCCGTTTGATCTGCAGGTGCTGTGACCGCATCGGCGTCGACGGCCGATAGCGGCGGTCGACGCCGCTTCATCGCGCCGCCGCGCGATGCGGTGGAGGCGGCCTGCTTCGCACAGCCGATCTACGCGGGGCTGGGCGGGTTCCGGGACCTGATGGTGGCGCCTGATTGGCCCACCGTCGCAGCGCTGGACGCGCGCCTGGCGTTGCCGGACAAGCATCTGGTCGAGCAGGACGCGACGCTGCTCGCCGACGGCCTGCACTATGAAACGCGCATCGCCGGGCGTGGCCAGATCGCTACCCGTGCGGATAACTGGCACGACCTGTTCAATGCCCTGGTCTGGGCGCGTTACCCGTCCATCAAACAGGCGCTCAACCGGCAGCAGTGCCGGCATATCGCGGCGATGGCGCCGGGGCAGCGCAACCGCGCGCAGGCGGCACTGACCCAGTTCGACGAGACCGGCGTCATCGTGCGTGTGCGCGATCCGGCGCTGCTGGGCGCATGGGACCGGCACGACTGGCCGGCGCTGTTCGTGGAGGGGGCAGGGCACTGGCGCAACGGTGGGATCGCGGTCGCGGCGGTGATCGGGCATGCGCTGCTGGAGCAGGCCCTGTTGCCGGAGCGCCTGCTGGTCGGCAAGTGCGTGGTGGTGCAAGGCGATGACGATGCCGCCGCGATCGCCGTGGCAGCGCGGGCGATCACGGACGGTGCGCTGCTCACTGATCCGCTGGAGCTGCGGCCGTTGCCGCTGGCGGGGATACCCGGGTGGCACGTCCACCAGGGTGCGGGGTTCTACGCGCAGGTCGAGTATTTCCGGCCGCTGCGCGAAGGGCGCGTGTATCCCGCAGCGCTGTTGTAGATCCACGCCATGCGTGGATGCACTCCCGGTCAGCCGGGATACGCCACCGACAGGATCGCGAACCCGTGGCGGCCGCTCGGCAACTCCACCTCGAACTCATCGTCCACGCGCTTCTTCAACAGCGCACGCGCCAACGGCGAATCGATGCTGATCCAGCCCGCACCGGCGTCGGTCTCGTCCGGGCCGACGATGCGATACACGTGGATGTCGCCCGAGTCGACGTTCTCCAGCTCGACCGTCGCACCGAAGAACACCGCGTTCGGATCGGTCGGCGCGGTGTCGACGATCCGCAGCGCCTCCAGGCGCTTGGTCAGATAGCGCACGCGCCGATCGATCTCACCCAGTTGCTTCTTGCGGTAGGTGTACTCGGCATTCTCGGAGCGGTCGCCTTCCGCGGCGGCCGCCGCCAGTGCCTTCACCACTTCGGGGCGCTTGTGACGCCACAACTCATCCAGTTCGGTCTTCAACCGCTGGTGGCCCTGTGCGGTGATCAGGGCCGTGCTTTTTTCCGCGGGGGGACGCCAACGCGACATCAGGTCTGCTTGTGCTCGTCAAAAGGTGCCGCGCCACACGGCGCGACACGCAGTATCAACGCTTTCCGCCGAAAATGCCGCCGAGCAGGCCGCGCACGATCTGGTTGCCCAGCCGGGTGCCGACGGTGCGCGTGGTCTGCTTGGCCATGGTTTCGATCATGCCCTGGCGGCGCTTGGTGCCGAAGATCGCATCCTTGATCGACTGCCCGAAGCCCCCTTCCTGCGCCTCGTCCTGCTGGCGGGTGCGGGCCTTCGGCGCATCGGCCTGCTCGACGGTCTTCTGCGCGCGCTGCGCCAACAGTTCCGCGGCGGATTCGCGGTTGATCGCGGTGTCGTAGCGGGCGCCGACCGGGCTGCCGGCACGTACCTGGGCACGTTCGGCCTCGGTGATCGCGCCCATCCGGCAGCGCGGTGGTGCGATCTGGGTCTGCTGCACGGGCGAGGGAATACCCTTGTCCTGCAGCGTGGACACCAGCGCTTCACCGGTACCCAGCTTGGCCAGCGTAGCGGCCACATCCAGTTTCGGATTGGGCACGAAGGTTTCGGCGGCGACCTTCACCGCTTTCTGGTCGCGTGGCGTGAACGCACGCAGCGCATGCTGCACGCGGTTGCCGAGCTGGCCGAGGATGTTGGCCGGCACGTCATCCGGGAACTGCGAGCAGAAGTACACACCCACGCCCTTGGAGCGGATCAGCCGGACCACCTGCTCGATGCGCTGCACCAGCGCCGGCGGTGCGTCATCGAACAGCAGGTGCGCTTCATCGAAGATGAAGACCAGCTTGGGCTTCTCCAGATCGCCGACTTCCGGCAGCGTTTCGAACAGCTCCGAGAGCAGCCACAGCAGGAAGGTCGAATACAGCCGCGGCTTGAGCACCAGCTGGTCGGCGGCGAGGATGCCGATCACGCCGCGGCCATCATGGTTGACCCGCATGATGTCGGCCAGCTCCAGCGCCGGCTCGCCGAAGAAGGCTTCGCCGCCATCCTGGGACAGGCGCAGCAGTGAGCGCTGGATCGCCGCGACCGTCTGCGCACTCACCAGACCGTACTCGGTGGAGATGTCCTTGCGCTCCTCGGCGACCAGGCCGAGCAGGGCGCGCAGGTCATCCAGGTCGAGCAGCAGCAGGCCGCGGTCGTCGGCGAGCTTGAACACGATGTCCAGCACGCCGGCCTGGGTGTCGTTGAGCTCCAGGATGCGGGCGAGCAGGGTCGGGCCCATCTCGCTCACCGTGGTGCGCACCGGGTGGCCGAGCTTGCCGTACAGATCCCAGAAAATGGACGGGCTGGCGGCGGGCGCATAGTCGGCCACGCCCAGGTCCTTCGCACGCTGCAGCAGCGCATCCGTCCCGGCACCGGCTACGGCGAGGCCGGAGACGTCACCCTTCACGTCGGCCAGGAACACCGGCACGCCGATCCGCGAGAAGCCCTCGGCCAGCGTCATCAAAGTGACGGTCTTGCCGGTTCCGGTCGCGCCGGCCACCAGGCCGTGCCGGTTGCCTAGCCGCGGCAGCAGGGTGACGGGGATATCGTCGGTGGTGCCTTTGCCGAGCAGAATCGGATCCATGGTCAACTCGCAGTGTGAATAGGCGGGATTCTAAACGTCGGCATGGGCCGGCCGGCAGACGGGTTGCCCCGATGCAAGCGGCACGGCTACTCTGCCCCATCGTTCGCACACAGTGCCAAAAATGCCCGTTCCTGTCTTGCTTGTCCGTGGTTGGCCGTTGCTTGCCGTCGCCGCGATGCTGTCGTTCGTCCCCGAGGCCCATGCCCAGCGCGTCTCCGCCCGCGACAAGGCCAAGGTGGAAGCGCTCGATCAGCGCATGATGGCCGCCGAGAAGCGCTACAACGCGGCGCTGGTGCTGGTGAACAACGCCGACCCCAAGGGCACCAACGAGGCCGATGCCGCGCTGGAGGACATGGAGGACGTGATCAGCGCCTGCGTGGCCCAGAAGGGCTGCCAGGTCAGCAATCTGCTGCCGACCTACAAGCGCCTGCTCAAGAGCAACGCCGACAGCCAGCAGGACAGCGAAGACGGCGCGGCCATCGCCGACGGCACCCTGCTGGAGGCCGACCCGGACCATGTCGGGCCATTGGCTGCCGATGTCCCCGAAGCTGCCCGCGCCGCGGCGCTGCTCAATGACAAGCGGCACGCCTTCGACACCATGGTCGAGTACAACCCGGCCGTGCAGGCCGGCATCCGCCGCTGGCTGACCGACATGCGCCCGGCGCTGCTCACCAGCTACGAGAATTACCAGAACCTGCGCGCGGTGATGTGGCCGGAGTGGGAAAAGCGCGGCCTGCCCGAGGCGCTGCTGTTCGGCATCATGGCCAAGGAATCCAACGGCCGCGTGCATGCGTCCTCGCGCGCCGGCGCGGCCGGGCTGATGCAGTTCATGCCGGCTACCGGCCGTCGTTTCGGGTTGGGCCCGGACGGCACCGGCTTCGATACCCGGTTCGATGCACGCAGTGCCGCCGAGGCCAGTGCGACCTACCTCAACGAGCGCATGCGCGAGCTCAACAACAGCGTCGAGCTGTCGCTGGCCGGGTACAACGGCGGCGAAGGCCGCGCCATCCGCGTGTTCCGGCAGTACCCGGGGCAGGGCTTCTGGACCGACAGCGTCTACAACCAGTTCCCGGGCGAAACCAAGGACTACGTGCCGATGGTGATCGCCGCGGCATGGATCTACCTGCACCCGCAGCAGTACGGCGTGGAGTTCCCGAAGATCAGCGCGCAGCCGGCCACGATCCGCCTGGCCAAGTCGACCACGATCTACGAGCTGACCATCTGCCTGGGCAGCAGCGGTACCCGCGACGGTTACATGCGCGCGCTGCGCAACCTCAATCCGCGCTATGAGGCCGACGGCTGGATTCCGGCCGGCACGATCATCAACGCGACCACCCGCATCGCCGGCCTGTACAACCGCTTCTGCGTCAGCGGTCCGCGCGCCGATCTGGCCCGCACCCTGATCACCGCCGACCTCAATGCCGCGATCGTGCGGCCCAACGCGGTCAGCTATACCGGCAACGTGGCAGTGGGCAGCGTGGTCCCGGTCGCCCAGGCCCAGGCCATGCCGGCCGTGACCCCGGCAGCGCCTGTCGCCGTTCCGGCCGCCAAACCGAAGGCCAAGCCGGCCCGCAGTTACAAGGTCGGTAAAGGCGAGACCCTGGGCAGGATCGCAGCAAAGTTCCAGTGCGACGTGCCCACCCTGGCGCGGGCCAATGGCCTCAAGGCACCGGCCTATTCGCTCCGGCAGGGCCAGAGCATCAAACTGCAGGGTTGCGACAAGTAAGCCATAACCGGGTAGGCTCGCCGGCATCACGCCTGCGGCCGCCCGGCCCAGCACATCCATCGCAGCGCCGGCCGTGCCCGGCGCTCACCGCAACACGCATACAGGACAGCAAGATGGATATCACCGCGATCAACGAGATGTTCGCCAACATCCGTGAAAACACCGATTGGGACCTCAACGGCCCGATGCTGTGGGGCTACTTCTTCGTCAACACCACCCCGGAGCCGCTGCACGGCCTGGGCGAGAAGCTGGTCGAGCTCGGTTACAGCCTGGTGGAAGTGTTCGAGCCGGACCTGGAAGAGGGTGAAGCCCCGTACCACGTGTTGCACGTGGAGCGCGCCGAAGTGCACACCGAAGCCTCGCTGGACGCCCGCAACCATGAGCTGCAGGCCCTGGCCGAAGCAAACGGCGTGGAAGACTACGACGGCATGGACGTCGGCCCGGTCGAGATCTGATTGGCGCGATCCGATCGAACCGGACACAACGAAAAACGCCCCGGGAAACCGGGGCGTTTTCATTGGTGCGGATCGCAGGGTCTACCGGTAGTGCCGGCCGCTGGCCGGCTCCCCAAAATAGCTGCGATGCCGGCCAGCGGCCGGCACTACCGTTACTTCAACGTCGCCAGCGCCTGCCCCAGCTGCACCGCATGCTCGGCATCCAGATGCGGCGCGAACTCGGCCACGCCGGGCGGCAGCAGCACGATCACGGTCGAGCCGTAATTGAAGCGCGCCATCTCCGCGAAGCGCGCCAGGGTGATGCCCTTGCCGCGGTAATCCTTGCGCGTGATGGTATCGCCGTAGGCCGGAATCTCCTCGCCGCCCCACACCGTCTCCACGCCGGAGACCAGGAGCGCGCCGACCATCACCGAGACCATCGGGCCGAAATCGGTATCGAAGTGGCAGACCAGGCGTTCGTTGCGGGCGAACAGCCCCGGTACCTTGTTCACCGCGGCCGGGCCGACACTGAACAACCGCCCCGGCACATGCACGGTCTCGCGCAGGGTGCCGGTCCACGGCATGTGCACGCGGTGGTAATCCTTCGGCGACAGGTACACCGTGGCGAACAGACCGTGGTGGAACACCTCGGCATCCTTGGCGTCGCCCAGCAGTTCGGCGGCGGTGAAGGACTGGCCCTTGGCCTGGAAGATGCGCCCGTCTTCGATCGTGCCCAGCTGGCTGATCCGGCCATCGGCCGGCATCACCAGCGTGCGCGGATCGGCATCGGCCACGCGTGCGCCCGGCTTCAACGCACGGGTGAAGAACTGATTGAAGGTCGGATAGCTGCGCGGGTCCGGATTGGCCGCTTCAGCGAGGTTCACGCCGAACTTCGCGGTCACGGTGTCGATCAGCCAGCGCGAGATCCGCGGGTTGCTGGAATACGCCAGTCTGCGCGCCATGGACGACAACAGGCGGTGGGGCAGGGCGTAGCTCAGCGTGGTCATCAGACTCATGGGGCGGATTTCTCGGTCAGCAGGTGCAGGTCGCGGGCGATGGCCTGCGCTTGGAAAGGAGGGCGGATCAGACCGGCCAGGCGGCCTTCCGGGTCCAGCACGGCCAGGCTGGCCGAGTGTTCGAGGGTGTAATCCTCGGGGTTTTCATCGAAGTGCTTGCCGGGCACCTTCTGGAACACGAAGCCCAGCGAGGTGGCAAAGCGCTCCAGCGACGGCACATCGGCGGTCGCGGCCAGGGTGTCCTTGTGGAACGCGTGCACGTACTCGCCCAGCCGAGCCGGGGTGTCGCGCTCGGGATCGACCGAAATGAAGACCAGCCGCGGACGCAGCGTCTCGGGCAGGGCTTCCCACTGTTTCTGGGCCTGGGCCAGGTCGGCGAGGGTGGTCGGGCAGACGTCCGGGCAGAAGGTGAAGCCCAGGAACACCAGGGTCCAATGTCCCTTCAGCTCGCCCGGGATCAGGCGGGTGCCGTCGGACTGGCCCAGGTTGAAATCGGGCAACGGGCGCGGTTGCGGATAGAACGTGATCGATTCGGTGGCGGGCCGGTCACCGCCCGGCGTGGGCGCGAAGACCTTCTGCGCCACGACCAGGCCCAGCCCGGCGGCGAGGGCGATCAGCAGGATGATGCCGACATTGCGATTGAACATAAGGGCCCCGTCCCGGAAGTGGCCACCATGATAGAGGGATGGGGGCGGCGGCGTCCTGTGGGTGGCCAGTCCACCGTTTCGACTGCAACGGATGCCCCGGCCCGCCCCAGCGCCTATAATCGAGGGCCACATTGTCTGTTGCCCCGCCATGACTGCCGAAACGGCCGCCGAACTCCACACGATCATCGATCTGATCCGCTACGGCACCAGCCGTTTCAACGCCGCCGGGCTGACCTTCGGGCACAGCTATGACAACGCCCTGGATGAGGCCACCCAGCTCGTCCTGCACAGCCTGCACCTGCCGCATGACCTCGGCCCGGCCTATGGCCAGGCACGGCTGCTGCAGGAAGAGAAGGTGCGCGTGCTGGACCTGTTCCAGCGTCGCATCGACGAGCGTGTTCCGGCCGCCTACCTGACCGGTGAGGCCTGGTTCGCCGGCCTGAGCTTCAAGAGCGACACGCGCGCCCTGGTGCCGCGCTCCCCGATCGCCGAGCTGATCGAGTGTGGCTTCGAACCCTGGCTGGCCGGCCGCGACGTCCATCGCGCGCTGGACCTGTGCACCGGCTCGGGCTGCATCGCCATCGCCATGGGCCACTACTACCCGAACTGGGAAGTGGACGGTGTCGACCTGAGCGACGAGGCGCTGTCGCTGGCCGAAGAGAACAAGGAACGTCTGCAGGCGCACAACGTCACCCTGCTCAAGTCCGACCTGTTCAACGGCCTGACCGGCCGTCACTACGACCTGATCGTCACCAATCCGCCGTACGTCACCAACGACGAGACCGATGCCCTGCCGCGGGAATACTCCTACGAGCCGGAAATGGGCCTGCGCGCTGGCGACGATGGCCTGGACCTGGTGCTGAAGATCCTGCGCGACGCCCCGCTGCACCTGAGCGAGGACGGCCTGCTGATCTGTGAAGTGGGCGAGTCCGAACAGCACCTGATCAAGCTGCTGCCGGAAGTCGACTTTGCCTGGGTCGAGTTCAAGGTCGGCCAGATGGGCATCTTCTCGGTCGAGTGCCGCGAACTGATCGCCCACAGCGCCCGCATCACCGAGCTGGCCAATGCCCGATAGGCCGGCCCGCGCCCCGCGCATCCGCTGGGCCGAACTGGTCCTGCTGATGCCGATGGTGTTGTTGCTGCCGTTTGCAGTGGTCATCGTGATGATGGCCGTGCGCAGCGGTGTCGCCTGCCATGTCGGCGACACCCTGCATTGCCGCTACGCCGCCGAACCGGCGCAGCAGCTGTGGTACCACCTCAAGGGCGTCGCCTATGGCAGCGCCGGCCTGCTGGCCGGGGTGGCGGTGATGCTCTGCGTGTTCGTCGACAGCGCCCTGCTGCAGCGCCAGAAGTTGCTGTCGCGCGGTCTGTCGGCGGCGCTCATGCTGGGTCTGGTGGTCGCTGTGGCCACGGTCGTGGCCAGCGTCACCGGCACGCCCGAGGGCTGGAGCGCAGGCTGGGGGCGTCCGGTGTTCATTCTCAGTTTCACCCTGCTGCCGGCCATCGTTGCCGTGCGCCACCTGCCGCGCGTGCTGCGCGCCGCCTTCCCACGTCATGCGGTTTCCCATGTCCAGTAATACCTTCGGCAAGCTGCTCTCGGTCACCACCTTCGGCGAATCGCACGGTCCGGCGATCGGCTGCGTGGTGGACGGCTGTCCGCCGGGGCTGGAGATCAGCGCCGACGAATTCGCCCACGACCTGCAGCGGCGGGCCACCGGCAAGAGCCGGCATACCTCCGCGCGACGCGAAGCCGATGAGATCGAGATCCTGTCCGGTGTGTACGAAGGCCGTACCACCGGCACCCCGATCGGGCTGCTGATCCGCAATACCGATCAGCGCAGCAAGGATTACACCACCATCGCCCAGCAGTTCCGCCCGGGCCATGCCGACTACAGCTACTGGCAGAAGTACGGCATCCGCGATCCGCGCGGTGGCGGCCGCTCCTCCGCGCGCGAAACCACCATGCGCGTCGCCGCCGGCGTGATCGCCAAGAAGTGGCTGCTGCAGCGTCATGGGGTCACCGTGCGCGGCTACCTCTCGCAGCTGGGCGAGATCACCCCGACCGGCTTCGACTGGTCCGCGGTGGAAGACAACCCGTTCTTCTGGCCGGTCGCCGACCAGGTGCCCGCGCTGGAGAGCTACATGGACGCGCTGCGCAAGTCCGGTGACTCGGTCGGCGCGCGCGTCAACGTCGTGGCCGATGGTGTGCCGCCGGGCTGGGGTGAACCCATCTACGGCAAGCTCGATGGCGATCTGGCTGCGGCGCTGATGAGCATCAACGCGGTCAAGGGCGTGGAGATCGGCGACGGCTTTGCCAGCGCTGCGCAGAAGGGCACCGAACACCGTGACCTGCTGACCCCGCAGGGCTTTGCCAGCAACCATGCCGGCGGCATCCTCGGCGGCATCTCCACCGGCCAGCAGGTCACCGCCTCGATCGTGCTCAAGCCGACCTCGAGCCTGCGCCTGCCCGGCGCCACGGTGGACGCCAGCGGCGCCTCGGTCGAGGTGATCACCACCGGCCGTCACGATCCCTGCGTCGGCATCCGCGCCACCCCGATCGCCGAGGCAATGATGGCCTTGGTGCTGATGGACCAGGCGCTGCGCCATCGCGCGCAGTGCGGCGATGTCGGCGAGATCACCCCGCGGATCCCGGGCACGATCGATGGCTGATCGGCGCCCCAAGGTCTGGGTCAGCCAGCCCCTGTTCGACGATGTCGTCGCGCCGCTCGGGCAGCATTTCGACCTGGCCATGACCGGCGACGTCACCCTCTACACGCCGCAGATGCTGGCCGAACAGCTGGCCCACGTCGACGGCGCGCTGATCACCCTCAACGAACGCATCGGCGCGGCCGAGATCGCCGATGCGCCGCAGCTGCGCGCGATCGCCAATGTCGGCGTCGGCTACAACAACCTCGATATCGACGCGCTCAGCGCCGCCGGCATCCTGGCCAGCAATACGCCGGATGTGCTGACCGAAACCACCGCCGACCTCGGCTTCGCGCTGTTGATGGCTACCGCGCGCCGCATCACCGAATCCGAACGCTGGCTGCGTGACGGCCAGTGGGGGCAGTGGTCGTTCCAGACCATGCTCGGCGCCGACATCCACGGCAGCACGCTGGGCATCCTCGGCATGGGCCGCATCGGCCAGGGCATCGCCCGCCGCGGCGCGCACGGCTTCGGCATGCGCGTGCTGTACCACAACCGTTCGCGGCTGCCCGAGGCCACCGAGGCCGAGGTCGGCGCGCAGTACGTGGACCTGCATACCCTGCTGGCGCAGGCCGATCACCTCGTGCTCGTGCTGCCTTACAACGCCTCCTCGCACCACATCATCGATGCCGGTGCACTGGCGAAGATGAAGCCGACCGCCACCCTGGTCAACATCGCCCGCGGTGGCATCGTCGACGAGCTGGCGCTCGCCGATGCGCTGGCCAACGGACGCCTGGCCGCGGCCGGGCTGGATGTGTTCGAAGGCGAGCCGACGGTGCGCCCGGAACTGCTCGCCCTGCACAACATCGTGCTGACCCCGCATATCGGCAGCGCCAGCCAGGCCACCCGCCGGGCGATGGTGCAGCTGGCCGTGGACAACCTGACCGCCGCACTGGGGCAGGGCCCGGATGCCGGCCAGCCGCCGAGCGCGATCAACGCCGATGCTGTCGCTGCCGTGAAAGCCGGCGGCGCGACCGTGGGCGGCAAAAAAATCGACGACGCAAAACGATAGGGAACCGCGCCGGCCAACAGGCGAGGTTCCCGAACCGGTAGGTACCGACCCTGAGTCGGTACACCCCCCCAAGGCACGGCAGGTACCGATCGTTGGTCGGTACACACCCCCAAAGCACGTTACGTATCGGCCACGGGTCGGTACACCCAACAGAGGTTCTCATGAGCAATCCAGATCGTCGTTTCCACGTCGCCGTCGTCGGTGCCACCGGTGCTGTCGGCGAAACCATGCTGGCCATCCTGGCCGAGCGCAACTTCCCGATCGCCACGCTGAGCCTGCTCGCGTCCTCGCGTTCGGCCGGTGGCGAGATCGAGTACCAGGGCGAGAAGATCAAGGTCCAGGACCTGAGCACGTTCGATCCGAACGGCGTGGATATCGCGCTGTTCTCCGCCGGTGGCAGCGTCTCCAAGGAGTTCGGTCCGACGTTCGCCGCCGCCGGTGCGGTGGTGATCGACAACTCGTCGGCCTTCCGTTACGACGATGACGTCCCGCTGGTCGTCTCCGAAGTGAACCCGGAGGCGCTGAAGAACCGCCCGCGCGGCATCATCGCCAACCCGAACTGCTCGACCATGCAGATGGTGGTCGCGCTCGCCCCGCTGCACCGTCAGTACGGCATCGAGCGCATCAACGTGGCCACCTACCAGTCCGTCTCCGGCGGTGGTCGCTCGGCGCTGGAAGAACTCGGCAAGCAGACCGGCCAGCTGCTCAGCTTCCAGGAAATCGACCCGCAGCGCTTCCCGGTGCAGATCGCGTTCAACCTGATCCCGCATATTGATGATTTCCAGGAGAACGGCTACACCAAGGAAGAGATGAAGCTGGTCTGGGAAACCCGCAAGATCCTCGGCGATGACAGCATCCTGGTGAACCCCACCGCCGTGCGCGTGCCGGTGTTCTATGGTCACTCCGAAGCGGTCACCATCGAAACGCGCGACAAGGTCACCCCGGATGCCGCGCGCGAGCTGCTGGCACGTTCGCCGGGCGTGGAAGTGGTCGACCGCCATGAAGCCGGCGGCTACCCGACCCCGGTCACCCACGCCTCGGGTACCGATGCGGTGTATGTCGGCCGCATCCGCGAGGATCTGTCGCATCCGCGCGGCCTGAACCTGTGGATCGTCTCGGACAACATCCGCAAGGGCGCGGCCCTCAATGCCGTGCAGCTGGCCGAACTGGTCGCTGCCGAAGGCTGATCGCAGGGGTGCCGGCGGCATGGGGATGCCGCCGGCCGCCCGCATCGAAACATCGCCGATCACGGGGGGAGCCGCTATATTGGCCGCCATGAAGAACCGGGCTCCGGGCGCACTGCGTCCGCTCAAGTATGTGTCGACGCTGCTGCTGGCCCTGGCCAGCAGTTCCGCCCTGGCCCTGGGCCTGGGCGATATCCGGGTGCTGTCCAAGCCGGGCCAGCCGCTGCTGGCCGAAATCCCCGTCATCTCCGCCGACCCGGCCGAACTGGAGAACCTCCGCGTCGCCTTGGCCTCGCCGGCGACCTTCGCCAGGGTCGGGCTGGAACGGCCGTCCGGGCTGGTCAGCGAGCTGCAGTTCGAGTTGACCCGCAATGCGCAGGGTCGCGCCGTGGTGCGCGTCAGCAGCCAGAGCTCGGTGGTGACCCCGTCGCTGAATTTCCTGATCGAAGCCGATTGGGGGCAGGGCCGTCTGATCCGTGAATATTCCGCCCTGGTGGACGCGCCCAACAGCGCGGTCGCCGTGGCCGAACCGGAGATCGTCGCCCCGGCGGGCGCGATGTCCAATGCCATCCTCCGCGAGCCGGCACCGGCGGCAGCGCCCGTCGCTTCGGCACCGCCGCGCCGTGCGGAGCCGGCTGCCACGCAGCGCCCGGTCGCGCCGCGCGCTGCGCCGGCCATAGCGGCTGCCGCCGATGGCAGCGTCACCGTGCAACGGGGACAGACGCTGTCGCAGATCGCCGGTTCGCTGGCGCGCGAGCAGGGCATCAACCGCAACCAGGCAATGATTGCGCTGCTGCGGGCCAATCCCGACGCCTTCATCCGGGGCAACGTGAACCTGCTCAAGCAGGGCGCCGTGCTGCGCACGCCGGGCGCCGAGGGCGTGGCCGAGATCGATGCACAGCAGGCTGCGGCGATCGTCCGCGAGCACACCGCGCAGTGGCGGCAGTCGCGCGCCGCCATCCCGCAACCGGCAGACAGTGGCGTCGCCGCTGCGCCGACACCTGCCACCGCGATCGCGGCAGCGAGCCAGGGCGCGCGCCTGGAAATCGCGCCGGCCGTCGCCGCCGCCGGCATCACCGCAGGCACAACCACCGGCACCGCTGCCGGCACCGAGGGCGACATGCTGGGTAACGAACAACTGCGTCAGGCCAAGGAAGACGTCGCCACCCGCGATGCCGAGATCCAGGAACTGCGCGAGCGCGTGGCCGAGCTGGAAAAGCTCAAGGCCCAGCAGCAGTCGCTGATCGCAATGAAGGACAACGATCTGGCCGCCGCGCAGCAGCGCCTGGAGCAGGCGCCCGGGACGCGCGACAGCGCCGGCGGTGGCTGGTACTGGCTGGGCCTGGTGGTGCTGCTGCTGGTGGTCGGAGGCTGGGCGCTGCTGCGCCGCCGCAAGCCATCGCCCTTGCCGCCGCTGTCGGGTGATGGGCTCGAGGGCGCCTCGCTGGCGGCGGCCGTGCCGGCGGCCGATGCTGTGGATGCGCTGGCCGCGCAGCAGGATGACGCGTATCGCGCGCCCGACGAAGAGGCCGTTGCAGAGGCCGACGTCTACGCTGGACTGCGTCGCGAGCCGGTCTTCGCGCTCGACGCGTCCTCGCACGAGGCCGCCCCGCACGACCGCATCGACGATGCACGCTGGAGCACCCCAGCGACGGACGAGGCGCCGGTGTTGCCGGAGGTCGAGGCAACCGCTGCGTCAGCCTACGGCATCGACGCCGACGCCCAGCATGTGAACGTGGACGACGCGCTGTTCCGCGAACCGGCCCCGCTGATCGAGCCGCCGGCCCATGCGCTGGAAGCTGCGGCGCAGCCGTCGTTCCGCGGTGTGTTCGAGTTCCCGGACGAGTCGGTAACCGCCGAAGAACACGCTTCGGATGCGGGCGACGATCGCGCCGGCCACGATGCTGCGCCGGCCATCGCCATCGCCAGCGGAGACGAGACCTCCGAGGCTGCCGATCCGGCCGTCGAAGAGGCGCCCATCGCGCCCATCGGCAGTCCTGGCCGTGATCGCCTGGAACTGGCCATCGCGTACCTGGACCTGGGTGACGCCGAAACCGCGCGCACCCTGCTGCATGAAGTGGCCGTCGGCGCCGATCCGCACAGCCAGGCCGAAGCACGCGAACTGCTGGCGCGGCTGGGATGAGCGACGCCCGCCCGGTAGCAGTGCGGGAGCGCCGCCTGGACTACGTCGAGTTCGCCTCGCGCGATCCCGCCGCGAGCCGCCGCTTCTTCGAACAGGTGTTCGGCTGGTCGTTCGTGGATTACGGCCCGGACTACACCGCCTTTGACGATGGCCGCTTCCAGGGCGGTTTCTTCCGTGCTGAGCCGCAGACCGCCTCCGCCGGTGGCGCACCGTTGCTGGTGATCCATGCCGACGACCTGCCGCCCATGCTCGAGGCCGTGCTGGCCCAGGGCGGGCAGGTGGTCAAGCCGGTGTTCGCGTTCCCGGGCGGCAGCCGGTTCCAGTTCCTGGAGCCCGGCGGCAACGAGCTGGCCGTGTGGTCCGAGCGCGACGCCGCCTGATGCACTACCCGGCGCCCGCGCCGGTTCTCCCGAAAACACAGAGGTTCACCATGCGCTACGCACTGGGCGTGGAATACGACGGCAGCGAATTCAAAGGCTGGCAGCAGCTCGGTGAGAGTGGCTGCCCCAGCGTGCAGGCCAGCCTGCAGGACGCGTTGTCCTCGGTGGCCAATGCGCCGATCCAGGTCGTCTGTGCCGGGCGTACCGATGCCGGCGTCCACGGCGAATGCCAGGTCGTGCACTTCGATACCGATGTCGTGCGCGATCCACGCAGCTGGATGCTGGGGACCACCACCCGCCTGCCACGTTCCATTGCGGTGCGCTGGTGCGTGCCGGTGGCCGACGAGTTCCATGCGCGTTTCGCGGCGCGTGCGCGCCGCTATCGGTATCGCCTGCTCAATCGCCAGGTCCGTCCGGCGCTGTACCGGCAGACCCTGAGCTGGGAGCGCCGGCCGCTGGATGCCGGGCTGATGCACGCCGCCGGCCAGGCCCTGCTCGGCGAGAACGACTTCAGCGCCTTCCGCAGCGTGCAGTGCGAGGCCCTGCACGCACGCCGGAACATGCAGTCGCTTTCGGTGACCCGTCAGGGCGAGGTGGTGGAGGTCGCCGTTCAGGCCAATGCATTCCTTCATCACATGGTGCGCAATATCGTCGGTTCATTGATCCTGGTCGGTTGTGGTGAGCAGCCGGTCGCGTGGATGGGGCAACTGCTGGCCGGGCGCGACCGCACCGTGGCCGGCCCGACCGCTCCGCCACAGGGATTGGTTTTCGTTGGTCCCCTGTACCCCGACAACTGGCAGCTGCCTGCCGAGGTCACCTTATGAGCCGCTCCTTCTACCGCACCCGTATCAAGTTCTGCGGCATGACCCGTGCCGGCGACGTGCGCCTGGCCGGCGAGCTGGGCGTGGACGCGGTCGGTTTCATCTTCGCCCGCGAGAGCAAGCGCCGGGTCGCGCCGGCCGAGGCCCGGGCCATGCGCCAGGCGATCGCGCCGATGGTCGACGTGGTGGCGCTGTTCCGCGACAACAGCAAGGAAGAGGTGCGCGAGGTGCTGCGCACCGTGCGGCCGACCCTGCTGCAGTTCCATGGCGAGGAAGACGAATCGTTCTGCCGCAGCTTCAACATGCCGTACCTGAAGGCCGTCGCCATGGGCGGCAGGGACGAGGTCAATGCCCGTCAGCTGCAGCTGCGTTTCCCGAGCGCGGCCGGCTTCCTGTTTGACAGCCACGCCCCCGGCGGTGGCGGCGGCACCGGCGTGGCCTTCGACTGGACCCGCCTGCCGACCGGCCTGCATCGGCCTTTCCTGCTGGCCGGCGGGATCACCCCGGACAACGTGTTCGACGCGATCGTGGCCACCCTGCCGTGGGGCGTGGATGTGTCCAGTGGCATCGAATCCGAACCGGGCATCAAGGACGGCTACAAGATGCGCAAGTTCGTCGAAGAAGTCCGCCGCGCCGACTGCCACGAGGCAGATTGATCAGCCGGACCTGCGGGTAGGTCACGACCGTTGGTCGTGATGCGGTAGTGCCGGCCGCTGGCCGGCAACCTGATATATCTGCGGCCCACCGGTTGGCCACGACCGTCGGTCGTGGCGCACTCATCCCTGCAGCTGCGCCTGCAGCCACCCGGCCAGCGCATCCACCCGTGGATCCGCCGCGCCCTCGGGCGTGGCCAGCACCCAGAACCCGCCGGTGGCGCCAAATCCCCAGGGGGCCAGCAGCCGCCCGGCCGCCAGCTCATCGGCTACCAGCGGCTCCGGCGCGATCGCCACGCCCAGTCCGGCCACCGCCGCTTCCAGCAGGTAATACAGATGCTCGAAGCCGCTGCCCAGCTGCAGCTGCGCAGGCTCCAGCCCATGCGACAACGCCCACGCCGGCCACGCCTGCGGGCGTGAGGCGGTGTGCAGCAGCGGTTCGCCCAGCAGCGCGGAGGGCGGTTGATGCCGCAGCCGTGCCGCAGCCGGGTGCTGTGGACTGACCACCACGCCCACCCGCTCCGGCGCCAGCTCCCGCACCTGCCAGCCGCGCGGCCACGGTGGCTGGGCCAGCAGCAGGACCGCATCCAGACCCTGCTGCTCGGCGGTGAAGCTGCCGTCCTGCGCGGACCAGTGCAGCGGCAGCTGGGGCAGGGCAGTCTGCAGGGCCTGCAGGCGCGGGATCATCCAGCGCGCCAGGATGCTGCCGCTGCAGCCGAGCACCAGCGCTTCGGGCCGCTGTTGGCGCTTGAGGGCCACCACCGCCTCGCGGATCTGCTCGAAGGCGCCCTCGCAGGCGGCCTGCAGATCCTCGCCGGCGCGGGTCAGGCGCAGCCCACGCCCTTCGCGCTGGAACAGCACGACGCCCAGGTGGTCCTCCAGCAGGCGCAGCTGGCGGCTGATCGCGCCATGGGTGACATGCAGGGCGTCGGCGGCCCGACCGACGCCGCCCAAGCGGGCGGCCGCCTCGAAGCTGCGCAGCGCATTGAGCGGGGGCAACGGTCCGTCGGTCATGTGAGTTTTCCTGACAGGTCGTGGCAGATATTATCGATATTCCTGTCATGACAGGTGCGTTAAATTGGCAGCCTGTCTCCACCGGCTGTCGCGCTATGTCTGCTTCCCCCGTCTCCCCCATCGTCGATTTCCACGCCTACCCCGATGCCAACGGCCATTTCGGACGCTACGGCGGGAGTTTCGTCGCCGAGACCCTGATCGGGCCGCTGCAGGAGCTGGCCGCCGCCTATGACGAAGCACGCCGCGATCCGGCCTTCATCGCCGCCTACGACAAGGACCTGACCCATTACGTGGGCCGTCCCAGCCCGATCTACCACGCCGAGCGGCTCAGCCAGCAGGTCGGCGGCGCGCAGATCCTGCTCAAGCGCGAGGACCTGAACCACACCGGCGCGCACAAGATCAACAACACCATCGGCCAGGCGCTGCTCGCCGCGCGGATGGGCAAGACGCGCATCATCGCCGAGACCGGCGCCGGCCAGCACGGCGTCGCCAGTGCCACCGTGGCCGCGCGCCTGGGCCTGGAGTGCGTGGTGTACATGGGCGCCACCGACATCGAGCGGCAGAAGATCAATGTCTACCGCATGAAGCTGCTCGGTGCGACGGTGGTGCCGGTCACCTCCGGCTCGGCCACGCTCAAGGATGCGCTCAACGAAGCGATGCGCGACTGGGTCACCAACGTGCGCGACACGTTCTACATCATCGGCACCGTGGCCGGCCCGGACCCGTACCCGCGCATGGTGCGCGATTTCAATGCGATCGTCGGCCGCGAGGCGCGCGCGCAGATGCTCACCGACTACGGCCGCCTGCCCGATGCGATCACCGCCTGCGTCGGCGGGGGCAGCAATGCGATCGGCCTGTTCCATGCGTTCCTCAATGATCGCGACGTGCGCATCGTCGGTGCCGAAGCGGCCGGCGACGGCATCGAGACCGGGCGCCATGCTGCCTCGATCGCGGCCGGTCGCCCGGGCGTGCTGCACGGCAACCGCACCTATGTGATCTGCGACGACGACGGCCAGATCACCGAAACCCACTCGGTCTCGGCCGGCCTGGACTATCCGGGCGTTGGTCCGGAGCACGCCTTCCTGGCCGATGCCGGGCGCGCCGAGTATGTCGGCATCACCGATGACGAGGCCTTGGCGGCGTTCCACCAGCTGGCCCACAGCGAAGGCATCCTGGCCGCGCTGGAGTCCAGCCACGCGGTGGCGCAGGCGATCAAGATCGCGCGCGATCTGCCGCGCGACAAGCTGGTGCTGTGCAATCTGTCGGGCCGTGGCGACAAGGACGTGCACACCATCGCCGCCCGGGAGGGTCTGGTCCTGTGAATCCGCTACTGCGCCAGGGAAGTGCGCTGCTGATGGTGGTCGGCCTGACCGGATGTGCGCCGCCGGACCCGCCGGTCTTGCCGGCCCCTGCGGCACCGCTCGGTGTGGTGGCGCCGGCACGCGAACAGGCCAGCAATGACGACGACATCGCCAACCGTCCGATCGAGGACGCACCGGCAGCGCCACCGGCCGCCGAGGCAGCCGTGGCGGACGACGCCGTGCCGTCGGTGGTCTCGGTCGCGCTGGATCATGCGGGCGATGTCGTGATCGGGCAGCGGTTCACCGAGCTCGCCGCCGACGGCCCCTGGCATTCGGCCGGCCTGAGCGAGGGCGAGCCCGCCGGCGCCTGCGAGTATTACGAGCGGGGCAACCTGCCCGAAGGCGTGTCGATGATGGTCGAGGACGACCACGTGCAGCGCTTCGAGCTGGCCCCGATCGAAGATTCCTACGAAGCCATCACCCAGCCCGGGCCGTTCGGCCTGCGCCTGGGCATGACCCGTGACGAGGCGATGCAGCGGCTGCCGCCCGGCAGTACGCGCGCACCGCACGCCTATGACCCGCAAACGGGCGAGTACCTGACCTGGCAGGACCCCGGTTCGGATCTGGCGATCCGGCTGGAGATCTTCGACGGGGTGATATCGAAGCTGTACTGGGGCGCCAGTGGCGCCGTTGAATTGATTGAAGGATGTGCCTGAGATGTCCGTTGACCGTATCGATGCCTGTTTTGCCCGCCTGCGCGATGAGCGTCGCAAGGCGCTGATTCCCTTCATCACCGCCGGTGATCCGGGCCTGGATGCCACCGTGCCGGTGATGCACGCACTCGCCGCCGCCGGCGCGGACGTGATCGAGCTCGGGGTGCCGTTCTCCGACCCGATGGCCGACGGCCCGACCATCCAGCGCAGCTCCGAGCGTGCGCTGGCCCGTGGGGCAGGGCTGCGCTATGTGCTGGAGACCGTCGCCACGTTCCGCAAGGACGACGCCACCACCCCGGTGGTGCTGATGGGCTACCTCAACCCGATCGAGATCCACGGCACGGCCCGCTTCGCGCAGTCGGCCATCGCGGCCGGCGTGGACGGCATCCTGCTGGTCGACCTGCCGCCGGAGGAAGCCGCCGAAACCCGCGAGATCTTCACCGCCGCCGGCCTCGCGCTGATCCTGCTGGCCTCGCCGACCACGGCCGATACGCGCCTGGATGCACTGTCCGCGATGGCGCAGGGCTATCTGTACTACGTCAGTTTCGCCGGGGTGACCGGGGCCTCGGATCGGCTGGACAGCGGTGCCGCCGGTGCCCGCCTGCGCGACCTGCGCAGCCGGTCGGCGGTGCCGGTGGTGGCCGGCTTCGGCATCAAGGATGCGGCCAGTGCCGCGGCCATGGCCGTGGAGGCCGATGGCGTGGTGGTGGGCAGCGCGCTGGTGGCTGCATTGGGCGAGGCCCCCGATGCCACGGCCGCCACACAGGCCGCGCAGGCATTCCTCACGCCGCTGCGACGCGCACTCGACGCCGCCTGAAGCACGCAAACGTACGTACCAGAATGGTTTACGCCAGCCCCCCGGCATCGGCCGGGGGGTGCCCGAGCATGGAAACGGTGAGCTAGACTGTCCGCCTTTGCGGCCCCCGGGCCGCCCTGAACGGAAGTAGCATCCCGCATGAGTTGGCTCAGCAAGTTGATGCCGTCTGGCATCCGCACCGACAACGTCCCCAGCAAGAAGCGCAGCGTCCCCGAGGGCCTGTGGGAGAAGTGCAGCAGCTGCGGCAGCGCGCTCTACCGTCCTGAGCTGGAAGAGAACCTGGAAGTCTGCCCCAAGTGTGGCCACCACATGGCCATCCGCGCGCGCGCGCGCCTGGCCGCGCTGTTCGATGCGGACAGCACCACCGAGATCGGTGCGCGCCTGGGCCCGACGGACCTGCTCAAGTTCAAGGACCAGAAGAAGTACAGCGAGCGCATCAAGGCCTCGCAGAAGAATACCGGCGAGTACGACGCCCTGATCGCCATGCAGGGCCTGATGAAAGGCCGCCCGCTGGTCGCCTCGGCCTTCGATTTCGCCTTCATGGGCGGCTCGATGGGCTCGGTGGTCGGAGAGCGCTTCTCGCTCGCCGCTGAAAAGGCGCTGGAAATCGGCGCCCCTTACGTGTGCTTCTCCGCCAGTGGCGGCGCGCGCATGCAGGAAGGCCTGTTCTCGCTGATGCAGATGGCGAAGACCTCGGCGGCGCTGGGTCGCCTGCGCGACGCCGGCCTGCCGTACATCTCGGTGCTGACCCATCCGACCACCGGCGGCGTGTCGGCCTCGTTCGCGATGCTGGGCGACATCAACATCGCCGAGCCGCAGGCGCTGATCGGCTTCGCCGGCCCGCGCGTGATCGAACAGACCGTGCGCGAAAAGCTGCCGGAAGGCTTCCAGCGCTCGGAGTTCCTGCTGGAGCACGGCGCGATCGACCAGATCTGCGACCGCCGCGAAATGCGTGATCGTCTGTCCGAGATCCTGGCCATGCTGGCGCGCCAGCCGGCGCCCGCACCGGATGCGGCTGCCTGATGGCGTCGCGCAAGTATTTCGGCACCGACGGCATCCGCGGCAAGGTCGGTGAGGGCGTCATCTCCGCCGATTTCGTGCTGCGCCTGGGCAATGCGCTCGGGCGCGCGCTGACCGAGCGCAACGGGCGCCGCCCGGTGGTGGTGATCGGCAAGGACACGCGCATCTCCGGCTACATGTTCGAAGCCGCGCTCGAAGCCGGGCTGGTCGCGGCCGGCGCCGATGTGCAGCTGCTCGGCCCGATGCCGACCCCGGCGGTGGCCTTCCTCACCCGCACCCTCGGTGCGGATGCGGGCATCGTCATCAGCGCCTCGCACAACCCGCACTACGACAACGGCATCAAGTTCTTCTCCGCCGATGGCGAGAAGCTCGATGACGCCACCGAGCTGGCGCTGGAAGCCGCGCTCGATGCGCCGTTCACTACCGTCGAGTCCGAGCGGCTGGGCAAGGCCATGCGCGCGCGCGATGCGGTCGGCCGCTACATCGAGTTCTGCAAGGCCAGCGTGCCGCGCGGCTTCGACCTGCGTGGGCTGAAGATCGTGCTCGACTGCGCGCACGGTGCCACCTACCACGTCGCCCCGCTGCTGTTCCGCGAGATGGGCGCCGAGGTGATCAGCATCGGTGATGCGCCCAACGGCCTGAACATCAACGATGGCGTCGGCTCGATGCACATCGACAATCTGGCGGCCAAAGTGCGCGAGGTCGGGGCCGATTTCGGCATCGCCTTCGACGGCGACGGCGACCGCGTGCTGATGGCCGATGACCAGGGCAACCCGGTCGACGGCGATGACCTGCTGTTCGTGCTGGCCCAGGCCTGGCAGCGCAGCGGTCGCCTGCATGGTCCGGTGGTCGGCACGCTGATGACCAACTTCGGCCTGGAGCAGGCACTGGAACGGTTGAACATCCCGTTCCAGCGCAGCAACGTTGGCGACCGCTACGTGCATCAGGCGCTGGTGGAAAACAACGGCGTGCTCGGCGGCGAAGCCTCCGGCCATCTGCTGTGCCTGGACCGTGCCACCACCGGTGATGCGATCGTCAGCGCGCTGCAGGTGCTGGAAGTGCTGCGTCGCGACGGCACCTCCCTGCGCCAAGTGCTGTCGGTGCTTACCAAGGTGCCGCAGAAGACCGTCAACGTGCGTCTGCAGGGCGCTGCCAAGGCGACCGTGCAGGCCGAGAGCGTGCAGGCCGCGCTGGTCGCCGCGCAGCAGGCGGTGAAGGGGCGCGGTCGCGCGTTCCTGCGCCCCTCCGGTACCGAGCCGGTGGTGCGCGTCACCGTCGAAGCGGACACTGCCGAGCTGATGCAGGCCACGCTGGACAGCCTGTCGGCAGCGGTGAAGGCGGCGGCTGCGGCCTGAGCCGGCGGAAACACG
Organism: Stenotrophomonas sp. JAI102; assembly: GCF_013409105.1. Taxonomy (NCBI): domain Bacteria; kingdom Pseudomonadati; phylum Pseudomonadota; class Gammaproteobacteria; order Lysobacterales; family Lysobacteraceae; genus Stenotrophomonas; species Stenotrophomonas sp. JAI102. The sequence goes on from NZ_JACCCI010000001.1 coordinate 173,828, forward strand.
GCTGAATCGAAAACGCCCCGGGAGACCGGGGCGTTTTCGTTGCGGAACAGCTGCGGGTCAGGGCCCTGCCACCATCTTCTTTTTTTTCGCCTTGAAGCGGTTGAACAGCGGCGCGATCAGCGGGTGGTAGCTGTAGGCGATGCGCTTGCGCAGCCAGCGCGCCGGGCGGTCACGGATCGCGAACCGGTAGATGTGCTCCGGGTCGCCCCCGACCACGTTGCGGCCGAACGGATGAGTGGTGTGCAGATACTTGAAGCCCTGCGCCCGCGCGATCTGCACATAGTCCTCGTCGAAATCGCCGTACGGCCAGCACAGCGTGTCCGATACGTCGCCCAGCTGCTGCCGGAGCACGTCGCGTGCCACCGACAGGTCGTCGCTGATGCCCTGACGCTTGTGCTCGCGGGAGATATCCTGCTTGAGCCAGCGGGTATGCGTGTGCGTGTGGCAGTGCACCTCGAAGGTGCCGGCGGCGATCATCTCGCGCGCTTCGCTCCAGCGCATCATGACGTCGTCGGGGCGGTTCTCACGCAGGATGGCCGCCTCGCAGCCGCGATGGTCCGGCGTCGCGGGCAGGGTGGCGCCGGGCTGCCCGGCATGCGGGCGGACCTGGCCTTCGCCCATCCAGCCGGTGACCACGAACACCACGGCGTGCATCCCGTACTTGGCCAGGATCGGGTGCGCGTACACCCAGTTGTCCAGGTAACCATCATCGAAGGTGATCACGATCGACTTGGCCGGCGTGGGCTTGCCGGCGAGGAAACCGGCGTACTGGTCCAGGGTCAGCGAGGTCCAGCCGTTGGCTGCCAGCCAGGCGATCTGGCTTTCGAAGTTTTCCGGCGAGACCGTGATCATCCCCGGCGACGGGGAGACGTGGTGGTGCATCAGCACCGGGACGGATCTAGCGTTGGCCATGGCCCAGTTCCTTCAACCACTGGTGGTAATAATGTTCGGTCGCTTCAGTGTGACCGGTCGGGGTGAAGCGGTGGGCGCTGCGCATCCATTCCCAGCCGGCCATGCCCATCTGCTCGCGGCGCTCGGGCTGCTCGATCAGGGTGCGCAGCGCGCCGGTCAGCGCGGCCTGGTCGCCCAGTGGCGCAAGCAGGGCATTGCTGCCTTCCACCACCATTTCCGGGACGCCGCCGACACGCGTGGCGACGATCGGCACGCCTACGTAGGCCGCCTCGAGAAACACCGTGCCGGCCGCTTCCTTGTGGGTGGCGAGGGCGAAGATATCGAAGGCGGTCATCAACCGGCAAGCGCCCTGGCGGTAGCCGAGCAAGTGGACCTGCGCGGTGATGCCGAGCTGCTCGCGCAGGGCGATCAGGCGCTCCATGACCGGCTGGCCGTCGCCCACGATCACCAGTTGCACGCGTGGATCGGCGCGGCACAGCGGTGCCATGGCCTGCAGCAGATCGAGGTGGCCCTTCGGTTCGCGCAGCACGGCAACGCAGCCGACCACGATCTGGTCGTCGCTGAAGCCCAGCTCGGCGCGCGTTTCCGCGCGGGTGTCCTGCCGGCACTGCCACGGATCGCGCTTGGCGATCTGCGACCACTGCGGCGGCACCGCGATCGGCGGGACGATCCCCACGTGCGCGTCGTCGATGCCGCGGCTGACCATCAACTTCTTGACGAAGCTGCTCACTGTCATCACCCGGTGGGGCAGGCCGGTGTAGGTCAGCAGCGAGTTGATCGGGCTCATCAGGTGACGCGAGCGCACCACCAGTGGCGTCCCTCCGAGCCGGGCGCCGGTCGCGGCGATCAGGCTGTCGCGGCGGCTGGTGGTGTTCACCACGTGGTAGCCATGGCGGCGCACCAGGCGCGACACCGACCAGATCCCGCGCAGCAGGCGCAGCAGGCCGCCCATCTTGAGCGCGTGGACGGTGAAGCCGGCTTCGCGCGCCATCTCACCCAGGCGGGCGTCGGGCTGGCACAGCAGGGAGACGTCGTGGCCGCGGTCGCGCATCGCCAGCATGTGGCGGTAGATGTAGATCTCCTGCCCGCCAAATCCCTTGGCAGCCTCGGTATGGAGAATTTTCAGTGGAACGTTCATCGGTGGACAGTCCATGTGTGGAAGCGCGCCCGCGGCATGCGCGGGCGGTGGTCGTCATTGCCTGCGGGATCGCGCCAGCGCATCCGATGCGCTGTGCGGTGCCGTGGGTGGGAGGTCGTGCGGGGGCAGCGGCCACGCGCGCGGCCCTGCCGGCGTGGGCCAGCGCAGCGCCGTCGGTGGCCCGTTGTGGCCGTCCGGGCGCGCGCATTGTATCGGTTTGTATCAATGTATCGGTGGCGGGGATGGCCCGATCTGGCACAATGTTCAGCCGGGCCACAGCTGGCCCACCGACCACCATGAACAAGCAGGAATCGCTGTGAGCCAGATCCCCACCCTCGACATCACCCGTTTCGACACCGACCGCGATGCGTTCGTGGCTGAGCTGGGTGCGGCCTACCGCGAATGGGGCTTTGCTGGCATCCGCAACCACGGCATTCCGCAGGCGGACATCGACGCCGCGTATGAGGTCTTCAAGGCCTTCTTCGCGCTGCCGGAAGAGACCAAGCGCCAGTACCACGTGCCCGGCAGCGGCGGCGCGCGCGGCTACACCGCCTTCGGCGTGGAGACCGCCAAGGGCTCGCAGCACTTCGATCTGAAGGAGTTCTGGCACATCGGTCGCGAGATCCCGGACGACTCCAAGTACCGTGACGTGATGGCCCCGAACCTGTGGCCGAGCGAGGTTCCGGGCTTCCGCGAACGTGGCTACGGCCTCTACCAGGCCCTGGACAAGCTGGGTTCGCGCGTCCTGTCGGCGCTGGCCCTGCACATCGGCCTGCCGGAGGACTTCTTCGCGGACAAGACCAACAACGGCAATTCGATCCTGCGCCCGATCCACTACCCGCCGATCACCGCCGAGAACATCCCGAACGTGCGCGCCGGTGCCCATGGCGACATCAACTTCATCACCCTGCTGGTCGGCGCCAGTGCGGCCGGGCTGGAAGTGCAGTCCCACGAGGGCAAGTGGGTGCCCTTCACCTCGGACGCGGACACCATCGTGGTCAACATCGGCGACATGCTGCAGCGCCTGACCAACCATGTGTATCCGTCCACGATCCACCGCGTGGTCAACCCTCCGGGTGAGCAGGCGCGCCAGCCGCGCTATTCGGTGCCGTTCTTCCTGCACCCGAACCCGGATTTCCTGATCGACGTGCTGCCGACCTGCATCACCCCGGAAAACCCGAGCCGCTACCCGGAGCCGATCACCGCCCACGGCTTCCTGGAAGAGCGCCTGCGCGAGATCAAGCTGAAATGAGCAAACGAAGGCCGCCGCAAGGCGGCCTTCATCGTTCCAGTAGTGCCGGCCGCTGGCCGGCTCGCTCCAACCCACCCACGCCCGCCCACTCCGGGCACGTCCACCGGCCCCGTCGCCCTTGCTTTTGACTTGGGGCCGCCGCGGAAAATAAATATCCAATTGAAATGTAAGCGTTTTCCCGCCCACGCCATTTCGTTGCATCCGTTATCATGGCCGGCTGATACCCAAAGGAGCCATCGCCATGCGCCGCAAGATCGTCGCCGGTAACTGGAAGCTGCACGGCAGCCGCCAATTCGCCACCGACCTGGTCAGTGACCTGGTTGCCGACCTCCCGCGGCAGGGCGTCGAGGTCGTGGTCCTCCCGCCGCTCCCGTACCTGGGCGAACTGGTCGAAGCCTTCGAAGGCCGCGCCGTCGCCTTCGGCTCCCAGGATGTCAGCAGCAACGAGAAGGGCGCCTACACCGGTGAGGTCTCGGCCACCATGCTGGCCGAAGTCGGCGCCCGCTACGGGCTGGTCGGGCACTCCGAGCGCCGCCAGTACCATGCGGAAAGCAGTGAGCTGGTCGCGCGCAAGTTCGCCGCCGCCCTGCACGCCGGCCTGACGCCCATCCTGTGCGTGGGCGAAACCCTCGCGCAGCGCGAGGCCGATCAGACCGAGGCGGTCATTGCGGCCCAGCTCGCCCCGGTGCTGGAGCTGGTCGGCGCCGCCGGCTTTGCCCAGGCCGTGGTCGCCTACGAGCCGGTCTGGGCCATCGGGACCGGCCGGACCGCCTCCAAGGAGCAGGCCCAGCAGGTCCACGCGTTCATCCGTGGCGAAGTGGCCAAGCTCGATGCTAGAATTGCGGATTCACTGTCGATCCTCTATGGCGGCAGCGTGAAGCCCGACAACGCCGCGGAACTGTTCGCACAGCCCGATGTCGATGGTGGGCTGGTGGGCGGCGCCTCGCTGGTGGCCGCGGACTTCCTTGCCATCGCTGCCGCGGCGGCGGGGCGCTAATTCGTAATGTTGCCGGCCCAACCGCCGGCACGACATGTCCGAGGACGGATTCGAAATGCTGATGTTGATCCTCAATGTGGTCTACGTGCTGGTCGCAGTGGCCATGATCGCGCTCATCCTGATGCAGCGTGGTTCCGGCGCGGCCGCAGGGTCGGGTTTCGGTGCCGGCGCCTCGGGTACCGTGTTCGGCGCGCGTGGCGCGTCCAACTTCCTGTCCAAGTCGACCAAGTGGCTGGCCGTGGTGTTCTTCGGCATCAGCCTCTTCATGGCCTGGTACGCCAGCCATGGCTCGCGCCCGGCGGCACAGCAGGACCTGGGTCTGATGTCGGCGCCGGCCGCAACCGCGCCGGCCGCACCGGCAGGCGAGCTTCCGGCCGTGCCGAAGGCCCCGGAAACCCCGGTCCAGCAGCCTGTTCCGTCGGCCACTGTGCCGGCTCAGGCGGAAACTCCGAAATCTGGTGAAGAAAAGCCTTCGGAAGGCACCCAGACTCGCTGAAGACGGTTACAATATGCGGCGCACTGGAGAACAACCGGTGCGATCGTAAGCCCAGGTGGCGGAATTGGTAGACGCACTACCTTGAGGTGGTAGCGACGAGAGTCGTAGGGGTTCGAGTCCCCTCTTGGGCACCATTTGTTTGTAAGCGGGTTCGTCTGGCGCGCAAAGCGCCAGGTAGCGGTATCCGTCCACTCCCCCATGCCAAAGCGCCTGCAGGCGCAGCGGCAGAGGCAAGAGAGAATCGCTGTGCTGGCCGAATATTTGCCGTCTCTGCTGTTTCTGATCGTTGCCACCGGTATCGGCGTTGCGCTGATGCTGGTTGGCCGATTCCTCGGTCCCCGACGTCCTGATCTGAAAAAGCTCTCGCCGTACGAATGCGGCTTCGAGGCTTTCGAGGACGCGCGCATGAAGTTCGATGTGCGCTACTACCTGATCGCGATTCAGTTCATCGTATTTGATCTGGAAATCATCTTCATCGTGCCGTGGACCCAGGTGTTCATGGAACTGGGCGCACGTTCGCTGGTCACGATGGGCCTCTTCGTAGGCATGCTTTTCCTCGGTTTCATTTACGTCTGGAAGAAGGGAGCGCTGGAATGGGAGTAATTCAGACGCTCGACGGCCTGATGAACAACCCGGTCCCGGAAGGGCGGGTCGATGACATCCTGCGCCCCGAAGGCGACAACCCCCTGCTCGAAAAGGGCTACGTGACCACCAGCGTCGATGCGCTGTTGAATTGGGCGCGTACCGGTTCGATGTGGCCGATGACCTTTGGTCTGGCCTGCTGCGCAGTGGAAATGATGCACGCCGGTGCGGCGCGTCTGGATCTTGACCGTTACGGCGTGGTGTTCCGCCCGTCGCCGCGTCAGTCCGACGTGATGATCGTGGCCGGCACCCTGGTCAACAAGATGGCTCCGGCCCTGCGCAAGGTCTATGACCAGATGCCGGACCCGAAGTGGGTCATCTCGATGGGCAGCTGCGCCAACGGTGGCGGCTACTACCACTACTCGTATGCAGTAGTGCGTGGCTGTGACCGCGTCGTGCCGGTGGACATCTATGTCCCCGGCTGCCCACCTACCGCCGAAGCGCTGGTGTACGGGATCCTGCAATTGCAGAAGAAGATCTGGCGTACGCAGACCATCGCCCGCTGACATCCCTCCTGACAAGAGCACGCCAAGCCCCCATGGCAGAGCAAGCACCTTCCTTCATCGACCGACTTTCCGCACGTTTCGCAGGTGCGCAGGTCTTCGTGGTCGAACCCCGCGGCGAAGTGACGCTGGAAGTGCCCGCCGCTGACTGGCATGCCACCGCTCTGGCGCTGCGCGACGAATTCGGTTTCGAGCAGGCGGTTGACCTGTGCGGCCTGGATTACCTCGGCTATGGCAGCGACGAATGGGATACGGCCGATGTGTCGTCCCAGGGCTTCAGCCGTGGCGTCGAGGGCAAGTCCGTCGGTCGTTTCGCCTGGGGTGAATTCCCCACCCGCGAAACCAGCGATGGCGCCGAGCCGCAGCCGATCCCGCTGCAGCGTTTCGCCGTGGTCACCCAGCTGCGTTCCTACCAGCACAACCTCACGATGCGCATCCGTTGCTTTGCGCCGAACGAGGAACTGCCGGTGGTCGCGTCGTTGACCAACATCTGGCCGGGCCTGAACTGGTTCGAGCGCGAAGCGTTCGATCTGTTCGGCGTGATCTTCGAAGGCCACCCGGACCTGCGCCGGATCCTGACCGACTACGGTTTCGTCGGGCATCCGTTCCGCAAGGATTTCCCGCTGATCGGCAACGTTGAAGTGCGTTACGACGAAGAGAAGCAGCGCGTGATCTACGAGCCGGTGACCTCGGTCGAGCCGCGCGTCGGCGTGCCGCGTGTCATCCGTGACGACGCCCGTTTCCAGACCGCTGCCGGTGAATCCGCGCAGTCGGAGGCAAGCAAGTGAGCGAATTCACCCAGGCCCACCAGGCCTTTGCGAGCAACCCGGCCGAACTGCGCCAGGAAATCCGCAACTACACCATGAACTTCGGTCCCCAGCATCCGGCCGCGCACGGTGTGCTGCGCCTGATCCTGGAAATGGACGGCGAAACCATCATGCGTGCCGACCCGCACGTGGGTCTGCTGCACCGGGGTACCGAAAAGCTGGCCGAGTCCAAGCCGTTCAACCAGTCGATCGGCTACATGGATCGCCTGGATTACGTGTCGATGATGTGCAACGAGCACGCCTACGTGCGCGCGATCGAGACCCTGATGGGGATCGAGGCGCCGGAGCGTGCGCAGTACATCCGCACCATGTTCGACGAAATCACCCGCATCCTGAATCACCTGATGTGGCTGGGGTCCAACGCGCTCGATCTGGGCGCGATGGCGGTCATGCTGTACGCCTTCCGCGAACGCGAAGAGCTGATGGACTGCTATGAAGCGGTCTCCGGCGCGCGCATGCACGCGGCGTACTACCGTCCGGGCGGCGTCTACCGCGACCTGCCGGACCATATGCCGAAGTACAAGGAATCGCGCTGGCACAAGGGCAAGGCCCTGAAGAACCTCAACGCCTCGCGCGAAGGTTCGCTGCTGGACTTCCTGGAGAACTTCACCGTCGAGTTCCCCAAGCGCGTCGACGAATACGAAACCCTGCTCACCGACAACCGTATCTGGAAGCAGCGTACGGTCGGCATCGGCGTGGTCACCCCGGAACTGGCCCATGCGTGGGGCATGACCGGCGTGATGCTGCGCGGCTCGGGCATTGCCTGGGATCTGCGCAAGAAGCAGCCGTATGCCAAGTACGACGCGGTCGAGTTCGACATCCCGCTCGGCAAGGAAGGTGACTGCTACGACCGTTACCTGTGCCGCGTGGCCGAGATGCGCGAATCCAACCGCATCATCAAGCAGTGCGTCACCTGGCTGAAGGCAAACCCGGGCCCGGTCATGGTCAAGAACTTCAAGGTCGCGCCGCCCAGCCGCGAAGACATGAAGGACGACATGGAAGCGCTGATCCATCACTTCAAGCTGTTCAGTGAAGGCTACTGCGTCCCGGCCGGCGAAACCTACGCCGCCGTCGAAGCGCCCAAGGGCGAATTCGGCTGCTACCTGATGTCCGATGGTGCCAACAAGCCGTTCCGCGTGCACCTGCGCGCGCCGGGCTTCGCCCATCTTTCCTCGATCGACTCGGTTGTGCGCGGGCACATGCTCGCCGACGTGGTGGCCATGATCGGCACCTACGATCTGGTGTTCGGTGAGGTGGACCGGTGATCGCATCCGCCTGCACGATGCCTGACACCCGCCGGCTGCTGCCGGCGCTGCAGGTTCTGGTTTTTAACGATTTCGTATTCGCTGAGGTCGGCCGATGAAGGCGACAGGTAATTTCGAGGCGGCGCGCGACGTCGACCCGATGGTGGTCTTGAATGACAAGACCCGTGCGCACATCGATCACTGGCTGGCCAAGTTCCCGCCGGATCGCAAGCGTTCGGCTGTCCTGCAGGGCCTGCACGCCGCACAGGAACAGAACGCAGGCTGGCTGACCGACGAGCTGATCGCCGGCGTCGCCAAGTACCTGGATCTGCCGCCGGTATGGGCCTACGAGGTCGCCAGCTTCTACTCGATGTTCGAACTGGAGAAGGTCGGCCGCCACAACGTCGCCTTCTGCACGAACATCAGCTGCTGGTTGAACGGTGCCGAAGACCTGGTCGCGCACGCCGAGAAGAAGCTTGGCTGCAAGACCGGTCAGTCCACCGCCGATGGCCGCATCTACCTCAAGCGCGAAGAAGAATGCCTGGCCGGTTGCGCCGGTGCGCCGATGATGGTCATCAATGGCCATTACCACGAGCGCCTGACCGTCGAGAAAGTCGACGAGCTGCTGGACGGGTTGGAGTAAGACATGGCACATCATCACGCACCCAGTGGTCCGGTCGGTCCCGCACCGTTGCCGCACCAGGTGGTCTACACCACCCTGCATTACGACACTCCGTGGTCGTATGAAAGCTACCTCAAGACCGGTGGCTATGCCGCCCTGCGCAAGATTCTCGAAGAGAAGATCTCGCCGGAGCAGGTCATCGAGATGGTCAAGCAGTCCAACCTGCGCGGCCGTGGCGGCGCGGGCTTCCCGACCGGCCTGAAGTGGTCCTTCATGCCCAAGGGCACCATGCAGAAGTACATCCTGTGCAACTCGGATGAATCCGAGCCGGGTACCTGCAAGGACCGCGACATCCTGCGTTACAACCCGCATTCGGTCGTGGAAGGCATGGCGATCGCCTGCTACGCCACCGGCTCGACCGTGGGCTACAACTACCTGCGTGGCGAGTTCCACCACGAGCCGTTCGAGAACTTCGAGCAGGCCCTGGCCGACGCGTACGCGAACGGCTGGCTGGGCAAGGACATCCTCGGCAGCGGCGTGGACATCGACATCTACGGTGCGCTGGGCGCCGGCGCCTACATCTGCGGCGAAGAAACCGCGCTGATGGAGTCGCTGGAAGGCAAGAAAGGCCAGCCGCGCTACAAGCCGCCGTTCCCGGCCAACTTCGGCCTGTACGGCAAGCCGTCCACGATCAACAACACCGAGACCTATGCCTCGGTGCCGGCGATCATCCGCAACGGCCCGGAATGGTTCGCAGGCCTGAGCCTGACCAAGAACGGCGGTCCGAAGATCTTCTCGGTCTCCGGTTGCGTGCAGAAGGGCGGCAACTTCGAAGTGCCGCTGGGCACCACCTTCGACGACCTGCTGGAAATGGCCGGTGGCCTGAAGCCGGGCCGCACGCTCAAGGGCGCGGTTCCGGGCGGCGTCTCGATGCCGGTGCTGAAGGCCGAAGAGCTCAAGGGCCTGCAGATGGACTACGACACCCTGCGTGCCCTGGGCACCGGTCTGGGCTCGGGCGCCATCGTGGTGCTGGATGACAGCGTCTGCTGCGTCAAGTTCGCCTGCCGCATCTCGCAGTTCTTCCACAAGGAATCCTGTGGGCAGTGCACCCCGTGCCGTGAAGGCACCGGCTGGATGCACCGCGTGCTGGAGCGCATCGTCGCCGGCAAGGCCACGATGGAAGACCTGCATCAGTTGAAGACGGTGGCCGGCCAGATTGAAGGCCACACCATCTGTGCGTTCGGTGAAGCGGCGGCATGGCCCATCCAGGGCTTCCTGCGCCAGTTCTGGGACGAATTCGAGTACTACATCGTCAACGGTCATTCGATGGTTGACGGCAAGAAGGTGGAGGCAGCCGCCGCATGAGCGCGCAACCCGTAAACCCGAGCGTGCCACCGGATCATGTGACCGTCGAAATCGACGGCCAGTCCCTGGTCGTGCCCAAGGGCTCGATGATCATCCAGGCCGCCGACAAGGCCGGCATTCCGATCCCGCGCTTCTGCTACCACGAGAAGCTGCCGATCGCCGCCAACTGCCGCATGTGCCTGGTCGACGTGGAAAAGTCGCCCAAGCCTGCGCCGGCCTGCGCCACGCCGGTCATGGATGGCATGAAGGTCGCCACCCGCAGTGAAAAGGCGCTGAAGTTCCAGCGCTCGGTGATGGAATTCCTGCTGATCAACCATCCGCTGGACTGCCCGATCTGCGATCAGGGCGGCGAGTGCGAACTGCAGGACGTTTCGCTGGGCTACGGCCGTTCGGTCAGCCGCTTCAACGAGCGCAAGCGCGTGGTGCCCGACGAGGACATCGGTCCGCTGGTCGCCACCGAAATGACCCGCTGCATCCAGTGCACCCGCTGCGTCCGCTTCACCGCCGACGTTGCCGGTACCTATGAACTGGGTGGCATGTACCGCGGTGAGAACCTGCAGATCGGCACCTATGACGGCAAGCCGTTGACCACCGAGCTGTCCGGCAACGTCGTCGACGTCTGCCCGGTCGGCGCGCTGACCAACAAGGTGTTCCAGTTCCGCGCCCGCCCGTGGGAACTGACCGCGCGCGAATCGCTGGGCTACCACGACGCGATGGGCTCGAACCTGTTCCTGCACGTGCGTCGCGGCGAAGTGCTGCGCGTGGTGCCGCGCGACAACGAGTCGGTCAACGAATGCTGGCTGTCCGATCGCGACCGCTATTCGCACCAGGGCCTGTACAGCGAAGACCGTGCGGTCAAGCCGCTGCGCAAGGTCAATGGCGAGTGGAAGGAAGTGAGCTGGGCCGAAGGCCTGGCCGCCGCCAAGGACATCTTCGCCGCCCACCAGGGTGACGACCTCGGCGTGCTGGTGCACCCGTCGGCCTCGAACGAGGAGGGCGCACTGCTGGCCCGTCTCGCGACCGGCCTGGGCACCACGAACATCGATCACCGCATCAACAACCGCGATTTCTCCGACGCCGCCACCGCCGAAGTCTTCGGCCTGCCGCTGGCCGAGATCGAAGGCGCGGACAGCATCGTCGTGCTCGGCAGCAACATCCGCCACGAGCTGCCGCTGCTGCATGCCCGCCTGCGCAAGGCGCAGACCACGCGCAATGCGAAGATCCACGCCGTCAATCCGGTGGACTTCGATTTCGCCTTCAAGCTGGCCAGCAAGCAGATCGTCGCCCCGTCGGCCTTCATCGACGCACTGGGCAATGCCGAGCTGCGTGACGCCGTGAAGGGCGCCAGCAATGCCGTGCTGATCGTCGGTGGCATCGCCGAAAACCACCCGCAGGCCGCCGCGATCCGCGCCGCTGCGCGTGATTTCGCCGCCGCGACCGGTGCCAAGCTGTGCCGCATCCCGCAGGGCGCCAATGCCGTGGGCCTGACCCGCGCCGGCGTGCTGCCGGCCGGCAAGGACGTCAACGCCATGCTGGCCCAGCCGCGCAAGGCCTATGCCATCTACGGCATCGAGCCGGGCCTGGATTTCGCCGACGCCGCTGCTGCCCGCAAGGCGCTGGCCGGTGCCCAGGTGGTGGCTTTCAGCCAGTTCGCCTGTGCCTCGACCCGCGACGTCGCCGACGTGATCCTGCCGATCGGCGCACTGCCGGAAGTGGATGCCACCCTGACCAACCTCGATGGTCGCGAGCAGTCGGCCCGTGCCGGCGGCAAGCTGCCGGGCGAGGCGCGTGAAGGCTGGCGCGTGCTGCGTGCACTGGGCGGCGAGATGTCGCTGGCCGGTTTCGAGTTCACCGACCTGGCCGGCCTGCGCGCCAGCCTGGCCCCGGTCAGCGTCAACGTCTCGTCCTCGGCGGCAACGCCGGTCGCGGGCGAGGGCCTGGAAGTGACCTCGACCGCCGCGATCTACCGCACCGATGCGGTGGTCCGTCGCGCCCAGGCGCTGCAGTCGCATCCGCTCAACAACGCCCCGCGCATCGTGCTCAACGCCGACGACGCCGCCCGCCTGCAGTTGGTGGAAGGCCAGATGGCCAAGGTCGGCACCGATGCCGGCCGTGCCACCTTGCCGGTGGTGGTGGACGCCCGCGTTGCCGCAGGGTCGGTCTGGATTGAATCGGGCCACGGTGCAACCGCACCGCTGGGTGCCGCACGTGTAACGGTGGTGGCTGCATGAACGAATTGCTGTTGAACGCGGTCGACCCGCTGCACCAGTGGCTGCTGTCACTGGGCGACATCGGCGCGCTGCTCTGGATCATCCTGAAGATCCTGGTGATCGCCATGCCGGTGATCATCTCGGTGGCCTTCTACGTGGTCTGGGAGCGCAAGCTGATCGGCTGGATGCACGTGCGTCATGGTCCGATGTATGTCGGCATGGGCATCTTCCAGGCCTTCGCCGACGTCTTCAAACTGCTGTTCAAGGAAATCATCCAGCCCAGCAGCTCGCACAAGGCGATGTTCATCCTGGCGCCGCTGATCACGCTGGGCCCGGCCTTCGCGGCCTGGTCGGTGATTCCCTTCGACGCGCAGATCGTGCTGTCCAACGCCAACGCCGGCCTGCTGTACCTGCTGGCGATGACCTCGCTGGGCGTGTACGGCATCATCCTGGCCGGTTGGGCCTCCAACTCGAAGTACGCGTTCCTCGGTGCCATGCGCGCCTCGGCGCAGATGATCAGCTACGAAATCGCGATGGGCTTTGCCCTGGTCGGCGTGATGATCGCCTCGGGCAGCCTCAACCTGAGCAGCATCGTGATGGCGCAGGCGGGCAACTCCGGTCTGTTCGACTGGTTCCTGCTGCCGCTGTTCCCGCTGTTCATCGTGTACTGGGTGTCCGGCGTCGCCGAAACCAACCGCGCGCCGTTCGACGTCGTGGAAGGTGAATCGGAAATCGTTGCCGGCCACATGGTCGAATACTCCGGTGGTGCGTTCGCGCTGTTCTTCCTGGCCGAATACGCGAACATGATCCTGATCAGCTTCCTGATCTCGATCTTCTTCCTCGGTGGTTGGCTGAGCCCGCTCCAGGGCTGGATCACGGCAGACATCTCGCCGTGGATCGACTGGATCTGGAAGGGCGGCTGGCCGTGGCTGCTGCTGAAGGTCTTCTTCTTCGCCAGCTCCTACATCTGGTTCCGTGCCAGCTTCCCGCGCTTCCGTTACGACCAGATCATGCGTCTGGGCTGGAAGGTCTTCATCCCGCTCACCATCTTCTGGATTGCAGTGACGGCGTTGATGGTGTTTTACGGCGTGATCCAGAAGGGCGTCTAAGCGATGAACCGAATTACCCATTACTTCAAAAGCCTGCTGCTCCTTGAGCTGCTCGGTGGTCTGTGGCTGACCCTGAAGTACGCCTTCAAGCCGAAGTACACGATGATGTACCCGATGGAGAAGTTCCCGCAGTCGCCGCGTTTCCGCGGTCTGCATGCACTTCGCCGCTACCCCAACGGTGAGGAACGCTGCATCGCATGCAAATTGTGCGAAGCGGTGTGCCCGGCGCTGGCGATCACCATCGATTCGGCCAAGCGCGAGGACGGCACCCGCCGTACCACCCGTTACGACATCGATCTGTTCAAGTGCATCTTCTGCGGCTTCTGTGAAGAAAGCTGCCCGGTGGACTCGATCGTCGAGACCCACATTCTCGAGTACCACTTCGAGAACCGTGGCGAGAACATCGTTACCAAGCCGCAGCTGCTGGCCATCGGTGATCGGCTTGAAGCCGAGATCGCCGAGCGTCGCGCCGCCGATGCCGCTTTCCGCTGAGGTCGAATGATGGATTGGGTAAATATCAGTTTCTGGGTCTTCTCCATCGTGGCGGGCATTTCCGCCGCGGCGGTGATCAGCGTGCGCAATCCGGTCTATGCCGTGTTGTGCCTGATCCTGACCTTCTTCTCCGTAGCCTGCATCTGGATCCTGGTCGGGGCCGAGTTCCTCGGTGTCGCGCTGGTGCTGGTCTACGTCGGCGCGGTCATGGTGCTGTTCCTGTTCGTGGTGATGATGCTGGACATCGATCCCTCCAACCTGCGTGAGGGCTGGGTGCGTTACCTGCCGCTCGGCCTGGTGGTGGCGGTGACGATGCTCGTGCAGATGCTGGTGCTGATCGGCGTGAAGGGCAGGGCGGTCAATCCGTTCCCGGCCGACAACGCTGCCGCGCTGGCGGCCGACACCTCCAACATCACCTGGCTGGCCCGCAGCCTGTTCACCGAATACCTGCTGCCGTTCGAGTTCGCCGCCGTCATCCTGACCGTGGCCGTGGTTGCCGCCGTGATGCTGACCCTGCGTCGCCGTACCGGCCTGAAGACCCAGAACCCGTCCGAGCAGACCATGGTCAAGGGCAGCGACCGTCTGCGCATCGTCAAGATGGACGTCGAGAAGCCGGTCGTGCACACCAACATCAAGCCCGCCAGCAACGAGGAGGCGCAGCCATGATCACCCTTGGCCACATTCTGGCGCTGGGCGCGGTGCTGTTCTGCATCAGCCTTGCCGGCATCTTCCTCAACCGCAAGAACATCATCGTGCTATTGATGTCCATCGAGTTGATGCTGCTGTCGGTCAACATCAATTTCGTCGGGTTCTCGCGTGAGATGGGTGATACGGCCGGACAGCTGTTCGTCTTCTTCATCCTGACCGTGGCCGCGGCCGAGGCCGCCATCGGCCTCGCGATCCTGGTAACCCTGTTCCGTACTCGCCGCACCATCAATGTCGGCGAAGTCGATTCGCTGAAGGGCTGATCCGTAGATGGAAATCACTCTCTCCAAGAGTCTGTTGATCGCAGTGGTGCTCGCACCGCTGTTCGGCAGCATCATCGCCGGCCTGTTCGGTCGTCAGGTCGGTCGCGCTGGCGCGCAGGCGGTCACCATCCTCGGCGTGGCGGTCAGCTGCGTGCTGTCCAGCTACGTGCTGTACATGCTGCTGTGGGGCGGCGCCCAGCCGTTCAACCAGAACATCTATACGTTCTTCGAGGTAGGCCAGTACTCGGCGCATGTCGGCTTCATGGTCGACAAGCTGACCGCGATGATGATGGTCGTGGTGACCTTCGTGTCCTTCCTGGTGCACGTGTACACCATCGGCTACATGCAGGATGACCCGGGCTACCAGCGGTTCTTCAGCTACATCTCGCTGTTCACCTTCTCGATGCTCACCCTGGTGATGAGCAACAACTTCCTGCAGCTGTTCTTCGGCTGGGAAGCGGTGGGCCTCGTCTCGTACCTGCTGATCGGTTTCTGGTTCAAGCGCCCGACCGCCATCTTCGCCAACATGAAGGCCTTCCTGGTCAACCGTGTGGGTGACTTCGGCTTCATCCTCGGCATCGCCGGCGTGTTGTGGGTGTTCGGCACCCTCGATTACGCCACCGTGTTCGCCAATGCCCAGGTGCTGGGCCACCCGGATGCGCTGATCCAGATCTGGTCGGGCACGATCGATCTGTTCGGCACCTCCATCCCGGTGATGAGCGAGCCGGTGATCTGGTCGGTCGCTACCGTGATCTGCATCTGCCTGTTCATTGGTGCGATGGGCAAGTCGGCCCAGGTGCCGCTGCACGTCTGGCTGCCGGACTCGATGGAAGGCCCGACCCCGATCTCGGCGCTGATCCACGCGGCGACCATGGTCACCGCGGGCATCTTCATGGTCACCCGCATGTCGCCGCTGTTCGAGCTGTCGCAGACCGCGCTGAACTTCGTGCTGTTCATCGGTGCCACCACCGCGTTCTTCACCGGCCTGATCGGCATCGTGCAGAACGACATCAAGCGCGTCGTCGCGTACTCCACGCTGTCCCAGCTGGGTTACATGACCGTCGCCCTGGGCGTGTCCGCGTACTCGGCGGCCGTGTTCCACCTGATGACCCACGCCTTCTTCAAGGCGCTGCTGTTCCTCGGCGCGGGCTCGGTGATCATCGCCATGCACCACGAGCAGGACATGCGCAAGATGGGCGGCCTGCGCAAGTACATGCCGATCACCTTCGTCACCATGTGGATCGGTACGCTGGCCCTGGTCGGTACCCCGTTCTTCTCCGGCTTCTACTCCAAGGACACCATCATCGAGGCCGCGCAGCACCACGCGCATGTCTCCTCGAGCTGGGTGGCGACCTATGGGTACTGGGCGGTGCTGGGTGGCGTGGTCGTGACCAGCTTCTACAGCTTCCGTCTGCTGTTCCTGACCTTCCATGGCAAGGAACGCTTCCGCGATGCGCATGACGATCATGGCCACGACGATCACCACGCCGCTGACGCACACGCCGCCGATGCCCACCACGGCGACGCGCATCATGACGATCATGGCCACGGCCATGGCGCGCATGAGCCGCACGAAACCCCGTGGGTGGTGACGCTGCCGCTGATCCTGCTGGCGATCCCCTCGATGGTCATCGGTTTCTTCAGCATCGGCCCGATGCTGTACGGCACCGACTGGGCCGGCCACCACGCCGAGACCGCCATCCCGGGCCAGGCGCATTCGTTCTTCACCGGCATCGTCGACTTCTACGTCCCGGCGCGTGACACCATCGGTGCGCTGGCCGAAGAGTTCCACGGTCCGGTTGCCTTCGCGATCCACGGCATGATGGCCCCGGCCTTCATCCTGACGGTGGTCGGCTTCCTGCTGGCGGCGCTGTTCTACCTGTGGAAGCCGGAACTGGCCGGCAAGGCCCGCAAGACCTTCGCGCCGATCGTGTCGGTGCTGGAGAACAAGTACGGCTTCGACAAGCTCTGGATCGGCGGTTTCGCCGGCGGCGGTATCAAGCTCGGCAAGGTTTCGCGCGCGATCGACACGAATGTGGTCGATGGTGTGGTGGTCAACGGTTCGGCGCGCCTGATCGATCTGGCGGCCAACCTGCTGCGTCGCACCCAATCCGGTTTCCTCTATCACTACGCCTTCGCGATGATCATCGGCCTGATTGCCCTCCTGGGCGTCCTGATGCATTACCTGCGTTGATGACCTGTACGGAATAAGAAGACGTGTCGAACTGGCCCCTACTTAGTGTTCTCATCTGGCTGCCGATCATCGGCGGTGCATTGATCCTTGCCATCCGGGATGCCCAAACCGCCCGGTGGGCGTCCCTGGGCGTCGCGGTGCTGACCTTTGTGGCCAGCCTGTCGCTGCTCAGCGGCTATGACACGGGAATCGACGCACTGCAGTTCGTCGAGACCCGCGCCTGGATCCCCGCCTACGACATCGGTTACAACCTCGGCGTCGACGGCATCGCAATCGCGCTGATCCTGCTGACCACCCTGGTCTCGGTGCTGGCCCTGATCGGTGCCTGGAGCGCGATCGACAAGCGCGTCAACCAGTACGTGGCCGCCTTCCTGATCCTGGAAGGTGTGACCGTCGGCATCTTCGCTGCGACGGACGCGATGCTGTTCTACGTGTTCTTCGAAGCGATGCTGATCCCGATGTTCCTGATCATCGGTGTCTGGGGCGGCCCGCGCCGCATCTACGCCGCGCTGAAGTTCTTCCTGTACACCTTCCTTGGCTCGGTGCTGATGCTGGTGGCGCTGATCTACCTGTACCTGAAGGGCGGCAGCTTCCAACTGGCCGACCTGTACCAGCTGCAGCTGTCGGGCAAGGAACAGACCTGGATCTTCTTCGCCTTCCTGATCGCCTTCGCGGTCAAGGTGCCGATGTTCCCGGTCCACACCTGGCTGCCGGACGCCCACGTGGAAGCGCCGACCGCCGGTTCGGTGATCCTGGCGGCGATCGCCCTGAAGATCGGTGGCTAC
This sequence comes from Stenotrophomonas sp. JAI102, assembly GCF_013409105.1. Taxonomy (NCBI): domain Bacteria; kingdom Pseudomonadati; phylum Pseudomonadota; class Gammaproteobacteria; order Lysobacterales; family Lysobacteraceae; genus Stenotrophomonas; species Stenotrophomonas sp. JAI102. The sequence goes on from NZ_JACCCI010000001.1 coordinate 191,584, forward strand.
GGCTTCCTGCGCTTCAACCTGCCGATCGTGCCGGACGCCTCGCACGAGTGGGCCTGGCTGGTGATCGCGCTGTCGCTGGTGGCGGTGATCTATGTCGGCCTGGTCGCCCTGGTGCAGGACGACATGAAGAAGCTGATCGCCTATTCGTCGATCGCGCACATGGGCTTCGTGACCCTGGGTACCTTCATCGCGATGTGGCTGGTGCGTGACGCCGGCAACCCGGATGCGGCCCGCCTGGGCCTGCAGGGTGCGATGGTGCAGATGGTCTCGCACGGCTTCGTGTCCGGTGCGATGTTCTCCTGCGTCGGCGTGCTCTACGACCGCATGCATAGCCGCCGCATCGCCGATTACGGCGGCGTGGTCAACGTGATGCCCTGGTTCGCCACCTTCGCCATGCTGTTCTTCATGGCCAATGCCGGCCTGCCGGGTACCAGCGGTTTCGTCGGTGAGTTCATGATCATCATGGCCAGCTTCCAGCGCAATCCGTGGCTGGCACTCGGCGCGGCGAGCACCCTGGTGATCACCGCGGCGTATACGCTGTGGCTGTACAAGCGCGTGTTCTTCGGTGAAGTGGCCAATGCCCATGTCGCCGAACTGAAGGACATCAACGGTCGCGAGTGGCTGGTGTTGGGTGTATTCGCCGTGGGCACTCTTGCCCTGGGCCTGTACCCCAAGCCGCTGACCGACCTGATGGAGCCCTCGATCGCGAAGCTGGCGATGCAGATCGCATCCAGCAAGCTGCTGTAATCGGGCCGTCGAGAGTATTGATTCCAGGATTTGATGATGACCACCTCGCCGCTGTTGCCACTGACCGCCGCTGACCTCCCGCCGCTCGCTCCCGAGCTGGTGCTGGTCGGCAGTGCGTTCGCCCTGTTGATGCTTGATCTTTTCATCAGTGAGAAGAACAAGATCTGGACCCACCTGTTCTCGATCGCTGCGCTGGCGGTCGTGTTCTTCATGCTCGCCACCGGAGTGGGCGGGCAGGGCGAGGTCTTCCACGGCATGTTCGTCCGCGACAACGCGGCCGACGTGATGAAGACCGTGATCGTGCTGTGCAGCGGGCTGACCCTGATCTACGGCTGGAGCTACCTGCGCGAGCGCAAGCTCTACCAGGGTGAGATCCCGGTGCTGATCCTGTTCGCTACCGCGGGCATGATGATCCTGGTCTCGGCCGGCAGCCTGCTGATGGTCTACCTGGGCCTGGAACTGCTGGCCCTGTGCTCCTACGCACTGGTCGCCAGCAACCGTGAAAACGGCCTGGCCTCGGAAGCGGCGATGAAGTACATCGTGCTGGGTTCGCTGGCCTCGGGCCTGCTGCTGTACGGCATGTCGCTGATCTACGGCGCCACCGGCTCGCTGCACCTGGACGCCATCAATGCGGCCATCCCGCACACCGAAGAGAAGATGCTGCTGCTGACCGGCGCGGTGTTCATGATCGCCGGCGTGGCCTTCAAGCTCGGTGCGGCCCCGTTCCACATGTGGCTGCCCGACGTGTACCAGGGCGCCCCGGCACCGGTCGCGCTGTTCATCAGCTCGGCCCCGAAGCTGGCCGCGTTCGGCATGGCCTACCGCCTGCTGGAAATGGGCGTGGGTCCGCTGGCCGACGAGTGGAAGTACCTGATCGGTGGCCTGGCCGCGCTGTCGCTGGTGATCGGCAACCTGATGGCCATCGCGCAGACCAACCTCAAGCGCATGCTGGCGTTCTCGACCGTCTCGCACATCGGCTTCCTGCTGATGGGCATGGCCGGCGGTGGCGAGCGGGGTTACTCGGCTGCGCTGTTCTACGCCCTGAGCTACGCGATCATGTCCACCGCGGCGTTCGGCGCGATCATTGCCTTGTCGCGCAATGGCTTTGAAGCCGAGAAGATCGAAGACTTCAAGGGCCTCAATGCCCGCAACCCGTGGATGGCCGGCCTGGTGCTGTGCATCATGGCGTCGCTGGCAGGCATCCCGCCGTTCCTGGGCTTCTGGACCAAGCTGGCCGTGCTCGGCGCGGCGATCCAGGGCGACATGCTGTGGCTGGCCATGGTCGGCGTGATCTGCGCCGTGATCGGCTGCTTCTACTACCTGCGCGTCATCAAGGTCATGTACTTCGATGAGCCGGTGGGCGAGCCGCTGCCGGCCAACAACGACCGCGTGCTGGGCGTGGTGCTGGGCGTGAATGCCCTGGCGCTGCTGGCGCTCGGCGTGGCGTGGAACCCGATCATGGTGTGGTGCCAGCAGGCATTTGCACATATTTCGTAAAAAACGATACAAACGTGCGCAACTCGTGTAATATTCATCTCCTGAGTTGTTGATGCAGCGGTTTCGCCAGAACATCGTTGCGGTAGGTGCCAACCATTGGTTGGCGCACAATTCATCCACTTCTGCTGCGGGGTGGAGCAGTCTGGCAGCTCGTCGGGCTCATAACCCGAAGGTCGCAGGTTCAAATCCTGCCCCCGCTACCATATAGCTTCGGTGCAAACCGGAGGCAGTGGACGAATCAAGCGATACCGGAGACGGTGTCGCTTTTTTCGTTCCAGGATTCGGCTCGCGCTGGTTGTTTGGCGTTGGCGTTGACCGAGGGCTGTCGCACAGCAAATGTTTCAAAGGGGTTGCACGGGAACACGAACTCCCTTACAATTCCGCTTCTGCTGCGGGGTGGAGCAGTCTGGCAGCTCGTCGGGCTCATAACCCGAAGGTCGCAGGTTCAAATCCTGCCCCCGCTACCACAGAAAATCTGCAGTGCAGATGCAGTAGACGAAAAGGCGATCTCGGCAACGAGGTCGCTTTTTTCGTTATGGCATCGCCCGGCTTTTGCTGTGCCTTTGCACCTGACCTCGATGACTGACCTGCCAAGTGTGCAGGCAGCGGTGGGGGCAGGTTGGCGGGACCATTGGGGCGACATGGATGTCGCCCATGAGCCCCCATGGACGGGTTCACGGCGCGTCCCGCGGACCTGCCCCCGCCGCTGCCCGCGACGAAGGTTACACACCCGCTTGGCTGTTCAGCTTTCCGAATAGAGGCACCAGTAGCCACCCCAACCATTGCACCAGCGCGGTGCAACGGCTATCATCAGTGGCTTAGCGGACTGTCTACTCTTATCCCCTCAACGGATATGAACAGGCCCCGCAACCGGCTTCCAGGAACGGCAACCTGTACCCAGGCCGCCGTGACCCCCGGAACGCTGGGCTCGCAGACGCGCACCACGTGCGCATCTGCACCGGAATCCAGCATGACCGGAGTTGTACCGGACAGGGGCCCAACGGGCCCTTTGTTGTTTCCGGAAGGTGGTCCATGCAACGGACCAGCCCCGTATTTCTTTTCAACGAATCAAGGCCGACTGTGAGCGACAAGGCAACCGAAATCGCGAATCTGCTCGCCCCCACCGTTCAGTCGCTGGGTCTCGAGCTGCTGGGCGTGGAGTATCTGACCGCACCGGGCGGCGCAACGCTGCGCCTGTACATCGACGTGCCGCTGGCCGAACAGCCCGAGCGCATCGTCAACATCGACGACTGCGAGCGCGTCAGCCGCGAAGTGTCCGCCCAGCTGGACGTCGAAGACCCGATCACGGCGAACTACACGCTGGAAGTCTCTTCGCCGGGCGTGGATCGCCCGCTGTTCACCGGCGCGCAGTTCGAGCGCGCCATCGGCGAATCCGCCAAGGTGACGCTGAGCCTGCCGCAGGACGGCCGTCGCCGTCTGCAGGGCGAGATCCTCGCTGTGGATATCGAACAGGGCACGGTGACCTTCAAGGTCGACAATGCTCCGTTCACCGCCGACATCGAGAACATCGACAAGGCACGCATCATGCCGGACTGGGCCGCCCTTGGCCTGGCTCCGACCAAACCGACTGGCCCGGCACCCAAACAGGGTGGCAAGGCGAACAAGAAACCATCCAACGAGCCGGCGGCCAAAAAGCCGCGCGCGGAGTGAGCCAATGAGCAAGGAACTTTTGCTGGTAGTGGATGCGGTCGCCAACGAAAAAGGCGTCCCGCGCGAAGTCATCTTCGATGCCATCGAGGCCGCGTTGGCTTCGGCTGCCAAAAAGCGTTACCCGGAAGAAGAAGTGCTGGCCCGTGTGTCGATCGACCACAAGGACGGCAACTACGAAACCTTCCGCCGCTGGGAAGTGGTGGCCGATGACGTGGTCATGGAGTCTCCGGACCGCCAGATCCGTCTGATGGACGCCATCGATGAAGCCGACGGCGTGGAAGTCGGCGATTTCATCGAAGAGCAGATTGAAAACCCGGACTTCGGCCGTATCGCCGCACAGGCCGCCAAGCAGGTGATCGTCCAGCGCGTGCGCGAGGCCGAGCGTCAGCAGGTGGTCGATGCGTGGAAGGATCGCGTCGGCGAACTGGTCACCGGTGTGGTCAAGCGCGCCGAGCGCGGCAACATCTATGTGGACCTGGGCGGCAACGCCGAGGCCTTCATTCCGAAGGACAAGGGCATTCCGCGCGACGTGCTGCGCGCTGGCGACCGCGTGCGCGGTTACCTGGCCGAAGTCCGTTCGGAACCGCGTGGCCCGCAGCTGTTCATCAGCCGCGCCGCCCCGGAATTCATGATCGAACTGTTCAAGCTCGAAGTGCCGGAAGTCGGCCAGGGCCTGGTCGAGATCAAGGCCTGTGCACGTGATCCGGGCGACCGCGCCAAGATCGCCGTGCTGGCCCACGATTCGCGTACCGATCCGATCGGTGCCTGCATCGGCATGCGCGGTTCGCGCGTGCAGGCGGTGTCCAACGAGCTCAATGGCGAGCGCGTGGACATCGTGCTGTGGAACGAGAACCCCGCCAACTTCGTCATCAATGCGATGGCGCCGGCGGAAGTGCAGTCGATCATCGTCGATGAAGAAAAGCACTCGATGGACCTGGCCGTGGCGGAAGAGCGCCTGGCCCAGGCGATCGGCAAGGGCGGCCAGAACGTGCGTCTTGCCAGCCGCCTGACCGGTTGGCAGCTCAATGTGATGACCCAGGACCAGGTGACCGCCAAGTCCGAGGCAGAGCAGACCGTTGCCCGCCAGCTGTTCATGGACAAGCTGGAAGTGGATGAAGAAATCGCCGCCATCCTGGTGACCGAAGGCTTCAACACCGTGGAAGAAATCGCCTACGTCCCGGTCGGCGAACTGCTGGCCGTGGAAGGCTTCGACGAAGACATCGTCGAAGAGCTGCGTGCCCGTGCCCGCGATGCGCTGCTCAACGAAGCGCTGGCGGTGGAAGAGGGTCTGGAAGACGGCTCGCCGTCGGAAGACCTGCTCGCCCTGGAAGGCATGGACGAGGCGACCGCCTACGCCCTGGCCGGTCATGGCGTGCGTACCAGTGAGGACCTGTCGGACCTGGCCGCCGACGAGATCCTCGAGTTCGGCATCGAGGACATGGACCAGGAGCGCGCCGCCGCCCTGATCCTTGCCGCCCGAGCCGAGGAGATCGCCCGCCTGGAGCGCGGCGAATGAGCCAGCGATGAACAGTGCCCTGACCCGCTCAGGGCTTAGACTCCGCGCTGCCTTCGCACGTTTCGAGGGAGCGCCAACCAGATCATAGGATCCGAATGTCGCAGCAAACCACCATCCGCAAGCTTGCCGAACTGGTCAACACCCCGGTCGATAAACTGCTCGTACAACTTGCCGAAGCCGGCATGAAGTTCAGCGGTCCCGACCAGGTCGTGACCAGTACCGAGAAGGTGAAGCTCCTGGGCTTCCTTCGTCGCTCGCACGGCAAGACCGAGCAGCCCGTCGAGAGCACCGACGAAGCCGCCAAGAAGATCACCCTGAACCGTCGCAAGTTGCAGGAAGTGACCGTCAGCGCCGGCCGCAGCAAGACCACCGTCAACGTGGAAGTGCGCCAGAAGCGTACCTACATGAAGGACGCCAGCGGCAAGCCGATGACCGCGGATGAGGAGCGCGCCGACATCCTGCGCAAGCTGGAGGAATCCCGCCAGCGCAATCTGGACGAGCAGCGCGCACTGGCCGAGAAGGACCGTGCGCGCGATGAAGAAATCGCCCGCAAGCGTCAGGAAGAAATCGACGCCAAGGAACGTGCCGAAGCCGAGCGCAAGGCGGCCGAAGCCGCTGCCGAAGCAGCCAAGAACGCACCGCCGGCTCCGGCCCCGGTTGCGGCCAAGCCCGCTGCTGCCGATGCACCGGCCCGCAATGCGCGTCCGTCCGCGCCGTCGGCTGCCCGTCCGGCACCGCGTTCGGACGATCGCAACTCGAACAACAACAACAACCGTCCGGGCGCCAAGCGCGACGACGATGGTGGCAACCGCTTCGCCGGTCAGCTGCATCTGTCGGCCGCCGATCGTGCCCGCCGCGGCAACAACAGCAACTCGCGCGGTCGTCCGACCGGGCGCGTGCAGCACGGCAGCCGCCGTGACAGCAACCAGTCGCGCAGCGGCGGTGGTGCCCATGGCTTCGAACGTCCGGTCGCGCCGATCGTGCGTGACGTGACCATCGGCGACACCATCACCGTCGCCGATCTGGCCCAGAAGCTGGCCGTCAAGGGCGGCGATGTGGTCAAGGCGCTGTTCAAGATGGGCGTCATGGCGACCATCACCCAGACCATCGACCACGATACTGCCGCGCTGGTGACCGAAGAACTCGGCCACAACGTGATCCGTGCCAACACCAACGACGCCGAAGACGCGCTGCTGGCGCTGGCCGGTGGCAACCAGGGCGAGCCGGTGGCACGTCCGCCGGTCGTCACGATCATGGGCCACGTCGATCACGGCAAGACCTCGCTGCTGGATTACATCCGCCGCACCAAGGTCGCCACGGGCGAAGCCGGTGGCATCACCCAGCACATCGGTGCGTACCACGTTGAAACGCCGAAGGGCGTGATCAGCTTCCTGGACACCCCGGGCCACGCGGCGTTTACGTCCATGCGTGCCCGCGGTGCCAAGCTGACCGACATCGTGGTGCTGGTGGTGGCTGCCGACGACGGCGTCATGCCGCAGACCAAGGAAGCCATCCAGCACGCCCGTTCGGCGGGTGTGCCGCTGATCGTGGCGATCAACAAGATCGACAAGTCCGGCGCCGATCCGATGCGCGTCAAGAACGAGCTGCTCACCGAGCAGGTCGTGTCCGAAGACTTCGGTGGCGACACCCAGATGGTCGAAATCTCGGCCAAGGCTGGCCTCGGCATCGACGACCTGCTGGATGCGATCTCGATCCAGGCCGAACTGCTGGAACTGAAGGCCGTGGCCGACGGCCGCGCCACCGGCGTGGTCATCGAGTCCTCGCTGGACAAGGGCCGCGGCCCGATCGCCACCGTGCTGGTGCAGCAGGGTTCGCTGAAGAAGGGCGATTACCTGGTCTGCGGTATCCAGTACGGCCGCGTGCGCGCCCTGTTCGACGAAACCGGCGCACAGCCTGAGCAGGCGGGTCCGTCGATTCCGGTGCAGGTGCTGGGTCTGTCCGGCGTGCCGGATGCCGGCGATGACTTCGTCGTGGTCGAAGACGAGCGTCTGGCCAAGGACGTCGCGCAGCAGCGCGAAACCAAGCGCCGTGAATCGCGTCTGGTGCAGTCTGCCGGCAGCCGCATGGAAGACATCATGGCGACCCTGGGCAAGGGCGATGGCCAGCAGGTGCTTAACCTGGTGATCAAGGCCGACGTGCAGGGTTCGGTGCAGGCGCTGAGCCAGGCACTGGTCGCGCTGTCCAACGACGACATCCGCATCAACGTGATCCACTCCGGCGTGGGCGGCATCACCGAGTCGGACGCCAACTCGGCGGTTGCCTCCAAGGCCACCGTGATCGGCTTCAACGTGCGTGCCGACGCCTCCGCGCGTCGTATCATCGAGTCCAACGGCGTGGACCTGCGTTACTTCTCGATCATCTATGACGTGATCGATCAGGTGAAGCAGGTGGCATCCGGTCTGCTCGGCGTGGAAATCCGCGAAGAGATCATCGGTATCGCCCAGGTCCGCGATGTGTTCCGCAGCTCGAAGTTCGGTGCGGTCGCAGGCTGCATGATCATCGAAGGTACGGTGAAGCGCAGCAAGCCGATCCGCGTCCTGCGCGACAGCGTCGTGGTCTTCGAAGGCGAGCTGGAATCGCTGCGTCGCTTCAAGGAGAACGTCGAGGAAGTCCGCAACGGTACCGAATGCGGTATCGGCGTGAAGGCTTACAACGACGTCAAGCCGGGTGACCAGATCGAGTGCTTCGAGCGTATCGAAGTGCCGCGCACCCTGTAATGTCGCGCTGTGGCCCGACCAACGGTCGGGCCCTACCGTTATGTAGAGCCCGACCGTTGGTCAGGCCACGCAGTGATGTAGAGCCCGACCGTTGGTCGGATCCCGTATACCCGTAGCGCCCGACCGTTGGTCGGGCGTCAACTGAATCAAGAGTGCCTCGTGCCAAAGACCTTCCATCGAACCGACCGTGTTTCCGCCCAGATCCGCCGCGAACTGGGGACGCTCGTGCACAACGCCGTGCGTGTACACGGCCTGCCTTCGGTGAGCGTCTCCGACGTGGAAATCACCCGTGACATGGCGCATGCCAAGATCTTCGTCACCGCGCTGATGCCCGAACGTTCGGTGGAAGCGATGAAGGGCCTGAAGGAACTGGCCTGGGAATTGCGCATGGAGCTGGCGCGTGCGATGAAGCTGCGCCACGTGCCCGAGCTGCACTTCCACTACGATGATTCGGTGGACCGCGGTGAGCGCATCGACAACATCCTGCGCGACCTGCCCGATACGCTGGCGGCAGAGAAGAGCCGGCAGGGTGATGAAGGCGATGAAGGTGTCGAAGACGACACCGACGAAGGCGAAAAGAAAGTCTGATGGACCAACAGCCCGAAAGGGCTGTTGTCTTATGGGGCGGGGCCTGTCGCAGCGCGACCGCTCCGCCGGAGGCCGGATTGACCGGCAGCGCCACACGGCGCCGTTTTGAATTGAATGCATGGCACCTCGAATTTCGTTCCGCCGCCTGGATGGCATCCTGCTGCTCGACAAGCCCACCGGCATGAGCTCCAACGCGGCCCTGCAGGTGGCGCGGCGCCTGTACCGGGCAGAGAAGGGCGGCCACACCGGCAGCCTGGACCCGCTGGCCACCGGCCTGCTGCCGCTGTGCTTCGGTGAAGCCACCAAGATCGCCGGCCTGCTGCTCGGCTCGGCCAAGGCCTACGACGCCGAGGTGGTGCTGGGCCAGACCACCGATACCGATGACGCCGATGGCACCGTGCTGCGCGAGCGGCCCGTTCCGGCCATCAGCGCAGCGGCGCTGGAGGCGGCGCTGGCCCCGCTGCGCGGTCGCATCCGCCAGCGCGCCCCGATCTATTCCGCGCTCAAGCAGGGCGGCGAGCCGCTGTACATGAAGGCCCGTCGCGGCGAGGCGATCGAGGCGCCCGAGCGCGATGTCGAGGTGCACGCCCTGGAGGTGCTGGACCAGCAGCCGACGCGTCTCTCCCTGCGGGTGACCTGCGGTTCAGGCACCTACATCCGCAGCCTGGCCCGGGATCTCGGTGAGACCCTGGGCTGCGGCGCGCATATCGCGGGCCTGCGCCGGCTGTGGGTGGACCCCTTCCGCGAGGCCCCGATGGTCACCCTGGAGACCCTGCGGGCGCTGGCCGAGCAGGGCGATGAGGCCGGCATGGAGGCCCTGTTGCTGCCGCTGGACGCAGGTCTGGCCCATTACCCCCGGGTCACCCTGGACGACGAGCAGACCCCCCGCTTCCGCGTGGGTCAGCGCATCCGCGACGCCGGCTGGCCGCAGGGTGGGGTGGTCGTCTTCGGCCCGGGCGAGGCGATCCAGGGCCTGGGCCAGGTCGATGAGACCGGTCTGCTGGCGCCGCAGCGCCTGTTCAACCTCTGACCGACCCGGCCCGGGACCACCCCGGTCCTTGTTCCGGAGGGCCACGGACGTTACAATTCCGCGGCCTTTTCAGGCTTCCCGCGTTCTGCGGGTTCATCCTTTCGTTCACGGCGAGTCGCGCGGTACGTCAATGGGACGTTTCTGCGGGCCACGCATCCAAGAGAAAAAAGATATGTCGATCGACACCCAGAAGGTCATTGAAGACAACAAGCGCAGCGCGGCTGACACCGGCTCCCCGGAAGTCCAGGTCGCTCTGCTGACCGCCCGCATCGAACTGCTGACCGGCCACTTCAAGACCCACAAGAAGGATCACCACAGCCGTCGTGGTCTGCTGCAGATGGTCAACCGTCGCCGCAGCCTGCTCGACTACCTGAAGAAGAAAGATGCTCCGCGTTACAAGGCCCTGATCGAAAAGCTCGGCCTGCGTCGCTAAGCACGAACCCCCACCGCGGCGCAGGAATGCGCCGCGGTTTTGTTTTGGCAGTACCGCATCAAACGTATGGGCCGGACAACCGGTCACCCGTCGGCGGCAAGGGTCGCCCGCGGTCCATTGAAGAAAGCATCATCCAAGGAAACCCCCGTGGCAAAAATCACCAAAACCTTCCAGTACGGCAAGCACACCGTCACGCTTGAAACCGGCGAAATCGCCCGTCAGGCCGGCGGTGCCGTCATCGTCAAGTTCGACGACACCGTGCTGCTGGTCTCCGCCGTTGCCGCCAAGAGCGCGCGTGAGGGCCAGGATTTCTTCCCCCTGACCTGCGACTATCAGGAGAAGTTCTACGCAGGTGGCCGTATCCCGGGCGGTTTCTTCAAGCGCGAAGGCCGCGCGACCGAAAAAGAGACGCTGATTTCGCGCCTGATCGATCGCCCGATCCGTCCGCTGTTCCCGGAAGACTACAAGAACGAAGTCCAGATCATCGCTACGGTGATGTCGCTGAACCCGGACATCGATGGTGACATCGCTGCCCTGATCGGTGCCTCGGCTGCGCTGTCGCTGGCCGGTACCCCGTTCAAGGGTCCGATCGCCGCCGCCAAGGTCGGTTACAAGAACGGTGAGTACATCCTCAACCCGACCGTGACCGAGCTGAAGGATTCGGAACTGGAACTGGTTGTCGCCGGTACCGCCAACGCAGTGCTGATGGTGGAATCCGAAGCCGCGCTGCTGTCCGAAGACGTGATGCTGGGCGCCGTGACCTTCGGTCACCGCGAAATGCAGAAGGTCATCAACGCGATCAACGAGCTGACCGTGGAAGCCGGCACCAAGCCGTCGACCTGGGAAGCCCCGGCCAAGAACGACGTGCTGATCAGCGCCCTGCAGGAAGCCATCGGCCCGCGCCTGGGCGAAGCGTTCCAGGTGCGCGACAAGCTGCAGCGCCGTGACGCCATCTCGGCGATCAAGAAGGACGTGGTCGAGTCGCTGGCTGGCCGTGTGGCCGCCGAAGGCTGGAACCCGGCCGAGCTGTCGAAGGAATTCGGCGAGCTGGAATACAGCACCATGCGCAACTCGGTGCTGGACACCAAGGTCCGCATCGACGGCCGTGCGCTGGACACCGTCCGCCCGATCTCCGTGAAGACCGGCATCCTGCCGCGTACCCACGGCTCCTCGCTGTTCACCCGCGGTGAGACGCAGGCGATCGTGACCATCACCCTGGGCACCGCCCGTGATGGCCAGGTCATCGATGCCGTCGCCGGTGAGTACAAGGAAAACTTCCTCTTCCATTACAACTTCCCCCCCTACTCGGTGGGTGAGACCGGCCGCATGATAGGCCCGAAGCGTCGCGAAATCGGCCACGGCCGCCTCGCCAAGCGCGGCGTGCTGGCAGTGATGCCGTCGCTGGAAGCCTTCCCGTACACCATCCGCGTGGTCTCGGAAATCACCGAATCCAACGGCTCCTCGTCGATGGCCTCGGTCTGCGGCTCCTCGCTGGCCCTGATGGACGCCGGCGTGCCGGTCAAGTCGCCGGTGGCCGGTATCGCCATGGGTCTGGTCAAGGAAGGCGATCGCTTCGTCGTCCTGTCCGACATCCTGGGTGACGAAGATCACCTGGGCGACATGGACTTCAAGGTGGCCGGTACTGCCGAGGGCATCTCCGCCCTGCAGATGGACATCAAGATCGAAGGCATCACCGAAGAGATCATGAAGCAGGCACTGCAGCAGGCCAAGGCTGGCCGTCTGCACATCCTGGGTGAAATGGCCCACGGCCTGACCGCCCCGCGCGAAGAGCTGTCGGACTACGCGCCGCGCCTGCTGACCATCAAGATCCACCCGGACAAGATCCGCGAAGTGATCGGCAAGGGTGGTTCCACCATCCAGGCCATCACCAAGGAAACCGGCACCCAGATCGACATCCAGGATGACGGCACCATCGTCATCGCGTCGGTCAACGCCATCGCTGCGCAGGCTGCCAAGGCCCGCATCGAGCAGATCACCTCGGACGTCGAGCCGGGCCGCATCTACGAAGGCAAGGTCGCCAAGATCATGGACTTCGGTGCGTTCGTCACGATCCTGCCGGGCAAGGACGGCCTCGTCCACGTGTCGCAGATCTCCAGCGACCGCGTCGAGAAGGTCGGCGATGTGCTGAAGGAAGGCGATGTGGTCAAGGTCAAGGTCCTGGAAGTCGACAAGCAGGGCCGTATCCGCCTGTCGATGAAGGCCGTCGAAGAAGGCGAGGGCGTCACCGCCGAGTAATCGGCCCACGCCGATCTCGCGGCAGGTGAGGACCGTTGGTCCTCACGCTTTCGCAGATACGAAAAAAGCGGGCTTCGGCCCGCTTTTTTTGTGCCCGATGCGACCCGCATGACACGAACAGTCACGCTGCAGCACGTTGCATGACGTCACGAGGCGGCCCGGAAGACCGCATGGACTGTCCGCTGGACGGATTCGCAGGACATCGTCACCGATGGCACGCACAGCGTGCGCCGCACTGCTAACGTGGCCTCGCCTTCGACCGGGGAGATCCCATGTTCCGTCCTGCCGTCGCTGTTCTTGCCGTCCTGATCGCCACCATGTTGCCGCAGGCGGCCTCCGCCGCCGAGCCGTTGCCCACGGTCATCGGCGCGTATTACCCCGGCGGCTCCGCCGACCGCTATCCGGTGGAAGACATTCCGGCCGACACGCTGACCCATCTGTTCTACGCGTTCGCCACCATCGACCAAGGTGAGTGCGTCGTCGCGCCGCAGGCCGACGCGCACTTCAAGGCACTGGCCACGCTCAAGCGCGCGCATCCGACGCTGCATACGCTGATCTCGATCGGTGGCTGGAACGCCGGCGGCTTCTCCGATGCGGCGCTGACCGCGGAAAGCCGCCAACGCTTCGTGTCCTCCTGCGTGGCGATGTTCTTCGAGCGCCACCGCGGCAGCTTCGACGGCGTGGACATCGATTGGGAGTTCCCCGTGTATGGCGGGCCGACTGGGATCACCGACCGCCCGGAAGATCGGCGCAACATGACCCTGCTGGTGCAGGAGTTCCGGCGCCAGCTCGATGCGCTGGACAAGGCCGACGGCCAGCATCGGCTGGTCACCGCCGCATTGCCTGCCGGTCGGGTGCAGACCGATGGTCCGTACGATCCGGCACGCAGTTATGAGCTCAAGGCGCTGGGTCACGCGCTCGATTTCATCAACCTGATGAGCTACGACATGGGCACCGGCTTCTCGGCGGTGTCCACCTTCAACGCGCCCCTGCACGCGGTGCCGGAGGATCCGCTGGCGCCGGAACTCAAGCGCTGGAACAGCGTGGCCGGGGCGGTGGCCTACTACGAGCAGCAGGGAGTGCCGAAAGAGAAGCTGGTGCTGGGCGTACCGTTCTACGGTCGTGGCTTCACGCTGGAGGGCGATGCCAACCACGGCCTCTACCAGCGCTACAGCGCGCCGCATCCGGCCGGTGACTGGCGGCAGATCCAGGCCGGCATGCTCGGCCAGCCCGGCTGGGAGCGGCACTGGCACCCGGCCGCGCAGAGCCCGTGGCTGTACAACGCCACCGAAAAGGTCTTCGTCAGCTTCGAGGATCCCACCTCGATCGGCCTGCGCGCGAGCTTCGCCAGGGACAACGGCCTGCGCGGCGTCTTCATGTGGGAGCTGACCGGCGACGATGCGCAGGGCAGCCTGCTCAAGGCCATGGTGGCGCCGTTCCAGGGCCCTGCGAAGTAACCCCACGGGAAGAGGGCGCCGCGACCCAGGCGCGTGCCCTATGCTTGCCCGCATGGAGAGCGTCCGCCTGCTGGATCTGCACATCGACCGCAACGCACAGCAAGTGCGGCGCGGGGATGAGCTGTTGCCGGTCAACGGGCTGAGTTGGCGGCTGTTGGAGTGTCTGCTGGCCCATGGCAACGCCGTCGTCGATTTCGACACGCTGGCCGATCAGGTGTGGGCACCGGCGGTGGTCGGCGAGGATGCGATCAGCCAGCGCGTGAAGCTGCTTCGTCAGGCGCTGGGCGATGACAGCCGACGGCCACGGTATGTGCGCTCGGTGCGCGGCCGTGGCTACCAGCTGTGCGCGTCGCCGCAGCCGGTGATGCACGACACCGTGGCCACCGTCAGCGCGGAGGGCGCCCTCGCGTCACGCCGGCACGGCGGTGCTCGCTGGATCTGGTGGGTGGCGGGCGTGACCGTCGTCGCGGTGGCTGCCGCGTTGATCGCGGTCCGTCCCGGTACCGCGCCGGTGTCGCCTGCCGATCCGGTGCTGCAGCGCGCTGCCTATTACGCGGGCATCGGGCAGGCCAGCAACAACGAGCGTGCGATCGGGCTGTACCGCCAGGCGCTGCAGATGGATCCGGAATCGTTGATGGCCAAACGTGGGCTCGCCCGTGCACTGGCGGCCGACGCCTGTCTGTTCAACGGCGCACGCGAACGCGCGCAGGAAGCCCTGGTGTTGGGCGACGAACTGGTGCGCAAGGTGCCGGACGATGCGGCCAGCTGGGCCGCGCGCGGTTATGCCCACGATTGCCTCGGCGCAATGTCGCAGGCCATGGCGGACTACCGGCAGGCCCTGCAGCGCGATCCGGGTGACGAGCGCACGCGTGCATCGCTGGCCTATCTGCAGCAGGAAAAAGGCGACCTCGCGCAGGCCCTGCAGGACAATCTGTCGCTGCGCGCGCCCGAGCGTGTCCGCTTCCGCGACGTGCAGGTCGCGCGCGAACTGGAGCTGCTGGGTTTCACCGATGCCGCCGCGCGCCGGCACGCACGCAACTTCCAGCTCTATCCGGACAATGTGTTCGCCAACATCGCCTGGCCGCACAGCCTGTTGTCGATGGGCGAGCCGGGCAAGGCACGGCAGGCACTCGATCAGGCACTCGCTCGCGGGACGCCGCACCCGCAGTTGCTGCGCCTGCAGGGCGAGATGCTGTTGTTGAGCGGGAATCGCAAGGGTGCCGCTGAAGCCTTCGAGCAGAGCCGTGCCCTGCGCCCGCAGCAGTCGATGGGCCAGACCTTGGCCGGCCTGTACGGCGATGCCGCAGCCACACCCGCGTGGATCACCGGGCACCTGCAGGTGCTGGAGGGCCAGGCCTACGATGGCTGGTCCGACACCGCGCTGGAGCGCGCGATGTTGCTGCAGGCCCTGGGCGACGACGCCGCAGCGCTGGCCGCCCTGCATCACGCGGTGAACGCCGGCTTCCGCGATGCGGGGTGGTTGCGCGCCACCCCCTTGTTTGCGCCGCTGCACGGTGCGGCCGGCTGGCAGGGACTGCTCGAAACGATCGAGACGGACGTAGCTGCCCAGCGTGCCCAGGTGTTGGCCGCGCCGTGGCGGCCAACAGACCTCGAGGGCCTCAGCGCAGCGCGGGCAGCAGGAACTCGGTGAGGATGCGGCGCGACTGCGGGTGGGCGAAGCTGCGGTTGTAGGCCTGGCTGGTGATCACGGCCACCAGCTTCTTCTCCGGCATCACGAACACGTAGTTGCCGCCGTTGCCGGACATCGCCCACACCGTCGTTTCCTGCGCGTCGACCGGAAGCTTCAGCCCCCACCACTGGTAGCCGTAATCGCTGCCGTCAGCGGTGGTGGCCTGGCCGCTGAGCATCGCCCGGACATAGCGGGCCGGGATCAGCTGCCGGCCCTGCCAGCGCCCCTCGGCCAGCACCAGCTCGCCCAACCGCGCCAGGTCACGGCTGCGGTAGCGCGTTCCGCCGCCGCCCATGCCGATGCCTTCCGGGGAGCGGTTCCACCTGCTCGCGGTGATGCCCAGCGGGCGCTCCAGCACCTGCGCGGCGTAGTTGGCCAAGGGCCGCTTCGTGGCCTGTTCCAGCACCGCGCCGAGCACGAAGGAGTTGGCCGTGCAGTAGGCGTGTGACCGGCCATGCGGGCTGTCCTCCGGGCGCGTCATCCACGGTGCGAAGCCTTTGACCGGCAGCGACAACGCGAAGTCCAGCCAGTGCTCGGTCACGTACATGCGCTCTTCGTTACCGGCCGAGAACGCATTCTCGTCATCGCACTCCCACAGCGTGCTCATGGTGAGCAGGTCTTCCACCGTCATCGAGCGCAGCCGTGCATCCACCGGATGGCGGGCGGTGAACGCGGGGAAGTAGTCGTACACACGGGCCTGTACGCCGGGCAGGGACCCGTCGCCGATGGCCGCGCCGACCAGCATCGCGGTCACGCTCTTGCTGGCCGAGCGCACGTCATTGAGCGTGTCCGCCGTGCCACCGTTGAAGTAGCCCTCGTACGCCACCTGGCCGTCCACCAGCAGCAGGACGCTGGTGACCTGTTTGATGTCCTGGGTGGCGATCGCCAACTCCAGCGCGGTGATCCGGGCGCTATCCAGCGCCACGGGTGCCGCGGGAGAGGTCAATGGCAGGGCGGCCGTCAGGGCGAAGGCCAAGGCGGCAAGTCGGTGTCGGTAGTGGTGCATGGGCAGGGCTCCTCGAGATGAGGGTCGACTACGCCATGACGCGGTCTGAAGTGCTGGAAACGCGGCTGAAGAATTCTGAAAGCCCGCCGCAGCAGGCTTTCAGGGTGATCAGCGCGGTGCACTCCACACGCTGTTCGGGTCGCCATGCCGCGCGCGGCGCAGGCTCGCACGGGCCAGCGTGGCAAATCCGAAGGCCAGTGCCAGCGCCACCGCGTCCACCCAGAACAGCGGCCAGTAGCCACGTGCCGCGCTCGCCCACGGCCAGTAGCCGGTGAGTGCGCCGTGTACCACCGCCACCAGCGTGGTGCTGATGGCGGCGGCCCAGAGCAGCTCACGGGCGGCCTGGTCGGGGCGACGCAGTGCCGCCCACAGCGCACACGCGGCCCAGGTGGCGAAACAGATCCAGCGGATGCCGTGATCGACTGCCTGCGGCGCGACCTGCTCCAGGATCTGCGCGCCCACGAAGCTCGCCGAAACCGCGACGCACAGCCCGATGCACACCCCCACCGTGGCCCGGGCCATGTTGATCTGCGCGCGCCCCTGTTCGACCTGGCGCCGCTTGCGACGCGATTCGATCCACAGCAGGTTGCCGGAATAGAACAGGAAGGCGCCGCCCAGGCCGAGCAGGAAGTACAGCCAGACCACCACGCCATTGCCGAACTCGCCGAAATGCAGCGCGTAGGCCGCACTCAGGGTGGCGTGGTTGGCATCGCGCTGGCCGGGCAGCTGGCTGCTCAGCAGCCGTCCGCTGGCCGCATCCAGGCCGACCGCGCCGAGCGGCCCCAGGGTGCCGCCGGATTCGCCGGTGATCTCGATCGTGGCATTGGCATCGCCGGCATGGGCAAGCTTCAGGAAGGCCGGTTCGAAATCGGCCACGCCCTGGGTGCGGGCCACCTCGATGGCACGGGCGTGCAGCATGCGCAGGTTCGTTCCATTGCCGGACGGGCCGCTGGGCTCGCGTACCGGCGCGGTGTCCATCGCGGCCGGCACCGCCTGCAGCAGCTTGCCGTCGAAGATCAGCGGATTCAGCGCCGCCATCTGCAGGAAGATCAGACAGAGCAGCGCGCCGGTGACCGCGAACATCAGGTGGAAGGGCAGGCTGAGCACACCGATCACGTTGTGTGCGTCCTGCCACATCTGCTTGAGGTTGCGGCCCGGGCGCAGCGCGAACAGATCACCGAACAGCTTGGGCAGGTGGATGACCAGGCCGCTGAGCAGGGCCACGCCATACAGCAGGCTGACGATGCCCATCAGGTAGGTGCCCGCGACCGGCAGGCCGAGGCTGTAGTGCAGTTCGTTGACCAGCTCGGCCAGCCCGGTCTGCGGCGGCGTGATGCTGCCGTCGTAATGGTCCAGCCAGGCATACAGCCAGGTGCCCTTGGCATCCTGCCAATACGCGATCGGCTGCGGATGGTCGCCGCCGGGGAAGGTCATGCCCACATGGGTGCGTGCGGCCGGGTGGCGCTCGAGCACGCCGTCGAGCAGGCGCTGCGCGTCGTCCAGGCTGGCGGCGGGCGTGTCCACCGCATGCGGGGTCTGCCACAGCGGCAGATCGTGGTGGAACAGGGTCAGCGCGCCGGCATAGAACGCCACGAACAGCGCGAAACCGGCGACCAGGCCGACCCACGTATGCAGCGTGGTGAAGGTGCGCAGGGTGTGGGAACTGAACTTCATCGCATCGCTCTCATTGCACCGCGCCGGTCAGGCGCAGCAGCCACAACAGGCCGAATCCGGCCACGGCGGTCGCGCTCATCACCGCCCACGCGCGCGGGCCGGTGCGGAAGCTGAAGGCCCAGATCGCGGCCAGCATCCACAAGGGAATGAAGGCGATCAGGCTGGGCACCAGCGCGTTCTGCCACGGCCCCGGCGGCAGCCAGGCGACCAGGCCGGTGGCCGCGGCCGCGACGAAGAACCCCGCCAGGAGGCCGGCGCCCGCGCGGGCCCACATCAGCGCATCACCTGTGCCGGGCGGTGCCACGCGGCCAGCAGCGGGAGCAGGATCGCCACCAGCATCCAGCTGCACAGCATCACCACCACACCAGTGGCGATGCCCAGGTTGGCGATCCACAGCCACAGCGCCGCCACGGCAGCCACCAGGCTGATCTGCCGGCCCAGGCGGCCGGCACGACGCAGGCGGGGCCAGCGGCAGTGCGGTGAGGCGGCATACAGCGCCAGCGCGGAAAAGGCGGAGCCGGCCAGCGCCAGGCTGCAGAAGCCGAGCGAGGTCAGCGCAACAGTGATCATCGGGAATCCAATCGGCAAACCTGTCCTGGGCAGGACAGTAATCCGCGCATGGTAATCATTGCGGTTTGTGGGCGCCACACGGACGCATTCAGGCGGTCCGCGGCCGGGCTGCAGCCGGGGGCGGCGCATTCATCGGCGGATTGGTTTAAGATCAGGGCAACTCTATCGAGGCAACAAAGGTGGCCCGCGCCCTGCGCCGGTCTAGCGTGTGACATGAGCACTACCACCGCCCACCGCTGAACGCCCCCGACGGCCCCTGACGCAGGCGCCTTCGTGGCGCTTTTTTGTTGCCGCCTCGCCCCCGGATTCTCCAGGCCCCCTTGCGGGCCACCAGACCAAAGCACTCTCATGATCGCGATCACGCTTCCCGACGGCAGCCGCCGTGAATTCGAAAACCCCGTCAGTGTCATGGACGTCGCCCAGTCGATCGGTGCCGGCCTGGCCAAGGCCACCATCGCCGGTTCGGTGGATGGCGTGCTGGTCGATGCCAGTGACGTCATCGACCACGATGCCAGCCTGCGCATCATCACCGCCAAGGACGAGGAGGGCGTTGAGATCATCCGCCACTCCGCCGCCCACCTGGTCGGCCACGCGGTCAAGCAGCTGTACCCGGACGTCAAGATGGTGATCGGCCCGGTCATCGCCGAAGGCTTCTACTACGACATCCATTCCGAGCGCCCGTTCACGCCCGACGACATGGCCGCCATCGAAAAGCGCATGGGCGAGCTGATCGCGCAGGACTACGACGTCATCAAGAAGGTCACCCCGCGTGCGGAGGTCATCGAGATCTTCAAGGCGCGTGGCGAAGACTACAAGCTGCGCCTGATCGAAGACATGTCGCCGGAGATCCAGGCGATGGGCATGTACTACCACCAGGAATACGTGGACATGTGCCGCGGCCCGCACGTGCCCAATACGCGCTTCCTGAAGGCCTTCAAGCTGACCCGCATTTCCGGTGCCTACTGGCGCGGTGATGCCAAGAACGAGCAGCTGCAGCGCATCTACGGCACCGCCTGGGCCGACAAGAAGCAGCTCGAGGCCTACATCAAGCGCATCGAAGAAGCCGAAATGCGCGATCACCGCCGCATCGGCAAGCAGCAGGAGCTGTTCCACCTGCAGGAAGAGGCGCCGGGCCTGGTGTTCTGGCACCCCAAGGGCTGGGCGCTGTGGCAGGTGGTCGAGCAGCATATGCGCCGTGTGTATCGCGACAGCGGCTACGGCGAAGTGCGCTGCCCGCAGATCCTGGATGTATCGCTGTGGCAGAAGTCGGGCCACTGGGACAACTACCAGGAAAACATGTTCTTCACCGAATCGGAGAAGCGCACCTACGCGGTCAAGCCGATGAACTGCCCGGGCCATATCCAGGTGTTCAACCAGGGCCTGCACAGCTACCGCGACCTGCCGATCCGCTACGGTGAGTTCGGCTCGTGCCACCGCAACGAGCCGTCCGGCGCGCTGCACGGCATCCTGCGCGTGCGTGGTTTCACCCAGGACGACGGCCACGTGTTCTGCACCGAGTCGCAGATCGAAGCCGAAGTGACGGCCTTCCACCAGCAGGCGCTGGCGGTCTACACGACCTTCGGTTTCGACGAGATCCAGATCAAGATCGCGCTGCGTCCGGAAAAGCGCCTCGGCGATGACGCCACCTGGGACAAGGCCGAAGCCGCGCTGCGTTCGGCGCTGGGCAACTGTGGCGTGGAGTGGCAGGAGCTGCCGGGCGAGGGCGCCTTCTACGGCCCGAAGATCGAGTACCACCTCAAGGACGCCATCGGCCGTACCTGGCAGCTGGGCACCATGCAGGTCGATTTCATGATGCCAGGCCGCCTCGGCGCCGAGTACGTGGACGAAAACAGCCAGAAGAAGCACCCGGTCATGCTGCACCGGGCGATCGTCGGCTCGATGGAGCGTTTCATCGGCATCCTGATCGAGCACCATGCCGGGTCCTTCCCGTCCTGGCTGGCCCCGACCCAGGTAGTGGTGGCCAATATCACCGACGCCCAGGCTGAATACGTCAGCGAAGTGCGGAAAACCCTTGCAGATCAAGGCTTCCGCGTGAACGCCGATTTGCGCAACGAGAAGATCGGATATAAGATTCGCGAGCATACGCTGCAGCGGGTCCCGTACCTGCTGGTGGTTGGCGACCGTGAGAAGGAAAATGGCGCCGTGGCCGTGCGTACGCGCTCTGGCGAAGATCTGGGCAGCATGTCCGTCCAGGCCTTCATCGAGCGGTTGCAGGCAGAACAGTCCGTGTAAGAAAGTCCCGGCCCTGCGGATGCTCCGCGATGGGCCGGTTTGATTCCTCTGGGAGATTGCAATATCAGTACCCCTGACAACAAACAGAACCGCAAGAATCAGGAAATCCGGGTGCCGCGCGTCCGCGTGATCGGCAGCGACGGAGAAATGATTGGTGTGTTGACGCGTGACGAAGCGCTGTCGATGGCCGAAGACGAAGGTCTGGACCTGGTCGAGATTCAGCCGCAGGCTGATCCGCCGGTGTGCAAGATCATGGACTTCGGCAAGTTCAAGTTCGAAGCGCAGAAGAAGGCCAACGAGGCCAAGAAGAAGACCAAGCAGGTCGAGATCAAGGAAGTGAAGTTCCGCCCGGTCACCGATGAAGGTGATTACCAGATCAAGCTGCGCAAGATGCGCGGGTTCCTGGAAGAGGGCGACAAGATCAAGGTCAACATCCGCTTCCGTGGCCGTGAAATGAGCCATCAGGAACTGGGTCGCGAGATGGCCAGCCGGATCGAAGGTGATCTGGGCGAGGACATCGTGATCGAGTCCCGTCCGCGCCTTGAAGGCCGGCAGATGGTGATGATGATCGCGCCGAAGAAGAAGTAACAGGCCGGCCCCAGCCCGAACGGGTGGGGCGTAGAGCCGGGCCATGCCCGGCTGCCGGCGCCGCCGGAGTCGATTGCTTCAGATTCGCGTCAGAAGGCAAGGGCGTCTTTTCAGGCGCCTGTTGCCGTTTGCCGTGGCCGCAGCCTCCTGTGGCCCGCCCGGCGGGCGTTCCACGCCCTGTCGGCACCGGTAAACACCCGCCCAATCAAGCGTTTGCAACTGCCTGGATTCACGGGCATAATGGGCGGCCCCGTTTTGCGGGGGTGCTGTTTTGAACGGTTTCCCGCCCCACAAAGGCACGCTGTTTCAACGGCAAACAGGACCGGCCTGGTTCCCATAGGGGATCCCGGGCTTACAAGCAGGCAAGGGCACGGACGGAAAGTGTGGCAATGCCACCGCCCTGGTCAGTGACAAAACATCATCAAGGACATAGCAATGCCCAAGATCAAGACCAACCGGGCGGCGGCCAAGCGCTTCCGCAAGACCGCGTCCGGCAAGTTCAAGGCTGGCCACGCCAACCGTAGCCACATCCTCACGAAGAAGTCGACCAAGCGGAAGCGCAATCTGCGTCAGACGAACCATGTTCGTGCAGAAGACGCAGGCCGTTTGAACCGTATGCTTCCCTACCTCTGAGGACTGACCCATGGCACGAGTAAAGCGTGGCGTACAGGCGCGTCGCCGCCACAAGAAAATTCTGACCCTGGCGAAGGGTTACTACAACGCTCGCCGCAAGGTCTTCCGCGTTGCCAAGCAGGCCGTGATCAAGGCACAGCAGTACGCCTACATCGGTCGTAAGCAGAAGAAGCGCAACTTCCGTTCGCTGTGGATCACCCGCATCAACGCGGCTGCCCGCATCAACGGCCTGAGCTACAGCCGTTTCATGAACGGCCTGCTCAAGTCCGGCATCACCCTGGACCGTAAGGTTCTGGCTGACATCGCCGTGCACGACGCAGCTGGTTTTGCTGCACTGGCCGAAAAGGCCAAGGGCGCACTGGCGGCATAAGTCCATTCCCCTGCCGTTGCCGTTCACGCGCAACGGCTGTGGGTAAGGCAAATGCATGGGGAAGGGCGCAAGTCCTTCCCCATTCTTTTTTGTGTTGGCGGTGGCCCTCCCGGTGCCATCGATCGACAGCGGTGGCGACGGGGGTCGGCCCGACGCGCATCGCGATGGCATACCGACGCGAGGCTCCGGCTATCCATGAGTGACATCCAATCCCTGACCACGCAGGCGCTGGCCGACGTGGCCGCTGCCCAGAGCCCCGATGCGCTGGAAGCCCTGCGCGTGGCCCTGCTGGGCAAGAACGGCAGCATCACCGCACAGCTCAAGCAGCTCGGTGGCCTGCCGGCCGATGAGCGCAAAGCCGCCGGCGAAGCCATCAATCGTGCCCGTGACGCGCTGACCAGCGCGCTGGGTGATCGCAAGACCGTGCTGGAAGACGCTGCGCTGGACGCGCGCCTGGCCGCTGAAGCGATCGACATCACCCTGCCGGGCCGTCGCGATGAGCGCGGTGGCCTGCACCCGGTGACCCGTACCCTGGAGCGCATCACCGAGATTTTCGGCCGCCTCGGTTACGAGCTCTCCGAAGGTCCGGAAATCGAAGACGACTGGCACAACTTCGAAGCGCTGAACTTCCCGCCGCACCACCCGGCGCGTGCGATGCACGACACCTTCTATTTCGGCGATGGCCGCCTGCTGCGCACGCATACCTCCGGTGTGCAGGTGCGCTACATGGGCGAGCACGCACCGCCGCTGCGCATGATCGCGGCCGGCAAGGTGTACCGCAGCGACAGCGACCAGACCCATTCGCCGATGTTCCACCAGGTCGAAGGCCTGCTGGTCGATGAGCACTCCACGTTCGCCGATCTGAAGGGCACGCTGTCCGAGTTCGTGCGCGCGTTCTTCGAGCGCGATTTCGAGATGCGGTTCCGTCCCAGTTACTTCCCCTTCGTGGAACCCGGCGCGGAAGTGGATATCGCCTGGCAGCAGCCCGACGGCAGCACCCGCTGGCTGGAAGTGCTCGGCTGCGGCATGGTGCACCCGAACGTGCTGCGCAGCGTCGGCATCGATCCGGAGCGCTATACCGGCTTCGCCTTCGGTTTGGGCGTGGAGCGCTTCGCGATGCTGCGTTACGGCGTCAACGACCTGCGCGCGTTCTTCGAAAACGACGTGCGGTTCCTGAAGCAGTTCGCGTAAGCGCGTCAGCGTAGCGCCGGGCCATGCCCGGCTGGACAGGATTCAAGACCATCACGGCCCAGGCGCCTGCGCCGGGCCCACCAGGGTGACACCATGAAATTCTCTGAAAACTGGCTGCGCAGCCACGTCCCGACCACCGTTTCGCGCGATGAACTCAGCGCGGTGCTGACCGCGATCGGTCTGGAAGTGGAAGAGGTCGATGCGCTGGGCGATGGCCTGCAGCATGTCGTCGTAGCCAAGATCATTTCCGCCGAGCGCCATCCCGAAGCCGACCGCCTGCAGATCTGCCAGGTCGATGCGGGGCAGGGCGAGCACCTGCAGATCGTGTGTGGCGCGCCGAACGCGCGGCCGGGCCTGGTTGCCCCGCTGGCGATGGTCGGTGCGCAGATCGGCGACCTCAAGATCAAGCCGGCCAAGCTGCGTGGCGTGGAATCCAACGGCATGCTGTGCTCGGCCAAGGAACTGGGCCTGGACACCGATGCCTCCGGCCTGTTCGAACTGCCGGACGATGCGCCGGTCGGCCAGACCCTGGTCGAATACCTCGGCCTGCCCGACGCCAGCATCGAGATCAAGCTGACCCCGAACCGTGCCGACTGCTTCAGCATCCGCGGCATCGCCTTCGACGTGGCCGCCGCGTGCGCCAGTGAAGTGGTGCCGTTCGACGCCGCCCCGGTGGCTGCCGTGGGCACGCGTGAGCTGGCGATCCGCCTGGATGCCGGTGCCGAAGCGCCGCGCTATGTCGGTCGCGTGATCGAGGGCGTCAACGCCCGCGCCGCGACCCCGCTGTGGATGGCCGAGCGCCTGCGCCGCAGCGGCGTGCGCCCGGTCTCGCTGCTGGTGGATGTCACCCAGTACGTGATGCTCGAGCTGGGCCAGCCTATGCATGCCTTCGATCTGGGCACCCTGCAGGGCAGCATCGGCGTGCGCCGTTCACGCGCCGGTGAAACCCTGAAACTGCTCGATGGCCGCGACGCCGCGCTGGACGACAGCTTCCTGCTCGTCACCGATGCCGACCGCCCGATCGCGCTGGCCGGCCTGATGGGCGGCTTCGACACGCGCGTTACCGACGACACCACGAATGTGTTCCTGGAAGCCGCGCATTTCGCGCCCGCCGCGATCATGGGCCGGGGCCGCAAGCTCGGCCTGCACACGGATGCCGGCCACCGCTTCGAGCGCGGCGTCGACCCGGCGCTGCCGCGAACTGCGGTCGAGTACGCCACCCGCCTGATCCTGGATCTGGCCGGCGGCACCCCGGCGCCGGTCACCGAGGCCGTGCGTGAGGCCGACCTGCCGGCGACCGCCACCATCGCCCTGCGCCGCGCCCGTATCGCGCGCGTGCTGGGCATCCAGATCGCCGATGCCGATGTGGAGCGCATCCTGCGCGCGCTGGGCATGGACGTGGCCGCGTCCGCCGATGGCTGGCAGGTCACCGCGCCGAGCCGCCGCTTCGATATCGCCATCGAAGAAGACCTGATCGAAGAACTGGCCCGCATCCACGGCTACGAGCAGATTCCGACCACGCTGCCGGGCGGCGCCTCGCGCGTGGCGATGCCGACCGAGACCCGCCTGGACGACCTGAGCGTCCGTCGCCAGCTGGTCGCCCGGGACCTGCAGGAAACCATCAACTACGCCTTCGTCGATGCCGCGCTGCTCGCGCAGTGGCAGCTGGACGAGGGCCTGGTCGCGCTGGCCAACCCGCTTTCCGCCGAACTGGCGGTGATGCGCCCGTCGCTGCTGCCGGGCCTGGTCGCGACCCTCGGCCGCAACGCCGCGCGCCAGCTGGGCCGCGTGCGCCTGTTCGAACTGGGCCGCGTGTTCCATCAGCAGGCCGGCGAGGGCCAGCCCGCCCCGCTGGAGACCCAGCGCGTGGCCGCTGCGATCTGTGGCGATGCCGACACCCAGCAATGGGGCTTGCCGACCCGCAAGGTCGACTTCCACGATCTCAAGGGCGACCTGGAATCGCTGGCGGCCGCCAGTGGCGCCGAACTGGAGTTCAAGCCGTCGCAGCGTCCGTATGGCCACCCGGCACGTTCGGCCGAGGTCTACCGTGACGGCGTCAGCCTGGGCTGGATCGGCCAGATCCACCCGCGCCTGGCCAAGGCCATGGATATCGACGTGGACGTGTTCGCCTTCGAGCTGGACCTGGCGCCGCTGGCCACCCGCGCGCTGCCGCGGGCGACCGAGCTGTCGCGGTTCCCGTCGATGCGCCGCGATCTGGCCTTCCTGGTGCCCGAGGCCGCGGCCTGGGCCGACCTGGAAGCCACCCTGCGCCGGGTCGTCGGCCCGCTGCTGCGCGAGGTCACCCTGTTCGACCGGTACGTCGGCCAGGGGGTCGAGCCGGGGTTCAAGAGTCTCGCTATGGGCTTGATTTTGCAGGACAAGTCGCGCACTCTGACGGACCGCGACGTGGATGCGGTGGTGGCCGAGGCGGTCTCTGCCATGGAGCGTGAACATCACGCCCGGATCCGCGGCTGAGCGGGAAGCATGGGGGATAGCAGGCAATGGCATTGACCAAGGCGGAGATGGCCGAGAAGCTGTTCGACGAAGTCGGTCTGAACAAGCGCGAAGCCAAGGAATTTGTCGACGCGTTCTTCGATGTGCTGCGTGAAGCATTGGAACAGGGACGTCAGGTGAAGCTGTCCGGCTTCGGGAATTTCGACCTGCGGCGCAAGAACCAGCGCCCGGGTCGCAACCCCAAGACCGGTGAGGAAATTCCGATTTCCGCCCGTACGGTGGTCACCTTCCGTCCGGGCCAGAAGCTCAAGGAAAGGGTAGAGGCATATGCTGGATCCGGGCAGTAACCGAGAACTTCCGCCGATACCGGCCAAACGCTACTTCACCATCGGTGAAGTCAGCGAGCTGTGCGACGTCAAGCCGCACGTGCTGCGTTACTGGGAAACCGAGTTCCCCAGCCTCGAGCCGGCCAAGCGCCGCGGCAACCGCCGCTACTACCAGCGCCACGACGTGCTGATGGTCCGCCAGATCCGCGGCCTGCTCTACGAGCAGGGTTACACGATCGGCGGCGCGCGCCTGCGCCTGGAAGGTGCCGATGCGCGCGAAGAATCGGCGCTGAGCAACCAGATCATCAAGCAGACGCGGATGGAACTGGAAGAAGTGCTGCAATTGCTGCGCCGCTGAACCATTTTTCACGCAAACCCGTTATACTCGTTGGCCCGCTGAGAGGCGGGGACATTGCCAGCATCATCGGGGCGTAGCGCAGCCTGGTAGCGCATCTGCCTGGGGGGCAGAGGGTCGTCGGTTCAAATCCGGCCGTCCCGACCATTGTTGGTATTAAGATCAAAGGCTTGCACTCAACGGTGCGAGCCTTTTTTCGTTCTACACCCTATTCCCACCCTATTTACACCCTATGACCTATCTATATAGAGGCGTGACAAAGCGCGGGGATGAAGAGCTCGGTGGTGTGCTGCAGCCGCGAGGGCGTGATGCCGCGATTGCGATCATGGCGGACGGTCAGTTCAATGCAGATGGAACTGCGACTGCCGGCACGACAGTTGAGAACGCTGCGCGAGCCCATCAGATTATGGCCGGCCTGTACGGCGGGAGCTGCATGTCGTTCACCAAATCGATCGAGGTTGCGCTTGATTTTGCGACCAACCACTTCTCCGAACCTGGTTACATCTACACCGTTGATGCGTCGGATATTCAGAGCCATGGTATCGATTCCCGGTCCTTTGCTGACCCCCGCCACCCCGCCGAGGAAGAAGTCACACTGATCCAGACGACTGGCGGCCCCATCCCAGCCTCGGTCATAGTGAGTAAGGTCCTAGTTGATCGCGATGGCCGCCCCGATAGAGAAGAGGGGCCGGAGCACGCGCCGTCGTCCCAATAGAGTCGCCCGGGGTGTGGGTTATAGATGTAGTTATAATTTACATGAGTAAATGTAGTTGATACACTGGGGCTGTCATCAATTGCCTCTGCAGGTGTGCGCCAGTGACCGAACCCAAAATCGAGGTCGTGAAGTCAGCTCTCCACCGGATTGAGCCGGCGCTCAGGACGGCCATCACATCGGGCTGGGAGGACTGGCGGGGGTCTAAGCTCAGTCATTGGCGTCGGCGCGGACGCGCCAATTATGTTTGGGAGCAGATGGCCCATTACGCGGCCGTGGCACTGGAGGGCGTTCCTGGCGTGTCGGTGGTCGTCAAGCACGAGTCTTATCACTTCCTTGTGGATGGCACTGTCGCCTTCCGACTTAAAAAGTCCGATGGCGGGGGCCTTACGAGGAACTACCCGACCCAGGAGGCGCTTGCGTTCCATGACCCTCAGCTGCCGCTGACAGGAGTCGCCGCCCAGCAGCGCGTGGAGGTTACGTACTGTCTAAATCCCAATGAGACTGATATTGCTGACATTTTGGTCGTTGGCCGGGCAGGGGGGGCGATCCTGTGGACCTATTCCTTGATAGACAACGATTCGGTAAGCTCGCTGCCCGCCGCCCAGCCTGATGCTCCGCTGCAGCCGATGCCCGCCGTCAAACCCACAGGTTTGGTGCGTTTGAAGGGCCGTAAAACTAACGATGACAAGGCCGGTGAATCCGGTGAGAGCTGATGTCCACCTTCAACAAAGAGATCCTTCGGACCGTGCGCCAAGCTCGGGGCAAGAGCCAGTCGCAGCTGGCCGCTGACGCACGCGTGTCCCAAGCGGCGGTATCGAAACTTGAGGCGGGGCTGATCACCGACCCATCCGACGAGGTCGTGGATAAGCTCGCTGCGGCGGTCGATTTCCCAAAATCTATCTTTTTCGAGTCTGACCGGTCTTTCGGCCTGCCGATTAGCCTTCACGGTAATGCTATGTATCGGCGGAAGGCGAGCACGGGCAACCGCGCATTAGAAAAGCTGGAAGCGGACCTCAATATCCGCCTCATGCATATCCGTCGGTTGCTGGCTGCGGCAGATATCGAAGCGCAGTTGCTTCTGCCGGCACTTGATCCGGATGAGTACGATGGCGACATCGAGCTGATCGCAGAGATGGTGCGCCGAACATGGGGCCTGCCCAACGGCCCGCTGCACAACCTCACTGACCACATCGAGCGCGCGGGCATCGTCGTCATAGAATGTGATATGTCGTCCATTGGCGTTGACGGGCTGACCATCAGAACTCTTGGTGCCCCGCCCTGCATCTTCATCGACAGCAACGCCCCTGGTGATCGTCAGCGCTTTACGCTTGCGCACGAACTTGGTCATCTGGTCATGCATAGCGTGCCTTCTTCAACCATGGAGGAGGAGGCCAATCAGTTCGCAAGCGCGCTGTTGATGCCCCGGCGCGACATACGGCCGTACCTGCTCGATCGGATCACGATTCAGAAGCTCGCGGCACTTAAGCCAATTTGGCGTGTCTCGATGGCCTCGCTGTTGATGCGTTGCCAGTCCATTGGCCTTGTGCAACCAAGCCAAGCCCAATACCTGTGGAGGCAGATGAGCGCGATGGGATATCGTCGCGCTGAGCCGGATAGCATTGCCGTCGCACGTGAGCCAACGAAGGTACTGAAAGAAATCGTCAACCTTCATTTGCAGGAGCTTGGCTACACGGCGGGGGAGCTCGCCAAATCGCTCCATATGCACCCCGAAGAATTGCGCCTGTTGTACGGGGTTGAGGATCAGGAGAAGCCTGTACGAAGGCTCCGATCCGTGAGCTGATGGTTCAGCGCGGTGCATGCCGGAAGGAGCGAGCGAAAGGAGGCGACTTGGTCGCCCCGGCCGATTTCAGCTAACGGCCGAGCGTGAGCGCGGGCGCTACCTCCGTCCACGGCGCGTCGTGCCCGTCCAGGTAGTGGTCTGTCATCGACTTGGAAGCGTGCCCCATCAATGCTTGCACCTCTTCGGTCGTCCAGCCCGCATCGCGGACCAAGGCGCCGCCCAAGCTTCGGATTTCATGGAAGCTTGGCGGGTTTTCGCCAGCGACACCCGCAGCCTCACGTGCATCCTGAAACGCTCGGGTCAGCTGCTCCGGCATGACTTGGGTGTGGTGCACCCGCGCGGAAGCGCGCTTGTCCGAGGGCCGGGCCCGGTCAGGGAGGCGATGAACCACGTACGGGGAAATCACCGAATCGCGTGCCTGTGAGAGCAGAATGCCCAGCTGCTCGCCGACCTTGATCTTCAGCTTCACCAATGACGTGCCCTCGGTTTTCTGAGGCACGACCCACAGGAAGCCGTCCCGCACGTCGGAGAACTTCAGGGACACGATGTCCTCCCGGCGGAGTAACGTGATCAGGGACAAGTCCATCGCAAGCCGTAGCCATGGCTCGGCGTGGTCCCAGATCGTGTCGTAGATCTCTTTGGTCAAGCGGGTGCGTTTTTTCTCGTGTTGGAAGCGGCGGGTGGCCAGCACCGGGTTGGTATCGATCCAACCTTCCTGTACGGCGCAGCCCAGAATCCAGCCCAGCACCAAGCGGAATTGTTGGCGCGCGCGATCGGAGGCGGTGATCGCGCGGATGAACTCCGCGCACTCCTTGACCGTGACCTGTTCGACCGGACGGGTGCCGATGCCAGCTTCAATGCGACGGATCACACTTTCGTACACCTCGGCCGTCTTCGGCGCCCACTTCCGTCCCGGGATATCGTCCCGGCGGAAGACGGCAATCGCGTCGGCGACGGTTTCCTTTGAGCCGATTACCCGATCGACAAGATCGTTCGTGGGCATGAGGAGCGCGTTGAGTTTCTTGGCAGCGGCAAACGCTCGTGTCTTGTCCGTGCCCATCCACGTCTCCCGCTTTGTCACGGGGTGCCGATACTTGAACCCTTCCCGATTGGGGTAGAGGTTCGCCGGCCATCCTTGGCGGCTCTTGCTGCGCGGTCGCGGTGCCATTCGTATCAACCTGCCTTCAGTACGCGCTCGACGAGCAGGTCGCCGTCGGCAAGCCATTCGTGTTCGTCGATGAACCAAGTCCCGCCGACCTTCTTGCCGGGAATCTTTCCGTCGCGCAGCCAGCGCTGCAGCGTGGCAACGCTCGGGCGGCTAGTGTCGTCAAAGTACTTTTGCAGCCATTTATCGGCGGTCAGAAGTTTCATGCCTGGCCTCCCATGCTTGCCGCCGTGGCAGGAACGTTTGTGGCGGCCAAGGCAGATTGCATTGCGTAGGCGCCGCTGTTGGGTTGGATGCAGTTCATGGCAGAATCGGCTCCGACAAGGACAGGACAACCACATGCGAGCCTTTGCCGAGATTTGGTCCATGCGGGATGGCGTCAGCCAGTGTTGGAAGCTCAGCAAGTACTGTACGGTTGACTGGGAAGCTTGGGCGGCCATTGGCACCGTTACAGCGGTTCTCGTTGCGCTGTTTGGCCCGGCGATCCAGCGCCGATTCGTTCGAAAAAAAACGAATGCTCTCTTTGCGCTGAGCTACCGTTCCAGTGTGGTCGCCGCTCTTGGGCGTCTGCGCAATCTTGACGATCGCTTTCCACTGGATCCCGCTGCGCCAGCGGCTTGGCAAGTTCATAGTTCGCTTACGCGCAAGGGTGACGAGCAAGCTAATTTTCTTCAGATTTGCGAGCGTCTTAGCGATCTGTCGGGCCGCGAAGTGGACCTGACAAAGTGGGGTGCAGCAGATTTGGATCTTGCGGCCAAGATATCCGTGGCTATCGAATCGACTGGCCATTTTCAGCTGGGAGCCGATACGCTCAGTCTGTATAGCGAACGCACGGAATGGGTTCTGATGATGACTTCGGTTCACTACGCTCACGTTCGGGCCGTACGCGATGTTCAGGCCGCTTCCGACACGATCCATAAGGCGCTCAGCGCATACAAAGTGACTGCTAGCATGGATTGAGGCAGCCACGCTCTTTGCCCTGTTCATGGGGTACCTCCGGTCGCCGCTCGATTGATCTCTTCCACCTGTGCGCGCAGGCGATGGCACGCAGCACGGAGCGCGATCGACATATCTCGGCGGGCGGCGCGACGGTAAAAGTTCAGGCCTACGAAATGCACCGCGCCGCTATGGTCCCGAAGGAACAGGCGGTAGACGACGATTCCGGAAAGCCCCATCGGGAAACGGCCCCAAGAGAACCCGCCAAGCTTATTCGGCGAGCGCCGCGCTACCGAGCGGCTCATGGGTGGCCTCGTTTGGCAGTCGCCTGCGCCAGCCGTTGGCTACCGGAGGCGACGTTGATCTCGCGACGGGTCATCTCTCGGCGTGTTGGGGTATTGCCCAAGACTTCTACCTTGCCGCCGGCGCGCCGGAACGCGGCAAGCTGATCGGCGATTTCGGCGCGATCCCGGTCCTTGTGCTGGACGGTGGTGCTGTTGTGGCTGCCCGTGGGGGCCGAGCGCATTACGCGGGCCACAGCGGCGCGAGTCGGCTCCACGCGCGCATCAGGGGTGCGCATCAGCCTGTGCATCGCAGTGGTCAGCATCCAGACCCTGTTGCCCTTGGTGATGCTGACCTGCACCTGGCCGGTGTCGCGCATCGCCGCCAGCGAACTGTTGAGCTGCTTCAGCGTGCACGTCAGTGTTCCGGAGGCGAGCAGTTCTTCATCGCTCGCGCCAGCAGGCCGGTCGAGCAGAAGAGCGCGGATGGCGGCGGCACGGCCGAATTGCTGGATCTTGGCGCTCATGCTGGTTCCTTGGCGGTAAGGTCGCGCACGCGCACGCCCTGGCGATCAAGCCAGCGGCGCGCCGACTGCAGCGACTTTTGAGAGAGGGCGAATCGGCCGGTACCGATCTGGAGTTCGCGGCCACGCACGGTCGCTGAGCGGCCCGTGGCGGCCGCCACTTCGGTGGGAGTGGCGCTGTGCGGGCTGGCGTAGATGCCGGCCCACAGCCATCCTGCGCAGACCATCAGCACCAGGGTGGTGCCATGACTGCCCGTGGGGAAGGAATGCTCAACGGGGAGGGCCGACGCCTTCATGCGGGATCCGCCTGCTCAGCGGAGGCGCGATATGACGCAGCCAGCACATCCCACTGCGACGCGAAGCGCCGGAACGTCTCTGCCTGCTCTTCATGGCCGACCATGGACTCGGAATCGGCCTCAACGCGAAGCGGCGCGGCGCATGCCGCCTTGGCCTCGGCAACCTTGAGGTAGTAGGCGCGGGTCATGGGGCCCCCGCGCTGAGGCGCGCCTGTTCGACCAGCGCGGTGGCTTGCGCCATGCCCGACTTGGTCAGCGTGGCCTGCGTCGGAAAACTCGGGTCGTCGTAGTCGATCAATGCGCGCTCGTAGAGCCAGTTGGTGACCCGCCGCGTAAAGACCTTTGCGGGCTGCCTGGTCGAGCAGAAGCCACCACGGGTGCGTTTCAGCGCATGGCCGGCCGCAGCGAAGGCAGTAACGAGCGCGGCGCGCTCCAAGGGTTTGAGTGGTGCAGCCATTGCGTTCTCCAGGTCAGGCGGCGTGCGCTGCCGGCATGCGCGCGAGAACAGCGCCGCGGGCACGGGCAAGGTGGGAGATGGGGATCAGCTGCGATGCCAGATCGGGATCGGTCCAGCGCAGCTCGGCGATCGCGAGAGAGGGGCTGGGTACGGTTGCCTTCTGGCAGAGATGGCACTCGAAGTGCACGAGGGCCGGCACAGGTGCGCCGAGCTGGTGGCCTGTCGGCGCACCAGTGGTCGTCACGATTTGCGGGCGGTGCCTTGGGCGGCACAGCGGAACAGAAGGGGGCGCGGGGCGGGCGGTCTGCATGGCATCACCCGCGAACACTGGAGGTCGCCGCCCAGCGCGCTTGGTTGGCGTCGCGGTCGGCGTGGGCTTGGCTGATCTCCACCAGGCGAAGAGGCACGACGATGGCTGCCACAGCGCCGACGACAGCCCAGGCGATCCGGTACCGGCGGTTCATGCCCGCACCTCGGCTGCCATGTCGCGCGACTCGGCTTCAACGCGGCGGGCGGCAACGCCCATGCGGCGCGATCGGCGCAGCTGGTTACGGCTGTGCTCGCCGGCGCTGCGGGCACGCAGGACGTTGGCGCGGGTGTGGTCGCGGGCAGCCTGCGCCAGCAGGCACGAGGCGGCCTGGAACGGCAGCGGGGCCTTGGGCAGGGAGTCGGCAGCGGTGCGGTAGGACATGGCGCTCTCCGTAGGAAAGGAGGGCGCCGGCGGGCCTATTGCCTGGGGAGAGGCGTCTGCGGCTCAGCAGGGGAAGGCTGGGCCGCAGTGGCGACCCGCCGGTCGCCCATCGGCTGGGGTGCCGACGGTGCGATTTATCGCACAGCTAAATTCAGGAAGCAATAGCTGACAGCTAAATCTCGCCATGTGCCGCCAGTTCGGCCGGTGGATGACCGATAATTGGGCTACAGCCGGGGAGGGTTAGAGATGCTCAAGGAAGTGGCGTTGTCGATCGGATTGGCGGTGGGCCTGCTGATGGCTCAAGGTGCAGCCGCCCAAGTCTTCAAGTGCAAGGGGAGCAACGGGGAGACGGTGTATTCACAGCATCCTTGTGGACCGCAAGCGCAAGAGATGAAGGTTCGCGGGGCGAAGGCGCCAAGCGTCTCCGCTGCCGAGGTCGCCAATCGAGACGCGGTGTATCGCTCGACAGATCTCTCGGACGCCGCTATCGCTGAAAGGAATTGCTTGGCCTCATCCAGGGCTGGCATCTATCCCTCTGCCGAATCGAGGATTGCTGGGTACCAACGGCAGATTGCGGGGCTCAATGCTTCGGCAGAGCGGGTGAACAACAACCTCGCTGGGGCTACATTGGACGCCGGGATTCGTGCGCAGATCTCTGGCCTGCAGCAGTCGATAACTTCTGAACATCAGGTGGCCGACACTGCGATGAATGCTGCTCGACAGCGATGCGCTGATCAGCGTCGGGATCGCGAGGCCGTAATCGGGCAGAAGTACAACTCTCAGACCCCATAGGGTCGGTGGCCGGCGCGCGAAAGTCGCCGCCGGCCACTACGTCACTCGTCGATTGCGACGTTGCGAATGAACCCAGCTTCCTCGATGGATATGCCCTCGACGCAGCACTCGCGTGCGTCCTCCATTTCGCGGTGAAGCTGCATCAGGTCAGCATCTTCCAGGCAATCGACGCCCGGAAGATTGAACGTGGCCTGCTCGATCAAACACCCAAGGTTGTACTGGTCTCTGAGCCACCTGATCCGCCGCAGTATGCAGTCCCGCGTAATCGCATCGATGACCGTGGGTTTAGGGGTCGTGATGACTCTGAGCTTCGGCGCTTGCTTACGCTTTTCGACGCGCTGAGCGATGACCGCTGCTAGCGCTTCCATGGTCCCGGGCTCGGGCAACCTCTTCTTCGTTTCCATTCCTCTCCCTGAGTCGATCGGCCAATGCCTTGCTGAAATCGATCAGGTTGTCGGGTGTGACCGTAACCTCGCCTCGCCGGTACAAGTACTCGTACGCATACGCCAGTGGCGTGCCGTCGAGCTCGTTGTCGAAGTCGTCAATGTCGAGATTTGAGAAGGTCAGCCTCAACAGCCTGAGCGCGGAGGCGATGATCTCAGGGTCTATTCGCAGGGGCTGAGATGCTTGATTGCTCGCGCTCTCGGCGCCGCCCTCATGCGCAACGTCCATCCACCCATGCGACAGGGAGCCCAGGCGTTCGATCTTGCGCGCGACGTCGTCACCCATTTTCTTTCCCCCCAACAGCTGATTGAGGTAGGACGGGGACATGTCGAGGCGGATCGCGACCGCCTTTTGAGTACCCAAGGCGGCCGCCAGTTGATCAACTAGGGTCCGAAGGTTGTGCTGGCGGGTACTGGTTACGTCCATGACGTAAGAGTAGCTAGGGGCTAAAGCCCGGTGTTTCGCTGTCAGCTTG
The DNA here is from genome assembly GCF_013409105.1 of Stenotrophomonas sp. JAI102. Taxonomy (NCBI): domain Bacteria; kingdom Pseudomonadati; phylum Pseudomonadota; class Gammaproteobacteria; order Lysobacterales; family Lysobacteraceae; genus Stenotrophomonas; species Stenotrophomonas sp. JAI102. The sequence goes on from NZ_JACCCI010000001.1 coordinate 227,204, forward strand.
ACATGCGGGTTTAGCTCAGGGCTAAATACGTCCACATGGACCTCCTATCCTTCATTTCAGATTCCGAGCGGAAGCGTCGCCTGGCAGTGCTGACTGGCGCATCCGAGGGCTACCTTTGGCAGTGCGCTACCGGCTGGAGGGGTAAGCGCACCAGTCCAGAGCTTGCCCAGAGCATTGAGCGCGCCTCGTTGACCATCGGCGCCGAGGTTGGTGTCGAGGGGGTCTTACGGTGCGACCTTCGACCCGACATCTGGCCTCCCGGGGAGGCTGCATGAGCCTCTCTGCGATCCCGCTCGAGTCTGACCTTTCAAATGGAGAGGTCGGCTGCCTTGTGGACATAGCGCTCATCGAGACCCGTCACCCCGACGGTATGGCGCTGTCTGTTGATCAGTGGGCAGCCCTGCGTGAGCAGCGACAACGTGCAGGGCGACCGCTTCATTGGTGGGAGGTGGCGTCCCATGGGTAGGGAGACTGCACTCCGGCGTGAAGTAAACGGCGACCACACCGCCCACGCCTCGATTGGCATCGAAGGTGCGAAGTGCACTGAAGCGCATGCGGTGGTGGAAAAGGATGATCTCGCTCATGGCCTGCATCTTGGTGCAGCCGATGGGCGCGGCGAAACGATGAAATGCAGCCTGTTTCAGGGTGACGCATGACGTGCCAACGATCTGACCTCTATTGGCGGGATGCGCTGTACAACGCCGTGTCAAAAGCGCCTGGCAATGTCCAGGCAGCTGCGGTCTACCTCAGCGAGCGCCGCGGTAAAGGCATCACCGGCGAGACCCTGCGCAAGAAGCTGCGAGGCCTGGCGGGTGAATCGCTGTCGATGGAAATGGCCGAGATGCTCACCGAGTACCTCCAGCAGTTCGTGGACACGGCCGAGCTGGCAACCGACTGGATCGCCTCACTCGGCGGTCAATTCAACCTGATGGTCGATTTCGTGCCACCGCCGCCCGAGGGCGGCTGGCCCAATGAACTGGAAGCGCTGCAGAAAAAGCTGCTGCAGCTGCATGCAATGACCGGCCGGCTCTCGGGAACGACGCTGGAGGCAGTTGCTGATGGCGATCTGAGCATCAGCGAAGCCAACGGAATGCAGGACCTGACGCGCAGCATCCGAACGCTCTGCTTCCGTCTGGAGCGCAACGCCTGCAGGGCGGCCCAAAAAGCGGTGAGCCGTGAATGACGTGGCTACCTTCCGCGCGCCCCGGGCACGGTACAGGCGACGAGGAAAGATGAGCGCTGCTGCCTGCCGTGCGATGGAGGAGGCTGCCCGTGCGCTGACGGACGCTGTGCCAGCCCTTGTCGGTGACGAAGCGATGGCAGAGCGCGAGCGCCTGCGACGCGAGGACGAACTGAAGGCTACTGCCCAGCGCCAGCTGGACCTGGGGGGTAAGCCGTGGGCGTGAGTTGCTGCCTGCTCAAGGCCCTCGATATCGGCCGTAAGCCGCGTTCAGAATGGAAGGCCTCAATCGAGGCGCTGCCGACGATGTGTCCGCACCCTGGCGTCTGCACGGGCGACGTCGGGTGCCGCGAGCGCATTGCTGACTACATGCGCATGCAGTGGAACATGGCTGCAGCCCGCGCGGCACGCAAGGGCGGGCGGTCATGATTCACAACGGCATCGATGTCGAAGCGATCAAGAACTCCGTGGATCTCGATGAGGTCATCGGAAGGTATGTGAAGCTCCGGCGCACCGGCAGGGAATCCACTGGCCTGTGCCCGTTCCATGAAGAGGGATCCCCTAGCTTCACGGTCAACCCTGCAAAGGGATTCTTCCATTGCTTCGGCTGTGGCGCCCACGGTGATGCCATCGGTTTCATTCAGAAGATCACCGGCCTCGATTTCAAAGAGGCCTGTGCGCAGCTGGGCGGCCACGAGTTCGCGCCGGCCTCTCCGACCGCCCGAAAAGTGGTGGAGCAGCCCTTGGAGGTGAACTGGGTGCCGTTGCTTCCGGTCCCTGAGGCCGTGCCGCCGCTGATAGCCGGCGGGGAATGGACTGTGCCGATCTGGAACCCGAAGAACGGGAAGCTCCGCCGGATGAAGCCGACGCGGGTGGACGCCTACCGCGACGCCGAGGGGCGTCTGCTGGGGTACGTCCTGCGCTGCGAGTTCGTCGAGCAGTCCTCGCAGAAGCTCAAGAAGTGGACGCCGCAGGTAACGTGGTGCGTCGGTCCTGACGGCCAGCAGCAGTGGTGCCTGGTCAAGTTCCCAACACCGCGCCCTCTGTGCGGTCTGGACGCGCTTGCGGCCAAGCCGGATGCGCCGGTACTGATCCCTGAAGGCGAAAAATGCCGCGCGGCTGGCGCTGGCGCGTGGGCGGGGTACGCGGCACTGACCTGGGCTGGTGGCGGCAATGCCGTCGGCAAGTCCGACTGGTCGCCAGTGGCAGGACGTGATGTCGTGCTTTGGCCCGATGCGGACCCTGCGGGCCGCAAGGCAATGCTGGGCTGGCACAACGACGCGGGGAACTATGTCCCGGGCGTAGCGCAGCTCTGCGCACGCGCTGGGGCGAAGTCGATCCGGATGATCGACGTAAGCGGGCAGCCCGCCGGCTGGGATATCGCCGACGCACTAGAGCTGGACAAGTGGACGCCGCGGCAGCTCGCAGCTTGGGCGGCCAATCGCGTCGTCGAACTGAATGTGGTGGCACCCGATGTCACGTAACGGCCGCCTGTTGGAGCGCATCAAGTACTCGGACCGGGAGCTGGCACGGCTGTATCGCCTCGCTGCCAAAGCGGCCATCGAGAACCCTTACGAATCTTCGCGCGCTATACGCCGCGAGCGTGCGAAGGCGTACCTGCGCATCGCGCGAGGACATGAAAAGGCAATACGGGGATGACAGAGCCGAAGCGTAAGAGATTGACCGTGGTCGACGGTGGCCGCGGTGCGCCGCCGCCAGGCGGTGATGGGGTAGATCCGGAAGCATGGAAGATCAACCTGACGTTCAACCGCGACCACAATGTCGAGGGGACGCTCCACAACCTGATCCTGATCATGGAGAACGATGAGCGGCTGGCAAAGCTGTTCTGGCTCAACGACTCCAGCAACCAGGTGAAGCTGGAGCGGGATCCGCCGTGGAACGGTGGTAGCCGGGAAGAGTTCATTGACACGGACGCATATGAACTGTCCGCGTGGCTGCAGCACCCTGACCGATACCGGATGAAGTGCAGCGATGACCTCGTGCTGAAGGCAGTGATTGCGGTGGCACGACGCTACAGGCGCCACCCCATTCGCGAGTACCTCACTGCGCTGGAGTGGGATGGCGTGCCTCGCGTTGAGCAGATGCTAACGGTCATGTTCGGCGCGCCGGACAATGCATACAGCCGGCGCGCAGCGCAGTGCTTCATGGCAAGTGCCGTGGCGCGGTTGCTCTGGGTAGATCCGAAGCAGCCGTTTGTCGGCGCGCAGGTTGACTTCATGCTGGTGCTCGAAGGCGAGCAGGGCAAACAGAAGTCCAGCGGCTTGCGCGCAATCTTCGGTAGCCAGTGGTTCGTCGAGACCAGTGAGTCGCCCAGCGGCAAAGACTTCTACCAAGTGATCCAAGGTGCCTGGGGGGTTGAGATCGGCGAGATGGACTCCTTCTCCAAGGCGGACGTGACCAGCGTAAAGACGGCCATCACCAGGCGAGTCGACAAGTTCAGAGCGCCCTACGACCGCGTCCCTCGCTCGTACAGGCGCGAGTGCGTACTCACCGGCACGACCAATGAACATCAGTACCTGCGCGATCCGACGGGTGGCAGGCGCTTCCTGCCGGTCAGGACGGAGGGGCAGGTTCGCATCGACTTGATTACGGAACAGCGCGACCAGCTGTGGGCTGAGGCCGTCCAGCTATTCGAGGGTGGCTTCGACTTCTGGGTGCTGCCCGAGGACGCCAAGGAAGAGCAGGCCGCGCGGTACGTCGGCGACAGCTGGGAGGGCAGGGTGGAAGCGTGGGTGGAGATGCGAGCCGATACGTCCAAGTATCCGACACGCCTGCAAATGGCTACGAGGCTCGGCTGGGCGACCACCGATGACCTGTTGACCTTCGCGATAGGGCTGGATGCCGGCAAGCACGGGAGGCCTGAGCAGATGCGTGTGGCGGCAATCATGAAAACGCTGGGGTGGGAGAGCGCGAGGCGGCGCTGGCCCGAGGGTGGCCGCGAGCCCCGATGGTTTCGGGTCGGCGAATCTGTCGATGACTGGATGGCGAGCGCCAGCCAAGGCAAGGCGAGTGGCAGCCAGGGCCAGCATGCGGAGGTGGGCGATGGCCCTGACTTCTGACCAGACCTCGGCAGGATTGTCCGGACCTGTCCCAACCATTGACCAGACCTTGCCCCTTGCAACGCAAGGCCGTCCCGACCGTCCAGACCTTTTCGCGCGCGTGTACATGGAATACCACCCCATCAAACCAATCTCAAAATCTCTCAACAGGTATGGACAGTCTGGACAGTTAGGACAACTCAACAGCCCCAAGGGTTCGCGGTGTCCAGACCTTGCCTCCATGGTCTGGACGGTGAGGACGGGCTGGATGTTCCACGCGAATCCACGACCGGCTAAGGCGGCGGCCGGCGCCCCGGCCCGTCGACAGGCCCCCTCGGCGCGGGTCCTCCTGGCCCGTGGGGATTGCGGGCCACCAAGCGCGCGATGCTCGAACGTGTTTCTGGTTCTGAGTTTGGTTCCGATGGAACTGGGGGGTTCCGCATGAGTTCCGTTATGGACCTGATGACCGTGGCCCAGTACGCGGAACACCGTGGGGTCAGCGATTCGTACATCCGCCGCATGCGCCGCGAGGGCAAGTTGGTCTGCGACGGCAAGGCGATTCGCGTCCAGGCCAGCGACACCCTGCTGAATGACCTGACGCACCCGCTGCGCGGCGGCGATCGCACGCCTGGCGCGGAAAGCCCGGCTGCCGCCACTGCTGGCGTTCTCTCCGCCTCCGGCGGGCCGAGTGTGCAGGAGGCGGTACGTCGCGAACGGCTGGCGCGGGCGCGGTTGGCAGAGCTGGAGCTGGGCGAGGAACTCAACGAGCTGACGCGCACAAAGGGCGTGGAGCGCGCTGTGTTCACCCTGGTGCGCCAGGCGCTCAACAGCATGATGAACCTGCCGAGCAGGCTGCGGTCGCAGCTGGCCGCAGAGAGCGAGCCGCGCAAGGTGGAGGCGATGCTGGAGGATGAGATTCGCAAGATCGCCGAGAAGATGCAGAAGGACGCGCAGGCACTACTTACCGGTGCCCCGGCTGAAGCCGCCCCGTTGCAGCAGGCCGCCGAATGAGCCTCGACCTGATTGCGCATGATGTGGTGCTCGCAGATCCGCAGAGGGTCGTTTGCTCCGCTTGGGAGAAGGCCTGGACGTTGCCGCCACGGCAGACGGTCAGCGAGTGGGCGGATGCAAATCGGATCATCGCCAAGGGCGCGGGTGCCGAGCCCGGTGAGTGGCGTACGGCTCGTAACCCGATCCTCCGCGAGATCATGGATTGCCTGAGCGACCATTCGCCGGTCCGCATCGTTGACTTCATGAAGTCAGCCCAGATTGGTGCCACCGAGATCGGCATCAACTGGACTGGGTACGTGGTCGATCGCGGTTCGGATTCAATGATCGTGGCGCAGCCTGTGAAGGACCTCGCTCGCAGCTGGGTGCTGTCGAAGTTCGATCCGGCGGTGCAAGAGATGCCCGAGCTGCGCGCCAAGTTCGCTACAGACAACACCCTGGAGAAGCACTTCCCGGGCGGCACGCTCTGGGCGATCTGGGCCAACTCCAGTAACCAGCTGCGCCAGCGCACTGCTCGCTACATCTTCATGGATGAGGTGGACGAATACCCGAAGGACTTGGGCGGCCAGGGTCCGGCCGATCAGCAGCTGGAGGCGCGCGCCAGTTCCTACGGCGACCGCGGCAAGGTCTATCGTGCCTGCACTCCGACGATCGCGGGCGCCAGCGCCATTGAGGCTGGCTACCAGGCCGGGGACATGTGCGTTTACGTCGTGCAGTGCCCTGAGTGTGCCGGTGAGCAGACGCTCGATGTGGAACGACTGCAGCCGGATGGGACGTTTGCCTGCGAGGTGAGTGGCTGCGTGATCCACGAGCATCACAAGGACACGATGCTTGCCGAGCGCGGCTTCGGCGGCACCGCGTACTGGAAGCCGACGAACCTGGCAGCTGACCCTTATCACCGCAGCTTCCACGCCTGGGCCGCTTATGCGCCCTTGGGTCTGGGGCCGTCATGGAAGGATCTGGCTGACGCGAAGGCAGAGGCAGATCGCGATCCGAACAAGATGGCTGGCTTCTACAACCTCAAGCTGGGTCTCCCCTTCGAAGGCGAGCGGCAGCAGCAGGATTCTGAGGAAGTCGCGAAGCTGGCCGAGCCGGGTGTGCACAAGGGCATCGTGCCGCCTGGTGGATTGGTGCTCACTGCGGGCGTTGATTTCCAGCATGACCGCGCTGAGATCCAGGTGGTTGCAACAGGGCGCGGCCAGCGACGTTGGGTGGTGGACTACGCGGTAATCGACTTGGACCCAACGATCCTGGAAACGTATGACGCGCTGGATGAATACCTGAAGGGTACTTGGCGCACAGCGAAAGGAATTGAGATGGGAATTTCTGCGGCAGCGCTGGACGGCGGCAACTGGACCGAGACCGTGGCGCAGTTCGTCAAGAAGGTGGTCGGCAATTCTGGCTCCAACCGAATGATCGAGACGCCGCTTGGCTTCATCAAGCAGGCCGTCTATTTGGTGCGTGGTCGTGCGGAGAGGAAATCGGACCGTGCCGTCTACCGCCCGGCCAAAACCGAGGTCAACCACCGTGAAAAGACAGTGGCCCGCAGCATTGGTGTGTGGGGTGTCGGCACGTCCGTGCTCAAGCACATGGTCTACGGCTGGCTGACGGCCGCGCTGGGCGCAAAGGATGAGGCGGAGCGGGAGGGTGCAGACGAAAACCTCTCGGTGCGTATGCTGCGCTTCCCTGGCGGCCGTGGCGATGAAGTGCACGATCCGCTTAACCCCGATCCGGGTGCGTTGCCGGCCCGCTACTTCAAGGGCTTGACGGTGGAGTACTTCGATCAGGACGCGGGTGCATGGATCAAGCCGAAGGGAGCAAGGAACGAAGAGCTGGATACCGTCGTCTATGCCATCTGGGCTTCGCTCGCCCCAGCGGTAAAAGCGGACGTGATTCGCGACTCGCAATGGGCTGCGCTTGAGGAGCAGTACCACCCGGTGTCACATGGGCTGTTTGACCAGCCTTCGGATTCCCGTGAAACATTGGTGCCCGGTTCTGTGCCTGTGGCGCCGGTCAAGCCGCAAGCGCCTGCGGCTCCGCCGCGCTCGGCAGGCATCGCGGCGCGCGATGGATGGGGGTTCTGATGGCCCGTCGTAAGGAAACAGAAGAGCAGCTGCGCGCGCGCATCTTGGGCAAGATGCGCGAGGACATCGGGATCAGCGAGGCTATGGCGCGACCGTTCGTGGAATCAGTGATGCGTTGCTTCGCAGGTGAACAGCCCTATTTTCCCGCCGCCCAGCGAAGCTACCCAGTGGCTCTGATCAAGAGCGCATTGGAGCGTGGGAATTCAGTGAAAAAAGTGATGGCTGAGTTTGAGGTATCGCGCTCAAAGCTGCATGAGCTGTTCCCTGGAGGGCTTCCGAAGCCCTCAAATGCGGGCGTGTCCACGGTTTCAGTGAAAGTGGAGACAAATTAGTTTTTAGGCCCTTTAAAAACAGTTAGTTACATGAGGGGGTGTCCACGACTTTGTTTAGTTCGTGGACACCGACATCCCTAGCCTATGCAGCATGACAACTGCACAGCAAATGCTCGAACACTACGCACAGGCGGAGATCGCTGTGCTGAAGGGCCAGAGCGTTCGCTTCGGTGAGCGGCAGCTGACGCACGCTGACCTGGCAGAAATTCGAAAAGGCCGCGCTGAGTGGCAGGCGGTTGTTGACCGTGAGGCAAACGGGGGCCGCCGCCGTCGGGCGGGCTGGGCTACAGCGGACTTTGGCGGTTCCACCTGATGGCATCCGCATCGATCGCCCGCCAGCGCTTGCTGACCATCACAGCCGAAGATCGCGCACCACGCACCCTGGCGGCGGCCCCCGTTGAAGCCCGTGCCCACGAGGTGACCCGTCCGTCGCGCAGCCGGAAGCTCGCCCGTGACTGGGGTAGTGGCGGCGCCATTGCTGGCATGGATGCCCGACAGCTGAGGGACCAAGCACGGCACCTCGAGCGTGATCTGGACTTGGCCGACAATGCCCTGAACGTCCTGGTGCAGAACACGGTCGGGTCTGGGATTGATGTCCTTGCTTCCCCGCGCTTGCCGGGCCAAGCGATCAACCGCGACCTGGCACTGCAGCTCGATGATCTGTGGGACGAATGGTGGGACCGTCCGGAGGTCACTCAGACGCACGACTACGGTGCATGTCAGCAGCTGCTGGCACGGAGCTGGTTTCGCGATGGCGATGTGTTCTATCAGGACCTGATCGGCTTCGTGCCGGGATTGGCGCATGGCAGTGTCGTCCCCTACAGCATCGAGATGCTGGAGGCGGATCTGGTGCCTCTTGAGTTCAGCGACCCATCCCGAAACATCCTGCAGGGCGTCGAGAGAAACGCCTGGGGCCGCCCTGTCGCATTTCATGTCTACAAGCAGCACCCGGGTGATCCCTTCGGTAACCGGCTTGAGACGAAGCGGGTCTCTGCCGACTTCATGCATTGCATCGCCAACCTGAGCCGGCTGCACCAGGTGCGCGGGCTCAGCGTGTTCGCCAGTTCCATGTCGCGCTTCGAGGATGTGAAGGACTACGAAGAGTCGGAGCGGATTGCGGCCAAGGTTGCTGCGTCGATGACCTTCCAGATCAAGAAGGGCGAGGGCAGCATGTTCGGCGGCGGTGACGGGCTCGGTGGTCGTGTGCTGATGCAGGACGGTGCTCCGGTTCGCGAACTCCGCATGGCACCAGGCGCGATCTTTGACGATCTGCTGCCGGGCGAATCGATTGAGAGCCTCGGTACCGATCGGCCCAACCCGAATGCCGCGACCTGGCGCAAAGAGCAGTTGCGTGCCGCCGCCGGCGGTATCGGCGTGAGTTATTCCAGCCTCTCGCTGGACTACAACGGCACGTACTCGGCTCAGCGACAGGAGCTGGTGGAGAAGTGGGGCAGCTACCTGATGCTCGCCGAGCGTTTCATCGCGATGAGCATTCGCCCGCAGCGGCAGCGCTTCATTGAAGCGTGCGTACTGGCAGGCAAGGTCAAGTTGCCGCGTGGATGGACGCTGCGCCATTTGGCCGCGTCGACCTACGTGCGACCTGTGATGCCGTGGATCGACCCGCTGAAAGAAGCCTATGCCAAGGGTGAGGCCGAGGACCGGGGCTGGGTCAGCCCGCAGCAGAACATCCTGCAGTACGGAAACAACCCGACCGACGTGCTGCGCCAGCGAGAAGACTGGCAGCAGCAGGCCGCCGAAATCGCGCCGACGGCGCCCCATACCAGCGCAGAGGCCCGGGCACAGGTGCTCGGCTCGCTGACGCGCGATCTTTCCAGGAGCGAATGACCATGCGTGGAGTGAGCCTGTTGGCAAGCGCCATCAACCTTTCCATCACCGCCGACGCTGGCCCGGACTGCCAACTGGGGCCGTGCCTCTTCCAGGTGCACGCCGAGGCTGACACTGCCGAAGTCATGATCTATGGCGCCATCGGCGGGTACCTCTTCGAGGAATCGGTGTCCGCCCTGGATCTGGTGGAGCGCATCGGGCAGATCACCGCCTCGACCATTCACGTCCGCCTGAACAGCGTGGGTGGCGTCGTCACCGACGGTATGGCGATCTACAACGCCCTGAAGTCCCATCCGGCCCGCACCGTGGTGACTGTTGAGGGTCAGGCCGCCTCCATCGCGTCGCTGATCCTTCAGGCGGGCGATGAGCGCCGTGTCTTCGCCAGCTCGCTGGTCATGGTGCATGGGCCGCGCACCGTCGCGGCTGGCACTGCCACGACCTTCCGTCAGAACGCTGAGGCGTTGGACGCCCACGCGGCAGCGATGCTTGAGGCATATGCCTCTCGTTCGGGCCGCCGCGAGGACATGGAACGGCTGCTCACGGATGACGCTGACCACTGGTACTCCGGGCCGCAGGCGATCGATGCCGGCTTGGCCGACGTGGTGGTGGATGCCGATCCAGGTGCCAGCGCCCGCTGGCAGGCCGCTTCAGCAGTCGCTGTTACCGGCTATCTCCACGCAATCGAGGGGGCTGGTGCGCCGGTGACCGCCCAGCTGCGTCGCCACATCGTTGCCAGCCTCTCCCCGCAAACCTTCGCCTCACTCCCTGAGGTAAGCCAGTCGGCCGTGATCGGCCATATCGAGGATCCCACCATGAAACAGCAGTACGCCACCATCCTCGCCAGTGCCGGTCTCGCGACCGCCGCAGCGGCGGGCAATACCGCAACTCCGGCCGCAGCTCCCGCAGCTCCGGCGCCGGCGCCCGTCACTGCCGCTGCTCCCGCGGCAGATCCGGTAGCGGCGGCGATGCTGGCGCTGCGGACGCGCAACACCGAGATTCAGGCGATTGCGCAGACACACATGGGCATCCCGGCCGTGGCTGAGTACGTCAACGGCATCATCGCCGCGGCAGACATCAGTGTGACTGCCGACAATGCCGGCCGCCACATCCTGGCGCTGCTGGGCTCCAACGGCCAGCCGCTCAACGGAAACGCTGGGATCGTTCCGGGCGGTGATCAGCGCGACCTGACCCGCGCCGCCATGTCGAACGCCATTGAGGCCCGCGCCGGCCTGGTGCAGGCCACCGATGGCAATCCGTTCCGTGGCATGACCATGGGCGAAATCGCCCGTGCATGCGTCCAGGCCACCGGCACCAACGTCGCCGGGATGGATCGCATGCAGATCGTCGGCATGGCGTTCACGCACAGCAGCTCGGACTTCCCGTCGTTGCTGGGCGACGCTTCCCGCCGCGCCGTGGCGCAGGGTTACCAGGAAGCGGAGGAGAACTTCGACCAGTTCACCCGCCCGGTGAACGTGCCGGACTTCAAGGCGACCAACCTGGTCGGCCTGGGTGCGTTCTCGGATCTGGACATCGTGCCGGAAGGCGGCGAGTACAAGCAGGGCACCTTCAGCGAGCAGTCGCAGGCGATGAAGATCGTTACCTACGGCAAGCTGTTCACCATCACCCGCCAAGCTGTCATCAATGATGACCTGGGCATCTTCAGTGACGTGCCGCGCAAGATGGGTCAGGCCGCTCGCCGCACGCTGGCGAAGGCCGTGTTCGAGCTGATCAACAGCAACCCCATCTTGGCGGATGGCAAGCGTCTCTTCAGCGCTGAACACGGCAATCTGCTGCCGGCTGCCCTGATCAGCACGGCGAGCGTCGGGGCCATGCAGTCGGCCATGCGCCTGCAGAAGGACAAGAGCGGCAACCTGATCCAGGTGCCCATGAAGGGGCTGCTGACCCCGGTCGCGCTGAACCTGCTGGCGCGGGCCGTACGCGAGGCCGAGTACGCCGTCGGTGCTGGCACGGGGGACAAAGACCCGAACACCGTCCGCAACACCTTCGAAGTCTGGGATCACGGTCGTCTGGACGAGAAGGACCCGAAGGCGTGGTACGGCCTGGCGAACCCCGCGTTCGTTGACGGCATCGTCGTCGGCTACCTGGATGGCAACCAGACCCCGTATCTGGAGCAGGAGCAAGGCTTCACGGTTGATGGCGTGGCCTGGAAGGTCCGCCTCGACGCTGCGCCGGCGATCGCCGACTACCGCGGCATCTACAAGAACCCGGGCAATCCGACCTGAGCCTCCGCCAATTTTGAGCGCGGCCGGGTTGCCGGTTCGCGCCCAAGCGATATCCCTTTCGATTTGAGGAAACAGTCATGAAGAACGCACATCAGGACGGCCGCGTGCTGGACGTGGTGCTGGACAAGGCGGTCAAGAGCGGCGGTGTCGTCGCGAAGGGCAAGCTGTTCGGTGTCGCGGTCACCGACGGCGGAATCGGCGACCGCATCGCGGTCCACGTGGAGGGCGTCTTCCGCCTTCCGAAGCTGGCAACCGCAGTCGTTGCCAACGGCGCGGCGGTCAACTGGTCCAGCGCTGACGAGCGGGTGATCGTCGCCGCCGGCGGCGCCACGGACTTCAACAGCTTCGGCTACGCCGTGGAGGCGGCAGCGAACGGTGACGCTGAGGTGCTGGTGCGCCTGACGCCGGGCACCGCAGCGGCCGGTACCGGCGGCGCATAAGGGTTAGCCCACCACCGCACACAGATGCCCGGGTGGCGTGTGCGGTGGTGGAGCTTCTACGAACACAGGGGGATTGATGAGCACCACTGATGCAAATGCCCAGCTCGACCGGGCCATGAACGGAAAGTTTGCGTCTGTGGCGCTCAAGGTTGCCATTTTCGCGCTGCCCTTCGTGCTGACGATCGCAGGCAGCGTGGTGAGTTGGATGCTCAACGACATCCGCAGCATCCAGGCAGAGCAGGGCAAGGGTCTCCAGCAGGTAACCAGCGACGTGCAGGTGGTCAACGCGAAGCTGGACAACGGGGTGATCTGGCGGATCGCCGAGCTGGAGCGTCGTCTCAATACCGTGGAACAGGCGCAGAAAACACCATGAATCGCATCCTCTCCTTCTTCAGCCGCTGGCAGGAGTTCATCGTCTGGCTGCCGGTCCTGATCTTCCTGGCGCTGCTCGGCTGGATTCTGCTGGGTGCGCTCGATCGCACCATCGGCGGGGACGTGTTGGCGCAGCTGCTGCAGCTGCCGATTTCCGCCGCGTACCTGGCGACCGCCTGCGCGGCTGCCTGGCTGTTCAAGCGCACCTATCTGTTCGACCTGCGCGACGATGAAGAGCGGCAGTTGCATGAAGCTGCCCGGACTGGTGACCGATCGGCCTGGCGCCTATTGCTGCTTGATCGCGCCGAATGGGTGGCGTTGGTTGGCCTGTTCGTTGCCTTCTTCTGGATCGCCCGATGATCGCCTGTCGCGTTCTCTCTGCGCTGCTGGTTGCCGCGCTCACCGCTTGCGGCCAGGCCCCAGTGGCAGCGTCCGTGCCGGCCTCTGCTGACGCGCCGGCAGCAGCAGTAGCTGAGGCGCGCGCAGATGTGGCCGACGCTGCAGCCCCGGTGGTTGAATCAGCCCAAGAGTCGGCCGCAGGTGCAGTGATGCCGGTGGTCGTGGCTCTGCAGGAAGCCGTGCAGCAGGTCCTGCCACCGGCGGCCAACGTCCCCCGGCTGTCGGTCATCTCGCCAGCTGCTGTTGCGCTGATTGTCCGTTGGGAGGTTGGCAGCCAGGCGCTGTACACGCGGCGCTATGAGGCGCCCATCTGGCCGGGTGGCGCATCAGGCGTCACGTGGGGCATCGGCTACGACGGCGGCCACCAGACCCGCCAGCAGATCGGCTTGGACTGGTCCGCCCTGGCCGCGGCCTCCCGCCTCCAAGCGACCGCTGGGATCACCGGGCCTGCCGCGCAACCCGTCGTGCGGGATCTACGCGACGTGCGCGTTCCGTTCGGGCTGGCGAGTGACGTGTTCGGCGTGGCCTCGCTTCCGCGCTATCACGCCAGTGCGCGCCGAGCATTCGGTGCTGACGGGTTCGATGCTCTTCCCGCAGACGCCCGCGGTGCACTGGTCTCCGTGGTCTACAACCGCGGTGCCTCGATGACCGGTCCGGCGCGCACGGAGATGCGTGCAATCCGCGACGTGTGCTTGCCCGGCGCGGACGTGCATTGCGTCGCGGGCCAGATTCGCCAGATGTGCCGGTTGTGGCGTGGCACCAATCTGGAGGCGGGTCTCTGCGGTCGCCGCGAGGACGAAGCCGGCCTGACGGAGCGTGCGCGATGAAGCTGCCCTCCGTGGTCACGATGAAGCCGCTTCTGTGGATGATCGGGGTTCTCGCCCTGGTTGTGATCGCTCTGTCGGTCTGCCTTGTGGTTGTGCGGGCCAATGCTCGTGCTGCCGCTGCCTCCTATGAAGGTGCGGCGACAGCCTGTGCCTCGCAGAAGGAGGGCGCCAACACGCGGGTTGCGGAACTGGCTGCGGCCAACGCTGGCTACGGCCGCACCGTTGGCGTCCTCCAAGCTGAGCTGGCGTTGGCGCAGAACCAAGCGGCCACGCTCAAGCGGCAGAGCGACAGCGCGGTAGCCGCAGCTGAGGCCCGCGAGGCGGATGCAAACCAGACGTTGAAGCAGTTCATGAATCGCTATGCCGGCCAAGCGCGTGAGACGCGCTGTGCGCTGGCCCTGACCGAGGTGGAAGCATCATGCCCAGCATTCTCCGGTTACTGACCGTCGCGGCGCTCGCCGCCGTGCTTGCTGCGTGTGGGCAGACGAAGCCTGATGCAGGCCCGGCGCAGTGCGCGGTGACCCCTGAGCCTGTGGTGGTGGAGCGGCGCGTATATGTGACGATTCCGGCCGCGCTTACCCGCACCGAGGCTGTTCCCGAAGGCCCGATCGCGCAGTGCTTTGATGTTGCCGCCCAGAGGCGTGCTGTCATTGAGCGCCTCAATGGCCGCGCCGAGCAGGTCCGCGCTATCCAGGGCACCGAGGTGAAGCCGTGAGCGCGCTTCTGGCATTCGCCGTCGTCGTGCTGTGCGTCGTGTTGGCGCTGTGCGTCACCAGTCGCCGTGAGAATCGCAAGTAATGGGACAGCGCGCATTCCTTGCCGAGATGGACGCTGGCCTACATGCGAGCCTTGCCGCAGCGGGCATGGCTGACCTCGCCACATACACGCCGCCGGACGGCGGTGCTGCCGTGCCCTGCCAGGTTTATGTGGACCGCGACAGCGAAATGATCGGCGGGCTCAGGCAGTTCGTGGCCGGCCGAGTCGAAATCGCTTACGTGCGAACCGCTGGCTTCCGTCCGGCCTTCAAGGGGCGGGTGCTTGTAGACGGCGAGCTGTATTCCAACTCCAAACCCATTTCTGACGACGGCTCGCTGAGCCGCTGGCTGGTGATTCGTGTCACTGACTGATGTCTCCAAGGAGCCGGCAAGCTGGCAGCTACTTGAGTTCCTGGCAGGGCGGGTGCGCCTCATCAGGACGGAGTCGGGCTTCTTCACCGATATCGGAAGCGGTCTGATCCTGCTCGATGACGAAGACGCGCCGCCTGATCTCGCCACTGCCGCTACCGCGATTGTTGTGGATCGGATCAGCTCCACGTCGGGAGGCCGCGCCCAGGCTAGTTCCGATGTGGCTCTGACCATCGAGTTCAGCGTGCCGCGAGGTCAGGACGAGGACCGGCCGAATCGTCTGGTACACCGCGCCCGGCATGACCTGTTGAGGGTGCTCACCTTCGACTCACGGTCGCTGCCGCTGGGTCTCACCAAGTTCGAAGTCGTCGATTCACAACTGGTCCCCGTCACCGATGACGCCGGTCATTCCAGTGTTGTCGCTCAGATCACCGCGCGGGCCGGTCTGACCGAGAGTTTCCAGCCCGTGTCCAATCCCCAGGAGAAACCCTAATGGCCCAACCCAAGGTCCGTAAGTTCGCCGGCGATCTGCGCTTCTATGAGCACGGCGCCGGTGCCAACCGCATTCCCGTCATTCCCGATCCGGACGACAAGTTTGGCAACAAGCCGCTCGAACAGAGCTCGCTGACGTTCAGCTATGAGGCTGGCGACACGACCGAAGTGAAGAGCAAGCGCCGCGATGATCGCTACGGGCAGATCATCCACACCGATGCCAATCCCGGCACCACCGGCATCAGTGTGACCGCACTGGAAGTGCCGCCGGCCATCCTCGCCCGCATGCTCTACGGCAGCGCCGTATCGACCTCGGTCGATGCAGGCACTGTGTCGAACCAGGCTCTCTCCGTCTACAGCAAGGACGCACCGATCGAGCTTGGCCATCGCTTCATCATGGCCTCACCGGCGCCGGTCATTAAGAAGGGGGCCGAGACGCTGGAGGCCGGTGTCGACTATGACATCGACAACCGGCAGGGCATCCTCATCCCGCTGGCCGAGGGTGACATTGCCCATGGCGATGCCCTGACCGTGTCCTACAGCTATGACGGCTATTTGCAGACGGCCATCAATGGCGGCGCGGTGCCCAACAAGGCCTTCATGATCATGGGTGACGTGCAGGATCGCATCAGTGGCGAGAACGGCCTGCTGCGTATTCCGCAGGTTGATTTGACCGTAGATGGCGATGTGGACTGGTTCAGCGACGACCCGATCCAGGTGACCCTGACCGGCTCGGTGATCTTCCGCTCGGAAGAGACCGCGCTGTACACCTTCAAGGTGTACGAGCAGAAGCCCGATTGATGCGGCAGAGGGCTGCTCTCAGTCCTCAGTGGTCGGCGCCTGGGATGGCGCCGACCACCTTTGTGTGGGGGCTCTGAGCTATGGGTAGGTTCGCAAGCCTCGACCGACGCATGAATGCCGCTGCCTTGGCCCGCATTGCTGCCAAGGTGAATGGTGTGAGCGCAGCGGCGATCGCAAAGGCCGACGCTCGGTCGGCCATCACGGTGCGTCGGCGGTTCGAGCCCGCGGCAAAGAGAGCCATTCGTGAGATCTACAACGTACGCGTTAGCGATCTGACCGGTCGCTTCACCGTGCGCACCGGTGCGGATGAGAACGGTGAATACATCTCGCTGAATGCCTCGGCCAAGCCGCTTCCGCTGTTTGGGTTCGGTGGGCGCTGGGGCGGACGAAAGACAGCTGGTGCGACCGCCCTGATCCAGAAGGGTGAGCGGAAGGTCTACAACTCGGCCTTCATCGCGACGGTTGATGGCCAAAGGCGCCTGGTGGCGCGCCAGTTCTCGCGAGACGCCACGGCGTCGTCCGGGCGCGATGGCCGCCGCAAGCTGCGGACGCTCACAGGTCCGAGCGCATTCCAGATGGTGATGGGCCAGGGGGACGTGGTCGTTTCACGCCTGGCTCGTGAAATGAACGAGTACCGCGGTAGCGAGCTCATCCGGCAATTGAAACTGGCAAGGCAGGGGAAACGTTGATGGCGAACAATGCGGCATTCGAGGAAGCGCTGCGGCTGGTCCTTGAGACCAGCGGCACCGAGGGCGTGGACGAACTGCGCCTGGCGCTTGCCGAAATGGGTGTGGCCTCGGACGCTGCGGTTGCCGACACTGGCAAGCTGGTGGACAAGCTGGCCGAGCTCAACGCTACCGCCGAGAAGGCCGAAGCGTTCGACGGCTTGCTTGAGACCTTGGGTGATCTCGAGACCCGCTTTGATGCCAATCAAAAGGCGGCGTATCAGCTCTCCTTGCAGATCGCTGAAACGGCGGCGCCGTCGAAGGAGCTGCTCAATGCTCAAAGAAGCCTGCGTGCTGAGGGTGACAAGCTCAAGGAATCGCTGAACAAACAGTGGGAGGCCGCGGCAAAAGCTGAGGACAGCCTCAGCGACCTCGGGGTCAACACCACCCAGCTGGCCGCCAGCCAACAGCGCCTCCGCGAGGAAGCATCGAAGATCGCCTCGGCCTTTGCCGACCAGGCCCGGGCTGCTGCCCAGGCTGCGGATGAAACGCGCCGGCGCAACCAGCAGATTCAGGAAGGCGACGACAAGTTCCGGGCTCAGGCCAAGGCCAGCACCTCCGCCGCCGAATCGCTGAAAGCCTACCGCGAGCGCGCCGGCGAGGCAGCACGGGAGACGGCTGAGCTGGGCGCCTCGGCGTCCGTGACCACCAGCATCCTCAACAAGCTCAAGGGCATTGCCGCGACCGCGCTTGGCTTCATCGGGTTCGGCAAGGTCGTTGATGGCATCAAGGACATCATCAAGGAAGGCAGCGACGCGGAGCAGGAGCTTGGGCAACTGGAGGCGGCCCTGGCCGCAACTGGCAGGCAGGGTGAGTTCACCGCGGCCGGGCTGGCCCGGATGCGCAAGCAGCTGCAGGGTGGCCTGTTCGATGACGGCCAGATCTCGGCGGCTCAGGTGCGCCTGCTGTCCTATACCAACATCGTCGGTGAGCAGTTCCCGGCGGCCATGCAGATAACGATCGACCAGGCCCAGCGCTTGGGGATGAGCCTGGAGGCCTCGGCCGAGGTGGTGGGCAAGGCTCTGCAGACGCCTTCCAAGGCGATGGAGTCGCTGAGCAAGCAGGGCTTTACGCTGGATGACAGCCAGAAGCAGCTGATCAAGCAGATGGAAGCGACAGGCCGTGTCGCTGAGGCGCAGGCGATCATCCTTGACCTGCTGACCGAGTCCTATGGTGGCGCAGCAGCAGCGGCCAAGGTGGGTACTATCGCCGGCCTGTGGAAGGAAGCCACCGAGCGGTTCAAGGACTGGAAGCAAGAGGTCGCCGACCAGGGCGTGCTGGCCTACTTCAAGGGCCAGCTGACCGACATGCTCGCCACGGTTGACCGGCTTGCCAAGGATGGCACGCTCACTCGCTGGGCCAAGCAGACGGCCGACGCGATCATCACCATGGCCGAGGCAGCCAAGGGCGCCACCACGTGGGTAGTGGATCACGGCAGCGCGCTGGTGACGCTCGGCAGGGTATATGCGACCTTCTCGATCATCAAGCTGATCGCGCAGTTCAACACATGGCGCGTCACGCTGGCTGCGACCACGCGCGCACAGTGGGCAAATGCTGCCGCTATGGATGCGACCGGCAAGGGCGCAGTGACGCTCGGTAACGTGCTGAAGGCCATGCCGAAGGCTCTGCTGATCACGGTGGGGCTGGTGGGTCTGGAAGTGGCCCTGAAGGGTCTGCGTTCGATGGGCCAGGCTCTGGGTGAGGAACTGGGGAAGAACAGCGCGGCCAGCAAGCATGCGGGCGAGGTCAGCCGGCAGCTGCGCGAGGTGATGTACCAGGAAGCCGTTGCGCGGAAGGAGGCGGCCAATTCGTTCATCGAGTACCGCGATACTGCGGTTAGGACTTCGGCCGAAGTCGCTGCGCTGGCTGATGCTGAGCGGCAGTCCTACATGGACCGGCTGGACGGCCTGAAGGAATACCTGGCGGGACAGCTCGGTTTCTTGGTCCGGATGGAGGCCTTGGGCATCGCGACCGACGACCAGCTCAAGCAGCTGGAACAGGTCAAGGTGCGCCTGCAGGAGGTCAATCAGGGCTACAAGGCCCTGGCCGAGGGTGCTCGGGTTGCGGGTGATGCCCTTGCCAACGGCATCGGCCCGGGGGCCCAGCTGGTTCTGGAGCAGCTTCAGGGGATCGACTCGGACGCCAAGCTGGCGGCCACCTCAATCGGTAACCTGTTCCAAAGCCTCAACTACGCTGACAGTGCCTCGCTGGAGAACGTCGGTGTGGCGCTCGCCCACATGGCGGAGCAGGGTACGGTCGCCAGCCGGAATATTCGTGATGGGCTGCTGGACGCCCTCCAGCGTCTTTCCGGTGAGGAACTGCAGCGGTTCCAGATGGCGGCGCAGACGGCGTTTGAGGCGCTTCCCGGCGCGGCAGTCAATGCGTCGGCCGTGCTTCAGCAGACGCTGGTAGCTGCATTGCAGAAGCTGGGCGTCACCGCCGAAAGCGTGGGGATGAGTTTCGGTAAGACCGGGCGCGACGCGATCGCTGCGTTCGCCACGGTCACCGATAGCGCACTGTCCACCGGCGTGCAGATCGAGGCGGCGTTCAAGAGCGCCCTCGGCAACGTGTCCACCTTGGAAGAGGCCCGGACACTTGGCACTTTGCTGGAAGACGCGGGCAAGCGGGGAAAGACCGGCTTCGACCAGGCAGAGCGTTCGGCAGCGGCGCTGAATTCGCGCATCCGCGAAATCACCAATGCGATGAATCCGCTGAACGATGAGTTCGGCAAGCTGGGGATCCAGTCGCAGGCGTCTCTCAACGCGGCTCGCGACGCGGCGAAGGATGCCTTCGAGGCAATCCGTCGCGGTGCCTCTCAGGGTAAGGCCAGCATCGAAGATGTGCGCCGGGCCCTGCGCGCCTACAGCGATACCGCTCGCGCCTCGGTTGCCGACAGTGATGTTGCGGCAAGGCAGATGGTGGAAATGCAGCTGGCTCACCTGGATGCCATCTACCAGGTGAGCGATGGTCTGGATGACATGGGTCGCCGGGGTGGGGAGGCGACGCGCAAGGTGGCCGATGGTGCAGCTGGCGCAGCAAAGGAACTGGATGGTGTGGCGGCCTCGGCAAAGGGCGCCGCAGCTGCTACCGAGGCTGTAGCTGCCGCCGGCGGCAGCGCAGCCAGCAGTTTCGCGGAGGGAGCGTCCGCAGCTCATGGATTCTCGCTCTCGATGGGCGAGGTCTCCGAAAAGACATGGGAGCTGCTGGGCACGCTGGGCGGGCCGAACTCGCTGCAGCAGTTCGCCAACATCTGGAATGGTTTGTACGACCAGCGCCGCGAACTGGAGGCCTACAAGAAGGAACTGAACGGGACGCTGCAGGCATTCGACGATCTTTCCGGCAAGCGAAAGGAGCTGTCTGATCGTTTTGATCTTGTCGGGCCGGGTGAGCTGGAGAGCGTTCTTCAGGTCGAAAACCAAATCGAGAGCAAAAGGCTGGAACGTGACCAGGCGGCCAGGCGCGCTACGGAAGAGCGGTTGCGCGCCGCTGAGGCAGAGGCCAAGTCCCAAGCCGAGGCGGACGCCAAGCGTGTTGGCGACAACAAGGGGCAGGAGATCCTCGTGATCGACTGGCGCGCGCCCAGCAAGAGCGTTGAGGCCAGTGCCAGCGCCGAGGCTCGCGCGCAGGCCGAGCAGATGGCGGCGCTGGTGGCGCCGTTGGTCCTGCAGAAGATCTCGCGCAGCAGGAGCGTTTCCGTGCGCGCTGGGGGTAACCGATGAGCCGCATCTTGCTGGCAGGCATTGAGCTGCCGGCCGATCTGCAATGGACTGACGAATTCACCGGCTGGCGGGTGGGGCAGGCGGTGAAGACCAGTTTGACCGGTGCCCGGATCGTGCAGGAGTCAGCGCTCCAGGCCGGCCGGCCGATCACGCTGCAGACGCAGCGCGAGGGTGCCGCCTACATCGCCCCGGTGACCTTGGCCGTACTGCGCGCCCTGCAGGCGAGCGAGGAGCAGCCGCGCACCTCGCCGCTGTCCCTGCTGATGCCTGCCCACAACGGCGGCGACCGCTCGTTCCCGGTGGCCTGGCGTCGCACCGATGGCCCCGCCATCGAGGCGGATCCGATCCGCTATGCCGTCCCCGCGCTGGACGGCGACTACTTCTCCATCACCCTTCGACTCATGACGGTGTAACCGATGACGATCTCCGCAACAGACATCAAGATGCGCCAGTCCCAGCGCCTGACCGACAACCCGGATGGCGGCGGGCGGATGGTGCAGACCGAGATCGTGGACGGGCAGATGAACAACCTGTTCCCCGATATCGGCGATGAAGAGCGCACCACGGGCCGCGCCACCCTGCGCAAGCTGTTCGTGCACGTGGACACCCCGACCACCGACGTCCTCAAGGATGCGATCGGTGTGCTGGTGGACCCGCCGGCTGATCCGCGTGTCCAGGTCAGCATGTTCGCCACCGGCAGCTACAGCGACGTGCGGGCGGACGCTCGCAACCGCGTCGAGAGCTACATCACCCGTGGCGTCGAGTCCCGCTACATCCTGCTGAGCAACCATTTCATCGGGCAGATGACCGTGCAGTTCTACTGCATGAAGGACGCGCCCAGCCCGGATATCAACGACAACCTGTGCCTCACCACCAATGGCTCTGGGTACACCCCGAACGAGCAGTACATCCGGGTGAAGGGCATTCTGTCGCGGACCACACGGACCTTCTATGACGACAGCGGCGCATTCGAGCGGGACGTGATCGTCATCGAGACGGTCAATGCACTTACCTTCGACTTCTTTGGTCAGGAAGTCTCGCGCTATACGAGCGCCAAGCCGCCGACTCGCATCTATGACACCAACGTTGTTGAAGCAACCAGCTATCACAGCGTGAAGCGACTTACGGCGGCGGCGAAGCCTGGTGACCTGTCTGTGCAGGTGGATACCCCGTACGTGACGATCGTGCCGACCTCCACGGCAGAGACCGCCGTCAGCGACGTGCTGGCTGGTCTGGGCACCATCAGCTACGTTGCTGCCGGACCGGCTGGAACGCTGGGATTGAACTACTCAAGTTCGTTCGCTGCGGGCGCACCGGTCATCCGCTTCCTGGGTAACCCTATGGCGGTTGGATCGGTCAAGGTCCTGGCTGGAAGTGTAGAGCTGACCGACGATGGTGCTGGCGGGTTGGCTTCGGCGACCAGTTCGCCGTGGTCCGGAAGCGTGGACTACCTCGCTGGCGCCGTGACGATCGCCCACGCCAACGGGATTGGGTCGACGGCAATCAGCATCACAGCGACGCCGGCAGGTGCCGTTGTGGAGCAGGGGTTCACAGACGAGATTGCCGTAACCCAGAACAACCAAGGCTACAACTGGTTGTTCCAGATCGCGCCCCTCCCAGCGCCGGGGACGGTTGTGGTGGACTACCGTGCTCTGGGCAAGTGGATCCGATTGAAGGACAACGGTCGCGGCCAGCTGATCGGCAAGCCCGGGCAGGGCAGCGGTACCGTGAATTACGCAACCGGCGCTGTGGTGATGACCGCCGGCGCGTTGCCGGATCTGACCAGCAGCGTCATGGTCAGCTGGGGCACGGGTGTGCTGGCGGAGGCGCGAACCGGGGATGTCGCCATTGCACCTCCCGCGCTGCATTTCATGCTCGGACAGGTCGGCATCGTACCTGGTACTGCTTCCTTCACGCTGCGGGTTGCCGGGGCGGACGTGCCGGTGACAGACAACGGCACCGGTGGGCTCTTGATCGCCTCTGTCCTGCGCGGTTCGATCGCCTACACGACCGGGGAGGTGATGATTCGTCCGATCACCCTGCCGGACGCCGATAGCCGGTTGGCATGCTCGTATGAGTATGGCGAAGCACTGAGTGCGGCGCTGCAGCCAGTGCCCGATGGCTCGGGCGTGGTGGCCTTCCTGGTGCCCAATGGACCGGTGCGCGCTAACTCTCTGGCGCTCGACTGGACGATCTCGGTGGCAACCGGTCCGGACGGCATGCCGAGTACCCCGCACACCATGCGCGTGCTTGCCAAGGACGACGGCGCCGGCAACATCGTCGCGCAATCCGTGGGCGGCCAGGGCGCCTCCAATGTGCTGGGCTCGGTCAACTACACGACAGGTGCTGTGAACCTGCAGGCGGGGCGTTTCACCGTGCGACAGGTGTCGATTCCAACCTATGGTCGTGTGGACGGCCGGTGGAAGGTTACTGGATACGAGCGCAAGGACGTGGAGGCGCAGTTCTCCGCGGGGACGCTGGTGTCGGTGCTTTGGATGGTCGCTGGTGCTGCGCAGGCCTCGGCGACTGAGTCGCTGGCACTTCCGCCTGTTCAGCTCTTGCTGACGCCAACGATCAGCGACAGCATTGTGCCGGGGAGCGTGCGGTTTACCTTCCGTGGCCGTACCTATGTGGACCGTAGCGGTGGCCTATACCACTCTATCGATCCGGTGACCGGCGCCGGCACCTATGCTGGAGCGATCGACTACTCGGCCGGTGCCGCCAACCTCACGCAGTGGTTGGCTGGCGGAAGCAACACGGTGCAGGTCCAGTCTCTGCTCACTCGGATCGCAGATCCGGGCACTGCGGCCGTCTTCTTCCGCACGCCTGGCTCTCCGCTACGTCCTGGCAACTTCACCCTGCGCGCACTGACCTTGGACGGCGTCCAGTTGACCGCCTCGGCTGACATCAACGGCGTGCTCTCAGGCGCATCCGTGCGAGGCGCGGTGGACTGGGAAACCGGAGTGGTCAAGGTGCAGTTCGGTCTGATGGTGTTGGCTGCGGGGAACGAAGGCCAGTCCTGGTACGACCCCGCCGAGGTGGTGGGCGACCAAGTGTGGAAGCCCACGCTGGTAATGGCCGGCTCCATCTACATCGGCGCGGTCGTGTTCCGGTCCATCCCGCTATCGGCGGTGGTCATCGGCCTGGAATCCGTTCGCCTGCCCAGCGATGGCCGCGTTCCGGCGTTCAAGCCTGGGCAGACGGTATTGATCCACCACACCGTCAGCCACATCATCGCCACTCCGTCGGCGGGGCAGAACGTCAGCTTTGGGCGGGGGCGACAGGCCGCTGTGGAAGTCCGGGATGCGGCGGGGAAGCCCGTTGAGTCAGCCTGGTACACCACAGACTTGGACGGGGGCTCGCTCCGGTTCAGTGATCCGCTCAACTTGTCCGCCTATACGCTGCCGCTCGTCATCCAAGAGCGCGTGGAAGATCGAAGGCTTGTGGTTCAGCCGCAGATCACCGGTGAGATCGAGCTCAACACCAGCCTGACCCACGACTTCCCGGTAGGCGAGGCGCTGATCAGCACTGCGCTGCGCCTAGGCGAGGCCAACGGCTCGCTGGATCTACAGGCCCGCGTTGTGAACCTGTTCGACCAGGCGACGTGGGGCAATGTGTGGAGCAATGAATTGATCGGGAGCGCGGCTCCCGCGACTTACAACGACACTGACTATCCTCTGCTGGTCTCGAATGCGGATGCCATCACGGAACGGTGGGCCATTCGCTTCACCAACAGCACCACGTTCGAGGTCATCGGAGAGACGGTAGGCACCATTACGACTGGCGTGACCTCGGCTGATTGCTCGCCGGTCAATCCTCGTACGGCGCGACCGTATTTCACGCTGAAGCGCGAAGGATGGGGTAGCGGGTGGGCGACGAATAATGCACTCCGCTTCAACACGGTGGGTGGCCTGGCCCCGATCTGGATGGTGCGCACCACGCTGCCGGGCACGCCTGAGGGCGCTACCGATTCAACCCGATTCCGTGTCATTGGAAACATCGCAGGAGAGATGCAATGAGCTTGATGCCGACCATCTATCGGAGCACCGATGCCGGTGCGCCGTCGCTTAGCGGTCAGCCAGGCGCTCTCGCCGCGTTGCTAGACGCTGTTCTTGTAGATGGCTACGGGACAGGCGCTGGTGCGAAAACTGGCCTTGGGTGGGCGCGAGAGTTTTTGAGCCCAAACAAGCGCGTGTATCGCAATAACGTAGTTACCGGCTCCGGCTATTACCTCAGGCTGGACGACGCAAACGCCCAGTATGGATTGCTGCGCGGATTCGAATCGATGTCAGATGTGGATAATGGCGGCAACGCTGTTCCCACAGTCGCGCAGATGACCAATGGGTGCCTATGGCCGAAGTCGTCAACTGCATCCGCGACTGAACGGCCCTGGTTCGCTATTGGCACCGAGCGATGCTTTTACCTCTTCATACGACACACAGGTATTTCCGGCCAAGATGCACCGCACTTCGCTGGCGACCTCGCCAGCTACGTAGCTGATGATCAGCACAGTTTCTGTGTGTCCAACACCAAGCTGACGTCGTATTCGAGCGGGTTTGGAATGAACGTCCTGTTCATGATGTTCGCCCCTGATTTGAACGCGTACCCCATCAATTCCAACACCGGCGGCCTCTACATCGCGAGGAGTAGTGCCGGCGCCGCGGCGCCGCAACGGCTGACGTCATGGTCTCCATACTACATGGGGCGGACGATGGTGCCTTATGGCGGGGTGGCGGGCACGATCCAAGTTCCAGAGCAGGTGAACAAGGGGGTCTTCGCGGTACCCGGGCAGCTTTTGGAGCGCCTTATGGTGTTCCGAGGAGAGTACCCCGGTCTGCTACTGCCATTTTCGAGCCTGTCTTACAGCGACGGGACCTATCTTGAAGGGCAGACCACAATCAGCAAGCGCTTTAGCTGCACTTCTGAGACAGGAACGTCTCCACTTGAGGGCGAAGTGCTGTTTGATCTGGCAAGGGCGTGGCACTGACTATGCCAATGATCCGAGTGTGGCCCACCCTAAGAAACACGCCGGACCTGACGGGCTTCGGGTTTCTCGCCGGATCTGCTCCGGCTAGCAGCGACCCCGGCGCACCTGATGGTCGATTTCGGATGCTTAACGTCCCCAGAGTGGGGCGCGTAGTTGCGTTGGAGCGAAGCACCTTGCGTGTGGTTGGCTCTGCGATCAGTCGAACGGACGGAACGTGGCGCATCGAAGGTCTCCCGCTAGACGTGTTTTTTCTAGTGGTTGGCTTCGACGATCGCGGTAACTACAACGCGGCCGTGCAGGACTGGGTAAAAGCTGCGCCAATGGGGGAATGATGGCTGCGCCGGACGGGAAGTTTGTCGGGATCAATCTCGGTCCATTGGGCAGTGGTGGGGCTTTTGTATCGCTCAACCTTGGCATTCAGTGGGACGACACGCCTGTTGAGCCGGTCATCCGCGGCTTGAGCCAGTCCATCGCACTGCCTTGGGGCGCGGCGTTACCTTTGGCGCGCATTACGCGGATTGGCTGGGGCGAAGCACCGGTCGCTCGCTCCGATCGCAGCATGTCTTGGTCGCCGTCCGCTTCGACCAGCGCAGCGGTCCGAGTCCCTTGGGGCAGTGCGGATCGTCGCCGAGCGGGAGTGGGTTTTGGCTGGCACGGATCAGCACCGAGTCTTGGTGCTGGGTACGTTCTTCCATGGTCTGCTCAGGAGCGGCAGCGCGCTTCATTGCAACTGCGGTGGCGCTCTGCCTCCCCAGTGCTGAGTCGCGCCAATGTCTTGTCCTGGAGAGCGTTAGCGCTCATCCGGCCCGATCGACGGCTGCCATGGAATGGTGAGATGCCGCAGGTTCGTCCGGAGCGAAAGCTCCCTTGGACGCACCCTGGTCTCACGTATAGAGCAGCGAAGCTGCCTTGGGGCGCTGCGAGGTCGGTGCCCTGGATCGTTCGCCCGCCTCCGCCAAAGCCTGATCCAGATCCTGATCCCGAGCCGGTCGCTCCAAGCGGCGATGCTGTCGCGCTCAATCTTGGCTGCTTGGTCGTTGGATATCCCGGCCTCGCGCCCCTAAATATTGGCGTCACCGCGTGCTACGTGGTCCGCCCGCAACGAAGGACATACGTCGTGATCAACAGCGTCTCAGTGGTCCGCTTGCCGGACCGCACCCCGATTCAAGTGGAGAGCATCTCCATCTCCTCCAGCGTCGATGCGTGGGGCAGCAGCTACGACATCGAGCTGGCCGACAGTGCGCAGCTCGCGCTGCTCAAGCCGACGGCGGCCGGGCCGCGCCTGATTGAGATCGACCTCAACGGCTACGTCTGGACGGCAGTCATGGAGAGCTACAGCGGCCGCCGGGAATGGAGCCGTACTGGCGCAACCCTGGCGGGCCGGTCGCGCACCGCGCTGCTCGCCGGGCCCTACGCGCCAAGCCGGGTGAAGGTGACCACCGAAGAGCGCAGCATGGCCCAGCTGGTCGACGAAGAGCTCGCCGACACGGGCTTTACCGCCAGCTATGACACAGTGGATTGGTTGGTGCCGCCGGGTGCCTGGTTCTACGACGCGCTGCCGGCGCTGGATGCGATCAGTCGTCTGGCCGAAGCCAGCGGCGCGGTGGTCCAGTCGGATCCGGCCGATCCCACCCTGCGGGTGCGTGCGCGGTATCCGGACAGTCCCTGGAACTGGCGCGATCGCACCCCGGCCCACGTGCTGCAGGAGGACATCATCACGAATGAAAGCCTCCAGATGCGCAGCGCGCCCCTGTACGACGCCGTCGTCGTCACCGGTGAGCTGGCGGGGAAGGGCGTCACCTGCAAGGTGCGCCGCGCGGGCGAGGCCGGCCAGCTGTTCGCCCAGCAGGTGAGCAGCCCGCTGATCAACACCGCCGCCGCCGGCGCCGAGCGGGGCCGGAACATTCTGGCCGACCGCGGCGAGCAGGCGGCCATCGATCTGGTGGTGCCCCTGTTCACCTCGCCCCTGCGCCCGGGCGAGGTGGGCCGGATCCTGCCGCTTGACCTGGTCGAGGTGGTGGCCGAGGAGGGCACGTGGCACGGCCTGTGTACGGCGGTCCGGACCGAGACGCGCATCGGCGAGAAGGCCGTCGTGGTCGAGCAGACCGTCACCCTTGAGAGGCACTACAGCGATGCGGACTGAACTGTGGGATCAATTTGACGGGCTGGTCAGCGCCAGCCCGCGACTGTTGGCGACGGTCACCGCGCACAACGCTGATGGGACCAGTAGCCTGACGACCTATGACGGGGCGCAGATGCGGGCCATCGGCATCTTGGGTGGCACCATCCCCTACAACGTGTGGGTGCGAGGCGGGCATGTGACAGAGGCGGCCCCGAACTTGCCTCTAAGTGAGATCCTGATTTGAAAAATTCGTGATTCGCCGTTGGTTGGGCGTATTGGTTGCTGGTGCTAGTATCCGAGAAAATTCAACATGGTGGCCGACGTGAACGATGCCCAGCCTAGCGCTCGAATCATGGATTTTCATGAAGATATCTGGGCCGACGAAGATGAGTCAAAGAGCTTCCCCGCAGTAAGGCCGTTGCTCGCGCACTACACTTCGCTGCAGAACCTTGAGTCCATTTCACGTGGCGCTGAGTTGTGGCTATCCCATCCCTTCATGATGAACGATCATCAGGAACTGGCATGGGCGCTGTCCGAGGGAATGCGGCTGGTTACGTCGGACCCTCGCTTTGGCGTCATCTTGCCGCCCAAGGCGTATCAAGAATTTCTAGGATTGCTAAAGGCGATAAGGGAATTCGACTCTGTCAGCGACGACCTTGATACCTACATCGCTTGTTTCAGTAGGCATGAGGCGGGGGATACGGATGGTGTGCTCTCTATGTGGAGGGCATATGGCGGGAATGGCGGCGGCGCTGCAATTGTCTTTAACACCGCTCGGATCAGCGACCAGCTGACCGCGCCGTTGATTATTGCGCCGGTCGACTATTTGACGACCAAAGTAAGGTTGCAGTGGATTGAGCAGCTGATAGATAAGATGTTTGATTCGATGAAGAGAATGCCGGTCGGCGTGGAGGATGCTGCTTCCTACGCTTGGAATTTCTACAACCGTCTGAGGATGTTCTCGCTCTTTACCAAGCACGAAGGCTTTAGAGAAGAGAACGAATGGCGTGTTGTCTACGATCCAAAGCGGAAGGAGGGGAAGGCGCTGGATCAATGTATGGGCTACGCAGTGACAGCGAAAGGAATTGAGCCAAAGTTCAAGCTGCCAATGAATGGGTCGATTGATCCCAGCATTGATCTGGATTACCTCGTCGATCAAGTTCTTCTTGGCCCCACTGCAGGCACTCAGGTTGCGATGTTCGCTGCGTCGCGGATGCTCTCGTTGCTGGGCAAGCCCCGGATGAGTCGTCTCGTCGCCGCATCCGCGACACCTTTAAAGCCCTGTTAAGTCCGGCTGCAGTCCGGGTTGTCAGCGGCCGCAGCGCCCCCCAAGTGCTCAGCCCGTCCTGTCGGGCGGAGAATTCAGCCCAACAGCTTGGCTGGGTTGATCCGGCTGGCTGAGGTGATTCGTCGGCGCCGACCCAGTGGGAGACCCGCTCCCAACGCGAGCGATGAACTCGGAGAACCTGGCGAGGCTGACGGCCTGACGATTCTCGCAGTACGGACAGGCAAGGACGGCCCCGCCTGGAATAGTGATCAGGCCCTTGCCGGGCGTGGCGATAAAGGTGCACCCGCACGGCAGGCATCGGCACTCTACGACGGTCACCTCGAGGAGCCTTTCGGACTCATCGCCTTGTCCGTCGACGCGGAGGAGATAGAACTGTCCGGTGTTAGGCATCGGCCTCTGTTGGTCACGACTGGCCAAGAGGCCTCGGACGTGAATCATATCCGTCCATTTGTTAAGGTTCGGCAGATTTCGTCGCTCACGAAGCCTTTAGCTGGCCGTGGTGTAATCGCCCCATGTGCTACTCCGCTCAGATCAAGGCCGACTACCACAAGCTCGTGCGCGAGTTCGGCGCTGTCGTGTCTATAGAGGAATTCGCGGCGCTGTACGCCCACGATCCTGGCAAGAAGCGGCCGAAGACGCCGAAGGCCATGGACGATGCGTTCGCTGCGGGCAAGACACCTGCCGAGCGTTCGATCTGGGCGGAGATCCAGGACTGGAACGCTGGCGATGCCACTTCCTTCGAGCAGGAGCTGTTCACCCAGAAGACCCGGCTGGTCAACGCCGAGCGGGCGCTGCAGACCAAGGTCACGAAGAAGGCCGAGAACGATGTGCGGGTGGCCACCAATAAGATCGCCCGGGCCCAGGGAAAGCTCGCCGACCTCCGGCGCACTGACCACCTTGCGAGAGACTCGCGGATTTTCCCCGGCGTGTACGGCACGGTCATCGTGTCCGAGGGTGGCAAGCGAGTCATCACTCCAATGCGCTACCAGTGTCGGCTGGCCGGGAAGCCGGCCAGTTATGATCAGCGCTACCCCGGCACTTACAACGCCCGGCGCGACAGTCTGGAGGGATTCTGGCGACAGGCCTTCGGGTGCACGCATGCGCTGATGGTGGTGGACACCTTCTACGAGAACGTAGAGGGGCCGGACGGCGGCAACCAGGTGGTGCAGTTCACGCCCCGCACGGGTGATCCGATGCTGGTGGCTTGCCTGTGGTCGCACTGGGTGGACCCAGCCGGCAAGGAACCCGATCTGCTGTCCTTCGCTGCCATCACCGATGACCCCGAACCCGAGGTCGCCGCGGCCGGCCACGACCGGACGATCATCAATATCAAGCCCGAGCACGTGGATGCCTGGCTCAACCCCAACCCGGCCGACCTCGGCGCGCTCTACGCAATCTTCGACGACAAGCGGCATCCGTTCTACGAGCATCGGCTGGCGGCGTAGGGCAGCGCCCACGCTGCAGTGCGCGTTTGGCCTATGGTCCCCGGGTGTGCCGGGACGCATGATCGGCATGCCGGATCCGGGAGCCGCAGGCAGCTCAACCTGGGTGATGGGGTGCCTGAGCAGCGGCCCGCCGGCACCTTTGCATCACCCTGACGCGCTGTCGCGGAATCTGAGACCCCGGCCCGTATGCTGCGCCCATGCCGTTGCCTCCCGACTTCCGCTGGCAGAGAGCCGCCGCCACGGCCCACGAAAAGGACGTGATCGCGTTCGAGGGCGTGTGGGTGGTCCGGCTATACCAGGAGCACTGGGGAGGGCCGTACTTCGCCGCGCTGGATCAGCACCTACCGCAGGAGCAGCAGACCCGCCGGCCATGCAGCACCCACCGGCAGGGCCGGGCCGGGGCTGAGCTATGGATCGAGCGCCATCAAGCCCGGCTGCGCCTCGAAATCCAGCAGCAGCGGCGCCTGATCGCTGCGACGCCGGCTCCAAGGGTGCCGTGAGGCCTCCTGAAAACCTACACGAGTGGCCTGCGGGGACAACGGTTCCACGGGGCTGCATCCTGAAAACGTTGAGGGCCGCAGCCCTTGCGGCGCAAGCTCATGGAGGCGAACTTTTAATCTTTTCGTTGGATCATCGAAATCAACGTTTTCTGATACTTCTCTACCGAGGTCTTGCTTGCGCCTAGCTGGTCGAGGACGTATCCAATGATCACTGCCTCCAGTGCCAAGCATGCGGCGTATTTGTCCCTGAACGACATCTTGTCCAGATAGGTGCGCGGGCGTCCCATGTGGGCTATGTCATTTCGAAGATCGGAGATTGCTTTTCCAAGATCGGATGCTTCCCGTCGGAGAAGGCTCTTCAGGAAGTTCGATAGGAATGGGCTTGAGTAAGTATCGATTCCGTACTGGTATTTCTTTTGATTCTCGTGCTTGCCAGCCTCGTGGGCCATTCCTTCGAGTTGGGCAACGTTTAAAACGATGCGGGATAGCACCTCGCTTTCGGATATCAGGGTGGTTGAGCTCTGGACGATCGACAATGTTGTGGAGAATTTGTCGGATATCTGCATCCACTTTGACAGCAACTCACCGAAGTTCACGTCCAGGTTGTTGAGTGGCAGATGGAGATAGCTCTTATCGTCTGCGGCCCTCTGTAATGACCCCGCCTCGCTCAATCTCCATGGAAATACATCAAACTCGTGAGGAAATCC
This sequence comes from Stenotrophomonas sp. JAI102, assembly GCF_013409105.1. Classification (NCBI taxonomy): domain Bacteria; kingdom Pseudomonadati; phylum Pseudomonadota; class Gammaproteobacteria; order Lysobacterales; family Lysobacteraceae; genus Stenotrophomonas; species Stenotrophomonas sp. JAI102. Next base: position 258,903 of record NZ_JACCCI010000001.1, read on the forward strand.
TTTCTCGTCTTTAACGGTGGCGGTTAGGCGGGACAACTTGGCCGGGCCGAAAAATAGGATGGCGAATAGGTCGGCGACTGCCTGGCAGTTCCTCTGTGCACTCATGACATCGGCCCCGTCCGGAATCGACAGTTTAAAGGCGAATTTGGCGCTCTTCTTGATCAGAGGACGAAAATCTTGGTGCTTCTCTCTTATGGTCGTGTAGGCCGCCTGCAGCTCAGCCATCGCATCGTCGTCGTTGCCAAGAATGTAGTCGGATAGGCGGGGTGGTAGTGAGTTGAACGTTCCTGTAAATCGTCCACTAAACTCGCATGAGCCTGAAAGGGCACGAAACAACGGCTCACTTCCAAATGGGATGAGGGCAATACTCCCGCTTCGGGCAAAGAATGCATCAGCCCCTGCGATGTCGAAAGTATATTCAATGAACGCCGAGTCGGCTGCAAAGTGATGGCCGAAGATGGCGAACTGAAAGGGGTGGCCCTTCGAAGTATGATATGCCATGCCTGACCGGAGGTTGAGACCAGCGGTTTTAGTGCTGAAGTTTCCGACCAATGTTATGGCTACACCGGCAGACGTGTACCCGTGCAGGTGATGGTAGTCCTCATCGTAACGAGCATCGATTGGGGTCGCGAACTGAAGCGTCAGGCCTGACGTGGGAGAGTGCTTCAGCACGCCCGGAAACGCCAGCTCCGGGTGGTCGGCAGGGAAGAGGGTACAAGCCCACTCCTGTTCTATAAGCAGGTCAGGGTTGATCTTCATGATTTTGAAATGCTGTGCTGAGTTAGTTGGGAAGGCGCGCAGAGGCGAACAGGGTCCAAGCGAAACCTCGTCAGGAGAGCGGGAAACTCGCAGTCGCGAAGTCTAGCCGGTTTTGGTTGGTCGACGTGCTGCCTAACTTGCACGGGCGAGAAGGTAATCTGCACAAGCGGTTGCCAGTAAAGCGCGCTTCTCTATGTGCTGAAGACGCCGATACGCCGTTACGCTGGTTCGGCTTTGTTGCATATTGCGTCGGCCTGATCCAGAGCGCTCAGCTGATAAACGCTGAACGGCGGAGGGCCTCGCCCTTGGCTGGCGTCTTCTGCATCAGGAGGTCCGTCGAGCCTGTTGAGGCATCACCCTATCGCCCCCTAACGCATTGATCTATATATGCATTGATTGCTAGTTCTTGCACGCTGCTGCGCAGGTCAGATCCCTTTCCGTTCAGTGACATAGCCCGGTGTTGGGCGATGCCTGGGGGGCAGAGGGTCGTCGGTTCAAATCCGGCCGTCCCGACCAATGTTGGTGATTCGAAGAAGCCTGCGCCGCAATGCGTGGGCTTTTTTGTTGCTTTTGGCAGCCATCTGGGGTGGTAGTCCATCGGAAGTCTGGGTCATCCATTCTTTCGCAGGTTATTAGTCGAGGCGGTCACCGCATCGCGCATGCGATGGCGTTCAAGCCCGAAAAGAGCGTGGTATCAATCGTGGCCCTTATTTTTCTTGCTTTAGCGGCGAGGGCGAAGGAGCGTCCTCGGGAAAATAGGCACTGATTGGACGCCCGTCGTAGCGGTACTCAATGATTGCAATTTCAAGGGCGGGGTCGATGATCTCGAGCGCCGCACTGGTCAACTGGGACAGAAGGTCCTCAAATTCTGAGCCATTGACCTTTGGCACATAGCCACGGCTCAATGAAATGGTGAGCTGCCGCTTGGCTGGATCCACCTTGGCACGGACGCTGACGAGCTTGCTCTGTCCATCGATCCGAGACTGCTTGTCCACAATTTGTTGAAGTTCAGCGGTAACAAGGGAGTCCATCTCCGCCCATTTCACCTTCGACTGCATGGTGGCCAGAGTGGCCGCCGATGGCGGTGCTGCTGTGGAAACCTGTGAAACTACGGCGGCGGTCAAGAGCGTTGCCGCGATGCCTTGCTTGATTCTCAAGCCACATCGGGTCGTTAGCCCGATTGCATGCACATGCTTCATCTGCACATCCTCGTGATTGTGAAATAGTCCATTTGAAAGCGACAGATAGTCCTATCCATTCCGTCACTTGGCGAAGCTGGTGCGCGTGCCGTTTGTCCGAGTCCATCCTGCGGGCAACACCGATGGTGTGGTTGGCCGTCCCCCGTCACTGTGAATGCTCTTCTCTGCCAACCCATGTCTGCCGCAATGTGCGGCAACAGCAGTGAAGCACCTTCATATGACCTTAGGGGAGATGTTTATGGTGGTACGCCTGCGTGTTTTTGCTTTTTTCCGTGGCGCTGATCTGCGCCCCGCCCGTTGTTTCCAATGACGCTGCTGCTGCCGATCCGGACAGGATGACCGTGGAGACCCAGGCACCGGTAGAGCCGCTCGCCATACGGACGGCGAACGCTCCTCCCGTCCCGCTCCCCACATGGGGCACGCCGGGAGAGCAGCTGACCATCATCAACGAGCTGCCTGGCGGCTTTAGGGAGCGCTGGACGTTTCAATGGGTGCCTGCCCGAGGGGGCGACGGTGGTGGAGAATGGAAACAGACGCACTATGAGTCGTTTGCAACTGTCAGTGGCCTGTATCAACTCGATGAGTTGTGATGCGGGCAGAATGATGCCGGGCGAGTCGTCGCAACGGGTGACAATGCGGGCCAAGCCGCCCTGCGGCCCAGCGAGGAGGGGTAGACGCGTGATCGAAATTCGCCAGGCGACGATGCAGGACCTGCCAGCGCTGGAGGCCATCGACAGCGTCGCCGCACAGGCACCGGAACGCGCTGAGCTGATCCGCGCCTGGATCGCGGCGGATGCGTGTTACGTGCTCACCGTCGACGCATGCGCCGCCGCGTACGGCGTACTCGACTATCACTTCTTCGGCTGCGGCTTCATCGAGATGGTGATGGTCGATCCAGCGCGCCGTCGCCAAGGGCTGGCCCGGATCCTGATCGAGCACCTGAAATCCGTCTGCGTACACCCCAAGCTGTTTGCATCGACCAATCGTTCCAACACCCGGATGCAGGCAGTGCTTCTGCAGACCGGCTTCGAATCCAGCGGATACATCGATAACCTCGACCCCGATGATCCGGAGCTGGTGTTTTACTGCAGGGTCACCCCGGGCGAGGATTGAGCCTTCGAGGCCGGGCGTGCCCTTGTCGATGCAGGGCGACTGGATGAGCTGCCGTTTACGCGCGGCGTCGGCTTCGCTGCGGGTCGCGTCGTGGGCAAGCCAGAGGTTCGCGGTCAGAAGGTTTAATGCGGGTGCCTCAATGCCCGTTCAACGGCAGCGGCCGGTCGATCACCACGTCCTTCATCACCAGGGTCGAGGTCAGCCGCTGCACGCCGGGCAGGGCGGAGAGGTGTTCGTCGTACAGGTGCCGGAACGCGGCCAGGTCGCGAGTGACCACGTGCAGCAGGTAGTCCGGGTCGCCGAACAGGCGCTGTGCCTGCAGGACCTGCGGCACTTCGGCCACCGCGTGTTCGAAGGCGTCCACCGCGTGGCGGTCGCCGTCGCGCAGGGTGATGAAGACCAGCGCTGAGAACTTCAGGCCCAAGGCGGCGGGATCCAGCTCGGCGCGGTAGCCGCGGATCGCGCCGGACTGCTCCAGGGCACGCACGCGGCGGTGACAAGGCGAGACGCTCAGGCCGATGCGCTCGGCCAGCTCGGTCACGGTGAGGCGGCCGTCTTTCTGCAGCTCGGCAAGAATTCGCTGGTCGGTGGCATCCATGCGCAAGAGTTTCCTCCTGTAAGCCAGACCTGGGCAAGTATTTGGAAGCACATTCCAGAGATGCGGGAATATTCTTCTGTCTATCCCGCAGATCGCGGCAAGACCGCCCCTTGGACCCCCATGCAACCCAGCGTCATTGCCGCCTTCTGGGCGGTGTCCATCCTCTTCGTGCTCACCCCCGGTGCGGATTGGGCGCACGCGATCGCCGCCGGCCTGCGCGGGCGGGCGGTGGTGCCGGCGGTAGTCGGATTGCTGTCTGGTCATCTGCTCGCGATCGGGCTGGTCGCCGCGGGCGTCGGTGCGATGCTCGCCCGCGTGCCGCTCGCGCTGCATGTCCTGACGGTGCTGGGTGCGCTGTATCTGCTGTGGCTGGGCATCGGCCTGCTGCGCCATCCGCCGGTGGCTGCGGCGGAAGCTGCGGGGGCGGTGACGGGATGGCGCCATTGGGCGCTCAAGGGTGCCTGCGTCAGTGGGCTCAATCCCAAGGTGCTGCTGCTGTTCCTGGCCCTGCTGCCCCAGTTCATTTCCGCCAGCGCGACGTGGGCGATGCCCGTGCAGATCATCGCACTGGGCATGGTCCATCTGGTCAGCTGCGGCGCGGTCTATCTTGCCGTCGGCTATGGCGCCGGTGCCATGCTGCGCACCCGCCCGCGTGCATCACGCGCTGTCGGCCGTGTCTCTGGCGCTGCGATGATCGTGATCGCCGTGCTGTTGTTGAGCGGAACCGGCACACTCTGACCCCACCTTGTTCTCCACCAGGATGCTTCGCATGACCGAACAGCTTCATCCCTACGCGACGCCGGGCACTGCCCCGGTCCCGGCACCGCGCGTGCGCATTCCACACCTGCAGCAGATGAAGGAGCGCGGCGAGAAGTGGGCCATGCTCACCGCCTACGACATGTACACTGCGGCGATCTTCGAAGATGCCGGCATTCCGGTGCTGCTGATCGGCGATTCGGCGTCCAACAACGTGTTCGGCAACGACTCGCTGCTTCCCGTCACCGTCGACGAGCTGATGCCGCTGGTGCGCGCAGTGAGCCGCTGCACGCGGCGGCCGCTGGTGATCGCCGATCTGCCGTTCGGTTCCTACCAGGCCTCGCCGGAGCAGTGCTTCCACACGGCCGTCCGTTTCATGAAGGAGGGCGGCGCACACGCCGTCAAACTGGAAGGCGGGATCGAGATGGTGCCGCAGGTCCGCAAGCTGGTCAGCTGCGGCATCCCGGTGATGGCGCATATCGGCTTCACGCCGCAGTCGGAGCATCAGCTGGGCGGTTTCCGCGTGCAGGGCCGAGGCGAAGATGGCGCACGGCTGATCGAGGAGGCACGCGCGCTGGAGGCTGCCGGTGCTTTCGCGGTACTGATGGAAATGGTCCCCGGCACGGTGGCCGCACAGATCACCGCGGCGCTGAAGATTCCCACCGTCGGCATCGGAGCGGGCAGCGACTGCGATGCCCAGGTGCTGGTCTGGCAGGACATGGCAGGGCTGCGCACCGGCAAGCTGCCGCGCTTCGTGAAGCAGTACGCGGACATGCACGGGCTGCTGGAGAAGGCCGCGCGTGAATTCGCGGAAGAGGTGGGAGCAGGCACGTTCCCCGGCCCGGAACACACGTTCTGATCGATACGCGCGCGGCCTGAGGCGCGTTTCCACGGTACCGCCGCGCGGCGGTACCGTGCTCTCTGCGTCATCCAATCGTCATGCAGGCCACGTACCTTCGCCGCACCTGGGGGCGAGGCGCGATCGTGGCCGAACACGCAAAACGGCGTTTGGCGCGCATGTTTCTGGAGCAGGGGCCGGTGCTGAGGGGATTCTTCACCCGCCGCGGTGCGCGCCAGGACGCCGACGACATGGTGCAGGAAACCTATCTGCGCCTGCTGCGCGCGCATGAGGATCACGGCGAGGGCATCGCCAATCCGGAGGCCTATCTGTTCACGGTCGCGCAGAACCTCGCGCGCGAGCAGGCCGCGCGCCGGCGCTGGTCCATGCTCCCGATCGATGATCTGGAAAACCTCACCACGCTGCTGACCGGCGAAGAAACCGTGGAGGACGCCGCCGAGCGCGAGCAGCGCCGCACGCACCTCCAGACGCTGCTGGGCACCTTGCCCGAGCACACCCGTGCGGTGTTGGTGATGCAGTACCGCGATGGACTCAGCTACAAGGAGATCGCCGAGCGGCTGGGCGTGTCGTCCCATATGGTCAAGAAGCACGTGGTGCGTGGCCTGTCCGTTTGCCGCCGCGCGCTGGCCGGTCATGCGGAGGCGTGGTGAGCGAGATTCCCGCGCCGCGTCCTTCCCTCGCCAACGAAGCCGCGCACTGGCATGCGCTGCAGCGCCAGGGCGGGGTGACGCCTGATCAGCAACGCCAGTTCATGACCTGGCTGGTGACCTCGCCGGCCCACCTGCGCGAGTACATCACGGTCAGCCGCGTGGCCACCGAGCTCAGCGATGCGCTGCGGGGCATGGCGGTCGACCTGGATGCGCTGATTGCTGCAGGGCCGCCGCCGGCCGACGACAACGTGGTGGCGCTGCCAGTGCGGCGGCGTCCGCCGCAGCCGGTGGCGTCGCGCGCGTCACGCCGGCACCTGCCGGGTATCGCCGCGGCCGCCGCGCTGCTGCTGGGCGTGGGGGTGGTCGGCCACATGGCCTGGCCACAGACCCGCCACTACGTCGCGGCGCATGGCGCGCCGCGCAGCTTCGCGCTGCCCGATCACACCGTGGTGCATCTGAACGCGGAGAGTGAACTGTCGATCCGCTTCACCCTGCTGAGCCGCCGCGTGGAGCTGTCGCGCGGGCAGGCCAGCTTTGTGGTCGCCGAGGAACGTCGTCCCTTCGCCGTGCATGCGGCAGGGCTGGAGGTGCGCGATATCGGCACGACCTTCGACGTGTCGCTGCGGCGCGAGCAGGCGAGGATCGAGGTGGCCGAAGGCAGCGTGCAGGTACGCGGCGACTCGGGCCAGGGCCGTCTGCTCGCTGATCTTCGCGCCGGGCAGAGCGCCCATATCGACTACCGCGACCAGTCCGTCAGCATCCGCCAGCAGCATGCGGACACGATGACCGCATGGTGGCGACGCCGCGTGGTGTTCCAGGACGAGCCACTGCGCGAGGTGGCCGAGCAGTTCAACCGGCTCAACGACGTGCGCCTGCAGGTGGATGACGATGTCGCCGGCGCGCTGCGCCTGACCGGCAACCTGCGTGGCGATGATCTTGCATCGCTGCGTACCTTCCTCGACCAGCAGCCCTCGCTGCATACGCGTGTGGTCGACAGGACGATCCGTGTGGGCAGCCGCTCTGCCGCTGGGGCCGCGCAGAAACCGCAGTAATGGCACTGCGCCGCGGGACTGCGCGCGGCGCTGCCAAGGGCTGTCAAAAAAAATTCATCGAAATACCGGTGCCCGATCCGCGCCCTGCGCCCTCGTAGTCCAGGCAAGCGCGAACGATTCCGTCTCGCGACGCTCATACCACCCCACTGGACTTCTACGATGCGCCGCATTCTCTTCCTTTCGATCGCTCTTGCCCTGCAGAGCGCCGCCGTCACCGCCACCGCGCAGGAATCGCGTGTTGCCAGCGAGGCGATTCCGGCCCAGCCGCTCGACCGTGCGCTCAACGATCTGTCGCGCCAGACCGGACTGCAGTTCGTCTACAACGCGCAGCAGGCCGGCAACCCGCGCACCCGCGCCATGCCCGCCGGCCTGGCGCCGCAGCAGGCCCTGGAGCAGCTGCTGGACGGAACCGGACTGCGCTATCGCTATCTCAACGACACCACGGTGACCATTGAAGCGCGCAGTGACGCCGCACCGTCGGGCACGTCCGCCGTGCCCGTCGCCACATCCGCCGTGGCGTTTGAAGCGGCACCCGCGGGCGCCGGCGATGCCGGCCTGCAGCAGCTGGAGCGCATCGACGTGGTCGGCAGCTACAGCCGCAGCCTGGAGCAGGCGGTGGACATCAAGCGCGCCACCATCGGTTTCTCCGACTCGATCGTGGCCACCGACGTGGCCGATTTTCCCGAGCAGAACCTGGCCGAAGCCCTGCAGCGCATGCCCGGCGTGACCATCGAACGCGACAAGGGCCTGGGCAGTCGCGTCAATGTGCGTGGCCTGCCATCGGAGTACACCCATGTTTCGATCAACAACCTGGCCACCGCGTCGGGCAGCGGTGGGCGTGACATCGAGTTCGACATCTTCGCCTCGGAGATCATCCAGCAGGTGACGGTGCTGAAGTCGCCGACCGCGGCGGACGAGGAGGGCGGCATCGCCGGCTCGGTGCAGATCTCCACCGCGCGCCCGTTCGATTACACCGGCCGCAAGCTGGTGGCGTCGGTCGAAGGCGCGCACAACTCGATCTCCGAAGAGGTCGACCCGAAATTTTCCTTCCTTGCCAGTGACACCTGGGGCGACTGGGGTGGTCTGGTGTCCTTCGCCACCGCCAAGCGCAGCAACCGCACGGACGCGACCTCAGGAATCAATTTCCGCCCGATGTCGCGCTTCCTGGGCGCCTCCGGCACGCGCGGCACGCAGGCTGCCGCGGTGCTGGCCCGCGATGCCGGTGTGGTGGTCAAGAACCGCAACGACACCGAGGAAAGCAACCTGATCGTGTTCCAGGACAAGGTCGGTGACCGCGTGTTCGTGAACGACCAGGACAAGTGGGGTGCCACCGCCTCGCTGCAGTACCGCCCGAGCAGCCGTTTCAGCGTGACCTTCGATGCGATGCTTGGCGGCTACGACACCACCGAAGACGAGTACGACGCAGCCGCGTATTCCGCCTCCAGCCGCAGCACGCTGGAGACCATCCATGACTACGACGCCAGCACGCTGTCGCAGTACGGCATCGTGGTGCTGCGCGATGTGTCCTACACCGCCACCCAGCACGAAATGCTGAGCAAGGAGCGGATCAACAAGACCGACTTCAGCCAGTACAGCATGGCGCTGGATTGGCAGGGCGATACCTGGGGCGTGGATGCGATGGTCGGCTACTCCGGCGCCGACAAGACCCTGGATGCCAGTAACCTCAAGCACGTGGCCTACGCGCCCTCGCGGACCCGCTGGACCGGCAAGAGTGGCGAGACGATTTCCAGCGCCAACCCGGCCAGCATCGACATGTACAACGCTTCGGAAAAGTACCTGTTCGAGGCCTACGAAACCACGCTGGAGAAGGTCAGCGATGACAAGTACGCCGCCCAGGTGGATGTGACCAAGGCGCTGGAACTGGCCTTCCTGCCGGCCCTGCGCGGCGTCCAGTTCGGTGCGCGCTACACCGACAAATCCAAGCAGCGCGAGTACGGCGAAGCGAAGATCTACGGGCCGGGTGCGGGCAACAACAGCTGGGTGAACAAGCGGACCCTGGCCGACAGCCCGCTGCAGTCGATCGGCGACATCGTGCCCGGTGGTGGCTACTCGGTGAAGGACCTGGACTGGAAGATGGTCTCCAACGACTACGCACGCAGTGCCTTCCGCTATCCGGGCTTCGCGACGCCGTTTGATCCGGGTCAGTACTACCGGGTCGATGAGAACGTGACCAGCCTGTACGCGATGACCGACATCGGCTTCGATGTGGGCCGCGTGCCGGTCTCGATCAACGCCGGCGTGCGCTACGTGGATACCTCGGTGCAGTCCTCCGGCTTCCACCCGATCCAGCGGGCAGACGGCAGCACCGGCTATACCGACACGCCTGTCTCGCGCAAAGGCAGCTACAACGATCTGCTGCCGAGCCTGAATGCCACCGCCGAGCTCGCCGAGGGCCTGGTGCTGCGCGGCGCGGCCTCCAAGACCTTCATCCGCCCTGCGTTGACCGACATCGCCTACAAGCGCACCGCCAGCTGGAGCTCGTTCCGCTTCACCGATGGCAACCCGGATCTGCAGCCTACCTATGCCAAGCAGTGGGAGCTGGGGCTGGAGAAGTACCTGGACAACGGTGGCCTGCTCGCGACCTCGTACTTCCACAAGAAGATCGACGGTGTGGTGATCAATGCGTTGACCGGGGTGGTGCCGGATGTGGCGGTCTACAACGCCAACGGCTCGCTCAACGGCACCTATGATTTCGACGTGTACCAGCCGATCAACGCCGATGGAACGTACGTGGTGAAAGGCGTCGAGCTGATCGCGCAGCTTCCGCTGAGCATGCTGCACCGCTCGCTGGAAGGCTTCGGCATCAACGCCAACTACACGATGCTGGACAGCTCGCTGGCCGGCGAATCCGACCTTGGCGTGAGTACGCCGATGCCGGGTCTTTCGGAGAAGTCATACAACGTCACCGTGTACTACGAGAACGAGCGCTTCGACGCGCGCGTCTCGTACAACCACAAGGGCGAGTACGTCGAATCGATTGGCTACAACATGTACCCGATCTGGCGCGATGACTACGGCCAGGTGGATGTGTCGATCGGCTATCGCCTCACCGACAGCATCAAACTCAGCCTGAAGGGCATCAACCTGACCAACCAGGCGACCACCGGCTACACCATCGATCCCGCCTTCCCGACGATGTACGAACGCTCCGGCCGCCGTATCAGTCTCGGCCTGCGCGCGGACTTCTGAGCCGCCCGCTTCGCGGTGCATCCGGAGGCGCGTACGCGTGCCCCGGATGCGGCCGCCCGATTGTGAGGAATACTTGATGCGACATTTCTTTTTCCTGCCGCTTGTGGCCGTGCTGGCGTGGCCGGTGGTCGCCCAGGCGGCCGATGACGATGCCGGCCGCAGCTGGCAGGCCGGTGATCACCATGTCCACAGCGAGTGGAGCGTGGACTGGGATCGCAGCACCCTGCCGCCGACGCCGATCCGTGGCGGCGACTCGTCCTACACCCGCACCCATAACGCCCGGCAGGCGCTCGCCAATGGGCTGGCGTGGATGGTGCATACCGATCACGGCGGGCCGGGACATTCCGCGGTCACCCGGGACCATGCGTGGCCGGCGCTGCTGGACGCCCGGCGCGAAGTGCCCGGACTGATCCAGTTCAACGGCATGGAGTTCGACGTACCGGCGGGCGAACACGCCTCGCTGATCATCGCGCCCGGTCCGCAGGAACGCGATCAGCTGGTCGCGATCGAACGCGATTACAGCCGCAGCGAGCCGCTGCAGGGCAGCCGCGATGATGGGCAGACGATGCTCGATGCACTGGCCCGCATGCGGGCGCTGCCGGCACCCCCGTTGATGTTCATCAATCACCCCTCGCGCACCGCCACCGCGATGGGCCGGTGGGGCGATGTCGAGCCCGATGAACTGCGGGCCTGGCATGCAGCCGCACCGCAGGTGCTGGTTGGCATGGAAGGCGCGCCGGGCCATCAGGCCACCCGTGTCCATCGTGGCCTGTATCGCAATGCCGATGCACCGACCCTGGGCGGTTTCGACCAGATGACAGCGACGGTGGGCGGCATCTGGGACGCGCTGCTCGCCGAGGGTCACCGCTTCTGGATCACGGCCAGCTCCGATTCGCACGTCAACCAGCGTGATGGCGGCAGTGACTTCGATCCGGGCCAGTACAGCAAGACCCATGTCTGGGCGCGGCGGGACGCCGAGGACATCCTCGATGGCCTTCGACACGGGCGGATGTTCGCGGTGACCGGCGATCTGATCGATGCACTGGAGTTGCGTGTGACTGCGAACGACGCCGAGGTACGTAGCGCCACGATGGGCGGCACGCTGTCGATGTCGCCTGACGCCTCCATGCGCGTGGAACTGCGGGTGCGTGTACCGGCCTCAGCCAGTCACGCTGGGCGACACCCGGTGCTGGATCACGTCGAGTTGATCGTGGGCGGCTCCGGCAGTGGAAATGGGCCTGTGATGCAAACGCGTGTGTTCGGCGCCAGCGACTGGCAGGTGGACGGCGCATGGCGCTCGGTGTCCTGGGTGTTGCCGGTCCCCGCCCGGGGCGGCTTCGTCCGTGCCCGCGGCAGTAGTACTACGGAGGTGACGCCGCTGCCCGATGTGCCAGGCGAAGATCCGTGGCAGGACCTGTGGTTCTATTCCAATCCCGTCTTTGTCGAGGCCGTGCGCTGAGCGGACCCCGCTTGAGAGGCAAACTTCACGCCGTTCAGCCGACGCGTTCACGAAGGTGAGACAGCCTGCTGGCTACCGTGGAGTCCTGTCATTCAACCCGATTCGGGGAAAGGATCATCATGATCAAGTGGGCCATTATCTTTGCTGTCATCGGCCTGATCGCCGGTGCCCTCGGTTTCGCCGGCATCGGCGGCGCTGCGATCGGCATCGCCAAGTTCCTGTTCTGGGCCGGCATCATCATCGCCGTCGTGCTGTTCGTGCTGGGCATGACGATCGCCAAGAAGGTGACCTGACCCGTCGCGTCAACACGCGGCGGTTCCACACCAAGGCCTGCGCGGTTTCGCGCAGGCCTTTTCGTTTGCAGGGCAGCACGTGCCCCGCGAGCCTCAGTTGAAGTACACCGATACGCCCAGCCCGGCCTGGGTATCTGGGCTGTCGTCGTCCAGCCCCACATCGAAGGACGCATCGAGCTGCACGGTCGGGCTCGCCATCCAGGTGATCCCTGCGCCAGCGATCCTGCTCGAGGCCTCGCCGTCCGTATGGGTGAAGCCCGCTTCCAGGTAGGTGCTGACCGTGTCGGTGGCGGCGAAACTCAGGCTGGGCGCCCAGGTGACGCTGTCCTCACTGCCGCCGCGGGTCACGTTGGCATACAGCGCGCCGGTCCAGCGATCGCTCACCTCGTACTCATAGCTGGCGCCCAGCGCGTACTGCGTCGCGCCCTCACTGAAGTCGCGTGAGCCGGTGGCAAAGGTGGTGGTGGCCAGCAGGGCCACGGCGTGCCTGTCCGATGGCAGGGGCAGGGCGACTTTGAGGCCGATGCCGAGATCCCCGGCCCCACGGCTGCGCGCGGTCGGCGCATCGCGCGGCGCCACGCGCAGGTGGTTCCAGGGCGAAGTGAACGCCTGCAGCTCAACGTTGCCGGCCACGCCGATCCGCAGGGCGAGGTCGGCACTGTACTGTGTGCTCAGCACCCCGTCCGCGTCGCGGTCGCGGCTGAAGCTGGGCAGTCCCGCCTCCAGCGCTACGCCACCGCGGGGCAGCGTCGAAGCCGCAAACCCGATGCCCGGGCGATCGAAGGCCAGCTCGGGTGGCGCATCCTCCTGCGCGGATGCGGCAGTGGAAAACACCAGGGACAGCAGCAGCGCTGTACATCGCATGGAAACACTCCAGGCCGGACCATCACGGCATCAAGGAGCAGCCAGCCTGCTCCATGGCCGGAATGTAGCACGGTGATTTTCGCGCTTCTGTGCAGATGCCGGTGCTGCGGTTGTACTCCTCGGCGCCGCAGCGCCACCGCGGCGAACTGCAGCGGTCAGTGTGTCGGTCGGGTCATGGCGATGAGGGCATCGCGCATGCGCACGGTCGCTCCGTCGGGTGTCGCGTCACAGCCGAGCACGCAGGCGCGGAGCAGGAACCCATCGGCGGCGTGCCGGGCGGCGGTCAGCTGCGCATCGCGATGGTCCAGCGGATGGTCGCGCAGCACGGCATCGAGCCACGAACGCCGCGCGGTGACCCATTCGCTGTCGACGTGGTGCGGCCGGCACTCGACGCCGATGGTGCGCCCGATGTCGAACAGCTCGGCGATGTAGGCACGCGAAAACCGGCCGTGGGCCTGGCTGTCGCGGTCCATGCGGTGCTGGATCGCACGGTGGAGATTGGCCACGATCGCATGCGCGGCGAGGTCATCATTGGCTGCTTGCAGCAGCGAGGTATCGGTTGCGTTGTGCATTCGCGCCTCCAGGACACCGGTGGGGGAAAAACGAGGAATCAGCCGCGCGGCAGGACCGGATCACCCTGCCGCAGCAGGGTGTCCAGCAGCGCGACGACGCGCTCGCCCTGGCCCTCGCAGGCCAGTTCGAACGTGGTCTGCCCGTCGAGTGTGGGCAGCGGGGAATGCAGAATCCATTCAAGAACGGCGGCGCGGTCCGGCTCGATCTGCAGGGCCAGATCCGCGACACGACGTACGATTCCCTGATGCATGATCAGAATCCGTAACTGAGGGAGAGGGCGGCGGTATCCATGTGGTCGCCACGGGTCATCGGGCTGTCACGCACGGCATCGGCCAGCGAGGTGCGGCGGATCGAGGCGGTGGCGGTCCAGCGCGGCCCCAGCGGCATCACTGCGGCGATGTCCAGGTAGGGCGACACGCCGCTGCCGGCGGAGTAGTGCGCCAGGCCACTGCGGGCGGCTTCGCGCTCGCTGACACCGAAGTAGTAGTCGTTCAGATCGGCGCTGGCGTAGTTCAGGCCCACCGCAGGCATGAACGTCACGCGGCCGGCCGGGATCGGGTAGGCATAGCGGGCGTCGGCCGAGAAGCCGCCGCCGTGCCCGGTCACTTCTGCCTGCGCATTGGCCTGCAGCACGCCCCATTCGGCCTGGTGCCGCCAGGAGACGCCGAGCATGCCGGACAGGCTGCGGTTGTCGAGCTGGCGCAGCTGCGGGTCGTGGCTGTCGCGGCGCTTGAAGCGCATCACGTAGGGCGAGGCGGTCAGGGCCAGCTCGGACTGCGCCGTCTGGTGCAGGCGATAGCCCACGCTGCCCCCGCGGAAGAAGAACGAACGGCCTTCCCAGCTCACGATCGGGGCGGCCAGGCGATCGGTGTCGTAGCCGGCGTAGGGGGCCTTGAGCGCGACGACGGCAATGCCGACGCTGCTTTTCCTGCCCGTCTCGGGGGCATCGGCTGCCTGGGCGGCGGTAGCGATGAACGCACTGGCCAGGGCCAGGCCAGTCAGGGTGGAAAGCGGACGCGAAAAACGAAAACGGACGTGCATGGGCCTGCCGAAGGGGAACAACCGGAGTGTCATGGTGGGCGCCCTACATTGTCGGAACGTTACGTCCGGCTGCGCGGTACCATCGCCTCCTTCGTACCCGCAGGCACCGCTCCCATGCGCCTTCTTCTCCTGGAGGATGATCCGGAAATGGCCAGCGCGATCCAGGTCAGCCTGGCGCGCCACGGCATGGTGGTCGACGTGGTCGGCACGATGGCGCAGGCCGATGAAGCGCTCAAGGCCGGCGTCCACCAGATCCTGCTGCTGGACCGGCAGCTGCCCGATGGCGATGGCGCCAGCTTCGTCCGCATCGCGCGCGAGCACGTGCCGAACCTGCCGGTGATCATGCTGACCGCGCGCGCGTCGGTGGCCGACCGGGTCACCGGGCTGGACGTCGGCGCGGACGATTACCTGACCAAGCCGTTCGCCGTCGAAGAGCTGCTCGCGCGGATCCGCGCGATCTCGCGGCGGCCCTCGCAGATCACCTTGCCGGTGTTGTCGCTGGGCCGGCTGCAGTTCGATTTCGTCTCGCGCGAGGCGCGCGTGTCCGAGGTGCTGCTGGCGCTGCCGCGACGGCAGCTGCTGGTGCTGGAGGCACTGGCGCTGCGCCAGGGGCGCACGGTGGGGCGCGCTTCATTGCTGGAGGCCGTGTACGGTTTCGACGACGCGATCCAGTCCAACGCGCTGGACGCGCATGTCTCCAAGCTGCGCAAAGCGCTGCTGGAAGCGGATGCGGGCGTGGAGATCCACGTCATGCGCGGGATTGGGTATCTGCTCAAGGACACGCCGTGAGATTGCTCAAGCCCGATTCCCTGGCGTTCAACCTGGTGTGGAAGGTCTGCCTGATCCAGGCCGCCACGATCGCGCTGGCATTGAGTGCGATGGTGCTGACCTACGGCGATCGCCGCTCGGCCTACATCGACTGGAAAGCCAGCGACCAGATCGCCTCGGCGATCACCGTCGGCCCCCAGGGACTGGAAGCGGATCTGCCGAAGGTCGCGGCAGTGGTACCACGGCCGCCGGCAACATTCTGGTTCGCCGCCGCCGATGAGCAGGGCCGACGCCTGGTGCATGGCGATGTTCCCGTGCAGTACCGTCAGTTGGTGGCACGGCTGGATCAGATCGAGCAGACCGACATCCGCACCCGCATCAATGCCGATGCGCTCGCCGTGCGCGTGGTGGTCGCTGATCGGCCGGAAGGGCGACTGCACGTGGCGGTGGGGGGCATTCCCGAGCGCAGCATCGTGCGCCAGCTGCTGTTGATCTTCCGCTACCTGGGCGGCTGGATCGCGCTGCCGGTGCTGGTGATCACCCTGGTGGTGGCACCGTGGGTGATCCATCGCGCGCTGCGCGGGGTCAACCGTGTGGCCGCGCAGGCGGCCGCGATCCAGGTCAACGAGCGTGGCAGCGGCCTGGATACCCGCGCGGTACCGCTGGAAATCTACCCGCTGGTGGACGCCTTCAACGCGGCCGTCCGCCGCATCGGTGAAAGCTACGACGCACAGGACCGCTTCCTGGCCGGTGCGGCGCATGAACTGCGCATGCCGATCGCGATCCTGGCCACGCGCCTGGCCGACCTGCCGCCGGGCGATGCGCGTTCGCGCCTGCAACTGGACCTGAGCCGCCTGAGCAACATTGCCGAGCAGTTGCTGGATCTGCAGCGGCTGGATCGGCATGGCAGCCAGTCCCAGCGCATCGACCTGTCCGCGCTGACCCGCGAGGTGGCCGCCGATGTGGCGCCGCTGGTGGTGGATGCCGGCTACGGGTTCTCGGTGGACGCCCCCGAGCAGCCGATCTGGGTGCGCGGCGACCCGCACGCGCTGCACCGGGTGATCGCCAGCCTGCTGCAGAACGCCATTGCCCACGGCGGCGGGCGGGGCATGATCGCCGTGGCGCTGCACGACGACGGCTGCCTGTCGGTCAGCGATGAGGGCCCGGGCGTGCCGGAGGCCGAGCGGCTGTCCGTGTTCGAGCCGTTCCATCGCTTGCGGCCCAGTGGCAGCGGCAGCGGCCTTGGCCTGCATCTGGCCCGGGAAATCGTGCTGCGTCATGCCGGGACCATCGCCGTGGATGCCGCGCCCGGTGGCGGTGCGCGGTTCCTGGTCGTGCTGCCGGTGGACCCGCGCCCGCACCCGGCGCTGGCCCCGGCATGACCAATGGCAGGTGATCGGGCCCGGGCATCGTGGGACAACAGCTGCGTCCCCTTTCAGGTGCCGGTTCGATGCGCGTACGTTCGCTGTTCCCTGTGATCGCGGTATCCGGCCTGGCCCTGTCCGGCCTGTCCGGGTGTGCCACCTATGACGACGTCGCCTCGCGCCCGCAGTGCGAGGATTCCCCGCTGGTGAAGGAACTGCCGGCGCAGGTGGCCAGCCGCGAAAGCCGCTGCAATGAGCTGAACATCCGTTTCAACGATGACCGCGGCCGCGACAGCAAGCCGCTGGATTTCGGCGGCAAGAACAAGGACGGCTGAGCCCGCGTTGGTCAGCGTTTCGCCGGCCCGGCCGGCGGCACAGCGCAGCAGGCGGCAGGATGCAGGGTTCACTCCTCCATCACCGGGCGTGGGCTGATATGACGCTCGACGATTCTGCCGATGTTGCGTTGTAGTCCGTGACGAGCACCGCGGAACGCGATGATGCGTTGAAGCAGGATGCGTGCGACCCGCCTGTGTGGACATCGCCGGTATCAGGTTTGACGCCAGGTTGTCAGCGCCACTGCCAGGAGGCACGTCATGAAAACACTGTTTTCGATGCGTCACATCGCACTCGCTGCGGCACTCGCCTGTGTCTCCGCCCAGGCCGATGCCTGCACGCGCGTGGTCTACCTGGGCGACAACCAGGACGTCATCACCGCCCGCTCGATGGACTGGAAGAGCGACATCGCCACCAACCTGTGGGTGCTGCCGAAAGGCATCGCCCGCGATGGCCAGGCCGGTCCGCGTTCGATCCGCTGGACTTCGCGCTACGGCAGCGTGGTCGCCAGCGGTTATGACATCTCCACCACCGATGGCCTCAACGAAGCCGGACTGTCCGCCAACCTGTTGTGGCTCGCCGAATCCGAATACCCGCAACAGCGCGGCAGCAGGCCAGGGCTGGCGATTTCGTTGTGGGCGCAGTATGTGCTCGACAATTTCGCTACCGTCGCCGAGGCCGTCGCTGCGCTCGAACGCGAACCGTTTTCGATCGTGACCGACAAGGTGCCCGGCGAGTCGCGGCTGGCCACGCTGCACCTGTCGCTGTCTGATGCCAGCGGCGACAGTGCCATCGTGGAATACATCCAGGGCAAGCAGGTGATCCACCACGACCGTGCTTACCAGGTCATGACCAACTCGCCGGTGTTCGATCAGCAGCTGGCGCTCAACGCGTACTGGCAGGACATCGGCGGCACCGTGATGTTGCCCGGCACGAACCGCTCGGCCGATCGTTTCGCGCGCGCCAAGTTCTACATCAACGCCATTCCCAAAAGCGAGGATCCGGTGGTGGCGCTGGCCAGTGTGTTCAGCGTGATCCGCAACGTCTCCGTGCCCTATGGGATCACCACGCCAGGTGAACCGAACATCTCTTCCACGCGCTGGCGGACCGTGGCCGACCACAAGCGCAGGCTGTATTTCTTCGAATCGGCGATGACCCCCAATACCTTCTGGGTGGACCTCAACAAGGCGGATTTCTCGCACGGCGCGCCGGTGCTGAAACTTGACCTGGGTCCGGACCAGCGCAATGTGTTCGCCGGCGACGCGCTGCCCCGGTTCCAGCCGTCCGAACCGTTCCGGTTCCTCGGCACCGACGGCTGAGCAGAATCAGACTAATCCGATACCGGCAGGCTGCGGCCTGCTCTATCGTTCCTGGTGAGGGATGGATCCCTCCCGTCGTGAGCTTCCCGCCCAGGCATGCCGCAAAGGAACGATCCACATGGTGATCAAACTGCAACACATCGAGCGCCGCTGGCACGTCCTGCACCCGGCCAAATCCGCACCCATCGCCTTCCGCAGCGGCGCCACCGCCTTCGATTTCGCCGATGCGCTGGCACGCGAGCACTATGCCGAGACCGGCCACAGCAGTGCGGTCCGCGTGCAGGTGCTGGAAACCTATGTGGACGCGGTCCGCTACGGCTGAGCCGCATCCCCGCCTCGCGGAAGAGGATGTGACGCGAGGCACGCTGTGCCGGTCAGCTCCGCGTCGGTTACCTAAATAGGGGATGAAATCAGCGACTTCTGGCCTATGTCGCCCGCCGGGACGATCGCCGATCCTGTGCGCCTCCCCACACGGTAACGAGGAATGCATGATGAGCAACAGGAAGCCCACGGGGTCGAACCGCTGGCTATGGGCCGTGGTGCCCGCACTGATGGCGCTGGCCGGTGCGGCCCAGGCGCAGAACTACGACCGCTATTACGACGACGGCTACAACGGTGGCCCGGTGCGCTGCGAATCGATCAAGAACCGCACCCAGCAGTGCGCGCTGCCCGGTCGTGCACGCCTGGTGCGGCAGATCTCCGGCTCGCCTTGTGTTGAAGGCCAGACCTGGGGCCAGGCGCGCGGTGGCGTCTGGGTGACGCAGGGGTGCCGGGCGGAGTTCGTCGCCGAGCGCGGCCGGCCCTCGCACGGGGGGTGGGGCAACAATGGTGGCGGCTGGAACAACGGCGGCCATGGCAATGGCCGTGGCGAGCTGATCACCTGCGATTCCAACGATCGTCGGCAGCGCCGCTGCAACGTGACCATCCGGCGTGATGCACGCTTGGTCCGGCAGACGTCCAAGACCGCCTGCATCGAAGGGGAAACCTGGGGTTGGGACCGCAGCGGTGTGTGGGTGGCGGGCGGTTGCCGCGGTCAGTTCGCGGTGAATTGATCGGCATTGCCGATCCTGGCGGCCTGCCATCACCGATGACAGGCCGCGTGCCGCGAGCGGTCAGCCCGTGGCGCTGAGCGGCTGGCCGCTCTTGACCAGCATCGGCCAGCGCTTGAGCACGGCCTGGCGGATGCCGGCGGCATCGATGCCGGCCTCGGCCAGCAGGTCTTCGCGGCTGGCATGGTGCTGGAAGCTGTCCGGCAGGCCCAGGTGCAGGAACGGCCTGAGCACGTCTTCGGCGTTGAGCAGCTCGGCCACACCGGAGCCGGCACCGCCGGCGACCACGTTGTCCTCGATGGTCACGAAGCCTTCGTGGCGCTGCGCCAGTTCCAGCAGCAGGGCGCGGTCCAACGGCTTGATGAAGCGCATGTTGACCACGGTCAGGCCCAGCTCGCGGCCCACCTGTTCGGCGGCGCTCACGGTGCTGCCAAAGGCGAGCAGGGCGATGCGGCTGCCCTGCAGGCGCAGGTCGGCCTTGCCGATCTCCAGCGTGGACAGGTCCGTGCCGGCGGCGATACCGGTGCCACTGCCGCGCGGATAGCGCACGGCGGCCGGGCCGGCGTAGCGCAGGCCGGTGGTCAACATCTGGCGGCACTCGGCCTCATCGGACGGCGCCATCACCACCATGTGCGGCACGCAGCGCAGGAAGCTCAGGTCCAGGTTGCCGGCATGGGTCGCGCCGTCCGGGCCGACCACGCCAGCGCGGTCGATCGCGAACAGCACATCCAGCTCCTGCACGGCGACGTCGTGGACCAGCTGGTCGTACGCGCGCTGCAGGAAGGTCGAGTAGATCGCCACCACCGGCTTGGCGCCCTGGGTGGCCATGCCGGCGGCCAAGGTCACCGCGTGCTGCTCGGCGATGGCCACGTCGAAATAGCGCTCCGGGAATTCCTTGCTGAAGCGCACCAGGCCCGAGCCTTCGCGCATCGCCGGGGTGATTCCCATCAGCTTCGGCTCGGCGGCCGCGGCATCGCACAGCCAGTCGCTGAAGACGTCGGTATAGGTTGGTTTCTTGGCGCCACTCTTGGAGACCAGGCCCTTGTCCGGATCGAACGGGCCGACGGCGTGGTAACCGATCTGGTCGCCTTCGGCGCGCTCGTAACCCTTGCCCTTGGTGGTCATCACGTGCAGCAGCTTCAGGCCCTTCAGACTCTTGAGCGTCTTCAGCGTGGCGACCAGCGCCGGCACGTCATGGCCGTCGATCGGACCGGTGTAATGGAAGCCCATTTCCTCGAAGAAGGTGGAGGGCACGAACATGCCCTTCCAGTGCTCTTCCCAGCGCTTGACGAAGCGCGCGGTCGGGTTGTGCTTCTTGTCGCCGAGGATCTTCTTGCCGCCTTCGCGCAGCGCATTGAGCGTGCGGCTGCCGGTGGCGCGGCCGAGCATCTTGGTCAGCCCGCCGACCGCCTCGGAGATCGACATGTTGTTGTCGTTGAGGATCACCAGCAGGTTCGGCTCGCTGTCCATGCCACCGGCATGGTTGAGCGCTTCATACGCCATGCCCGCGGTCATCGCGCCGTCGCCGATCACGGCCACGACCTTGCGGTCATCGCCTTCGGCCTGGCGCGCGATCGCCATGCCCAGCGCGGCCGAGATCGAGGTGGAGGAATGGCCGACGCCGAAGGTGTCGTACTCGCTTTCCTCGCGCTTCGGGAACGGCGCGACGCCGTCCTTCTGCTTGACCGTGTGGATCTCGTCGCGGCGGCCGGTCAGGATCTTGTGCGGGTAGGTCTGATGGCCGACATCCCAGACGAGCTGATCGACCGGTGTCTGATACAGGTAGTGCAGGGCGACGGTCAGTTCGATCACGCCCAGGCCGGCGCCGAAATGGCCGCCGCTCTTGCCCACCGATTCAATCAGGTAGGCACGCAGTTCATCCGCGATCGCGGGCAGTTCGGATTCATCGAACCTGCGCAGGTCATCCGGTGACTGGATGCGCGCAAGGCGGGGATAGCGGGCGGAGTCGATCATGTTTATCGCGCTTCTTCTGAGCGCCTATTTTCCCCCCCAAATGGGGGTGGGGCAAGCAAACCGCCTTTTCAGTGAGTAAACGGTGACGGTGGCTGCGACAGAACGTCGCAGCGCGCTCAGGCGGAGAGCTTGGAACGCTTGGGAAGCTGCGCCTTCAGGAACGCCATCTGATCGGCCAGGATGTTGCGGTTGGAGAGGATCATGTGTTCGATCCAGCTCGGCCGGTAGGGCACCGCGAGCAAGGGCATGCCGGCCTGCTGCGGGGTCCGGTTGCTCTTGCGCGAATTGCAGTGGAAGCACGCGCTGACCACGTTCTCCCACACGTCCAGGCCGCCCTTGGAGATCGGCATGACGTGGTCGCGGGTCAGCTGGGGGCGATTGAACTGTTGCCCGCAGTACAGGCACAGGTGCGAATCGCGCGCGAACAGCGCGGGATTGGACAGGTTCGGGGTGGGATCGATCGCGCGGGAGCGGGCGTGGCCGCGGGCGGCGATGATCGGGTGCAGGTCCAGGCCACTCTGCAGGCCGGTGGTGCGGCAGATGCCGCCATGGATGTGCAGGCAGGGGTCGCCGAGGGTCCAGGCCACCGCGCCGCGCGCGTAGAGGCAGGAGGCATCCTGCCAATTGATCCAGTCGAGCACGCGCCCGTGGGCGTCCAGGGCCAATAACCGTACCGAACCGGGCCGATGCAGCGTAACGATCGGCGACACCTCGGCGACCGGGGCGGACGAGGCTCCGGTATCGATCAGACCCAAGCGTGTAGTGTCTGTCTCCATCGGGAAAACAGCTTATACCCGAATCGTTACGAATTGGGTATAGGGGCTTGCGCCCCTACCCAATTCGTAACGATTCGGACAGGCATTCCACCTAAGCCCCGCGCCTGTCGGCGCGCCCCCTTGAACATCAAGGGGGCTTTTCTCCAGAAGGTGTATCGGGGTGCCGACCAACGGTCGGCACCTACCCGGGGCGACCGGTAGCCACCAACCGTCCGACCGGTAACCACCAACCATCCGACCGGTAACCACCGACCGTCCCACCGGTAGCCACCGACCGTTGGTCGGTGGGCCGGTCAACGATCAACCTTCGCCGAAGTGCGCGTCGGTCATCGCCATCAGCGGCTCGGCGCCGGCCTGGATCGCGGCGGCGTGGCTCAGCGTCCGCGGCAGCACGCGGGCGAAGTAGAACCGGGCGGTTTCGCGCTTGGCCTGCTTGAACGCCGCGCTCTGCGCGGAGGCATCGGCGGCGGCGACGCTGCGCGCCCACCAGTAGGCCAGCACCACATAGCCCGAGTAGAACAGGTAATCGAAGCTGGCCGCGCCGAGCTCATCCGGGTTGCCGGCCGCGCGCTGCAGCGTTGCCATGGTCAGCTTGCCCCATTCGTCGGCCTTGGCGCGCAGCGGCGCGATGAACTCGGCCAGCGCCTCGTTGCCTTCATTGGCCTTGGCGAAGGCCTCGATCTCGGCGAGCATCAGCTTCAGTCCGGCGCCCTGGCTGGACGCGGTCTTGCGGCCGATCAGGTCCAGCGCCTGGATGCCGGTGGTGCCTTCGTACAGCGTGGTGATGCGCGCATCGCGGGCCAGCTGCTCCATGCCGTGCTCGCGGATGTAGCCGTGGCCACCGAAGCACTGCAGGGCGTTGTAGGTGTTCTCGATGCCCCATTCGGTCTGGCAGGCCTTGGAGATCGGGGTCAGGAAGCTCACCAGGGTATCGGCGCGCTCACGCTCGCCGGCATCGTCGGCGTGGTGGGCGATGTCGATCAGGGTAGCCGCGTGCAGCGCGAGCAGGCGGCTGCCTTCCACCAGCGATTTGATGGTCAGCAGCATACGCCGCACGTCCGGGTGGACCAGGATCGGATCGGCCGGCTTTTCCGGGTTCTTCGGGCCACTCAGCGAGCGCGACTGCAGGCGCTCGCGGGCGTACTTGAGCGCGTTCTGGTAGGCACGCTCGGACAGGCCGATGCCCTGCAGGCCGACCCCCAGGCGTGCGGTGTTCATCATGGTGAACATTGCCTGCAGGCCCTTGTGCGGCTGACCGACCAGATAGCCTTCGGCACCGTCGAAGTTCATCACGCAGGTGACCGAGCCCTTGATGCCCATCTTGTGTTCGATCGAGCCGCAGCGCAGCGCGTTGCGCTCGCCGACCTTGCCCTCGCGGTCGACCTTGAACTTCGGGGTGACGAACAGCGAGATGCCCTTGGCACCGGCCGGTGCGTCGGGCAGCTTGGCCAGCACCAGGTGCACGATGTTGTCGGTGAGGTCGTGCTCACCGGCGGTGATGAAGATCTTGGTGCCGGTGATCGCGTAGCTGCCGTCCGCGTTCGGCTCGGCCTTGGTCTTGAGCAGGCCCAGGTCGGTGCCGCAATGCGGTTCGGTCAGGCACATGGTGCCGGTCCAGCGGCCTTCGATCAGCGGCTTCAGGAAGGCGTCCTGCTGCCACGCCTCGCCGTGCTGCTTGAGCGCTTCGATCGCGCCGTGCGAGAGCAGCGGGAAGTTGCCCCAGGCCAGGTTGGCGGCGTTGATCATTTCGTTGAGCGGCACGCCCAGCGTATGCGGCAGGCCCTGGCCACCCAGCTCCGGCGCAGCGGTCAGGCCGGTCCAGCCGCCGTCGACGAACTGCGTGTAGGCCTGCTTGAAGCCGGGCGGGGTGGTGACCTCGCCGGTGGCCTGGTCGAGCACGCAGCCGATCTCGTCGCCCACACTGTTCAACGGTGCCAGCACGCTGGTGCTGAAGCGGCCGGCTTCTTCCAGCACGGCATCGACCACATCGGCGGTGGCATCGGTCAGGCCGAGGCGCGCGAACAGCGGCTCGACCTTCAGCACGTCATGCAGGGCGAAACGGATATCGGAAAGCGGGGCGGTGTAGCTGCTCATCGGGTACGGTCTCGATCAGTGGCGAAGGAAGGCGGAAAGCCGCC
The DNA here is from genome assembly GCF_013409105.1 of Stenotrophomonas sp. JAI102. Classification (NCBI taxonomy): domain Bacteria; kingdom Pseudomonadati; phylum Pseudomonadota; class Gammaproteobacteria; order Lysobacterales; family Lysobacteraceae; genus Stenotrophomonas; species Stenotrophomonas sp. JAI102. The sequence goes on from NZ_JACCCI010000001.1 coordinate 283,050, forward strand.
GGTCAGCGCAGGACGCCGGGCAGGCCGGGGGCCTGGTTGAGCGTGCTGCGGCTGTCAATCTCGAAGGTGCGTTGCTTCTTTTCCTGCGGGGTGGCGCTCACCGACCCCTTCAGCGAATACCCCAGGGTGCGGTTGCCGGCGAGTGCATCGGCCATTACCAGGCGTGCGCCCGAGCTTGGCTTGAGCTCCACGTTGACCACATCGGCCGACACCCCGCCGATCGACAGCGCGGGCTGCAGCTGCAGCTGGCCGGCGTCCTGGTCGCTGACCGTGAGCTGCAGCGAGACGGAATCGAAGGTCATCGGCATCGAGCTGAAGTTCTGTAGGCGCAGCGCGACTGTCCAGCTGCCATCGGCACGCACCGTCAACTCCTGCACGCTGGCGGCCGGCTCGGAGACACGTTTGACCGTCTTGTTGCAGGCGGTCAGGCCCAGCGAGGCGATGACGATCAGGGCAAGGGCGAGGCGGGGACGGAAGCGGTGGGACATGGCGCAATCCTCAGGCGGGTGTTGCATGGGTATGAGCATACTACGGCGTATGGTGTTCGCGCTGCCTGCGGCAGCGTGACGCAAGGGTAGGGCACCGGGATGACCGGGCCACGTGCTTTTAGTCTGGGGGGAGCAAGTCAGGCGGGCCGCCGGGCGGCGCGGTCGAGTCAGGCGGGCCGCCGGGCGGCGCGGTCGGGTCAGTCCAGCGGCGCCATCACCCGCAGCGGGGCGAGGTCATAGCCCATCGCCTCGGCGCGGGCCTTGAGCTGCTCGAACAGGGCCGTGTCCATGCTCGGCGAGCGCGACAGGATCCACAGGTACTTGCGGTCCGGCTCGCCGACCACCGCCCATTGGTACTCCGGGTCCAGTGCGATCACCCAGTAGTCGGCCCAGACCAGCGGCACCCAGGACAGCCAGTCCGGCACGAAGCGCACCTGCAATTGCCCAGGGTGGCCCTCGACCGGGCGCGCCACGCCATCGGCGGCCACGCGGTCGCCATCGGCTACGCGGCAGGCGTTGTGCACGCTGATCCGTCCATCGGCACGCAGGCTGTAGGTGGCGGTGATGTCGCCGACGCACTTCTTCTGGAACGAGACCGGCAGGTGCGCGATTTCATGCCACTGGCCGGCATAGCGGTCCATGTCCAGCGCCTCCACCGAGGTCACCGGCGCGGCGGCCCAGGCCGACCCGGAGGCGGCGAGGGCGAGCAGGGCACTGATCAGATAGCGGCGGCGCATTGTCGACACTCCACACGAGACGCAGCGAGCTTAGGCACAGGCAGGACGGAAATTGTGAATATTCCGTCATTCGGCGGCAGCATCACGCCGCTGACGTGCGAGTGGGTGCGTCCGACCCCCGCGCTACTGACTGTCGGCTGAGAGTTCCCGGGTTGCTTTGCCGTTCTCATCAAGGAAGCGCACGCTGGCATCCCCTGAGGGGGTGACCACCAGTTCGAGTCGCGGCTTTCCTTGGCCGTCGCGTAGCGTAAGCATGGCCTCGCGTGCATCCGATTTGCCCAGGAACACGCGCTCGGTGATGGCCGGAATGCCTTCGCGATGAAGTGACTCGTCCCGGTCGGAGAAGAACGGGCGGGACAGACCATCGGCAACGTCGTTGAAGGTCAGCCCCGCGGAGTGTGTCCCCGCGTCATCCACGCCCAGCAACTGCATCTGCTGATCCTGCTGATAGCGATCAAACGTCAGGCTCATGCCGCTGGAAGGCTTGCCGCTCCTGTCGAGCGAACCGTTGTAGATCAGCCCGCCGTTCTCCGTTCCTTCATCGTTGAAGAACAGCATGCCGGCCATGGGGCGGGGATGGGGTTGCTCCTTGTTGTGAATGATCACGCCCGGAAAGAGCGTGCGATTGGAGATCGCCAGCCGCAACGTTCCGTCAGGTTCCTTGATGTTGATGCGCTGTGCATCGATGACGTCAAAGCTGGCGCTGCGCTGTGACGTTGCACCCATCATCAACGCGGTCATGGTGAGGAGGCCGGCAGCTGCGCAGCCCAACGTCAGTCGCCGTTGCTTGCGCTCCAGATGCGCGATCTTCGCCCGTAGCGCTTCGATTCCTTCCGACATTCACTTCTCCCTGTGTGTGCCGCCGTGGGGACGAACAAAGTGCGGCCGAACGACAGACAAAAAAAATGACCTGCATTTCTGCAGGTCATCTGAAAGTGTGGTGGCCGGGGACGGAATCGAACCGCCGACACGGGGATTTTCAATCCCCTGCTCTACCAACTGAGCTACCCGGCCACTTCATCGCTGCGTTGCCGCTGGCGAGGACGCGAATAATACGGAGGTATGCAGGGTTCGGCAAGCGTTTCGCGAAAAAAATTTCACATTTGTTTCCGAACTCTTGTCCGCAGGCGTCCAAGTGCTTGATACAGCGGGTGAGGACGCGTCACCCGAGCGCATGAACATCGGTTCAGGCGACCGCGCGGCGCGGCTGCCATCGATCACGCCGCGGTCGATCCTGCATCGTCGGGCATGCACCACAACAGCACGATGCCGATCGCCATCATGACCGCCGCCAGCACCAAGGCCCCCTGGTAGCTGCCGCTCTCGCGCGCCAGCGTGCCGGCGATCGCGGGGGCGATGATCTGGGCGACGCCATAACTCAGCGTCAGCGTCGCCATCGCCTTGGCCGGGTTGTGCGGATAGTGGCGGCCGACCATGGTCAACGTCAGGCTGACGATGCCGGCAAAGGTCAGGCCGAACAACACCGCGCTTGCCGCGCCCGCCGCTATCCCATCGTCGAGCAGGGGCAGCACGAACGAGACCGTCTGCAGTGCATACGCGAGCATCAACGCGCGGATCAGCCCCAACCGTGCCGCCAGCCGGTCCCAGCCAAACGTCGAGGGAATCGCGGTGATACCGGCCAGTACCCACACCCAGCTGCCGCGACCGGCGAAGGCAGGGGTCTGCACCAGGATGGCGACGATGAACGTCGCGCTGACCACGAAGCCGAACCCCGCGCAGAAGTACGATGCGATCAACAGCCCGCGCCAGCGCCGGCCAGGCGCGGGAGGAGTGGCCGCACCGGTCGCGTTGGAGATCGGTACCGGCGCCGGCATCCAGGCCCAGGCCGGGACCAGGAACACGATCGCCAATGCGCCCAGCGCCATCCATTGCCGGGAGGAGGCCAGGTGATCGGCCATCGCCGCAGCCGCCAGCCCGGAGACCGCGATCCCCAGCCCAAGGCCCGCGAAGTGCAGGCCCAGTTGCGGCCGCCGCTGGTGGGCGAGCAGCCAGTTGAGCACCAGCCCCGAGGCGAGCAGGAGGCCGGCGGTGCTGGACAGGCCCGCCACGAAGCGCAGCACGCCCCAGCTGCCCATCTGGCCGGTCGCGCCCATCAGGCCGGTGGAGACCACCGCAAGCACCAGGCCGATGCGGTAGAAGCGGAACTTCAGCTGCATGTCCCCGACCCGGGCGACCAGCAGCGTGCCGGCCAGGTAGCCCAGATAGTTGAACGTCGCCAGCCAGCCGCCCCCGGCTGCCGACAGTCCCGCGTCGGCGCGCATCACCGGAAGCAGGGGCGTATAGGCGAAGCGTGCCAGGCCCACCGTAAGCACCAGGGCACAGATGCCGGCAGCGATGACCTGCCAGGCATGACGGGGCGGCGGGGCGACAGGGGGCATGTGCGTGGGTGGCAGCGGGGAGGCCCCTATCGTGCGGGCAACGCGGTGATGGTGTCTTTCGATAGAATGACCACTTCTGTCGATGAGGCGTCACATGGCCGCGGTCGAGCGAACTGCCCCGGGCTGGCGTGAAGTCGCCGTGCCGCCGCTGCGCCGGTTGCCATGGCCGGTGGTGGCACGCAGCCAGCGGCTGGATGCCGGCGAGCGGTTTCCGCCGCACGTCCACGCCTGGAACCAGCTGGTGTACGCCAGCACGGGCGTGCTCCAGGCCAGTGCCGGACACGCCCGCCATGTGATCACGCCGCAGCAGGCGCTGTGGGTGCCGACCGGTACGCTGCATCACACCGGTGCATTGAGTGCCTCGGCCTTCCGTAATCTGTATGTAGGTGACGATCCAGCGCTGGGGATGCCGACGCACTGCGTGGTGCTGGACGTGTCGCCGCTGCTGCGCGAGTTGATCATCGAACTCGACCGCACCGTGCCCGATCACGACCGCACCTATTACGCCACCGTGTGCACGCTGATCACCGCGCAGCTGCCGCGCCAGCCGCAGCACGCCCGGCATCTGCCGTGGCCCCAGGATGCCCGCCTGCAGCGCTGGTGCCAGGCGCTCTACGAGCAGCCTGCCGATACCCGCAGCGTGGAGGACTGGGCGCCGCTGCTGGGTGCATCACCACGCACCCTGGCACGCCACTTCGAACGCGAGACCGGCATGCGCCTGCGCGACTGGCGGTTGCGGCTGCGCCTACTGCGCGCCATCGAGTGGCTGGCGCAGGGGCGTTCGCCGACGGTGATCGCGCACGCGCTGGGCTACGCCTCGGCGTCGGCGTTCAACTACATGTTCCGGATCGAGATGGGCATGAGCCCGCTGCAATGGAAGCGGGCACGCACTACGGCGTGACCGGGCACGCCAGGCTGACCAGGCGCTCGTTCTCGAAGCGTGCGTGGATCGTGCCGTTGTCGGCTTTGCCTTCGGGCCACTCTGCTTCGTCGCCCGCACCTGGCAGGGGATCGCCCAGGTGGAAATACACGCGGCCACGGCTGTCGCCGATCTGCACCTTGTTGCATGCCGCGGCCGGCGAGGCCATCTGGCCGCAGTCGCCCTGCAGCAGGCACAGGCGCGTATGGCACTTGCCTGCACCGGACGACCAATGGCCCTGCGCGACCAGGCAACCGGGCTCGGTCGCCAGGATCGCCCAGCATGCCAGGCCGAACACGGTCGTGGCGGACATCAGCACCGGCAGCAGGTAGCGACGTCGGCGGGAAAATGAAACGTTCATGACGCGATGATGCGCCCTGACCGGCGGCGCGGGCAACGCATGCGCGGTGCAGCGTACGGATGGAATGCTGTGACGCCCTGTTGAGCGGCCCGGCGCGTGTGAGTGCGACGTGTGCAGGAGCGCGCCGATCATGATTCGTGCCTCACGATCGGCTGGTTAGTCTGCCCATGAACGCGCCGCGCCGGCGCCCGCACGAGTGAGTAGACCCATGGCAGATACCAAGCCCAGCGAACACGGCAAGCAGGAAGGCATCGAAGAGAGCCAGCAGGACCGTAAGCAGGATGAAACCGCCAAGCAGCGGCCGGGGCAGACCGATCAGGCGATCCACGATGCGGGCACGCGTCGGCCGGAGCGCAAGGACACTCCCGAGGGCGCGTAAGCAACGGCGCGCAGGCGGTGAAAACGAGAACGCCCCGGGAAGCTGCTTCCCGGGGCGTTCTGTTGAATAGTGGTGGAGCCAAGGAGGATCGAACTCCTGACCTCGTCGATGCGAACGACGCGCTCTCCCAGCTGAGCTATGGCCCCACGGGTGGTGCAACTGCGTGGCGTACCCGACCTCGGCCGTACCTCGCGATGGGCCTAGTCTAGCGCCGACCGGCGTTGCCTGCCAAGTGGGGCCGGGTCCGGATCACGGGCGGGCGCCGGGTGCACTGCCCGGTGCCCGTTCCACCTGCCGCAGCAGGGCTTTGTCCAGTTTGGCTGCCACCCCGACGCTGCGCCCGGCCAGATTGGCCACTACGAAGCTGACCGAACTGCCCAGCACCTGCGCCGTTTCGGACAGGCTCAACCCGTAGTCCTGTTCCAGCCACTGCGCCATGCCCGCGGTGGCCGCGCGCAGCGCATCATCCAGCGAGCCGGCCTGGCCCAGCACCATCACTTGCGTGGCCGATTCCACCCGGGGCGCAGATTGCGCGCGGGACTTGATCACGTCCACGCAGAATTCCACGTCCATGGAGGTCTCCAGCGCGTACTGCGAGGTTTCGCCATCGCCCTGCAGCGCATGCGCATCGCCCAGGTAGAGCAGGGCGCCGGGCTGGGACACCGGCAGGTACACGGTGGCGCCCTCGCGGATTTCGTTGAAATCCATGTTGCCGCCGAAACGGCCGGTATCACCGGTGGAGATCGGCGCGTTGCCGAAGCCGGGGGCGACCGCCAGCCCGCCGAGCATGGGCCGTACCGGCACCCAGAAATCCTTGAGCTTGCCGGTGGCGGCTTCCGGCCGCGCGCGCCCGCGCTGGCGGTCCAGCGTCCAGCGCACGGGCTTGTCCAGTGCCGTCGCCTTGGCGGCCAGCGCCGGCGTCTGTGCGCGGCCGACGATGCTGTCCAGGCTGTCGGCATAGTCGCGGTTCAAGCGCAGGCGCTTGATGTGGATGGCCAGCACATCGCCGGGCTCGGCATCCATCACGAAGAACGGGCCGGTCTGCGGATTGCCGAACAGGGCCCGGGTCTGGCCCTGCGCGTCCACGCCGCCGGAATCCAGCGTGGTGGTGCGTACGCTGTCACCCGGCCAGACGGTCAGTACCGGCGCGCGGTGGGGCGAGAATTCGTTGGCGTACGAGGTAGGCACGAAGTCGTGCTGCCGCGGGCCTCCGGCCGGCCGATCCGGCAGGCGGCGCGCGCTGAAGGGGTGGGTCGCGCGCCGCTCGCTGGCGTTGGTGTCGGGGTAGTCGGCGGTCCCGCGCAGCGTCGCGCCGGCCTGTGTGCCATGGAAGCGGTAGGTCGCCCCATCACTGCCGGTCACGACAAACGCCAGCGTGTCGCCCTCGCGGCTGCCCTGCAGCGCATCCCCGTCGAAACGACCCTGCAGTGGACCCTGCTGGTCGGGCAGGGTCAGCAGTTGATAGGCCGGGTTTCCCCACAGGTCGGTGGTGACCAGCCACTGCGCAGGGGGCTCCCCGGCCTGGGCGGCCGAGGCGGACAACAGCAGGAGCAGGGCGGCCAGGCGGCAACGGGACATGGGGGATTCTCGTGGGTGACCGGCGCAGTGTTTGCGCGAGATACACGGTCGACAAGTGCCGGGTGGCACGTGACAGATGGCAGGTAACGCGCCAAACGCGAAGCCCGCCCTTCCGGCGCGCGCGCGGGGCGGGCATAATCCGCGCCAGAAGACACGGCCGCATAGCCAAGTGGACCAGGGGGGCCGGACAGCCGTCGCCCATAACGCCCTGACACCAATCTGCAACATCCAGCCAATACCGTGCCGCATCGCTGTTTCCACAGCGATGTCGATTTCCTATGGTGCCCGGCCATGCCGCCGGCTGCCCCGATCTGTACTACCAGAGACCTCTGCATGCCCGCTCTACGCCACGCTTCAGTGTCGACGCGTCTTCTTTCCCGTTCCCTGCCGCGCCGCCGCGCCCTGGCGCTGGCCTGTGCCTCGGCCGCGCTGATGCTGTCCGCCGCCGCCTCGGCGCAGGACGCCCAGTCCGCCAGCGCCACCTCGCTGGACACCATCACCGTCACCGCCGACCACCGCGAACGCAACCTGCAGGAAGTGCCGGTCTCGGTCGGCGTGGTGCAGGGCGAGAAGATCCGCGACTACACCGCCGGCGGCGATGACACCCTGCTGGCGCTGTCGGGCAAGGTGCCGAGCTTCTACGCCGAAACCACCACCGGCCGCATCTTCCCGCGCTTCTACATCCGCGGCCTGGGCAACATCGACTTCTACCTGGGTGCCTCGCAGCCGGTGTCGATCATCCAGGACGACGTGGTGCTCGAGCACGTGGTGCTGAAGTCTAACCCGGTCTACGACGTGGACCAGATCGAAGTGCTGCGCGGCCCGCAGGGCACGCTGTTCGGCCGCAACACCACCGCCGGCATCGTCAAATTCGACACCATCAAGCCGAGCCAGGATTACAGCGGCCGCGTGCAGGCCAGCTACGGTTCGTACGGCAGCGTGGCGATCGATGGCGGCTTCGGTGGCCCGATCAACGACATCGCCTCGTTCCGCGTGTCGGCGCTGTACCAGCACCGCGATGACTACGTCGACAACACCTACAGCGGCCCGAGCGCCGATGGCACGGTCTCGCCGAAGAAGAACGCGATGGGCGGCTTCGACGACCGCAACGTGCGCGCGCAGCTGCTGCTGCAGCCGAGCGACAACCTCTCGCTGCTGGCCTCGGCCCACGCACGCGATTACGACGGCACCTCGACCCTGTTCCTGCGCAGCGCGCTGACCAAGGGCTCCAACAAGACCGACGTGGCGCGCGACAAGGTCGCCTACGACGAAGCCGACAACAACCCGCAGGCCTACAAGACCTACGGCGGCTCGGTGAAGGCCATCTACGATTTCGGCAATGTCTCGCTGACCTCGATCACCGCCTACGAAACCACCTCCGGCTACAGCCGTGGTGACACCGACGGCGGCGCGGCGGTGAACTACCCGGTCAACGGCGTCCCGAACGGCTACGGCCAGTCGATGGGCCAGATCCGCGATCTGGACCAGTGGACCCAGGAATTCCGTCTGGCCAACGCCGATGACAACCGCCTGAAATGGCAGGTCGGCGCGTTCTACTTCGACGGCCGCGACACCACCGATTTCTATCAGCGCGCCTGGTTCCTGAACACCGCTGCCCGCAACCCGAACAACTGGGTGCGCCTGCGCAACGTCAACACCTCCTGGGCCGGTTTCGGCCAGGTCAGCTATGACGTGACCGACAAGTTCACCCTGACCGCCGGCCTGCGCCAGACCAAGGACGAGAAGAAGACCCGTCTGCTCAAGACCGCCGATACCGCTGCCGGTGCCGTGACCTACAAGGGCCGCACCTACGTGGAAATGTCCGACACCACACCGAGCTGGGACCTGAGCGCGATGTATGCGTTCAACCCGCAGCTGAGCGTGTATGCGCGCGTGGCCCGCGGCTTCCGCGGCCCGACCATCCAGGGTCGTTCGGCCGTGTTCAATGCCGATTTCACCACGGCGAACTCAGAAACCATCCTGTCCTGGGAAGCCGGCATCAAGAGCAGCCTGTGGGACAACCGCCTGCGCGTGAACGCCGCCGCGTTCACCTACGTGGTCAACGACATCCAGCTCAACGGCAACGATTCGGACGGCAACGGCGTGCTGTTCAACGCCGACAAGGCCAAGGCCTACGGCCTGGAGGCGGACATGGAACTGCGTCCGATCCCGAACCTGGCTCTGAGTGCCGGTGTCAGCCTGCTGCACAGCGAAATCCAGGACGACCGCGTGTACGCGCAGGTCTGCGCCCTGAACGGCGCCGTGGTCTGCACGGTGAACGATCCGACCATCAAGGTCGGTGCCAACACCTTCGCGCAGATCAACGGCAACCCGCTGCCGAACGCACCGAAGTACAACATCAACCTGGCCGCGCGTTACGACATGCCGGTCAACGACAGCGATGTGTTCTTCGTCTCCACCGACTGGAACAAGCAGGGTTACACCAGCTTCGTGCTGTATGACTCGGCCGAGTTCAACTCCAAGGGCAGCTTCGAGGGCGGCCTGAAGCTGGGCTACTCCGCCAACTACGGTGCCTGGGAAGTGGCGCTGTTCGCACGCAACATCACCAATGAGAAGAACCTCAAGGGTGTGATCGAGAACTACATGGCCGCGGTCTACAACGAACCGCGCACTGTGGGCGTCTCGCTCAACATGAACTGGTAAGACACGCGACCACCGGTGCCGCAGGCACCGGTGACAGCGCGTGGTTCCGGCAACGCCCCGCGATCGCGGGGCGTTTCTGTTTGTGCACCCCGGTCAGCGACGTGGCGTAGTCATGCCGCTCATACCGACTGCATATCCTGGCGGTCCGGCACGGAGTCGAAGCCGAAGGTGAGCTGCCAGCTGCGCAGGTCCACAGTGTCGCGGTCGCGCGCCTGTTGCCTCGCTGCCCGGGTGGCGCCAAACAGCTTGCCCTGGCCGTCGATCAGCGGGCGCATGCGCAGTACGTCGGCATTGTCCGGCTCGGCTTCGGCCGCCCGGTCCACCCAGACCTTGGCCAGGAACGCGTTGGCGGGCACGCCGTTGCCGAAGTGGAACACGTCGGCCAGGAAGCCGGCAGCCCAGGCCTTGGTGGCAGTGTCGCCACGCCACCACAGCGGGCCGAGCAGGTCGAACACGGCTTCCTGTTTGTCGCGATCATCTTCGCCCTGGTACAGCAACACCGCCAGGTTCTTGTGTGCCGGCCGCCATACGCGGTCGTGAGGGGCGGCCTCATCACGCAACGGCGTTACAGCGCGCGCGACTGCCGCTGCACAGCCGGGTCGGGCGTGTGCTTGAGGGATTCGCTCAGCTCCCAGGCACGGTTGTAGATCGCCACCAGGTCGCCCGCCTCGATGGCGCGCTCGGTCCACGCCGCGGCCTGGGCCGGATCGGCGAACGCAGGGAAATCGCGGCCGGCCACGCGGCCACGGTACAGATCCACCATCGCCGCCATCGCGCGGCGGTCGCCGCCTTCGGCAAGCTGCTGCATCATGTGCAGGCCGGCTGGTACGGATACGTCGCAGAACAGGTTGGCCGCCACTGTGGAGAGGTTCACCTCGTCCTCGTCCGCCATCGCCATCGCGCGGTGCAGATGCCGTGCGGCCAGGGGCGTGTCGACGCTGAAACCGAACAGCCCGGTATGGCGCGCGGCGGACAGCCACGCCAGCGCATGTGCGCTGTCGGTGGACATCTCGACGCTGGCCAGCACCTGCGCGAACAACGCATCGGCGCCTTCGACGTGGGCGAACAGGGCGCAGGCTTCCAGCACGTTCATGCCTTCCTCGACCACGGTGGCCGGGTCCAGCGCGAATGCCTCGACCAGGCAGTCGCATGCATGCGTCATGCGTGCCGCGTCCCAGCGCACGTCGTTTTCTTCGGGCTCATCGCGGCCCAGCTTGTAATCCAGCGTCGCCCACCAGCACAGCACCAGCGCGCGCGTGGGCGCATCCAGGTGCAGGTCGAGCAGGTTCGCGTAGGCGTTGTCGTGCTGGGCGATCGCCTTTTCTTCATCGGCCTCCGGCGCGAACCAGAGCCAGTCGCGTTCCTTCATCACCCGCAGGCGGTTGCGCTGCGGCAGCATCAGCCGGGCCGCATACGGGCCGTCGATGAAGTCCTGCATCTGCGCGTGGCTGCCGCCCCAGCGCGGGTACAGGTAGTACAGGAAAGTTTCGAGCAGGTCGACATCGTCCGCGCGCAACGCCAGCGCGTGCTGCAACCAGTAATCGGCGGCGTACTCGAAGTCGTCTTCGGTGCGCTGCGCCAGCCGTGCTGGCAACACCGGCAGTTCCGCCAAGGGGGCGCCGTAAGGTGCCAGCAGCGCCAGCGCCGACGCGTAGCCGTCCGGATCCTGCTGCTGCAGGGATGCGTACAGCTCCGCTCGCCCGCCGCGCTGCAGCTGGTGCAGCCAGCGCGGTTCACCCAGGTAGCAGGTCAGTCGCATCACCTTGCCCATCACGAAGGCCGGGCGCGGATGCAGCGCGATCGCGTGCAGCCACGCGGCCAGTGCATGGTCGCGGGCAAGGCTGGCCCCGGTCCACTGCGCGTCGCGGATCAGGTCGGCGGTCTCGCTGGACCGTATCTGGCTGGCCACGCGCTCCCACAGCGACCCCAGTGCCACCCAGGGATGGGGGCTGTGTGGCTGTTGCGCGCACCAATGTTGTGCCTGCTGAAGTCGTGCGGGCAGGGTCTGCGCCGGGTCGATCAGGGTGGACAGCAGCCAACCGTAGCCGTAGCGGGGCGACCCGCCATCGAGCCAGCGCTGTTCGAGCCCGGTCAGCAGCCGGTCGAGATCGTCGAAGTGCGCCTGCTGCAGCGCGTCGCGTGCGCGCTGGCGCAGCTCAAACGCGTCGCTGGGGGAATCGGTCATGGGGACCACGTCCTTGTCGAAGATCAATCGCGCATTCTAGGCAATCGGCGTGCAGGAAAGTACGGAAGGGAAATACCCATGGTTGCGCGCGATCAAGGTCTACTTGGCGGCATTAAACACAGCCGTGACCGGCGTTCCAAACACCGGATCGACCGGCCCGGTCGTCCCGATCAGATCGACTTGCAGTGAGTCGATGTTCTTCATCCGCTGTAGCATCTTTTTGCTGACTGCGCGGTAGGGGGTGTTCAGCAGCAGGGTGAAACGCGCATCGCGGGCGCTGATCGGTTTGACGTGGAAGGTGAGCTGTTGCAGCGGGCAATCCACAGCCTTGTCCGGGCCCGTGCGACAGCGCTTGGAGTCGATGCCGATGCCGCCGTTGCCGACGCTGACATGGCTGGCCACCACCAGTTGCCCGGCCGCCACGGTGAAGCTGGCAGGCGCCTGCACGGCCGGGATTTCCGTTTCAAGGCGGGTGGCTACCACCTTGCGCTGTTTGACCGCGTCCACATACATGCCCGCGTGGGCCTGCTGGGTGGTATAGGTTTCCTTGGCCGTGGCCGTGCACTCTCCGGAGACGACACGCACGGTCGTGCAGTACGTGCGGCTATGGTCGGTGGAAGTGACATAGCCCGGGCTCCACTGCCGGGTCAGGTAGGCCTGCTCGAAATCCACATTGCGCAGCCGCACCGTGCCGATGGCAGGCGGACCCTTGCTGGCGGCCGCTGGCTTGCCGGTGGGCTTGGGCAGCGGGCTGTCCAGTTGATAGCCGACCGCCCCGGACAACAGGTAGGTGCCGGCCGGAATGACCTGCACCTCGAACGTCTCCCCCAGATACACTGCCTTGGGGTTTTCTTCCAGCGTATTGGTCGGAAACGACTGCAGGAAGCCGACCGACGCATTGTCGCGGTTGCGCCAGATGACCTGAGTGGAAACCGGGGTGCGGTCGACGATGGTGTCGCGCAGGTAGAAGTCGATGCTGCCGGGCCGCACACCGAGGTCGCCCTTGGCCACCGCGTCGTGCGGATTGGGAATCAGTACGACTGCCAACCCCTCTCCGAGCGAATTTTCGATCAGCGCCAACAGTTTCAGATCGTGCTCCTGCGCGGGGTCCAGTGACTTGCGTGCCAGCGCGGGCGGGGTCGACAGGAGGGCCAACAGGGTGGCGATCAGCAGCGGAGAGCGGTGTCCAGGCATGGCGTACTTCCTTGTGGGGTTTGGCTGGCGACGGGTTGCCGCCAGCGGCTACGCGCCCCTCCGGCGCGTCGGGTCCAACGCTAGCATGTGCCGCGCCTGCCCGGCTCAGGCGGCAGGCAGCAGCGGATGCAGGCGCGATTCCAGTTCCTGCTGGCGCCAGCCCGCCAGCGCGGCCGGCCACTGGCGGCGTTCCAGATAGCTTTCCAGATGCTTGCGCGAGGCCAGTACGCCGTCGGGCAGGCCCAGTTCGGTGCTGCGCGCGGTGACGGCATCCTGCAGCCGCTTGAGGGCCTGCTTGTTGGCATCGTTGGCCGGCAGCGCCAGCGGTGCCTCGGCTTCGTCGGCAAGCGGGGTGATCAGTGCCTGCCATACCTGCGCGGCCAGCTTGCGGGGGGCCTTGGGGAAGCCTTCCATCAGCTTGGACAGCGCATCCACATCGGCGGGCGGGGTGCGTGCGAGCACGGCGGCCAGCTCGTTGTCGAGCACCCAGCTGCGCGGTTTGTCGCTGGCACGCGCCTGCACGTCGCGCCAGCGCAGCAGCCGCAGCAGACGCAGCTGCGCGGGGGTGTCCATGAACTGTGCCGAGCGCATCGCCACGTGCGGCCAGCGCTCTTCATCGTTCTCGACACTGGCGAGCAGGCGCTCGGCGTCATCCTGCAGCCACTGGCGGCGGCCCAGTTCTTCCAGGCGCGCGTCGATGGTGTCGTGGATCTGGAACAGGTATTCGACGTCGTCGGCGGCGTACTCCAGCTGCGCCTCCGAGAGCGGGCGGCGCATCCAGTCCGAGCGGGTCTCGCCCTTGGCCAGGGTGACGCCGGTGACCGCAGTGACCAGTTTCTGGTAGCCCATGCCGCCGCCGATGCCGGCCAGCGATGCGCCGATCTGGGTGTCGAACAGCGGGCGCGGCAACACCCCGCAGGCCACCTTGAAGGTGACCAGGTCTTCGCTGGCGCTGTGCATGATCTTGAGGATGGCGGTATCGGCCAGCCACGGCGCCAGCGCCTCGTTCATGCCGGGGATCAACGGGTCGATCAGCAGGATTTCGTCACCGACCGCCATCTGCACCAGCGCCAGTTGCGGCCAGTACGTACGTTCGCGGATGAACTCGGTGTCCAGGCCGATGCGGGTGGGGCGCTGGCGGTAGCGCTCGTCCAGTTCCGCCGGGGTTTTGATCCAGTAAGCCACGTGGGATTCCATGTACTGCAAAGGGGGTGCTCAGGTCGGGGAGGATAGCGTAACCCCGTGTTACGCCCGGCATGCCGCCGCGCGGTGATGAACGCCCGGGCCGTTGGCGGTCGCCGCCCACGACGGTGGCGATTATGATGATCCCCTGTCCGTGCCGTCGGCATGCCGCCTGGTCTGCACTGCGCCCGGCACACCCCGAGGAGTTCATTTGCGACCGTCAGGCACATTGCCGCTGCTGTTCACTGCACTGTTGGGCCTGCTGGCCGCGTGTTCGCCCGCGCCGGCCCCCGCGCCTGCGGCAACGCCTGCCGCCGCCCCGGCCAAGGCAGCGGGCAAGGCGAGCGCGCCGGTGGCGCAGGTGACCATCGGCGGTGAGGACGCCGCCGAGACCGTGGAGCGCTGGGAGCCGCCTGCCGTGACCCTCGCCGAGGACGGGGTCGCGCAGGCCCGCCGTGATGCCGCACGCGCGTTCGAGGAAGACCGGCTGTACCGCACCGCCGAGGACGCGATTCCGATCTGGCTCGCGCTGCTGCAGCACGATCCCAAGGACCGCGCGGCCGAGGCTGGCCTGAAACGCGCCCGGCAGCGTCTGCTGGACGAGGCCTCCGTCTTGCTGGATCGCCCGCTCAAACAGCGCGAGGCGCTGGCCGAGGCCAGCGAAATGGCCCTGGTCCTGCTCACCCTGGCGCCCGACGATGCCAAGGTGCGCGAGCTGCAGTCGCGGGTGGAGATCGCGCAGCGCGTGGTGGCCTACAACCGCGCCGGCGAAGAGGATCTGCGTGCCGACCGCATCGGCGAGGACGGCGATGGGGCCATGCCCAATTTCCGCGAAGCGCTGGCGCTGGATGCCGGCAATTCGCGTGCCCGGCAAGGACTGGCGGCGGCCGAGAGTGCACTGATCCGGCGTGCGGAAACGGCTGCGCGGGCCACCGATTTCGCCACCGCGGGAACCTGGCTGGCGGAAGCGGCCAAAGTCCGTGACTCCTCGATCACCATCGCCGATGCTTTCGAACGCATCGAGAAAATCCGTGCCGATACGCTGGCGCGGCTGCGCAACGAGGGCTTGCGCGATCTGGCCACGCCGCAGGGGCTCAAGCCGGCGCGGCAGAAGCTGGAGGACGCGCTGCGCATCGCCTTGCCTGGCGATCCCGTGGTGGGACAGCTGCGCGAGCGCATCGAACTGGTCACCCATTACGGCAGCTTCCGGCCGCGCCAGGTCTTCAGCGATGCGCTGCGCGATGGGGGTCGCGGGCCGCAGATGATCGTGGTGCCGCATGGCGGGTTCCAGATGGGCGCGGCCGAGAACGAGCTGGGCGCGACCGATGCCGAAAAGCCCTCGCACTACGTGCGGTTCGAACGCGGGTTCGCGATGTCGATCACCGAAGTGACCGTCGCCGATTTCCGTCGCTATGTGCAGGCCACCAAGGCCCGCCCCCGCGCCACGCGGCGCGGCCATTCGATCGTGTACGACGAGCGCAGCGGCAACTTCGTGCGGCGCAGCGGGGTGGACTGGCAGTCCGATTACAACGGTGCCGAGGCCATCGCCAACCTGCCGGTGATGCATGTCAGCGTGCGCGATGCGGAGAGTTACGCCAGCTGGCTGTCCGAGCAGACCGGACGCTCGTACCGGCTGCCCAGCGAGGCCGAATTCGAGTACGCCCTGCGCGCGGGCAGCAGTGGCCGCTATCCGTGGGGCGATGCGGGTACCCCGCCGGCGCGTGCGGGCAACTTTACTGGTGCCGAGGATGTCTCGCCCTCCGGGCGGCACTGGTACAACGCCTTCGTCGGCTATGGCGATGGGTATTGGGGGCCGGCGCCGGTCGCCAGCTTCGATCCCAATCCCTGGGGCCTGCACGACGTCGCCGGCAATCTCAGCGAATGGGTGGCCGACTGCTGGCATGCCAGCTACCGGCGCGCGCCGTCCGACGGCCTGGCCTGGTTCAACCCGGGCTGCCGGCAGCGCGTGATCCGCGGCGGCAACTGGGCCAATGCGCCGGCTCAGACCCGCGCCGCGTGGCGGCAGTCGCAGGACTCGGACACCACCAGCGCACGGATCGGCTTCCGGCTGGTGCGCGGAATCTGACTGATCGCCCGTGCGGCCGGATTTCACCCGGCCGCACGGCGCGCGTTCTAGGATTGGCACAGCGTCGGGCAGGGTGCCACGGCCATCTCAGGAACCAAGCGCATGCGCAACGATCCATTCGGCGGTCAGCAGCAGGGCCGCGCCCGGCGGCCGGGCCTGTTCGGCAACATCCGCTGGTGGGTGCTGCTGGCGTTTGCCGGCTATGCCGCGTTCTACTGGTTCTCCAACCGGGCGGTGGATCCGTACACCGGCGAAAGCGTGCTGATCGACAGCTCGCTGGATGCCACGCAGGAAAAGGCGCTGGGCCTGCAGGCCTACCAGGAGATCCTGGCGCAGGAGCGGCCGCTGGATCCCAACGCACCGCAGTCGCGCGAGATCCAGGCGATCGCCCAGCGCCTGATCGCCAAGGTGGACGTGGTGGAAACCGCCCTCGCCGAAGAGCATGGGCTGAAGCCGGCGCATTTCGCGCGTGATTTCGAGTGGGAGGTCAACGTGATTCCCTCCGAGCAGGCCAATGCGTTCTGCCTGCCGGGCGGCAAGATGGCGGTGTATACGGGGCTGATCCCGGTGGCGCGCACGGTGGATGCGATGGCCGTGGTGATGGGCCATGAGATCGCGCATGCGTTGCTGCGCCATGGTGCCCAGCGCATGGCCCAGCAGAAGATGACCCAGATCGGGCAGATGGCCGGCGCCGCCAGCGGCATGGACCCGCAACAGCAGCAGATGATGATGTCGGCGATGGGCTACGGCTACCTGCTGCCGTACGCGCGCAGCCATGAAACCCAGGCCGATGAAGTGGGCCTGATGCTGGCCGCGGCGGCCTGTTTCGATCCGCAGGAGGCGATCCCGTTGTGGGAACGGATGGGGCAGGCCAGCGGCGGGCAGTCGACCTCGGAATTCGCGTCTACGCATCCCAATCCCGGCACGCGCATCCAGAACCTGCAGGCGTTGATGCCCAAGGCGATGGAGTACCGGCAGACGTTCTGCGAGAGCGCGGGGCGCTGACCGTCAACGCCTTGTCGGCGATGCGCTGGATCAGCGCGCCGGGTCGTTGACCGTTACGTCGATCACGCCGTCCTGCACGCGCGCCTTGAGCGTATCGCCCGGACGCACCTGCAAGGGCGAGCGCACCAGGCTGCCATCGTCGTCACGGGTCAGGATCGCGTAGCCACGCGCAACCGTGGCCAGCGGACTGACCGCTTCCATGGAGCGGGCAAGCGCGCGCAGGCGCAGGCCCTCGCGCTGCAGCTGGCGGCCGATCGCACTGTCCGCGCGCGGCTGCAGGCGCTGCAGGCGCTCACGCAGCGCGTCCAGCCGGCGCTGCGGATGGCCGCTGCGCAGTACGGCCGCGGCGTGGCGCAGGTGGGCAAGACGGTTCTGATGCTGCGTGGTCCAGGCCGCGTGCAGACGGCGCGCGACGTCCTGCTGCCGGCGCTGCAGCAGCTGCAGGCGCGACTGCGGGCTCTGGGCGTTGAGGCGGAGCAGGGCACGGTCGGCGCGCTGCATCGCCTGCCCCAGGCTGTGCCGCTGCAATTGCGCCAGGCGTGCATCGAGGCGACGCACGCGCAGCAGCAGGTCGCGCTGGTCGGGGACCAGCAGTTCGGCCGCGACCGAGGGCGTCGGCGCGCGCAGGTCAGCGGCAAAGTCGGCCAGGCTGAAGTCGGTTTCGTGACCCACCGCAGACACCACCGGAGTCTGGCTGGCCGCGATCGCGCGGGTCAGCTGCTCATCGTTGAAGGCCCAGAGATCCTCCATCGAGCCGCCACCGCGGGTCAGCAGGATCACGTCGTAGCGGCCGCTGGCATCGGCCGAGCGCAGCAGCGAGGTGAGCTGCGCGGCGGCGCTGTCGCCCTGCACCAGGCTGGGCAGCAGATCGACCTCGAGCATCGGGAAGCGCCGCTCCAGCACGCTCAGCACGTCGCGTACCGCCGCGCCGGTCGGCGAGGTGATCACCGCCAGGCGACGCACATGCGCCGGCAGCGGCCGCTTGCGCTCGGGGGCGAAGAGACCCTCGGCCTCCAGGCGTGCCTTGAGCTGCTCGAAGGCGCGGCGCAGGGCGCCTTCGCCGGCTTCTTCCATGTGGTCGAGCACCATCTGGTACTCGCCGCGGGCTTCGTACAGGGTCAGCCGGCCACGCGCGAGCACGCGCATGCCTTCGCGCGGCACGAACTTCAGCCACTGGCTCTTGGGCTTGAACAATGCCGCGCGGATCTGCGAGCGCGCATCCTTCAGCGTGAAATACATATGGCCCGAAGCCGGGCGCGTGACGCTGCCCAGTTCGGCCTCCACCCAGATCAGCGGAAACGCGCCTTCCAGCAGGTCGCGGGCCAGGATGTTGAGCTGGCTGGGCGTGAGAATCTGCGCGCTGCGGTCCATGGAGGGATCAGGCCAAACGGTACGAACGGGAGGCCATGGTCGCACGTCGGCGGCGATGCTTCATCCCGCCGTGGCGCGCGCGGCGTGCTGCTGCAGGGCCCAGGCCACATGCTCGCGCACGATCGCCGAAGGATGCTCGCGCCGTGCGTGCAGCGCGGCGAGTGTTTCGGCGTGGGTCGGCGCATTGCCCAGTGCCACGGCGATGTTGCGCAGCCAGCGCTCATGCCCGCTGCGGCGGATCGGGCTGCCTTCGGTGCGGCGCAGGAACTCGTCTTCCTCCCAGGCGAACAGCTGGGCGAGCGAGGCGGTGTCCAGGTCGTTGCGCGCACGGAAATCCGGCTCGTCGGTGCGCTTGGCGAACTTGTTCCAGGGGCAGACCAGCTGGCAGTCGTCGCAGCCGTAGATGCGGTTGCCCATCGCCGTGCGCATTTCTTCGGGAATCGCACCGTCGTGTTCGATGGTGAGATAGGAGATGCAGCGGCGTGCGTCCAGGCGGTGCGGGGCGATGATCGCCTGGGTCGGGCAGACATCGATGCAGCGCGTGCAGGTGCCGCAGTGCGCACTGGCCGGCGTATCCACCGGCAGCGGCAGGTCGATGTAGATTTCGCCGATGAAGAACCACGAGCCGCCCTGCTTGTCGATCAGGCAGGTGTGCTTGCCGATCCAGCCCAGCCCCGCGTTGCGGGCGAGTGCGCGCTCCAGCACCGGAGCCGAATCGACGAAGACGCGGTAGCCGAACGGTCCGATTTCGGCGGCGATGCTGTCGGCGAATTTCTGCAGCCGGTTGCGCATCAGCTTGTGGTAATCACGGCCCAGCGCATAACGCGCCACGTAGGCGCGGTCGCCATCGTGCAGGGTGTTCCAGGCTTCGGCGTCGTCCTTGTGGCCGTAATCCATGCCGACCGAGATCACCCGCACGGTGCCCGGCAGCAGTTCGTCCGGCCGCGCGCGCAGCGTGCCGTGCCGCGCCATCCACGCCATCGTGCCGTACAGGCCCTTGCCCAGCCAGTCGGCCAGGTGCGCTTCGTCCTCGCGCAGATCGATGCCGGACACGCCGCAGCGCTGGAAGCCGTGCACGCGCGCGATCGCACGGATGCGTTCGGCGGCGCGGGCCAGGTGGACGGGGGCGGGCAGGGGGACGGCGGACATGGCCTGGGCGGAAACGGAGCCTGGGAAGGGCGCGACAAGGCTGCGCCTGGGCGACAAGTATAGAATCCCGGCATGCCCGAGCTTGCTGAACTGTTCGATATCGCCGCCGCGCGCCGCCTGGATGCGCAGGCCAGTGCCCTGCGGGGCGATGGCGGTGCCTCATTGATGGAACAGGCCGGCCAGGCCGCCTGGCACTACCTGCTGGAGCGCTGGCCGCAGGCGCAGCGGATCGGGGTGGTGGTCGGTGCCGGCAACAACGGCGGCGATGGCTACGTCGTGGCGCGCCTGGCCCGCGAGGCCGGCCGCCCGGTGACGGTGCTGCGGCTGGATACCGATGCCCCGGCGACGCCGTTGTCCCGGCAGGCCGAGCAGGCCTTCATCGCCGCCGGCGGTGGGGTGGAACGCTTCGATGGCCGCATGCCGGCGGTGGACCTGCTGGTGGACGCGCTGTTCGGCATCGGCCTGAACCGTGTCCCGGCTGGCGCGGCGGCCGATCTGATCACGGCCATCAACGCGGCGGGCGTGCCGGTGTTGTCGCTGGACGTCCCCAGCGGCGTGGATGCGCAGACCGGCAACGTGCCGGGCGTCGCGGTCCGCGCCACGCTCACGCTGCAGTTCATCGTGCGCCACCAGGGCCTTTACACCGGCGCGGCGCTGGAACATGTCGGCGGACGTCGCCTGGCGCCGCTGGAGCTGCCTCAAGCCGCAGTGGCAGGCGTGCAGCACAGCGCCGAGTGCTGGCAGCCATCGCGACTGCGTGCGCAGCTGCCGGCGCGCCGCGCCAACACCCACAAGGGCGAATCCGGCCACGTGTTGTGCGTGGGCGGCAATCTCGGCAGCGGCGGGGCGGTGATGCTGGCCAGTGAATCGGCGTTGCGCGCCGGCGCCGGGCTGGTCAGCGTGGCGACCCAGTCACCGCACGTCGCACCGCTGCTCGCGCGCCTGCCCGAAGCGATGGTGCATGCCGTGCAGGACGCGCAGGAGCTGCAGTCCCTGCTGCCCCGTGCCGGGGTGATCGCGATCGGGCCTGGCCTGGGCCAGGACGACTGGGCGCACGAACTCTGGCGGCAGGTGCTGGCCAGCGGCAAACCGCTGGTGATCGATGCCGACGCCCTGAATCTGCTGGCCAAGGCGCCACGGACACTCAGCGACGCGATCCTGACCCCGCACCCGGGCGAGGCGGCGCGGCTGCTCGGGCTGAGCACCGCGCAGGTGCAGGCCGACCGCTTCACGGCGGCGACCGCGGTGGCCGCGCGGTTCCACGCCGTGGTGGTGCTGAAGGGCGCCGGCACCGTGGTCGCCGCGCCCGACGCGCTGCCGCGGGTGGTGGCCGCCGGCAACCCCGGCATGGCCGTGGGTGGCATGGGCGACCTGCTCACCGGCATCATTGCCGCCCTGCGCGCGCAGGGGCTGGGCGCCTTCGACGCCGCCAGCACCGGCGCGCTGCTGCACAGCCTGGCCGGCGATGCCGCCGCCAGTGACGGCCAGCGGGGCCTGCTTCCCACCGATCTGCTGGCGCCGCTGCGCCGGCTGGTCAATCCGGACGTGTGAACATGATCGAGTTTTTCCTCGCGCAGACTGAAGACACCGACCTGCTCGGGCAGTGGCTGGCCGCGACCCGGCCGCCGCAGGCGGTGATGCAGCTGCAGGGCGACCTGGGCGCCGGCAAGTCCACTCTGGCCCGCGCCCTGCTGCGCGCGCTGGGCGTGCAGGGCGCGATCCGCAGCCCGACCTATACCCTGGTGGAGCGTTACCCGCTGGCGGACGGCCATGAGGCCTGGCACCTGGACCTGTACCGCATCGGCCAGGCCGAAGAGCTGGATTTCCTGGGGCTGGACGAAGGCAGCGCCTCGTTGTGGCTGGTCGAATGGCCCGAACGCGGGGCCGGCGCGCTGCCGCCCACCGACCTCGAAGTCGCGTTGGATATCCAGGGACAAGGACGCCGTGCCCGGCTTACCGGGACCAGCCCGGCGGGTCGTGAATGGCTGCAACGGCTGCCTCAACGGGGCGACTTGCAGGCCCTTTCTGCCGGCTGACACTAGGAAACACCGGCAGGTTACGGATTATTAAGGGAAAAGGAGTTGCATTTCATTCAGCGCAGTGATTGAATCCTGACCTATGCCAATGGGGAAATCTCTCGCTGCCCTCTGCACTGCCGTCGGACTCTGTCTGGCGAGCGCGCTGTCGTGGGCGGGCGAAGTCCGCCAGGTGGCCGTGGAGACCGGCGCGACCGGGACCCGTGCGGAGATTTCGCTGGCCGGCAGCGGGGGATACAAGACCCTGTCGCTGGCAGGGCCGAACCGCCTGGTGGTCGATTTCCCGGACTCCAGCGCGATCCGCAACCTCAAACTGCCTGCGCCGAAGGGCGTGGTTACCGCGGTCCGCACCGGGCAGCCGGTGCCGGGCACGTTCCGCGTGGTGTTCGACCTGGCCGAATCGGTGGCGCCGTTCCGCCCGCAGATGATCAAGCAGGGCGATCAGTCGCGGCTGGTGATCGAGTGGCCGGGCGATGCGCCGGCCGCGACCACCGTTGCCACTGCACCCGCGCCGCTACCTGCCGCTGCGCCTTCGCCGGCGCCAGCGTCTTCGACGCCGGCCGCCGCGCCGGCACCGAGCCCCGCGCAGACCGCCGCACAGGCGCGCAGCGATGCCGCGCGCGCCACGGCCTTGCTGACGGCTTCGGTGCGCCAGCAGGCCAGTGCCACGGTCGCCACCTCGGCGCCTGCCCCGGGCCCGACGGCGACCACCGCGACCACCGTGAATGTCGCGGCCGCCGGCACCGCCAACGCCGCCAGCAACAGCGCCTCGCCGGCGGCGATCCTGGCCGGTCAGGCAACCGGCGCCGTCGTCGCCAGGGCGCCGGTTCCCACGCCGGTGCCGACGCCGTCCCCGGTCACGCCGCAGGACAATCCGCGCCCGGCGATGCCCAGCGACGCCTCGCGGGTCAAGATGCGTGCCGGCATGCGGCCGCTGGTGATCGCGATCGATCCGGGCCATGGCGGCCAGGATCCCGGCGCGGTCGGCCCGACCGGCAAGCGCGAAAAAGACATCACCCTGGCAGTGGCGCGTGAACTGGCCCGCCAGCTCAACGCAACGCCCGGCCTGAAGGCCTACCTTACCCGCGACAGCGACGTGTTCATCCCGCTGCCGATGCGCGCGCAGAAGGCACGTGCGGCCAAGGCCGACATGTTCATTTCGATCCATGCCGATGCCGCAGAAAACCGTGCGGCGACCGGCTCGTCGGTGTATGTGCTCTCGACCAAGGGCGCCTCCTCGCAGCGCGCCCGCTGGCTGGCCGACAAGGAAAACGCCGCCGATCTGGTCGGTGGCGTACGCCTGCAGCAGACCGAAGGCACCCTGGCCAACGTGCTGCTCGATCTGGCCCAGAGCGGCTACATGAAAGCCTCCGAAGACGCGGCCGGGCACGTGCTCGGCGGCCTGAAGCGGATCGGCAAGAACCACAAGCCCAACATCGAACGCGCCAACTTCGCGGTGCTGCGTACCTCGGACATGCCGGCGATGCTGGTCGAAACCGCCTTCATCTCCAATCCGGATGAAGAGCGCCGCCTGATCGACCCGGCCTACCAGCGCCAGATCGCCGGTGCGGTGCTCGACGGCGTGCACACCTTCTTCAGCCGCCAGCCGCCGCCGGGTACCCTGTACGCCGCGCGCGCCCAGGCCGAAATCGACGCCGCCGGCACCGTGGCGGGTGGCAGCAAGTAACCCCTGCGGGTTGCATCGCCCGGCGCACGCTATCATCACGGGATGACGTCCGTTTCCCGCCTCCGCCCCGCCGCCCCGCCTGCCACCTCCGCTGCCGGGAGGTGCGCATGAGCATCCGCCAGCTCCCCGAGATCCTGATCAACCAGATCGCCGCCGGCGAAGTGGTCGAACGCCCTGCGTCCGTGGTCAAGGAACTGGTCGAGAACGCGCTGGATGCGGGCGCCACCCGGGTCGATATCGACCTGGAAGAGGGCGGCGTGCGGCTGATCCGGATCCGCGACGACGGCGGTGGCATCGCACCGGAAGAACTCGCGCTGGCGGTGTCGCGCCACGCCACCAGCAAGATCGCCAGTCTGGATGATCTGGAATCGGTGGCCACGCTCGGCTTCCGCGGCGAAGCGCTGCCATCGATCGCCTCGGTCAGCCGTTTCACCCTGAGCTCGCGCCGCGCCATCGACGCGCATGGCTCCGCCCTGCAGATCGAAGGCGGCCGGCTCGGCGAAGTGACCCCGCGCGCGCACGCGCCCGGCACCACGGTGGAAGTGCGCGAGCTGTTCTACAACGTGCCGGCGCGCCGCAAGTTCCTGCGTGCCGAGCGCACCGAGCTGGGCCATATCGAAGAGTGGCTGCGTTCGCTCGCGCTGGCGCGCCCGGATGTCGAGCTGCGCGTATCGCACAATGGCAAACCTTCGCGCCGCTACAAGCCCGGAGATCTGTATTCCGATGCGCGCCTGGGCGAGACGCTGGGCGAAGATTTCGCCAACCAGGCACTGCGCGTGGACCACAGCGGTGCCGGCCTGCGCCTGCATGGCTGGATCGCGCAGCCGCACTATTCGCGGGCCAGCACCGATCAGCAGTACCTGTACGTCAACGGCCGCTCGGTGCGTGACCGCAGCGTCGCGCACGCGGTGAAGATGGCCTACGGCGACGTGCTGTTCCATGGCCGCCAGCCCGCGTATGTGCTGTTCCTGGAACTGGACCCGACCCGCGTCGACGTCAACGTGCATCCGGCCAAGCATGAGGTGCGCTTCCGCGATTCGCGGTTGATCCATGACTTTGTCTACCGCACGCTCAAGGAAGCCTTGGCGGAAACGCGCGCTGGCATGACCGCGGCCGGTCCGCAGGTGCATGCCGCCGAGAGTGTTGCCACTGCGGCGCCCGCCTACGGTCTGCCGTCTTCCGGCGGCACCGGCCATGCACTCGCCGGTAATGGAGCAGGCGGTGGGGGTGGCATGGGTGGCGACTGGCGCCCGCAGCAATCACCGCTGGGGCTGCGCGTGGCCGATGCGCCATCCGCCTATGCAGCGCTGTATGGCGCACCCGGCGGAGCCTCCGCGGCGGGCACCTTGCCGCCGATGCCGACCGAAAACGGTCTGCCGGTGACCGCCGCCGACAGTGGCGTGCCACCGCTGGGCTATGCGATCGCGCAGCTGCATGGCATCTATATCCTGGCCGAGAACGCCGAAGGCCTGATCGTGGTGGACATGCATGCCGCGCACGAACGCATCGGCTACGAACGCCTGAAAACCGCGCACGATGGCATGGGCCTGCATGCGCAGCCGCTGCTGGTACCGATCACCCTGGCGGTCGGCGAACGCGATGCCGATACCGCCGAGCGCGAGGCCGAGACCTTGACCTCGCTGGGCTTTGAAATCACCCGCGCCGGCCCCGGCTCGCTGCACGTGCGCAGCATCCCGGCACTGCTGGCCAATGCCGAACCCGAGGCGCTGCTGCGCGACGTGCTGACCGATCTGCGCGAACATGGCCAGAGCCGGCGCATCGCCAGTGCCCGCGACGAACTGTTGTCGACCATGGCCTGTCACGGAGCAGTGCGCGCCAACCGGCGCCTGACGGTGCCGGAAATGAACGGACTGTTGCGCGACATGGAAATCACCGAACGCTCGGGTCAGTGCAATCACGGCCGACCGACCTGGGCGCGTTTTTCGCTGGCGGAAATCGACCGCTGGTTCCTGCGCGGACGTTGAGGGGAAGGTCATGGGGAAGCACTGGGGAGTGTGGGCCGCCGCGTTGCTGCTGGCAGTGGGCGTGTCCGCGTGTGGCGGCAAGGACGAGGCGGCGCCGGCCAAGGTCGCCATCGATCCGGCCTTCGAAGCCGGACAGCAGCAGTGGCGGCAACAGCGCTACGAGGAACTGCATGCCGCCGATGGCTGGACCAGCCTGGTCGGCCTGCATTGGCTGGAGCACAAAGCGCATTACATCGGTCGCGGGCCCGGCAGCGGCATCCGCCTCGCCGTGGGCCCGGACAAGCTCGGCATGGTCGCGCGTGAAGGCACGACCGTCTGGTTCACGCCGGAGCGTGGCGTGCCGATGCGCGTGGACGGCAAACCGGTCACCGGCCGCATCCGCTTCTTCAGCGATCGTGATCCCACCCCGACGGTCATCGCCTTTGACGACGACAAGGGCCGGCTCAGCCTGATCCATCGGGGCGAGCGTTTCGCGCTGCGGGTCAAGCATGCCGATGCGCCGTCGCGGACGAATTTCACCGGCCTGACGTACTGGCCGGGTGGTCCCACCTGGCGCGTCACCGCGCGCTTCGTGCCGCATCCGGCCGGCAAGACGCTGCCGATCGTGGACATCACCGGGTTGACCACCAACATGCCCAATGCCGGCGCACTGGAATTCGAGCGCGACGGCCGCACCTGGCGGCTGGAAGCGATCGGCGAACCGGGCCGCGACCTGTTCGTCATCTTCGGCGACCGCACCAGCGGCCACGGCAGTTATCCGGCCGGCCGCTATCTGGATCTGCCCGCGCCCGATGACCAGGGCCGCGTGGTGATCGATTTCAATCACGCCTACAACCCACCGTGCGCGTTCACCCCGTTCGCGACCTGCCCGCTGACGCCCCCTGAAAACCGCCTGGACCTGCGCGTGGACGCGGGCGAGCAGGCGTACCACGCTCCCGAAGGAGAGGTTTGAACATGTCGATGTTGTCGCGCCTGTTGTCCCCGATGCTGATCGCCGCGGGCCTGTTGATCGGTACCGGTGCTGTCGCCGCACGCCCGGCCGCGCCCGCCGCGCCCGTGGCCAAGGCCACGCCGCCGGTCCCGCTGCTGTGGAAAGTGACCGGCCCTGGCGACAGCCGCCTGTACCTGCTGGGCTCGTTCCACCTGCTGCAGCCCAGCGATTACCCCCTGTCGCCGGACGTCGACGCGGCGTTCGCGGCCTCGCAGCGCGTGGTGTTCGAGCTGTCCCCGCAGGACATGGAATCGCCGCAGCTGGCGCAGAAAATGGTGCAGGCCGCGGTGCGTACCGATGGTTCGGAACTCAAGCGCGACCTGGATGCGGCGACCTGGACCAGGCTGCAGGCCTACGCACAGGAGAACAAGCTGCCGCTGGCCCAGTTGCAGGGCATGAAGCCGTGGTTCGTCGGCCTGACCATCACCCTGAGCCAGTTCACCAAGATGGGCCTGGACCCGGCGCTCGGGCTGGATCGTCATTTCATGGCCCGCGCCGCGAGCGCAGGCAAGGCGACCGACGGGCTGGAGGACATCGACACCCAGGTCGCGGTGCTGTCGGGAATGTCGGCCAAGGAACAGCAGCAGATGGTGGCCGAGGCGCTGGAGCAGGCCGGCAAGGGCGATGAGATGGGCCGCAAGCTGCACGATGCCTGGCGCCGGGGCGACGACAAGCTGCTGTGGACCTCGATGGCCACTGAAATGCGCGGCCAGTACCCGCAGCTCTACAAGCGCATCAACAGCGACCGCAACGACGCCTGGGTGCCCAAGCTGCAGCAGCACCTGCAGGCCGGGCAGGGCGGCACGATGGTGGTGGTCGGCACCCTGCATCTGCTGGGCAACGATGGCGTGGTGGAAAAGCTGCGTGCCAAGGGCTACAAGGTCGAGCGCGTCTGCACCGGCTGCGCCAAGCCCAAGCGCTGACGTGCGCGGGCGGGACGGCGACAGGGCCGGCCGGCGACGGTGACGTCGCCCGGCCCCTGAACGAAAAAAGGCGCGGCCCGTGGGCTGCGCCTTTTCTTTGTGTGCGGGGTGCCTGGATTCAGCGGCGGGTCTTGCCCGCGCCCGGTGCCGGGGTTTCCGGCTTCTTGCCGGTGCCGGTCCCCGTGCCTGTGCCGGTACCCGTCCCGGTGCCACCCGGGCGGCCGCCGAAGCCGGTGCCCATGTTGCGCTGGAAGTCCTGCCACATTTCCATGTTGCGCTCGGTCAGCTGGTTCATCATCGCCCACGGGGTCTGGCCGAGGAGATTGCCCATCTGCTGGCGGAACTGCTGCTGCTGGTCCAGGAAGACCTGCATGCTGCGCTCCAGGTAGTTGCCCATGAAGCCCTGCAGCGAGTCGCCGTAGAAGCGGATCAACTGGCTGAGCAGCTGGGTGGACAGCATCGGTTCGCCGTCCTGCTCCTGGTCGGCGATGATCTGCAGCAGCACCGAGCGGGTCAGGTCATCGCCACTCTTGGCGTCACGCACCTCGAAGTCCTCGCCATCCAGGATCAGCTGGCGCACATCCTCTATGGTGATGTAGCTGGAGATTTCCGTGTCGTAGAGCCGGCGGTTCGGATACTTCTTGATAATGCGGGTCGCAGCCATGAAGCAGTCACTCATCACAGTAGGCGCGCAGCATGGCGCAGTGCAGCAGCCTATGCAACCGCCATAGGTAGCAAGGGGCCGCATTTATGTTGCGCAACATGGGGTGCAGCAAATGTGCCCTTTTCTCCGGGCCCTTACCACCCCATGTGGTGGCCGCCGTTGATGTCCAGGTTGGAGCCGGTGATCCAGGACGCTTCGTCGTTGACCAGGAAGGCCACCGCGTAGGCGATCTCTTCCGGCTTGCCGAGGCGGCCGGTGGGGATGTCGGCGATGATCTTGGCGCGCACCTCGTCCGGCACGGCCATCACCATGTCGGTGGCCACATAGCCGGGCGAAATCGTGTTCACGGTGATGCCGAAGCCTGCGTTCTCACGTGCCAGCGAAATGGTGAAGCCGTGCATGCCGGCTTTGGCGGCGGCGTAGTTGGCCTGGCCATACTGGCCCTTCAGGCCGTTGATCGAACTGATCTGGATGACCCGGCCCCAGCCGCGGCGGCGCATGCCCTCGATGACCGGGCGGGTGACGTTGAACACCGAGTTGAGGTTGGTGTTGATCACATCGTGCCACTGGTCCGCGCGCATGCGGTGGAACGTGGTGTCGCGGGTGATGCCGGCGTTGTTGATCAGGATCTCGACCGGGCCCAGCGCCGCTTCGACGGCCTGCACCATGCGCTCGGCGGTGCCGGGGTCGGACACATCGCCCGGGAAGATCGCCACATCGCAGCCGCGGGCCAGCATCTTCTCGCGCCAGGCCTTGGCTTTGGCTTCGTCACGGTAGTTGGTGGCGACCCGATGGCCCTGGTCGGCCAGACGTTGGCAGATGGCGGTACCGATACCGCCGGTACCACCGGTGACCAGTGCGACGCGAGATGTCATGAGCAGCTACTCCGAAAGGCAGGGCCAACAAGGGGAAAGCGATTCTGCAACATCAGCGGGCAAAAGGGGCAGCCTCGCCAGCCACGTGCAGGGTTGGAATGTCACCCGGTGGCAACCGTGCCGGATCGAAGCCGGCGGCGGCCTCCCGCAGCCAAGGGTCGACCTCGTCGACCGCCGCGCCGATGGTCGGGTCCTGGCCCAGCTGCCGCCACGCCTGGCGCAGGGCCGGCAGCGGTCGGGCGGGGTCGATCGGCAGCGCGGCCTCGGACTTGGACAGCTTGCGCCCGTCGGGGCCGAGCAGCAGGGGCAGATGCAGGTAGCGCGGCGTCGGCAACCCGAGTGCCCGCTGCAGCAGGATCTGGCGCGGGGTGGAGTCGAGCAGGTCGGCCCCGCGGACCACGTCGGTCACGTGCGCGCCATCGTCGACCACCACCGCCAGTTGGTACGCCCAGTAGCCGTCGGCCCGGCGCAGCACCACATCGCCGACCTCGGAGTGCACGTCCTGCACGATCGTGCCCTGCAGCCCGTCATTGAAGCGGACCACGCTGCCCGGTGGCACCCGCAGCCGCACGGCAGGGTGCGCACGTTCGGCGCGGGCCACGCAGCGGTGGTGGATGCCGCCCTGCGCGGCCAGCTCGCTGCGGCTGCAATGGCAGACAAACGCCTTGTCCTCGCGCAGCAGCTGCTCCAGCGCCGCCTCATACAGCGCGTCGCGCTGGCTCTGGTGCAGCACCGGCCCGTCGCTGACCAGTCCGCAGGCGGCCAGCATGGCCAGCTGGCCGCTCACCGCGCCGGGCACCGTTCGAGGAGGATCGACGTCCTCCACCCGCACCAGCCAGCGGCCGCCGGCGTGGCGCGCGAGCAGCCAGCTGCCCAGCGCCGCCAGCAGGGAGCCGGGGTGCAGGGGGCCGGTGGGCGAGGGCGCAAAGCGCCCGCAATAGGAGGGATCGGACATGGACTATGAATCGTCGGTCAGTTTGCGACTTGAATTCAAGCTGAAGTCACCGCAGATTTGCACTCATCAACCTCCCACGAGCGTCCTTTTCCCATGTTCAGTCGCATTGCTCTCTTCCTTCTGACCAACTTTGCGGTGCTGATCCTGGCCGGCATCGTGATGTCGGTACTGGGCGTCAATCCCAACCAGATGAGCGGTCTGCTGGTCTTTGCGGCCATCTTCGGCTTCGGCGGCTCGTTCATTTCACTGCTGCTGTCCAAGTTCATGGCCAAGCGCTCCACCGGCGCGGTGGTGATCACCGAGCCGCGCAACCAGACCGAGCGCTGGCTGCTGGCCACCGTGGAACGCCAGGCCCGCGAAGCCGGCATCGGCATGCCGGAAGTGGCGGTGTATGAAGGCCCTGAAATCAACGCCTTCGCCACCGGCGCCAACCGCAACAAGGCCCTGGTCGCGGTCTCCACCGGCCTGCTGCACAACATGAGCGAAGACGAAGCCGAAGCCGTGCTCGGCCATGAAATCGCCCACGTCGCCAATGGCGACATGATCACCATGGCGCTGCTGCAGGGCGTGCTCAACACCTTCGTGATCGTCCTGGCCCGCATCGTCGGCGGCTTCATCGACAGCGCCCTGTCCGGCAACCGCGAAGGCGGCGGCCGCGGCTTCGCGTACTACATCATCGTGTTCGTGCTGGAAATGGTGTTCGGCCTGTTCGCCACCATGATCTCCATGTGGTTCTCCCGCCACCGCGAATTCCGCGCCGACGCCGGCGGCGCCCACCTGGCCGGCCGCCAGAAGATGATCGCCGCGCTGGAACGCCTCAAGGTCAACCACGGGCAGAGCACCCTGCCGACCCAGATCGCCGCCTTCGGCATCGCCGGCGGCGCTGCCAAGAAGCTGTTCATGAGCCACCCGCCGCTGGACGAGCGCATCGCCGCGCTTCGCGCCGCCAACAACACCGTGGTGTAACCCACACCGCAGTGCGCTGACCAGAACGCCCGGCTTTCGCCGGGCGTTTTTGTTGGGCGTGCCTCACGCCCTCAGCAATGGAACCGCTGCCTATGCCCCTGCCGCTGCAAACGCAGACGGCGCCCGAAGGCGCCGTCGTCATGCAGATCGCGACCCGCCCGATCAGAACTTCGCGTCGAACTCCGCCGCGTAGCCCGTATTGACCAGGACCTTCTGCAGCGCATCGCTGATCTTCACGTTGCCCGCCACGATCTGCTGGGTTTCCGGACCACGGCTGTCCATGCGGGCCGGGGTCGCACCCTTGAAATCGCAGACCCGGCCGCCGGCCTCACGGACCAGCAGCACGCCGGCTGCGATATCCCACGCCTTCACGCCGGCCTCGAAGTACGCATCGGCGCGGCCACAGGCGACATAGGCCAGATCCAGCGCCGCCGAACCGGTGCGGCGCACATCTTCGGCCTGCACCAGCAGCGCATCGACGGCCTTCAGCTGCGCACTCGTGCGCTGGCGCTCACGCGGGGCAAAGCCGGTATGGATCATTGCGCCGCCCAGATCCTTGCGCTCGGCAATACGGATACGGCGGTCGTTGAACACCGCGCCCGCGCCACGGCTGGCGGTGAACAGCTCATTGCGGAGCGGATCGAAGATCACCGCGTCGATCGGCTCACCGTTCTCGACCAGGGCGATGGACACGCAGTAATGGGGGAAGCCGCGCAGGTAGTTGCTGGTGCCGTCCAGCGGATCGATGACCCACATGTAACGGTTGACCGACTGCACGCCACCTTCCTCACCCATGATCCCGTACTCGGGATAGGCGCGCTTGAGTTCCTTGACGATGACCTTTTCCGCATCTGCATCGACTTCACTGGCATAGTCCATGCGGCCCTTCTGCACGACGTTCAACGCCTCGAGCTTGTTGATGTTGCGCAACAGGACGTTGCCGGCGAGGCGGGCGGCCTTGACCATGACGGTGACGGCGGGTTTCTGCATGGCGAAAAGCTCCCGTAAAGGCAGAGTAGGGGTTTGGCGGGGGAAAAGAGCGGTCCCGGCGCAGAGGCCGGTCGCACAGTTTACCATTTGTCGCTGTCCTGCTCCCATTTGGCCTGTTCATGTCCGTTGAAACCGCTCCCGCCCGCATCCGTTTCGTCCTGGTCGGCACCCAGCACCCCGGAAACATGGGGGCGGCCGCGCGGGCCATGAAAACCATGGGCCTGGGCCGCCTGGTCCTGGTGGCCCCGGAAAAACCGCTGGATGAAGAGGCCTTCCGCCGCTCCGCCGGCGCCGAAGATGTCCTCGGTGACGCCCCGGTCGTGGCCACCCTGGCCGAGGCCGTGGCCGATTGCCGCTTCGTGCTGGGCTGCACCGCCCGGTCGCGTCGGGTGCAGCTGGAAGAACTGCTGCCGGCCGTGGCTGCCCAGCGGGTGCTGGCCAAGGCCGCCGAGCCGGCCGAAGTCGCCTTCGTGTTCGGCCGCGAGCGCACCGGCCTGACCAATGAAGAGCTGCAGCTCTGCCATGCGGCCGTGCACATTCCCTCCAACCCAGAGTTCAGTTCCTTGAACCTGGCCGCCGCCGTCCAGGTGCTGGCCTATGAAGTGCGCATGGCCATCCTCGGCGCCGCCGAGGCCCCGGTCGCGGCCCCGGCCGAGCCCGGTTTTGGCGAAGCGCCGGCCAGCCATGCCCAGGTCGAAGGCCTGTTCGGCCAGCTTGGCGACACCCTTGATGAGATCGATTTCCACAAGGGCCGTGCGCCCGAATCGGCGATGCGCAAGCTGCGCCGCCTGTTCCTGCGGACGGAACTGAGCGAACAGGAAGTGCGGCTGCTGCGCGGCATCCTGTCCGACGCGCAGAGGATGGCGCGGTTGGCGACGAATAAGCCCCTGTAAGCCGACGCAGTTCTCATTTTTTCGGGTAGTCTGTCTCGATTCCTTGGGGGGAGTGATGGGCTTGTCGAGACTGCGAAGGCTGCTGCAGAGCGTAATGCTGTGTCTGGCCATCGCCGCGATGACCGGTCCGGCGCTGGCCGGACCCGGCCATGTCCTGGTGCTGGGCCGGATCAGCGACGACCCCAAGTCACACTACGCGCAACTGCAGCCCCTGCTCGATTACGTGATCCCCCGCATGCATGACGTCGGTATCACCGAAGGCCGGATCCTCATGGCGCGCGATGCCCAGCAGATGGGCAGCTACCTGCGCCGTGGCCGCGTCGACTGGGTGACCGAAACCTCCGGTACCGCCGTGGCCCTGGGGTTGCGCAGCGGCGCCAAGCCGCTGCTGCTGACCGAGCGCAGCGGCGTGCGCGATTACCACACCGTGTTCTTCGTGCGCCGCGACAGTCCCATCCAGACCCTGGAAGACCTGCGCGGGCACACTCTGGCCCTGCAGAACGTGGCGTCCACCAGTGCCTATCTGGTGCCGGTCATGACCTTGCTGCAGCATGGCGAAACGCCGGAGATCCTGGCCTCGATCGGTGATGTCGCCGCACCGGATACGGTGGGCTACGTGTTCGCACGGTCGGAATCGAACATCGCCACGTTCGTCCACAAGGGGCTGGTCGACGCGGGGGCGGTGAGCAGCGTGGACTGGTCCGATGGCAAGCGCATTCCGGCCAATTTCCTGCGCGATTTCCGCGTCATCCATCGCACCGCGCCGTATCCGCGGGCGGTCGAGATGGTGCGCGAGGGCCTGGACCCGCAGGTGCGCGACCGCCTGCAGCAGGTGCTGCTGGACGCCGCGTCCGATCCGCAGGCACGGCCGGCATTGAAGACGTTTTTTGGTACTTCCGGGTTCCACCGCGTGGATGCGCAGATGCAGCACCGGTTGGATGAATTGAAACAAGGCTTGACGCGCGTGCGGATGGTAGTGGAATGAGTCGCTTGGGTTCCGGAATGCAGGCCCGCTTCGTGCTGGCGATGGGCGGCGCGATGCTGGTCGTGGTGGCGATCGTGGCCGTGGTGCTGGGGCGCCAGGCCACGATGCAGGAGGAGGTGCAGCACCTCAGTGGCACGGTCATCCATGACCTGTTCGACCGCAGCGTGCGCAGCCGGGGCGAAGCGCTGGCGCGTGAGCTGTCCGATGCGCTGGCCAACCCGCTGTACTACAACGACCTGGAGCAGGTCGGGGCGCTGGTGCGCAATACGTCCCGGCAGCAGGTGGTGCGCTACGTGCTGGTGTTCGACGACCAGGGCCGGCTGATCCACGATGGCACGGTGGACGTGCTGGAGTTCGGCCAGCCCATGACCGACCCGCTCGCTGCGGGCGCCGCCGGCGCACGCGAGCTGGTGGTGCAGGCCTCGCCCAAGGTGCTCGACAACGCGATGCCGATCATGATCGGCAACCAGCGCATTGGCGGGGTGCGTGTGGGCATGGCGCTGGATGACGTGCAGGCCATGGAGCGGCGGGCCAGCCAGACCCTGGGCGATCGCCTGCAGCAGGTCGGCAAGCGCCATCTGGGGTGGCTGCTGCTGATGCTGGGCCTGCTGATCGGGATCGGCGCGGTGGTGATCATCTACGTGCAGCGCACGCTGGTCACGCCGATCCGCTGGCTGGCCGGTGCTGCCCGCCAGATCGAGGCGGGCGATTACACCCTGCGGATGCCGGAGATCCGCAGGCAGGACGAGGTCGGCGAGTTGATGCGTGCCTTCGACCGCATGAGCCAGGCGATCGCGCGGCATGACCGTGAAGTGCGGCACATGGCCTATACCGATGCGCTGACCGGCCTGACCAACCGGCTGGCGTTCCGCGAGGCGCTGGACCATCGCCTGATGGCAGCGCGCGCCTCCGGACACCGGCTGGGGCTGCTGTTCGCCGACATGGACGATTTCAAGCGGGTCAACGACACCCTGGGGCACGAGGCCGGCGACGAGGCGCTGCTGCAGTTCGCGCAGCGGATCAGCGCCGCGGTCGCCCAGGCCGGCGGCGACGAGGCGTTGTTGGCACGCTTTGGCGGCGATGAGTTCGTGATACTGATCGGGGATGGGGATGTCGCTGCCGGGGCCCGCGAGCTGGCCGAGATCCTCGTGCGCGAGCTGGGCAAGCCGCTGGTGGTGCAGGGCCGGGAGCTGTTCCTGGGGAGCTCGATCGGCGTGACCCTGTTCCCCGATGACGCCGCCGATGCCACCACGCTGCTCAAGAATGGCGACATCGCGATGTACCAGGCCAAGATGGCCGGTAAAAATTGTTATCGGTATTACAGCCGGGCGATGGATCATGCGGTCGAGCGGCGCGTACACATGGAGCAGGAGCTGCGCGGTGCCTGGGAGCGCGGCGAACTGCGGCTGGCCTACCAGCCGATCTTCCGCACCCGCGACCGCCGAATGGTCGGGGTGGAGGTGCTGCTGCGCTGGCAGCACCCGACCCTCGGCACGATTCCGCCCTCGGTGTTCATCGAAGTGGCCGAGCAGAGCGGCCTGATCGAAGTGATCGGCCCCAAGGTCCTGCGCGCCGCCTGCACCGAGGCGGTGCAATGGCCGACCGGCGTGGACGGCGAGGGCCTGTTCGTGTCGGTCAACGTGTCACCGCGCCAGCTGCGGGGTGGGGAACTGCCGACCCTGGTCGCCGACTGCCTGCACGATACCGGCCTGCCGGCCTCGCGCCTGCACCTGGAGCTGACCGAAACGGCGGTGATCGGCGATGAAATGCTGGCCGCGGCGCTGCTGGACAAGCTGCACCGGACCGGCGTCAAGGTCTGGCTGGACGATTTCGGAACCGGCTTCTCGGGCTTGAGCCACCTGCGCCAGGTGCCGGTGGACGGGGTCAAGATCGACAAGAGCTTCGTCGCCGACATGCAGCGCGACCCGGACGACCTGGCCCTCACCACGGCGATCATCGCGATGGCCCATGCGCTGGGGATCACCGTGGTGGCCGAAGGCATCGAGCAGGAAGTGCAGTTCGACCTGCTGGCCCAGCGCGGCTGCGACCTGGCCCAGGGCTACTGGCTCAGCCATCCGGTCAGCGCGACCGAAGTCGTGCAGCTGCTCGAATCGGGCAGCTGATTAAGAATTACACCGGCCGCTTGCTGCTGTCGCCGGAGATCTCGCGGACCAGCTTCGGCACCAGGTAGCCGGACAGACGCGCGGTCAGCTGCGCATGCAGGTCCTTGGCGGTGTCGTCGTCCACTTCGAAATGGGCCACGCCTTCGACCCGGTCCACCTGGTACAGGTAGTAGGGCAGCACGCCGGCGGCGAAGCTGCGCTCGCTCAGCGCCTGCAGCGCCTCGATCGAATCGTTGACCCCGCGCAGCAGCACCGCCTGGTTGAGCAGGGTGGCGCCGGCCTCGCGCAGGCGCGCCATCGCGGCATCCACCGACGCGTCGAATTCGTTGGCATGGTTGGCATGGATCACGAACGCCACCGGCCACGGCAGGCTGCCCAGCCACTGCACCAGTTCGTCGTCCACCCGCTCGGGCAGCACCACCGGCAGCCGGCTGTGGATCCGCAGGCGGCGCAGGTGCGGGATCTGCCTGAGCGCCTGGGTCAGCTCGACCAGCTTGTGCGTGGCCAGCGACAGCGGGTCGCCGCCGGACAGGATCACCTCGTCGATGTCCGGGTCCTGTGCGATCGCGTCCACCGCATCGCGCCAGCCCTCGCGGGCCGCGTTCTCGGTGCCGTAGTCGAAATGGCGGCGGAAACAGTAGCGGCAGTTGATCGCGCAGCTGCCGGTGGTGACCAGCAGGGCACGGCCGCGGTACTTCTGGATGACCCCGGTGGCCTTCTTGGCCGCGCCGTCGCCGACCGCGTCCAGGCTGAAGCCGGGGACGATCTTCAGCTCGTCCGTGATCGGCAGCACCTGGCGGAGCAGGGGGTCGTGGCGGTCGCCGTGGCGCATCCGGGCCGCGAAGCCCTGCGGCACGCGCACCGCGAACTGGCCGGCCGCTTCGTCCGAGACGCCCAGCGCCACCGGATCCAGCCCCAGCTGCCGCAGCAGCTCGCGCGGGTCGCGGATCGCCTCGCGCCACCGTTGCTGCCAGCGGACGGGGGCGGCCAGGGGCGTGGCGGAAAGCTGCATGGAATGGGGGCCTGCGGTTATCATGTGGGTCAGAAATATCGAGTCACCCCACCGGTGTCGGTGGGATTTCCCATTCTATCCGGCTCGCCGCGCCTGCGCGGCGTTTGCCCATTCAGGAGTTTCAGCATGGCCACTGTCGGCATGAACGACGTCAAGAACGGGATGAAGATCCTGGTCAACAATGAACCAGCGGTCATCACCGAGACCGAATACGTCAAGCCGGGCAAGGGCCAGGCCTTCACCCGCATGAAGTACCGCTTCATCAAGTCGGGCCGCGTGGTCGAAATGACCATGAAGGCGACCGATGACGTGGAGAAGGCCGACGTCGTGGATACCAACATGGACTTCATGTACAGCGACGGCGAGTTCTGGCACTTCATCGACCCGGAATCCTTCGAGCAGGTCCAGGCCACCAAGGCCGGCATGGGCGGCGCGGAGAAGTGGCTGAAGGGCGAAGAGTCCTGCATCGTCACTCTGTGGAACGGCGAGCCGATCTTCGTGCAGCCGCCGAACTTCGTCGAACTGAAGATCACCGAAACCGACCCGGGCGTCCGTGGCGATACCTCGGGCGGCGGCGGCAAGCCGGCCACCCTGGAAACCGGTGCAGTGGTCCGCGTGCCGCTGTTCGTCAACCAGGATGAAATCATCAAGGTCGACACCCGCTCGGGCGAATACTCCGCGCGCGCAGGCAAGTAATCCGGCGAAGCCGGATTACGGTAGCACCGAGCCATGCTCGGCTGGCCCTGCGTAACGCCGATCGTTGATCGGCCGGCCCCTGGTAGTGCCGACCATTGGTCGGCACCCACGCGCAGCCCGGCGGCACGTCCCGGCGTTCATGATGCCGACACCACGCGCAGCCGAGCATGGCTCGGCTCTACCTCCAGAGCGCCCCGGTCGCACACGCCTTCGGGTCGCCGCCCAGCACAGTGAGTCCGCATGACCGACACCGCCCGCCTTCCCGAAACCTGTGACCTGTTGATCGAAGCCGGTTACGTGGTCCCGATCGAACCGCATGCGGTGGTGCTGGAAGACCATGCCGTAGCCGTGCGCGGTGGTGAGATCATCGCGATCCTGCCGCGTGCCGAAGCGCGCGAGCGCTTTGCGCCCAAGCAGACGGTCTCGCGCCCGGAGGCGGCGCTGATGCCGGGCCTGGTCAACGCGCATACCCACAATCCCATGACCCTGCTGCGGGGCGTCGCCGACGACCTGCCGCTGATGGTCTGGCTGCAACAGCACATCTGGCCGGTGGAAGCGGCGGTGATCGGGCCGGAGTTCGTGGCCGACGGCACCACCCTGGCGATCGCCGAGATGCTGCGCGGCGGCACCACCTGCGCCAACGAAAACTACTTCTTCTCCGACGTCCAGGCCGCCGTCTACAAGCAGCACGGGTTCCGTGCGCTGGTCGGCGCGGTGATCATCGATTTCCCGACCGCCTGGGCCAAGACCGACGACGAGTACTTCGCCAAGGCCGGCGAGCTGCACGACCAGTGGCGCAACGATCCGCTGATCGGCACCTCGTTCGCGCCGCACGCGCCGTACACCGTCAACGATGCCAATTTCGAACGCGTGCGCATGCTGTCCGATCAACTGGACATGCAGGTGCACCTGCACACGCATGAGACCGCGCAGGAAATCAGCGACTCGATCAAGCTGCACGGCCAGCGCCCGCTGGCGCGGCTGGACCGGCTCGGCCTGGTCAACGACCGCCTGATCGCCGTGCACATGACCCAGCTGACCGAGGCGGAAATCCACCTGTGCGCCGAGCGCGGCGTCAGCGTGGTGCACTGCCCGGAATCCAACCTCAAGCTGGCCTCCGGCTTCTGCCCGGCCTGCGCCCTGCAGCGCGCAGGCGTGAACCTGGCGATCGGCACCGACGGCTGCGCCAGCAACAACGACCTGGACATGTTCAGCGAGAACCGCACCGCGGCGATCCTGGCCAAGGCCGTCGCCAACGACGCGACCGCGCTGGACGCGGCCACCACGCTGCGCGCGGCCACGCTGGGCGGCGCCCGCGCGCTGGGCTTCGGCGACCGCATCGGCTCGATCGAGGTCGGCAAGCAGGCCGACCTGGTCTGCGTGGACCTGTCCGCGCTGGAAACCCAACCGCTGCACCATGTGCTCTCGCAGCTCGTCTACGCCGCCGGCCGCCATCAGGTCAGTGATGTCTGGATCGCCGGCCAGCCCAAGCTGGTCCAGCGCGAACTGATTGGCATGGACACCGCGGCGATCGTTGCCAACGCCCGCCAGTGGCGCGAGCGTATCCGACACATCCGTGCTTGATGCACCAAGGATCCCCATGAACACCCCCCATGCCTCCACCAATTTCGATCAGGCCGAACTGGACAAGTTCGCCGCGCTCGCCAACCGCTGGTGGGATGTCGACGGCCCGCAGAAGCCGCTGCATGCGCTGAACCCGGTACGCCTGAAGTATGTCGCCCAGCGCGTCACCCTGCGGGGCGCCCGCGTGCTCGACATCGGCTGCGGCGGCGGCCTGCTCAGCGAGGCGCTGGCGAAGGAAGGTGCGGACGTCACCGCGATCGACCTGGCCCCGGAGCTGGTCAAGGTCGCGCGCCTGCACGGGCTGGAGTCCGGCGTCAGCGTCGATTACCGCGTGCAGGCCGCTGAAGACCTGGCCGCCGAGCAGCCGGGCAGCTTCGACGTGGTCACCTGCATGGAAATGCTCGAGCACGTGCCGGACCCGGGCGCGATCATCGCCGCCTGCCACCGCCTGCTGAAGCCGGGCGGCCAGCTGTTCCTGTCCACCGTGAACCGCACCCCGGCCGCGTTCGCCGTGGCGATCGTCGGTGCCGAGTACGTGGCGCGGCTGCTGCCCAAGGGCACGCATCACTACCAGGATTTCATCAAGCCGGCCGAGCTGGGCAAGTGGCTGCGCGAAGCGGATTTCAACCTGCGCGATGTCAGTGGCATGGCCTATGAGCCGTGGCGCAACCGGGCCCGCCTGAGCACGCGCACCGACATCAATTACCTGGCCCATGCGGTCAAGCCGGACGCCGCCGCCCGTGTCTGAGCTCGGTTTCCCGCCGGCGGTGCTGTTCGATCTGGACGGCACCCTGCTGGACAGCGCGCCGGACATGCTGGCCACCGCCAACGCGATGCTGGCCGCCCGCGGACGTGCGCCGATCACCCTGGGCGCGCTGCGCCCGGTGGTCTCCAAGGGCTCGCGCGCGATGATTTCGGTGGCCTTTCCCGAACTGGGGCAGGTCGAGCGCGATGCGCTGGTGCCGGAGTTCCTGGCGCGTTACGAGGGCCTGATCGGCCAGCACGCGGTGCTGTTCGATGGCATCGCCGGCATGCTCGACGCACTCGATGCCGCCGGCTGTGCCTGGGGCATCGTGACCAACAAGCCCGAATACCTGGCCCGCCTGATCGTGCCGCAGCTGGGCTGGGAACAGCGCTGCAAGGTGCTGATCGGTGGCGACACCCTGGCCCAGCGCAAGCCGCATCCACTGCCGCTGCTGGCCGCGGCCGAGCGCATGGGGATCGCGCCGGGCACCTGCGTTTACGTCGGCGATGACGAGCGCGACATCGTCGCCGCCAACGCCGCCGGCATGGCCTCCGTCGCCGCCCTGTGGGGCTATCGGCTCGATGCCGACGATCCGATGGCCTGGGGTGCCGACACCCTCGTCGATCTGCCCGAATACCTGCAACATGCCAAGGCGTGGCCGCTTCCGCGCACGCTCTAGCCTTTCAAGGAATACACCGTGAGTACTTCCAGCGCCCTGGACAGCTTCCTGGACAAGTGGCGGACCCGCTGGCCCGAGTGGCAGGTGGCCGAACGCTTCGTTCCCGAGAACCAGCGCACCCTGGTGGTGGCGTGGTTCTCGCTGCTGCAGGAGTTCGACGACATCCTCAACACTGCCGGCGACCCGATGCCGTCGGACGCCAAACTGGCGTGGTGGGGGGAAGAGCTGCGCAGCTGGGCGGCGCAGCGTTCGCGCCATCCGCTGGGCCGGGTGCTCGAGCCGGTGCGTGCGCCGTGGGCAGAGCTGGCCGGGACCCTGCCGGATCTGATCGACGCGCGTGCGGTGCCGGTCGATCCGGCGCAGGCGCTGCGCGCGTTGCAGGCCTATGCGGCCGCCGTGGCTGCGGTCGAAGCGGTGATGTTCGACAGCCCGGCGCGTGGCGATGTCGCCACCCCGGTGCTGGTGCAGACCCTGGCCCAGCGCCTGCACGAGAGCGGTGTTGCTGCCATTCCGCGTTCGCTGCTGGCCGAGGATGACAGCGCCGCGCCGCGCAAGTGGGCGCAGCAGTTGCTGGCGAAGTGGCCGGCGCGGGTAGTCGGCCCGCGGCCCCGCCGGCTGTACGCCGCGTTGGCCCGTGCCCGCCAGCAGACCTGGGCGCAGGATCGCCAGTACCAGGCCACGCCGATGCGTACGCTGTGGCTGACCTGGTGGGCTGCGCGCGGCTGAGTGTGCGTGCCGGCCAGCGGCCGGCACCCCGTTATTTCCCGCGTTCCAGCACCAGCAGCGGGTCGATACGGGTATCGAACCAGTTCATGCCCCAGTGCAGGTGCGGGCCCGTCGCGCGACCGGTCGCCCCGACCGCGGCGATCACCTGGCCCTGTTCCACGCGGTCGCCGACCTTTACGTCGATGCGTGACAGGTGCAGGAAGTTCGAACTGATCCCGAACCCGTGATCCAGCAGCAGCGTGCCGCCGGTCAGGTACAGGTCCGGGCCGGCGAAGGTGACCACGCCGGCGGCCGGTGCCTTGACCGGGGTGCCGGTGGGGACCGCGATGTCCATGCCGGAGTGGCCGGAACCGGGCTGCCCGTTGTAGACGCGCGCATTGCCGAAGCGGCCGCTGATGCGGCCCTGCACCGGCCAGATGAAGGCCTGCGCGAAGTCGGCGCGGTTGTCATCGCGGGCACGCGCGGCGGTGACCTGGGCCTGCTCGCGCTTGATCCGCTCGGCGATCGCCGGCGGCGGGTTGACCGTCTTCGGTGGCACGCCGTTGACACGCTCGGTCGGCCAGTCACGCGGGGTGACGGCGATGCTGACCGTTTCGTTGCCGCCATCCGGGCGCTTTACCTGGACCTGCAGCGGCCCCTTCTCATCGCGGCCGATGCCGAACACCACGCTGCCGTACCCGCTCACGCGCAGGCTGCGGCCGCCGTACTGCACGACGCTGCCGGCGGGCACCTTGCCGATCACCATCGCGCCCTGCGAGGCGCTGGCTGGAAACACCACCCGCGCATCGGCCTGGGCCACGGCGGGCGAGGGCAGCAGGCTGCCCATCGCCGCGACGCCTGCGGCGGCCAGGGCCGCACTCAACAGTCGTGCCCGCATCAGCGGTCGAAGCTCATGCGCTGGCCGTTCGGCGAACCCACCAGCTTTTCGCCATCCCACGCCAGCTGCCCGTTGACCCAGGTCGAGGCGATGCGCGAGCGGAACGTGGTGCCTTCGAACGGCGACCAGCCGCACTTGGACAGCACGTCTTCGCGTTTGACGGTGAAGGGCACGTCCTCGACCAGCACCAGATCGGCGAAGTAGCCCTCGCGCAGGTAGCCGCGCTGGCTGACGTCGAACAGCTGGGCCGGCGCGTGCGCGAACTTCTGCACGACCTGGGTGATCTCCAGCTTGCCTTCGTGCACCAGCTCCAGTGCGGCGACCAGTGCGTACTGGACCAGCGGCAGCCCGGACGGCGCCTGCGCATAGGGCTTCTGCTTCTCTTCCCAGGTGTGCGGCGCGTGATCGGTGGCGAGCACGTCGATCACGTCATCGGCCACGGCGCGGGTCAGCGCTTCGCGGTCGCTGGCTTCCTTGATCGCCGGGTTGCACTTGATCAGGTTGCCCAGGCGCGCGTAATCGCTGCGGTCGAAACGCAGGAAGTGGATGCAGGTTTCGGCGGTGATCTGCTTGCGGCTGCCATCGGCGCGGATCAGCGGGCCCCGTTCGAACAGGGCCAGCTCGTCGGCGGTGGAGATGTGCAGGACGTGCAGCCGGGTGCCGTGCTTCTTCGCCAGCGACACGGCCAGCTGGGAGGACTTCAGGCAGGCCTCGCGCGAGCGGATGTCCGGGTGCTGTTCGGCACTGAGGGCATCGCCGTACTTCTCGGCGTACTCCTTGGCCTTGGCATCGATCATCGGGGTGTCTTCGCAGTGCGTGATGATCGGCGTGGGCGCGTCGCGGAAGATCGCGTCCAGCGTGTCCGGGTTGTCGACCAGCATGTTGCCGGTGGAGGCGCCCATGAACACCTTGATGCCGGGTGCGGTCTTGGGATCCAGCGACTGGATGTGGGCCAGGTTGTCGTTGCTGGCGCCCATGTAGAAGCCGTAGTTGGCGCGCGCGCGGCCGGAGGCGGCGTCGTACTTGGACTGCAGGATCTCGGCGTTGAGCGTGGGCGGGTTGGTGTTGGGCATGTCCATGAAGCTGGTCAGGCCCCCGGCGACGGCCGCGGCCGATTCGGTCGCGATGTCACCCTTGTGGGTCAGGCCGGGCTCACGGAAGTGGACCTGGTCGTCGATCATGCCCGGCAGCAGCCAGCGGCCGGCGGCGTCGACGACGGTCTCGCCCGGGCGTGCCTCCAGGCCAGGACCGATCTGGGCGATGCGGCCGTCTTCGATGCGCAGGTCACCCTGGGTGATGGTGCCTTCATTGACGAGGCGGGCGTTGACGATGAGCGTGGAGGACATTCAGTGTTTTCCTGTGCAGCGGCAGGTGGCGTCATGCGCGGCGCGCGGAGGCACCTCGTCGATACCACCGGGATGGAAGGGATGGCAGCGGCCCAGCCGGCGCGCGGCCAGCCAGCTGCCGCGCGCGGGGCCATGGGTGGCGATGGCTTGCATGGCGTATTCAGAACAGCTGGGCATGAAGCGGCACCGCGGCCCCAGCAACGGGCTGATGAAGCGCTTGTAGAAGCGCAGCAGGGCGATGAGCAGGCGTGAGATCACCCCCCAATCTTATTCCAGTTGGCATGAAGGCCGCATTTGTCGCAGGATGGGGCGTTGGACCCGTCCGCACCCACGCGCGCGACGGGCCGCCCCGGCGGTGTCGCCGGGTCAGGTACCGAACTGCGCACGTTGGCCCGCCTGCCAGGCGGACCGGTCGCACGCCTTGCGACTCCGGGGCTGAACGGAGTAGGCGGTGTGGTTGCTGCTGCTGGTCGGGTAGGCTATAAAGGCCCGCTTTCCCGGGCCCCGGGGAATCCAAGGAAGAGCGTTTCGTGGCTGCTAAAAAAACTGCAAAGAAGGCCGTCAAGGCCGCCAAGAAAACCGCCAAGCCTGTTGTAAAGAAGTTGGCGGCCAAGACCGTTGCCAAGAAGCCGGCTGCCAAGCCGGTTGGCAAGCCTGCATCCAAACAACCGGCGGCCAGGACGGCACCCGTTAAAAAGGCGGCCAGCAAGTCGCCCGCCAAGGCCGTCAAGAAGGCTGTCGCCAAGAAGCCTGCTGCCAAGACGGTGGTGGCCAAGAAGACCGTCGCCAAGAAGGTCGTTGCCAAGAAGTCGACGGTCGCCAAGCCGGTTGCCACGCCCGCCAAGCGCGCGGCAGGCAAGCCGGTAACCAAGGCGCCCGTCAAAAAAACCGCGGCCGGCAAGCCGGCGGCCAGGAAGACCGTGACGCCTGCCGCCGCCAAACCCGCGGCCAAGCCGGCCCCGGCGAAGAAGACCGCAGTCAAGCAGGCACCGGCCACGCCGGTGAAGGCCAGCAAGACCGCCAGCAAGCCCGTGGCATCCAAGCCGGCTGCCAAGCCGGTTGCAGCACCCGTAGTGAAGTCCGCACCGAAGCCGGCATCGCCGGCGCCGGCCAAGTCTGTCCCGGCCAAGAGCGCGGCCAAACCTGTCACCTCTCCGGCCTCCGCGCCGGCGCCGGTCGCAGCGGCCCCCGCCTCCAAGGCCCCGCAAAACAAGAATCCCGTGCCCGTTTCGAAATCGCCTGCAAAAACCCCCGCCAAGTCCGAGTCCGCCCCCAAGCCGGTGTCCCGTCCGGTCGGCAAGGTCGCCGTTGCCGTGGCAGCGCGTTCGGCCGCCCCGGCCCCGCGCACCAAGGTGAAGGTGGTGGAATACAAGACTGACGAAGCCACCGGTCGTCCGATCCT
Organism: Stenotrophomonas sp. JAI102; assembly: GCF_013409105.1. NCBI lineage: Bacteria > Pseudomonadati > Pseudomonadota > Gammaproteobacteria > Lysobacterales > Lysobacteraceae > Stenotrophomonas > Stenotrophomonas sp. JAI102. Next base: position 327,887 of record NZ_JACCCI010000001.1, read on the forward strand.
GCCCGACGGTTACAAGCCGAGCGCGGAAGAGGAATACATGAGCCCGCTGCAGCTGGAGTATTTCCGCCAGCGCCTGCAGCACTGGCGCAATGATCTGGTGGAAGAATCCAAGCAGACCATCGCGAATCTGCAGGAAGAAGTGCGTGACATCGGCGATGAGGCCGAGCGCGCCACCCGCGAGACCGAGAACTCGCTGGAACTGCGTACCCGTGATCGTTACCGCAAGCTGATCGGCAAGATCAACAGCACGCTGAAGCGTCTGGAAGACGGCGACTACGGTTTCTGTGTTGATACGGGCGAAGAAATCGGCCTGGATCGTCTGGAAGCCCGCCTGACCGCTGAGCGCACGATCGATGCGCAGGAGCGTTGGGAGCATCTGCAGAAGCAGCAGGGCGACTGATCGCGCTGTTGGTGTTGCTCTTCTACGGAAAACCCGGCTTCGGCCGGGTTTTTTGTGGCTGTTCGTTTTTGGGTTGTGTTGGTTTGTGTTGGTCGCGAAGGGCGTAGGCGCCTTGGAGGCTGGCGTTAGAGTGGGTCGGGCAGCCCGGTCCGGGACGCGCCGTGAACCCATCCATGGGGGCTCGTAGTGCGGCATCCATGCCGCACACGGTCCCGGACCGGGCTGCCCGACCCACTCCCGACAGGTTCATGGGTGGGCGGATGGAAGAGCTTGGACTCCCGCTTCTGACGCTGTTTCGGCAGGCTGCCAGTGCCGGCTGGATCGTCGGGACATGCCGGGTGCTGGTCCGGATGTTTGTGCCGCGCTTTGCGCGGCATCCACGCATGGCGTGGATCTACAGGCGTGGCGGGCAGGCCAAAAATTGCGCAGTCCGCAGTCCGCAGTCCGCACTAATGAGTCAGCCGAAGCCGTGAGCGGTGAGCCGTGCGGAAGTCCTGAAAGCCGTCAGGCGTCAGCTATCTGCCGGTCGCCGGTCGCTCTTCGCCGTTAATTCCGCGCAAGGAACTGACTGTCTATGGGTGGACGGGCAGCGCAGTGAAGGACCGTGTGCGGCATGGATGCCGCACTACGAGCCCCCATGGATGGGTTTACGGCGGGTCCTGCACTGCGCTGCCCGGCCGCCCAACCGCAGAATCAGGAAGGCGCCGAGCCGACAGCGCACGCAGCCCAATCGCGCAGCGCCAGCCAACCAGCCAGCTGGGGAGCCCCAAGCGGCCGGCCGGGCAAATGCTCAATGCAGATCGCGCAGATTCAACCGCCGCAGCGTCGGGTTCTTCCAGGCCGTGATGCCCGCCACGCTCAACACCGCAAAGCCACCCAGCACCACCGCCGGGACCAGCCCCAGCAGCTTCGCCATCGTGCCCGCATAGAACGCACCCAACTCATTCGACGAACTGATGAAAATGCCATTGATCGACGACACCCGGCCGCGCATCTCCTCCGGCGTCGCCAACTGCAGGATCGTCGAACGCACCACCACCGACACCCCGTCGAACGCACCGTAGAACAGCAGGATCGCCGCCGACAGCCAGAAATTCGACGACAGCCCGAACCCGATCACACACAGACCGAACCCCGCCACCGCGAACAACAGCACGCGCCCCGCATTGCGCTGCAGCGGCCGCCGCGCCAGCCACAGCCCCACGCACACCGAGCCCAGCGCCGGCGCCGCACGCAGCACCCCCAGCCCCTCCGGACCGTGGTGCAGGATTTCGTGCAGGAACGCCGGCAGCATCGCCACCACGCCGCCGAGCAGCACCGAAAACATGTCCAGCGCCATCGCCCCGACCATGATCCTGTTGCCCAGCACGAAACGACCGCCCTCGGCGATGCTCTTGAAGATCGGTGCCGCCGGGCCGGTGTGCACCGGCTCGGAGACCCGCAGCGCCGCCAGACAGCCCAGCGCGATCAGCGACACGCCGACCGCCACGCCGTAGGCCACGCCCTTGCCACCCCAGGCCACCAGTGCGCCACCCAGTGCCGGGCCGAGCACCATGCCCGCCTGGAACACCACCGCGCCCAGGCCCGCGCCACGCGCGTACTGGGTGCGCTCGAGCACGCGCGCGAACAGCGCGTTGTAGATCGGCGACAGGAACGCGCGGACCATGCCGGTCAGCGCGATCGCCGCATAGATCGGCCATACCCCGTGGAAGGGCAGCCAGCCCTGGGCGACCGCGGTCAGCACCAGGGCCGTCATCACCAGCCCGCTGCAGGCGACCATGCCCAGCCGGCGGCGCGGCAGGTGGTCGACCAGGTAGCCGGCAAACGGGGCCACGCAGAAGAACGGCAGCACCTCGGCCAGGCCGACCAGGCCCAGCGAGAACGGATTGCGGGTGACTTCGTAGATGTGCCAGCCGACCGTCACCGCGACGATCTGGTAGGAGAGCATCGCGAAGATGCGGTACGCCAGCACCAGCGAAAAACCCGGGCGCGCCAGCAGCTGCAGGGCGCTGTCGGGCTCCTGCGGATCGGCGGAGAGGGTCACGACTGTGCTTGGGCGGTGTCGCGGATGAAGGCCAGCATCGCCGCCACGCCATTGCTGCGGGTCGGCGACAGGTGGCGCGACAGCCCGATGTCCTGGATGTAGTTCGGCTCGGTGGCCAGGATTTCGGCCGCGGAACGGCCCGAGTACACGCGCAGGGCCAGGTAGATCAGCCCGGAGACGATCGCCGAATCACTGATGGCGTGGAAGCGCAGCGCCTCGGCATTGCCCTCCGGCACGATCCAGACCATGGACTGGCAGCCGAGCAGGCGATGCTCCTCGGTCTTCCACTCGTCCGGGAAGGTGGGCAGTTTACGGCCGAGGTCGATGAGGTACTGGTAACGCTCCGACCAGTCACCGAAGAAGGCGAATTCCTCGGCGATGGCGGCCTGGGCCTCGGCCGGGGTGGGTTCGAGCGGGAACGGGGATGCAGGGGTCATGGGGGTACTCCAGGCCGGTCATGCGCCTTCCGTGGTCTGGCCGTGATGGTTCGAAGGAGGCACCCGGCCATCCGTGGCCGGGTCTGTGTCGTGGCAACGCCCAATGGGTCGGGCAGTCTCTGGTAGCGCCCGGCTGTCAGTCGGGCGGTCTTTCAGCGCTTGCGCGACCAGCGCACGCCCTGGGCGGTGTCTTCCAGCACGATGCCTTCCGCGGCCAGCTGGTCGCGGATCGCATCGGCGCGGGCGAAATCGCGGGCCTGCTTGGCGGCCGCACGCGCATCGATCAGGGCCTGGATGGCGGCATCGTCATCGTGGCCGACCGCCGTGCCGAACCACGCGCCCGGATCCTGCTGCAGCAGGCCCAGCGCCAGGCCGGCGCCGAGCAGGGTGGACTTCCAGTGCGCCTTGTCGGCGTCGGCGGCCTTGCGCGCCTCGCCGGCGATGCGGGCCAGTTCGGCCAGCGCCTGCGGCGTGTTGAGGTCGTCATCCAGCGCGGCCTCGATCTCGGCCGGGATCACCGCCGTGGCTTCCACGTCGACCAGGTCGCGCAGGGTGCCGTACAGCCGGTCCAGGGTGCGCACCGACTGCTCGATCAGCGCATCGGACCAGTCCAGCGGCTGCCGGTAGTGGGCCGACAGCAGCGCGTAGCGCAGGGCCTCCGGGGCATGCTGGCGGACCAGGTCGTGCACCCGCTCGATGTTGCCGATCGATTTGCTCATCTTGGCGCCGCCGAAGTTGAGCATGCCGTTGTGCAGCCAGAACCGGGCGAAGGTCTGCCCGCCGTGCGCGCACTCGCTCTGCGCGATCTCGTTCTCGTGGTGCGGGAACTGCAGGTCCACGCCGCCGGCATGGATGTCGATGGTCGGGCCCAGGTGGGCGGCGGCCATCGCCGAGCACTCGATGTGCCAGCCCGGGCGGCCGCGGCCCCAGGGCGATGCCCAGCCGGGCAGGTCGTCGCTGGAGGGCTTCCACAGCACGAAGTCACCCGGGTCGCGCTTGTACGGGGCCACGTCCACGCGGGCACCGGCCAGCATCTCGTCCGGGTCGCGGCGCGAGAGCTTGCCGTAGTCGGCGTAGGAGCCCACCGAGAACAGCACGTGGCCCTCGGCCGCGTAGGCGTGCCCGTTGGCGATCAACTGCGCGATCATCGTGACGATCTGCGGGATGTGCGCGGTGGCTTCCGGCTCGATGTCCGGCGGGACCACGCCCAGCGCCGCCATGTCCTCGCGGTAGGCGGCGGCGAAGCGGTCGGTGATCGTGCTGATCGGCACGCTCTGCTCGCGCGCGGCCGTGTTGATCTTGTCATCCACGTCGGTGATGTTGCGGGCATAGCGCAGGCCACCGAAGCGGCGCCGCAGCAGATCGGCCAGCACCCCGAACACCACCGGGCCACGGGCATTGCCGATGTGGACGTAGTTGTAGACCGTGGGGCCACACACATACAGGGTCGGACAGGTCGGATCGAGCGGGGTGAACGGTTCGAGCTGGCGTGTCAGGTTGTTGTGCAGGCGCAGGGTCATGAGGGTCGGGAGCGGGGGTAAGCGGTCGATTTTAGAACGTGTCGGGGGCTTTGGGGGGATGCGGGGCAGGGCAGGTGGGTGGCGGGGCCGGCCGGCGGGATCGCTGAAGGCTTCAGCCGATCCGGCCCGTGGGGGGCGGGTTCCGGGGCCACGCGTGGGTCCGGCCTATGGGCATAAACGCCACGGAAGGGTAATGTTCAGCCCCTTGTGCCTGGCACTGCCTAAACTATCCCCCTTGTCCTCTTCCTTGTTGCCAATGAAATCCGCTTCGTTGTTGACGCTGGTCTGCCTGCTCGGAAGTGCCGCCTTCGGGGCGTGCGCCCAGGACGGTGAGGTGCGCAACCGGGTGGTGATCGTGGAGAACGTCAAGTTCGACTACGCCCAGGTGCTCAACGTCGAGCCGGTGTTCCAGACCCTGCGCGCCACCCGCACCGAAGAACACTGCGTGCCGATCTCGACCCGCACGCTGGCCCCGGTCAACGTCACCGGTGAGGAACCGCAGGAAGACAAGGGCCGGTTCGGTCGCTTCATGGACTCGGTGCGCTCGATCTTCCGTCGTGAAGACGGCAGCACGGACGAGAGCGGCTATTCCGAGACCGTGGTCGTCGAGACTGCCCCGGCCAATACCGGGCCGCTGCTGACCCGTGACTGCAAGATCATCCCGGTCGGCCGCGAGTTCCGCCGGCCGATCGCCTACGACGTGGACTACGTCTACAAGGGCACCAAGTACCGCTCCCGCCTGCCCGAAGATCCGGGCAACCGGCTCAAGATCCGGGTCTCGATCACCCCCTGGGTGGGCAACGAGCAGGCCGGCGGCGCCAACCCGTGACCCCCGGCATCGCCCCGGGGGTGGATGCCTTCAACCTGAATTGTCATTCAGGCCTTGCACGCACCCCGGGTGCATGCAAAGATGGGCGGCCATGAAACTCACCGACTTCCAGCACGACACCAGCGCCGCCCGTATGGCTACGGGCATGACGTCGCGTGCCCGCCGACCGGAACCCCACATTTTCGCTGGGTAACCGGAGCTTCGTGCTGTCTGTTCGGAAAACCCAGCCCCCGCGCTGGGTTTTTTCGTTTCTGCGTCGGTAAAAAGTTTGCTTGAAAAGTTTCATCTGTACGTTTGTTGAGCCCTGAATGCGCCCCGGCGCCCCCAACCTCCGCCGGAAACGGTGGAAAACCAGCCGCAAAGGATCGATCGATGTCCCTGAAGCACTTCCTGAACACCCAGGACTGGAGCCGCACCGACCTGGATGCCCTGCTGACCCAGGCCGCGCTGTTCAAGCGCAACAAGCTGGGCGACGAGCTCAAGGGCAAGTCGATTGCCTTGGTGTTCTTCAATCCCTCCATGCGTACCCGCACCAGCTTCGAGCTGGGCGCGTTCCAGCTGGGCGGCCATGCGATCGTGCTGCAGCCGGGCAAAGACGCCTGGCCGATCGAGTTCAACCTGGGCTCGGTGATGGACGGGGACACCGAGGAGCACATCGCCGAAGTGGCCCGGGTGCTGGGTCGTTACGTCGACCTGATCGGCGTGCGCGCCTTCCCGAAGTTCATCGACTGGACCAAGGACCGCGAGGACGAAGTGCTCAAGAGCTTCGCCAGGTACTCGCCGGTGCCGGTGATCAACATGGAAACCATCACCCACCCGTGCCAGGAACTGGCCCACGTGATGGCGCTGCAGGAGCACTTCGGTACCCAGGACCTGCGTGGCAAGAAGTATGTGCTGACCTGGACCTACCACCCCAAGCCGCTCAACACCGCGGTGGCCAACTCGGCGCTGACCATCGCCACCCGCATGGGCATGGACGTGACCCTGCTGTGCCCGACCCCGGATTACATCCTGGACGAGCGCTACATGGGTTGGGCCGAGCAGAACGTCGCCGAGAGCGGCGGTTCGCTGCAGGTCAGCCATGACATCGCCAGCGCCTACGCCGGCGCGGACGTGGTGTACGCCAAGAGCTGGGGCGCGCTGCCGTTCTTCGGCAACTGGGAACCGGAAAAGCCGATCCGCGACCAGTACAAGCACTTCATCGTCGACGAGGCCAAGATGGCGATGACCAACAACGGCGTCTTCAGCCACTGCCTGCCGCTGCGCCGCAACGTGAAGGCGACCGACGGCGTGATGGATTCGGCGCAGTGCATCGCGATCAACGAAGCCGAAAACCGCCTGCATGTGCAGAAGGCGATCATGTCGGCGCTGGCAGGACGATAAGCAGCACGGCGGCCGTAGAGCCACGCCATGCGTGGCTTCGCGGCGCCCACCCGGGAGCAGCCACGCATGGCGTGGCTCTACCCGCCCCAACACACATTCTTACCGCATTCCCTATTGGACCTGACCCCCATGAGCAAGAAAGACATCGTCCTGGCCTTCTCCGGCGGACTCGACACCAGCTTCTGCGTGCCCTACCTGCAGGAGCGCGGTTACAACGTGCACACCGTGTTCGCCGATACCGGCGGCGTGGATGACGAAGAGCGCGATTTCATCGAGAAGCGTGCCGCCGAGCTCGGCGTCACCAGCCACGTCACCGTCGATGGTGGCCCGGCGATCTGGAGTGGCTTCGTCAAGCCGTTCGTGTGGGCCGGCGAAGGCTACCAGGGCCAGTACCCGCTGCTGGTGTCCGACCGTTACCTGATCGTGGATGCCGCGCTCAAGCGCGCCGCCGAACTGGGCACCAACATCATCGCCCACGGCTGCACCGGCATGGGCAACGACCAGGTCCGTTTCGATCTGGCCGTGAAGGCACTGGGCGATTACCAGATCGTCGCGCCGATCCGCGAAATCCAGAAGGAACACACCCAGACCCGCGCCTACGAGCAGAAGTACCTGGAAGAGCGCGGCTTCGGCGTGCGCGCCAAGCAGCAGGCCTACACCATCAACGAGAACCTGCTCGGCCTGACCATGTCCGGCGGCGAGATCGACCGTTGGGAAGCGCCGGGCGAGGGTGCCCGCGGCTGGTGCGCCCCGCGCAGCGAATGGCCGGTCGAGCCGCTGACCGTGACCCTGACCTTCGTCGAAGGCGAAGCCGTCGAGCTGGACGGCAAGGCGCTGCCGGGTGAGCAGATCCTGGCCAAGCTCAACAAGCTGTTCGCCGCGTACGGCGTCGGCCGTGGCGTCTACACCGGTGACACCGTGATCGGCCTGAAGGGCCGCATCGTGTTCGAAGCGCCGGGCCTGGTCTCGCTGCTGGCCGCGCACCGCGCGCTGGAAGATGCGGTGCTGACCAAGCAGCAGAACCGCTTCAAGCCGGACGTGGCGCGCAAGTGGGTGGAGCTGGTGTACGAAGGCTTCTACCACGACCCGCTGAAGACCGACATCGAGGCGTTCCTGAAGTCCTCGCAGACCAAGGTCAACGGTGAAGTGGTGCTGGAGACCCGCGGTGGCCGTGTCGATGCGGTGGCAGTGAAGTCGCCGCACCTGCTCAACACCAAGGGCGCTACGTATGCACAGTCGGCCGATTGGGGCGTGGAAGAGGCCGAGGGCTTCATCAAGCTGTTCGGCATGAGCTCGACGCTGTACGCGCAGGTAAACCGCTAAGGCGATTCACCGGGGTGCCGGCCGCTGGCCGGCGCCTCGCAAGGCCGATGGAGGGTAGTGCCGGCCGCTGGCCGGCTCGTGGCACGGCTGGATCATTGCAGAGCCGGCCAGCGGCCGGCACTACCGATTTTGAACCCTACGGATATCCAGAAACATGTTGGAACAGACACTCGATCACCTGCAGCAGCTCGTGTCCTTCGACACGCGCAATCCGCCGCGTGCGATCACCACCGGCGGCATCTTCGATTACCTGCGCGCGAACCTGCCCGGGTTCAACGTGGAGGTGATCGACCATGGCGACGGTGCCGTCAGCCTGTATGCGGTGCGTGGCACCCCGAAGTACCTGTTCAACGTGCACCTGGATACCGTGCCGGACTCGCCGCATTGGACGGCCGATCCGCACCTGATGCGGCGCACGGACGATCGCGTGATCGGCCTGGGTGTGTGCGATATCAAGGGCGCCGCGGCTGCCCTGGTGGCGGCTGCGAACGCCAGCGATGGCGACGCCGCGTTCCTGTTCTCCAGCGACGAGGAGGCCAACGATCCGCGTTGCATCGCCGCCTTCCTCGCCCGTGGCATTCCGTATGAAGCGGTGCTGGTGGCCGAGCCGACCATGAGCGAAGCGGTGCTGGCGCACCGTGGCATCAGCTCGGTGCTGATGCAGTTCACCGGCCGCGCCGGGCATGCCTCGGGCAAGCAGGATGCGGCCGCCAGCGCGTTGCACCAGGCGATGCGCTGGGGCAACCGCGCGTTGGACCATGTGGACACCCTGGCCCATGCGCGCTTTGGCGGGCTGACCGGCCTGCGCTTCAACATCGGCCGGGTGGAAGGCGGGATCAAGGCGAACATGATCGCGCCCGCTGCCGAAGTGCGTTTCGGCTTCCGTCCGCTGCCGTCGATGGACATCGATGCGCTGCTGGCCACGTTTGCCAGCTTCGCCGAACCGGAGGCGGCGGTGTTCACCGAGACCTTCCGCGGGCCGAGCTTCCCGGCCGGCGACATCGCCGAGGCCGAGAACCGCCGCCTGCTCGCGCGCGACGTGGCCGATGCCCTGGATATCCCGATCGGCAACGCGGTGGATTTCTGGACCGAGGCCTCGCTGTTCTCGGCCGGGGGTTACACCACCCTGGTGTACGGCCCGGGCGACATCGCCCAGGCGCACACCGCCGATGAGTTCGTGACGCTGGAGCAGCTGCAGCGTTACACCGCGTCCGTGCACCGCATCATCGCGCGCGGCGCGTGATCCAATGATGCCGTCGTGGCTCCCCACTGACGGAACTCCCATCGCGGCCCCGGCCGCCTGCGACGATATCGAAATGCCTTCTTCCCAGCCCCACCGCCAGACCCGTCAGACCATCGTGCGCCTGCTTTCGAGCATGGCCAGCGCGAAGGAGATCAGCCAGTACCTCAAGCGTTTCTCGCAGCTGGACGCCAAACGCTTCGCCGTGGTCAAGGTCGGCGGCGCGGTGCTGCGCGATGACCTCGAGGCGCTGACCTCCTCGCTGTCGTTCCTGCAGGAAGTCGGCCTGACCCCGATCGTGCTGCACGGCGCCGGCCCGCAGCTGGACGCCGAACTGTCGGCGGCCGGCATCGAGAAGCAGACCGTCAACGGCCTGCGCGTGACCTCGGCCGAAGGCCTGGCGATCGTGCGCCGGGTGTTCCAGGCCTCCAACCTGCAACTGGTCGAAGCGCTGCAGCAGAATGGTGCGCGCGCGACCTCGATCACCGGCGGCGTGTTCGAAGCCGAGTACCTGGACCAGGACACCTACGGCCTGGTCGGTGAGGTCAAGAAGGTCAACCTGGCCCCGATCGAAGCCAGCCTGCGCGCCGGCTCGATCCCGGTGATCACCAGCCTGGGCGAAACCCGCTGCGGGCAGATCCTCAACGTCAACGCCGATTTCGCCGCCAACGAGCTGGTGCAGGAACTGCAGCCGTACAAGATCATCTTCCTGACCGGTACCGGCGGCCTGCTCGATGAAGAGGGCAAGGTGATCGACTCGATCAACCTCTCCACCGAGTACGACCAGTTGATGCAGCAGCCGTGGATCCACGGTGGCATGCGGGTCAAGATCGAACAGATCAAGGACCTGCTGGATCGGCTGCCGCTGGAGTCCTCGGTGTCGATCACCCGGCCGGCTGACCTGGCCAAGGAACTGTTCACCCACAAGGGTTCGGGCACGCTGGTGCGAAAGGGCGAGAAAGTGCTGCGCGCCACCGCGTGGGAGGAACTCGATCTGCCGCGCCTGAAGCAGCTGATCGAATCCAGCTTCGGCCGTACCCTGGTGCCGGACTACTTCCAGAAAACCAAGCTGCTGCGCGCCTACGTGAGCGAGAATTACCGTGCCGCGGTGATCCTCACCGACGAAGCCGAAGGCGTATACCTGGACAAGTTCGCCGTGCTCGACGACGCGCAGGGCGAAGGCCTGGGCCGTGCGGTCTGGAACGTGATGCTGGATGAAACCCCGCAGCTGTTCTGGCGTTCGCGCAACGGCAACCCGATCAATCACTTCTACTACGCCGAATCCGATGGCTGCTACAAGCAGGGCCACTGGAAGGTGTTCTGGTTCGGCGCCGACGGCTTCGACCGCATCAAAGCGTACGTCGAGCATTGCGCCGCACGCACCCCCAGCCTGGAGGGCTGAACCCGATGAATCTTGCCGATTGGACCAGGGTCCCCACACTGGCCGGCACGCATGCCCGGCTGGAGCCGCTGCAGATGGCGCATATCGATGGCCTGCGCGGTGCATTGGGGGATGGCACCTTGTCCAGGCTCTGGTACACCCAGGTGCCCAGCGCGAAGACCATGACCGCCTACGTCCAGGCCGCGCTGCAGGCGCAGGCCGAGGGCAAGGTGCTGCCGTTCGCGGTCCTCAACGAGGCCGATGAGGTCGTCGGGACCACGCGCTACTACAGCCTGGAAGCCGAGGTGCCGCGCCTGAGCATCGGCTACACCTGGTACGGCGAGGCCGCCCAGCGCACCGGGATCAACACCGAAACCAAGCTGATGCTGCTCACCCACGCCTTCGAGCGGCTGGAATGCCTGAGCGTGGTGTTCGAGACCAGCTGGTTCAACTTCACCTCGCGCACCGCGATCGCGCGCCTGGGCGCCAAGCAGGACGGCGTGCTGCGCAACCACAAGCGCCACCCGGACGGCACCCCGCGCGACACCGTCATCTTCTCCATCATCGATGCGGAATGGCAGGGGGTGAAACGCCACCTGCAGCACCGCCTGGACGCACATGCATGAGCACCACGACCTTCGCCGTCGGCATCGTCGGCGCCCGCGGCCACACCGGCGCGGAACTGATCACGCTGATTGCCGCACACCCCCACCTGCAGCTGGGCTTCGTCTCGTCGCGCGAACTGGCCGGCCAGCGCGTGAGCGACCACCACAGCGACTGGCAGGGTGAACTGCAGTTCGAAAACCTGGATGCCGACGCGGTCGCCGCCAAGGGCGTGGACGCGGTGATCCTGGCGCTGCCCAACGGCCTGTCCGCACCGTTCGTCGCCGCGCTGGACGCGGCGAAGCCGGAGACGGTGATCGTCGACCTGTCGGCCGATCACCGCTTCGAGCCGAGCTGGTACTACGGCCTGCCCGAACTGACCCGCGGCGATTACCTGGGCCAGAAGCACATCAGCAATCCCGGCTGCTACGCCACCGCGATGCAGCTGGCGATCAGCCCGCTGCTGCAGCAGCTGGCCGGCCCGCCGCAGTGCTTCGGTGTTTCCGGTTACTCCGGCGCCGGCACCACGCCCTCGGACAAGAACAATCCCGAGCTGCTGCGCGACAACCTGATGCCGTATGCGCTGACCAACCATGTGCACGAGCGCGAAGTCACTGCGCACCTGCGCGTGCCGGTCGAGTTCATGCCGCATGTGGCGCCGCACTTCCGCGGCATCACCATGACGGTGAACCTCTGGCTCAACACGGTGGTCAAGCGTGAGGACGTGATCGCGCTGTACCAGAAGTACTACGCCAACGAAGCCCTGATCGAAGTGCTCGACGAAGCACCGTGGGTCAGCCGCATCGCCGGCCGGCACGGCGTGCAGATCGGCGGCTTCGACGTGGCCCCGGGCGGCAAGCGCGTGGTGGTCGTGGCGACCCTGGACAACCTGCTCAAGGGCGCGGCGACGCAGGCGATGCAGAACCTCAACCTGGCGCTGGGCCTGGACGAACTGGCCTCGATCCCGCACTGAATTCCCACGGCGCTGCGCGGCCCCTGCGCGCGCCCTGACAACCCGGCGGAGCGAATCCGCCTACGGAGCAAGACATGGCAGACCTTCTGTGGCAGAAGCCCGGCGTCGCGGTAGACGCCAAGATCCAGACCTTCCTGGCCGGCGATGATGTGATCCTGGACCGCGAGTTCTTCCTGTACGACGTGGCGGCCAGCAAGGCACATGCGCAGGGCCTGGAGAACATCGGCATCCTCGGCAACGACGAGCGCGTCGGCCTGCAGCGCGAGCTGGATGTGCTTGCAGAGGATTTCCGCAGCGGCGCGTTCGTGCTGGATGAGCGCTTCGAGGATTGCCACTCGGCGATCGAAGCGCGCCTGACCGAGCGCCTCGGCGATGCCGGCCGCAAGATCCACACCGGCCGCAGCCGCAACGACCAGATCCTGGTCGCGACCCGGCTCTGGTTGAAGGACAAGCTGCTGCGCGTGGCCGAGCTGAGCCGCGAGATCGCCAAGGTCGCGCTCGACCGTGCTGAAGCCGAGAAGGACCTGCCGGTGCCGGGCTATACGCACATCCAGCGCGCCGTGGTGTCCTCGGCGGGCATGTGGTGGGCCGGCTGGGCCGAGGCCTTCATCGACAATGCGATCCGCGCGCACGACACCTTCAACCTGGTCGATGCCAATCCGCTCGGCACGGCCGCCGGCTACGGCGTCAACCTGCCGCTCGACCGCGCGCACACCACCGAGGCGCTCGGTTTCGCACGGATGCAGATCTCGCCGATCTACGCGCAGCTGTCGCGCGGCAAGTTCGAGCTGGCCGCACTGGAAGCGCTTGGCGGTGCCACCCTGGATCTGCGTCGCATCGCCTGGGACCTGTCGCTGTTCACCAGCGGCGAGTTCGGCTTCGTCGCGCTGCCGGCGCAGTACACCACCGGCAGTTCGATCATGCCGAACAAGCGCAACCCGGATGTGATCGAGCTGATGCGCGCTACCCACGCCAGCGTGGCCGCGGCACGGACCGAAATCGAGCAGCTGCTGTCGCTGCCGTCGGGCTACCACCGTGATCTGCAGAGCAGCAAGGGCGCGATCTTCCATGGCTTCGGCCGTGGCTTGGCCGCGCTGGAACTGCTGCCGGCGCTGCTGGCCAACCTGGAATGGCGCGACGACAAGCTGCGGGCGGCGATCGACTCGGGCATGTATGCCACCGATGTCGCCGTGGAAGCGGCGGTGGCCGGCGTGCCGTTCCGTGAGGCCTACAAGGCCGCGGCCGCCGCGGCGGATACGGCCGGGCAGGGGCGTACCCCCGAGGGCAGCCTGGCCGCGCGCGTGTCGCCCGGCGCGGCGGCCGACCTGCGGCTGGATGCGCTGCGCGCCCGCTGGGCCGCATTGGTGTAATCACGACGGCGGCCGCAAGGTCGCCGTTTTTGTAACGTCTTGCCGGGCACTGCCCGCGAAAAGGACTCACATGAAAACCTGTTACCTGGTGATGGTCACCCGCACGCCGGAGTTCCGCGATGAGGTCGGTGCCGAGCATGTGCGCTTCCTCGATGAGGTGCGGGCCCGCGGGCAGCTGCTGCTGACCGGTGGTTTCACCGACAAGAGCGGCGGCGCCTACGTGCTGCAGGACATCGCCGACCTGGCCGCCGCGCAGGCGCTGGTCGACACCGATCCGCTGCTGGTGCACGGCAGTGCTACCGCCCGCATCCACGAATGGAGCACGCGCTGAGCGCGCCGATCACATGAACCAGTCCGTGCTTTCGCCGTTCACCGAACAAGCCGTTCCGCAGTGGAAACGCGCCGTGCTCAAGGTCGGCAGCAGCCTGCTGGCGGCCGATGGCGGCGGCCTCTCGCCGCGCCACGCACTGGGTCTGGCCCAGTTCGTTTCGGCCAATGTGCTGGCCGGTCGGGAGGTGGTGATCGTGTCCTCCGGTGCCGTCGCGGCCGGTCGGGCGATCGTGCCCCGCGCGCTGGAAGCCGGGGCGGCGATGGCGGCACGGCAGGCGCTCGCGGCGCTGGGCCAGGCGCAGCTGATCGGGCTGTGGCAGCGCTTCTTCGAACGTCCGGTGGCGCAGGTATTGCTGACCCATGATGACCTGCGCAACCGCCGCCGCTACCTCAATGCCCGCGCCACGCTCAATGAGCTGCTGCGGCTGGGCGCGCTGCCGGTGGTCAACGAGAACGACACGGTCTCGGTGGATGAGCTCAAGCTGGGCGACAACGACAATCTGGCGGCCACCGTTGCTGCGCTGATCGACGCCGATGTCCTGTTCATCGCCACCGATATCGACGGCCTGTACAGCGCCGATCCGCGCCGCGATCCGCAGGCACGGCCGATCCACGATGTGCCTGAGCTGACCGTCGACGTCCTGGCGATGGCCGGGGGTGCCGGCAGCGGCGCCGGCACCGGCGGCATGCATACCAAGCTGGAGGCCGCGGCCAAGGCGGGCCGTGTCGGCATCGAGACCTGCCTGTTCAACGGGCGCAGCGCCGAGGTGGTGCGCGCACTCAGCCAGGGCCGCCTGTTCGGGACCCGCATCCATGCCGCGCAGACCCGCGTGGCGGCGCGCAAGTACTGGCTGCGCCACGCACCGCTGGAACCGGGCGCGATCCTGGTCGACGCAGGCGCCGCCGATGCGCTGCGCGGCAAGGGCGCCTCGCTGCTGCCGGGCGGCGTGGTCGCTGCGGAGGGTGACTTCCGCCGCGGCGACATGATCGAGATCCGGCAACGCACCGAGGCCGGCGAGGTCTGCCTGGCCCGTGGCGTCAGCCAGTACTCGGCCAGCGACATCCGCCGCGTCGCCGGGCGGCACTCGCGCGACATCGAAAGCGTGCTCGGCTACAACTACGGTGGCAACGTGATCCACCGCGACGATCTGGTGGTGCTGTAAAGCGTAAGAACATCCACGGTAGAGCCACGCCATGCGTGGCTGCGCAACCTGGGCCCGTTCTACATCCCCCAGCCACGCATGGCGTGGCTCTACTGTTCTTCCGAGGATATTGAGATGGTCGCCAGCTCCAGTACCGACATCCGCACCCAGGCGTTGGCCTGCCGCGAGGCGGCACGGCAACTCGCCCAGCTGTCTTCCGCCGCCAAGGCCGCTCTGCTGGAGGCGATGGCTGCCGCGTTGGACGCCGATACCGATGCGATCCTCGCCGCCAACGCGCGCGATCTCGCCGCGGCCACGGAGAAGGGCGTCGGGACCGCGATGCTGGACCGCTTGGCCCTGAACCCGCAGCGGCTGGCCGGCATCGCCGCCGCGTTGCGCGAGGTGGCCGCGTTGCCCGATCCGGTCGGGCAGGTCACCCGCGATGACGTGCGCCCGAATGGCATCCGCGTGCAGAAGGTGCGCGTGCCGCTGGGCGTGATCGCGATGATCTACGAAGCGCGCCCGAACGTGACCGCCGATGCGGCCGCGCTGTGCATCAAGGCCGGCAACGGCGTGATCCTGCGCGGTGGTTCGGAGGCGATCCACTCCAACACCGCGATCGCGGCGTCGCTCAAGCGCGCGCTGCGCGAGGCCGGTGTCGCCGATGCCGCGCTGACCCTGGTCGAGGACCTGCGCCGCGAGACCATGCTGGCCCTGCTGCAGCTCAACGACCTGATCGATCTGGCAATCCCGCGTGGCGGGGAAGGCCTGATCCGCTTCGTGGCCGAGCACGCGCGGGTGCCGGTGATCAAGCATTACAAGGGCGTCTGCCACCTCTACGTGGACCGTGCCGCCGATCCGGCGCGTGCACTGGGCCTGCTGGTGGACGGCAAGTGCAGTCGCCCCTCGGCCTGCAATTCGCTGGAGACGCTGCTGGTGCATGCCGACATCGCGCCGACCTTCCTGCCGTTGGTGGCGCAGGCACTGGCCGGGCAGGGCGTGCAGGTGCGTGCCGACGCGGTGGCACGGCAGTGGTTGCCCGACGCCGCGCCGGCCAGCGACGACGATTACGCTGCCGAGTACCTGGACCTGATCATCGCGGTACGCGTGGTGAAGGATCTCGATCAGGCACTGGCGCATATCCAGCAGTACAGCTCGGACCATACCGAAGTGATCGCCACCGGGGATGCGGCGGCCGCCGAACGCTTCGTGCACGCGCTGCGGTCGGCCGTGGTCATGGTCAACGCGTCGTCGCGGTTCTCCGATGGCGGCGAGCTGGGCCTGGGCGCGGAGATCGGCATCTCCACCACCCGGCTGCACGCCTATGGCCCGATGGGGCTGGAAGCGCTGACCGTGGAGCGCTTCGTCGTCCGCGGCGAAGGCCAGACACGCGCGTGACCCGGTAGAGCCTGCCGCTGGCTGGCTCCTTCGCATCGTGGCAATCCGTGGAGCCGGCCAGCGGCCGGCACTACCGGTTTGTCGGCACCCGCGCGATTACCCGTACGCGCCTGTCAATGCCTGCGCGGTGACCCGTACCGGCCGCGCATGCTCATCCATGTGCAGTGTCACCGACTTGCCATCGGCCAGCGACGCGGCCACGGCCACGCTCGCGCCGAGGTCGTGTGCGATCTCGGCGCGTGTCACATCGTCATGCGGCAGCCGACGTTCCTTGCCCGTGAACCGCATCCGGTTGTACTCGGCCCAGGCGATCAGCAGCGCCGCGCAGCAGACCAGCATCACCGGCAGCGCGATCACCACGAACGGATCAACCGTCTGTTTCTGTTCATACAGTTGCGCCCACGCCATCCGCCCGCCGAGCAGCCAGGAGATCAGCGTCACCAGCGGCGCCCACAGGTAGAAGTAGAACGCCCAGAAGGCAATGGTCACAAAGCCCCAGGCAGTGCGCTGCAGGCGCGGCTGCTGGCGCGGTTTCTGGATCAGCCGCGAGTCGAAGCGGCGGGTGGATTTGACGGTGTTCATCGGATACCCCGGTCAGGACTGACCCAGACCGCGCGCTTGCCACGACGTTTGAAGATCGTCTTGGGGAACGCCACCAGGGTCGTGAACAGACTGATGAGCCAGTACGCCATCGGGTACCAGATCACCCAGAAGTAATTACGTCCTATATGCGTCTCGTAACGGCGGTCGATGATCAGGCTGCTGGCGAACTGCAGCAGGCAGACCAGGGCCAGGATCACGCCATGCCACTGCGGCAGCAGCGTGGCGATGTACAGATCAGGCGGCAGGTCCATGAACTTGCCCAGCGCCCACAGCACGATGATCGCCAGCATCGTGTACGCCCACAGCACGCTGAGGATGTACTCCATCAGCACCCCCCACATCCGCCGCTTGCGCCAGTGGAACAGCGAGCCGCCGTGCCGCAGCAGTACTTCCACGCCGCCCTGGGCCCAGCGCAGGCGCTGCCGCCACAGCCCTTTCAGCGTTTCCGGCATCAGGATGAAGCACAGCGCATTGGGCTCGTAGCGGATGTCCCAATGGTCCAGCTGCAGCCGCCAGCTGATGTCGATGTCTTCGGTGACCATGTCATCGGACCAGTAACCGATCCGATGCAGGGCGGTACGACGGAACGCGGCGATGACGCCGGAGATGGTGAAGATGCGCCCGTACACCCGCTGCGCACGCTTGATCATGCCGATGATCGAGGAGAACTCGGCCACCTGCAGCCGGCCCAGCAGGGTGGACCGGTTGCGGATGCGCGGATTGCCGGTGACGGCGCCTACGCGCGGGCCCGAGGTGAGGTGCCAGACCATCCAGTGCGTGGCGTACTCCTCCAGCATCGCATCGCCATCGATGCAGACCAGGTATTCCGAGCGCGCCGCCAGCGCGCCCATGCGCAGCGCATTGGCCTTGCCCATGTTGCGGTCCAGGTGCACCACGCGCAGGCGTGGGTGCAGGGCGGCCAGGGCGTCCAGGCGTGCCCCGGTATCGTCGCTGCTGCCATCGTTGATGGCGATCACTTCGAAATCCGGGTAGTTCTGCTTGAGCGCCGAGCCGAGCGTCTCTTCCAGGTTCTCCGCTTCGTTGTGGCAGGGGATCAGGATCGATGCGAACGGGTATTCGGCCATCGGCGGCGGATCATCGCGGTCGCGTGCCTTGCGTTCGCGCCGGAAGAAGTAATACAGGCCGCCGGACATCCAGAAGAAGGCCATGACCATCGGGTAGAAGAAGGCGAACTGGAACAGAATGTAGAGAAGAGGATGCATGGCGACCTCACTTTTCCTCGTACGGGAAGCTGCGCGCCGACATGGCCGCGCGGGCGTCATACGTGGAGGGACGTCCGGCGATGAAGTCATCCGGATACCAGGCGAAATGACGCACGCCCTGCGCCTGTAGCCGACGGATCTGCGCGCGCAGGCGGTCGCCGGGGATCGGCTTGCCGGTGCGCCAGTCCAGCGTCTGCAGCTCGAACATCGTCTGCGACAACTGCGGATCGTGCTGCTTCACCGCCACCACCAACCGGTCCAGCCAGCGTTCCGGGCTGCGGCTGCCTTCCATCCACGGCATTGCCATCAGCGCGGTGTGGTCGTAGGCCTTGTTGAACAGGTCCAGGCGCTGGGCGAACCAGCTCGCGCTCTGCGGTTCCAGCACGGGCTGGGCATACAGATTGCGCACGGTGCCCAGTTTCGGCCGCCAGCGCTGGGCGGCATTGCGCAGCTCCAGGGTGAAATCGATCAGCGCCTGGGTACGTGCACCGTCATTGCCTTCCTGCGGCAACCGGGTCAGCTCGGTGTCGCGCAGGTAGGCGTCATCGTGGAACAGCAGACCCTCGAAGTACGCGTTGATTGCGAGATCTTCGTAGATGTCATCGATGATCCGGCGCACCTGCGGCCGGGTGAAGTCCAGCCGGAAGATGCCGTCGCTTTCCGGGCTCTCGATGGCCAGCGCCCTGCGGATGGCCGGGTCCTTGAGCTCGTAGCCAAGGACCGGCAGCCAGGCGAACACCTTCACACCGGCACGCGTCTTGAGCTGCCACGCCACCCGGTTGAACAGGTCCGCGCGCATCGGCAGATGCCGGTTGGGGAAGTACAGCGCATCGGCCGAGCCGTTGCCGTCCGGGTCGGCGAACGCCTGCAGGAACACGTGGGTCGGGCCGATCTTCTTGACCCGGTCGATCAGGGCATCCAGATTTTTGCCCTGTTGCACCGGGTCGGCGTCGTAGACCGCGTCCAGGTCGATCTGCAGCGCACGCATTCCATCGCGCTCGACGTCACGGCGCAGTTCGTAGGCCAGCTGCACCACGGTCGGATTGTTGGTCACCAGCAGGCGCGCCAAGCCGTGCAGGTCGCGCTTGACCGGGGTGCTGCGGCCTTCCAGATCGAACGAGACCGGCATGCCCAGCTGCTCGGCGATATCGTTGCTGAGCGCGTTGTACGCGGCGTACGGCCACACGATCGCCTTCGGGCTGACACCGACATTGCGCTGGATGCGCGCCACGCTGCGGCCCAGGTCGGCGCGCAGGCGGGCCTCGTACTCGGCCGCGCTTTCATAGGTCCTGCGGGTGGGGTCGTAGATGCGCGTGATCACCGCCGGCGTCTGGTTGCCCTGCGGGTTGGACTGCACGCCGTGGTGCAGGTTGTCGGTGTGGCTGGCCAGTTCGATCAGACCGCTTTTCTGCATCTCGCGCAGCTGCGCCCAGGTCAGGAAGTCGTCGCGGGTGAACGGGCGGTAGCCGTAGTCGATCTGGCGCCCCGCCGGCATGTCCACGTAGTCGGTGATCACCGCGACCAGCGCCGGATAGTTGTAGGCGCGCAGCAGTGGGAAGACCTTGCTGTACACGCTGCGCAACCCATCATCGAAGGTCAGCAGCACCGGCTTGGGCGGCAGCGGCGTGCCGCCCTGCGAGGCGGTGATCAACTGCGACAGCGAGATCGGGTGATACCCGTGCGCGGACAACCAGTCCAGGTGCGCGGCGAAGTTCTGCGTGCTGACCGCATACGCATCCGGGTCGCCGCGCTCGGCCACCTCGTCGCGGATGTCGTGGTAGCTGAGCACCAGCAGGCCGTTGTCGGCGGCATCGAGTGCGGCCGGCGGCTGCTGTGCCTGTGCCGGCAGCACCACGGCGAGCAGGGCCAGCAACAGCCAGTGGGTCCAACGCTTCAAGTCCATGTGCTGCATGTCATTCTCCCCACCGCAGGCCGGCATCCAGGCCGATGTGTCGTTCACGCTGTCCGTCATAGACCGGTCGCGACCAGCGGATGCCGTACTCGAAAATGCGGCCTTCGCCGAGTTGCCATTCGTGGCGGTATTCCGCCGACGGCACGATCGCGCTGCCATAGCCCTGCTGCCAGTACTGCCCGGCTGAAACGGTCAGCCGATGCCGGAAGTGGCGCTCGTAGTGGCGCCACAGCTGCTGGTCCACACGCAGGCCGATCTCCACCGAGCGATCCTCGGAGGGGTTGAAGTAGGGCACGTCGTCGCGGCTGCCGCGGCTGGCGTACAGACTGCCGAGGCCGTCCACGAACACGGTCGGCCGGGTCATCAGGCGCTGCTCGATGGCGGTGCTGACGGTGTCGCGGCGGTTGCCGTCGTCGTAGCGGAACTGGCTGGCGCCCACGCTCCAGTGGGTACGTTCGTCGCGCCGGTAGTCGGCCGCCAGCGCGATGCTGTCGGCGGTGATGCCGGAGACGCGCGCCTGCATCGAAGCCTCCGGGTCGTTGCGTGCGGCGGTGATGCCGGCATGCCACTGATCGCTGAACTGCCAGCCAAACCCGGCGCTGAGGCCGGTTTCGCCGATGTGGTCGTTGGCGCGGTTGACGAAGGCTTCCGCATCCGCGCGTCCGTAGCGGTAGCGCGTGCCCACGCCGATCCGCAGCGGATCGATGGTCTGGTCCTGGAAATCCACGCTGCGCCGATCGGCGAACGCGACCAGGCGCCAGCGGTCGTCCAGCACCGGGGACTGCACTTCCACGCCATAGCGGCCGTCATCGTTGCCCAGCGGCGACGCACCGCCACCGCCGGAACTGCGGCCACCTTCGGCGTAGGCATGCCACTGCCAGCCACGGTGCGCACGCCAACTGCGGTCCATGCGCTGCACGGAGGGCTGGTTGGGGTAGGCGGCAAGCAAGGTGTCGTGGATCGGCCGCGCCAGATCATCGCGCTGTACCTGCACGTAGGCGTCGTACTGGCCGAGGCGCGCGGGGACATCGCGCGGGTCCAGCGTGTTGGCCATGCTGTAGCGCTCCAGCGCCCGTCGCGGCCAGCCGCGCATCAGGTAGATGTTGCCGAGCGAGGACTGCGTGCCGGTGTTGCCGGGCCCGATCTCGATCATCTTCTCCAGATCGCACTGTGCGGTGGGCAGGTCGCCGCTGTAGGCGCGGACCATGGCCAGATTGAGGTCGGCCTCGTAGCGCGGCCAGTTCGGATACGGTGCTTTGGCGCCGTTGGCCCAGCGCCAGGCCGGCTCATCGGCCTGCCAGCGCTTCAGCAGGGCGATCGCGGTGTCGGCCTGCTCGTCTTCCAGGTACGCATACGCGAGCTCGGAGCGGGCCTGCGGCAGCGCCGGATCGGCCTTGAGCGCCGCCTCCAGCACCGGGATCGCCTCGGCCGGATGCTGCGTGGCCATCAGCGAATCGCCAACGGCGGCCAGCAGGTAGTTGGGGACAGGGTGGCCCTCGGCGAGCAGACTGCGGTATTCCTCGCGCACCTGTGCATGGCGGCCGAGCCGGTTGAGCAGGATCAGGCGGTCATGGCGGATCCGCAGCGGCGCCTGCTGCACGTTGGTGCCGTCGCGCTCGAGGTACTGCTGCATCTGCACCAGCGCGGCGTCGGCTTCATCCAGGCGGGTGTCTTCACTGGCACCGTAGGCCAGGCTCCAGCCGACCAGCTTGGCCAGGTAGTTGCCTTCCAGCCGTTCTTTCTGGGCGGCGTCGAACAGGTCCGGGCGCGCCAGATAGAGCTGCCAGGCGCGGTGCGCGTTGCCGATGTCGGACAGAGTCAGCACCTGCAGGCGATACAGCAGTGCGTCGTCGGGCGATTGCACCCGTGCCCGCTCGATCGCGGCCAGTGCGTCCAGCCAATGGGCCTGGTCGCGGTAGTGGCCGATCTCGGCCAACGCGTCAGCCCGCGAGTCGGCGGCTGAGGCAGCCGGAGTGGAGAAAGCGAGTGCGGCACATGCCAGGCCGACGCAGAGCGCCAGCGGCCGATGGTCGTACATGGAACCCCCCCTTGGAGCATCCTTTCAAAGGTGTCTTGCGTCAAAAGTGTGACGCACATCACATGCCAATCGTGCCTGACTGCGCGGCTGTTGCCAAATGGCCAACAGCCGGGTACGACCGATCAACCCCGGATGGGCCCCGGAGGGGAGGGGCAAGTCATTGAATCGCTGGAGATTCGCGCCATGTCGTCCGCATGGGAAAGCGCACTCCGTCGCGATGAAGCTGTTCATCCCGCTGGCGCTGCCAGCGGTCCCGAACATGGCCCGGTGCACCGCACCGGGTCAGTTAACGACACGCTACGTCAGCTGTTGCGCACAGCGCGTGTAGATGGACGCAGCGGAGCACTCACCACTGGTCTTCGAGCTTCTGCGGTTTGCAGGCGACCCAGGAGGCGCACAACAGCACCACCGCGCACAGCACCAGGAAGCCGAACGGCAGGTGCCAGCCGCCGCTGACCGCATGCAGCCAGCCGAACAGGAACGGGCCCAGGCAGCTGAACGCATAGCCCACGCCCTGCATGAAGCCGGACAGCGCCGCCGAACCGGCCGGGGTGCGGGTGCGCAGGTTGATCAGGGTCAGCGCCAGCGGGAAGGTCGAGGGCCCGATGCCGAGCAGCACCGCCCACAGCCACGGTGCCTTCATCGGGGCGAACAACAGGCCGGCGAAGGCGATCAGGAAGGCGCTGAAGCCGATCAGTACCAGCCCGAAGGGATTGCGCAGGCGCACGGCCAGCGCCGGCATGGTCAGCGATGGCAGCAGCCCGCAGGCAGCGAAGATGGCGACCATGATCCCGCCGAAGGCCGGCGTGGCACCGGCTTCGACCACGATCCGCGGCAGCCAGGTGAACATCGAATAGGTCATCAGCGAGGTCATGCCGAACATCAGGGTCATGCCCCACGCCAGCGGCGTCTTCCAGACCTTGCCGTGCGGCGCGCTGGACGGGTCGTTGGCGGCGCTGATGGTGTCCGGATGCGGGCGCGCACGCGAGAGCATCAGCCACGGCAGCGCGGCGGCCAGCGACATCAGCGCCCAGATGCCCAGCGATACGCGCCAGCCGGCCTGCTGCGCGACCGGCACCGCCAGCAGTGCCGGCATCATCGTGCCGATCTGCAGCACGGTGATGTAGAGCGTGCTCATGGTGCCCACGCGGTTGGCGAAGTAGCGCTTCACCAGCGGCGGCACCACCACGTTGCCGATGCCCATGCCGGCCAACGCCACCACCGAACCGAACAACAGGCTGCCCACGCCGCCGGCCATCGAGCGCAGCAGCAGGCCCACGGTGGCCAGGCTCATCGCCAGCAGCGCGGTGCGCTCCAGGCCAAGGCGGCGCGCCACGGCCGGGGTGGTGACGCCGAACAGCGCGAAGGCCGCGGTGGGCAGCATGCCGAGCACGCCGGTCATCGTAGTGCCGAAGCCGAAGGTCTCGCCGAGCACGTCCAGCAGCGGGGTCAGCGAGGTGACCGCGGTACGCAGATTCAAGGCGGCCAGCAGGATCGCGGCAAAGGCCAGCAGGCGTCCGTGCAGCAGGGACTGGGACGGTGAGGTGGGGTGAGTCATCAGCATGTGTCCTGACAGGTGGCGCACCGCGGCCATGCCGGCGCGCGGGTGCAACGGCAGAAACCGGCCAGCGGCCGGCATCTGCGGGGTAGGGGACTGGGCCGGCGCCGAAGGCGAGGCCAGGACCTGACATTGTACGGGTTCGATCCGGACAGGTCGCGCCGGCGGGTGCCAAGGCCTCGGCGACGCGCCCGCCCATCGCCCTGATTGCTGACGTGCCTCAATCAACAGACACAAAAAAACCCGGAGGACACTGAAGTCTTCCAGGCTTGATTGTGACCATCAAATGGTCGGGGAGACAGGATTCGAACCTGCGACCTCTACGTCCCGAACGTAGCGCTCTACCAGACTGAGCTACACCCCGTAAGGAGCCGCCTATTGTATCGATCCCGCCGGTCGGCGGCAAGGGGGGATCGCGTTTTTCACCTTCGGTGCCGTGTTGCCACGGCCCTTGATAAAGAAGCCTGGAAACGTGTTCCCAGGCTTCAATACGACCACCGGAGTGGTCGGGGAGACAGGATTCGAACCTGCGACCTCTACGTCCCGAACGTAGCGCTCTACCAGACTGAGCTACACCCCGAAGGAGCCGACAAGGATACGGTGTGAAGACCCGATCGGCAACCTTTTTTTAGCCTGCTTCGTGATCCGTACGGCTCTGCTCGCGGGCTTCGAACCACATGCCGTTGAGAATGGCCACGACCGAAGCCAGCCCTGCACCCAGAATCCAAGCGAAGTACCACATGTAAGTCTCCTATGGCGCCGTTGCGCGCGTCAGTAAGCGTTGGGGTTGTCGCCCATATCTTCGACCGTGGTCTTGCCCTTCATCACGCGGTAGACCCAGGAGGTGTAGGCGATGATGATCGGCAGGAAGATGGCCGTGGCGATCAGCATGATCCCCAGGGTCAGGTGGCTGGAGGAGCTGTCCCAGACGGTCAGGCTGGAGCCCGGCTGGCTGGAGGAGGGCAGCAGGAACGGGAAGATCGCAAAACCGACGGTCAGGATGATGCCGGCGATCGAAGCACCCGAGGCCAGGAAGGCCAGGCCGCCGCGGCGGGCACGCAGCAGCACCGCGCTGGCCAGCGCACCAACCAGGCCGAGGATCGGGGCCAGCAGGGTCAGCGGCATGCTCTGGTAGTTGCGCAGCCAGCCACCGGCCACCGCACCGACGGCAGCGGTCTTGAGCAGCGGATTGGTCGGGCCATCGGTGACCACCTGCGAGGTGATCTGGTAGCCCGGCAGGCCGAAGGCCACCCAGACGCCGGCCAGGGCGAACAGCACGAAGGTCAGCACCGCCGCGATGCTGCCGTAACGGGCCGAGCGCTCGGCCACCGGACCATCGGTCTTGAGCACCAGCATCGCTGCACCATGCGAGACCACCATCGCCACACTCACCAGGCCGGCCACCAGGGCGAACGGGTTGAGCAGACCGATCAGGGTGCCGGTGTAGAAGATGCGCATGCTGTCATCGAAGTGGAACGGGACGCCGACCAGCACGTTGCCCACCGCCACGCCAGCAATCAGTGCCGGCAACAGGCCACCGACGAACAGCGCACGGTCCCAGTTCTCACGCCAGCGCTTGCCGGGCATCTTGCTGCGGTACTTGAAGGCGACCGGGCGCAGGATCAGCCCGAACAGCATCAGGAACACCGCCAGGTAGAAGCCGGAGAAGCTGACCGCGTACAGCGGCGGCCAGGCGGCGAAGATCGCACCGCCACCGAGCACCAGCCACACCTGGTTGCCTTCCCACACCGGGCCGACGGTGTTGATCACCAGCCGGCGTTCGTCATCGGTCCTGGCCACGAACGGCAGCAGGGTGCCGACGCCGAGGTCGAAACCGTCCATCACCGCCCAGGCGATCAGCAGGATGCCGAGCAGCAGCCACCAGATCACGCGGAGCGTGGTGTAATCGAGTCCAATGAATTCCATCTGGGTTCTCCTGCCTTACGCCCGACCGTGGGTCGGCGCAGTGGCATTGGGGGAAAGGGACGTGGCTGCAGCCTGCAGCGACGGCAGGATGTCGTCCGGGCCCTTGCGGATCGCCTTGAGCATCAGCTTTACTTCGATGACCAGCAGCACCGTGTACAGCCCGGTGAACACCGCCAGCGTGGTCAGGATTTCATGCAGGGCCAGGCCCGACGCGGCGTAGAAGGTCGGCAGCACGCCGTCCACCGCCCACGGCTGGCGACCGTACTCGGCCACGAACCAGCCGCATTCGATCGCGATCCACGGCGCCGGCAGCGACCACAGGGCGAGCTTGAGGAACCAGCGCTTGTCCTGGAAGTTGTGGCGGCACGAGTAGTAGAAGGCCAGCGCGAAGAAGGCGATCAGGTAGAAGCCCAGGCCCGCCATGATGCGGAAGGTCCAGAACAGCGGGGCGACCCGCGGCACGGTATCCATCGCGGCCTTGGAGATTTCTTCCGGGGTGGCGTTGAGGATGTCCTCGCGATAGCGCTTGAGCAGCAGGCCGTGGCCCAGATCCTGCCAATGGCGGTCGAACATCTCGCGCGCTTCGACGTCGTTCTTGTCCTTGCGCACGCGTTCCAGCGCACCGTAGGCCAGCTGGCCGCCGCGGATGCGGTTCTCGGCACGCCCCACCAGCTCCAGGATGCCCGGGATCGGCTGGTCCAGCGAACGGGTGGCGATCAGGCCCATCAGGTACGGGATCTTGATCGCGTAATCGTTGGTATGGGTGGTCTGGTTCGGAATGCCGAAGGCGGTGAAGTCGGCCGGGGCACGCTCGGTTTCCCACATCGCTTCGATCGCGGCCAGCTTCATCTTCTGGTGTTCGCTGGCGGCGTAACCGCTTTCGTCACCCAGCACCACCACCGACAGCGAGGACAGCAGGCCGAAGGCCGCCGCCACCGCGAAGGAGCGGCGGGCCATGTCCTTGTGCTTGTTGCGCAGCAGGAACAGGGCGCTGATCGACATCACGAACACCGCGCCGGTCACGTAGCCCGCACTGACCGTATGCACGAACTTGGCCTGCGCCACCGGGTTGAACAGCACGGCGGCGAAGTCCACCACCTCCATGCGCATCGTTTCCGGATTGAAGATCGCACCGGTCGGGTTCTGCATCCAGCCGTTGGCGATCAGGATCCACACCGCCGAGAGGTTGGTGCCGAGGGCCATCAGCCAGGTCACCGTGAGGTGCTTGACCGGGGTCAGCCGCTTCCAGCCGAAGAAGAACAGACCGATGAAGGTCGCTTCCAGGAAGAACGCCATCAGGCCTTCGATCGCCAGCGGTGCGCCGAAGATGTCGCCGACGTAGTGGCTGTAGTACGACCAGTTCATGCCGAACTGGAATTCCATCACGATGCCGGTGGCGACGCCGATGGCGAAGTTGATGCCGAACAGCGTGCCCCAGAACAGCGTCATCTGGCGCCAGACCTGTTTGCGGGTCATGACGTAGACGCTCTCCATGATGGCCACCATGAACGACAGGCCAAGCGTGAGGGGAACGAAAAGGAAGTGGTACATCGCGGTCAGAGCGAATTGCAGCCGCGACAGTTCTACGACTGTCTGATCAATCATGGCCTGGCTACCTCGTTGGGTTTTGCCGTTTCAGGTGGCGGGAAGGGGGGTCTACGGGGTGAATTCTGTGACCAGCAACTTCAAACAGCCTTGATTCAGATCAATGTACAAAGACATTCGCGCGGGGATCGTATGCGCTCCCATCCCTGCGACCGCTGGCCGCAGGGGGACGGGGCCAGCACCTACTACAATCGACGGAACCTCCCTGTGGCCGCCAGTGACCTGTTTTGAGCATACCCCCCGACGCGCCCCTTGGTGAGACAACCGCCCTGCGCCGCCGTCGCCTGCACTGGCTGGGCGGGCTGGCAACGGCCGCGCGTGGCAAGCAGCGCCTCGCGGCGATCTGCATCTGCCTGTCCGGCGCATTGCTGATCGGGCAGGCCGCCGCCATCGCCTGGCTGATCCAGGCGGTGCTGGTCGATCATCGCCCGTTGGCCGAGGCCACGCCGGTGCTGCTGGGACTGCTGGCGGTGCTGGGGATCCGCACCCTGCTCGGCAGTGCGACCCAGGCGGCGGCCGGTGATGTCGCCGATGCGGCGCGGCTGGCCCTGCGTGAACGTGTTTATCAGCGACTGCTGGGGCGCGGTCCGCTGTGGCTGCGCCAGCAACGCACCGGCGAGTTGGGTGAGCTGATGCTGGCGCATGCCGATGCGATTGAGAATTACTACTCCGGCTATCAGCCGGTCCGCATCGAAGTGGTGGTGGTGCCGTTGCTGATCGCCATCGCCGTGGCCTGGACCGATTGGGTGATCGCGCTGATCCTGCTGTTCACCGCGCCGCTGGTGCCGTTCTTCATGATGCTGGTCGGCTGGGGCGCAGAAGCGGCCGGCCGTGCGCAGCTGGGTGAACTGGCGCGGATGAGCGGTCACTTCGCCGATCGGATCAAGGGGCTTGGCCTGCTGCGTCTTTATGGACGAGGAGAGGCCGAGCTGGACGGCGTGGCGAGCGCGGCAGAAGGCGTGCGCGAGCGCACCCTGAAAGTGCTGCGGATCGCCTTCCTCTCTTCGACGGTGCTGGAATTCTTCGCCTCGGTCAGCGTCGCGATGGTCGCGCTGTACCTGGGCCTGAGCTATCTCGGCCTGATGTCGCTGCATGCGCAGGTGCCGACGCTGGGCGTCGGCATGTTCTGCCTGCTGCTGGCACCGGAGTTCTACGCGCCGCTGCGGCGATTGGCCGCGCACTATCACGACCGCGCCAACGCGCTGGCCGCCGCGGCGGAAGTGGAGCGCCTGCTCGGCGAACTGCCTGCCGCAGCCGCTGTCGATGACGCACCGCCCGCCACCGCGCGCGCCCCGGAACTGCTCGAACAGCACGCGCCGCCGGTGGTCGTACGCGACGTGAGCCTGCGTCCGCTCGGTGCGCACCACGATGTGGTGCAGCACCTGTCGTTCCAGATCGAGCCCGGGCAACGCGTGGCGCTGGCCGGCCCCAGCGGCAGCGGCAAGAGCACGTTGCTGGAAGCACTGGCCGGATGGTTGCCACCCCGCGAGGGCAGCATCGTGCTGCGCCCGGGGCTGGACGTAGGCTACGCCGGGCAGCGCCCGTATCTGTTCCACGGCACCATCGCCGACAACCTGCGCCTGGCCGCACCGGGCGCGACCGATGCGCACCTGCGCGCCGTGGCCGAAGCCGCTCAGGTGATGCGCTTCGCGGCCGCACTGCCCCAAGGGCTGGACACGGTGATCGGTGAGCGCGGCTTCGGCTTGTCCGGCGGCGAGGCGCGCCGCATCGGTCTGGCCCGGCTGCTGCTGCGCGATCCGCACCTGCTGCTGCTCGACGAGCCGACCGCCTTCCTCGATCCCGATACCGAAGCCGATCTGCTGCGCACCCTGGCGGCATTCGCACGCGGGCGCAGCGTGGTGATCGCCACCCACAGCGAGACCGCGATGCGCTGGGCCGACACCCGCCTGACCCTGACTGCCGGCGGCGCGCGGCTGGCCTCGGAGGTGACGCCATGAAAGCCGCCCACATCGATTCGCTGAAGGGTGTGTTCGCGCGGCATCGCGGGCGCCTGCTGCTGACCGTCCTGCTGCTGTGGACGACGATGCTGGCCGGCACCGCATTGCTGGGGCTGTCCGGTGGGTTCCTGACCGCCGCCGCCTTGGCCGGGGCGGCCGGGCTCGGCAATGGCTTCAACTTCTTCTCGCCCTCGGCGGGCATCCGC
Organism: Stenotrophomonas sp. JAI102; assembly: GCF_013409105.1. NCBI lineage: Bacteria > Pseudomonadati > Pseudomonadota > Gammaproteobacteria > Lysobacterales > Lysobacteraceae > Stenotrophomonas > Stenotrophomonas sp. JAI102. Next base: position 357,289 of record NZ_JACCCI010000001.1, read on the forward strand.
GGGCTGACCATGGCGCGGATCGTGTCGCGCTACTTCGAAAAGCTGGTGGGCCACGATGTCACCCTGCGCATCGCGCGCGATCTGCGCGTGTGGTTCTTCCGTCGCGCGCTGCCGCTGGCACCGGCGCGGTTGGCCGGAGTGCGCACCGGTGAGCTGCTGGCGCGGCTGATGTCGGATATCGGCGAGGTCGACGGTCTGCTGGTGCGCGCGATCGGCCCGCTGCTGGCGCTCGGTGGCATCTCGCTGGTCGCGGTGGTGTCGGCCGGCATCATCTATCCGCCCGCGGCCGGTCTGCTGGCGGTGCTCGCCGTGCTGATCGGCATCGGCGTGCCGTGGTTGACCGTGCGCGGGGCCGCCGACCAGGAGCGCGACCGCGCGCTGCACCGCGCGCAGTTGCGCACCCAGTCCTTTGAAGGGCTGGAAGGCGCGGCCGATCTCGCCGCATTGCAGGCAGGCGAGCATTGGAACCAGCGCGTGCTGGTGGCGGCCAAGCAGCTGAAGTCGCGTGACAAGCGTCGCCGCTGGCGGCTGATCAGTGGCAACGCACTGCATGGCCTGTGCGGCGCGGGTGGCCTGGTCGCGATGCTGTGGCTGGCCCTGCATGCCTTCGAACGCGGCAGTGTGGATGCCGCGCTGGCCGCTGCGCTGGTGTTCCTGACCGTTGCACTGCTGGAGCTGTGGGCCGGCATCGGTCTGGCCTGGCAGTCGTGGTTGTCGGGCCGCGTCGCCGCGGTGCGGCTGGAGGCCATCGTGGACCAGGCGCCGGGTGTAGTGGAAGCCGACGCGCCGGTGGCCGTGCCGTCCGTGCCCGCGACGCTACGGTTCGATCAGGTGGTGTTCCGTTGGCCCGGCCAGGCGCGCGTCTTGCTGGACCAGGTGCAGTTGCAGCTCGCCCCGGGCGAATGGATCGCGATCCGCGGCGACAGCGGCAGCGGCAAGACCACGCTGTCGTCGCTGCTGCTGCGGCTATGGGATCCGGAGGCCGGCAGCGTGCGTTACGGTGATACCGATATCCGCCGCTTCGCCCAGGCCGACTGGCATCGCCAGATCGCCTGGCTGCCGCAGAACGCGCCCGTGTTCGCCGGCACCGTGGCGGACAACCTGCGGCTCGGCGATGTACAGGCTAGTGAGGAACGCTTGTGGCAGGTGCTCGTGGAGGTCCGTCTGCACGCGTGGGCAGAGCAGATCGGCGGCCTGTCGGCGTGGGTCGGCGAGAACGGCGCGACCATGTCGGCCGGTCAGGCACGGCGCCTGGCGCTGGCGCGCGCGCTGCTGCGCGACGCACCGATCCTGGTGCTGGACGAGCCGACCGAAGGCCTGGATGTGGACACCGCGCATGCGTTGTTGCATGACATGGTGGATGCGCTGGGCAATCGCAGTCTGCTGATGATCACCCACGACGAACTGCCGGAGGGCATCGTGCATCGCAGTTATCGTTTGCATAAGGGAAGCCTGCGGTAGGTAGGGTGGCGTGGGTGGCGAATATGGAATGCTGCTGTGGTTGCTGATCAAGGCCAACGTTTGGCCAGAAACCGACACAGCAGACAGCGTGTGCCTACGCGACGCTGGGCCAGTCCATTCAGGTTTCAGGCATGCCCGGTCCTCTGGACAGTTGGATATCGGCACTATCGCAGCGATGACGATGACGATGACGGTTCGGGTATGAATCCAGGCAGGACGTTGGGCTATATTTCCATCCAGCCGCCCTTCCCGAGGGTGGAGCAGATTGCATGGACCCACATGTCATGGTCGACTTCATCCGCTGGCTCAAACGTCGTCCCCCCGTCAAGTCGGACCAATCCACGGTAGATCCTGAGGCCACGGGGTATGTGTATGTTGGGGATGGGGACAGCGGACCGATGGCCGCTGCAGCTCCAGGACACCGTGTCCGGTGCCCTGGAGGCGGGCCACCTTGGATAGTTGTGGACCGCGACTATCCCTCGATAGTGGTTCATAGGTGGCCCGGAAAGTTGTGGAGGGTTCGCATACTCACCAAGGCCACAGAACAACCTCTCGCTTGCGCGACGTACACGCGGGCGTCATCTGTCCATGTCTTGAGCGAGGAGCCTCTGGCGGCACTCTTCGGGCATAACGGCAAGGCTGTTGTTGAGCTCTTTGATCGCGTTTCGCAACTCCGGCGTTGGATGATTGAATCCCTCGCTGCCTCAGGGGATGCGGAGGCTACTGGTGTTTACGATGCGGTTTGGGACCGATGGCTCGCCAACGTCGACCCCTGTTCGCCGGACTTGGGGAACCGGCATGCGGGACTGCTGCGTATGAATCGAGACTCGCCCGCGGGTAAGGCACCGTCGATCCTGCATTCGGTACTGTGGCATCTCGCCCGTGAGATGGACGGCGACGAAGCCTTTATCTCAGACGAAGAGTCCCTGTTCTTCTCCGCTCGATGGTCGCGTGTGGCCGACTGCATGCAGCACACTTTGTTCGCTATCGGGGTGGAGGAGGAGTTCGTTGATCCGTCTGAACGGGCCATTCTGCGCCGTTCCTACGATGCTGCCGTGTTGCAATGCTGATCCATCTACTCACGGATTGATTGCGGGGCCAGGTGGGCGGGGCCTGTCAAAACGGTCTACAGAGAATCGATCTGCAAGAGGGAAGGTTTTTGTACTCGAATGTGCTCGGAGTTCGGTCCGTCTGGGCGCTTCGAACGGAGCGCAATCTGTGGGCTCGCTTTGGATGCGCGACAGCCTTGGCTGTGCTTGCCCGTCTTCGGAGGATGTTGGAGCAGGCGGTGAATTGCATTCCCTTACGCTTGCAGCAGTACGGCCACTGTGCCGATGTTGGCCAGCACGCACAGGGCGAACACCCATTGGAATGCACTCTTGCGGTGCTTGTGGCGGAATACGGATTGGCCCAGCAACGCGCCCGGCCAACCGCCCGCGAAGGCCAGCAGTTGCAGGGTGCGTTCGGGTGTGCGCCAGTTGCCCAGGCGTGCGGCGCGTTTGTCATGCCCGTAGAGCGCAAAGGCGACAGCACTGGTGAGTGCGTACCATGCGCCCAGCCACTGCGGTAACAACCCGGTAAGCGTCATCGCGACCAACGCGCCTGCCGCCGCCAGCGCCAGGTACCAGCGTGTGTGCCTCACAGCGCCTGCAGAAAGCCGCTGACCGCCGGGCCAAACCGGGCGAAGTCGACCAGGAAGGCATCGTGGCCCTGCGGTGAATCCAGCCCGATGAACTGCGCGTCGGCGCCACCGGCGCGCAGGCCATCGGCGATCTGCTGTTGCTGCTGTACCGGGAACAGGATGTCGGTGTTCGCGCCGATCGCCAGCGCCTTGTCCACCTGGATCTTCGCCAGCCCGGCCATGACGTCGCCGTCGGCGTACTCGGCCAGGTCGAACCAGTCCATCGAGCGGCTCAGGTACAGATAGCAGTTGGGATCGAAGAAGCGCACGAAGCGGCGGGCGTGGCCTTCCAGGTAGCTTTCCACCTGGAACTCCAGGCCGAACGGATCGTCATCGGCCTGGTCCGAATCCAGGCGCACGCGGCCAAAGCGGCCATCCCATTCCAGTGCGGAGCGGTAGGTGATCACGCCGAGCTTGCGCGCCATGCGCATGCCCGATTCCGGATAGGCCTGGTCGGTGTAGCGACCGCCATTCCACTGCGGGTCGAGCCGGATCGCCTCGCGTTGCAGCGAGCGGATCGCGATCGAGAACGGCAACGCCTGGGCACTGCCGGAAATATTGATATGGCTGCGCGCGATGCCCGGGTGCAGCAACAGCAGTGCCAGCGCGGTCATCCCGCCCATCGAATTGCCGATCACGCAGGCCAGCTCGGTCACGCCCAATGCGCGCACCACCTCGACCGCTGCGCGTGCGCCATCTTCGATCGACAGTTCGGGGAAGCGCAGGCCGTACAGCTCCCCGGTGGCCGGGTCGATGCTGGCCGGACCGGTCGAGCCCTTGCAGCTGCCCAGCGAGTTCACGCAGATCACGAACCAGCGATCCGTATCGATCGGCTTGCCCGGGCCGACCATCGCCTCCCACCAGCCCGCGGCCGGATTGTCGGCGTTGGCCGCGGCATGCGCGTCCGGCGACAGCCCGGTGACGATCAACACCGCATTGCCGGCGTCCGCGTCGAGCGTGCCCCAGGTCTCGTAGGCGACATGCGCCTCGCGCAGTGCACCGCCGCGCTTGAACGCGAACGGCGAGGGCAGGGCGTGGTAGCGGGTGCCGGGGGGAATGAATTCAGTCATGCGCGCAGTTTAGCCGGGCGCCGCGATGGCGCCGTGGTGGTGGGCGGCACGCTGCGTCGCGGCCGCGCACCGGTCATGGGCGATCGAACACCAGGGGCACCGGCCCGGCGTGGGGCAGGCGCACCCGTACCGGCGCGGTTTCCACGTCGTCCGGCTGGCGGTTGGCCTGGCCCGAGCGCGACAGCCGTGCCAGTACCTCGACCTCCTGCAGCTGCGACAGCGTGCTGGTCGGCATCGGGCTGTCGCCATCGCCGAGCGTGACCAGCAGGGGCAGCCGGCTGGCCGGATGCTTCTGCACCGCGACCGGCATCGGCGGGCCGTCCGGCGCGCGTGCGATCACGAAGACCGTGGCGTTGGCCCAGGCCGGATCCATCGCGGTTCCGGGCGCGAAGCGCACCTGCACGGCGAGGGCGTGGTCGCCCGCCGCGGCAGGGGCAGGCGTTTCCACCCGCGGCGGCAGACCCGCAGCGCTACGTGCGATGGCGATCTGCTCGCGCAAGGCACGCGCCGCGCCGGGTTCCAGCGTCGGCAGCAGGGCTTCCCAGGCCTTCGCGGCCTCGGCGTCCTGGCCACGCTGGCGCAGCGCAATGCCGATCAGCCAGCCGGCGCGCTCGCTCTCCGGCGCAAGCGCGTTCGCATGGCGCAGCCATTGCAGGGCCTGGTCATCGAACTGTTTGCCCGGCGCGGCCTGCGCGCGCGCCTGCGCCGCTTCGACCAGGATGCCGGGATCGTCCGGCGCGAGCCGCACCGCGCGGTCGAACGCCGCCGTGGCCTCGGCCAGCTTGCCCAGCGCCAGCTGCGAGCGGCCGAGCAGGGCCCAGCCATCGGCGCGTTGTGGGTCTTTCGCCAACGCCTGTTGCAGCGCCTGCACGCCATCTTCCAGCGTGGCGGGCGCGTCGCTGGTCGCGGTCCGCTCGGCGGCATCCGGCGTGCCGACCAGCAGGTACAGCGCGCCACCGGCCAACCCCAGCGCCAGCATGGCGATCACGAAGGGGCGGTGCGAACCGCCGGCACGCAGCGGTCGCAGTACGAGTGCAGCAAGGGCGGCCGCGAACACGGCGGCACTCAGGGCCATCCAAAGGCTCACCAGCGTTCCTCGCTCTTGTCCATCGGTTGGATCCCACGGCTGCGACGGCGCACCACCCAGATCAGCACGCCCGCGCCGATCAGCAGCGCCACCGGTGGGCCGAACCAGAGCAGTGCGTTGCGGGCCTCCATCGGCGGCCGGTACAGCACGAACTCGCCATAGCGGTCGACCAGGAACTGCTTGATCTGTGCATCGCTGTTGCCCTGCTGCATCAGCACCAGCACTTCGCGGCGCAGATCGTGCGCGATCTGTGCATTGGAATCGGCCAGCGACTGGTTCTGGCACTGCACGCAGCGCAGCTCGGCGGCCAGCGCATGGAAGCGGGCTTCCTCGGCGGCATCGCGGTACTGCAACGGGGTCGGGTCGGAGACGGCCTGCGCCATGGCCGGCAAGGCCAATGACAGTGCCAGCGCCAGCGCGATCAGCGCCACGCCGACCCGGCGGGTCATCCGGTTACGGCGAGGCCGGCAGCTGCGGCTGGGCATTGGCATGGGCACGCTCCACCTTTTCCAGTTCCGGAATCAGCTGGGTATCGATGACGCGCTGGCTGAGCGCGCCGCTGTACTTCCAGCGCACCACGCCGCTGGCGTCGACCAGGAAGGTCTCCGGCGCGGCGGTGACGCCCCAGTCGATCGCGGTGCGGCCTTCGATGTCGCTCAGCACCAGCACGAACGGATTGCCCAGCTGTTCCAGCCAGCGCAGCGCATCGGCCGGCTCGTCCTTCCAGTTGTAGCCGATCACGCGCACGCGCTTGGTTTCGGCGAATTTGGTCAGGATCGGATGCTCGTCGCGACAGGCCGCGCACCAGCTGCCCCAGACATTGAGGACATAGGGGGCGCCGCGCAGTTCCGTGCTGCTGACCTTGATCTGCGGATCGTGCAGCACCGGCAGCTCGAAGGCCGGTGCGGCCTTGCCGATCAGCGCCGAGGGCAGCACGTCGCGGTCCGGTGCGCCGGATTTCATCACCCCGTAGATCATCAGCCCCAGCAGCCCGAAGAAGAACAGCACCCCGATGACGATGGCCACGGGCGGCAGCGGACGGGAGGCGGGGCGGGGATCGGACACGGGGGACTCCTAGGGACGACGGAAACGACGATCGGCGGCGGTGACGAAGCCACCCAGTGCCATCAGCAGCGCGCCCAGCCAGATCCAGCGGACGAACGGTTTGATGTGCACGCGCACGGCCCATGCATTGTTGCCCAGCGACTCGCCGAGTGCCACGTAAACATCGCCGTTGAGGCGGGCGTGGATGCCGGCCTCGGTCATCACCTGTCCGCCACTGGCGTACAGGCGTTTTTCCGGATGCAGCAGGGCCAGTTCGCGGTCGTGCTGGAGCACGCGCAGGTGGCCGCGATCGGCGACGTAGTTGGGGCCCTGTTGATGGTCCACGCCTTCGAAGCGCACTTCATACGTGCCCACCACCAGCGACTGTCCCGGTGCGAGCGCGACTTCGCGCTGCACGTTCAGGGCTTCGACCAGCAGTGCACCGGCCAGGAACACGGCCACGCCACCATGGGCGAGCAGCATGCCGACCATCTCGGCGGTGAACCTGCCGTTGCCGCGCAGGCGGGTCCAGACGAAGCGCCCGGTACCGAACGCGACCCAGGCCGCCCCGGTGACACCGGCGGCGGTCTTCAGCGCCCCCTGGGGCGCCATGAAGTAGGCGATCACGCCGAGCAGCAGGGCCAGCCCGGCCCACGGCGCGAGCATCGCCACGCGGCGCGAGGCCTGGTCGCGCTGCCAGTTGACCAGCGGCCCGAACGGCAGCAGCGCCACCAGCGGCGCCATCAGCACCACGAACAACGTGCCGAAGTAGGGCGGCCCGACCGAGACCTTGCCCAGCCCGAGCGCGTCGGCCAGCAGCGGATACAGCGTGCCGAGCAGCACCATGCCGCAGGCCGCGGCGAGCAGCAGGTTGTTGGCCAGCAGCAGGGTTTCGCGCGAGGTCGGCAGGAAGCCGCGGCGCGGATCCTCGCTGCTCAGCGCGCCGGCCCGCAGCGCATACAACAGGAGCGCGCCACCGATGACCAGGGCCAGGAAGATCAGGATGAAGGTGCCGCGCGAGGGATCGGCGGCAAACGAATGCACGCTGGTCAGCACGCCCGAGCGCACCAGGAAGGTGCCGAGCAGTGACAGCGCGAACGCCGCGATCGCCAGCAGCAGCGTCCAGCTGGCGAAGCTGCCGCGCTTTTCAGTGACGGCCTGGGAATGGATCAGCGCCGCGCCGGCCAGCCACGGCATGAAGCTGGCGTTCTCGACCGGATCCCAGAACCACCAGCCGCCCCAGCCCAGTTCGTAATACGCCCACCAGCTGCCCAGTGCGATGCCGAGGGTCAGGAAGCCCCAGGCCACGTTGGTCCACGGTCGCGTCCAGCGCAGCCAGCGCGCATCCACGCGGCCTTCCAGCAGGGCGGCGATCGCGAAGGCGAACGGCACCGCAAAGCCGACGTACCCGATGTACAGCATCGGCGGATGGATGATCAGCCCGGGATCCTGCAGCAGCGGGTTGAGGTCGCGTCCTTCCAGCGGCGCCGGGATCAGCCGCGCGAACGGATTGGAGGTGAAGATCAGGAAGGCGAGGAAGCCGATGCTGATGATGCCGAGCACCCCGAGCACGCGCGCGGAGACAACGGCGGGCAGGCGCTTGGACCACCGTGCCACCGCGCCGCACCATACCGCCAGCACCAGCGCCCACAACAGCAGCGAGCCTTCGTGTGCGCCCCAGACCGCGGAGTAGCGGTACGCCAGTGGCAGCAGGGAGTTCGAATTCTCCGCGACATAGCGCACCGAGAAATCCTGGGTCACGAAGGCCGCCGTCAACACGCCGAACGCGCCCAGCAGCAGTGCCAGCTGGGCATAGGCGGCCGGACGTGCCACCGCCATCCACGTGGCGCGGTCGCGATGGGCGCCCCACAGCGGCAGCACCGTCTGCAGCAGTGCCATCAGCAAGGCGGTGACCAGCAGGATCTGCCCCAGTTCCGGCAGCACTCAGTACGTCTCCGCTGCCGGCACGGGCACATCGTGTTTGGTATGCGCCTGGCCCATCTTGTCGGCCACTTCCTTGGGCATGTAGGTCTCGTCGTGCTTGGCCAGCACTTCCTCGGCGACGAAGCGGCCATCCCGCAGGCGACCGGTGGCGACCACGGCGGTGCCCTCGGCGAACAGGTCCGGCAGGATCCGCGAGGTGATCACCGGCAGCGTGGCGTCACCATCGGTGACCACGAAGTGCGCATCCATCGAGCCGGGCGCGCGCTGCAGTGACCCTTTGACCACCATGCCGCCGAGGCGGAACCGGGCGTGATCGCCGGCATCGCCGCGCAGCACTTCGGACGGGGTGTAGAGGTAGGCGATATTGCGCTGCAGGGCCATCGCCACCAGCGCGGTCGCCAGGCCGGAGGCGAGCACCAGCAGCATCACCCAGAGCAGGCGGCGACGCCGGACCGGATTCATCGGGTCAGCTCCGGTGCCACTGGCGGCGCGCCGCCCGCCGCCGCGCGGGCCTGTTGGCGCTGCTGGCGGCGTGCCGCCAGGCGGCGTGCCCAGCGCAGCCGCAGCCAGGAGCCGATGGCATCACTGCCCAGCACCAGCACGAACACCGCATAGGCGGCCATCACATAGGGCAGGTGGGTCATGCGCGGCGGTCCTCCAGCGGGGCACGGGTGCCTGCCGCGACCCAGGCTTTGCCGGCCTCGCGCAGCAGGTTGTCGGCGCGGGCCTTGGCCAGCAGCGAGCCGGCGAACCACAGCTTGGTCCCGATCACCATCAGCCACAGAGGCAGCGCCATGCTGGCATCCAGCGTCGATTCGCCGAACAGGCGGATGGTCTGGCCCTGGTGCAGGCTGCCCCACCATTCCACCGAATAGCGGATCACCGGCAGCAGGCTCACCCCGACGATGGACAGCAGGCCGGCCGCGCGCGCGGCGCTGCGGCGGTCCTCGATGGCGTGATACAGGCCGATCACACCCAGGTACAGGAGCAGAAGGATCAGCTCGGTGGTCATGCGCGGGTCCCAGTCCCACCAGGTGCCCCAGGTCGGCTTGCCCCAGATGCTGCCGGTGAGCAGGGTGATCAGGGTGAAGCCGGCGCCGAGCGGGGCGCAGGCCATCGCCAGGATTTCGCAGGTCTTGATCCGCCAGATCAGCGCGATCGCAGCGTACAGCGCCATCAGCGCGAACACGAACAGGCTCATCCACGCGCTGGGCACGTGGATGTAGAGGATGCGGAAGCTGTCCAGCTGCTTGGAATCGGCCGGCACCACCGCCAGCGCCTGCCAGATGCCGACCAGCAGCACCGGCACCGCCGCCAGGTAGAACACACGCGACCAGCGCGCGGCAAAGCGGTCGAAGGTAGGCGGCGAACCGAGTTGGTGGAACCAGCGGACGATCGGGTGCATGCGGCAGTGGCTATCCAACGAAGGGCGACGATGGAACGGACGTGGAGTGGCTCGGCAACGGGTGACGCGGATGCAGGTGATGCTCACAACGCAGCTCACGCCACCGACAGTACGCCATACCGCTCAACTCAGCGAGATGCGGATCGCGGCGGCTGTCGCCAGCGGGGCCAGCACCAGCGCGATCACCAGCCCGGCGCCCAGCATAAGCAGCGCGCCGATCGGGTCCTGCCCGCGTGCGACCGCCGCCACGCTGCCGGCGCCGAATACCAGCACTGGCACATACAGCGGCAAGGCCAGCAGTGCCACGAGAATACCAGAGCGCCGGATGCCGACCGTCAGCGCGGCGACCACCCCGCCGATCAGGCTCAGCAAGGGCGTTCCCAGCAGCAACGATGCCAGCAACATCGGCAACTGGTCATGCGGCAGATGCAGCATTTCCGCCAGCAGCGGCGACATTACGATCAGTGGCAGGGCGGTGGTGACCCAGTGCACCAGCACCCGCACCAGCACCAGCCAGGCCAGCGGCACCGGGGCCAGCAGCCATTGCTCCAGCGAGCCGTCCTCGGCATCGCTGCGGAACAGCGAATCCATCGCCAACTGACCGGCCAGCAGCACCGCCAGCCACATCACCGCCGCGGCCACGCGTGCCATCGCCTCCGGATCGCGGCCCAGCGCCAGCGCGAACAGCACCACCACCAGCAGCGCGAACAGCAGCGGCTGCAGGGCATCGCCACGGCGCCGCCAGAGCAGGCGCATGTCGCGGGCGACCAGCGCCCGTGCGGTCTGCCACAGACCCGGCTCGGTACCCGGCGCGATCATGCCGCCACGCCCAGGGTCAACAGGCGCGTACGCACCGGCGGGGCGGCATAGGCGCCGTGGGTGGTGACAAGCGCAGCGCCGCCGCTGCGCAGGTGCGCGGAAATCATGCGGTTCACCAGATTGATGCCGTCCAGGTCGAGATTGGCGTAGGGCTCGTCGAGCAGCCACAGCGGCGCGGGCGAGAGCCAGATGCGGGCCAGCGCCAGCCGGCGCTTCTGCCCGGCCGACAGTTGCCGCACCAGCGTTTCCTCATACCCGGCCAGGCCGACGATCGCCAGCGCATTGCCGGGCATCTGGCGGGCGCGGCGACCGTGCAGGCCACACAGGAAATGCAGGTTCTCCAGCGTGTCCAGGTCTGGCTTCAACGCGGGCAGGTGGCTCAGGTAGGCCACGTAGTTCGCCCGATCCTTGTGCCCGGCGCGCTTGCCATCGATCTCGACGTGCCCGCTCTCGGCACGCAGCAGGCCGGCCAGCACCCGCAGCAGGGTGGTCTTGCCGGCACCGTTGTCGCCCTGCACCAGCAGGGCTTCACCGGCATCGACATGCAGGTCCAGGGGGCCGAAGACGGGTTCGTCGTTGCGACTGAAGCCAAGGCCATGCGCGGCCAGCAACGGAGGGGCGTTCAAAGGGCTCAGGCTTCACACCGGGAGGGGTGTTCATTGTATCGGGGACGGGCGGCGTCGTGCCGGCCCGCGGCCGGCACGACCGTCATGGATCCGGGGGATTTCGTACACTTCGTCATCTACCCCCCTCGATCCTGCCTGCCGATGCAACCGCAAACCAAGCTGCCCAAGGTGGGCACCACCATCTTCACCGTGATGTCCCAGCTCGCCGCCGAACACGGCGCGGTCAACCTGGGCCAAGGGTTTCCGGATTTCTCCGCACCGCAGCGGCTGATCGATGAAACCATCGCCGCGATGCAGGGCGGGCTCAACCAGTACCCGCCGATGACCGGCGTGGCGCCGCTGCGCCAGGCCATCGCGCAGAAGTCGCTGGATCTGTACGGCGCGCAGGTGGATCCGGAGACCGAGATCACCGTTACCAGTGGCGCCACCGAGGCGATCTTCAATGCCATCCACGCCGTGGTCCGCCCGGGCGAGGAAGTGATCGTGCTCGACCCGGCCTACGACTGCTACGAGCCGGCGATCGACCTGGCCGGCGCACGTGCCGTGCACGTGCCGCTGGACCCGCAGACCTTCGCGGTCGACTGGGACCGCGTGCGTGCCGCGATCACCCCGCGGACCCGGCTGTTGATGGTCAACACGCCGCACAACCCGTCCGGCGCGATGCTGACCGCCGACGACATGCAGGCGCTGGCCGATGTGCTGCGCGGCACCGACATCTACCTGATTTCCGATGAGGTGTACGAGCACATCATCTATGACGGCCGCCGCCACGAATCCTCGCTGCGCCATCCGGAGTTGCGCGAGCGCGCGTTCGTGATTTCCAGCTTCGGCAAGACCTACCACTGCACCGGCTGGAAGATCGGCTATGCGATCGCGCCGCCGGCGATGACCGCCGAGTTCCGCAAGGTGCACCAGTACAACACCTTCACCAGCTTCGGTCCGGCGCAGTATGGTTTCGCCGCGATGATCCGCGACGAGCCGGAACACCATCTGGAACTCGGCGCGTTCTACCAGGCCAAGCGCGACCGCTTCCGCGAGCAGCTGCTGACCACGCGCCTGCAACCGCTGCCGGTGCCGGGCGGTTACTTCCAGCTGGTGGATTACTCGGCCATCAGCGATCTGCCCGACCACGAATTCGTGAAATGGCTGACGATCGAGAAGGGCGTGGCGGCGATCCCGCTGTCGCCGTTCTATGAGACCGCGCCCGCCGGCCAGCGCCTGGTCCGTCTGTGCTTCGCCAAGAACGATGCCACGATGGACGCGGCGATCGAACGTCTGCGGGCCCTGTGATGCGCGCCGCGACCGATCTGCAGGACCTGCGCATTTCCCTGGTCCAGGGCGATACCCGCTGGCACGACCCGGCCGGCAACCGCGCGCATTACGGCGCACTGCTGGCGCCGTTGGCCGGACCGACCGATCTGGTGATCCTGCCGGAGACCTTCACCAGTGGGTTCTCCAACGACGCCATCGACAAGGCAGAAGGCATGGACGGCCCGACCGTGGCCTGGATCCGCGAGCAGGCCGTGCGCCTGGGCGCGGCGGTCACCGGCAGCGTGCAGCTGCGGGTGGGCGAGGGCGTCTACAACCGGCTGCTGTGGGCCACCCCGGACGGCGAGCTGCGGTATTACGACAAGCGCCACCTGTTCCGTTACGGTGGCGAGCACGAGCGCTATGCCGCCGGCAGCGAGCGCCTGAGCGTGGAGTGGAAGGGGTGGCGGATCAATCCGCAGGTCTGCTACGACCTGCGTTTCCCGGTGTTCTGCCGCAACCGCTACAACGTGGAGCGCGCCGGCCAGCTGGATTTCGATCTGCAGATTTTCGTCGCCAACTGGCCGTCGGCACGCGCCTATGCGTGGAAGACGCTGCTGCGCGCACGCGCGATCGAGAACCTCTGCTATGTGGCGGCGGTGAACCGGATCGGTGTCGACGGCAACGACCTGCATTACGCCGGCGACAGCGCGGTGATCGATTTCCTCGGCCAGCCGCAGGTGGAAGTGCGCGAAACCGAGCAGGTGGTCACCACCACGATCTCGGCCGCGGCACTCGCCGCCCACCGCGCGCGCTTTCCGGCGATGCTCGATGCCGACGGTTTCAGCCTGCAGGAACGCAGCTGAAACGGTCGTGCCGGCCGCTGGCCGGCTCTGCACGCTGCTGGCGGTGCGCATTGCCGGCCAGCGGCCGGCACCACCCCGGCCGCTCGGGCTGAACGGATGCCGGATGCACGCGACGTGCATCATCCGCGCCACACGCGCACGCTGCTAGATTCGGCGCGTTCCCACTGCGTACGAGCGGACCTGCATGAAGACGTTCTCCCTGGCATTGATCGCATTGGCCGGCATCTCGGCCGTCCCGGCCGCGCAAGCTGCCGGCAACATTGATTGCGAGCTGCACTACAACCTGGCGGGCTGGTCGGTGCTGTACAAGACCGCCTCCGGCACCGGCACCATCCAGTGCGACAACGGCGCGCGCATTCCGGTCAAGATCACCGCCAAGGGCGGCGGCCTCACCGTAGGCAAGTCCAAGATCGTCGACGGCAAGGGCAGGTTCTCCGGCGCCTACTCGGTCAACGACCTGATCGGTTCCTATGCCTCCGTCGAGGCGCACGCGGGGGCAGACAAATCCAGCAATGCCCAGGTGATGACCAAGGGCGATATCTCGCTCGCCTTGGCGGGCACCGGCAAGGGCTGGGACCTGGGCGTGGGTGTGGGCCGCTTCACCATCGAACGACGCTGAGGCGTAGAGCCACGCCATGCGTGGCTGCACCACCGTCTCCGGCATGACGCGCAGCCACCCCAGGAAGCGCAGCCACCCATGGGGTGCCTCTACACGACCGGGTTGATCGCGGCCCGTGTGGACCCAACGAAAAACCCCGGCCTGAGCCGGGGTTTTTTGATCTCAGCGTATCAGTGATCAGCCGCCGCGCGGGCCGCCACCACGGTGACCGCCGCCACCCGGGCCGCGATTGCCACCGGGACGACCCCCCGGGCCACCGGGACCGCGAGCACCGGGGCCACCCGCGCCACGGTTGCCGCCCGGACCACCCGGACCGCGGTTGCCACCGGGACCGCCGGGGCCGCGCGCACTGGCGCCACCCGGACCCCGTGAACCGGGGCCGCCCGGGCCACGGTTGCCACCCGGACCACCCGGACCGCGGTTGCCCGCCGGACGCGCGCTGCCGTACGGGCTGGCGCCCGGATTGGCGTGATCGGACGGGAAGCTCGGGGCATTGCCCGGATGGCCGTACGGATGGCGCGACGGACCCTGGCCACCCTGGGCACCGCGGTTGCCACCGCCGCCCGGACCGGCCGGACGGCCCTGGCCGCCGTAACCGCCGCGGCTTTCGCCACCGCCGGCATAGCCGCCGCGACCTTCAGCGCCGCCGCCGTAGCTGCCGCGCCCCGGGCCGCCTGCGCCACCCGGACCCTTCGGCTTGCCATACGGACGGCCCTGGCCGCCGGCACCGGCGCCGGCACCCGGACCACGCGCGCCGGGACCACGGGCAGCGCCCGGGCCGGCATTGCGGTGGCCGCTCGGGCCGGTGCTGACACCATCCGGCACGTACCAGCTGCGGAACGCGGCCGGGTTGCCTTCCGGAAGCGCCCGGTTGCCCTTGTCCGGGCGGGCCTTGAACGGGCGCTGCGACTGCTTGGCCGCTGCTTCGCCGCTGACCGTCAGGCCACCCTTGAAGCCGCCACCCTTGCCACCGCGGCCACGGCCGCGCTCTTCGCGCACGTTGTCGAAACGACGCAGTTCGCGGCCTTCATCGGCCGAGTTGTGGCCGTTGACGTAGGCGTTGCCCCGGCCGCCGTCGCGCGAGACGCGCACGGTGGTCTTGGCGGCACGACGCTGGCCGATGACCGGCTGCAGGGTCAGCGCCGACGGCGCGCCTTCTTCCAGCTTCAGTTCGGCGCGCAGGGCTTCGACCTGCTTGGCCGGCAGCTCGACCGACTGGCCGCGCAGCAGTTCGCGCGGCAGGCTGACCTTGCCGTAGCGGGTGCGCTTCAGGCGGCTGACCTGGCAACCCTGCGATTCCCACAGGCGGCGGACTTCGCGGTTGCGGCCTTCCTTGACGACCACGCGGAACCAGTCGTGCGAATCGGTGCCGCCGATGCGTTCGATCTCGTCGAACTTGGCCGGACCGTCTTCCAGCGCCACGCCGCGGGCGAGGCGGTCGACGATGCTGTCCGGCACTTTCTCTTCGCCTTCCGGTGCACGCACGCGCACGACGTACTCGCGCTCGACCTCGTAGGAGGGGTGCATCATCGCGTTGGCCAGCTCACCGTCGGTGGTCGCCAGCAGCAGGCCGGTGGTGTTGATGTCCAGGCGGCCGATCGCGATCCAGCGCGCGCCCTTGAGGGCAGGCAGCGCTTCGAACACGGTCGGGCGACCTTCGGGGTCTTCGCGCGTGGTCACTTCGCCTTCGGGCTTGTTGTAGGCCAGCACGCGGGAGGTTTCGGTCAGCGCGGTGGCGACGAAACCACGGCCGTCCAGCTCGACCTTGTCGCCGCTCTTGATCGACTGGCCGGTCTGCGCGACTTCACCGTTGACCTTGACCAGGCCATCGGCGATGCGCTGTTCCAGCGCGCGGCGCGAACCCAGCCCGGCCTGCGCCAGCACTTTGTGCAGGCGCTCTTCGAGCTTGGGCTGTTCGGAGGCGGTTTCGCGCTTGAGCGAAAGCTTGTTCAACGACGGCTTGCGGGGGGTGTCACTCATTTACTTGGCTCCGGCCGGCAACGGATGCGTCGGCCTCTGGTTCGGGATCGGCTTCGTCAACAGCCACGGTCGTCTTCGCGACGGCGTTGTTTTCGGTTTCGTTCTGGGGCGCCGCGCGCTCTCCCGGCGCGGTATCGGGTTCGCCATCGCTGGCGGTCGTATCCGCGTCGTCGTCGGCAAGCGACAACGGCGCATGGGATGGGGTGTCGGAGGCGTCCGCATCGGCGGAAGCCTCGTTATTGTCCGGTTCTGCCGGTTGCTCCGCCAGCCGCGCCGAGGCCAGCGCCACGCGGGCAGCCAGCCGGGCGGCGGCAGGGTCCAGTGGGTCGGCCGGGTCCGCCGGTTCTGCAGGGTCCATCGCGTCGGCCAGGTCCGCCGGCGCCGGAGTGGCATCGTCGTTGGCCGCGTCGCTGTCCAGCTCGGCATCCGGTGTCGCAGCGCCGGCCGCCAGGCGACCGGCCGGTTGACCTTCGTTGTCCAGCGGCAGCTGCGGCTCCAGCTCACCCAGGTCGCGCAGCTCGGACAGCGGCGGCAGATCGTCCAGGCGCTTGAGCCCGAAATAATCCAGGAAGCCCTTGGTGGTGCCGAACAGCGCCGGCTTGCCGGGCACATCGCGGTGGCCGATCACGCGGATCCATTCGCGCTCTTCCAGTGCCTGGATGATGTTGCTGCTGACCGCCACGCCGCGGACCTGCTCGATCTCGCCGCGGGTGATCGGCTGGCGGTAGGCGATCAGCGCCAGCGTTTCCAGAGTGGCACGGGTGTAGCGGGTCTTGCGTTCGGTCCACAGCCGGGTGATGTAGCCATGCACTTCGCTGGTGACCTGGAAGCGGAAGCCGGAGGCCACCTCGACCAGTTCCACGCCGCGGTCCTGGCAGCCGTCGCGCAGCAGTTCCAGCGCGCGTTCGATGCTGCCCGGCGGGGCCGGTTCCTCTTCCGGGAACAGGCCCTGCAGCTGCGCCAGCGTCAACGGCTCGCTGGCCGCCAGCAGGGCGCCTTCGACAATACGGTTGATCAGCGGTTGATCCATGCGTGGGTCGGGTGCTCAGTCGGATTCGTTGGCGGCGTCGTTGTCGTCGAACTCGCTGTTGAACTGCAGCGGTTCGTTGGTGTTGCCGGCGGCCAGGGACTTGACGTAGATCGGCGCCAGCGGAGCTTCCTGGACGATGTCCAGCAGCTGTTCCTTGGCCAGTTCGAGCAGGGCGAGGAAGGTGACCAGCACCCCCAGCTTGCCTTCTTCGGCGGTGAACAGCGTTTCAAACCGGTAGAACCTGCCGTCTTCCAGACGACCCAGCACATCGCCCATCCGCTGGCGCACGCTCAGCGCCTCGCGTTTGATCGCGTGGCCGGTGAACAGCTCGGCGCGCTTGAGCACGTCGTGCAGCGCCATCAGCATTTCCTTCAGGTCCACCGGCGGCGGCAGTTTGACGGCCGCGCGGTCGGGGACGAAGGCATGGACCACGGTGGTGTCGCGGTCCTGGCGGGGCAGGCTGTCGATGTCCTCGGCGGCCTGCTTGAAACGTTCGTACTCCTGCAGCCGGCGCACCAGCTCGGCACGCGGATCGGCTTCCTCGCCCTCGACGCTGGGCGGCCGCGGCAACAGCATCCGCGATTTCACTTCGGCCAGGATCGCCGCCATCACCAGGTACTCGGCCGCCAGTTCGAAGCGCAGCTCCTGCATGACGTTGATGTACTCGACGTACTGGCGGGTGATCTCGGCGACCGGGATGTCCAGGATGTCGAGGTTCTGCCGGCGGATCAGGTACAGCAGCAGGTCCAGCGGACCCTCGAAGGCATCCAGGATGACTTCCAGCGCGTCCGGCGGGATGTACAGGTCCTGCGGAATCTGCAGGACCGGCTGTCCATGCACCACGGCCAGCGGCATTTCCTGCTGCTGTGGGGCGGGCACTCGGATTGGCGGGTTCGCGTCGAGCGCGAGTTCGGCAGTCATCAAATAGACGTCAGTATTGCAACGGACCGGTCGCCGCACCATGCCAGCGTCCGGAACGGTCCCGGGCGGCAGGATGGCAAGCCATGACACGCCTGGGTCGGCGCGATTCCACACTTCAAACAGCAAGGCGCGCCGCGATGGGCAGCGACAGAACTACGGGGAGGTCGTCTACGTGTGCCGGTGTGGGGCAGTGGGTCGGTCGTCGGCTGGCGGTGGAGCCGGGTGCCGACGGGGCGCTGCGTCCAGCCACGTGCAATGGACATAAGACTACGGGGTTGCCGCGCCAGTGTCCAGCCAGCCCCGCTAGAATGCCCGGGTTCGATTCAACAAGACCTCGGAGTTGCCCGTGTGGTATGTGATTGAAGGCTATGACGGCACCGATGTGCTGGCCGCCCGTCTGGCATCGCGCCCGGCCCATCTGGCCCGGCTGCAGGCCCTGCAGGATGAAGGTCGGCTGCTGCTGGCCGGCCCGTGCCCGGCCATCGACAGCGAAGACCCCGGTCCGGCCGGCTTCAGTGGCAGCGTGGTCATCGCCGCGTTCGATTCGCTGACCCAGGCCCAGGACTGGGCCGCCGCCGATCCTTATGTAGAGGCGGGCGTGTACGTGCGCGTCCAGGTCCGCCCGTTCCGCAAGGTCCTGCCATGAACCGGGTCGAGCGCATCCGCGAGGCCCTGCAGCAGGCGCTGGATCCCGAGCTGCTGGAGGTCAAGGACGACAGCCACCGCCACGCCGGCCACGAGGGCGCGCGGGACGGCCGCGGTCATTTCAAAGTGCACGTGGTCAGCGCGGCCTTCGAAGGAAAGCTGCCGCTGGCGCGCCATCGGGCCGTCTATGCGGCCCTGGGGACGATGATGGAGACCGACATCCACGCGTTGTCCATCCGGGCCGAGACACCGGTCAAGAATCGCTGAAACCCTTGTCCCGCCTTGTCCTGGCCAGTCCCGAAAGGGGCCGCCATGGACAGCTTTTGGTTACCGCCGTACGACATGAGGCTAACGTAGTGTTTACATCCGGGTTTGAAAACGCTTACATTCCGCGCCAAGCCCAGATCTCTAAGCCGTGGAGGGCGGCGAAGTGAACAAGGCAGCGATCACTATCAAAGATGTCGCCCGTGAGGCCCGTGTCTCTGTTGCCACGGTCTCGCGCGCACTCAATGGCCATGAAAATGTTGCCGAGCCCGTGCGCAAGCTGGTGCTGGAGGTAGCGGCGCGACTGCGCTACACCCCGCACGCAGCGGCCCGGAGCCTGAGCAGCCGACGGACCAACACCATTGGCGTGGTGTTGCCCGATCTCTATGGCGAATTCTTCTCCGAACTGATGCGTGGCATCGATGGGGTGGCGCGGGAGCGTCGCCAGCATCTGCTCGTGTCCAGTTACCACGGTGACCAGGAGCAGCAGGGCGCGGCCCTGCGTGCCATGCGCGGTCGTGTCGATGGGTTGCTGGTGCTCTCGCCGTATGCCGAGAGCCCGGGTTTCCTCACCGACAACCTGCCGCAGTCGCTGCCCACGGTGCTGATCAATACCTATCTGCCCGAGCAGGATCATCCGGTGCTGAGCATCGATGACCATGCCGGTGCGATGACCATGACCCGCCACCTCCTGGACGTCGGCCATCGGCGCATCGCCTTCATTTCCGGTCCGGACCTCAACTACGACGCCCGTGAGCGCCTGCGCGGGTTCCGCGATGCGCTGGCGGCCTTCGGCGATGCTGCCCAAGGTATCGAGTTGCCCGGTGACTTTGACGAAGCTTCCGGCCATCGCGCCGGACAGGAGTTGCTGGCAGCCGGCACGCTGCCCGATGCGGTGTTCGCCGCCAACGACATGATGGCGCTGGGGTGTCTGTATGCGTTCGCGCAGGCAGGTGTCCGTGTGCCGACCGATGTCGCCTTGGCGGGTTTCGATGACATTCCGCTGGCACGTTTCGTTCACCCGTCGTTGACAACGATGCAGGTGAGTATCGCCGACCTCGGCGATAAGGCCGCGACGCGCCTGTTGCAGTTGATGGATGGCAACAACACAGAAGGGGCCGGCGACAAGCAGACGCTCGTGCCGACCCTGATCGTGCGTGATTCGAGCAAAGCCAGAACCGAGCTGTAGGTCACGACCGTTGGTCGTGACGCATGTAAACCACGCTGTAAAAAAAACAACGACAGGGGCCGCAAAGACGGCCACCACCACCCGGAGAGTTACATGACGTATTCCAATCACCGCAACCGCGCGCCCGCACGGAGTCTGTTGTCCAGCGCGCTGGTCACCTGCCTGATGCTGGGCGCCGCCCCGAGCGTCATGGCGCAGTCGGCCACCTCGTCGCTGCGCGGCCAGGTCGCCGATACCGCCGCCGGCACCGAGGTCACCGCGACCAACGTGGCCAGCGGCAGCGTGCGCCGCGCCACCACCCGTGCCGATGGCAGCTACTCGCTGATGGGCCTGGACCCGGGCACCTACAACGTCGTGGCCAATGGCCAGACGCAGAAGGTGACGGTCACCGTGGCCTCGACCGCGACCCTGAACTTCAGCGGCGCGCCGGCCAACGGCAGCACCGCCAACGCCACCAACCTGGACACGGTCAACGTCATTGCGCCGACCCTGCTGCAGGAAGTGCGTACCTCCGAAGTGGGCAAGACCGTCAGCCTGCAGCAGATCCAGACCACCCCGCAGGTGTCGCGCAACTTCCTGGAATTCGCCGACGCGGTGCCGGGCCTGATCTTCACCCGCGATGCCAAGGGCAATACCTCCCTGCGCGGCGGTGCCACCAACTCCGATGGCACCAACGTCTACATCGACGGTGTGGGCCAGAAGAGCTACGTCAAGGGCGGCGGCGTGGCCGGCCAGTCCGGCAGCGCCGGCAACCCGTTCCCGCAGCTGGCGATCGGTGAATACAAGGTCATCAGCGGCAACTACAAGGCCGAGTACGGCCAGGTGTCGAGCGCGGCCGTGACCGCGGCGACCAAGTCCGGTACCAACGAGTTCAAGGGTGAAACCTTCTACCGTTACACCAACGAAGACATGCGCGCCAAGACCCCGGCCGAGCGCCAGGGCGGCAAGGACAAGATGGTCTCGGCCGAGAAGGAATACGGCTTCGCACTGGGTGGCCCGATCATCCAGGACAAGGCGCACTTCTTCGTGACCTATGAAGCCAAGCGCTTCGACCTGCCGGTCACCATCGCGCCGGACGGCGCGGTGACCAGTGCTGCCGGCCTGCTGCCGGCCGACGGCGCCGCAGGCCTCGGCCCGGCCAGCCAGCCGTTCCAGCAGGATCTGATCTTCGGCAAGATCGACTTCGAGCCGACCGACAACGATCGCATCGAGCTGACCTTCCAGGACCGCGATGAAACCCAGTCGCAGTTCAGTGGCCAGACCGCGCCGGAAGCCGGCCGTGAAGTGGTCAACACCGACCGTCGTTACGCCCTGCGCTGGAACCACAGCGGCGAGCGTTACTACAACGAGCTGATGGTCACCCACGAAGATTCGTTCAACAACCCGACCCCGCTGACCCTGGCCAACGGCATCACCTACACCGCACCGGACGGCACCGAAGACCGCACCGTGGTGAAGATCGGTGGCGCATCGGCGCTGGATTCGCAGGTGAAGGGCCAGAAGGGCTGGTCGATCGAAGACAACCTGACCCTGGACGGCATCGAGTGGCAGGGCGATCACACCATCAAGATGGGTGCCAAGTACAAGCAGATTGATCTGTACGCATCGGATGCTGCGCAGATCAACCCGACCTTCACCTACAGCCTGGGCGATGCGGATTTCCCGGATTCCATTCCGTACAAGGCGCAGTTCGTCAAGCCGGTGACCGGCGTGTCGGGCGTGTCGGGCGAAGTGCGTTCGAAGTCCAAGCAGATCGGCCTGTTCATCCAGGACGACTGGCAGGTCAACGACCATCTGCAGCTGAACCTCGGCCTGCGTTGGGATTACGAGAAGACCCCGTCCTACCTGGACTTCGTGACCCCGCAGCAGGTGGTCGACGCGATCTACTCGCAGGATCCGCGTGCGGCCGCTGGCCAGACCTACGCCGATTCGCTGGCGCTGGGTGGCCTGAACATCGGCGACTACATCAGCAACGGCCACAACCGCAAGGCGTTCAAGGATGCCTGGCAGCCGCGCCTGGGCTTCTCGTATGACATCAACGCCGACGAGCAGCACGTGTTCCACGGTGGCGCCGGTCGTTCGTATGACCGCGATCTGTTCGACAACCTGCAGCTGGAAACCACCAAGCTGGCCCTGCCGCAGCCGACCATCTACTTCCGCAACCCGGGCACCGGCACCTGCATCGACGGCCAGGCCGCCTGCTATGACTGGAACCCGAACCTGCTCAACGGCATCGGCAACCTGCAGGCCCTGGTCGGTTCGACCAGCAATGCCGGTCTGGAAGTCGACCTGCTGAACAACAACCTCAAGGTGCCGTACTCGGATCAGTTCAGCTTCGGCATGAGCAACCAGGTCGGTGACTGGCTGACCGATGCGACCATTTCCCGCACCCTGAGCTACGACGGCTTCGCCTTCACCCTGGGCAACCGTTACCCGACCGGCCAGTTCTTCGATGACCCGCGCCTGTGCGGCGGCACCGAGCCGGGCCTGGGCCAGGCCTGGAGCTGCAACGTGCCGGGCTTCGGCAGCCTGATCATCGGCCAGCAGGGCATCAAGACCCGTGCGACCCAGGTCCTGCTGTCGGCGCAGAAGCCGTTCACCCAGGAAAGCGGCTGGGGCACCTCGGTGGCCTACACCTGGACCACCGCGCGCCACAACCGTGACATCAATGAAAAGTACGCGTTCGACCGCGGCCTGATCGAAGACTATCCGACCATCCGCTCCAACGGCGCGCCGCGCCACCGCCTGGTGGTCACCGGTTCTTACGCGGGCTTCTGGGGCATCACCTTCGGTGGCAAGCTCACCCTGGCCACCCCGACGGCGGTGAACGACTGGTACGGCGTCCCGCAGGCCAGTGGCTACAACCTGCCAACCCCGCAGGCCGCGGTGCCCAACGCCAATGGCAAGTTCCTGCTGGGTGGCAAGATCTTCGGCTACCGTTCGGTCGATCTGCAGGCGACGAAGACGTTCAAGATGCCGGGCGAGACCGAGCTGTACGCGCGCATCGACATCATCAACGTGTTCAACTTCGACAACTTCTCCACCTACAACTACGTGAAGACCAACGGCAAGCTGCAGGCCAGCTACAACGAGACCGGCGACATCATCGGTACGCCGCGTCAGGTCAAGGCCGAAGTCGGCTTCCGCTTCTGATGCAGCAACGGCCCCGTCCTCGGACGGGGCCGGTTTCATGGCAATGGCTGGCCCTCGGGCCAGTCCATTGTCCAGGCCGGTGCCACGGAGGGTGGCAGCGGCCTGGGCAATGACCCGCCGCTTTCGACCACGCATGCGTGGTTTTTTAAAGCGGCGTTCTGTAAACGATTTCAGGTCATTGGACGTTATGCTTCCCAGTCACGAACACCGCACAAGGAGTTGGCCCATGCAGGCACGCCACCTGTTGACCGCTGCGACGATCAGTCTCGCCGCCGCTGCCTGTCAGCCGCAGGCCCAGCAGGAGCCGGCCAAGCCGAAGCCGCCCGTGATCCTGGTCGAGGCGGATGTGCCGCCGCGGCCGATGAAGCCGGAGCTGCCGCCGCTGTTCGACGATATCGAACGCCGCACCTTCCAGTTCTTCTGGGATACCACCAACGAGGTCAACGGGCTCAGCCCGGACCGTTACCCGTCGCGTCCGTTCGCCAGCATCGCCTCGGTGGGCTACGCGCTGACCGCCTATCCGATCGGCATCGAGAACGGCTGGGTCAGCCGCAACCAGGCGATCGACCGCACCCTGCTGACGCTGAAGTTCTTCCGCGACCTGCCGATGGGCCCGCAGCGGACCGGCAAGGGCGGCTACAAAGGCTTCTACTACCACTTCCTGGACATGCAGGAAGGCCGCCGCTACGACAGCTGGGTGGAACTCTCCAGCGTGGATACCGCGCTGCTGATGATGGGCGTGCTGTTCGCGCAGTCCTATTACGACGGTGACGACGCGCGCGAAAAAGAGATCCGCGCCATCGCCGATACGCTGTACAAGCGCGTGGACTGGCCGTGGCTGCAGCAGCGTGCGCCGCTGATCTCGATGGGCTGGTTCCCCGAGAGTGGCTTCATCGATCACGACTGGATGGGCTACAACGAGGCGATGATGGTCTACATCCTCGCGCTCGGCTCGCCGACCCATCCGGTCAGCCCGGACGCGTGGACGGTCTGGACGCGTACCTACGACAACGACTGGGGCGTCTACCAGGGCCAGGAATACCTGTCCTTCGGTCCGCTGTTCGGCCACCAGTACACGCATGTGTGGGTCGACTTCCGCGACATCCAGGATGCCTACATGCGCGAGCGGGGCAGCACCTACTTCCTCAACAGCCGCTCGGCGGCCCTGGCGCAGCGCGAGTACGCGATCGCCAACCCGATGAACTGGAAGGATTACGGCCAGAACGTGTGGGGCCTGACCGCCAGCGACGGCCCGCAGAACACCACCCAGGAATACCGTGGCGAGCAGCGCCAGTTCCGCCATTACTCTTCGCGCGGCGCCGGCCTGCGCGAGAACTTCGACGACGGTACCATCGCGCCGACCGCGGCGATCGCCTCGATCGTGTTCGCCCCGGAAGAGGTGATCCCGGCCGCGGTGGAGATGCACAAGCGCTACGGCGACTACATCTATTCCAGTTACGGCTTCCTGGATTCGTTCAATCCCAGCTTCAACTACGACATCCCGATCAAGACCGGTCGCCTGGTCCCGGATCGCGGCTGGGTGGCCAGTGATTACATCGGCATCGACCAGGGGCCGATCCTGACCATGATCGCCAACTACCGGAATGATTTCGTCTGGGATGTGATGAAGAAGAATCCGCACATCCGCAAGGGCCTGGAGCGCGCCGGCTTCAGCGGTGGCTGGCTGACGCCGGAAGGCGAGGATCAGCCGATGGAACTGCAGAAAGATGAAAAGGCGGCCTCGGCGCGCTCGGTCGGCATCGCCGAATCGCGCGCGGCAGCAGCCCAGGAACAGAAGAACAATTCCAATTCGAACCGCAACCAGCAGCAGGGGAAGTAAGCAGTGCCATCGTCGTCGCGCCCGAAGCTGGGGTTGAGTCTGTTGCTGCTGATCGTCGGCAGCCTGTTGTTGAGTGCCTGCCGGAAGGAACCGGAAGGAGTGACTGTGCGTTTCTGGGCGATGGGCCGCGAGGCCGAAGTCGTCACCGGCCTGGTTCGCGAGTTCGAGGCCGAAAACCCGGGCATCCATGTCGATGTGCAGAACATCCCGTGGACGGCCGCGCATGAAAAGCTGCTGACCGCGTTCGCCGCCGAAGGGCTGCCGGACGTGTGCCAGCTGGGCAATACCTGGATCCCCGAGTTCGCCGAACTCAATACCCTGACGCCGCTGCAGCCCTACGTGGCGCAGTCGAAGGTGGTGGACCCGGCCGATTATTTCCAGGGCATCTGGGATACCAACGTGATCCATGGCGAGCTGGTCGGCGTGCCGTGGTACGTGGATACGCGCCTGCTGTACTACCGCAAGGACATGCTGGCCAAGGCCGGCTACGACCACCCGCCGCGCAGCTGGGCCGAGTGGAACGAGATGATGGCGGCGATCAAGAAAATGCAGGGCCCGAACCGCTACGCCGTGCTGATGCCGATCAACGAGTTCGAGCAGCAGCTCTCCTTTGCCCTGCAGCAGCCCGATCCGCTGCTGCGCGATGAGGACACCCGCGGCAACTTCAGCAGCCCCGGCTTCCGCAGGACGCTGGGCTTCTACGAGAACATGTTCGCGCAGGGCTGGGCCCCGCGCATGTCCGAGACACAGATTTCCAACGTCTGGGACGAGTTCTTCCGGGGCTTCAACGTGTTCTACGTGTCCGGCCCCTGGAACATCCGCGAATTCAAGAAGCTGCAGCCCAAGGAACTGGAAGGGCAGTGGGGCACGGCCGCACTGCCGGGTCCGGATGGCCCGGGTGCCGGCATCGCCGGTGGCACCAGCCTGGTGATCTTCCGCGATTCGAAGCAGAAGGAAGCCTCGTGGAAGCTGATCGAGTTCCTGTCGCGCCCGGCGATCCAGGAGCGCTTCCATTCGATCATCGGCGATCTGCCGCCGCGGCGCAGCACCTGGGAGTATCCCTCGCTGGCCAACGATCCACTGGCGCAGCCGTTCCGCGACCAGCTCGAGCGGGTCAAGCCGACCCCGAAGGTGCTGGAGTGGGAGCGGATCGCCCAGGAAATGCGGATCACCACTGAACAGGTGGTGCGTGGTGGCCTGGACCAGGATCAAGCAGTGAAAGAGCTGGACGCACGCGTGGACAAGGTCCTCGCCAAACGCCGCTGGATGCATGAGCAGCACCGCCAGGAATCCTCCGGGCTGAGCGACAAGCAGCACTCCAGTGCAGTGGCCACGGAGGCGGCACCATGAAGCAGCGTTCGCTTGCCGGCTGGATGTTCGCCGGCCCGGCCATCCTGGTCATCGCGGTGTTCTTCGGTCTGCCGGTGTTCTCGGCGCTGGCCCTGAGCATCACGGATTTCGACCTGTATGCATTGGCCGACGGGGACAACCTGCGCTTCGTCGGCCTGGGCAATTACATCGATCTGCTGCAGACCCCGATGTTCTGGAAGTCGCTGTGGAACACGACGTACTTCGTGATCGTCGGCGTGCCGCTGTCGATCGCGGTGTCGCTGGGCGCAGCGATCCTGCTCAACGCCCCGGCCGCACGCTTCAAGGCACTGTTCCGCACCGCGCTGTTCGCCCCGGTGGTGACCACCCTGGTGGCGGTGGCGGTGATCTGGCGCTACCTGTTCCATACCAGCTACGGCCTGGTGAACTACGGCCTGGGCCATCTGGGCATCAGCCCGATCGATTGGCTCGGCGACCCGAACTGGGCGATGCCGACCATCATGCTGTTCGCGGTGTGGAAGAACTTCGGCTACAACATGGTGATCTTCCTGGCCGGCCTGCAGGCGATCCCGCATGACCTGTACGAGGCCGCCCGTATCGACGGTGCCTCGCGCTGGAAGCAGTTCCTGCACATCACCCTGCCGATGCTCGGCCCGGTGTTGCTGGTGGTCGGCGTGATCACCGTGTCCGGCTACTTCCAGCTGTTCGCAGAACCCTACGTGATGACGCGTGGCGACCCACTGCAGAGCACCGTCAGCGTGCTGTACTTCATGTTTGAAGAAGGCTTCAAGTGGTGGAACCTGGGTCGCGCCTCCGCGGTGGCGTTCCTGCTGTTCCTGATCATCCTGGGCGTGACCAGCATCATGCTGCGTTTCGGCCGCAAGAGGCAGTTGGTATGAGTCGTGAAATCGGTCAATCGCGCTGGCATGCCTGGTGGGTCAATGGCGGCCTGCTGGTGCTCGCGGTCCTGAGCCTGGCGCCGTTGCTGTGGATGCTGTCGGTGTCGTTCATGCCGACCGGCGAGGCGGCGCATTTCCCGCCGCCGCTGCTGCCGTCCTCGCTGACCACTGCGAACTACCATGAGCTGTTCGCGCGTACCGGCATGGCCAACAACTTCGTCAACAGCCTGATGGTCTCGCTGGCGATCACGTTCGGCTCGCTGCTGCTCAACACCATGGCCGGCTATGCCTTCGCCAAGCTGCGCTTCGCCGGCCGCGAGCGCATTTTCCAGCTGTTGCTGGCCGCGCTGGTGATCCCGGCGCAGGTGGCGATGCTGCCGCTGTTCCTGCTGATGAAGCAGCTGGGCCTGGTCAACAACTTCGGTGGCGTGATCGTGCCGGCGCTGGCGACGGTGTTCGGCATCTTCCTGGTCCGCCAGTACGCGCGTTCGATCCCGGACGAGCTGCTCGAAGCGGCCCGCATCGATGGGGCAGGGGAGCTGCGGATCTTCTTCCAGATCGTGCTGCCGATGCTCAAGCCGGTGCTGGTGACGCTGTCGATCTTCACCTTCATGGCCGCCTGGAACGATTTCATGTGGCCGTTGATCGTGTTGACCGATCAGGAGCACTACACTCTCCCGGTGGCCCTGGCCACGCTCTCGCGCGAGCACATCATGGACGTCGAAATGATGATGGCCGGCGCGGTGGTCACGGTGGTTCCGGTGCTGCTGCTGTTCCTGGCATTGCAGCGTTATTACATCCAAGGTCTGTTGCTGGGGAGTGTCAAAGGGTGAAGCATGCCGTCGTCGCGGTGGGTCTGGGTCTGGTCTGGTCACTGGCGGCCTCGGCCGCACCGCCGGCGACGCCGGTGTTGCCGGCACCCAAGGTGCTGGACAGCTTCGATGACATGAGCCCGTGGAAGCTGGTCGTCTCCGACCAGGTCAGCGGTTCGCTGCGCAGCGTCGCCGGCAGTGGCGGTGGCCGCGCGCTCTGCCTGGATTACGACTTCCACAATGTCTCCGGCTACGTCGGCATCCGCCGCGAGCTGGGCATCCAGTACCCGGAGAACTACCAGTTCGGCTTCCAGCTGCGCGGCGATTCCCCCGCCAATGACCTGCAGTTCAAGCTGATCGACGCCAGTGGCGACAACGTGTGGTGGGTCAACCGACCCGGCTACGCGTTCCCCAAGGCGTGGACGCCGGTGCAGTACCGCAAGCGCCAGATCGACAAGGCCTGGGGCCCGGAGACGGACAAGACACTCCATCGCAGCGCGGCGATGGAGTTCACGATCTACAGCAAGGTGGGCGGCAAGGGCACGGTCTGTTTCGACCGGCTCACGCTGCAGGGCCTGCCGCCGGCCGATACGTCTTCGCTGAGTCCCTCGGTGATCGCCGATACCGCCACCGCGCTGCAGAACCGCATCGTCGATGGCAAGCCGGACACGGTGTGGATCAGCGGCGGCGTGGCCGAGCAGACGATCAGCCTGGACCTGCACAAGGTGCGCGAGTTCGGTGGGGCGGTGATCGAATGGCTGCCCGGGCTGGAGGCCACGCGCTACGTGGTGCGTTCCTCGGCCGACGGACGCGCCTGGAAAACGGTGCGCGAGGTGACCGCCGGTGGCGGAGGCCGTGACTGGCTGGCCCTGCCCGATACCGAAGCGCGCTACCTGCGCTTCGACCTGAAAGGCGGCCCGAGCTGGCGCTACGGCATCCGCGACATCACGGTGAAGCCGCTCGAGTTCGCCGCGACCCCGAATGATTTCGTCCGCTCGGTCGGCGCGGAGCTGCCGCGCGGCTCGGTGCCGCGCGGTTTCACCGGTGAACAGCCGTACTGGACGCTGCTCGGCCTGGACGGCGGCCGCGAGCAGGCGCTGATCGGTGAAGACGGCGCGCTGGAGGTGGCCAAATCCAGCTTCAGCGTCGAGCCGTTCGTGCTGGTCGACAACAAGCTGCTGAGCTGGGCCGACGTCACCACCCGCCAGTCGCTGCAGGACGATTACCTGCCGATCGCCAACGTCGGCTGGACCCACGACAAGGCCGGCCTGCAGGTCACCGGTTTCGTGCAGGGCACGCCGGACAACGCGCAGCTGGTCGGGCGCTACACCCTGCGCAACCCGGACAAGGTCGCCCACGAGTACACGCTGGCCCTGGCCGTGCGCCCCTGGCAGGTGAATCCGCCGACCCAGTTCCTCAACACCGTCGGCGGCGTCAGCCGGATCGACAACCTGTCCTTCGACCCCACCCACGTGGATGTCAACGGCACGCCGCGCCTGTACCCGGCGCAGGCACCGGATGCCGCCTTCGCCACCGCGTTCGACAGCAAGCTCGACGTGGTCCACCTGGCCAGCGGCACGCTGCCGGGCACCACCGAAGTCAAGGACGGCACCGGCCTGGCCTCGGGCGCGCTGCTTTACCGCTGGAAGCTGGAGCCCGGCCAGAGCCGCGAGGTGGCGATCGTGCTGCCGCAGACCGGCAGCTGGACCATGCCCTCGGCCTTCGACGCGGCCAAGGCGCAGCAGCAGGTCGCCTCGATGTGGCGGACCAAGCTGGACCAGGTGACGCTGCAGGTTCCCGCCGCCGGCAAACCGCTGGCCGACACGCTGCGCACTTCGCTGGCGCACATGCTGATCTCGCGCATCGGCCCGAGCCTGCAGCCGGGCACGCGCTCGTATTCGCGCAGCTGGATCCGCGATGGCGCGATGATTTCCGAAGGCCTGCTGCGCATGGGCCGCAGCGATGCGGTGCGCCAGTACGTGAACTGGTATGCGCCGTATCAGTTCGACAACGGCAAGGTGCCGTGCTGCGTGGATTCGCGCGGCAGCGACCCGGTGCCGGAGAACGACAGCCACGGCGAGTTGATCTTCAACATCGCCGAGTACTGGCGCTACACCGGCGACACCACCTTCCTGGAGGTGATGTGGCCGCATGTGCAGGGCGCCTACCAGTACATGGAGCAGCTGCGCCTGAGCGAGCGCACCGAGGAGAACCGCGCCCGCAACCCGGCCTTCTACGGGATGATGCCGGTCTCGATCAGCCACGAAGGCTATTCGGCCAAGCCGATGCATTCGTACTGGGACAACTTCTGGGCGCTGCGCGGCTACAAGGATGCGGCGATCATCGCCAGCACGCTGGGCAAGGCGGAGGCGATGCAGATCAGCGAGTCGCGCGACCAGTTCCGTGACGACCTGCAGGCCTCGCTGCTGGCCGCGACCGCACAGCACAGGATCGACTATCTGCCGGGCTCGGCCGAGCTTGGCGATTTCGATGCAACCTCGACCACGAT
Organism: Stenotrophomonas sp. JAI102; assembly: GCF_013409105.1. Classification (NCBI taxonomy): domain Bacteria; kingdom Pseudomonadati; phylum Pseudomonadota; class Gammaproteobacteria; order Lysobacterales; family Lysobacteraceae; genus Stenotrophomonas; species Stenotrophomonas sp. JAI102. Next base: position 387,730 of record NZ_JACCCI010000001.1, read on the forward strand.
CGCGCTGGCGCCGGCCGGTGAGCAGGGTCGCCTGCCGCAGCCGTACTTGAACAACACCTTCGAGCGGTACTGGAAGGAGTTCGAAGCGCGTCGGGATGGCAAGCGCGAGTGGAAGGATTACACCCCTTACGAGTGGCGCAACGTGGCCGCCTTTGTGCGCCTGGGCTGGCGTGACCGCGCCTGGCAGGCGACCGAGTTCTTCTTCAAGGACCGCGCGCCGCAGCCTTGGAACCAGTGGGCCGAAGTGGTCTCGCGCACGCCGCGCAAACCGTTCTTCCTGGGCGACCTGCCGCACGCGTGGGTCGCCTCGGACTTCGTACGCTCGGCCTTGGACATGTTCGCGTACAACCGCGACATCGACGACAGCCTGGTGTTGGCTGCCGGCGTGCCGTCGCGCTGGCTGGAAGGCAAGGGTGTCGGCGTACAGGGCCTGCGCACACCGAACGGGCAGCTCAACTACGCGCTGGTCCGCAACGACAAGCAGCTCACCCTGACCGTGTCGGCCGGACTGATTCCGCCGGCCGGCGGCGTGGTGCTGCCGTGGCCGTACAGCGGCGAGCCGGGCGCCACCACCATCAATGGTGAGCCGGCGGAATGGGTGGGTGGCGAGCTGCGCGTGACGCAGGTGCCGGCCAAGGTCGAGATCGAGATTCCGGCATCGGTACGCCGGGCAGAACGCAAGGCACCGTAATGCGGCAGATGACGAGGAGGATGCGCGGCGTGCTGGCCGCCGCGCTGGCGTTGGCACCGCTGCTTGCGTGGGCACAGGGCACCGGGGCAGGGCAGGAGATGACCATGGTCACCTTCAACCTGCACCACGACCGCGAAGACTGGCCGGCCCGCCGCCAGGTCATCCTGCGCGAGTTGCAGGCGCTCCGGCCCGACGCGATCGCGTTGCAGGAAGTGATCCAGAAGCCCCACGTGCGCAACCAGGCCGCATGGCTGGCGCGCAAGCTCGGCTACGACTACCAGTTCGTCTCCACCGATCCGCCGGGGCGTTTCAAGCGCTACGGCAATGCCCTGCTGACCCGTCGCCCGGTGGTGTCGCGCAACGACCACCTGCTGGCACCGATCAACGACTACCGAACCGTGGCGCATCTGCGCATCGATGTGGACGGCCGCCCGGTGAATGTCTACGCCACGCACTTGAACGAGCGCTCGGACGAAGCCGGCAGCCGCATCCGCGGCGAGCAGGTCGCGGATCTGCTGGCGTTCATCGCGCAGACCGCGGGCGACGCGCCGGTGGTGGTGGCCGGTGACTTCAATGCGCTGGTGGATGCCGGTGACCTGAGCGCGCTGCGCAATCATTACGGCGACAGCTACGGCAGCGTGCACGTCAACAACGAGCTGGCCCAGGTCAGTACGCTCAACCGGCATTACTACGAAGCACCCTCGCGCATCGACCACATTTTCTTCCAGCAGGACCGGTTGCTCGCCCGTGAGGCGAAGATCCTGTTCGACCAGCCGTATGCCGATGGCCGCTGGGCCTCGGATCATTACGGTGTGTGGACCCGGCTGCAGTTTGCGCCGGGCACAGGAAACACCGGCGCGACGACGCCCTGAGGCGCGCGGCGGCGGCGTCGGTGATGGCGTAGCGCGCGAACGGCCGCATCCACGCATGGCGTGGATCTACCCTTGATGCGTCCCGTGCAGGATCCACGCATGGCGTGGATCTGCCCTTGATGCGTCCGATGGCATGGGTAGATCCACGCCATGCATGGATGCTCTCAGTGCCGCAATCATGAACCCTGGCGCACGCCACTGGCTCCGCCATCCAACACCCCAAACGCAGACAGCGGCCCGAAGGCCGCTGTCTGTTTGTTGCGTCACTGAGCCAGGATCAGGGCGTGTCGTTCTTTTCCTGCTTTTCCTGGTCAGCCTTGTCGCCTTCGTCGGCCTGCGGGGCATCGGTCGGGATGTCCTCGCGGGCTTCGGCCTGCGCAGCCTGTTCGGCAGCGTTGGTGGCGGCCGGGGTTTCGCTGGCGGCCGAACCGAACAGCTGACCGTTGTGCACGACCGGGCCGGCCGAGGCCGATTCGGTACGGGCCTGTGGGGCTGCCGACTGTGCCGGGGCCTGGGTCGCGTCGACGGCATCCAGCATGCTGGTCTGCACCGGCGCGGCGGTCGGCTCCTTCACTTCCTGCGCAGCGGTCTCAATGACCGGAGCGGCCGGAGCAGCCACCGGAGCCGGAGCCGCCGGAGCAGCGACCGGCGCCGGAGCCGCCGGAGCAGCGACCGGCGCCGGAGCCGCCGGAGCGGCTACCGGGGCCGAAACCACCGGAGCAGCCACCGGCTCAACCGGACGCGCAGCTTCCACCGGCGCGGCCGGCTGAGCAACAACCGGGGTCGGCCGCGGGCTTTCCACGAACGGCACCGGGTCGTTGTAGGAGGCCGGGGCCTTCTCGGTGATCGGCTCGACTGCCGGGGCGGATGCCTTTTCAACGACCGGGGTCGGAGCCTTCTCGGCAACCGGTGCAGCCACCGGGGCCGGGGTCGGCTCGGCGTGACCGGCGGTCACGACCGGACTGCTGACCACGGCGACCGGCGCCGCGGCAGCGACGGCCGCCACGGGGGCCGGGCGCGTTGCCTGGACCGGTGCGGGCGCAGCGGCTGGCGCGTTGCCGGATTCGTCGTCGAACTCGAACTCGGGCTGCGGCTGGCCGTTGTTGGCCACCTGACGCTCGGCCGGGGCAGTGGTGCCGCCGTCCTGATCGCCGTCCTGGTCGTCGCCATCGTCATCCAGACCGTTGTCGTCACCGTTCAGGCCATCGCTGCCGGCAGCCTGCTCGCCATTGCCACGACGACGGCGACGGCCACCGCGACGACCACGACGACGGCGCGAGGCGCCCTCACCGGTACCGTCTTCGGCATTGGCCGGCGTGTCACCCTGTTCGATGGCGTCGGTGTCGCTCAGCTGTGCATCCTCGGCCGGGGCGGCCTTGGCCGTTTCCTGGACGTGGGCGGCCGGCGCGGCGGCATCGGTGGCCACCACGGCAGCCGCAGCGATCACGGCGGCGTCGGCAGCGACCGGTGCAGTGCTGGTCGGCTTCGGTGCATCGGCCTGCGGCTGGCGCGCGGGCTTTTCGCTCACGGCCGGCTTCTCACCCTCGTTCTGCTGCGGCTTGGCCTGGCCGTTCTGGCCCTGCTTCTGCTTCAGCTTCGGCTGCTGCTGGTCGTTGCGCGCTTCATTGCGCGGCTTGGCCGGCTGCTGCTCGTTGCGCGGCTTGCCCTGGCCGGGTGCCTGCACCTGCGCGGCGTTGCCATTGGCCGGTGCGGCGGCGGTGTCCTGACGGCGCTCGTCGCGACGCTCGCCCTTCGGGCCGCGTTCGCCACGCTCACCACGGTCCTTGCCACGGCCCTGCGCCTGCGCATTGCCGTTGCCACCGCGTTCGCCACGCTCATCACGACGGCCATTGCGGTCCTTGCCGTTGCGATCCTTGTTGCGACCATTGCGGTTGCCGTCCTGGCCCGGGCGGTTGCTCGGCTGCGGTGCGGCGACCGGGGCCGGTTCGCCACCGAAGATGCGCTTCAGCCAACCCACCACGCCGGTTGCAGCCGGGGCGGCAACGGGGGCGGCGACCGGGGCCGGTGCGGCTTCCGGTTCCGGGGCTTCACGCACCGGGGCCGGCTGGCTGTGCTTGACCTGGGTCACCACCGGGGCGACCGGGATGTTCAGCTGGGCCTTGGTCAGCGCGTGCACCGGCAGCTTGCGCGGGGTGCCGCGCTGGTAGCTCGGCTTGCCGCTTTCTTCGCCCAGCTCGTTCTCGCGCAGGCGGGTCACTTCGTAATGCGGGGTGTGCAGCTGCTCGTCGGCGACGATCACGATCGGCGCGTCATGGCGCTGTTCGATCTCACGCAGCGCGCTGCGCTTTTCGTTGAGCAGGTAGTTGGCGATCTCGACCGGGGCCTGGACCAGCACCTGCCCGGTGTTCTCCTTCATCGCATGCTCTTCAGCCACGCGGATGATGGACAGCGACAGCGACTCGACGCTGCGCATGCGGCCATGGCCGTCGCAACGCGGGCAGACGATCTGGCTGGATTCGCCCAGGCTCGGACGCAGGCGCTGGCGGCTCATTTCCATCAGGCCGAAGCGCGAGATGCGGCCCAGCTGCACGCGCGCACGGTCGTACTTGAGTGCGTTCTGCAGGCGGTTCTCGACTTCGCGCTGGTGCTTGTTGGAGGCCATGTCGATGAAATCGATGACCACCAGGCCGCCCAGGTCGCGCAGGCGCAGCTGGCGGGCCACTTCGTCGGCCGCTTCCAGGTTGGTCTGGAAGGCGGTGTCCTCGATGTCGCTGCCCTTGGTGGCGCGCGAGGAGTTGACGTCGATGGCGGTCAGCGCTTCGGTCTGGTCGACCACGATCGAGCCGCCGGACGGCAGGCGGACGTTGCGTTCATACGCGCCTTCGATCTGCGATTCGATCTGGAAGCGGTTGAACAGCGGGATGTCGTCCTTGTAATGCTTGAGCTTGCGCAGGGTCTGCGGCATCACCTGCTGCATGAACTCCTGGGCGGTCTCGTACAGCTCTTCGGTGTCCACCAGGATCTCGCCGACATCGGCGCGCAGGTAGTCACGCAGGGCGCGCACGATCAGGCGCGATTCCTGGTAGATCAGGAACGAGGCCGGCTTGGTCAGCGCCGCCTCGGCGATCGACTTCCAGACCTGCAGCAGGTAGTCCAGATCCCACTGAAGCTCTTCGGCATCGCGGCCGACGCCGGCGGTGCGGATGATCACGCCCATGTCGTCGGGGATGTTCAGCTTGTCCAGCGCTTCTTTCAGCGCGGCGCGGTCTTCGCCCTCGATGCGACGCGAGACGCCACCGGCGCTCGGCGAGTTCGGCATCAGGACCATGTAGCGGCCGGCCAGCGAGATGAACGTGGTCAGGGCAGCGCCCTTGTTGCCGCGCTCTTCCTTGTCCACCTGGACCACGACTTCCTGGCCCTCGCGCAGCAGCTCGCGGATGCCGGCCTTGTTGTGGTCGACGCCGGCCTGGAAGTAATCGCGGGAGATTTCCTTCAGCGGCAGGAAGCCATGGCGCTCGCCGCCATATTCGACGAAGGCGGCCTCCAGCGAAGGCTCAAGGCGCGTGATGCGGCCCTTGTAGATGTTCGACTTCTTCTGTTCCTTGGACGGCTGTTCGATGTCGATGTCGTACAGCGTCTGGCCATCCACGATGGCTACCCGCAGCTCTTCAGCCTGCGTGGCATTGATCAGCATTCGCTTCATTCTTGCGTTCCTCGCGCGCTGCTACCGCGCGGAACGCCATGGGGTTTCGCTTCTGGTCACGCTTCACCGCCCATCGCGCATGCGCGGGGAGGGCGGTTTGGGTTTCCAGCGCTACAACACCACGGCAGGCCGCGGGAGCGCTTCATTATGTTTTGGTTTGGGTGTTACGGGGCCGGAGGCAGCTTTCAGCCAGGCTGGAGCGCCACAGGGACATGTTCAGCGCGAATGCGTGTCAGACATCCGGCGATGGCCGGGACCGCCGGTGAGCCGCTAACATGGCCGCCCCGGGGGCGGTGGCTGCGCACTGTGCCGGAATCGAGGGAAGTCGGGCTTCTGGCCCAGAGCAACTTCCAACGAAATCAATCCCTTATCTCGCCCGCCGAGTGTAACAGAATAAAAGGCCAATGACCGTTACCGAGCCCACCCCCAAAGCCGCTGAAGCCATGACCAGCGTACGTATCATCACTGTCCCGGCCGACCGCGCCGGGCAACGCCTGGACAACTTCCTGCTCGGCCAGCTCAAGGGTGCACCGCGCAGCCTGATCTACAAGCTCGTCCGCAGTGGCCAGGTCCGCGTCAACGGCGGCCGCGCCAAGGCCGAGCGCAAGCTCGAGGGCGGCGACGAAGTGCGGGTTCCGCCCGTCCGTCTCAACGAGGAGGGCGACAAGGCCGGCCCACCCGCCGCGTTCATGAAACGACTGGAAGATGCCATCGTGTTCGAAGACGATCGGCTGCTTGCGCTGAACAAACCGTCGGGCGTGGCCAGCCATGGCGGCAGCGGCATCAGCTTCGGCGCGATCGAAACCCTGCGCGCGCTGCGCCCCGGCAAGACCCTGGAGCTGGTCCATCGGCTGGACCGGGACACCTCGGGCCTGCTGATCGTGGCCAAGAAGCGCTCGGCCCTGAGCGAGCTGCAGGCGCTGCTGCGTGAAGACCATGGCGCCGGCATCCGCAAGCGCTACCTGACCCTGCTGGCGGGCCGCATGCCCGATGGCACCATGACCGTGGACGCCCCGCTGCACGTGGGCCTGCGCCAGGGCGGCGAGCGCCATGTCCAGGTCAACCCGATCGGCAAGGAGTCGATCAGCCACTTCAAGGTGCTGGAGCGCAAGGGTGGGCATTCGTACTGCGAGGTGCGGATCGAAACCGGCCGCACCCACCAGATCCGCGTCCACGCCCAGCACCTGGGGCATCCGGTGGCCGGTGACGACAAGTACGGCGATCCGGACGTCAACAAGCGGCTTCGTGAGCAGATCGGGCTGAAGCGTCTGTTCCTGCACGCGGCCTCGCTGGAGTTCGCGCTGGATGCGGGCAAGACGCCGTACCTGATCAATGCACCGCTGGCCGAGGAGCTGGTCGAGGTGTTGAACCGGTTGAAGTGAGCGCCGGCAGATAAGGCCGTGCCGAACGGAGGGTAGTGCCGGCCGCTGGCCGGCTCTGCACAGTCTTGATCGACATCGGGAAGAGCCGGCCAGCGGCCGGCACTACCGGGCGGTGGGCCCGACGCCGACGTTATCGAGTGGCAGGGCCCGGCGTCATCGGGTTGCGGCTACGGCCTCACCACTTGAACAACACCAGGCTGATCGCCAGGCTGCCCATGCCGGCCACGAGCCCGTACACGGTCTCGTGGCCCTTGGCATAGCGCTTGGCCGCAGGCAGAAGTTCGTCCAGGGCCAGGAACACCATCACGCCCGAAATGATCCCGAACACCCAGCCGAAGGTGGCGTGGTTGAGCACCCCGGACAACAGGACATAGCCGATGGCCGCGCCGATCGGTTCGGCCAGGCCGGACAGCAGGCTGGCGCCGAACGCATAGAACTTGTTCTGCGTGGCGAAGTACACCGGCACCGCGATCGCGATGCCCTCGGGGATGTTGTGGATGGCGATGGCGAAGGCCAGCGGCATGCCCACCGACGGGCTCTCCAGCGTGGCGAAGAACGTCGCCAGGCCCTCCGGGAAGTTGTGCGCGGTGATCGCCACGGCGGTCAGCAGGCCGACCCGTTTGATGTAGGCCTTGTTGTTGTCGCGGAACAGCGGATCCTGCTTGTCCAGGCTCTCGTGCGGGTTCGGGATCAGGTGGTCGATCACCACGATCAGCAGCACGCCGACCAGGAAGGCCGCGGTCCCGTAGGCGAAGCCCAGCCGGGCATCGTAGGCCTGGGTGAACGAGTCGATCGCCTTGTTGAGGATCTCGGTCAGCGAGACGAAGACCATCGCGCCGCCGGCAAAGGCCAGCCCGAACGCCAGCAGGCGCGGGTTGGGCCGGCGTGAGAACAGCACCATCAGGCTGCCCAGCGCGGTGGCCAGGCCGGCGGCCAGGGTCACCGCCAGGGCGATCCATACGTTTTCACTGGAAATATCAGGCATCCGCCAACGCGTCCTTGTACGAGAAAAGTGCGCCGTGCGGTCCCCGCCTTCCCACCGGACCGCTGAAATGCGGTGCTGCGAGGGGGCGGTGTTCACCGGGCGCGTGGCGACGCGTCGATCCGACGGGCGCCTTGACGATCCATGATGCGCGGTTGGCGGCGGCTGACCTCAACAACGCGGCGATCAGCCGCCGCGACGCAGCCGTTCTTCGACCGCGAAACACTGGTCGGGCTTGGGCTGCGGCGGATTGAAGCTGACCGGCACCTGGATCGTGGTCGAGACCGTCTGCCCGGCGCGGGTAGCGGCCTTGAACTGCCAGGCCTGCACGGCCTTCTGTGCCTGCTCGTCGAGCTGGGCGTTGCCGCTGCCGCTGGCGAGCTGGACCTGGCTGGGCTGGCCGTCGGCCGCGATGGTCACCTTGAAGGTGCTGGTGCCGCCGATCCCCTGGCAGGCCAGTTCGATCGGGTACTCCGGTGGTGGCGTCTTGACCGCCGCGACCTCGGTGGGGGCGGCGACCGGTGCGGCCGGTTCGGCGGGCGTCTTGTTGCAGCCCGCCAGAGCGACCAGGGCAAGGCTGGACAGTGCGATGTAAGGCAGTTTCATGGGCTTACTCCGTCAGGGCCGAGGCTTTCGCCGCGCAGATGAAGTCGTTCTCGCTCAGGCCACCCACGTCGTGGGTGGAGAAGCGCACCACGGCGCGGTCGTAATGCACGCCCAGGTCCGGGTGGTGGTCTTCGCGATGGGCCACCCAGGCGAGCGCGTTCACGAAGGCCATGGTGCCGTGGTAGTTGTCGAAGCGGAAGGTACGGGTCAGCGCCTGGCCGGCCTCGGCCAGCTCCCAGCCCGGGACCTGGGCCAGCAGCTCGGTGACCCGGGCGGCGCCGAGCTTGTGGTCGCTGCCTTTGCGCGGCACGCAATGGGCTTGGGCCAGCGGAATCAGGTCGGCCATGGGTTCCTCCACATCTGGATGACTGAACAATGCGCGGTCGGGTGTATAAACCGAATGAGCGCATAACAAGGGATTGGCTAGAATAGCCCGATGATCCAGATATCCGACACTGCCCAATCCTATTTCCGCAAACTGATCGAGCGTGAGGCCGTGCCCGGCATGGGTGTACGCCTGACCGCCGTCGATGCGGGTACCCCGCGCGCCGATGCCCGCCTGGAGTTCGCCGATCCCAGCGAACTGCTCGGTGATGAGTGGGCGGTGGACTGCGATGGCTTCACCCTCTACGTGGCCGCCACCAGCGTGGCCTGGGTCGATGGCGCCGAGATCGATTTCGTCACCAATGCGACCGGCAGCCAGCAGCTGACCATCAAGGCGCCCAAGATCAAGGGCGAGGCGCCGACCGAAGGTTCCTCGCTGGTCGAACGCGTGCGCTGGGTGGTGGAGAACGAAGTCAATCCCCAGCTGGCCTCGCATGGCGGCAAGGTCGCGGTGCAGGAAGTCTCGGCCGAGGGCGTGGTGCTGCTGCGCTTCGGTGGCGGCTGCCAGGGCTGCGGCATGGCCGACGTCACGCTCAAGCAGGGCATCGAAAAGACGCTGATGGGCCGCGTGCCCGGCATCACCGCGGTGCGCGACGCGACCGACCACGACAGTGGCGACGCGCCGTACATTCCCCGCGGCACGGCTGCCTGATCGCACTGCGTGCCACTGCGCCGGGCTGACGACATCCTCGATTGGCTGCTGGCTCGCCAGCCGGACAAGCGCATTCTTGAAAAAACCACGGGCCTCCCTTACGGGTGGGGCCTGTGGCTGCGTGCGTTGTCGCCGCTGCCGCGGCCGTTCCGCGCCATCGAGGTGCTGGCCGAACTGGCCCAGCGCGCGCCTGTTCCGCATGGCGGACGCCTGCCGGCGCTGAGTTCCGCCCAGGCGATGCGTCGCCTGCTCTGGCAGGGCTGGGATCCGGCGCCGCGCGACCAGCGCTGGATGCGCTGGACCTCGGCGGTGATCAGCGCATTGCTGCATCTGGTGTTTGCCCTGTTGCTGCTGTGGGTCGCCTTGATCCGGCCGCCGAGCGAACCGGAGCAGGGCGGTGAGAGCGGGCGTGTGCAGGTGGCCTTCGTGGGCCGCGGCACGCCGCAACAGGAGGAAGGCGGCCAGCCGGCCGCCGAACCGGCGACCGCGGAAGCCGCCCGTGCCGCGGCGACCGACAGTGCCCAGGCGGTGGCTTCGGCCGGTGCCGACGCGCGTGAGCCGTCTGCCTCGGCGCCGCAGCCCGTCGCCGCGCCTGCACCGCCCAGTGAACCGCAGCCGGCGCCTCCCGCGCCGTCGACGCCCGCGGTGGAACAGCCTGTGCAGGCGACCGAGGTCGCCCAGGCCACGACCGATTTCGTGGTGCCGCCGACCAGCGTGCCGCGCACCGAAGTGCGTGTGGTGCCACGCGACCCGCAGGACATCGCCGTGCGCGAGCGCACCGTGGTGACCGTGGAAGCGCCGACGCCGCGCAGCACCGTACCCACGCTGCGCCCGGTCGAACCGCAACTGCGGACACCCGACCTCACCGTCCAGGAGCGCCAGGTCACCGTGGTCGAGGCACCCGCTCCGGCCGTTACGGTGCCCGGCCCACGGGTGGATGCCACGCTCCCGCAACGCGAGGTGCAGGTGCGAGAACGGGAGATCCGGCCGGTCACCGCACCCGCGGTGACGGTGGCGACACTGCCCGCGCGCGAGGTCACCGTGCCGGGCCGATCACCGGAGATCGCCGTGCGCGAACGCGCGGTGCCCGATGCCGCGCCGCGCCCGGAACCCCCTTCGCCGACCGCGGCAAGCAGTACCGCGACGGCCCCGGCAGCGACCCGTTCCAGTACCGCCGCCAGTGCGTCCAGCACCAGTGCGGCCAATGCGACGCGTGCGCCTTCCACCCGGACGGCAGCGGCGCCGGGCAGCTGGGCCACGCCGAACCGCGCGGACGACTGGGGTGCGGCCAACCATCCGCAGGATGCCGATCTCAACGGCAGGGCCGTGAGTGCGACCCAAGGCAACGGCGGCAGCCTGTTCAAGGCCGATGGCAGTGTGCGTGTCCCGGCCCAGGCCGGCGCCGGCACTACCGAGCGCGGCGCGCCCGGCGGCGACAAGGACGGCTGGAGCAAGGAGCGCATCGCGCAGTCCGGCACCTGGCTCAAGCGGCCGCCGTACGACTACACCCCGACCTCGTTCGACAAGTACTGGGCGCCCAACGAATCGCTGCTGGCCGAATGGGTCCGCAAGGGCATCAAGGCGGTCGAGATCCCGATCCCGGGCACGAGCTCGTCGATCTCGTGCGTGATTTCCGTCCTGCAGTTCGGCGGTGGTTGCGGCCTGAGTGATCCGAACATGCAGGACCAGCCCGCCATCGCGCGGCCGCCGCCGGATATCCCGTTCAAGAAAGAACTGCAGGAAGACAACGGCAGCCGCTGAGGTGCGGCCTCGGCGGCTCTACCGGATGCTGGGCGTTACGGTGCGGCGTCCGCGTCCAGTTCCACGTCCGCATCCTGCAATGCGACGAAGGCCCAGAACGGCACGTTGCTGTCGCTCCAGTAGCGGCTGGCTTCGTCGAGCACCTCCAGCAGCGTGTCGAACTCCGCGCCGGCCTCGCTGCGCAGCGCATCGGCATCACTGAAGAACAGTACGTAGCCGTTGGCCGGCAGCCACGCCAGGTCACGCAGGTTGTCGGTCAGCGCATCCCAGTTGCCGCCGAAGCCGGTCGGGAAGTCCAGGCGCGCGGCCAGTCGCATCAGCAGCGTGCGCTTGTCCTGGCAGCCGGCCAGGTCGATCTGGATCACGCGGAGGCCGGCATCGCGCATCGCTGCCGACAAAGGGGCGACATCGTCATTGCCGATCGCATAGATGCCGGCGTTGTTGATGTCGTGCAGGCCCAACTCGAATCCGTCATGCGTCATTGCCAACTCCCGGCAGGTGGAACGTCGAAACTGCGGAACGTTTCATAGTGATCATCGGTATAGAACCAGCCAGTAGGGGGTGTGCCGCCGGTGACGATGCGCCGCGCGCCGCGATTGCCGGCGCCGGGCGTGTCCACCGTGTATTCGTGGTAGTAGCCGCGCGGTCGCTGCGGCAGGCGTTGTTCGCGGTTGCTGAAAATGCTGCCGTCCTGCCGGTGCGGGAACGGGCCGCCGCGCTGGATCAACGCGATGGTGTCGCGTGCTTCGGCGGGCAGGAACGGGGGCAGCGGATCGCGTGCCGCCTTGGGCCCGGCTGTCGATGACGCCGTCGTCGATGACGCCGCTGCACCGGCGGCCGGCGCACTGTCCGGCTGGGTCAGCGACGGGGCGAACTGCGGCGCGGGCGGGCGCTGGGCCAGCTTGATGGCGGCCAGGCCACCGACCAGCAGCACGATGGCGATCAACAACAGCAGCGGCTTGCGCATGAGGGGCCAGGGGCGATGGGCGAGGGAACTACTCTACTGCGATCATCGACCTGCACGGTGAGGCCCAGCCGAACAGGCGTGCTGCACTGCGATGGACGCCGTGCTGCCTGCGTGTGCCGTCACTGTCGCGTAACGATCCCGACACGCGATCGACCGCGCAGGACGAAGTTTCCTTTACATGGCCCTTGGTAAGCTTGTCGGCCATCCCCATCATCGACACCGCAACGCCCGGTCTTTGCCGGGCGAGTGAGCTACCAGGAGAACCACATGGCCTATACCCTCCCCAAGCTGTCCTACGCCTACGACGCGCTCGAGCCGCATATCGACGCAGCGACGATGGAAATCCACCACACCAAGCATCACCAGACGTACATCAACAACGTCAACGCAGCGCTGGAAGGCACCGAGTTCGCCGACCTGCCGGTGGAAGAACTGGTCAAGAAGACCAAGTCGCTGCCGGAGAACCTGCAGGGCGTCGTGCGCAACAACGGCGGCGGCCACGCCAACCACACCCTGTTCTGGACCGTGATGTCGCCCAACGGCGGCGGCGCTCCGGTCGGCGATGTGGCCAAGGCCATCGATTCGCAGCTGGGCGGCCTCGAGAAGTTCAAGGAAGCCTTCACCAAGGCGGCCCTGACCCGCTTCGGCAGCGGCTGGGCCTGGCTGAGCGTCACCCCCGACAAGAAGATCGTGGTGGAAAGCAGCGCCAACCAGGACAGCCCGCTGATGGACGGCAACACGCCGATCCTGGCCCTGGACGTGTGGGAACACGCGTATTACCTGAAGTACCAGAACCGTCGGCCGGACTACATCGGCGCGTTCTTCAACGTCGTCGACTGGAATGAAGTCGAGCGTCGTTACCAGGAAGCCATCGCCTGATTGGCGCGGCCACCTGACACAAAAACGGCCAGGCAGCGATGCCTGGCCGTTCTTCGTTGGGACGCCGCCCGGCTCAGGGCGCGCCGGTGCTTTCCGGGGCCTGCAGGCGCAGGGTGGCCATCGTGCCCAGGCGCAGCGCCGTGGCGTCACCTTCGCTGGCCGGCAGCGTGATGCTGTCCTGGCGGATGCCGCCGAAGGACTTGACCTGGAACAGCACATCCAGCCCGTGGCCCCGTGCCGCGCCGGCCAGCGAAGGCGGGTCCACGCGGTCGCCCGGGTTCTTGCGGGCCGGCTGGAAGCCCGGCGTGCTGCCGACCAGTTCGGTGATCTCGGCCGAAAAATCGCCCGCGATCAGCGAGGGCAGGCCGTCGGCGGTCGCGCCGATCCAGGTCATCAGGTCGCTGGTCTGGTGCCGGCGGATCTGTGCATCGTCCGGCGCCGGCCGCAGCCGGGCGACATAGATGTTGATCAATTCCTCGCGCAGCTTGACCCGCAGCATGCCCGCCGCGCTGAATTGCCCGGGCGGATGCAGCAGGGTGACCGCATCATCGGTCACCGGCAGCCGGGTGAGCATGGCGCTGCCGTGCCGCAGCGGCTGGCTGGGCGGGTCGGCGGTGACGAAATCGCAGCTGTAGCGCAGCCGGCTGGCCAGCCAGCAGGCCGGGTTGCGGCCCTGGGTCTGCTGTACGCGGTGCACCGCGATCACGTCCGGCTGCATCGATTCGAGCAGCTGCAGCACCTGGTCACGGCGCTGCTGCCACTGCGCATCGTCCAGGGTCGGCAGCTCCAGCGTCGCGATCTTCAGCGAGGGCAGGGCGTCTTCGGCCTGGCGCGCATGTGCCAGGGCGGCGGGGGCCGTCATCAACAGCAGCAGGATCCAGCCTGGCCAACGTCGGGTCCCTTCGGTGATGTGCGTGCGCATAACGATAAGTTTACGCTTCCGCCGTCGACGATCCGTGACATGGGGCCCACCTGCGGCGGTCGTTCCTGATCGGCCTGCCATGTCCGGCAGCGGCTGTCATGCAGCTGTGCAGCGTGCGCTGGGGTGGGGCGTTCCGGTAATCTTGCTCCTTTCGTGTTCGCAGGACAGCCCCACAGGATGAGCAATATCGCAGCCGCCAGCGCCGGCAAAGGAAAGATGCCGCGCCAGATTCCCTACATCATCGGCAATGAGGCCTGCGAACGCTTCAGCTTCTACGGGATGCGCAACATCCTGGTGCAGTTCCTGATCACCTCGCTGCTGCTGCAGGAGATCACTGCCGATGGCCGCGCCGGCGAGGCGAAGGACATCATGCACAGCTTCATGATCGGCGTGTATTTCTTCCCGCTGCTCGGTGGCTGGCTGGCCGACAAATTCTTCGGCAAGTACCACACCATCCTGTGGTTCAGCCTGATCTACTGCGCCGGTCATGCCTGCCTGGCCATTTTCGAAGACAGCCGCCAGGGCTTCTTCGTCGGCCTGGGCCTGATCGCGCTGGGCGCCGGTGGCATCAAGCCGCTGGTTGCGTCGTTCATGGGCGACCAGTTCGACCAGAGCAACAAGCACCTGGCCAAGGTCGTCTTCGATGCCTTCTACTGGATCATCAACTTCGGCTCACTGTTCGCCTCGCTGCTGATTCCGCTGGCGCTGAAGAACCTCGGCCCGGCGTGGGCGTTCGGCATCCCGGGCATCCTGATGTTCGTGGCGACCTTCGTGTTCTGGATGGGCCGCAAGCGCTATGTGCTGGTGCCGCTGCCGCCGAAGGACCCACATTCGTTCGGCAATGTCGTGCGCACCGCGCTGTCGGCGCAGGTGCCGGGCAAGGGCCGTCCGGGCCGGACGCTGGCGATCCTCGGCGCGGTGCTGGCGGTGGCCTCGATGGGGCTGGTCGGCAGCCTGGGCATCGTGATCTGCCTGTGCATCGCGCTGGTCCTGCTGCTGGCCGGTATCGGTGGCGGTACCTGGATGCAGCTGGACCGCGCCCGCGCGGTGCACCCGGCCGAAGCGGTCGAGGGCGTGCGCTCGGTGCTGCGCGTGCTGGTGATCTTCGCGCTGACCACCCCGTTCTTCTCGCTGTTCGACCAGAAGGCCTCGACCTGGGTCCTGCAGGGCCAGCAGATGGCCATGCCGAGCTGGTTCACCGCTTCGCAGATGCAGGCGCTGAACCCACTGCTGGTGATGATCCTGATCCCGTTCAACAACCTGGTGCTGTACCCGATGCTGCGCCGCTTCGGCTTCGAGCCGACCGCGCTGCGCCGGATGACCGCCGGTATCGCCTTCAGTGGCCTGGCCTGGATCGTGGTCGGCGGCATCCAGGTGATGATGGACGGCGGCAACGTCATGTCGATCTTCTGGCAGATGCTGCCGTACGCGCTGCTGACCTTCGGTGAGGTGCTGGTCTCGGCCACCGGCCTGGAGTTCGCCTACAGCCAGGCGCCGCAGGCGATGAAGGGCGTGGTGATGAGCTTCTGGAACCTGACCACCACCATCGGCAACCTGTGGGTGCTGCTGTCCAACGCGGCAGTGCGCAACGATACGGTGACCCACCAGATCGCCAGTACGGGATTGAGCGAGGCGGCGTTCCTGATGTTCTTCTTCGCCGGCTTCGCGTTCCTGGCGGCGTTGGCCTTCGGTTGGTACGCCAAGCGCTATCGTATGGTCGACAACTACCGCACCGCCTGAGCCTGACATGACCCCAGTCAACCTGCTGCTGATCGCCATCACCGTCATCGTGTCGTGGATGGCGTTCAAGAACCGCGCGCTGGCCGACCGCCTGATCCTGTGGCCGCCCGCGGTGGACCGCAACCGTCAGTACGACCGGCTGATCACGTACGGGTTCATCCACGCCGATCTGTCGCACCTGGCGTTCAACATGATCACGCTGTTCTTCTTCGGCGGCTTCATCGAACAGCTGATGTTGGAGTTGAGCGGCAGCTACCTGACCTATCCGGCGTTCTACCTGGGCGCCCTGCTGGTCTCGATCCTGCCGAGCTACCTGAAGAACCAGAAGAACCCGAACTACCTCAGCCTGGGGGCGTCGGGTGCGGTCTCGGCGGTGCTGTTCGCCTTCATCCTGATCAAGCCGTGGTCGATCATCCTGGTGCTGTTCATTCCGGCCCCGGCGATCATCTATGCGGTGTTCTACGTGGGCTACAGCATCTGGATGGACCGCCGCAGTGGCGATCGCATCAACCACAGCGCGCACCTGGCCGGTGCAGCCTTCGGCGTGCTGTTCATGCTGGCCATGCAGCCGAGCATCTTCAGCCACTTCCTGCGTGAGCTGAGCAACCCGACCTTCAGCCTCGGCGGTTGAGTCCAGGCGTACCGACCAACGGTCGGTACCTACCCCCCCTCAGGCGGCCTTCTTGCCGTCCACGCCATAGGTGCTGAGCAGCCGGGCATAGACCTCGTGGTTGATCTGGTCGAATTCCCAGCCCTGGGTCTGGCCGTTCACGGCCAGCTGGAACAGTCCTTCCAGCAGGGAGCTGTCGGCATCGCCGTGGGCGGCGGGGGCAGGTGCGGTGTTGTCCATGCGGACCTCCGGAAAGCGGGTACGTACAGGCAGGTCTTCGCAAAAGCCATGCCAGCTTTCACGCCCTGTCCGAATCCGATATCGGCTTGAGCCGCGCAGGCTTTAGGGCGGCAAGTGACGCGCCGCGTCGCTGCTTGCCCCTGTTCAGGCTTCACGCGATCATGGCGGCCGGCTGCGCACTATCGCTGCAGTCGCCGCAGGAGACACCGCTCATGGCTTCGGTCACGCCGCCCGGACTGGCTTACGAGGTGGAGCACGATCTGGCCAATCACCGGTTCCAGGCCCGGGTCAAAGGGCATCTGGCACTGCTGGATTACCAGATCAAGCGCAAGCGGATGGTCATCACCCACACCGAGGTGCCCGAGCCGATCGCCGGGCGCGGGGTCGCGGGCGAACTGACCAAGGTGGCGCTGCGCTATGCGCGCGACAACAAGTTCAAGGTCGTGCCGGCCTGCGCATACGCCGAGGCGTTCCTGCAGCGGCATGAGGAGTACGACGACCTGCTGGTCCGATGAGGGCAGCGGGTCATGCTTCAGGGATGGCTGATCATGATGGTGGGTTACAACAAGGGGATTTCAGGATGAACATCGCAGGAAACCGTCGCGCGCTGCGCGCCAGCGCGCTGGCCTTGGCTATGGGCGTGGTGCTGGTGGCAGGCTGCAACCGCGACGGCGACACACAGGCCCCGGCGACGCCGGCCGACACCGCCGCCGAACCGGCCGCGCCCGTGGTGGCGCCCGAGGCGCCGCTCGAGCTGCGCGACGTGATCGAAACCTCGCCGCAGGCCGTGGTCGGGATCACCTACCCGCCGGACATCGCCCGTTATCCGGGCCTGGCCAAGGTGCTGGGTGGCTACGCCGACAGTGCGCGGGCAGAACTGCAGCAGGCACTGGACGGGTTGGGCAACGACAAGCCGACCATGCCCTACGAGCTGTCGCTGACCTTCGAGAAGGTCCTGGAAACGCCGCAGCTGGTGGTGGTGACGGCCGACGGCAGCCGCTACACCGGTGGCGCCCATGGCGAGCCGCTGGTGGCGCGCTTCGTGTGGCTGCCCGAGCAGCAGCAGATGCTCACCGCCGACAAGCTGGTGGCGGACGCCAAGGGCTGGAAGGCGATCAGCGATTACGTGGCCGATCAGCTGCGCGAGCGCGTGGCGACCCGGTTGAGTGGCGATGACATGGAGCCGGCGCAGATGCAGGAATCGCTGCGCAACGCGAGCCGGATGATCGCCGACGGCACCGGGCCGAGCGCGGACAACTTCAGCCAGTTCCAGCCGCTGACCGGTTCCGACGGGCGCATCTCTGCGATACGCTTCGTGTTCCCGCCCTACCAGGTAGGGCCGTACTCGGACGGCACGCAGACCGTGGACGTCCCGGCCGCCGTGCTGGTGCCGCACGTGGGTCAGGATGTCGCAGGGCTGTTCGCCCGGGGCTGATCGACGGAGGCGATGTGGACGCTGGGCTGCAACGACGGGTCACAGGGTTGCTGCATGAGGCGGGGGTCACCGTTGACGGTGACCAGCCGCAGGACATCACGGTGCACGACCCGCGCTTCTACGCGCGGGTCATGGCCCAGGGCTCGCTGGGCCTGGGCGAGAGTTACATGGACGGGCACTGGGATGCCCGCGCGCTGGACGGCTTCCTCTTTCATCTGATGCAGGCGCATCTGGACGAGCGCGTGCACGGCTGGCGCGACCTGGCCGATGCGCTCAAGGCGCGGGTGTTCAACCTGCAGGCCGGGGCGGGCAGTTTCGAGGTCGGCCGGCGTCATTACGATCTGGGCAATGATCTGTACGAGGCGATGCTGGGCCAGCGGCTGGTCTACAGTTGCGGTTACTGGCGCGAGGCCACCGACCTGGATGCGGCCCAGGAGGCCAAGCTCGATCTCATCTGCCGCAAGCTGGGGCTGCGCCCCGGGCAACGGATTCTCGATATCGGCTGTGGGTGGGGCGAGGCGCTGAAATTCGCGGCGGAGCGCTATGGCGTGTCCGGGGTGGGGGTGACGATCTCGCAGGAGCAGGCCGAGTATGCGCGGCAGGTGTGCGCGGGCCTGCCGATCGAGATCCGGCTGCAGGACTACCACGACGTGGAGGAATCGTTCGACGCGATCCTGTCGGTGGGCATGTTCGAGCATGTGGGCGACAAGAACTATCGCGGTTACTTCGAGATGGCGCGGCGCTGCCTGCGACCGGATGGCCTGTTCCTGCTGCATTCGATCGGCAGCAATCTGTCGCGGCATCGCACCGATCCGTGGATCGCGAAGTACATCTTCCCGAACTCCATGCTGCCTTCGGCGGCACAGGTCACCGAGGCGCTGGAAGGGCTGTTCGTGCTCGAAGATTGGCACAACTTCGGCACGGATTACGATCGGACACTGCAGGCGTGGCGGACCAACATCGAAGCGGCGTGGCCGCGGCTGGATGCGCAGCGCTATGACGAACGGTTCCGCCGGATGTGGCGGTTCTACCTGGCCGGTTCGATGGCGAGTTTCCGCTGCCGGCATGCGCAGTTGTGGCAGGTTGTGCTGTCGCCGAACGGGGTGCCTGGGGGATATGTGGCGCCGCGTTGAGTGAGCCATGAAAAACGCCCGGCAGTGCCGGGCGTTTTCCGTACAGCGCGTCGTTGGAATCGGACGCTTACTTCTTGCCGTCACCCGAGGTCAGGCCGCGCTTCTCGAGCAGGGGCTCGATCTGCGGCTCATGCCCGGCGAAATTGCGGAACAGTTCCATTGCATCGACACTGCCGCCCTTGGACAGCAGGGTCTGGCGGAAGTGGTCGCCGTTCTTGCGGCTCAGGCCGCCGTTCTCGCGGAACCACTTCTGGGTGTTGGCATCCAGCACTTCCGACCAGATGTAGGCGTAGTAGCCGGCCGAGTAGCCGCCCATGATGTGGCTGAAGTACGGGGTCTTGTAACGCGGCGGGACCGGCGCGTAGAAGATGCCGTCCTTGGCCAGGGCCTCGGCTTCGAACTTCATCACGTCCTTGGCGGCCGGCACCTGGTCCGGGCCGATCTGGTGCCAGCGCTGGTCGAGCATGGCCGCACCGAGGTATTCGGTGGTGGCGAAGCCCTGGTTGAACTTGGCGGCGGCGACGACCTTGTCCAGCAGGGCCTGCGGCATGGCCGTGCCGTTCTGGTAGTGCTTGGCGTAGTTCTTCAGGATGACCGGATCATCGGCCCACATCTCGTTGACCTGCGAGGGGAACTCGACGAAGTCGCGCGGCACCGAGGTGCCCGAGAAATAGGGGTACTTCACGTTCGAGAACATGCCGTGCAGGGCGTGGCCGAATTCGTGGAAGGTGGTGGTCACTTCATCCCAGGTCAGCAGGGTCGGCTTGCCGGCCGGCGGCTTGGGGATGTTGAGGTGGTTGGCGACCACCGGCTTGAAGCCGGTCAGTTCGGACTGCGACACGTACGAGTTCATCCATGCACCGCCGCGCTTGGAGGCGCGTGCATACGGGTCGAAGATGAAGATCGCCAGCTGGCTGCCGTCGGCATCGAACACGTCGTAGACGGTGACGTCCTCGTGGTAGACCGGCAGGTCGGTGCGCTGCTTGAAGGTCAGGCCGAACTCGAGCTGGGCGGCGTGGAAGACGCCGTTCTCGAGCACGTTCTTCATTTCGAAGTACGGCTTGAGCTGGGATTCGTCGAAGTTGTACTTGGCCTGGCGCACCTTCTCGCTGTAGAAGGCCCAGTCCCATGCTTCCAGCTTGAAGGTCGGCTTGCCGGCGGCCTTCTGTTCCTTGTCGATCATGGCCTGCAGGTCGGCGGCTTCGCGCTTGGCGTTGGCCACCGCGGCCGGTGCCAGCTGACCGAGCATCGCGTTGACGGCTTCGGGCGTCTTGGCGGTCTGGTTGGTGAGGTTGTAGGTGGCGAAGTTCGCAAAGCCCATCAGCTTGGCCTTGTCGGCACGCAGCTGCATGATGCGCGAGACCAGGGCAGTGTTGTCGTACTCGCCACCGCGGCTGCCGCGGGTGACGGAGGCTTCGTAGATCTTCTGACGCAGCGCGCGGTTGGCCAGGTTGGTCAGCGGCGGCTGGCCGGTGGTGTTGAGCAGGGTGATCACGTACTTGCCGTCCTGGCCACGGGCCTTGGCGGCTTCGGCGGCGGCGGAGATCTGTTCCTGCGAGAGGCCGGCCAGTTCCTTGACGTCGTCGACGGTGATCGCCGAGGCGTTCACTTCGGCCAGCACGTTCTGGCTGAACTTGGTGCCGAGGTTGGCCAGTTCGGCGTTCATTTCCTTGAGCTTGGTCTTGTCTGCTTCGGACAGCTTGGCGCCGGCGCGGACGTAGCTCTCGTAGTACTTCTCGACCAGGCGCACGCCTTCGGCGTCGAGGCCGAGCTGGGTGCGGGTGTCGTACAGGGTCTGGATGCGGGCGAACAGCTTGCCGTTCAGCGCGATGGCGTCGCTGTGCGCGGCAAAGCGCGCGGAGTAATCGGCCTGCAGCTTCTTGCGTGCGTCGTTGGTGTCGGCGCCGACCAGGCTGAAGAAGACGGTGGTCGCACGGTCCAGGGTGTCACCGCTCTTTTCCAGGGCGATGAGGGTGTTGTCGAAGGTCGGCTTGGCCTTGTTGTTGGCGATCGCCTCGACTTCCTTCAGCTGCTGGGCCATGCCGGCGTCGAAGGCGGGGGCGAAGTCGCTGTCCTTGATCTTGTCGAACTGCGGGAAGTGCAGCGGCAGCGGGCTGTCGGCGAAGAATGGGTTGGCCTGCTGGGCGGCAGTCGCGGTCGCGGCCGGGGTGGCAGCGGAGGCGGAATAGGCGGGCAGGGCAAGGCCGAGGGTCACGGCGACGGCGAGGGCAAGACGGGTGGTCAAGGGGAAATCTCCGGTCAGACAAGTCTTTGAGGGTAACCCGAGCCGTTGCGGAGGGGCTTGTGTCGAAAGGCATGTTTTGGCCGGACCAGCGCTGGGCAGTCCATTGGCGCCTTTGTAAGAGCCGGGCTGAGGGTAGTGCCGGCCGCTGGCCGGCTCCTCAGCCCACCAAGCCGCACGCGCTGGGCGGGCTAAGATGAGTTCTTTCCGCCGGAGCCCTCGCCATGACCACTGCCTTCGATTTCCCGTTCGTGGATCTGTCCGGCCAGCCGCAGGCGTTGGCGCAGTACCAGGGCAAGGTGTTGCTGCTGGTCAATGTGGCCAGCAAGTGCGGGTTCACGCCGCAGTACGAGGGGCTGGAAGCGCTGTGGCGGGAGTTCGGGCCGCGCGGGCTGGTGGTGGTCGGGTTTCCCTGCGATCAGTTCGGGCACCAGGAGCCGGGCGATGCGGCGCAGATCGGGGAGTTCTGTTCGCTGACCTACGGGGTCAGTTTCCCGATGTCGGGCAAGGTCGAGGTCAACGGCGACGGCGCTGATCCACTGTGGCAGTGGCTCAAGCGCGAGAAGGCCGGGGTGCTGGGGACGCGCGGGATCAAGTGGAACTTCAGCAAGTTCCTGGTCGGCCGCGAGGGGCAGGTGCTGGGGCGGTATGCGCCGACCGACACGCCGGCATCGCTGCGCGGGGATATCGAGGCCGCGCTGGGCTGAGTTTGGCTGCGGTGGGGCGGTGGGGCGGTGGGTGGTAGAGCCGAGCCATGCTCGGCTTTCCGGGCGCAGCCCGGCAGAGGTTCCCGGCGTTCATGGTGCCGGTACCAAGCGCAGCCGAGCATGGCTCGGCTCTACCCTGGTCCCGGTGCGGCGCGTTCGCCCCGGCCCGTTATTTCTCGACGAACGCGCGCTCGAACACGTAATGACCCGGGGTGCCGATGCGCGGCGAGGTCTGGAAGCCGCGGCTGTCCAGCACGGTGCGCAGGTCGGCCAGCATCTGCGGGCTGCCGCAGATCATGGCGCGGTCGTTCTCCGGGTCCAGCGGGGGCAGGCCAAGGGTTTTCTGCATCTCGCCGCTTTCCATCAGCGAGGTCAGACGGCCCTGGTTCGGGAAGGCTTCGCGGGTCACGGCCGGGTAGTAGAGCAGCTTGTCGCCGATCATCTCGCCGAGGAATTCGTGCTCGCGCAGTTCCTTCTCGAACAGGTCGCGGTAGGCCAGGTCCTTTTCGTAGCGCACGCCGTGGGTGAGGATCACCTTGTCGAAGCGCTCGTAGGTTTCCGGGTCCTTGATCACCGACAGCCACGGCGCCAGGCCGGTGCCGGTGCCGAGCAGGTACAGGTGCTTGCCCGGGTGCAGGTCGCTGATCAGCAGGGTGCCGGTGGGCTTCTTGCCGACCAGTACCTTGTCGCCCGGCTGGATGTGCTGCAGGCGCGAGGTCAGCGGGCCGTCCTGGACCTTGATGCTGAAGAACTCCAGGTTCTCTTCCCAGTTGGCGCTGGCGATGGAGTACGCGCGCAGCAGCGGGCGCGCTTCGGTTTCCAGGCCGATCATCACGAACTGGCCGTTCTCGAAGCGGAAGCCGCTGTCGCGGGTCGTGGTGAAGCTGAAGTAGGCGTCGGTCCAGTGACGGACCTCAAGCACCGTTTCGGCGCCAAAAGCGGAAGACATGGGGGTGGGGTTCTGGTCGGTTTCGTCGGGTCTAGTTTATCTCAAATGAGATAAATTCTCATTGACTGGCCGGACAGGCCCGTCAGGCGGGGGTTTCAGCGGTAGCCGGCCGCCTGCAGCTCGAACAGTTCGGCATAACGACCGCCCTGGGTCATCAGTTCGGCGTGGGTGCCGCTGGCCTCGATACGGCCGCCGGCAAGCACCAGGATGCGGTCGGCCATGCGCACCGAGGAAAAGCGGTGCGAGATCAGCACGGCGGTGCGGTTGTCGGACAGTTCCTTGAACCGCTGGAACACCTCGAACTCGCTGCGCGCATCCAGTGCGGCGGTCGGTTCATCGAGGATCATGACCTGCGCGTCGCGCATGTAGGCGCGGGCAATCGCGATCTTCTGCCATTGCCCGCCGGACAGGTCCACGCCCATCTTGAAGCGGCGGCCGATGAGCTGGTCGTAGCCACCGGGCAGGCCGGCGATGACCTCGTCGGCCATGCCGCGACGGGCGGCATCGCGGATGCGGGCGTCGTCGGTCATCGCCTCGACCAGGCCGACGCCGATGTTCTCGCCGGCGCTGAGGTTGTAGCGCACGAAGTCCTGGAAGATCACGCCCATGTTGGCGCGCAGGTCATCCAGGTCGTAATCGCGCAGGTCGCGGCCATCGAGCAGGATGCGGCCTTCGTCGGGGTCGTACAGCCGGGCCAGCAGCTTGACCAGGGTGGTCTTGCCGGCACCGTTCTCGCCGACCAGGGCCAGCACTTCGCCGGCGCGCAGTTCGAAATCCAGGTGGCGCACCGCCCAGCTTTCGGCATCGGGATAGCGGAAGCCGACGTTCTCGAACACGAAGCCGTCGGTGATCGGCTGCGGAATGGCGACCGCGTCCGGGCGCGAATGGATCTCCGGTTGGATCTGGAAGAACGAGAACAGATCGTCCAGATACAACGCCTGCCCGGCGACCTGCGAAAACCCGATCAGCAGGCCTTCGAGCAATTGGCGCAGGCGCAGGAAACTGCCGGCGAGGAAGGTCAGGTCACCGATCGAGAAATCACCGCGCACGGTGCGCCACGCGATATACGCATACGCGGCGTAGTAGCCCAGCGTCCCCAGTGCGGCCAGCAGCGTGCCCCAGATCGCGCGCTTGCGGGCCAGCGCGCGGTTGGCGAGATAGAACTTCTCGGCCAGCCGTTTGTAGC
The DNA here is from genome assembly GCF_013409105.1 of Stenotrophomonas sp. JAI102. NCBI lineage: Bacteria > Pseudomonadati > Pseudomonadota > Gammaproteobacteria > Lysobacterales > Lysobacteraceae > Stenotrophomonas > Stenotrophomonas sp. JAI102. The sequence goes on from NZ_JACCCI010000001.1 coordinate 411,734, forward strand.
GGTCGATCAGGAAGCGATGGAGGTTGAAGATCTTCACCTCCTTGGCGGTTTCCACGCTGGCCCCGATCTGGCGCAGGTATTCCAGCTGACGGCGCTCCGGCGTCCACTGGAAGTTGAGGCTGTAGCCGGCGGCGTTGAAATGCGATTCGCCGATGAACGCCGGGATCAGCGCGACTGCGAGCAGCAGGATCAACCACGGCGCGTACACGATCAGGCCGACTGCCAGGCTGGCCACGGTGATGCTGTCCTGCACCTGGCCGAACAGCTGGCTCATCAGGTTCATGCGGCCCATGGTCTGGCGCCGTGCGCGGTCCAGCTTGTCCTGCAGGTCGGGGTCTTCGAAGTCCTCGAGATCCAGCTCGGCCGCGTGTTCCATCAGGCGCACGCTGGTGACGTTGGTGAACAGCTCCGACAACAAAGTGTCCGCGTAGCTGACCATGCGGCCGAGCAGGTCCGAGGCCATCGCCAGGCCGAACTCGAGTGCGAGCAGGCCGAGCAGCGGGTTCAGCAGCCCGCTGGAGAGCGCTTCGCCGAACGGCGGGAAACCCGCATCGTGCTGGCTGAGCAGCACCGCCGCATCGATGATCAGTTTGCCGACATAGAGCATCGCCACCGGCAGCAAGGCACGGATCACGCGCAGGCCCAGGCTGGCCAGGGTCAGCCCGGGGCTGGTCTGCCAGACCTGGCGCAGGAAGGGGGGCAGGTTGCGCATCGCATTGACGCGCTCGCGCAGGCTGGGGTTCTTCTGGCCGGGTGCACCGGCAGCGGGGGAGGCGGGCATGGGCGGTATTGTGCGCGCCGTGGCCGTGGTTGATGCATGAATTCAGTGCACGCGGACCGCAGCCCGGTAGAGCCGGCCGCTGGCCGGCTCCAGGTCGCATCCAGCATCGTGCGGAGCCGGCCAGCGGCCGGCTCTACCCGTGCAGCACGACGATCGTGCGGAGCCGGCCAGCGGCCGGCACTACCCGACCCCTTACGGCAGCGGCGGCAGCAGCCCGGCGCCGAGGCGGTTCCAGGCATTGATCACTGCGATGCCCATGCTCAGGTCGCTGATGCCCTTCTCGTCGAAGTGCGGTGCCAGCGCCTCGTAGGCGGCGTCGGAAGGGGCCGCACTGCTCAGCCGGGTCAGCGCCTCGGCCCAGCCCAGCGCGGCGCGCTCGCGTGCATCGAAGAAGCGGCTTTCGTGCCAGGCCGGCAGCGTATCCAGCTTGCGTGGTTCGATTCCGCCCTTGCGCAGGGTGGTGGCGTGCATGTCCATGCAGTAACCGCAGCCATTGATCTGCGAGACACGCAGGAACACCAGTTCCATCAGCACCGGATCGATCGAGCTGTCGTGCACGGCCTTGCTGGTGGCCAGCAGGCCCTTGAAGGCTTCGGCGGCGAGGCGGGTGTAGGGAACACGGGGGGACGCAGACATGACGGACTCCATGACGGCCGCAGCGGCCGTCTTCATCAGGAGGACGCGCCAGCGTCGCGCGCTGTGACAAGGGCCGTGAGTTTTTCCGGATTGAGCACGCTGAGCACGCGCACGATGCGCCCCGCATCGACCGTAATCATCGTGACCGAGTGCAGTTGGTCCCCGGCAAAACGCAGGATCGCCGGCTCGCCATTGACCTGGCCGAGCCGGGCCGGATGCTGGCCGTTGCGGCGCGCGATCGCCCAGTACAGCTGTGCGATGCGCTCGGCCCCCAGCAGGGGACGGATCGCCGCGGTCACGCGGCCACCGCCATCGGAGATCATCTCGGCATTGGCATCGAGCAGCGAGCGGATCGCGGCCAGATCGCCCTGCTGCGAGGCGTCCATGAAGCGTGCCAGCAGGTCGCGGTGCTGCGCGGGCGAGACCGTGAAGCGCGGGGCGCCGGTCTGCAGCCGCTGGCGCGCCCGGTGCACCAGCTGCCGGCAGTTGGCGGGTGAGTGCTCGAGCAGGGGCGCGATATCCGGGTAGTCGTAGTCGAACACGTCCTTGAGCAGGAAGGCGGCACGCTCGTCCGGCTTGAGCTGCTCCAGCAGCGCCAGGAAGGCCACCGAGACTTCGTCGGCCAGCGCATGCCGCTGGGCCGGGTCCTGCAGTGGGTCCGGATCCAGGGCGATCTCCAGCGGTTCGGGCAGCCAGGGCCCGACGTACTCGAGGCGCGTGCTGCGCATCGCGCGCAGCCGGTCCAGGCCGAGCCGGGTGGTCGTGGTGACCAGCCAGCCCTCCGGATCACGGATCGCGGCGATGTCGGTGCCCTGCCAGCGCAGCCAGGCGTCCTGGACGATGTCCTCGGCGTCGCTGCGGCTGCCCAGCAGGCGATAGGCCAGGGCGAACAGGCGGGGGCGGTGGGTCTGGAAGGTATCGGTCGGAGTCATGCCGGGAGGACGCGGCAGGGCGGGCCGCTGTGACAAGGCTGGGCGGCCACTGTGCACCAAAAGCCGCGGCCGCGAGCGATTCTCAACGCCGCCGGGCGGTCCTTGTTAAAATCGGCGGTTCAACCCCCGCCAGCCTCCAGCAAGCGAGCAAGTCGTGACATCGATCAAGCAGGAAGACCTCATCCAGTCCATCGCCGACGCGCTGCAGTACATCTCGTACTACCACCCGGTCGACTACATCAAGAGCCTCGCCGCCGCCTACGAGCGCGAGGAGTCGCCGGCCGCCAAGGAGGCGATGGCGCAGATCCTGATCAACTCACGCATGTGTGCCGAAGGCCACCGGCCGATCTGCCAGGACACCGGGATCGTCACCGTGTTCCTGGAAATCGGCATGAACGTGCGCTGGGACGACGCCACGATGGGCGTGGAAGACATGGCCAACGAAGGCGTGCGCCGTGCCTACAACTACCCGGACAACAAGCTGCGCGCCTCGGTGCTGGCGGATCCGGCTGGCAAGCGCATCAACACCAGGGACAACACCCCGGGCGTGGTCAACGTCAAGGTCGTGCCGGGCGACACCGTCGAGGTGATCGTGGCGGCCAAGGGCGGCGGTTCGGAAGCCAAGAGCAAGTTCGCCATGCTCAACCCGTCCGACTCGATCGTGGACTGGGTGCTCAAGACCGTGCCGACCATGGGTGCCGGCTGGTGCCCGCCGGGCATGCTCGGGATCGGCATCGGTGGCACCGCCGAGAAGGCGATGCTGCTGGCCAAGGAGTCGCTGATGGAGCCGATCGACATCAACGAGCTGAAGGCACGTGGCGCCTCCAACCGTGCCGAAGAGCTGCGCCTGGAGCTGTTCGACAAGGTCAACGCGCTGGGCATCGGTGCGCAGGGCCTGGGCGGCCTGACCACGGTGCTGGACATCAAGGTCAAGGATTTCCCGACCCACGCTGCCAACCTGCCGGTGGCGATGATCCCGAACTGCGCGGCCACCCGCCATGCGCACTTCACCCTGGATGGCAGCGGCCCGGTGATGCTGGATCCGCCGTCGCTGGAAGACTGGCCGCAGATCACCTATGACGCCTCCAAGGGCACCCGCGTCGATCTGGACACGATCACCCCGGAAGACGTCGCCAGCTGGACGCCGGGCCAGACGCTGCTGCTCAACGGCAAGCTGCTGACCGGCCGCGACGCCGCGCACAAGCGCATGGTGGAAATGCTGGACAAGGGCGAGCCGCTGCCGGTCGACCTCAAGGGCCGCTTCATCTACTACGTCGGCCCGGTCGATCCGGTGCGCGACGAAGTGGTGGGCCCGGCCGGCCCGACCACCGCGACCCGCATGGACAAGTTCACCCGCCAGGTGCTGGAACAGACCGGCCTGCTGGGCATGGTCGGCAAGGCCGAGCGCGGCCCGGCGGCGATCGAGGCGATCCGTGACAACAAGTCGGCGTACCTGATGGCGGTCGGCGGCTCGGCCTACCTGGTCTCCAAGGCGATCAAGGCGGCCAAGGTGGTGGGCTTCGCCGACCTGGGCATGGAAGCGATCTACGAGTTCACCGTGCAGGACATGCCGGTGACCGTGGCGGTGGATTCCACCGGCGAGTCCGTGCACCAGACCGGCCCGCGCGAATGGCAGGCCCGCATCGGCAAGATTCCGGTCGTCGTCGCCTGAGGCCGCCGGTCTCGGCAACGCTGGAAACGAAAACGGCGCCCCAGGGCGCCGTTTTTCGTGGCCGATGCGCATCCCCTCAGCGGCGCGCGTCCACCAGCATGCGCACCGCCAGCGCGCCGAGCACCGTGCCCATCAGGCCGCGCTGCACCGTCTGCCAGCGCGGGCGCCCGGCCAGGAAGGTGGCGATACTGCCGGCGGCCAGTACGATCAGTGCGTTGACACTGACGCTGGTCGCGATCTGCACCAGCCCCAACACCACCGATTGCACCATCACGCTGCCATGCCCGTGGGGCTGGATGAACTGCGGCAGCAGCGAGAGATACATCACGGCGATCTTCGGATTGAGCAGCGCGGTGAACAGGCCCATGCCGAACAATCTGCGCGGGCTGTCGTGGTCCAGCGTGCGCAGCTGGAACGGCGAACGTCCGCCGGGGCGCAGCGCCTGCCAGGCCAGGTACAGCAGATACGCCGCGCCGGCGAGACGCAGTACGTCGTAGGCATGCGGCACTGCCATCAGCAGCGCGGTGATGCCCAGTGCCGCGCACACCAGGTACACCAGAAAGCCCAGCGCGACACCGCCCAGCGAGATCAGCCCGGCAGTGCGGCCCTGGCAGATCGAGCGCGAGATCAGATAGAGCATGTTCGGCCCGGGCGTCAGCACCATGCCCAGCGAAATCAGACCGAAGGCGAGCAGGGCGGACGAATCGGGCATGGGAGGATCCTGGGCGCACGGCGGGGCAGAGGAGGCATTCTGCGAGCGTCCGCGGCGCAGGGGCAGAGACAGAACGCGTCCCCATCGCCGGTGCTCTGTACCCATGGGATGGCACGGGGCACGGGCGCATACTGTGCGCCTCCCTCACGAGGCCCTGCGCATGCGCACCACGCTGTATGGATCACCGAGTACCGCCGCCCTGGTCGTGCACTGGCTGTTGCTGGAACTGCAGATCGAGCACGATCTGGTGCTGCTGGATTTCGACAAGCGCGAGCACAAGGATGCGGCGTATCTGGCCTTGAATCCTGCGGGCCTGGTGCCGACGCTGGTTCTGGACGGGCAGGTATTGACCGAAGCGGCAGCGATAGCGCTGCATCTGGCCGACCGCCATCCGGACGCGGCCCTGCTGCCAGCACCGGGGACTGCCGACCGCGCCGAGGCCTACCGCTGGATGTTCTGGTGCGCCAATACCGTGCAACCGGCGTATCGGGCGTGGTTCTACCCGCAGGAAATGGCCGGCCCCGAGCATGTGGACGCGACCCGGCAGCGGGCGCGCGAGCGGCTGGAAGGCGCCTGGCAGCATCTGGCCGAGCACCTGTCCACGCGCGGCCCGTATGTGCTGGGCGAGTCGTTGAGCGTGGTCGATTTCATGCTGGTAATGCTGATGCGCTGGTCGCGCAACATGCCCACGCCCAGTGACACCTGGCCGGCATTGAAGGCCTACGCCGATCGTCTGAAGTCCCGTCCGGCGTTCGCCGAGGTCTACCGTCGCGAGGGCATCACCGACTGGCGCTGAGTAACGTCAGTCGACGTACTCGTCGAACGTGCGACGCGCACGGAACGGCATCAGATGCTGGTTGAGCAGGCCCTTGGGCACGGTCTCCAGTTTCATGACGCCGTATTCCTGCGGCCATTGACGTTGATCGCGGGGCAGTTTGAAGGTGCCCATCAGCATGTCCACCAGCGGCAGGTGGATAGCGTAGTTGACGTCAACGTAGTCCTGCTGCCGCGCGTGATGCCAGTGGTGGTAGCGCGGCAGCACCAGCAGGTACTCGAGCCACCCGAAACGGATGCCCAGGTTGGCATGCGCCAGCACCGCCTGCAGACCCACCAGGATCACGTAGGCGTTGATTGCCGGGGTCGAGAATCCGAGGATGAGCAGGGGCAGCAGCACGCAGCTGCGGGTCATGACGATTTCGACGAAATGGATGCGCGAGCCGGCCAGCCAGTCCATGTGCCGGCTGGAGTGGTGCACCGCGTGGAAGCGCCAGAGCCATGGGGTGTTGTGATACGCGCGGTGCAGCAGCGCCTGGGCCATGTCCGCGACGAATACGGCGATCAGGAACTGCAGCCACACCGGCGTCGATTGGATCAGCGTCTTGAGCGCAGGAAACGCGGCCAGCCCGGCAATGGTCGAGGTCGAGGCGGTGACCAGGATCAGGATGAACTGCACGAGCACGTGGCTCATGAAGAAATAGCCGACATCGGTACGCCAGCCTGGCCGTAGCGGCGAGAGCACGTGTTTGCCGAGGTAGCGCTCCAGCGGCACGAACACCAGCGCCGAAAAGAACAGCGACAGCACGAACCAGTCCAGGCCCAGCGAGTAGGGTGTCTGCCCGATGGAATCGAACTGGACATTGGTACCCCCCAGCAGCACTGCCAGGGTGGCGCTGCCAACGCCGACCGTGGCGATCCGCTTGTTGCGGTCGCGCAGGATCGCCATCGTGCCCAGCATGAAGGCGGCGGCCAACCCGACCAGCAGCAGGTGGCGGGCGAACTGTTCGTTGTAGACCGCGCGGAACTCGCGGCTGGTCAGCAGATCCGGAAAGTGGAAGCAGGCCACGCCCATCAGGCTGAGCAGGCCCAGCAAGGCGGAGGCGTAAGCGAAGAACGAGCGTCGTGGTCGGGCCATCCGCTGGCATCCAGGTGAAAGGGCAAGGGTAGTGTGAGTGCGGGAGCCGGCGTAATGGAAGAGGCAACCCCGACCTGAGCAGATCATGCCAGGCCAGCCGCGACTACTGCCGCAACCGGCTGCCCGCGCTGACCTGTGGCGAGGATAACAACCGATGTACCAGCCGCTGCGGAGGCAGCTGAGGCGCGGCCTTATGCCGGCAGGATCTCCAGCACCGTCTCCGGCGGCCGGCACAGGCGTGCCCCGCGCGCGGTTTCCACGATCGGGCGGTTGATCAGTTCCGGGTGGGCGACCATCGCCTCGATCAGCGCCGCATCGGACAGGGCGGCGGCGTCCAGCCCGAGCGAACCATAGGCCGGCTCCTTGCTGCGCAGCAACTCACGCGGAGCGATACCCATGCGTGTGATCAACGCAGCCAGCGTCAGGCGGTCCGGCGGCGTCTTCAGATACTCGATCACCACCGGTTCGATGCCGTGCTCACGCAGGAGTTCCAGCGCCCCGCGTGAATTGCTGCAGCGCGGGTTGTGCCAGATCGTCACCGCCATCAATACCACTCCAGCAGCGACACACCCAGGCCGACATACGTGGCCTTGTGGTTGTAGTCGATCATGCTCTCGCCGTAGCCATCGAAGATCTGCACGTGGCCGCGCAGCAGGTTGCTGATCGGGAAGCCGTAATCGAGCTGCAGCGCACCGTGCGAGCGGTCGCCGCCGCGCAGCGAGTGACGCGCCATCAGCGAGACCTCGTGACCGTTCTTGTTCCAGGTCAGGGTGGCATCACCCCTGCCCATGTAATCGGAGATGTCCGGGTTGTTGTCGTCCTTGCGGTCTTCCGGGATGCGATACCACGGGCGCAGCACCAGCGCCCAGTTTTCGCGGTCCAGGCCGACGGTGGCGATCACCCGGTTCCAGCTGCGCGACAGGGGATCGGCGCGGCCGTTGGACATGTGGTTGACGCTGATCCCGCTCATGCGCCCGCGCCAGCCGCCGATCGAGTAGCCGTTGCGGAACATCATCATCACTTCCGGCTCGTAGTTGGTCTCACGGAACGGGCGCGAGTTGTCGGCGTTGTAGGCCTGCCAGCGCGAGCTCTGCGTGTAGCCGGCCCAGATGTCGCCGTTGTCGCCGAACAGGTTCTCCACGATCTTGGTCTTGAAGCTGAGCTGGAACTTCAGTTCCGCGCTGTCCAGCTGCTGCGAGGTGGTGACCGTGTTGACCGGATTGGGCGACTGCGGCATCTGGTTCTTGTCGCTGGTCCAGAACGCGGGCAGCAGGTAGACCGGCTTGTAGGCGCGCAGCTGGAAGGCGCCGAGCTTGGAGTCCTGCGCGAGCTCCCAACGGCTGTCGAGCAGCGAGCCCTTGCCGGCATTGGCCAGCGCATCTTCGTGGCCGTCGTTCTTGAACACTTCGCCGAGGCGCTGCTTGACCCGCTGCGTCGCGGGCGCGTCGGCGTCGGCACTGCGGGAGGCCTGGCGTTCTTCCCGGCGCTCCTGCTTGGCAGCGGTGGCAGCGGCATCGGCGGCCAGGGTGACCTCGGGCGTACGCCCGAACAGCTTGTCGTAGCAGGCCAGGCGCGCTGCGTCAGTGTCCACCAGGGCGCAGGCCTCCGGCGAGGCCGGGGTGGGCGCGGCCTCCTGGGCAGCAGCAGGCAGCGCCGCGCAGGCCAGGGCCAGGGCGGTGAACAGGGCGGAACGGGAATGGAGCAGGGTCATGGGAGCAGGCCGCGTGACAAGAATGAATGGGTCTAACCGCACAGTGTCGCCGCTGCCCGGATTTCCCGCCAGCGCACGACATCCATCGATCTGACCGGTTTTATGCCGGTCAGTGGTGTGCTCAGGGCGTGAAGCCGCACTGCTGCGGTGCCGTCAGAAGAACCAGGCGAAGGCGAACAGCCCGAGCATCGCGATCACCAGCGCGAGCTTCAAGGCGAATCCCAGCAGGATGCCCAGCCACGTCGCCAGGCCCACTTTGGTCGAACGCCCGAGCTCGCGGGTATGCCAGTACTCGCCCAGCAGGGCGCCGGCCAACGGCCCCACGAACAGCCCGATCGGCATGAAGAACACTCCGACGATGCTGCCCAGGAAGGTGCCCCAGAGCGCCTTGCGGCTGGCGCCGACCCGCTGTGCCCCGACCACGGTGGCCAGGATGTCGACCGCGAAGGAGAGCAGCGTGAGCAGGCCGAGCACCGTCAGGGGCAACCAGCCGACATGGACGAAATCGTCCGCCCACGCGGCCAGCAGCAATCCGGCGAACACCAGGGGAATGCCGGGCAGGGCGGGAAGGATGACGCCGGCGATGCCGACCAGCACGAGAACGACGGCTAGCAGGTACAAGATGAATGAATGGTCCATGCTGTCCAGTATGGTTCCTGAAATGGGGTTGACATCCGAAGGTTTTGGCCAGTTGCTTTTTCGTTTTGCTCGGGTTAAGTTGCAGACGCTGAGCTTGGCAAGGTCACCGTGGATCGTGGCCTGATGATGGTAGATCGTCCAGATCCGCTGCATCGTTGCACCTCGCTTCCCCCTTGCTGTCAGCCGCCTGTACGGGTGTATCCAACAACAAGACAGTTAGGGAGTAGCTGAGATGGCTGAGAAGGGCACCGTCAAGTGGTTCAACGACGCGAAGGGTTTCGGATTCATCAGCCGTGAGAGCGGCGAAGATGTGTTCGTGCACTTCCGCGCGATCGAATCCCAGGGCTTCAAGAGCCTGAAGGAAGGTCAAGCGGTCGAGTTTGAAGTGGTCACCGGTCAGAAGGGCCTGCAGGCCGACAAGGTGAAGCCGCTCTGAGCGCAGACCGGGTCCTGCCTGGTTGACACACGAAAAGGGCCCGCTTGCGCGGGCCCTTTTTTATCGCCTGCGAGTGACGTTGCGCTGATCAGCGCAGGATGACCTTGCCGTTGACCACGCGGACGTAGGTGTTCTCGCGGATACCGCCCAGATCGCGCTGGTTGACGACGACGGTACGGCCATCGTCCATGCGCACGGTGATGTCGAAGGTATCGCTGGTGACGTTCTTCTGGATCTGGTTGCCGGCCAGCGCGCCACCCACTGCGCCTGCGGCGGCCGCGATGTTCTTGTTGCCGCGGCTGCCACCGGTGTGGTCGGAGATTTCATGGCCGGCGACCGCGCCGACGATGCCACCCAGGACTGCGCCGGTCGCGCTCGGCGCGCTGCGGCCCGAAGCGACCTGGTTGATGCGGGTCACGATGCCGCAGTCGGCACAGCGGTTGGTGTTGTAGTTGCCGCCGGAATTGCCGTAACCGTTGTTGTAACCACTGCTGCCGTAACCCGGCGAGGTGGTGGCACAGCCAGCCAGGGCGACGGTGGCAACGGCAGCGGCGGCAATCAGTTGAATCTTCATGGTGTATCTCCTGGCCAGAGGGGTGGTCGAATGCGTCTGGTGCGCATGGAGCAGATCGTGTCCTGTACTGCGTGAACAGCGTGCCAATCCCGGGCCGCCAGCGTGGCTGGAAGATGAATCAGCGGAAATCCTGGTGGCAGGCCTTGCAGTCGGTCTGGATCTTCTCGACCAGCGTGGCCATGCCCGGGCAGTCGGTCGGCGGGGCCGCCAGGGCCTCGTTGAGGGTGGCGCGCAGGGCTCTGGCGTGCTGCTGGAAGCCCTGGCTGTCCTTCAGGCCGGGAAAGGCCAGGTCCAGGTCATTGGACAGCGAGCGCAGGGTCTGCAGACGCGGCACGGTGTCGGCCAGGCTGCAGCGGTTCTGCGCCTGCGCCGCCTGCAGCAGTTCCACCTGACGGTTCATCACGTGCATGAGCGAATCCGGGAAGGGGTCCTGGCGGGCCTGGATCGCGCGCGAGACCATCACCGTGGCGATCAGGCCGATCACCAGGCCAAGCAGGCCGACGAACAGGTAGCGGTACGCGGCGGACGGGCGGCGGTGTGGGGTCACGGGGTCGTTCATGGTGAGGGCTTCCTTGAGGGTGGCTGCGGCGATGGTACGACGCGTCCTGTCCACGGCGCGTCCCGGCCGGGCCAGTGCGCATTAAAATAGGCGCATGAACGACGTACTGCGCGAACGATTTGCCGGCATCGACCGGTTGTATGGAGCAGGCACCGTGGATCTGCTCGCCAGCCGCCGGGTGGCGGTGGTGGGCATGGGCGGCGTCGGCTCGTGGGTGGTCGAAGCGCTGGCGCGCACGGCGGTCGGGCACCTGACCCTGATCGATGCCGATGACATCTGCGTGTCCAACACCAACCGCCAGCTGCCGGCGCTGGCCGGCCAGTACGGCCGCAACAAGGCCGAGGCGATGGCCGAGCGCTGCCGGGCGATCAACCCGGACATCAGCGTCGATGCAATCGCCTCGTTCCTGACCGTGCCCAACATGGTCGAGCTGCTGGACCGCGATTTCGATCTGGTGATCGACGCCTGCGACAGCTTCCGGGTCAAGGTCGAAACCATTGCCTGGTGCCGTCGCCGCAAGCTGCCCATCCTGACCGTGGGCGCGGCCGGGGGGCGCACCGATCCGACCCTGGTGCGGATCCGCGATGTCTCGCGCACCGAGCACGACGCGATGATGGCGCTGATCCGCAAGAAGCTGCGCAGCGACTTCAACTTCCCCAAGAACGCCTCGCGTTACTTCGGCGTGCCGGCGGTGTACTCGCTGGAAAACGTGAAGTACCCGCAGGCTGACGGCAGCGTATGTGGCATCCGCCCGAACCTCGGTGCGGATGCGGCGCTGAAGCTGGACTGCGGCGCCGGGCTGGGTGCGGCGACCCACATCACCGGTGCGTTCGCGTTCGCGGCGGTGGGCAAGGCGCTGGAGATGTTGATGAAGCCGAAGAAGGGTGTGGCACCTGGCGAGGCAGAATGAAACCGGGCTGCTGCTACCGTTGAGCGGATCGTTGGTCGACCGTTATCGGGCCGGCGATTTTGACATTTAGCCTTGTAACAAGGCGAGGGTCATAGGCGACATGGCGAGTTGCAGGCAAAGCGAGCTAGTGACATGGTGACAATCTGTCATTCTGCCGAAATCACATGGGTTTTCTAAAGAAACTATTTAACTCGTCAAAGTCCGGAGATGCGCCTCTCCGTGAGGAACTGGCGAATTCAGTCGCGAGCTCGAATGACGATGTGGGAGGGTCGTCCCAGGCCGATACCGCCGAGGATACAGCCGATCAAGCGGCGCGGCAGGCCAGTAGTGAGTGCCTGGACCGTCACTGGCGATCAGTGGGCTTCGTCGAGCAGGACGTTCTGGGCCACCTCATCAGCCCCAGCTTCCTTGGTGGGCCCGATTGGCCTTCGACCCGGCAGGCATATCGAATTGTGCGTCGGGGAGATTCCGTCATTATCGCTACGGACGGATTGTCGGATCCATTCGATGGTGCGCCTGAACTGGGCAATGGTTTCGAGATGGAGCTTTTTCTCGAAACCGGGGATCTTGCCGAAGGTACTCGAGGCGATGTAGGCGACGTCACTCCCCTCATGCGCAGTTGGGCTTTGGATGTAGTGCGTACGTCGCTGGCACAGTCGCCAATGCAGGTGGCATCACGCACCAACTGGAAACTTATGGGGTGCTATCGGTGGAGTTGCCCGGTGCGAGCGAGGCACCTCACCTGATCGATCAGATACCGACGCGATTCATCACAGAGGACGATTGCGTTGGCGTCCTGGTTGGCGGCCCGGCGCCGGATTTCGCTACACGTCTTGAGGACATGCCGCTTTCGCCGGTCACCTTGGTGCCTGTGGTGCTGATCACTGCAGCAGAACTGGAGCACGTGCGCATGGGAGGCAGGAAGGCCAGGGAAGCGCTGGTGCAGCAATTGACTGCTGCAGGGCATGGGCACAGGAGTCGGTTGGACCGTCCAGATCTGGTCTGACGCCGCGCAGCGGGGATCGGCGAGAGCGCTGGACAAGCACCCGGTCCAAGAGCGGGCAGCAATAGCCGGTCCCGGCCGCACCTACGGCAGGGAGAACAGACGTCGCGCATTGGCCGTGGTCTGCGCGGCAATCGCCTCGGCCGGTTCCCCGCGCAGCCGCGCCACCGTCGCGAGGATCACCGGCAACCGCGCCGGCTCATTGCGCTGGCCGCGGATGCCCGCATCCGGCTGATCCGGCGCGTCGGTTTCCAGCAGCAGCTGCTCCAGGGGCATGCTGGCTACCAGGCGGTGCAGGCGCTGGGCGCGGTCATAGGTCAACGGGCCGCCCAGCCCGATCAGGAAGCCCAGCTGGTGCAGCTGCCGCGCCTGCTCGGGGCTGCCGGAGAAGCTGTGGACCACGCCGCGCAGCCCGCCGATCTGCTTGATCGCCGCGATCACCGCATCCACCGCACGGCGCGCATGCACGATCACCGGCAGGTCGAAGTCGCGCGCCAGCCGCAGCTGGCCCAGGAAGTAGTGCTGCTGGGCGTCCACATCCAGGCCCTCCACGAAGAAGTCCAGCCCGCATTCGCCGACCGCGCAGGGGCGCTCGCGTTCGAGCCACGCCCGCAGCGCCTCCAGGTGTTCGGGTCGGTGCTGGTCCAGGAACATGGGGTGCAGCCCGTAGGCCGGGTGCAGCCCGTCGGCGAGCCGGCAGGCGTCCCGCAGCCCGGGCCAGCTGGCGGCAGTGACGGCCGGCACGACCTGCGCCCGCACCCCGGCCGCGCGGGCGCGCGCGATCACTTCAGGGCGATCCGCATCGAACTCGCCCGCATCCAGGTGGCAGTGGCTGTCGATCAACCTCACGCGCGGCGCTTGGCCGGCAGTGGCGGCGGCGTCTTTTCGCCGCGTCGTTTCCAGTTGGCCAGCAGCAGCGTGCCCAGGCCGAACAGGATTTCATCCACGAACGGCAGTGGGTCCGGAATCACCAGGGTCACCGCGAACAGGGCGGCGGTGATCTTGAACAGGGTGGGGTAGCGCAGCCGACGCGCCCATTCCAGCACCGGCAACAGTATGGGATTGGACATGGGGCACTCCTGGGCAGATGCTGTAAACGCTATCACGAGCCCAAGGCTCACCGAACCTGAATGGGCAGCCGGATGTTCACGATCCGTGGAGATTCCGTTCAGGGTGGCCGTGCTGGAATTCACTCAAGAACGTTGCGGATCGTCCGCAGGGAGCCGGTTATGAAAAGTACAACTACTACTGCGTTGGTCGCTGCGGGTGCACTGCTGGTCGGCGGGATCGCCACTGCTGCCTTCATGAAGGGCGGCAGTTCCTCGCCCGATGCGGTGACCGCTGGACAGCCCCGGCCCACTCTGGACACCACGCCGCTGGCCGATGACGGCGCGCGCACCGATCAGCTGGCCATCGGAGACAAGGCCGGCAAGCTCGAGTACGCCGACATCGTCAAGGTCGATCCGCTGACCAAGAAGGAAAAGGCCTACGCCACCGTGATTGGCACCGAGCCGGTGCGCGAGACGTCCAGCACGCAGACGCCGCATGAAGTCTGCCAGGACGTGGTGGTCCAGGAACGTCTGCCCGAGCGCGACGGCAATGTCGGCGGCACCGTCGCCGGTGCCGTGATCGGCGGCCTGCTCGGCAACCAGGTCGGCGGTGGCAACGGCCGCAAGGCAGCGACTGCCGCGGGTGCGGTTGCCGGCGGCATGATCGGCAACCAGGTGGACAAGCGCCACGTCGGTGGCCGCGTGGTCAACCGTACCGAGCGTCAGTGCCATACCGAAACCGCGACCTCCGAGTCGACCCGCGTCACCGGTTACAACGTGACCTACCGCAATGAAGACGGCACCACCGGCACCATGCGCATGGCCAGCAAGCCGGGCAACCGCATCCCGATGGGCACCACCAATGCGGTCACCGGTTACAACGTGACCTACCGTTACGATGGCGCTGAGAAGACCGTGAAGATGGACAACAAGCCGAGCAGCGATCGCCTGCCGGTGATCGACGGCCAGCTGGTCACCCAGACCGCCGCATTGGATGCGAACAGGCAGTAATTCGCAGCGGTTCGGATGCATCACCAACACGCCGGCCTTCGCCGGCGTGTTGCGTTGTGGGGTCAGCGGCACAGCGCGCCGCTCGGTGTTCTGGGATCATCTGCGTATACCTGCACTCACAGAGGACGCCATGAGCATTTTCGACCTCCGGCTGGAGACCGACCGTCTGATCCTGCGCCCACCGCGCGCGGAGGATTTCGATGCCTTCCTGCGCTTCTGCTCGGACCCGGAGGTGATGCAGCACCTCGGTGGGGTGCAGCCGCCGTCGCAGGCCTGGCGCAGCTTCAGCTGCCTGGTCGGCAGTTGGCACCTGTATGGGTTTTCGATGTTTTCGGTGATCGAAAAAAGCAGCGGCGACTGGGTCGGCCGCATGGGCCCGTGGCAGCCGCTGGACTGGCCGGGCACCGAGGTCGGCTGGAGCATCCGCCGCGAGAGCTGGGGCAGGGGCTATGCGCCCGAAGCCGCCGTGGCCAGCATGGACTGGGCGTTCGACACGCTGGGCTGGGAAGAGATCATCCACACCATCGATGCCGCCAACGAGAATTCCAAGGGGGTCGCGCGCAAGCTGGGCAGTTCGCTGCTGCGGATGGGCGAGCTGCCGCCGCCGCATGCCGGTAAGCCGATCGAGATCTGGGGGCAGTCGCGCCAGCAATGGCAGCAGCGACGCGCCACGCAGCGGTGATGCTGCACCCGCGCTTGGCAAAGGCAATGCGCTGAGGCCAGACTCGGCATCGCGGGCAGGCCGCCCGCGATGCATGGCCAAGAGGGCGCGATGACGTCGAATCCCCACGCCAAGGTGCCGCTGGTGCAGCGCGTGCGCGAGCCGCCGCGGTTCGTGCCCATGCCCACACCGCTGCCGGAGGTGCAGGCCCTGTTCGCGCCGTCCATCTGAGGTCATCCGGTTGTCCACACCCGCGACACGTCACGGAGGGTGATGCATGTTTGCCGTGGTTCCCGATCCGATTCCCGCACGCATGAAAGGCCTCAACCGGGCCGAGATCTGCGATGCCAATTTCATCGAGTTCGTGCAGCAGTGGCGCGGCGATCCCGCACCGACGCCCGCACCCGGCAGCCCCATCCTTCCGGGCAGCACGCTGGATGCACAGGGCTTTGCCGACCTGTTCGAGTCGCAGCTGATCAGCCGCCATCTGGACCTGATGGCGCGTGTGCTGCGCGTCCAGAACAAGGTCTTCTATACGATCGGTTCGTCCGGCCACGAGGGCAATGCGCTGGTGGCGCGGCTGGCCCGGCACACCGATCCGGCGTTCCTGCACTACCGTTCCGGCGGTTTCATGGCCGAGCGCTTCCGCAAGCTGCCGGGCATGGACCCGGTGATGGATGCGGCGCTTTCGTTCGCGGCGAGTCGGGACGATCCGGCCAGCGGTGGGCGCCACAAGGTGTGGGGCAGCAAGCCGCTGTGGGTGCTGCCGCAGACCTCGACGATCGCGTCGCACCTGCCCAAGGCGCTGGGCACGGCGCTGGCCATCGAAAGCGGGCGGCGCATCGGCCAGACACTGCCGATTCCCGACGACAGCGTGGTGATCTGTTCCTTCGGCGATGCCTCGGCCAACCACGCCACCGCGCAGACCGCGTTCAACACGGCGTCGTGGGCCGCCTATCAGCGCCTTCCCGCGCCGATCCTGTTCGTCTGCGAGGACAACGGCATCGGCATTTCGGTCAAGACACCCGATGGCTGGATCGCGCAGAGCTTCGCGCACCGCCCGGGCCTGGACTACTTCTTCGCTGACGGTCTGGATCTGGTCGAAGGGCATGCGCAGGTGGAGCGCGCGCTGGCACATTGCCGGCAGACGCGGCGCCCGACTTTCCTGCACCTGCGCACCACGCGTTTGATGGGCCACGCCGGTACGGATTTCGAAATCGAGTGGCGGCCGTTGCCGGAGCTGTGTGCGGCCGAGGCCAGCGATCCGCTGCTGCGCTCGGCGGCGATCGCGATGGCGTCCGGCTGGATGACGGCCGGGCAGGTGCTCGATCTGTACGAGCGCGTGCGCGCGCGCTGTTTTGCCGCCGCCGCCGAAGCGGATCGACGCCCGAAACTGACCGATCTCGCGGAAGTGATCGCCCCACTGGCGCCATACTCGCCGGCGGCGGTGCATGCCGAAGCCACGCGAATGCCCGGCCATGAGGCGCGCGCCGCTGCATTTGGCGGTCCGGCGCAGTTGCCGGAAACACAGCCGCCGCGCCACCTGGCGATACAGATCAACCAGGCACTGCACGATCTGATGGCCAAGTACCCGTCCACGCTGCTGTTCGGCGAGGACGTCGCGCAGAAGGGCGGGGTGTACACGGTCAGCAAGGGCCTGCTCAAGGCCTTCGGGCCGCGCCGTGTGTTCAATACCCTGCTCGATGAAACCATGATCCTGGGCATGGCGCAGGGCCTGGCCAACCTGGGCATGCTGCCAATCCCCGAGATCCAGTACCTGGCGTATCTGCACAATGCGGCGGACCAACTGCGCGGCGAGGCCTGCTCGCTGCAGTTCTTCTCCAACGATCAGTACCGCAACCCGATGCTGGTGCGGATCGCCGGGCTGGGTTACCAGAAGGGCTTCGGCGGGCATTTCCACAACGACAACTCGATCGCCGCGCTGCGCGATATTCCCGGGCTGGTGGTCGGCTGTCCTTCGCGCGGCGACGATGCGGCGATGATGCTGCGCACGTTGGCGGCGCTGGCGACCGTTGATGGCCGCGTCGCGGTGTTCCTCGAGCCGATCGCGTTGTACATGACCAAGGACCTGCACGCGCCCGGCGATGGCCAGTGGCTGTTCCCGTATCCGGCCGCCGACCAGGCACTGGTGCTCGGCGAGGGCCGGGTCTACGCGCCGGAGGCCAGTGACCTGGTCATCTTCACCTATGGCAACGGCGTGCCGATGAGCCTGCGCGCGGCACGGGCGATCGAGCAGCAGCTGGGCTGGCAGGTGCGGGTGGTCGACCTGCGCTGGCTGGTGCCGCTCAATACGGGTTTCATCGCCGCGCAGGCCGCCGATGCCCAGCGCGTGCTGGTGGTCGATGAGGGCCGGCACAGCGCCGGGGTGGGCGAGGGCGTGATCACCGCGCTGGTCGAGGCGGGACTGGGTCACCTGCCGATCCGGCGGGTATGCGGGGCCGATACCTACACGCCGCTGGCGGGGGCAGCATTGTGCGTGCTTCCAAGCGACAATGCGGTATTGAACGCCGCCCTCGCGCTGGCGCAGGACCCTTGAAACATGTGTGGATTGGCAGGCATGCTGCTGCCCGCTCCGGCAAAAGAGCAGGCAGCACTGGAAGAACAGGCGCGGCGCATGGGCGACGCATTGGTGCACCGCGGCCCGGATGACAGCGGGGTGTGGGCCGATGCCTCGGCCGGCATCGCGCTGGCGCATCGCCGGCTGAGCATCCTGGATCTGTCGCCGCTGGGCCATCAGCCGATGACCTCGGCCGATGGCCGCTACGTGCTGGCCTACAACGGCGAGGTCTACAACTTCGCCGAACTGCGCGCCGAGCTGGAAGCACTGGGGCATGGTTTCCGTGGCCATTCGGATACCGAAGTGCTGCTTGCCGCCGTCACCGAGTGGGGTTTCGACGAGACCCTGCAGCGCAGCAACGGCATGTTCGCCATCGCCCTGTGGGACCGCGCCGAGCGCTGCCTGTGGCTGGCCCGCGACCGGGTCGGCAAGAAGCCGCTGTACTACGGCTGGGCCGGTGAAACACTGGTGTTCGGCTCCGAGCTCAAGGCGCTGTGGCAGCACCCGGCCTTCGACAACGAGGTCGACCGCGATGCGCTGACCCTGTTGCTGCGGCTGGACTACATCCCGGCGCCGCACTGCATCCACGCGCGCTGCTTCAAGCTGATGCCCGGCCGCGTGCTGCGGCTGGATGCCGAGGCGGTCGCCGCCGGCGCCGCCGCGCATCGCCCGGACCAGTTGCAGCAGCCGTTCTGGAATGCGCGCGAGCGCATGCAGCAGGCGCTCGTCGCACCCTTCACCGGCAACGAGGCCGAGGCCGAAGAGCGCCTGGATGCCGTGCTGCGCGACGCGGTCGCGCTGCGCATGGTGGCCGATGTGCCGGTCGGCGTATTCCTCTCCGGCGGTACCGATTCCTCGGTGGTGGCCGCCCTGATGCAGGCGCAGTCGAGCCAGCCGGTGCACAGTTTCAGCATCGGCTTCACCGGCTCGGACCATGACGAGGCGCCGCTGGCCAAGTCGCTGGCCCAGCACCTGGGCTGCGATCACACCGAGCTGTATGTCAGCGGTGCCGACGCGCTCGCGGTGGTGCCCAGCCTGCCGGCGATGTTCGACGAACCCTTCGCCGATGCCTCGCAGGTGCCCACGGCGCTGGTCGCCAAGCTGGCGCGGCAGGGCGTGACGGTGGCGCTGTCGGGCGACGGCGGTGATGAACTGTTCTTCGGCTATACCCGTTACCAGCGGGCGATGCGCAACTGGCGCCTGCTCGGCAAGGTGCCGGCGCCGCTGCGGCGCTGGATGGCCCGCCATGCGCACACGCAGGGCGAGGCCTCGCGCACCGGCGGCCTGGCTGCGCTGCTGGCCGAGTCCGGCGCGCGTGGCATTGGTGATGTCTACCGCAACCGTATTTCGCGCTGGCGCGATCCCGTGGCCGCCGTTCGCGGTGCACAGGCGGCCGGCAGCTTCTACGACCTGGCCGATCCGCTGCACGGCGCCGGCTCACCGGCCGACGCCATGATGCTGGCCGATTTCAGTACCTATCTGCCCGACGACCTGCTGTGCAAGGTGGACCGCACCAGCATGGCGGTCAGCCTGGAGGCGCGTGCGCCGCTGCTGGACTGGCGCGTGGCGGAGTTCGCCTGGTCACTGCCGATGGCGATGAAACAGCGCGACGGGGTCAGCAAGTACCTGCTCAAACGCGTACTCGGCCGCTACGTGCCGCAGGACATGGTGCACCGTCCCAAGCGCGGCTTCGGTGCCCCGGTCAGTGCGTGGCTGAAGGGCGACCTGCGCGGCTGGGCCGATGAACTGCTGGATCCGGCGCGGCTGGCCGAGGAGGGCGTGTTCAACGTCGAGGCGGTCGCCCCGCTGTGGCAGCAGTTCAAGCAGGGCGAGCGCAAATGGCACACCCATCTGTGGAACGTGCTGATGTTCCAGGCCTGGCAGGCGCATTGGCGCAACGCACGCGCCGACGTGACACGCGCATAGCGCTGCCTGTGCGGGTACGTCTGGACGGAGGGCAGCCACCCATGGGGTGGCTCTACGGGATGTGGTGTCGGCTGTAGAGCCACGCCATGCGTGGCTGACGTCGCCTTCACCGTTGCCGAAGGTAAGCCCGCCTAGGCTGGGCCTTCCCCCCGAACGGAGATGACGTGATGGCCGAATACAAGATCGCGGTACTGGTCGGCAGCCTGCGCAAAGGCTCCCACAACAAGGTGCTGGCGCGCGCGCTGGAGAAACTGGCGGCCGGCAAGGCGGTGTTCTCCTACGTGGAGATCGGTGACCTGCCGCTGTACAACCAGGATTTCGACAAGGACTACCCCAGCCAGGGCGTCCGCCTGAAGCAGCAGATCCGTGACGCGGATGCGGTGCTGTTCGTCACCCCCGAATACAACCGCTCGGTCCCGGGCGTGCTCAAGAACGCCATCGACCTCGGCTCGCGCCCGTATGGCGACAGTGCCTTCGCCGGGAAGCCGGCGGCGGTGATCGGCGCCTCGATCGGCGTGATCGGCACCGCGCTGGCCCAGCAGCACCTGCGCAACATCCTGGCCTACCTGGACATGCCGGTGCTGGGCCAGCCCGAGGCCTTCCTGCACTTCAAGGAAGGGCTGATCGACGAAAACGGCACGATCAGCAACACCGGCACCCAGGACTTCCTGCAGGGCTTCGTGGACACGTTCCTTGCCTGGGTCGGCACCCACGGCGGCACGCACTGATCCACCGCGAGCGGGTCATGCTTCTGCGATAATGGCGTGGACGGACGCCGCAAGGGCGTCCGTCGCACGCGATGCGACGGCCCCGGCCGATCGTACCGGCAGGCGCCGGTATCCCCAGCTCATCCACTGTTTATCCACAGGTTTGTGCATGGCTGCGGGGCTCCCCGCGTGCCTACCATGTCCCACGCCTCACATTGCAGGAAGTACGCCCCCCATGTCCGCCCGTTCTGGCTTCCGTTCCGACCGCAAAGACCGCGGTGACCGCTTTGATCGCGATGAGATGCGCATCGACGCCCTGCGCGTGCCGCCGCATTCGATCGAGGCCGAACAGGCGGTGCTGGGCGGGCTGATGCTGGCCCCGGAGAGCTATGACCGGGTCAACGACCAGCTGACCGAAACCGACTTCTACCGCCGCGATCACCAGATGATCTACCGCGCGATCCGCGAGCTGTCCGAGCGCGACCGCCCGTTCGATGCGGTGACGCTGGGCGAGTGGTTCGAATCGCAGGGCAAGATGGAGCTGGTCGGTGACGGCGCGTACCTGATCGAACTGGCCAGCACCACGCCGTCGGCCGCCAACATCAGTGCCTACGCGGAGATCGTGCGTGACAAGGCGGTGCTGCGGCAGCTGATCCAGGTCGGTACGGACATCGTCAACGACGGCTTCCAGCCCGAAGGCCGCGAGAGCAGCGAACTGCTCTCGGCAGCGGAAAAATCCGTGTTCGCGATCGCCGAGCAGGGCGCACGCGGCCGTACCGATTTCGTGGCGATGCCCGGCGCGCTGAAAGATGCCTTCGAAGAGCTGCGCAACCGCTTCGAGAACGGCGGCAACATCACCGGCCTGCCGACCGGTTACACCGATTTCGATGCGATGACCGCGGGCCTGCAGCCGACCGATCTGATCATCCTGGCCGCGCGCCCGGCCATGGGCAAGACCACGCTGGCACTGAACATCGCCGAGTACGCCGCGATCAAGTCCAAGAAGGGCGTGGCGGTGTTCTCGATGGAAATGTCGGCCTCGCAGCTGGCGATGCGCCTGATTTCCTCCAACGGCCGCATCAACGCCCAGCGCCTGCGTACCGGCCAGCTGGAAGACGAGGATTGGAGCCGGGTGACCGGTGCGATCCG
The DNA here is from genome assembly GCF_013409105.1 of Stenotrophomonas sp. JAI102. NCBI lineage: Bacteria > Pseudomonadati > Pseudomonadota > Gammaproteobacteria > Lysobacterales > Lysobacteraceae > Stenotrophomonas > Stenotrophomonas sp. JAI102. The sequence continues at coordinate 433,292 of NZ_JACCCI010000001.1, forward strand.
GATGCTGAAGGAAACCAAGATCTTCATCGACGATACGCCGGGCGTGTCGCCGGAGATCCTGCGTTCCAAGTGCCGCCGCCTCAAGCGCGAGCACGACCTGGGCCTGATCGTGATCGACTACCTGCAGCTGATGAGCGTGCCGGGCAACAGCGAAAACCGCGCGACCGAAATCTCGGAAATCTCGCGTTCGTTGAAGGGCTTGGCGAAGGAACTGAACGTGCCGGTGATCGCGCTTTCCCAGCTCAACCGCTCGCTGGAAACGCGTACCGACAAGCGCCCGGTGATGGCCGATCTTCGCGAATCCGGCGCTATCGAGCAGGATGCGGACATGATCGTGTTCATCTACCGCGACGACTACTACAACAAGGAAACGTCGCCGGACAAGGGCCTGGCCGAGATCATCATCGGCAAGCACCGAGGCGGCCCGACCGGCTCGTGCAAGCTCAAGTTCTTCGGCGAGTACACGCGCTTCGACAACCTGTCGCACGATTCGGTGGGTTCGTTCGAGTAACGCCGACGGCGTTACGGTAGTGCCGGCCGCTGGCCGGCTCCCATGGACCTGTCATCGGGCAGAGCCGGCCAGCGGCCGGCACTACCATTGAAACCGTTATCGGGCAGAGCCGGCCAGCGGCCGGCACTACCATTGAAACCGTTATCGGGCAGAGCCGGCCAGCGGCCGGCACTACCGTTTCATCGGCTTATCGCCGGTTTCGTCGCAAACCCGTTGCAGCGCGCCCACGCCGCGCGCGATGGTGGTCTCCGGGCGGCAGGGTGCCGCCAACGGAGACCGACGATGAAGACCCTGTTCGCCCTGGGCGTGTGGTGCCTGCTGTTCGTGCTGTGCTGGCCGCTGGCGCTCCTGGCCCTGGTGGCGTGGCCGTTCGTGTGGCTGTTCAGCCTGCCGTTCCGCCTGGTCGGCATCACCTTCTCGGCACTGTTCGCCTTCCTGCGCGCGCTGTTCATGCTGCCGGCGCGGGTCCTGGGCGGCGGCCGCGTCGCGACGGCCTGAGGCACCCCGGGGATAGGGGTGTAGTGCCGGCCGCTGGCCGGCTGCTCCTTCTGTCCGGATTACGTGGAGCCGGCCAGCGGCCGGCACTACCCATGGCGCGGGCCCGCCAGCGGCCGGCACGACCCACCGCCCACGAAAAACCCCGCCGAGGCGGGGTTTTTCGTTACCAGGCGACGTCGGCCAACGGCCGCACCAACAGGGCTCAGTTGGCCTTGTGGATCGCGCGCTTGCTCACGGCCATCGCCGCGTCATGCACCACTTCCGACAGCGACGGGTGGGCGTGGCAGATGCGCGCCAGGTCGTCGGCCGAACCGCTGAACTCCATGGTCAGCACGCCTTCGTGCACCAGCTCGGAGACGTTCGCGCCGACCAGGTGCATGCCCAGGATGCGGTCGGTCTCGGCATGCGCCAGGACTTTCACGAAGCCGGTCGGCTCGATCATCGCCACGGCACGGCCGTTGGCGGCGAACGGGAAGCTGCCCGCCTTGTACGGGATGCCTTCGTCCTTGAGCTGCTGCTCGGTCTTGCCGACCCAGGCCAGCTCCGGCTCGGTGTAGATCACCCACGGGATGGTGTCGAAGTTGACGTGGCCCGGCAGGCCCGCGATCAGCTCGGCCACGGCGATGCCTTCTTCGAAGCCCTTGTGCGCCAGCATCGGGCCGCGCACGCAGTCACCGACCGCCCAGACGCCATCAACGCCGGTGTGGCAGTGCGCGTCCACTTCGATCTGGCCACGCTCGTTGATCTTGACGCCGGTGCCTTCGGCCAGCAGGCCCTTGGTGGCGGCGCGACGGCCGACGGCCACCAGCAGCTTGTCCACGATCAGGCTCTTCTCGCCTTCACCATCGGTGTAGGTCAGGGCGACTTCCTTCTTCTTGCCCTTGCCGGTCACCTCGGCCTTGGAGACCTTGGCGCCCAGGCGGATGTCCAGGCCCTGCTTCTTGAATTCCTTCAAGGCGGTCTTGGCCACTTCGGCATCGGCCGCGGCCAGGAAGTCCGGCAGCGCTTCCAGGATGGTCACTTCCGAACCCAGGCGCTTCCAGACGCTGCCCAGTTCCAGGCCGATCACGCCGGCGCCGATCACGGCCAGGCGGGCGGGGACTTCGGTGAAGTCCAGGCCGCCGACGTTGTCGACGATGGTCTCGCCGTCGAACTTGGCGAACGGCAGTTCGATCGAATCCGAACCGGCGGCGATGATGACGTTGGTGCCCTTCAGCTCGACTTCCGAGCCGTCGTGCTGCTTCACCTTGACGATGTTGCCCGGCTGCAGTTCACCGAAACCGTAGTACGCGGTGACCTTGTTCGCCTTGAACAGCATGGCGATGCCGCCGGTGAACTGCTTGACGATCTTGTCCTTGCGGCCAACCATCGCCTCGACGTCCATCTTGGCGTCCTTGAAGCTGATGCCGTGGTCGCCAAAGATGTGGCCCATGTTCCAGAACTGGCGCGAGGAATCCAGCAGCGCCTTGGACGGGATGCAGCCCACGCGCAGGCAGGTGCCGCCTAGGGCCGGCTTGCCGTCCTTGCCCAGCGCAGCGTCGATGCAGGCGGTCTTCAGACCCAGCTGCGCGGCGCGGATGGCGGCATGGTAGCCGGCCGGACCGGCACCGATGACGACGACGTCGAATTGTTCAGCCATTGATAGTTCCTTGTTTCTTTACCAGAACCCCTCCGCGCAGGCGCGGAGGGGTGGGAGGTCTTACAGGCCGAACAGCATGCGGCCCGGGTTTTCCAGCTGGTTCTTGATGTCCACCAGGAACTGGACCGAATCCTTGCCGTCGATGATGCGGTGATCGTAGGACAGCGCCAGGTACATCATCGGCGCGATCACGACCTGGCCGTTCTGGGCGATCGGACGTTCCTTGATGGCGTGCATGCCCAGGATGGCGCTCTGCGGCGGGTTGATGATCGGGGTCGAGAGCAGCGAGCCGAAGGTGCCGCCGTTGGTCACGGTGAAGGTGCCGCCCTGGAGTTCTTCCAGGCTCAGCTTGCCGTCACGGGCCTTCTTGGCGTAGTCGGCGATGGTCTTTTCGATGTCGGCGAACGACATGCGCTCGACGTTGCGCAGCACCGGGGTCACCAGACCCTTCTCGGTCGACACGGCGATCGAGATGTCCGAGTAGCCGTGATAGATGATGTCGTCACCATCGATCGAGGCATTGACCAGCGGGAAGCGCTGCAACGCGTTGGCCGCGGCCTTCACGAAGAAGCTCATGAAGCCCAGCTTGATGCCGTGGGCTTTGACGAACTCGTCCTGCAGATCCTTGCGCGCGGCCGAGACCTTGGACAGGTCGACTTCGTTGAAGGTGGTCAGCATCGCGGTGCCGTTCTTGGACTGCATCAGGCGCTCGGCGATGCGCTTGCGGATCCGGGTCATCGGCACGCGTTCTTCCGGACGTGCGCCACCGGACTTGCCGGCGCCACCGTTGCGGGCGAAGTTGACGATGTCTTCCTTGGTCACCGCGCCGCGACGGCCGGTGCCGTCCACGTCGGCCGGGTTCACGCCTTCGGTGATCGCGGTGAAGCGCGCGCCGGGGGGCAGGGCGTCGGCGCCGGACTTCGCAGCCGGGGCCGGCGCTGCGGCAGCAGCCGGAGCGGCGGCCTTGGCCGGAGCGGCCTCGGCCTTCTTCTCTTCAGCAGCCGGCGCCGGCGCATCGGCCACGGCGCCTTCTTCGATGATGGCCACGATCTGGCTGGAGGTCACCGTGGCGCCCACCTCGAACTTGATCTCCTTCAACACGCCATCGACCGGCGACGGCACTTCCAGGACGACCTTGTCGGTTTCCAGATCAAGCAGGTTTTCATCGCGCTTGACGGCATCGCCGACCTTCTTGTGCCAGGTGGCGATGGTGCCGTCGGCGACGGATTCGGGCAGTACCGGGGCTTTGACTTCGGTGGCCATGCGGGAGCTTCCTGGTTTGTCTTTTCTAGAATGAGGGGGAGAGTTATTCAGCGACCGAGTCGTTGAACGGGTTGACCAGGGCATCGGCGATCAGCTTCTGCTGTTCGATGATGTGGTCAGCCATGTGTCCAGCGGCCGGCGATGCCGAACGGGCGCGACCTGCGTAATGGATGCTCTGGCCATCGGCCAGGCAGGCCTGCAGGTGGTGGCGGATCTGGTACCAGGCACCCTGGTTCTGCGGTTCTTCCTGACACCACACCACATCGGCCGCCTTGCCGTACTTCTTCAGCTCGGCCGCCAGTGCCACGCGCGGGAACGGATACAGCTGTTCGACGCGGATGATGGCGACATCGTCCTGGCCACGCTTGGTCTGGTCTTCCAGCAGGTCGTAGTAGACCTTGCCCGAACACAGCACCACGCGCTTGACCTTCTTGGCGTCTGCCTTGGCATCGCCGATCAGGTGCTGGAACTCGCCATTGGCCAGTTCGTCCAGGGTCGACACGGCCAGCTTGTGGCGCAGCAGCGACTTGGGCGACATCACGATCAGCGGCTTGCGGGTGGTCATGCGCATCTGGCGACGCAGCATGTGGTACGCCTGCGCCGGGGTCGACGGCACGCACACCAGCATGTTCTCCAGCGCACACAGCTGCAGGAAACGCTCCAGACGCGCGGAGCTGTGCTCCGGGCCCTGGCCTTCGTAACCATGCGGCAGCAGCAGGGTCAGGCCGGTGATGCGGCCCCACTTGGCTTCGCCGGCAGCGATGAACTGATCGATCACGACCTGGGCGCCGTTGGCGAAGTCGCCGAACTGGCCTTCCCAGATGCACAGGGTGTTCGGATCGGTGGTGGAGAAGCCGTACTCATAGGCCATCACTGCTTCTTCGCTGAGCAGCGAATCGATGATGGTGGCCTGTTCCGGCGACTCGACCAGCTGACGCAGCGGCAGGTAGTAGTTGTCGGTCTTCTGGTCGTGCAGGATCGCGTGGCGGTGCGTGAACGTACCGCGGCCGACGTCCTGGCCGACCAGGCGCAGGTTGTTGCCTTCGTCGAGGATCGTGGCGTAGGCCAGGTTCTCGGCAAAGCCCCAGTCGCCCGGGATCTCGCCGGCGGCCATCTTGCGGCGGTCGTCGTAGACCTTGGCCACGCGCGAATGCAGTTCCACGCCTTCCGGCACGGTGTTGATCATCTGCGCCAGCTGCTTGACCTTCTCCATGCCCACCGCGGTGGTGATGGCATCGGAGAGCTTGCCGTTGAGCAGCTTGGGCCAGTCGACGTACATCTTGCTGGTGGCCGGGGTCTTTTCGACCTGGGCCAGCTCGGTGGTGACTTCACCGGCATCGAGCTTGTTGCGGTACGCATCGACCAGCGCCTTGCCACCGCCGGCTTCGATCACGCCGGCCGCTTCCAGCGACGCGGCGTACAGCTCGCGGGTGGTCTGGTGCTTGCGGATCACCTGGTACATCAGCGGCTGGGTGATCGCCGGTTCGTCGGCCTCGTTGTGGCCCCAGCGGCGGTAGCACATCAGATCGATGACCACGTCCTTGCTGAACTTCTGGCGGAACTCGAAGGCCAGCTTGGCGGCGAACACGACCGCTTCGGGATCATCGCCGTTCACGTGCAGCACAGGCGCGGCGATCATCTTGGCCACGTCGGTGCAGTACAGGGTGGAGCGCGAGTCTTCCGGGTTGGAGGTGGTGAAGCCGACCTGGTTGTTGACCACGATGTGCACCGTGCCGCCGACGGCGAAGCCGCGGGCCTGGGACATCTGGAACAGCTCCATCACCACGCCCTGACCGGCGAAGGCCGCGTCGCCGTGGATCAGGATCGGCATGACCTGCTTGCGGGCGGTGTCGCCACGGCGTTCCTGGCGCGAACGGACGCTGCCGGCCACGACCGGGTCGGCGATTTCCAGGTGCGACGGGTTGAACGCCAGGGCCAGGTGGACGGCACCACCGGCGGTGGCGACGTCGGCCGAGAAGCCCATGTGGTACTTCACGTCGCCGGCGGAGGCGTGGTCGTCGTGCTCGAACTTGCCTTCGAACTCGTCGAACAGCTTGCGCGGGCTCTTGCCGAGGGTGTTGACCAGCACGTTCAGGCGGCCGCGGTGGGCCATGCCGATCACCACGTCCTTGACGCCATCCTTGCCGGCGTCACGGATGATGGTGTCCATCATCGGGATCAGCGAATCGCCGCCTTCCAGCGAGAAGCGCTTCTGGCCGACGTACTTGGTGTGCAGGTAGCGTTCCAGACCCTCGGCAGCCGTCAGGCGCTCCAGGGTGCGGCGCTGGGTCTCTGCGTCCAGGTTGTAGTTGCCACCGGCCATTTCCAGGCGCTGGTACAGCCACTGGCGCTGCTCGACCTCGGAGATGTGCATGAATTCCGCACCGATCGAGCCGGTGTAGGTCTTCTTCAGGCGCTCCAGCAGGTCGCGCAGTTTCATGCGCGGCTGGCCGGCGACACCGCCGGTGCTGAACTCACTGCCCAGGTCGCTTTCCGACAGGCTGTGGAACGGCAGGCCCAGATCCGGCGGATTGGTCGGCGCGGTCAGGCTCAGCGGGTCCAGGCGGGCACCGAGGTGGCCACGCGAACGGTACGCGGTGATCAGGCGGCCGACATTGCGCTCGCGCTCGTCGCCGGCACCGGCGGCGGTGCCACTGTTGACGGCCTTCTTGGCGGCGTCGGCAATGTGGGCGATGACGGCCGAGTGCGGAATATCACCGGCTTCGCGGCCCTGGAAGCCGTCGAAGTAGGTCTTCCATTTGGGATCGACACTGTCCGGAGAAACGAGGTACTGCTCGTACAGATCCTCGATATAGGAGGCGTTGCCGCCGGCGAGCTGCGAAGATTGCGCAAACTGCTTCAGTTGATTGTCCACGATGGAGAGTCGGATTCGCTTGTGGGGTAAGGCTTCGATGATCCGGCAGGGAAAAGTGAATAGCCCTGCGCGGGCGGTATCTAACACCCCAAATTGTACCCCCATCGAGACAGGAAGGGGCACCGTACGGTCCAGTGCGGGGACCGCGGTGTCATTCCCAGACAGGTTCGGGAGCGTGGGGTGAGCTACAGGCCCAGCGCGCGAAGTTCGCTGCAATCACGCGAACGTTCCCATACGCGCTGCAAACCCTCCCGCAACGGTCGCGAACGTGCCGGTTGGGCCAACCCGGCCTCGCCATCGAAGCGATGGCCGCTCAGACGAAAGTAGTAGTCGCCGGCATCGTTGAGCAGGCAGGCCGATGCGGTGGCGCGGTCGATCGGATCGCTGACCTCGCGCACGCGGAAGACGCTCGGCAGGCGCTGGAGCAGGCCCAGCACGGGCGAGCCGGCCTGGCGGATGGCGGCGCTGTCGTGGACGATCAGCCACGCCTGCTTGTCATGGCGGGCGGTGGCGTAGCGGCGCAGGGCCTCGAGCACCGGCGGTGCATCGAGCAGGCCGTGGTCGAGCTGGCGGCTGTGGATCCAGAGCTGGCGACGGGCGCGGTGGACCAGCGCGGTGGTGATCGCCACCGCCTCGTCGGCCCGTGCGATCGCGACCGGCCCGGACAGGGCCAGCCGCATGTGCTGGTGGGCGATGCCGGCCTCTTCGAACACCTCGCCGTCGGGCAGGAAACCCTGCCGGGTGTAGAACACACGGGCCGGCAGCTGCGCGTGCAGCGCGACCTCCCGCCAGCCCCGGGCCCGGGCCTGGTCGACCAGGGCCAGCAGCAGGGCTTCACCGACGCCCGTGCCGCGCCAGACTGCCAGCACCGCCATGCGCCCGATCCGGCCGTCCGGGGTGAGCCGGCCGGCGCCGATCGGGGAACCAGCGGCGTCGCGGGCCAGGACGTGCACGCTCAGGGGATCGAGCGCGTCGATCTCCAGCTCGGCGGGTACCTGCTGCTCGTCGACGAACACGGCGGACCGCACCCGGTGCAGCGCTTCGTGCTGCGTCGGGTAGTCGACCACGTCAACGTGAAAGCCGGAGGCGGTCATGGCGGGCAGGGCGCTCAGCCGCGCGGGGGCGCGTCCTTGCCGTCAGGCTCGTCGCTGTCGTCGAAATCGACGACGACTTCGATGCCGTCGTCATGGATGGTGACTTCGTGCACGTCGGCCTCGACGGCCTCGTCATCGACGACGTCGACCGCGTCGGTGCCATCGACGATGTCGTACTCGGCGACGTAGTCGTCTTCGTCCTCGAACCCGGCGTCATCCACCAGCTGGTAGAAGCCGCCGGCAACCAGCGCCTGCACGGCGTCACGGCCCTTGGCCGAGAGCTTCTGGTAAAGCGCCGCGCCGACCTGTTCGGCCCCGGCCAGCACCTGGGCGTCCTTGACCGGCAGGGCGAAATCCAGGCCGCTGCAGTACAGGCTGGCGCCCCGCTTGGCCCGGCGCCAGGCCAGGCGCGCCCACGGGTGGCGCTGCAGTTCCACGCCGGCGCCGAGGGCGGCTTCGATCTCTTCGCGCGGCAGCGGTTCGCCATGCGCCATCACTTCCCCGGCGGCGCGGTAGGTGGTGATGAAACGGCCGAACCAGTCACCGAGCTTGTCCGGGTCGTTCATGCGGATCGCATTGAGCGCCTCGACCACGCGGTTCATCGAAACCACGTCGATTTCGTTCGGATCTTCCGGGACCTTCAGGTCCGGGTCCTGATAGCGGATGGACTCGTCGGCGCCGTCGATCAGGGTATCGAGGTAGTCGCTGATCAGTTCGGCCGAGGCCGGGGCGCGCATGCCGAAGGAGAAGGTCAGGCACGGGTCTTCGGCGACGCCGTTGTGCGGCACGTTCGGCGGCAGGTACAGCATGTCGCCCGGGGCCAGCACCCAGTCGTGGGTCGGCTTGAAGCGGCGCAGCAGCTTGAGTTCGACGTCGTCGCGGAAGTCCAGCGGCGGGCGCTTGCCCTTGATGGATTCGCTGGCGTCGATCTGCCAGCGGCGGTGGCCGTAAGCCTGCAGGAGGAAGACGTCGTACTGGTCGACGTGGGCGCCGACCGAGCCGCCGGTGGCGGCGAAGCTGATCATCACGTCATCCATGCGCCAGCGCGGCAGGAAGTCGAAATGGCTGATCAGGGCGCGCACGTCGGCGTCCCACTTGTCCACGTCCTGGACCAGCAGGGTCCAGTCGTGGTCGGGCATGCCCGGGAACTCTTCTTCCTGGAACGGGCCGGTACGCACGCTCCAGCCATCGGTGGCGCGATCGTGCGTGATCAGGCGCGACAGCGCGCCTTCCTCGCAGGCCAGGCCGGCGAGGTCTTCGGGCTGGACCGGCGTTTCGAAATCGGGGAAAGCGCCGCGGATGAGCAGTGGGCGCTTCTGCCAGTAGTCGCGCAGGAAGGTGGCGGCGGGCATGCCCAGCGGCAGGCCGGGGCGGGCCTGGACTTCGATGGCGGGAGTTTTGATCTTGCGTGCGGCCATGGGGGAGATCCTTGCAGCGTGTAGACGGAAATTCGGGGGCGCGGCGGTGCCGCGCCCGGGCCCTCAGATCGCCCTGGCCAGATCCGCAGCCAGGCCGATGTAGCCGCCCGGGGTCAGGGCGCGCAGGCTCTGCTTGGCGTCGGCCGGCAGGTCCAGGGATTCGACGAAGGCCTGCATCGATTCGGTGGTGATGCCCTGGCCGCGGGTGAGGGCCTTGAGCTGTTCATAGGGATTGGGCAGGCCGTGGCGGCGCATGACGGTCTGCACGGCTTCGGCCAGCACTTCCCAGGAGGCATCGAGGTCCGCGTCCAGGCGCTCCGGGTTCACGGTCAGCTTGCCCAGGCCCTTGGCCAGCGAATCCAGGGCGACCTGGGTGTGGCCGAAGGCGGTGCCGACCGCGCGCAGCACGGTGGAGTCGGTCAGGTCGCGCTGCCAGCGGCTGATCGGCAGCTTGGCGCTGAAGTGCTCGAACAGGGCGTTGGCGATGCCGAAGTTGCCTTCGGCATTCTCGAAGTCGATCGGGTTGACCTTGTGCGGCATGGTCGAGGAGCCGACTTCGCCTTCCTTGAGTTTCTGCTTGAAGTAGCCCAGCGAGATGTAGCCCCAGACGTCACGGGCCAGGTCGATCAGGATGATGTTGGCGCGACGGGCGGCATCGCCGATTTCGGCGACGTTGTCGTGCGGTTCGATCTGGGTGGTGTACGGGTTGAATACCAGGCCGAGGCTTTCCACGAAGCGCTGGGCGAAGGCCGGCCAGTCCACGTCCGGGTAGGCGATCACGTGGGCGTTGTAGTTGCCCACCGCGCCATTGATCTTGCCGGTCAGCTCGACCGCGGCGATCTGGCGGCGCTGGCGCTCCAGGCGGGCGACGACGTTGGCGACTTCCTTGCCCAGGGTGGTCGGCGAGGCGGTCTGGCCGTGGGTGCGCGACAGCATCGGCTGGGCAGCCTGGGCGTGGGCGAGGGTACGCAGCACGCCGGCGATGTTGTCCAGTGACGGCAGCAGCACCTCGCGGCGGGCCTGCTCGAGCATGAGGCCGTAGCTGAGGTTGTTGATGTCTTCGCTGGTGCAGGCGAAATGCACGAACTCCAGCGCCGGGCCCAGCTCCGCATCGGCGGTGAGCTGTTCCTTGATGAAATACTCCACGGCCTTGACGTCGTGGTTGGTGGTGCGCTCGATCTCCTTCACCCGCGCGGCGTGGGCCGGGGCGAAGTCATCGGCCAGGGCGCGCAGGCGCGCGGTGGCGGCGGCCGAGAACGGCGCCAGTTCGACGATGCCCGGCTCGTTGGCCAGTGCCAGCAGCCATTCCACTTCCACCTTCACGCGGGCCTTGATCAGGCCGTATTCGGAGAAGATCGGGCGCAGGGCGTCGACCTTGCCGGCGTAGCGGCCATCGAGCGGGGACAGGGCGAGCAGGGCGAATTCGGACATGGCAGGGCGCAGGTCGTTGGCAGCGGGGGCCGTCATTCTACGCTGCCCCGGCGTCCTCGGCCTGTGCCATGCGCACCGTCACCGCCTGGATCCGGTGCCCGGCCATGCGCTTGATGGTGAACAGGTGCCCGTCGATCTCCAGCTGCTCGCCCTCCTCGGGCAGGCGCTGGAGCTGGTGCACGATCAGCCCGCCGACCGAATTGAGGTGGTCCGGCGCGGCCAGGTCATGCCCCAGCAGGCGCTCCAGCCGGAAGATCGAGGTCGAACCGGCCACCAGCAGGGTGCCGTCCGCGCCGCGGGTCGGGGCGTCCTTGACGATATGCAGGTGCTCGTCCTCGATATCGCCGACCACCACTTCCAGCAGGTCTTCCAGGGTGAAGTAGCCCAGGATGCGGCCGTGCTCTTCCACGCACAGGGCGAGATGGGTGGTGCCGGTGCGGAACCGCTCCAGCACCAGCGGCACCGGGGTCTCCAGCGCGATCAGGTTGGCCGGGCGCAGCAGCGGGCGCAGGTCATCGGTCGGGTTGCCGCGGGCGATTTCCACCAGCAGGTCCTTCATGTGCAGGATGCCCAGCACTTCCTCGCCATCGCGGTCGAACCAGGGGTAGCGGCTGTAGCGGCTCTCGGCGAACTCGGCCATGACGTCGGCCAGGCTCATGCCTTCGCGGAACGCGCGCATATGGTCGCGTGAGCGCATCAGGTCGCCGGCCACCAGCTCGGGCAGTTCCAGCGCGTGGCTCATCAGGGTGAGGTCCTGGTCCGGCGCGGTGCCCGTGGGCTGCTGGCGGCCCACGATGAGCTTGAGCTCCTCGCGCGAGTAGCGGTGCGAGGTGTGCTCCACATCGCCCCAGCCGGCGAGGCGCAACAGGGCGTTGGCGCTGTTGTTGAGCAGCCAGATCGCCGGGTACATCGCCCAGTAGAACAGGTACAGCGGCGCGGCCGTCCACAGCGACATCGCTTCCGGGCGGCGGATCGCCATCGATTTCGGTGCCAGTTCGCCGAGCACGATGTGCAGGAACGAGATGATGCTGAAGGCGATGATGAAGGCGGTCAGGCGCGAGGCGTCCGGGGTCAGCCCCAGCGTATCGAACAGCGGTTGCAGCAGATGCGCGAAGGCCGGTTCACCGACCCAGCCCAGGCCCAGCGAGGACAGTGTGATGCCCAGCTGACACGCCGAGAGATACGCATCCAGGTGCGCATGCACGTTGAGCAGCAGGCGGCCTCGCCAGCCGTTGTTTTCGGCCAGGCCGACGGCCTGGGTGTGGCGCAGCTTGACCAGGGCGAACTCGGCGGCCACGAAGAAGCCGTTGAGCACCACCAGCAGCAGGGCCAGTACGAGGAGCAGGAGGTTGCCGATCATCCGCGGCCCCGCAGCGCTGCTGCCAGAGGCGGAACGGCACCCGCGGTCACCAGGGCGGTGAGCGCGGTCATCGGTGCGTGCGCGGCGGCACGCCCGGTACTACTGTCGGGATCGTCACCCATGGGGGCGGCAGGCTGTCTGAATGGAAACGAATTCCGAGTCTAGCCGATCCATCGCGGCCTTGGGTTTCAACGGCGCTTGAGAGTATCGTGAGGCCAGCCGCCAGCCAGGGAATCAGGCCCGTTGCCAGCCGCAGGTTCCCTTTCATCCACGAAAGATGTGCGGAGTTGAAGCAATGAGCAAGGGTTTCAGGATTGAACACGACAGCATGGGCGAACTGCAGGTGCCCGCCGATGCGTTGTGGGGCGCGCAGACCCAGCGCGCCGTCGATAATTTCCCGGTGTCGGGCCAGCGCATGCCGCGTGGTTTCATCCGCGCGCTAGGCCTGGTCAAGGGCGCTGCCGCGAACGTCAACGTCGAGCTGGGCCATCTGCCGCGCAACATCGGCAAGGCCATCGAGGCCGCTGCGGCCGAAGTCGCCGACGGCCGCCACGATGCGCATTTTCCGATCGACGTCTACCAGACCGGTTCGGGCACCTCCTCGAACATGAATGCCAACGAGGTTATCGCCACGCTGGCCAACCGCGCCGGCAAGGCCGGCAAGACCGCGGTGCATCCCAACGATCACGTCAACCAGGGGCAGAGCTCCAACGATGTGATCCCGACCGCGCTGCGCGTTTCCGCGCTGCTCGGCGTGCATGAGCAGCTGCTGCCTTCGCTGGCGCATCTGCGCAAGACCATCGACAAGCGCGGCCGCGCGCTGCGCAAGGTGGTCAAGACCGGCCGCACCCATCTGATGGATGCGATGCCGCTGACCTTCGAGCAGGAGTTCGGCGCATGGTCGGCGCAGTTGTCCTCCGCCCAGGATCGGATCGAAGACAGCCTCAAGCGGCTGCGTCGCCTGCCGCTGGGTGGCACGGCGATCGGCACCGGCATCAATGCCGACCCGCGCTTCGGCGCGCAGGTAGCCAAGCAGCTCAAGCAGCAGACCGGCATCAAGTTCGACAGCGCCGAGAACAAGTTCGAAGGCCTGGCCGCGCAGGACGATGCGGTCGAACTGTCCGGCCAGCTCAACGCCCTGGCCGTGGCGCTGATCAAGATCGCCAACGACCTGCGCTGGATGAATGCCGGTCCGCTGGCCGGGCTGGGTGAGATCGAACTGCCGGCGCTGCAGCCGGGCAGCTCGATCATGCCGGGCAAGGTCAACCCGGTGATTCCCGAAGCCACCGTGATGGTCTGTGCCCAGGTGATCGGCCACCACACCGCGATCACCGTGGCCGGGCAGACCGGCAACTTCCAGTTGAACGTGACCCTGCCGTTGATCGCCGCGAACCTGCTGGACGGGATCAACCTGCTCGCCAACATCACCCGCCTGCTCGCCGATACCGCGATTGCCGGGCTGAAGGTGCGCGAGGATCGCGTCCGCGAGGCACTGGATCGCAATCCGATCCTGGTCACCGCCTTGAACCCGATCATCGGCTACGAGAAGGCCGCCGCGATCGCCAAGCGCGCCTACAAGGAGCAGCGCCCGGTGCTGGACGTGGCCAGGGAAGACAGCGGCCTGTCGGAGGCCGAGCTTCGCCGGCTGCTGGATCCGGCCGCGCTGACCGCCGGTGGCATTCATGCCGGTGGCGGCGGGGGTGGTTGAGCGCACGCGGTTCCTGAAATGAAAAACGGGCCGAAAGGCCCGTTTTTTTGGTGCGGAGCCGGCCAGCGGCCGGCACTACCTAGTGGCGGTCGGCCTGCAGATTGCCGAAGGTTTCGGTATACGCTTTGAATTCCGGGATCTTCGTGGTCAGGTCCGGTGGGATCGGCTGCATGCCCTCGGGCACCTGGATCTTCACCGAACGCTTGGCCGGGTCCGGCGGGGCATCGGTCAGGGTGTTCTGGCGCAGCACCTGCAGCTGGCCGAACATGCCCTGCAGCATCGCCTGCTGCTCCTCGTTGAGCGGAATTTCGATCTCATCGATCTTCATGTGCCCGTTGGGCAGGATGATGATGTTCGGCGCGGGCGCGCGGCGCACGGTGACCATGCCGTCGCTGACCGTGATCTTCGGCTTGCTGCGCTCGGCGCGGTGATTGCGGTATTCCTGGTCGCAACCGGTGGCGACCAGGCAGAACAGGGCGAACAGCAACAGACTCAGCTTCTTCATGAGCAGGCAACGCATGCGGCGGGAACGGAGAGTGTAGTCCTCCGGCGCCGGGAAGGGCCTGCCTGCGACGCATCGTCGCAGGCAATGGCCGGTTTACTTGCCGCAGTCGTCGATGTCGCTCTGGTCCATGGTCGCGTAGGGCTGGAAGGCCGGCAGCGCGGCCGCCAGCGCCTGCTGCCTGGCCATCATCCCCGGCAACAGACCGCACAGCTTCTGGGCCTGGTCCTCGATCTTCTTGGCCTCGTCATTCACCCGCGCTTCGATGCCCTGGGTGTCGCCGGAGAACATGCCCTTGATCGCCTCACCGGCGGCTTTGACGCCGAGATTGGCACCGGCCACGCCGATCTCCATGCCGGCACTGGCCAGCGATTCGACCTGCTTGCGGTAGTCCAGCAGCAGCGCACGCTGCCGGGCGTCCACGGCGACCGCCTTGCCATCGATGAGCAGGTCACCCTGCGGGCTGATCTCGGCCTTCGGCGAGTTCCCGTTGGAGATCGAGATGTTGCCCTCGGTGATTTCCTTGCGGGCCTTGTCGGTGGCCTCCTGCACGGTCTTGCCGATGCCATCGGTATCCAGCGCGCTGGTCGCGGGGGCGGATGCGCTCTGGTCGGCGGGCGCTTTGCCCTTGCCGCTGTCTGGGGCGTTGCAGGCAGCGATCGGCAGGCACAACAGCAGGGCAGGCAGCAGCAGTCGAGTCGTCATGATGCGTATCCGTAAGAGGAGATGAGAGGCTTACTTGCCGCGCGGCAGTTCAACCCGGCCGCGCACGTTGCTGTGGCGGATGTCGCCGCTGCCGCTGTTGGCCACGCGCAGGTCGCCGCCGACGTCGCGCGCGGTCACGTCGCCGGAACCGTGGCGGTCCACGGTGACACTGCCACCGATGTCGCGCAGTTCGGTATCGCCGGAGCCCACGGTGCCGACCCGTACGTTGCCCTTGGCCTGGCGCACAGTGGTGTCACCCGAGCCGACCACGCCGATCTCGACGTTGCCGCCGACCGTATCGAGTTCGAAGTCGCCGGAGCCGATCGTGCCGACCTTGGCATCGCCGCGGACGTTGCGCGCCGTGAAGTCACCCGAGCCGACCGAGAGCAGGTTCAGTGCACCGGCACCGTCGAGGACGACATCGCCCGAGCCGACCGCCGCGGTCACCAGGCCCTTGATGTTCTCGAGCTTGATATCGCCGGAGCCGACGTCGGCGCTGAGCGAATGCGCGCCGGTGACGCTGGCGTCGCCCGAGCCGACCTTGAGCTGGACCAGGATCGTGTCCGGCACGGTGCCGCGCATGTCCAGGTAGGCATAGCTGTTGCCGCTCATGGACAGGCTGCGGCCTTCGCGCTGCAGGCGGACGACGAGCTTGTCGCCGACCTTCTGCTGGGTCACGGTCAGCTCGCGCAGCCAGTCGGCGTTGGAGGCGCAGGCGCGCCCCCCGAGCTGGGCCGCGCCCGGGCCGGCCTGCAGCACCAGATCGTGCTGGTTCACTTCGAACACCACCGCCTTGGCACCGGCCAGGTCGAGCTTGAGGTCACGCGCTTCGTTGAATTTGCACTGCGGTTCATCGGCGAGCGCGGTCAGCGGCAGCAACAACAGGGAAGCAACAGCGAGCTTGCGGATCATGGGTGGGTCCTCGATGAAGGGCAGGGATCAGATTTCGCCGGCGCGGCGGCGCAGGCGGATGGCCAGGAACAGGAACACCACACCGAAGGCTGCACCGATCCACAGTTCCGGCATCGCGAAGGCGCCCAGCTGGTGGCTCGGGCCCAGTTCGTTGACCAGGTTGTCCATGTTGCCAGTGCCGCTGAACAACGCGTCGCCACGGTAGAACTGGTCGGTCGCGGGAACCGCGCTGAGCAGCAGGCGGCCGACGATGTGCTTCCAGAACCAGCCACCGGTCAGGTCGAACAGGGTCATCACCTTGGTGGTGCTCACGATGATGCCGGCGAACAGCGGCAGCATCACCGCCCACAGGAACGGCTTGGTCTTGGCCCAGGCCGAGCACAGCAGCAGCCAGCCGACGGTCGGCAACGCCCACAGCAGGTAGACCGGGATCCAGGACAGGTGGCCGGCGATGATGGTCAGCGGGCTGGCCGGACCCCAGATCAGCAGCATCGGGTCACCGCCATGGGCGATCACCACGATCGAGATCATCACCAGGAAGCCGAGCATGGTCAGGGCCGAGGCGATCACCGCGATGAGCGGGGCGATCAGCAGCGCGCTCAGTGCCTTGGACAGCACGGTGGACGTATCCGACAGCGGCAGCGACTTCCAGAACAGGATGCTGCGGTCGCGACGGTCGTCGTACAGGGCCCCCAGGCAGTAGAAGAACACCACGAAGGCGAGCACGATCAGCGGCCAACCCGAGCTCAGGATCAGGGTCAGGTCCAGGCCATTGGCCAGGTCATGCAGGTTCTTGGCATCCAGCTTGCTGGTCAGCAGGCTCAGGTCCAGGCCGTTGATGCTGACGTTTTCGTCGTTGAGGTGGAGGCCGCCGCTCTTGACTGCGCGGTGCATGGCCACCAGGCCGAACACGATGCCGAGCAGGCTCATCGCCAGCGAGATGCCACCGGCGATCACCGGCGCATACAGGAAGCCGCCGCGGTTTTCCCAGTACTCACGCTTGAGCAGCCACTTGAACGCGCTGGCCTTGCTGATGGGATGGTTGACGGTGTTCATGCGTAGGTTCCCTTCATGATGGCCACGAACAGATCCGCCAGCCCCGGGCTGCGGATTTCCCCCAAGGGCGCGAGCTGGGCGCGTGGCACCCCGTCGAACAGCAGGACCGTCTTGCCGAAGGGCAGGGCGCGTTCGTCGATCGGCTTGAGCGCGCGCGCGGCCTCCACGGCGTCGGCCGAGACCAGTACTTCGGTGTAGCGCTCGCCGATGTCTTCCATGTCGGTGGTGAGCACGATGCGGCCATCGCGGATGAACATCACATCGGTGAGGATATGTTCGATCTCTTCCACCTGGTGGGTAGTGACGATGATGGTCTTCTGCTCGTCGAAGTAGTCTTCCAGCAGGCGCTGGTAGAACTCCTTTCGGTACAGGATGTCCAGGCCGAGCGTGGGCTCGTCCAGCACCAGCACCTTGGCATCGATGGCCATCACCAGCGCCAGGTGCAGCTGCACGATCATGCCTTTGGACAGTTCGCGCACGCGCTGCTTGGGATGCAGCTTGGTGGAGGCCAGGAAGCGCTCGCAGCGGGCCCGGTCGAAGCGCGGATGGGTGCCGGCGACGAAATCGATTGCCTCGCGCACCTTCATCCAGCGTGGCAGCACCGCGACGTCGGCGATGAAGCACACATCGTTCATCAGCGCGTTGCGCTGCTCGGCCGGGTCCAGCCCGAGCACGCGCAGCTCGCCTTCCACCGCGGTCAGGCCGAGCAGGGCCTTGAGCAGGGTGGTCTTGCCGGCACCGTTGGGACCGATCAGGCCGGTGATGCGGCCGGGGGCGATCGTGAAGCTGGTGTTGTCCAGCGCCACGGTCTGTTTATAGGCCTTGCGCAGGCCTCGAGCGGAAATGACGACATCACTTGCAACGGCATTCATGAGGATTTCCCCTGGGGCAGCAATTCGTCGAGGTTCAGGCCCAGGCGCTGGATGCGTTCCAGGACCAGTGGCCATTCTTCATTGAGGAACCGGTCGCGCTCGCTGCTGCGCAGCTGCGTGGCCGCTTCTTCGGTCATGAACATGCCCAGGCCGCGGCGCTTCTCGACCAGGCCTTCATCAGCCAGTTCCTGGTAAGCGCGCGAAACGGTGATGGGATTGAGCTGGTACTCGGCGGCGACCTGCCGGACCGAAGGCAGGGCGTCGCCGGGTTTGATGATGCCGTCAAGCATCATGGCGATCACGCGCTCCTTCAGCTGGCGGTAGATCGGAGCACCATCGCTCCATTGAATATCGCTCATGGTCAGCTCCGTGGGTTCAGCGACTGCGCGAATGAGAAGTAAGGCATGGACAGGGAGCTGTGCAGCCGGCGGGGGGGCGTGGGGGCGCCGTCGGCGGTCCCTGCCTCGATGACGCCTGCATCCTGCGGGCCTTCAAACACATTGGCGCTGGCAGCATCGCCAGCGTCACCGGAGGGGGTACCGAACCAGCCGAGCAACAACAGCGCCGAGGCGGCGATGACGGCTTTGGCGGAGTGGTGGTGGCGCATGCGGTTCATGGGCATCCCCTGTCTAGGTGACTGGTGTTGTATGCAACTATAACACCGGCACGCCGAAGATCAACAGGGTGAGTGACCCAACTGATGGCAGGGGGCGCATGACAGGTGCTGGTTATCCTCAAGTCATTGAAGTTAATGGCTATTTGCGACGTGATTCTCGACACTGTCGGCCAGCGCACATTCATTGATGTCAATGATATGGCAAGCAGAGAGCGCATTCAGGTGATCGGTGATGGAAGGGTGCAACCGCGTGAACCCGGCCAGAGAGGTCACCGCTGACGCTGAATGCGCCAGTGCCCAGCTGCGCCTGGCAACCCGCCGCAGCCCCGCGCGCAGCGCATCGATGGCACGCGGACCAACGGCGGACGGCGGCTAAAACGCCGGTGATATAGTGCCCGCCGCAGTTCCGGCAGCGTCCGCCGGGCCCGTTGAGCCTCTCTTTTCCTTACCTGGAGTGTCGCGATGCACCACGTGTCTCTGTTGTCGCCCGTCCGTCGCGACCGCGCTCCGCGCCGGGCCCGCGCGCCCATGCTGCTGCTGGCGCTCGGCTTGCTGGTGGGGGCGTCGGCCCAGGCGGCCGATCTGCTCGATGTGAGCTATCGCCCGCTCGCCGGCAAAGGCGAGGTGAACCTGGCCAAGCAGTACGGCGGCAAGGTACTGCTGGTGGTCAATACCGCCAGCAAGTGCGGTTTCACCCCACAGTACGAAGGTCTGGAGGCCCTGCAGCGCAAGTACGCCGCGCGGGGTTTCTCGGTCCTGGGCTTCCCGTCCAATGATTTCAAAGGCCAGGAGCCGGGCGACGAGACCCAGATCCAGGAGTTCTGCACGCTGACCTACGGCGTGAAGTTCCCGATGTTCCAGAAGGTGATCGTCACCGGGCCGGAGGCGACACCGCTGTATCGCAGTCTCGCCACCGCAACGGGCGTATCGCCGGGCTGGAACTTCCACAAGTATCTGATCGGCCGCGATGGCCGGGTGGTAGCGCAGTTCCCGAGCAAGGTCACCCCGGACGATCCCAAGCTGGTGGCGGCGATCGAACGTGAGCTGTCTGTCACGGCAAACAAGCGTTGACGATATCGACATCTCGGACGCGCGTGCGACAATGGTTGCTTTCGCGCCGACGTCGGCGTCCAGTCACTTCCAGGAATGCAGCGAATGAAGATGGGAATGCGCGGCGCCGCGGCGTCGGTTCTGATTCTGGCGATGGGTGCCACCGGTACCGCGATGTCGCAACAACCAGCCGCCCGCGCGGCTGTCAAGGAGACTTCCACTTTGAACTCCCAACGGGAAAAGCTCGGCTACGCCATCGGTATCGATGTGGCCAATTCGTTCGGTCCGATCTCCAGCGAGATCGACCTGGCCGCCCTGCGCCGCGCTGTGACCAATGCCTTTGAAGGCAAGCAGCCGCTGATCAGCCAGGAAGAGGCGCAGAAGACCGACGCCGCCCTGCGCCAGGCCGTGATGGCCAAGAGCGGCCAGCCGGTTCCGGGCGTCGCGCCGGGCACCGCGCCGCCGAAGGTGGACCGCGAAAAGGTCGGCCTGATGCTGGGCAGCTTCGCCGTGGGCCCGTCGCTTGCCCCGCTGAAGGACGATCTGGACCTGGACGCGCTGTTCGACGCGGTCAGCACCACGTTCAACAACGGCACCCCGAAGATGACCGCCGAGCAGGCCAAGGCCACGCTGGAAGGCTTCATGAAGGGCAAGCAGGCTGAAATGGAGGCCAAGTCCGCCGCCCAGGCCGGTACCAACCGCGTGGAAGGCAACAACTTCCTGGCCAAGAACAAGACCGCGCCGGGCGTGGTGACCACCGCGTCGGGCCTGCAGTACCAGGTGCTGCGTCCGGGGTCGGGCGAACGCCCGCTGCCGACCAGCAAGGTGCGCGTGAACTACGAAGGCAAGCTGCTCGACGGCACCGTCTTCGACAGCAGCTACCAGCGCGGCCAGCCGATCGAGTTCGGTCTGGACCAGGTGATCAAGGGCTGGTCCGAAGGCGTCTCGCTGATGCCGACCGGTTCCAAGTACCGCTTCTGGATTCCGGGCGAGCTGGCCTATGGCGAGCAGGGCACCCCGGGTGGCCCGATCGGTCCGAACGCCACGCTGACGTTCGACGTCGAGCTGCTGAACGTTCTTCCGTAACGGATCTGGAGCCCCACCGCCCATGCGCGTTGCGATTTTCGGTACCGGCTACGTCGGTCTTGTCACGGGTACCTGCCTGGCCGAGGTCGGCCACCAGGTGATCTGTGTCGATATCGACCAGGCCAAGGTCGACGGCCTCAACAACGGGATCATCCCGATCTATGAGCCCGGCCTGAAGCCCATGGTGAAGGACAACCACGCGGCGTCGCGGTTGACCTTCACCTCCGATGCCGCCACCGCGATCGCGCATGGCCAGGTGATCTTCATTGCCGTGGGCACGCCACCGGACGAGGACGGCAGTGCCGACCTGCAGTACGTGCTGGCCGTGGCCCGCACCATCGGCCGGCACATCACCGTGCCGGTGGTGGTGGTGAACAAATCGACCGTGCCGGTAGGCACGGCCGACAAAGTCCGTGAGGCCATCGCGCAGGCGCTGGCCGACCGCGGCGTGGAGATCGCGTTCGACGTGGTCTCCAACCCCGAATTCCTCAAGGAAGGTGACGCGGTCGCCGACTGCATGCGGCCGGACCGCATCGTGGTAGGCGCGTCCAATCCCGATTCGATCGCGTTGATGCGCCGCCTGTATGCACCGTTCAACCGCAACCACGACCGCGTGGTGGAGATGGACGTGCGCTCGGCGGAGCTGACCAAGTACGCGGCCAACGCGATGCTGGCGACGAAGATTTCGTTCATGAACGAAATCGCCAACATCGCCGAGAAGGTCGGTGCCGATATCGAGCAGGTCCGCCAGGGCATCGGTTCGGATCCGCGCATCGGCTGGCACTTCATCTATCCCGGCGCCGGTTATGGCGGCTCGTGCTTCCCCAAGGATGTGCAGGCGCTGGCCCGCACCGCCCAGCAGTACGGCCATGAGCCGATGCTGTTGAACGCCGTCGAAGCGGTCAACGAGCATCAGAAGGGCCATCTGTTCGCCCTGATCCAGCGCCACTACGACCGTGGCGAAGACGAAGGCGTGCGCGGCAAGACCTTCGCGGTGTGGGGCCTGGCATTCAAGCCCAACACCGATGACATGCGCGAGGCCTCCAGCCGCCGCCTGCTGGCGCAGCTGTGGGAAGCCGGTGCAAAGGTGCGCGCCTATGATCCGGAAGCAACCGAAGAAGCGCGCCGCATTTTCGGCGAGCGCGATGACCTGGTGTTCTGCGCCAACGCCTATGACGCCCTCGAGGGCGCCGATGCGCTGGTCGTGGTGACCGAATGGAAGCAGTTCCGCAGCCCGGATTTCATCCGGCTGCGTGAGATGCTCAGCGATGCGGTCGTCTTCGACGGCCGCAATCTGTACGACCCGCAGGATATCGAAGCCGCGGGCCTGGCTTACTACGGCATTGGCCGGGGACGTTCGTTGAATGCATGAGTCCACACCCTCCGAGCGCGAACAGGCACTGGAAGCACGCCTGGTCGAGCTGGAAATGCGTGTCTCCTTCCAGGAGCAGGCGCTGGCCGAACTGAGCGAGGCCCTGGCCGATGCGCGCATGGAAGGCAACCGCAATGCCGACCTGACCCGCATCCTGCTCGAAGACCTCGGCAAGGTCCGCACCGCGCTGTATTCCGATTCGGCCGAAGAGCCGCCGCCTCCGCATTACTGATCTGACGTCATGAGCGATACTCTCCGCGACCAGCTGCTGGGCCTTGGCTTCAAAGCCGCGCCCAAACCCGAACGAACCAACGACCGCAAGCCGGATCGTCGACCCGATGCGCGCCGCGATGGCCGCCCGGCCGGCAAGCCGCAGGGCGCACGCCCGGCCGGCAAGCCCGGCGAGGGCCAGCGTCCCGCCCGCGACGGCGACCGCCGCCCGCAGGGCAAGGGCCGTCCCGCCGGCGCCCGTCCGCCGCAGGGCGCGCCCGGCAAGCCGCGCTCGCGCGAGGACATCGACCTCGCCAAGGCGTATGCGATCCGTGCGCAGAAGGAAAAAGACGACCGCATCGAGGCCGAGCGCCTGAAGCAGGAAGAGGCGCGCCTGCGTCGCGAAGCCAAGGCCAAGCTGGAGGTCCTGCTGGAAGGCAAGTCCCTCAACGCCGAAGCGGCCGATATCGCGCGCCATTTCCCGTATGGCGGCAAGATCAAGCGCATCTACGTGACGGCCGAGCAGCTCAAGGCACTCAATGCCGGCGAGCTCGGCGTACTGCAGCAGAACGGCCGCTACGTGCTGGTGACTGCTGCGGTGCTGGCCGAGGCCGAAGCGGTGTTCGCACCGTCGGTGGCGCTGAAGGTGGACCCGAACGCGCCGGCTGGCGAAGATCCGTACGCCGATCCGCAGTATCAGGTGCCCGACGACCTGGTCTGGTAAGCCAGCGACACCTTGGTTGAACGCACTGGGCGCCGTCAGGCGCCCAGTGCATGTCAGGAGCAGGGCCATGCAGGAACGCAGTCCCGGGTACTTCCCGCATATCGATGGCCTGCGTGCCATCGCGGTGCTGGCGGTCATCCTCTATCACCTCAAGGCCAGCTGGCTGCCCGGCGGCTTCACTGGTGTGGACGTGTTCTTCGTCATCTCCGGCTTCGTGGTCAGCGCCTCGGTGGATCGACTGCCGTCGGTTGGCGGCTGGGCCGGGCTGGCGCGCTTCTACGCGCGCCGCATGCGCCGCATCGCCCCGGCACTGGTGGTGTGCCTGCTGGTAACGGCGATGCTCAGCGCGTTGCTGATTCCCGAATCCTGGCTCAGCGAGACCAGCGACAAGACCGGGCGTATGGCGTTCGTGGGCTTGAGCAACTGGGTGCTGGCCAGCACCGGCAATGACTACTTCTCGCCGCGCACCGAGTTCAATCCGTACACGCACACCTGGTCGCTGGGCGTGGAGGAACAGTTCTACCTGCTGTTCCCGCTGTTGTTCCTGGCCTGGGCCAAAGGTCCGCGCGGGCGCTGGCTGTCGCTGGGGCTGTTCGGCGTGGCCACCGTGGCATCGCTGGGGTATGCGGTGTTCCGGGCGCGGCAGGGCGGCCATGAGATCGATGCGTTCTACCTGACCACCACACGGTTCTGGCAGCTGGGTGCCGGCGTGCTGCTGTTCCAGCTGTTGGCGTTGAGCGGGCGGTTCACGCCTCCACCGGTGCTGCCGCGTGGCTTCGGATGGCGCTCGCCATTGGTGCTGCTAAGCCTTGTGGCGCTCGGTTACGGTCTGTGGGCCGCGCGCCCGGGCCATTCGCCGTGGATCGACGGCCTGTGGCCGGTGCTGGGCACGCTGGGCCTGCTCGGCCTGCTGCAGGGCTCGCCGGGCGGCTGGGTCGGACGCGCGCTGGCGACCACGCCGATGGTGACGGTCGGGCGGCTGTCCTACTCGTTGTACCTGTGGCACTGGCCGGTCTTCGTACTGTTCCGTTGGACGGTGGGCCTGGAGACGCTGGCCACCGGCGCCGCGGCGCTGCTGTGCGTGGCGCTGCTGTCCTGGCTGTCGTGGCGCTGGGTGGAGCAGCCGCTGCGCCACGGCACGCGCTGGCACGCCAGCAATGCGCGCTGGGTCGTGGTCGGGCTGGGCGTACTGGTGCTCGGCGCCGGCCTGCAGTCGGCGCTGGTCAAGACCCAGCAGTACACCTCGCTCAGCGTGGTCAGCCGCGCCCCGCTGGACTGGTATCCGTATGCCAAGGGGCTGAAGAAGGAGATTCCGGACTGCCGCGTGCGGGTCAGCAACGTGCCGGTGCCCGGCGGGCAGGCGCGCCTGTACGAGCGCGGGGAGTGCCCGGGACGCGCCGCATCCACCCGCCAACTGTTCGTTGCCGGGGATTCGCACGCACTGGCTTACCACGAGCTGCTGCAGCGCCTGGCCGTGCTCGACGGTGCGCCGATCCGACTGTACGGCAGCGGCGGCTGCGCGCTGGTCGGGCTGCGCGCCTGGCAGGGCCCCAATCCAGCCTGCGAGGCCTATGCGCGCAATGTGCTGGACGATATCCAGGCGCGTGCGCAGCCGGGCGATGTCGTGCTGCTGGCCGGGCTGCGCCTGCCGCGCCTGTCCGAGCAGTACGCCCTCTTCGACGTCGCCCAGGTACGTGCCGAACATCTCAGCGAGGCGGCCGATGCAGGGCGCACCGCTGAAGTGGCGCACTGGGTCGAACAGCTCACCCCGCTGGCCGAGCGTGGCGTGCGCATCGTGCTGGAAGCGCCCAAACCGGTGCTGCCGGCGCCGCCGTACCGCTGCTCGGATGTGTTCAACCGGCACAACCCGATCTGCGCCCACGGCATGACCATCGCGCGCAGCGAGATCGAGCCGTTGCGTGCGCCGGTGCTGGCCGGCCTGCAGCAGGTGGCTGCCGGTCTGCCCGGTGCGTCGATCTGGGATCCGATGCCGTTGCTGTGCCCCGGTGCGCAGTGCCTGCCGACCCGCGACGGCAGACCGCTGTTCTTCGATGGCGATCATCTCAGCGGCTACGGCAATCGTCTGCTGCTGCCGGATTTCCAGGCGCATCTGCGCCGCTTGGAGGCGACGGCGCCAGCCGCCGCCCCGTGAGCCGCCCGCCACGCATGGCGTGGCGCTACACGGCTGTGCGTTTCCGGCGGCCGGCGCGCAGCAGCGGCAGGCTGATCGCGAAGAAGCACAGCAGGGCACCGGCCAACGCGAATCCGCTGCCGGCCAGGAACGCAGTGCGGCCCTGATCGATGGGCCACAACTGGCCGGCGATCAACGCGCCGAGCACGCCGCCCACGCCGGACGAGAACCCGTACAGCAGGCCTTGGCCATGGCCGTTGAGGCGGCCGGGGAAGTAGGTCGCCAGCATCTGCATCGCGGCGGCGAAGAAGGCCGCGAAGCCCAGCGCGTGCGCGGTCTGCGCGATCAGCATCACCGGCAGGTTCTCCGGGAACAGCGCGGTGACCGCCCAGCGCACGGTGGAGCTGAGCAGCGCGATCAGCAGCATCCAGCTGGCGTCATAACGGCGGAAGAAGCGGCCGATGGTGAAGAACACGCCTACTTCGAACACCACCCCGATCGTCCACAACACGCCCAGCGTGGACGTCGCGTAGCCGTGGTGATCCATGTAGACCGAGAAGAAGGTGTAGTAGGGGCCGAACGACAGCTGCTCCATGAACGCGGCCAGGAAGAACGCCAGCACCTGTGGCTTGCGCACGATCTGCCAGAAGCCGCTCGCGTCGCCGTCGCTGCGCTGCAGGTTGCGCGCGTAGCGGTTGGCAAAGCCCGAGGCGGTGAGCAGGCCGAACAGCGGCAGCATCAACCACGGCAGCAGATGCGCGTTGCCGGCACCGCCGTCGCCTTCGATGATCCAGCCGAACAGCATCACTACGGCGATGAAACCCAGCGAGCCCCACACCCGGATCAGCCCGTAACGGTGGCTGTCACTGCCCAGGTGGGTCAGCGTGATCGATTCGAACTGCGGCATCACCGCGTTGTAGAAGAAGCAGAACGTGATCATCGCCGGATACAGCCACGGTTGCGGCAACGGCAGCAGGAAGGCGCAGAACGTCAGCAGGGTCAGCACGCAGCCCAGCCGCAGCCAGAAGATCGGGCGCGGCGAGGCGGCGGCGAGGGAGGTCCAGGTGGTGGGCGCGACGATGCGGGTGGCGTACCAGAGGCCCATCATCACGCTGATCGCGGTGACGCTCATCCCGCGCGAGGTCAGGAACAACGACCAGTACGGGGTGAACGCGCCGAGGGCGGCGTAATAGAAGAGGTAGAACGAGGACAGGCGGACGGCCGGAACGGCGTCGCGGGGGAGGGCGGTCATGCGGGGTCTCGGAGGGCGCGCACCCACCAACAGCGGGTGCCTACCCGCGCATTATGCCGTCAGCACCCGACCGTGGGTCAGGCAAACGAGCGACACCGGCAATCCATCACGTCGCTAGCACCCGACCGTTGGTCGGGTGGCACGCTCATTCCGGATCGTAATCCAGGTTCGAGGCCAGCCAGCGCTCGGCCTGCACACGGTCCACGCCCTTGCGCTTGGCATAGTCGACCACCTGTTCGCGGGTGACCCGGCCGACCACGAAATACTGGCTCTGCGGATGGCTGAAGTAATAGCCCGATACCGCCGCGGTGGGCAGCATCGCGAAACTCTCGGTCAGCTGCATGTCCGCGTTGCGCTCGGCATCCAGCAAGCGGAACAGCGTGGCTTTCTCGCTGTGCTCCGGACAGGCCGGGTAGCCGGGGGCCGGGCGGATGCCAGCATACTTCTCGGCGATCAGCGATTCGTTGTCCAGCTGCTCATCCGGCTGATAGCCCCAGTAATCCATGCGCACATGCTGGTGCAGGCGCTCAGCCAAGGCTTCGGCCAAGCGGTCGGCCAGCGCCTTGAGCAGGATCGCGTTGTAATCGTCGTGGTCGGCCTCGAAGCGGGCCACGTGCGGGTCGATGCCGATGCCAGCGGTCACCGCGAACGCGCCGATCCAGTCCTGCCTGCCGCTGTCGGCCGGCGCGATGAAATCGGCGAGGCAGAAATCCGGGCGTTCGACCGGCTTGTCCACCTGCTGGCGCAGGAAGTGCAGCACGGCCGGGCCGTTGTCGGTGCGCAGGTGCACGTCATCGCCGACGCTGTTGGCCGGCCACAGGCCGAATACGGCCTTGGCGGTCAGCCACCTCTCCGCGACGATCCGGCTGAGCATCGCGCGGGCGTCCTTGTACAGGTCGGTCGCCTGGGGCCCGACGATCTCATCGGTCAGGATCGCCGGGTACTTGCCGGCCAGTTCCCAGGCCTGGAAGAACGGCGTCCAGTCGATCACCTCGACCAGATCGGCCAGCGGGTAATCGTCGAGCACATGCAGGCCCGGCCTGCGCGGCGTCGGCGGTGTGTAGGTGGCCCAGTCGCCCACGAAGCGCTGGGCGCGCGCCTTGGCGAGGGTGACCAGTCGCTTGGCGTCGCCACGGTTGCGGTGGCGCTGGCGGATGTCGGCGTAGTCGGCCTCGTTGGCGGCCACGAAGGCATCGCGCAGCTCGCGCGAGATCAATGACTGTGCCACGCCAACCGCGCGCGACGCATCCTTCACCCACACCGTGGGCGCCTTGTAGTGCGGGTCGATCTTCAGCGCAGTGTGCGCGCGCGAGGTGGTCGCGCCGCCGATCATCAACGGCATCGTGAAGCCCTGCCGCTCCATCTCGCGGGCGACGTGGCTCATCTCTTCCAGCGACGGTGTGATCAGGCCCGACAGGCCGATGATGTCGGCGTTCTCGGCGCGCGCGGCATCCAGGATCTTCTGCGCGGGCACCATCACGCCCAGGTCGATCACATCGAAGTTGTTGCAGGCCAGGACCACGCCGACGATGTTCTTGCCGATGTCGTGCACGTCGCCCTTGACCGTGGCCATGATGATCTTGCCGTTGCTCTTGGCGGTGTCCCCGCTGCGTGCCTTCTCGGCCTCGATGTAGGGCAGCAGGTAGGCCACCGCCTTCTTCATCACGCGCGCGGATTTGACCACCTGCGGCAGGAACATCTTGCCGGCGCCGAACAGGTCGCCGACGATGTTCATGCCGTCCATCAGCGGCCCTTCGATGACATCCAGCGGACGCGTCGAGCGCGCACGCGCTTCTTCGGTGTCCTGCTCGACCCACGCGTCCATGCCGTGCACCAGCGCATGCGCGAGGCGATCATTGACCGGCTTCTCGCGCCAGGCAAGGTCTTCGCCGCGCACATCGCCCTTCTTGCCCTTGTAGCGCTCGGCGATCTCCAGCAGGCGCTCGGTGCCGTCGCTGCGGCGGTTGAGGATCACGTCCTCCACGCGCTCGCGCAGCTCGGCGTCCAGATCGTCGTAGATCGGCATCGCACCGGCGTTGACGATGCCCATGTCCATGCCCGCGCCGATGGCATGGAACAGGAACACCGAGTGGATCGCCTGGCGCACGGTTTCATTGCCGCGGAACGAGAACGACACGTTGGAGACACCGCCGGAGACATGGCAGTGCGGCAGGGTGCGCTTGATGATGCGGGTGGCTTCGATGAAGTCGACCGCGTAGTTGTCGTGCTCCTCGATGCCGGTGGCGACGGCGAAGATGTTCGGGTCGAAGATGATGTCCTGCGGCGGGAAGCCGACCTGTTCGGTCAGGATCCGGTAGGCGCGGGTGCAGATTTCCACCTTGCGCGCGCAGGTATCGGCCTGGCCATCCTCATCGAAGGCCATCACCACCGCAGCGGCGCCGTAGCGCAGCACCTTGCGCGCCTGTTCGATGAACTGCGCTTCGCCTTCCTTGAGCGAAATCGAATTGACCACGCTCTTGCCCTGCAGGCATTTCAGCCCGGCCTCGATCACGCTCCACTTGGAGGAGTCGACCATCACCGGAATGCGCGCGATGTCCGGCTCGGACATGA
This sequence comes from Stenotrophomonas sp. JAI102, assembly GCF_013409105.1. Classification (NCBI taxonomy): domain Bacteria; kingdom Pseudomonadati; phylum Pseudomonadota; class Gammaproteobacteria; order Lysobacterales; family Lysobacteraceae; genus Stenotrophomonas; species Stenotrophomonas sp. JAI102. The sequence continues at coordinate 462,148 of NZ_JACCCI010000001.1, forward strand.
TCAGGTTGAGGTAGCGCGTCATCGCCTTTTCGGAATCGATCAGGCCCTCGTCCATGTTGACGTCGAGGATCTGCGCGCCATTGGCGACCTGCTGGCGCGCCACTTCCACCGCCTCTTCGTAGCGCTCTTCCTTCACCAGCTTGCGGAACTGCGCGCTGCCGGTGACGTTGGTGCGCTCACCGATGTTGACGAACAGTAGGTCCGGGGTGATGACCAGCGGCTCGAGACCGGACAGGCGGGTGTAGCGGGAAGACGTCATGGGCAGGCGGGCACGGGCTGGCGGAGGAGGGTCAACGACAACGACGACGGGAGCGTGGGGCGGACGCGGTCATGCCGCGTCTTCGAGCGGGGGTGCCGGCAGGCGGCGCGGCGGCAGATCGGCGACCGCCTCGGCAATCGCGCGGATGTGCGCCGGGGTGGTGCCGCAGCAGCCGCCCACCAGGTTGAGCAGGCCGGCGCTGGCGAACTCGCGCAGCGTGGTGGCCATCTCTTCCGGGGTTTCGTCGTACTCGCCGAAGGCGTTGGGCAGGCCCGCGTTCGGGTGCGCGCTGACCAGGCACTCGGCCACGGTGGACAAGGTCTCCACGTGCGGCCGCATGTCGCTGGCACCGAGCGCGCAGTTCAGCCCGATCGACAGCGGCCGGCCGTGCGCGACCGAGGCGTAGAACGCTTCGGCCGTCTGTCCGGACAGGGTGCGCCCGGAGGCATCGGTGATCGTGCCGGAGATCATCACCGGCAGGCGCCCACCGCGCGCATCGAACACCTCTTCGATGGCGAACAGCGCGGCCTTGGCGTTGAGCGTATCGAAGATGGTTTCCACCATCAGGGTGTCGGCGCCGCCGTCGATCAGGCCGTCGATGGCTTCACGGTAGGTCTCGCGCAGGGCATCGAAGCTGGTGTTGCGGAAACCGGGGTCGTTCACGTCGGGGCTGATCGAGGCGGTCCGGCTGGTCGGGCCGAGCACGCCGATCACGAAGCGCGGCTTGCCCGGCGTGGTCGCCGCAACCGCATCGCAGCAGGCGCGCGCCACCGCGGCGCCGGCTTTGTTGAGCTCGTAGACCAGGTGTTCAAGGTGATAGTCGGCCTGGCTGACCGAGGTCGCGTTGAACGTATTGGTCTCGACCAGATCGGCACCGGCGTCCAGGTACGCGGTGTGGATGCCGCCAATCACTTCCGGCCGGGTCAACAGCAGCAGGTCGTTGTTGCCCTTGAGATCGTGCCCCTGCGGCGTCTCACCGGGCGCGGCATGGTCGCAGCCGGGCCCGTGCTGGTGGTCGTAACCGCCGGCGAAGCGCTCGCCGCGGTAGTCGTCCTCTTCCAGACCATGCCGCTGGATCATCGTGCCCATGGCCCCGTCGATGATCAGGATGCGCTGGGCCAGCGCCGTTTCCAGCGCGTGCACGCGGTCGGGGTGGAGCCAGGGCAGGGATGACATGGGCAGACCTCAGGGCTTGCTGGCGATCAGCGAGATGACTTCGAAATGCGGCGGGCGCTTCTCGCGGGTCACGGTTTCCAGGCTGGAGACGACCAGACCGGCCTTCTCCACGAACTTGCGCAGTTCCTTGTCGCTGAAACCGAGGTTGACGTGGCCATAGGCATCCACGGCTGCACGATGCTCGTGCCGGGCCAGGCTGCACAGCAGCAGGCGACCGCCGGGGCGCAGCACGCGCGCGCCTTCGGCGACGGCCTGGGCCGGTTTGGCCGCGTAGGTCAGCGCATGCATCAGCACCACCAGGTCGAAGCTCTGGTCGGGGAAGGGCAGGGCATGCATGTCGCCTTCGCGCACTTCCACGTTGGCCAGCCTGCGCAGCCGCTCGCTGGCCGCGGCGACCACGCGCGCGCTGGTGTCGATGCAGATGTAGCGCTTGGCGTGCGGCGCCACAAGCTCGGCCAGCACACCGTCACCGGAGGCGATGTCGAGCACGTCGCCGGTTTCCAGCAGCGGCAGCGCAGTGCGTGCCAGCGCTTCCCAGGTGCGGCCGGGGGAGTAGTGGCGTTCCATGTCGCCGGCGACGCTGTCGGCCCAGTTCTGATCGGCGGCACGGCTGGCCATCACGGCGGCCACGCGTTCAGCGTCCTGGCGCAGCAGCGGGTCGTCGCTGCCGGTGCTCAGGGCATGCCACAATGCGCGCTGCGCCGGGTCCAGCGCGGCGTCATCGAAGCGGTAATATGCCGAGACGCCGGAGCGACGGTCGCGGACCAGGCCGGCCTCCTTGAGCCGGGCCAGATGGGTGGACACCCGCGGCTGTGCCAGCGTGGTGATGGCCGACAGCTCGGCCACGGTGAGTTCTTCCTGTTCCAGCAGCGCCAGCAGGCGCACCCGGGTGGCGTCGGCGAACACTTTCAGCCGGACGGACCAGTCCTCGAGATCCATAAATATCTACCTATCGCGATATAGAGATATTCTCGTCCTTTGGCGGCTGTCCGGTCAAGTCAGGCGTGCCTCCCCGCCCCCCGGTACAATCGCCCGACCTGGCCGCGCTCTGCGCGGCCATATCACTAATGTCCCCGGGAGGGTGTTGTGGATTTCAGCTTTACCGAAGAGCAGTTGATGCTGCAGGACGTTGCGCGCCGTATCGCGCAGGAAAAGATCGCGCCCAGCGCCGAACACCATGACCGCACCGGCGAGTTCCCGCTGGAGAACATCCGCCTGCTGGGCGAGAACGGTCTGATGGGTATCGAAGTACCCGAAGCCTACGGCGGTGCGGGCATGGACCCGATCGCCTACGTCCTGGCGATGGTGGAGGTCGCCGCCGGCGACGCCGCGCATTCGACGATCATGTCGGTCAACAACTCGTTGTTCTGCAACGGCATCCTGACCCATGGCAGCGAAGCGCAGAAGCAGAAGTACGTGCGCGCCATTGCCGAGGGCGAAGCCATCGGCGCGTTCGCGCTGACCGAGCCGCAATCCGGCTCGGATGCGACGGCGATGCGCTGCCGCGCCGTCAAGCAGGCCGATGGCACCTACGTCATCAACGGCAAGAAGAGCTGGATCACCTCCGGCCCGGTTGCCAAGTACATCGTGCTGTTTGCGATGACCGATCCGGACCAGGGCGCACGTGGCATCACCGCGTTCATGATCGACACCGACAACGCCGGTTTCCACCGCGGCAAGACCGAGCCGAAGCTGGGCATCCGTGCGTCGGCGACCTGCGAGATCGAGTTCCAGGATTACGTGGCTGCTGCCGATGACGTGGTCGGCAAGGAAGGCGAGGGCTTCAAGATCGCCATGGGCGTGCTCGATGCCGGCCGTATCGGTATCGCTTCGCAGGCGATCGGCATCGCGCGTGCCGCGTACGAAGCCACGATCGAATACGTGAAGGACCGCAAGGCCTTCGGTGCCGCGATCGGTACCTTCCAGATGACCCAGGCCAAGATCGCCGACATGAAGTGCAAGCTGGATGCAGCGCTGCTGCTGACGCTGCGCGCGGCATGGGTGAAGGGCCAGGGCAAGCGCTTCAGCAATGAAGCGGCGATTGCCAAGCTGACCGCTTCCGAAGCGGCGATGTGGATCACCCACCAGGCCGTGCAGATCCACGGCGGCATGGGCTATTCCAAGGAAATGCCGCTGGAGCGTTACTTCCGTGATGCCAAGATCACCGAGATCTACGAGGGCACCTCGGAAATCCAGCGGTTGGTGATCGCGCGCAACGAGACCGGATTGCGCTGAGGTAGCGCGGCCACGACCCACGGTCGTGGCCCGCAGGCGGAGGCTGTAGCGTCGGGGCCGCCCGCCGGGTACGTGCCGACCGATGGTCGGGACGTGGGGTAGTGCAGAATGTGCGGTTCCGTTCTACAGGTCACCCCATGGTTATTTATCGAGGCGCAGGGTTCCTGACCCTGCTCACCCCCATCGCCACTCTGCTGCTGTTGATGTGGCTGTGGCCCGATCCTGCTGTTGCCAAAGGCAATACCTCGCTGGCGCAGCTGTTGATCGGCTTCGGCATCGGCGCAGCGATCAATGTCGTGCTGGGCATGGTGCTCAACCGCGGCCCGCGCGCGGAGGGCGAGCCTGCCCGCCATCATTTCTTCTACCTGCCGATGCAGTGGCCGTCGCTGGCGATCGTGGTCGCCTGTGCAGCGGTGGCGCTGCTGCGCTGAGACCGTGTGGTAGTGCGCTGAGACCGTGTGGTAGTGCCGGCCGCTGGCCGGCAACCAGGCGGTCCTTCTCGGGCGGGCAACCAGGCGGTCCTTCCCGGGTGGGCATTCGGAGGAGCCGGCCAGCGGCCGGCACTACCTGCGTCCCAGGCGCGTGTGCATCGCCTGAGCCACACAGGGTGTGGCTCTACCCCTCTTGCGCCGCACACAAAAAAGCCCCGGCTCGCGCCGGGGCTTTTGCATTTCAGTGTGACCACCAACGGTGGTCACCTACCGATCAGCGTAACCACCCACGGGGGTCACTTACCGATCAGTGTGACCACCCACGGTGGTCACCTGGCGGTGGGGCAGCCGGGGCTGCCCCTTGTCCATCAACGATCCGGACGGTGCGCCGTGTTGGCTTCGCCCTGGCGCTCCAGGAACTCCTTGGACGGTTCGTCCAGCTTGTCACCCAGCATGCGGCGGACCACCACGAAGAACACCGGGATCATCAGCAGACCCAGGAAAGTGGCGAACACCATGCCGCCGATCACGCCGGTACCGATCGCGTGACGCGCGTTGGCGCCGGCACCGGTGGAGATGGCCATCGGCACCACGCCCATGATGAAGGCGAACGAGGTCATCAGGATCGGGCGGAAACGCAGGCGCGAGGCTTCGATGGTCGCCTCGCGCAGGTTCTTGCCCGCGGCCCGTTGCTCCACCGCGAACTCCACGATCAGGATCGCGTTCTTCGCGGCCAGGCCGATCACCGTGATCAGGCCGATCTTGAAGTACAGATCGTTCGGCAGGCCACGTGCCAGCGAGAAGGCCAGCGCGCCGAGGACGCCCAGCGGTACCACCAGCAGCACCGCCACCGGGATCGACCAGCTTTCATACAGCGCGGCCAGGCAGAGGAACACCACCACGATGGACAGCACCAGCAGCAGGGTCGCGGCGTTACCGGCCAGGATTTCCTGGTAGGACATGCCCGACCAGTCGTAGCCGAAGCCTGCCGGCAGGTCATCGTTGACGATCCGCTCCATTGCCTGCATCGCCTCGCCCGAGCTGCGCCCGGCCGCCTGCGAACCGACGATGTTGACCGCCGAGTAGCCGTTGTAGCGGCTCAGCGACGGCGGTGCGGACACCCATTCGGACTTCACCACGGTGCTCAGCGGAATCATCGCCTGCGTGCCGTCGGGATTGGTCTGCAGCGTGCTCGGCGTGTAGAAGCTGTTCAACGACTCCGCGCCGGTACGGTACGGACCATCGGCCTGCAGGGTCACGCGCTTGATGCGGCCTTCATAGAAGAAGTCGTTGACGTACACCGGGGCCAGCATCAGCTGGATGGTGCTGTAGACGTCCGAGACCGACAGGCCCATGGTCTGCGCCTGCACGCGGTCCACGTGCAACTGCAGCTGCGGCGCGTTTTCCAGGCCGTTCGGGCGTACGCCGGTCAGCAGATCGCTTTCCTGCGCAGCCTTGCCGAGCAGGATGTTGCGCGCCTGCGTCAGCTGCTCATAGCCCACGCCGCCACGGTCCTGCAGCCACATGTCGAAGCCGCCGAACTGGCCCAGGCCCTGCACGGTCGGCAGGTTGACCACGAAGATCTGCGCCTCCTTGATGCCGAAGAACGCGCCGTTCATGTTGTTGATGAACTCGGGCACCGTGATGTCACGGTCCGCCCAGGGCTTGAGGCGGATGAAGCCCATGCCCACGTTTTCACCGGAACCGACGAAGCTGAAACCGGCCACCTGCAGCATGCCTTCGAAGCCATCCTGCTTTTCCAGGATGCCGCGCATCTGGGCGAACGCGTGGTTGGTCTGCGACTTGGTCGAGCCCGGCGGCAGCTGCACGATCGCCAGCGCATAGCCCTGGTCTTCTTCCGGCAGGAAGCTGCCCGGCATGCGCGTGAACAGGAAACCGCACAGCGCGGTCAGCACCACGAACAGGATCATCCAGCGCGGGGCGTGCTTCACCGCCGAGGTGATGTGGCCCACGTAGGTGTTGCTGACCTTGTCGTAGTACTTGTTGAAGGTGCGGTAGACGATGTTCGGCTTGTCGTTGTGCGTCGGCTTGAGGAACGTCGCGCACAGCGCCGGGGTGAAGCCCAGCGCCAGGAACGCCGAGAAGCCCATCGCGATGGCGATGGTCAGCGCGAACTGCTTGTAGATCTCACCGGCGGCACCACCCTGCAGGGCCGACGGAATGAACACCGCGGCCAGCACGACCGTGATCGCGACCACCGCACCGGTGATCTGGGTCATGGCCTTCTGGGTGGCGGCCTTGGGCGGCAGCTTCTCCTCGGTCATGATGCGTTCGACGTTCTCGATCACCACGATGGCGTCATCGACCACGATGCCGATCGCCAGCACCATCGCAAACAGCGTCAGCTGGTTGATGGTGAAACCGATGATGCTCATGCCCAGGAACGTACCCAGCAGCGCGACCGGGATGACCAGGGTCGGGATCAGCGTGGCGCGGAAGTTCTGCAGGAAGATCAGCATCACCAGGAAGACCAGCGCGACCGCTTCGATCAGGGTCTTCACCACTTCCTCGATCGAGATCTTCACGAAGGTGGTGCTGTCGTACGGCGAGAACCAGCTGACACCGGCCGGGAAGCTCGGCGACAGCTCGTCCATCTTGGCGGTGACCGCGTTGGCCACGTTCAGGGCGTTGGCACCCGGCAGCAGCTGGATCGCGAAGGCACCGGTCGGCTTGCCGTTGTACTGAGTGTCAAAGCCGTAGTTGTTCGCACCGAAGGCGATCCGGGCGATGTCCTTGAGCAGCACGCGCGAGCCGTCGGTATTGGCGCGCAGGATGATGTTCTCGAACTCTTCCGGCGAGCTGAAGCGGCCCTCGGCCGAGACCGTCGCGGTGAAGTAATGCCCTTCCGGCGAAGGATCCGAGCCCAGCGAACCGGCCGCGAACTGCACGTTCTGGTCCTTGATCGCAGCCAGCACCTGGGTGGCGGACAGGCCGTAACCCTGCATCTTTTCCGGGTTGAGCCAGATGTTCATGGCGTACTCGGAACCGAACTGCTGGGTGCTGCCCACGCCGGGGATGCGCGAGATCTGGTCGAGCACGCGCGAACCGACGATGTCGTTGAGGGCATCGCGGTCGATCGACGCGCTGTCGGACTGCAGGGCCACCACCATCAGGAAGCCGGCGTTGGCCTTGGCCACCACCACACCCTGCTGGGTCACTTCGGTCGGCAGGCGAGGGGTCGCCAGCGAGACCTTGTTCTGCACCTGCACCTGGGCGATATCGGCATCGGTGCCGGTCTCGAAGGTCAGGGTGATGGTGACGCGGCCGTTGGAGGCCGAGGAGGAGCTGAAGTACAGCAGGTGATCGATACCGGTCAGCTGCTGCTCGATCACCTGGGTGACCGACTTTTCGGCGGTGTCGGCGCTGGCGCCGGGGTAGGTGGCGCTCACCGTCACCTGGGGAGGTGCGATGCTCGGGTAGGACTCCACGCCCAGACCCAGGATCGAGATCACGCCCGCAAGCGAGATCAGGATCGCGACCACCCAGGCGAATACCGGGTGTTCAATGAAAAATTTAGGCATGACGGAGGATTCCCGTTATTGCTTGTTCGGTTCGGCAGCCGGAGCGGCGTCGGACGTGTCTGCGGCGGCGTCGGCCGGCGCGGCAGCGGCATCGGGCTTGGCAGCCGCCGCCGGAGCGGCCCCTGCCGGAGCAGCACCCGCCGGCGCCTGGCCATTGCCGTTGCCGGCGGCCGGGTTCCACGGGGCGGCCTTGGCCGGCGCGCCTTCCTTGACCTTCTGCACGCCGGCCACGATGACCTGGTCGCCGGCATCCAGCCCGCCACTGACCAGCCAGTTGCTGCCCTGCTGGCCTTCACTCTTCACGTTCTTGCGGATGACCTTGCCGTCCTTGCCCACGACCAGCACATAGCCGCCGGTGGTGTCGCGCTGCAGCGCCTGCAGCGGCACCAGGTAGGCGTTGTTGCGCTCACCCAGGGTCGCCTGGAAGCTGACGAAGGCGCCCGGCAGCAGGATCTGCTGCGGGTTCGGCAGCACCGCGCGCAGCGAGACCGCGCCGGTGGCCGGGTCGACCGTGGTCGAGGAGAAGTCCAGCGTGCCCGGCTGGTCGTAGAGCGTGCCGTCGGCCAGCTTCACCTGCACGGTGGACTTGCCGTCTCCGCTCAGGGCCAGTGCGCCCTTGGCCTGGGCCGCGCGCATCTGGGTCAGCTCATCCACACTCATCGAGAAGTTCACGTACAGCGGGTCGAGCTGGTCCACGGTGGTCAGCAGGGTCACATCGCCCTGGCCGACCAGCGCACCTTCGGTGACCTGCTGCTTGCCGGCGCGGCCGCTGATCGGCGAACGCACTTCGGCATAGCCGAGGTTGATCCGCGCGCTGGCCAGCGAGGCCTGTGCCTGCTGCACGGCGGCAGCGGCGGTGCGCTCGGTGGCTTCGGCGGCATCGAGGTCGGACTTGGAGACGTAGGCCTGCGGGGCCAGCGAGCGGGCGCGGTTGGCGGCGGCCTTGGCATTGGCGGCGGTGGCCTGGGCCGAGGCCAGTTCGGCCTGCGAGGCATTCAGTGCAGCGCGCAGCGGTGCCGGGTCGATCAGGAACAGCACTTGGCCTTCCTTCACGTCCGAGCCTTCCTGATAGACGCGCTTGAGCAGCACACCCGGGACGCGGGCACGCACGTCGGCGCTGCGGAACGGCGACAGGCGGCCGACCAGCTCGCGCTGCAGTGGCAGGGTCTGCGGCTTGGCCTCGATCACGCCCACCTCCGGCGGCGGCGGGGCCTGCTGCTCTTCCTTCTTGCAGGCGGTCAACGCAAAGGCGACTGCGCACGTCAGGGCAAGGGTGCGGAGTGGGGCGATCATCAGGAGAAGCTCCGGTGTTGGTTTGAATGCGAAGCCGTGGCGGCTTCGGGCGCAGCGAAGGCGCGCAGGAAGCTGTCGACGGAGAATTCTGCCCAGCGGCGGCGCACGGCGGCGTCATCGCGGTGGGGGATGTGGAAACGTTGTTTCTCGAAATCCAATCCGGCGATCATGCTCAATAGCAGTTCAGCCATGAAGTGCGGGTCGTCATGCCTCAATTGGCCCTGGGCGGCCCGCGTTGCCAGCCATTCAGAAACATGAAGCGCCAGTGCCCCGGCGCCGTCCTGGTAAAGGGTACGGGCTTCCTGGGGGAACTGACTGGATTCGGTTGCGATCAGCCGCCGGGCCTGGACCACGTGCGGTTGATTGAAGTGGTCCAGGTAGTCGTTGGCGAACTGCAGCAGGCTGCCACGCAGGTCATCACCGTCGAGTGAGCGCAGCCCGGCGGTGGCGCGGCAGACATGCCGCTGCATCACCCGCCTGAGCAGTTCCTGCTTGCTGCCGTAGCGGCTGTAGAGCGTCTGCTTGGAGCAGCCCGCGTGCTGGGCCACCGCGTCCATGCTCAATTGCATGCCCTGGCTGGCCAGCAGGTCGCGCACGGCATCGAACACGCGGTGATCGCGCGCGTCCAGGGTGCTGGCGGCGGGGTGTGGGGGAGTCACGCGGTGGACTATACCGTCCAGTTCAGAATTGTAGAAGCCTTGTCTTTCCGTCGTTTTTGATACCCAACATCAAGTTGCAACGGAAGTGGCCGACGCTGCGCTCCATAGAATGCCGACATGCATGTCCGTACCCGGCCGAATTGACACCGCCGATGTAAACGCCACCCAACCCGAAAGACCTTATTCCGTCCTGCAGCAAGGTATTTCTGTGCGGTAGGCCTACAATTTCATTTTCCCAACTGAGCATCACGCACCGCTCCGTCATGAAACCGCAAAAACCAGCAGCCAAGACCGTGAAAAACAAATCCAAACCAGCCGATACGCAGACTGTTTCGCCAGTGGGCTTCTCGCTGGAGCCGGTGTACACGGCCTTGCGCAAGCGCTACCCGTCGGCCGGGCAGGCCGAGGCAGTGGCTTTTGCCGCCGACTTCTACAAGCGCATGGAGGCGGACGAGTTCCCGCACCACAGCGCGGAAGAGTGGGCCGCACTGGCAGCGGACACGCTGGAATTCGCGCGTGTGCGCAAGTCCGGCAAGGCCAACGTCCGCGTGTTCAACCCGACGCTGAAGAGCAACGGGTGGGAGTCGCCGCATACGGTGCTGCAGATCGTCAACGACGATATGCCGTTCCTGGTGGACACCGTCACGATGTCGCTGGCCGAGCATGGCATCGGCGTGCACGTGCTGGGTCACCCGGTGATCCGCTTCGCGCGTGACAAGGCCGGCAAGCTGGCCGGCGTCAGCGACGGCACCGCCGAATCGGTGATGCTGCTGGAGATTGACCGCCAGCCGGCCGAGGCCATGGCCGACGTCGAGAAGGCGATCATCAAGGCGCTGGACGAGGTGCGTGCCATCGTCCGCGATTGGGACGCGATGCGTACCAAGGCGCAGAGCCTGGCCGACGACCTGGGCAGCCGCCAGCTGCCGGTCGACGCCGCCTCGCGCGCGGAAGCGCAGGAGTTCCTGCGCTGGGCCGCCGACAACCACTTCACCTTCTTCGGCTACCGCGAATACCGCGTGGAGAAGCAGGGCAAGGAAGACGTGCTGGCACCGCTCAACGACACCGGCCTGGGCCTGATGCGCGGGCAGGACAAGTCCGCTGCACGCCCGGTCAAGACGCTCGCCGCGCAGGGTCTCAATGCCACCACCGGCCTGAAGGACGCGCTGATCCTGACCAAGACCAATGCCCGTTCGCGCGTGCATCGCTCCGGTTACATGGATTACATCGGCGTGCTGGAATTCGACGCCAAGGGCAAGATCATCGGCGAGCAGCGCTTCCTGGGCCTGTTCACCTCCAGCGCCTACAACCGCCGCCCGTGGGAAATCCCGCTGGTGCGCCAGCGCCACGAATACGTGATGAGCAAGTCCGGCCTGGCGCCGAGCAGCCACAGCGGCAAGGCGCTGCGCCACATCCTGGAAACCCTGCCGCGCGAAGAACTGTTCCAGTCCAGCGAGGACGAACTGTTCCGCACCGCCATGGGCGTGCTGGGCCTGCAGGAGCGCGTGCGCAGCCGCCTGTTCCTGCGCCGCGACAAGTACAGCCGTTTCATCTCCGCGCTGGTGTACCTGCCGCGTGAACGTTTCAACACCGATGTGCGCCTGCGCATCGAGGCGATGCTCAAGGACGCCCTGCAGGGCGAGTACGTGGACAGCTCGGTGGTGCTCGGTGAGTCGCCGCTGGCCCAGGTGCACCTGATCGTGCGTCCGAAGGCAGGCCAGACCCTGGAAGTGGACACCAGCGCACTGGAGCAGAAGCTCGCCCAGGTGCTGCGCAACTGGCAGGACGATCTGCGCGAAGCGCTGGTCGCCCGCCACGGTGAAGGCGAAGGCCTGCGCATCGCCGCGCGTATCGGCAAGGCGCTGCCGGCCGGCTACATCGAAGACTCCAGCACCGAGATCGCCGCCAACGACGTCAGCCAGCTGGATGCGCTGACCGGCCCGGACGATCTGCGCCTGAGCCTGCAGGCCGTGCAGCGCGAAAGCGGCGACGGCCTGCGCCTGAAGCTGTATCGCCAGCTGGACGACATTCCGCTGTCCGATGCGCTGCCGATGATGGAAAACATGGGCCTGCGCGTGATCTCCGAGCGTCCGTACCGCCTGACGGTCGACAACGCCCCGGTGTACGTGCAGGACTTCGAAGTGGAATCGGTGGCCGGTGCGATCGATGCGCCGAGCGTCGACGCCGCCTTCGGTGAAACCTTCGCCCGCGTGTGGCACGGCGATGCCGAGAACGACGGCTTCAACCGCCTCGTGCTCGCCGCCGGGCTGCACTGGCGCCAGGTCGCGATGCTGCGTGGCTACTGCAAGTACCTGCTGCAGACCGGCGTGCCGTTCTCGCAGGCCTACGTGGAAGGTACCTTCACCCGTTACCCGCTGCTGGCCCGCCTGCTGGTGGAGCTGTTCGAAGCCCGCTTCGATCCGGCCACCGGCCACGAGAGCAAGGACGCGATCGCCGAGGGCCAGGCCCAGCTGCGTTCGCACCTGACCGTGCTCGCCGGCGGTGACGAAGCCACCCTGAAAGTGCTCAAGACCGTGGTCGATGCGCGCAAGGGCGACCGCACCGTGCAGATGGATGCCGCGCGCGATGCGCTGCTGAAGCTGATGGACCGCGTGTCCAGCCTCGATGAAGACCGCATCCTGCGCAGCTTCATGGGCGTGATCGATGCGACCCTGCGCACCAGCTACTACCAGACCGATGCCGAGGGCCGTCCGGGCCACGTCATCAGCTTCAAGTTCGATTCGGCGCTGGTGCCGGACCTGCCCAAGCCGCGCCCGTACCGCGAAATCTTCGTGTACGGCCCGCGCGTGGAAGGTACCCACCTGCGTTTCGGTGCCGTCGCCCGTGGCGGCCTGCGCTGGTCGGACCGTCGCGAAGACTTCCGCACCGAGGTGCTGGGCCTGGTCAAGGCGCAGATGGTCAAGAACACCGTGATCGTGCCGGTCGGCGCGAAGGGCGGCTTCTTCGCCAAGATGCCGCCGGTCAACGGCGACCGTGATGCGGTGTTCGCCAACGGCGTGGCCTGCTACAAGCTGTTCATCCAGGGCCTGCTGGACATCACCGACAACATCGTCAACAACAAGATCGTGCCGCCGGTGGACGTGGTCCGCCACGACATGGACGACCCGTACCTGGTGGTGGCGGCCGACAAGGGCACCGCGACCTTCTCCGACATCGCCAACGGCCTGGCCGTGGCGCACGGCTTCTGGATGGGCGATGCGTTCGCCTCCGGTGGCTCGGTCGGTTACGACCACAAGGGCATGGGCATCACCGCCCGCGGTGCGTGGGAGTCGGTCAAGCGCCACTTCCGTGCGCTGGGCCGTGACAGCCAGAGCCAGGATTTCACCGCGGTCGGCGTGGGCGACATGTCCGGCGACGTGTTCGGCAACGGCATGCTGCTGTCGCGCCACATCCGCCTGGTCGCTGCGTTCGATCACCGTCACATCTTCCTGGACCCGAACCCGGATGCGGCCACGACCTTCGTCGAGCGCGAGCGTCTGTTCACCGTGCCGCGTTCCAGCTGGGCCGATTACGATGCCAAGCTGATCAGCAAGGGCGGCGGCGTGTACCCGCGTACGCTGAAGTCGATCGAGATCACCCCGCAGGTCCGTGAGGTACTCGGCCTGGACGAGGGCATCAAGTCGATGACCCCGAACGACCTGATGAGCGCGATCCTGAAGTCGCCGGTCGACCTGCTGTGGAACGGCGGCATCGGTACCTACGTCAAGGCGGCCAGCGAGCAGCACAGCGATGTCGGCGACCGTGCCAACAACGCGCTGCGCGTCAACGGTGGCGAGCTGCGCTGCAAGGTGGTGGGCGAGGGCGGCAACCTGGGCATGACCCAGCTGGGCCGCATCGAAGCTGCCCAGGCCGGCGTGCTGCTCAACACCGACTTCATCGACAACTCGGCCGGTGTGGACACCTCCGATCACGAAGTCAACATCAAGATCCTGCTCAATGATGTGGTGCGGGCCAAGAAGTTGACCGTCGAACAGCGCAACAAGCTGCTGGCCTCGATGACCGACGAAGTGGCCGCGCTGGTGCTGATGGACAACTACCGTCAGAACCAGGCGCTGAGCCTGATGGAACGCATGGCGGTCAAGCGCCTGGGCTCCAAGCAGCACTTCATCCGCACGCTGGAACAGCAGGGCCTGCTGGACCGCCAGATCGAGTACCTGCCCTCGGATGCGGAACTGTCCGCACGCAAGGCGCGTGGCCAGGGCCTGACCCGTCCGGAACTCTCGGTGCTGTTGTCCTACTCCAAGCTGGTGGCCTTCCAGCAGCTGCTCGAGTCGGACATTCCGGAAGATCCGTACCTGTCCAAGGAACTGCAGCGCTACTTCCCGACGCCGCTGCAGAAGAAGTACGCCGATGCGATGGAGCGTCACCGCCTGAAGCGCGAGATCATCGCCACGGCCGTGACCAACCAGACCATCAACCGCATGGGCGCCACCTTCCTGATGCGCATGCAGGAAGACACCGGCCGCACCGTGGCCGAGGTCGCCAAGGCGTACACGATCAGCCGTGAAACGCTGGACGCACGCGCCCTGTGGGCACAGATCGACGCCCTCGACGGCACGCTGCCGGAGTCGGTGCAGATCGACGCGCTGGAAGTGATCTGGAAGCTGCAGCGTTCGTTCGTGCGCTGGCTGCTGTCGCGCCCGGGCGCCATGCCGGGCATCACCGAAGCGGTCAACCGTTACCAGGCCGCCTTCAACGATATCCGCGTGGCCTCCGGCGTGCTGCCCGATTCGCAGCGCCCGGCTTACGAGGCGAGCGTGCAGGAGTGGAAGGAGAAGGGCCTGCCGCCGGCGTTGTCGCAGCAGCTCTCGGAACTGCAGTTCCTGGAGCCGGCGTTCGACATCATCGAGCTGGCCCGGACCCGCAAGCTCAAGCCGGTGGACGTCTCCAAGGTCCACTTCCGCCTGGGCGATGCCCTGCAGCTGCCGTGGCTGTTCGAGCAGATCGACGCGCTGGAGGTCAACGGCCGCTGGCACGCCGTGGCCCGTGGCGTGCTGCGCGACGAGCTGGCCGCCCACCATCGCAACCTGGCTGCCCAGGTCCTGTCGATGAAGGGCAGCAGCGCCGAAGCCAAGGTCGCCGCCTGGATAGGCCGCGACGACAGCAGCCTGCGCTTCACCCTGGCGATGCTGGCCGAGCTGGCCGAGCAGAAGACCCTGGACTACCCGACCGTCTCGGTTGCGGTCCAGCGCCTGGGTCAGCTGGCCTCGCATGGTGCGTGAGCATGGTGCGTGAGCGCATTCGCGCTGACGCCCCACGGTTTGCTTTGCAAACCGTGGGCCCCATGCAAACGATGACTCCAGACCCCCGCGCCTTCGGCGCGCCCCCCTGACTCAGGGGGGCTCTGCTCCAGAGGGATGGGCGGGGTCTGGTAACGGCATTGCATGAGAAACACACGGCTCCGCTTCGGCGGGGCCGTTTTTTCATGTCGGTTCCCGGCATCCGGTAGGTACCGACCGTTGGTCGGTGCGGACGCCGACATGACCGGCGCCCCACGCCACGACCCACGGTCGTGGCCTACCCGGGACGTGGCGGGTATGCTCTGGCGAACCCGCCCCACCGGATGTTTGATGAGCGCTTCCCCCCGTATCGCCTTCCTGGCCAGTTCCACCGAAGCGGCGCAGCTCGCCTTGGCACAGATGCGGGCCCGCTATGGCGACTACACGCCCGAGCAGGCCGAGGTGCTGTGTCCGCTCGGGGGCGATGGCTTCCTGCTGCAGGCGCTGCATCGCTACGGCGCGCTGGGCAAACCGGTGTTCGGGATGAAGCTGGGCACGGTGGGGTTCCTGATGAACCAGTTCCGTGATGACGACCTGCCGGCACGCCTGGCGGCGGCCGAGCCGGCCAACCTGCGCCCGCTGGAGATGCTGGCGCTGACCGAATCCGGCACGACCACCGGCTCGCTGGCCTACAACGACGTCTCGCTGCTGCGCCAGACCCGCCAGGCCGCGCACATCGGCATCGACCTCAATGGACAGGAACGCGTGGCCGAGCTGATCGGTGACGGCGTGCTGGTCGCCACCCCGGCCGGCAGCACCGCCTACAACTACTCCGCACACGGCCCGATCCTGCCGCTGGGCTCGCACACCATCGCGCTGACTCCGTTGGCCCCGTACCGTCCGCGCCGCTGGCGCGGGGCGATCCTCAAGGCCGACACCGAAGTGCGGTTCCGCGTGCTCGACCCCTACAAGCGCCCGGTCAGTGTCACCGCCGATTCGCATGAAACCCGCGATGTGGTGGAAGTGACCATCCGCGAATCGCACGAGCGCCGCGTCACCATGCTGTTCGACCCGGAGCACAATCTGGAAGACCGGATCCTGAGCGAGCAGTTCATGTTCTGACCGGGCACGGCCGTGGTGGCCATGCTCTGTGGGAGAATGGCTGGCCGGCCGCTGCGGCCGCATTGGATTGCTGATTGCCATGGGCGACAACACCCCCCGCTTGCTGACCGTTGCCGTGACCTCGCGGGCCCTGTTCGATCTGGAAGAGGGCCACGCGCTGTTCGAGGCCGAAGGCGTCGATGCCTATGCCGAGTACCAGCGCAAGCACGAAGATGATGTGCTGCGCCCGGGCGTAGCCTTCCCGGTGGTGCGCAAGCTGCTCGCGCTCAACCAGGGCCAATCGCCGGAACAGCCGCGGGTGGAAGTGATCCTGCTCTCGCGCAACTCCGCCGATACCGGCCTGCGCATCTTCAATTCGATCCAGCACTACGACCTGGGCATCATCCGCGCGACGTTCACCGCGGGCGAGCCGACCTGGCCGTATGTGAAGCCGTTCGGTACCGACCTGTTCCTGTCGGCCAACCCGGAGTCGGTGCGCCGCGCGCTGCTGCACGGCATCGCCGCCGCGACCATCCTGCCCAAGCCGCCGGGCGAGACCATCGCTGCGGCCGAGCAGGTCGATCTGGGCCGTCCGCTGGGCCAGCTGCGCATCGCCTTCGATGGTGATGCGGTGATCTTCGGTGATGAGAGCGAGCGCATTTCGCGCGAGCAGGGCGTGGAAGCCTTCGGGCGCCACGAGCGCGAGAACGCCCGCGAGCCGCTCAGCGGAGGTCCGTTCCGCAACTTCCTCTCGGCCCTGCACACCCTGCAGGCCGTATTCCCGTCGGGCGAGGATGCGCCGATCCGCACCGCTCTGGTGACCGCGCGCTCGGCGCCGGCGCACGAGCGCGTGATCCGCACCCTGCGCGAATGGGGCGTGCGCCTGGATGAAGCGCTGTTCCTCGGCGGCCGCCACAAGGGGCCGTTCCTGGAAGCCTTCGGCGCGGACATTTTCTTCGACGATTCCCAGCACAACATCGACAGCGCGCTGCAGCACCAGAGCGTGGCGGCCGGGCATGTGCCGCATGGGGTAGCCAACGACGGCTGATGCACCGCCGGGAGGTGCGTGGGGTCCATGTACCCACCAACGGTGGGTACCTACCGGATCGGCAGGGCCGACGGGGCGGTGGTCTCGGGATTCAATGGCAGCCGGATGTCGACCAGGCGCCAGCGCAGGCCCGAGCGCTGCAGGACGAACACCACCGGCGCGCCCTGCGGGTTATGGGTGGTGGCGGTAAAGCGCGACAGCGACTCGAAGTGATGGGTGGCACCGTTCAGCGGCCGCGCCGGTCGTGGCGCCGCGTAGGCATCGTTGCTGGGGCTGTCCAGGTCATTGCTGGCGCGCTTCCACAGGGTGTGGCCCTCGAGCAGGGCGCCGATGCCGGTCGGGGTCACCAGCGCATCCACTGCGGTCGCACTGAGGCGGTCACCGGCCGAGAGCAGCAGCGCACCGAACAGGCTGGACTGCAGGTCCGGCCCGGCGCGGCGCACCACGTAGTCGCTCAGCTGCGCGCGCAGGTTGGCGCGCAGCATCGGGAAGTCCACGTAGCGCTCGAGCTTGGCGGTGTCGCGCTGTTCGATCGCGCGGCTGAGGCCATGCACGGTCACATAGGGGCCGCTGAACACGATGCCCGCCAGCACCAGCAGCAGGACGACCGTCAGCCAGAGCAGTTTTTTCATCGGATCTGCCTTGTCGTGTTGGCGGACAGCTTGCCGCAGCCGGCGTCAACGCACGTGAAGCTCAGAATTCCAGGTCCAGCGCCGCGCACAGGTAATCCACGAACGGGGCCAGCGTGACCAGATCGGCTGCGATGGTCTGGCGCAGGCGCGGCCCGGTCATCGTGGCGTCGTCCAGCGAGCGCCAGAACACCCAGTTGCGGTGCTTGAGATCGTCGATGAACTCGAAATCCGGTTCGAACCCGCGCGGGGCGCGCACCAGTTTTTCGCTTTCCTCGAAATCGAACTTCTTCCGCAGCACCGGCGAATGCGCGGCGGCCTTCCAACTGCCCGGGTTGTCGACGATGAAATGCCGCACCTTGCGCTGCGTGGCCGGCTCGGGATGCCACAGCCCCGCGCCGACGAAGCTCTCGCCCGGCTGCAGGTGGATGTAGAACGACGGCGCCGGCACCTGCTTGCGCCGCTCATGGAACAGGCGTGCGCCCTGCCAGCTCTTGTAGGGCGACTTGTCGTTGGAGAAGCGCGCATCGCGGTAGATGCGGAACAGCGAGCCGCCCACGGTGCGCGGATCGGCACGGAAGTGCTCGCTGACCGCGGCCAGGTCCGGCTGCAGATCGGTGATCAGGCGCAGGAACGGCTGGCGGACGTGCTCTTCGTACTTCGGCTTGTGCTCGTTGAACCAGGTCTTGTCGTTGTTGCGGGCCAGGCCACGCAGGAAGGTGAAGGTGGCCGGGCTGAAATACGTGCTCATAGGCTGCTCTGCAGGTGGGTGCCCCAGTCACGCAGTTGCTGGAGCAGGGCGAGCTTGCCGGCATCGTCGGCGTGCTCCGCGGCCAGTGCATCCAGCTGCGCGGTGAACTGCGGCAGGGTCTGTTCGCCCAGCGATGCATCGCCGAGCAGGCGCTGGCGACGATAGTCGTTCCAGCGTGAGCGCTCGGTGGTGTCCAGGGTGTCGAGGTGGTTGCGGGCGCGGTAGCGGAACAGCAGCTCGGGCATGCGCGGGTCGCGCAGGCGCTCGGCGAAGCTGGCCAGTTCCGCAGGCGGGCTGGTGCGGATGCGCGACATCAGGGATTTGTCGCCGTCGGCGAGGAAGCCGTCGTACAGCGAGGCGTCCACATCGCTCGGGGCCAGCGTGCGCTCGCCCGAGTACACCTGGCGGACCTTCTCGGCCAGCGCGGGGCCGATCTGGCGCAGACGCTCGGCCTTGGCCTCGATCGCGGCCGGGTCGATGCCCAGGCGGGCATGGTCGGCCGGGCGCAGGTGGTTCCAGGCGACCAGCGCAGGCACCTTGTTGAGGTGCACCTCCTTGAAGGGCACGCGCTGCTCGCCTTCGGCCATGTCGGCGGCACGGGTGTACAGGCGCGCAGCGATGGTTTCCGGGGGCAGCTCGAGCAGCGGCTCGATATCGCCGTCCAGGTCGAGCGCGATGATGCGGTTGTTGATGAAGGGATGGCGCGCCAGTGGCAGCACCGGCGCGGCGCACATGCGCTGGGCCGGGTAGCGCATCGAGATGTGCAGCACCGGCTGCATCGCGTCCACATCCAGCAGGCTGCCGACGAAGCGCTTGTCACGCAGTTTCAGCGCGTAGTCCCACAGGCGTGGCTGGGCCTGCTTGAACAGCTTCGCCAGACCGATGGTCGCGTACACGTCGGACAACGCTTCATGTGCGTCGCCCTGGCGGACGTTGTTGGCCGTGGCCAGATGCTCGAGCTTGAACGAGGTCGCGCCGTCCTCACGCTGCGGCCAGACAATGCCGTCCGGACGCAGCGCGTGCAGCAGCCGCATCATGTCCAGCAGGTCCCAGCGCGAGTTGCCGTTGCGCCACTCGCGCTCGTACGGATCGTAGAAGTTGCGGAACAGCCCGTGGCGGACGAACTCATCGTCGAAGCGCAGGGTGTTGTAGCCCAGCGAGCAGGTGCCCGGCCGCGCCATCAGATCGTGGATGCGCGAGAACGCCTCGGCCTCGGTGACGCCGGCGCGGAGTGCGTGTTGCGGGGTGATCCCGGTGATCAGGGTGGCGATCGGCGAGGGCAGCAGGTCGTCGGCCGGCTTGACGTAGAAGCTCACCGGCTCATCGATGATGTTCAGATCGACATCGGTGCGGATGCCGGCGAACTGCGCGATGCGCGTGCGGCGCGGGTCCTGGCCGAAGGTCTCCAGGTCGTAGAACAGGAAGCTGTCGGCCATCAGTGCGCACCCTCCAGGACGGGCAGTTGTTCATGGACCAGGCGCTCCAGTGCGGCCCAGTCGATATGCGCCAGACTGTCGTGCCCGGCGGTGGCCTCTTCGAGCATGCGTCGCTGCAGTTCGGTGCGCGCCAGCGCAACGGCATACGGCGTACGCAGGAAGGTGACCATCGTGTAATGCGGCACGAAGCGGGTCGGCCAGCGCGCCTGCAGCGCCTGTTCCAGTTCGCGCTGCAGCAGGAACTGCGGATCGGCCACGCGGTCGCGCATCTCCAGGTAGTTCTCCAGCGCCATCTGCTGGATCGCTTCGGCATTCGGCTTGCGGTCGGCCTCGAATGCGGCAAACGCCTCGCCCAGCGAGTCCTGCTCCAGCAGGTGCGCGGCCAGGGCGATGCAGTCTTCGAACGCGCAGTTCATGCCTTGGCCGTGGAACGGCACCATCGCGTGCGCGGCGTCGCCGATCAGGACCGCGCGGCCCTTCATGTGCCAATGCTTGAGGTGCAGCGTGCCGAGCAGGCCCGGCGGGTGCTGCTCCCAATCGCGGCGCAGGTTCGGGATCAGCGCCAGCGCATCGGGGAAGTCGCGCGCGAACAGCGCTTCGGCCTCGGCGCCGCTGTTGGTGGTGGCAAAGCTCGGGTCGCCTTCATTGGGCAGGAACAGCGTGACCGTGAACGTGCCTTCGTCGTTCGGCAGCGCGATGCACATGTAGTGCCCGCGCGGCCAGATGTGCAGTGCATTGGCCTCGATCCGGAAACTACCGTCATCGGTCGGCGGGATCTCCAGCTCCTTGTAGGAGTGATCCAGGAAGTCGATGCGCTCATCCAGCGGCTGCTTGCGGTTCATCGCCGCGCGCAGTGCCGAGCCGGCCCCGTCGGCGCCGATCAGGGTATCGAAGCGGATGTCGTGCGGCTGGTCGTCGCGGTCATCGATGAAACGCGCGTAGCCGGCATCGAAATCCACGGTGTGCAGACGGCGGTGGAAATGCACGGTCGCGCCTGCATCCTCGGCCAGCTGCAGCAGAGTGGTGTTGAGGTCCTTGCGGTGGATCGACCAGATCACTTCGCTGTCATCGCGCCCGTAGCGCTGCAACTGCGGTTCGCCCTCGCGCGGGTGGATCATGCGCCCGCGCATCATCACCGCCTTGGCCATGACCGCGTCTTCGACACCGGCCTGGCGCAGCGCATGGCGGCCACGCTCGGCCAGCGCCAGATTGATCGAACGGCCGGACTCGTAATCGCTCACGCGCGGGTCGCCGCGGCGCTCATACAAGGTGATCTGCCAGCCCTGGCGGGACAGCAGGATGGCCAGCAGTGAACCGGCCAGACCTGCGCCGATGATGCTCAGCGAGCGGGAGGGAGTAGCGATCAAGGCGATATCCGTGGGGGCGGGGAGGGCGGTCGGTCAGAGACCGGCCCAGGCTTCCACTTCCTCGACGAAGTGGTGCAGGTCGAGGTAGCGGTTGTACAGCGGTGTCGGCGAGATGCGGATCACGTCGGGCTCGCGCCAGTCACCGAGCACACCCACGGTCTGCAGGTACTCGAACAGACTGCGGCCACGTTCGCGGCCACCGGCCACGCGCAGCGAGAGCTGGCAGCCACGGCGCTCGGGTTCGGACGGGGTCAGCACCTCGAGCACGCCGGACAGGCGGGCACGCACGAGGGCATCGAGCATGCCGGTCAGGCGCAGCGACTTGGTGCGCAGCGCCTCGATGCCGCCGGCTTTGTCGACGACATCCAGCGCGGCGCGAAGCGGTGCCAGCCCCAGCACCGGCGGATTGCTGAGCTGCCAGCCTTCGGCACCGACGGCGGGCACGAACTGCGGCGCCATCTTGAAGCGGGTGGCTTCCTCATGGCCCCACCAGCCGGCGAAACGCGGCAGCGTGGCATCGCGATGATGGCGTTCGTGCACGAAGCAGCCGGCGACGGCGCCCGGGCCGGCGTTGAGGTATTTGTAATGGCACCACACGGCGAAATCCGGCGCGATGTCGTGCAGCGCGAGCGGCACGTTGCCGACGGAGTGCGCAAGATCGAAACCGATCCGTGCACCCTGCAGGCGGGCCATGCGGGTGATGGCCTCCAGATCGAAGACCTGGCCGCTGCGGTACTGCACGCCGGGCCACAGCACCAGCGCCAGGCGCGGGCCGTGTTCGGTGATGGCGCGTTCGATGGCCTGCAGCGAGATGGTGCCGTTGGGCTCATCGGGCTGCACTTCGATCAGGTCGGTCTCCGGATGGAAGCCGTGGAAGCGGATCTGCGATTCCACCGCGTGCCGATCGGTCGGGAAGGCGCCGGCTTCCATGAGGATGGCGGGGCGTTCGGACGTAGGCCGGTAGAAGCTGACCATCATCAGGTGCAGGTTGACGCTGAGGGTGTTCATCGCCACGACTTCGCTGGGCAGGGCACCGACGACGCGGGCGAGCTGTTCGCTGACCAGGCGGTGGTAGTGCAGCCACTGGGTGTCGCCGGTGAAGTGGCCTTCCACGGCCAGCGCGGCCCATTTGTCCATGACTTCCTGGACGGCACCCCGGGCGCCGCGCGGCTGCAGGCCCAGCGAGTTGCCGACGAAGTAGGTCTGGTCGCGGTGGTTGTGCTGCGGGAAGACGAATTCGTTGCGCAGGGCGCGCAGCGGATCGGCGGCGTCCAGGGCAACGGCATGGGTGCGGCTGAGGATCTCGGACATGGTGCAACCGGCGGTGTCAGTGAACCGACAGTTTATCCGGGTGGTGGGGGTGTGGGCTGAATCTGGCTTGCGGTGCTGGTTTGGCCGGGTCTGGAAAGCTGACCATGGCAACGGCAACGGCAACGGCAACGGCAACGGCGTGTTTCTCGCGTCTACGGTGGGCGGGCCGGTGTGGGTGGATCTGCTGGACCCGCCGCAAGTACGTCCATGTAGGCTCGTAGTGCGGCATCCATGCCGCACACGGTCCTGCAGACCCACCCACACCGGCCCGCTGACAGTTGGCTGGGGCGCATGGGAAAGGCGGGACTCTGCGCCTTGGACTGTTCTTTGGTGCAGCTGGAGGGCTGAGGGTAGGCGAGCCAACAGCGGTGGACGATGCATTCACTCGCCGCAGCCTGATATTGCCGGCCGTGATCGAACACAACAGCGTCGCTTGCTCACCCATATGGCCGGTGTTCGCTTCAACTTTCGGAGCGGACCCACACCCCAGACGCAGACGCGATCATGAATGCCTGCGCCGAGGTTGGCGGCGTTGGGGCCAGCGCAGTTTGATTTGCCTCTGTGGTTGCACTGTGACTGGGGCGCAGAAGCAGCAGAAGCAGCAGAAGCAGCAGAAGCAGTAGAAGCACGAGCAGCAGAAGCACGAGCAGCAGAAGCACGAGCAGCAGGAGCCTGTAGTTGACTCTGCTCCTTACGTGCACACCGACGCAGTGTGGATGGGTCGGTGGGGGTGGGTTTCCGGGACCGTGTGCGGCATGGATGCCGCACTACGAGCCTACATGGATGTACTTGCGGCGGGTCCCGGAAACCCACCCCCGCCGGCCCACTTCCAGGCAATTCACCTACTGCTCTGCTTTTAAAGGTCTCAAGCGCTCAAGCCTTCTGGCCTCCATGCTCTCAAGCTGGAGAGCCATCACCCCTCAACAGTCACCTTCGCAGGCAACGGATCCACATGCCCGCAGGCGTTGCACGTGCGCAGCTCCAGCGAGGAGTGATAGCGATCGAACACCTTCGGCAGATCCGTCTCGATGTTCTCCAGCGCGAAAAACTCCTCGTACAACTTGTGATTGCACCGCTCGCAGAACCACATCAACCCATCGCGCTCATGCGCCAGCCGCTTGCGCTCCACCACCAGGCCCACACCGCCCGGCGGACGGCGCGGCGAATGCGGCACGCCACCCGGCAACAGGAAAATCTCGCCCGCGCGGATCGGAATGTCGCGTACCGCGCCATCCTCCTGCACCTTCAGCGTCATCTCCCCTTCCAGCTGATAGAACCACTCCGGGCCCTCGTCGTAATGGAAGTCCGTCCGGCTGTTCGGGCCGCCGACCACCATCACGATGAAATCGCCGTTCTCGATCATCTTGTTGCCCACCGGCGGCTTCAACAGATGCCGGTGTTCCTCGATCCAGCCGAGCAGATTGATGGGGGAGGCAAGCATGGTCGCTGTCCGAAGAAAGGAAGGATCAGTCGCGCCGACCGTGGCGCGGAACGTAGGACAGTGCCTTCTCGTAGGCCGGCTGCAGCTCTTCCGGCGCGCCCACGTCGATGCCCATCTCGCGCACCCGGCCGTCCTTCAGGCTGTAGACCCAGCCGTGCACCATCAGCTTCTGGCCGCGTGCCCATGCGTCCTGCACGATCGTCGAACGGCAGGCGTTGACCACCTGCTCGATGACGTTCAACTCGCACAGGCGGGCATGCTTCAGCTCCGGCTCCTCGATCGCGTCCATGATCGCCGCATGCTTCTGCGCCACATCGCCGACGTGGCGCAGCCAGTTGTCGGCCAGGCCGACGCGCGTGTTGTTCAAGCTGGCGTGCACGCCGCCGCAGCCATAATGGCCCACGATCAGGATGTGCTTCACCTTCAGCTGATCCACGGCGTACTGGATCACGCTCAGGCAGTTCAGGTCGGTGTGCACGACCACGTTGGCCACGTTGCGGTGCACGAACACCTCACCCGGTGCCATGCCGATGATCTGGTTGGCCGGCACGCGCGAATCGGAGCAGCCGATCCACAGGTATTCCGGGTGCTGCTGCTTGGCCAGCTGGTGGAAGAACTCCGGATCTTCTTTCTCGATCCGGTCCGCCCATTCGCGGTTGTTCTGCAGCAGCTTGTGGATGTCTTTCATCGTGCGGGGTCCCTGACGTCGGGTGGGGGCAAGGCGTGGCCATCATGGCCGCGTCGTCGCAGCAGTGGGGAGGGTCAGTCGGCGGACGTGCCGCCCTCGCGGCGCCAGCGCATCCACTGCGCCAGCTCGCGGGATGCCGGGGCCTCCAGTGCCGACAGCGCGTCGATCACGCTGGACTGGTTGGCCTCGGGGTGGTTCTGGCTGAGCTTGAGCTTGATCTGCACCTGCGCCGGGCGGAAACGGAAACCGACGATGCCGCCGAGCATGCGCTGCTGGCGGGGCTCGATCGGCAGCAGGTCCCAATCACCCCCCACCTGTGCTTCGTAGTGCGCGCTCAGGCCGTCGAGCATGGCGATCAGCGTGTCCGGATCGGTGGTCGGTTCCAGCACGCCACGCAGTTCCGCAGCCGCGTAGTTCCAGGTCGGCACGCGCGCCTGCGCGGCTTTATCCGGATACCAGCCTGGCGATATGTACGCGTGCGGGCCATGCACCAGCATTAGCGCCGGGCCGGCGTGTCCCGCCTGCGGGTTGGGCCTGGCCCAGTGGCCTTCGATCAGGATGCCGTCGGCATCACGCTTGTACAGCACCGGCAGGCGGGTGGCCTGCGGCAGACCATCGGGCCCGGTGGTGACCAGGGTGACGAACGCATCACGCGCCAGCAGCCGGTCCAGCCAGATCAGGTCGGTCTCGACGAAGGCGGAGGGGATGAACATCGCCGGTTACGCCCGCGCGCCCAGGCTCTGGACCATGCGGCCGTGCAGCGCGTCGTCGCTGTCGGCCTGCGGCGGCTGCACTTCATGCAGCGAGAAGCCGCGCACCAGGGCGTCTTCTTCGTCCAGGCCGTCGTAGGCGACGAACTCGGCGTCGAACAGCTGCGAGCGCGCGGTGTCTTCGCTGTCGTAGCTCAGCGTGTTGCCGTCGCTGTCCAGCACCTCGGCGGTGCCGGCCGGGCGGACCCGCAGGCGGGCCCAGATCAGCGTATTGCCGAGGCTGGCCAGGAACCACTCGTCGTGGTGGGAAGTGTCGTCGTTCATGTCAGTACCATCGAAAGCAGCCAGAGCAGGGCAGCCATGCCCAGTCCGGCAAGAAGAGTAAGCAGCGAGAGCCAGGCCGGCGTGGCCAGGCCGGTCAGCGAGCGGTCGCTGCTCTGGCGATAGTCGCGGCCGAGCAGCCAGCGCAGCGCGTCCGGGCGCAGGAATGCGCCCGTACCGAAACGATCCGCCAGCGCCGGGTGGCGGTCGCGGATGTGGACCAGGGTCAGCGGCCAGAAGATCACGAAGGCACTGAACCCGGCGATCGCCACGCCGACGAAACACAGCGCGAAGAACAGGGTCATGGGCTCGGTGCCTCCGTGGTCGGGATCAGAATTCGGCGCTGCCCGGTGCGCGCGGGTAGGGGATCGCGTCGCGGATGTTGCTCAGCCCGCAGACATAGACCACCAGGCGCTCGAAGCCCAGGCCGAAACCGGCATGGGGCACCGAACCGTAGCGGCGGAAATCGCGGTACCAGCCGTAATGCTCCGGATCGAGGCCGAACTGCGCCATGCGCGCATCGAGCACGTCCAGGCGCTCTTCGCGCTGGCTGCCGCCAATGATCTCGCCGATGCCCGGGGCCAGCACGTCCATCGCGGCGACGGTCTTGCCGTCGTCGTTCAGGCGCATGTAGAAGGCCTTGATGTGCTCGGGGTAGTTGGTCACCACCACCGGGCGGCCGATGTGTTCTTCGGTCAGCCAGCGCTCGTGCTCGGTCTGCAGGTCCAGGCCCCATTCGACCGGGAAGTCGAACTTCTTGCCCGAGTTCTGCAGCAGCTTCACCGCTTCGGTGTAGTCGATCTGCTCGAACGGGGCATTGATGAAGCCTTCCAGCTTGGTGATCGCGTTCTTGTCCACGCGCTCGGCCAGGAAGGCCAGGTCATCGCCGCGCTCATCGAGCACCGCGCGGAACAGGTACTTCAGGAACTGCTCGGCCAGGCGCGCGTCTTCGGCCAGGTCGGCGAAGGCGATTTCCGGCTCGATCATCCAGAACTCCGCCAGGTGGCGGGTGGTGTTGGAGTTCTCGGCACGGAAGGTCGGGCCGAAGGTGTAGACCTTGCTCAGCGCCAGGCAGTACGCCTCGACGTTCAGCTGGCCGGACACGGTCAGGAAGGTTTCCTTGCCGAAGAAGTCGCGGCTGAAATCCACCTCGCCCTTGTCGTTGCGCGGCAGGTTGGCCATGTCCAGGGTCGAGACCCGGAACATCTGGCCGGCACCTTCGGCGTCGGACGTGGTCACGATCGGGGTGCTGATCCAGTTGAAGCCGTTCTGGTGGAAGAACCGGTGCACGGCCTGTGCCAGGCAGTTGCGGATGCGGGTGACCGCACCGAACAGGTTCGTGCGCGGGCGCAGGTGCGCCACTTCACGCAGGAATTCCGGGCTCATCGGCTTGGGCTGGATCGGGTAGGTCAGCGGATCTTCGACCAGGCCGACGATCTCGATGTCGCTGGCCTGGATCTCGAAGGACTGGCCCTTGCCCTGGGACTTCACCAGGGTGCCGCGGGCGATCACCGAGCAGCCCGGGGTCAGGCTCTTGATGTCGTCGAAATTGGCCAGGGTGTCATTGGCCACCACCTGGATGGGGGCGAAGCAGGAGCCATCGGTGACATTGACGAAGGCAAGCGCCGCAGAGCCGCGCACCGTGCGGACCCATCCGCGTACTGTTGCCTCGCCGCCTTCCGGGATCTTCCCGGCAAGCGCATGTTCAACGCTGACCACCGTCATGACTTGAATCCTCTGTTGATCGACTCGATCTCTGAACAGGGAGTTTAACGGGTGCGGTGTTCGGCTTGCGAGGCATTTCTTGTGGGCTTCGGGGCCGCCGGCCGTGTGAACCGCAGCTGCGGCCGCCGAGGCCGGGCCGCGCCATACCCTCTATAATGATCGCGATCCGCTGGAGTTGCCTGTCATGGCCGTAAGCCTTACCCCTGTTGCCTTTGCCCGTGTGCAGAAGTTCGTCGAGCAGACCCCCGGCGCGCTGGGCCTGCGTTTCGGCGTGACCCGCACCGGCTGTTCCGGCTGGGGCCACATCACCGATCTGGCCCGCGATGAGCGCGAGGGCGACACCGTCTTCGAGCAGGACGGGGTCCGCATCTATGTGGATGCCAGCAGCCTGGACCTGGTCGACGGCACTGAAATCGACTTCGGCAAGCATGGACTGAGCGAGACCTTCACGTTCAGGAACCCGAACGCGACCGCCGAATGCGGCTGCGGCGAGAGCTTCACGACCGAGGCTGACAAGGCCTGATCGCCCGCGCGCCGGGCCTGCTGCGCCCGCCCGGCTTGCCTGTCACCCCTTCTGCTGCCACAATGCGCGGCTTCCTGCCTGATTCCGGGCAGGACCCTTGCCCCACCGCGTTCACCTGCGGGGGGCTGTCCGGCCCTCAAAGGGCCACATCCGAAAGGTAAAAACACATGAGTCGTCATTACGAAGTCGTGTTCCTGGTCCATCCGGACCAGAGCGAACAGGTCCCGGCCATGATCGAGCGCTACAAGGCGCTGGTCGAGAACGGCAACGGCACCATCCACCGTCTGGAAGATTGGGGCCGTCGTCAGCTGGCTTACCCGATCCAGAACCTGGTGAAGGCCCACTACGTCATGCTCAACATCGAGTGCGACCAGGCCGTGCTGAGCGAGCTGGTGGAAAGCTTCCGCTTCAACGACGCCGTGCTGCGCAACCTCGTCATCAAGCGTGACGAAGCTGACACCGAGCAGTCGCTGATCATGAAGAGCAAGGACGAGAAGGGTGACAAGCCCGAGCGTGGCGAGCGTCGTCGTCGTGATGACGAAGAAGGTGAAACCACCCCCGCCGCCGCTGACACCGATGCCGGCGAAGACGCCGCTTCGGCCGCTTAAGGAGCACTGACATGTCCAAGTTCTTCCGTCGTCGCAAGTTCTGCAAGTTCACGGCCGAAGGTGTCAAGGAGATCGATTACAAGGATCTCAACACCCTGCGCCAGTACCTCACCGAGAACGGCAAGATCGTGCCGAGCCGCG
This sequence comes from Stenotrophomonas sp. JAI102, assembly GCF_013409105.1. Lineage (NCBI taxonomy): Bacteria > Pseudomonadati > Pseudomonadota > Gammaproteobacteria > Lysobacterales > Lysobacteraceae > Stenotrophomonas > Stenotrophomonas sp. JAI102. Next base: position 490,780 of record NZ_JACCCI010000001.1, read on the forward strand.
TGACCGGTACCAAGTCGAAGTACCAGCGCCAGCTGGCAACGGCCGTCAAGCGCGCCCGTTTCCTGGCCCTGATTCCGTACACCGACAACCACGACGTCTGATGAAGGCAGGCGGCCTTGCGGTCGCCGCTTTCGCGGATCTGGCCGCCCGCGCTGCATGGCGTCGGGCGGTTTCCAGGTCTGCCGTTCGGATATTCGGACAGCCATCCGCTGCGGGGCCTGAGCCTCGCTAACGAATACATATTTGGAGCTACACCATGAAGCTGATTCTTCTTCAGAAGGTCACCAACCTCGGCGGTCTGGGCGATCTGGTCGACGTGAAGCCGGGCTACGGCCGCAACTTCCTCGTCCCGACCGGCAAGGCCGTTCCGGCCACCGCGACCAACGTGGCGGAGTTCGAAGCCAAGCGCGCTGATTACGAAGCCAAGGCGCAGTCGATCCACGCTGACGCCGAAGCCCGCAAGGCGCAGCTGGAAGGCAAGAGCGTCACGATCGCTGCGAACGCTTCGACCGAAGGCAAGCTGTACGGTTCGGTCGGCCCGCGCGATATCGCCGAAGCCTTCACCGCTGCCGGCCTGCCGCTGGAAAAGAGCGAAGTGATCCTGGGCGAAGGCGCGTTCCGCAACGTGGGCGAGTACGAGGTGACTGTTCACCTGCACGCCGACGTCGAAACCACCGTCAAGGTGGTTGTGGAAGCCGAAAAGGCCTGATCCCTGCCGAAAGGCGGGAGTCACTGAAACGGGCGCCCGCGAGGGTGCCCGTTTTTGTTTGGCGCAACGGCAACGGCAACGGCAACGGCAACGGCAACGGCTTGGCGCGTTGGTTGCCGCGGTGGGAGGGTGCCGGGTAGCCCGTCCCGGGACCCGCCGTGAACCCCGCTCCGCGGTCCGGCCCAGCCGCTGGCGGCTGTGCGTTCGAACGCATGCGAGGCAGTGCCTCGCAAGCAATGCGTTCTCACCCATGGGGGCTCGTAATGCGCCATCCATGGCGCCTTACGGTCCCGGGCCGGGCTACCCGGCACCCTCCAGCGCGGTTTCCGGTGCGGCGGTTGGGAGGGCAGGGCAACCTCAGCGTTCCAGGGCACGTGGGGTCTGCGCCATTGGGGTGATAGACGGCCGGCTTGGGTAGATCCACGCCATGCGTGGATGCTCCAGGTTCCAGGTACCGCGCCAGCCACGCATGGCGTGGCTCTACGCCCGTTCCGGCGTGTCGATGGCGGGTCAGCTCGGATCAGCTCGCCCAGCTCGGCCAGCTCGGCCAGCGTGGGTCCGGTCCGGGCTGTTCCGCTTTGGCTGTTCGCCCGCACACCAGCCCTCTGTCTACGGGATGGCGTGGGTGGGGTGGCGGGACCGTAAGGCGCCATGGATGGCGCATTACGAGCCCCCATGGACGGGTTCACGGCGGGTCCCGCGAGCCCACCCACGCCGTCCCGCCTCGCGCCACCCTGAAATGCGGGCTTTGGCTTTGGCTCCACCCCCGCAGCCCGCTGAACACCCGCCCCGTTATACTCAGGCTATCGCGTCGCCCCCGGGGCCATTGAAACCCTGCAACATCAATGGCTTGAAGGGTAAATCCGCTCCGTAATCCACCATGGTGGGGGTCGCTTCAGGCCTTCGCCCGGAAAACCATCACGCCATGCGTCTGTCCACGATCAAGCTGTCCGGATTCAAATCCTTCGTCGATCCGACCACGCTGCACCTGCCGACCAACATGACCGGCGTGGTGGGCCCCAATGGCTGTGGCAAATCGAACATCATCGACGCCGTGCGCTGGGTCATGGGCGAAAGCTCCGCCAGCCGCCTGCGCGGCGACTCGCTCACCGACGTCATCTTCTCCGGCTCCTCCGCCCGCAAGCCCGTCTCGCAGGCCGTCGTCGAACTGATCTTCGACAACACCGACCACACGATCACCGGCGAATACGCCTCGTTCAACGAGATCTCGGTCAAGCGCACCGTCAGCCGCGACGGCAGCAGCAACTACTACCTCAACGGCACCAAGTGCCGCCGGCGCGACATCACCGATCTGTTCCTGGGTACCGGCCTGGGGCCGCGCAGCTACTCGATCATCGAACAGGGCATGATCAGCAAGATCATCGAGGCCCGCCCCGAAGACCTGCGCGTGTACCTCGAAGAAGCCGCCGGCATCTCCAAGTACAAAGAACGCCGCAAGGAAACCGAAACCCGCATCCGCCACACGCGCGAGAACCTGGATCGTCTCGGCGACCTGCGCGAGGAAATCGGCAAGCAGCTCGAGCACCTCAAGCGCCAGGCCCGCCAGGCCGAGCAGTACCAGGCGCTGCAGGAAGAGCGCAAGGTCAAGGATGCCGAGTGGAAGGCGCTGGAATACCGCGGTCTGGACGGCCGCCTGGGCGGACTGCGCGAAGCGCTGTCGCGCGAAGAAACCCGCCTGCAGCAGCTGATCGCCGAGCAGCGCGATGCCGAGGCCCGGATCGAAACCAGCCGGCTGCGCCGCGAAGAAGCCTCCGATGCGCTCAACACCGCGCAGGCCGAGGTCTACCAGGTCGGCAGCACGCTGGCGCGCCTGGAGCAGCAGATCCAGCACCAGCGCGAAATGTCGCAGCGACTCAACAAGGCGCGCGATGAAGCACAGCAGGCGCTGGCCGATCTGGGCCAGCACATCAGCGGCGATGAGGCCAAGCTGATGGTGCTGCGTGAGGCGGTGGACGATGCCGAGCCGCGCCTGGAGCAGCTGCAGGAAGAAAACGAAATCAAGCAGGAAGCCCTGCGCGATGCCGAGGCCCGTCTGACCGACTGGCAGCAGCGGTGGGAAAGCCATACCCGCAGCACCTCCGAGGCCTCGCGTGCCGGCGAAGTCGAACGCACCCGCGTGGACTATCTGGACCGCCAGGTGCTCGAAGCGGACCGTCGCCGCGAATCGCTGCAGGCCGAACGCGCCGGGCTGGACCTGGACGCGCTCGCCGAGGTGTTCGAGGAGCTGCACATCCAGCACGAGACCCAGAAAGCCTCGCTGGATGTGCTCAACGAGCAGGTCGAAGAACGCAAGATCGCCGTGGCCGGGCTGCAGGATCGCCAGCGCACCGGGCAGACCGAGCTGGCCGAGATCCGCAAGCAGGCCCAGGCCGCCCGCGGCCGGCTGTCGTCGCTGGAAACCCTGCAGCAGGCCGCACTGGGCCAGGAGCAGGGCGCTGCCGTGGCGTGGCTGAAGGCACGTGGGCTGGATTCGGGCGCACGCGTCGGTGAGCGCCTGACCGTGGAAAGTGGCTGGGAAAACGCCGTGGAAAGCGCGCTCGGTCAGCTGATCGAAGGCGTGCTGGTCGATGCTCCGGAATCGCTGGTGGACGCGTTGGGCGAACTCGGCGAAGGCCGTATCGCGTTGGTCTCGGCCGAGCAGGACGCGCTGACCGTCGCGCCGACTTCGCTGGCCGCGAAAGTGCAGGGCCCGACCGCGATCCGTCGCCTGCTCGCGCGCCTGCATGCCGCCGAGGATCTCGAGGCGGCGCGTGCGCTGCAGGCAACGCTCGGCGAGGGCGATTCGGTCATCACCCGTGGCGGTGAGCGCCTGGGCGAGGGCTGGGTGCGGGTGTCGCGCTCCGGCGCGGCCAAGCAGGGCGCGCTGCTGCGTGAGCGCGAGATCGTCACCCTGCGCGAGCAGATTGAAAACCTGCAGGACCGAGAAGTCGCGCTCGAGCAGCAGTTGGCCGGCTTCCGCGACCAGTTGCTGGCCGGCGAGCAGCAGCGCGAAGACGCGCAGCGCCAGTTGTATCTGGCCCACCGCAGCGTCTCAGAACTGGGTGGGCAGCTGCAGAGCCAGCAGGGCAAGGTGGAAGCCGCGCGCACCCGCATCGATCGCATCGAAGGCGAACTGGTGCAACTGCTGGAAACGCTGGATGCCGGTCGTGAGCAGGTGCGCGAAGCACGCTCGCGCCTGGACGACGCGGTCACCAGTATGGGCGATCTGGAATCGGTCCGGGCCGCGCTGGAAGGCGAGCGACGCCAGCTCACCGATGCCCGCGACCAGGCCCGCGACCAGGCGCGCAACGTGCGCGAAGCGGCGCATTCGCTGGCCTTGACCCTGGAATCGCAACGCGCGCAGATGGCCTCGCTCGGCCAGGCGCTGGAGCGCATGAGCACGCAGCGCGGGCAGCTGGATACCCGCCTGGGCGAACTGCATTCGCAGCTCGATGAAGGCGATTCCCCGGTCAAGACGCTGGAAGCCGAACACCAGAACGCACTGGGCGAGCGCGTGCGCGCCGATCGCGTGCTGGGTGAGGCCCGCACCCTGCTGGACGGCATCGATGCCGAACTGCGTACGTTCGAACAGACCCGCCACCAGCGCGATGAACAGGCGCTGGCGCAGCGCGAGCGGATTTCCCAGCGCAAGCTCGACCAGCAGGCGCTCGTGCTCAGTGCCGACCAGCTGTCGGCGTCGGTGGAGAAAGCCGGCTTCGTGCTGCAGGACGTGATCAACGGGCTACCCGAAGATGCGCGCGTCACTGACTGGGAGCAGGCCGTGCACCAGATCGATGGCCGCATGCGCCGCCTGGAGCCGGTCAACCTGGCCGCCATCCAGGAATACGGCGAGGCCTCGCAGCGTTCGGAGTATCTGGACGCGCAGAACACCGACCTCACCACCGCGCTGGAAACGCTGGAAGACGCGATCCGCAAGATCGACCGCGAGACCCGCGGCCGCTTCAAGGACACCTTCGATCGCGTCAACGCCGGCGTGCAGCAGCTGTATCCGCGCCTGTTCGGTGGTGGCCACGCGTACCTGGAACTGACAGGTGAAGACCTGCTCGACACCGGTGTTGCGATCATGGCGCGGCCGCCGGGCAAGCGGGTTTCGAGCATCTCGCTGCTGTCCGGTGGCGAGAAGGCGATGACCGCGGTGGCGCTGGTGTTTGCGATCTTCCAGCTCAACCCGGCCCCGTTCTGCCTGCTGGACGAGGTGGACGCGCCGTTGGACGAAGCCAACGTCGGTCGCCTGGCCAACATGGTCAAGGAAATGAGCGAGAAGGTTCAGTTCCTGTTTGTGAGCCACAACAAGGCCACGATGGAAGCAGCACACCAGCTGTCCGGCGTGACCATGCGCGAACCGGGCGTCAGCCGACTGGTCAGTGTCGACCTGGAGGAAGCCGCACGATTGGCGGGCGCGGCGTGACGTGCCATCCTTAAGTACCTGAATGATTTAGCCGGAGAACCTCCCGAATGTCCGACATGGCACTGCTCCGCATCGGCATCCTGGCCGCCGGCCTGCTGTTGATCGCTGCGATCTTCCTGTTTGGCCGTCCGAAAAAGAAAGTGCAGGGCCGCCGCGTCGAGGGCGCCGAAGGCGCCAACGGCCAGCGCCGCGAGCCCGTGCTGGGCGACGGCGAGAGCCCGGCCGACGGCGCTGCGCCCGTGGTGGGCGAAGACGGCGTGACCCAGCCCGAACTCGGCCTGCCCGAGGTGGACGCGGGTCCGGCCAGCGACCTGGGCAAGCGCACCACCCAGGATTTCGACAAGATCGTCTCGCTGTTCGTTGCCGCCCGCGCGGGCGAGCAGCTGCGGGGCGAAGACATCGTGGTCGCGGCCGAAAAGACCGGCCTGGTGTTCGGCCATATGAATGTCTTCCACCGCCTGGTCGAAGGCCACCCCGAGCGCGGCCCGATCTTCTCGATGGCCAGCATCATGAAGCCGGGCAGTTTCGACATGGCCAACATCCGCGAGATGGAAACGCCGGCGATCGCCTTCTTCCTGACCCTGCCGGCGCCGCTGACCGCGCTGGATGCTTGGGAAAAGATGCTGCCGACCGTGCAGCGCATGGGCGAACTGCTCGATGGCGTGGTGCTCGATGACAGTCGCAACGCCTTGGGCCGCCAGCGCATCGCGCACATCCGCGACGAGCTGCGTGCCTACGACCGCCAGCATCAGGCCCCGCCGCTGACCAAAGCCCCGCGTTGGTGAACCCAGCGCGGTTTGGCGGGGACGTGGACCAGCGCCGGTAGGTATCGACCGTTGGTCGATACGCACACCGGCCGACACGCAACGGGCGGCGCTAGCTGTTCTCGCTGACGACCGCCGCGAACGCCTCACGGAACCGCTCCATCTCGGCCTCGGTCCCCACTGTCACCCGCACCCGCTGCGGCCAGATCGGCCAGCTGCGGCCGATGACCACGCCGCGCGCGGCCATGGCGGCGGAGAACGCGGCGCCGCCGCTCTGCAGGTCGACCACGAAACAGTTCGCCTCCGAAGGCACGCACGCAACGCCGCGCTGGCCCAGCCAGCGGACGGTGTTCTGCCGCACCAGTGCATTGTCCGCCTTGCGCTGCGCGACAAGCCCGGGATCGCGCAGGCTCGCCAGCCCTGCCGCCATCGCGGTCACCGGCAGCGGGTTGTCGCCGAGGCTGGTCAGTTCCTTCAAGCGGTCCGGATGCGCCGCAGCCACGCCCAGGCGCAGGCCGGCCATGCCGTAGAGCTTGGAGAAGGTGTGCAGCACGATCACATCGTCGCGCTCGCACGCACATCGTGTGCAACATCGGCCTGCAACGGGACCTTGGCCACGGTGGCGCCCCGCGCGGCGGCGAGATCGCCCAGTGCCTCGAAGGTGGGATCGGCAACGACCAGCCCCCAGCGGGCGAGGTCCACAGCAGCGCCGCCCGGTTCAGCGGCTCGCTCGAGCCCGGGTACAGCCGCACGTGATCCTTGCCGAAGCCTTCCTGCTGGGCGAACAGCTCGCGCAGTTCACCGGCAAGCGTTCTTCACCGCGCGCAGGCGCGGGGGGAGGGGTAAAATTGAATGCCCCACCAGGATTGCCTTCCGCATGACCCCCAGTCCCGCCGCACGTGCCGACGTCCTGCGCCGCCAGATCGAGGATGCCGGCAAGGCATACCACGAGCGCGACGAGCAGCTGATCCCCGACGTCGAGTACGACCTGCTGGTGCGTGAGCTGGAAGCGATCGAGCAGGCGCACCCGGAACTGGCCCGCGCCGATTCTCCGACCCGGCAGGTCGGTGGCAAGGCCTCCTCGCGCTTCGCCGAGGTCCGCCACGCGGTGCCGATGCTGTCGCTGGGCAATGCTTTCAGCGATGAGGAGGTGCAGGATTTCGTGCGCCGCATCGGCGAGCGCCTGCGCCGCAGCACGCTGTATTTCTCCGCCGAACCCAAGCTTGACGGCCTGGCGATCAGCCTGCGCTACGAGAACGGCCGGTTCGTGCAGGGCGCGACGCGGGGCGATGGCGCCACCGGCGAGGACGTCAGTGCGAACCTGCGCCAGATCGCGGTGATCCCGCAGGCGTTGAAGGGCGCCGGTTGGCCCGACGTGCTGGAAGTGCGTGGCGAGGTCTACATGGCCCGTGCCGATTTCGAGGCCTACAACGCCGATGCACGCCTGCATGACGGCAAGGTGCTGGCCAATCCGCGCAACGCCGCTGCGGGGTCGCTGCGCCAGCTGGATCCGAAGATGAGCGCCAAGCGCAAGCTCAGCTTCTACGCTTATGGCATCGGCCAGGTCGACGGCGGTGAACTGCCGGCCACGCATTCGGCCACGCTGGCCCAGCTGCGCGAGTGGGGCTTCCCGGTCAGCGATCTGTGCCAGGTGGTGGAAGGCGCGGACGGGCTGCTTGCCTATTACCATGACATCGGTGAGCGCCGCGATGGGCTGGCGTTCGATATCGACGGCGTGGTCTACAAGCTCGACGATCGCGCCGGCCAGGAACAGATGGGCTTCGTCGCCCGTGCGCCGCGCTGGGCGATCGCGCACAAGTTCCCGGCGCAGGAACAGACCACCACGGTGGAGGCGATTGAAATCCAGATCGGCCGCACCGGCGCGGCGACGCCGGTCGCGCGCTTGGCGCCGGTCGCGGTGGCGGGCGTGATCGTCTCCAACGCGACGCTGCACAATGCCGACCAGATCGCGCGCCTGGATGTCCGCGTGGGTGACACGGTGATCGTGCGTCGCGCCGGCGATGTGATCCCCGAAGTGGTCAGCGTGATCGCCGACCGCCGCCCTGCCGGGACCCGGCCGTGGCAGATGCCGTCGCAGTGCCCGGTGTGCGGTTCGGAGATCGTCCGCGAAGAGGGCGAGGCGGCCTGGCGCTGCTCGGGTGAGCTGAGCTGCCCGGCGCAGCGCAAGGAAGCCATCGCGCACTTTGCCTCGCGCCGCGCGATGGATATCGATGGCCTGGGGGACCGCTTCATCGATCTACTGGTCGAAACAGAAGTGGTGAGGTCGCCAGCGGACCTGTACACGCTGACCATGGATGATTTTCTGCTGCTGAAGGTGGTGCTGGACAGCGAGCCTGAGGACATCGACAGCAATCTGCGTGCCTTCCTGTCGGCAAGGGCGAATGAGGCTACGCGAAAGCTATTCGAGCCGATATCCGCGTTTGATGCCGTCAACCTCGGGATAGAGGCCTGGCGCGCTCATGTGCTTCTCCTGCTTCGGCAAAGCAAGGCAGAGTTCACGTGGCCCAAGAAGCATGCAACGCGATGGGCCGAGAATCTGGTCGCAGCTATTGAGGCCAGTCGGTCCACAACGCTGGAGCGCCTCATTTTTGCTCTCGGCATCAAGCACGTCGGCGAGAGCACCGCCAAGGCCCTGGCGACCTGGTTCGGTGATCTCGAGCTGATCCGCCATCTGCCGTGGCCGCTGTTCAAGCGCGTGCCGGATATCGGCGGTGAGGTCGCGCGCTCGCTCGGCCACTTCTTCGAGCAGGCCGGCAACCAGGAGGCGATCGATGCGCTGCTGCAGGTCGGCCAAGTGCGCATCAGCGATGTGCATCCGCCGATCGCCAAGCTGCGCGAGGGGCTGGATTTCGCACAGTTGCTGGTCGAAGCGGAGATTCCTGGGATCACCCGTCTGCGCGCCGAGAAGCTGGTCGCCATGCTGCCGGATGCGGCCTCGGTGCTGGATGCCGAGCCGGTGCGTTTCGTGGCGGCCGGGCTGCCCAGCGAGGTGGCGCTCGGCCTGGCCGACTGGCTGGACAGCGACGGCCATGGCCCGATGCTGCTCAAGGCCGAGGACTACCGCCGGAAGCTGCTGGCCCTGGCGCCGGAACAGGCCGAGCAGGCCGCGGGCCCGCTGGAGGGTCAGACCGCCGTGCTGACCGGCACGCTGGCGCAGATGAATCGCGATGAGGCCAAGGCACGGCTGGAAGCGCTGGGCGCCAAGGTGGCCGGCAGTGTGTCGAAGAAGACCTCCTTCGTGGTCGCCGGTGCCGAGGCGGGTTCCAAACTGACCAAGGCGCAGGAACTGGGCGTGCCGGTCTGGGACGAAGACCAGCTGGTGGCCTTCCTCGCGCAGCACTGAATCTGTCGCGGGGCCGCCTGCCCCGCGATCCGTCCTTCAAAGAGAACCCGCATGCATACCGTCCCCCTCGATTTCCGCCTGGCCACCGTAGCCGACACCGAGCTGCTGATCGGGCTGATGCGTGATTTCTACGCCGAAGACAAACTCGATTTCGACGACACCCGCGTGCGCAGGGCCCTGGCGTCGCTGCTGGACGATCCGCGCAACGGCGAAGTGCTGTTGTGGCTGGACGAGGCGGGCAGCGTGGTCGGCTACGGCGCGCTGGCGATGGGCTTCAGCCTGGAGCAGGGCGGTCACTTCGCGCTGCTGGACGAGCTGTACCTGAGCCATGCCGCACGCGGCCGCGGTCGCGGCAAGCAGGCGCTGGCCATCCTGGAGCAGCGTGCCAATGCACGCGGCGTGGAGCGCATGCGGCTGGAAGTGAACCACCACAACGAACTCGCGCGCCGGCTGTACCTGGCGACCGGATATGTCGACGACACCCGCGACCTGTTGACCCTGCCGCTGGCGCAGCGCCTGAAGGACGCGCGCGCATGATCGCAGCGCTGCGCCAGCGTGCCGCGCTCAACGCGCTGATCCGCAGCTTCTTCGCCGCGCGTGACGTACTGGAGGTGGAAACGCCGATCCTGTCCGCCGCTGGCAACACCGAGCCGAACATCGACAGCTTCCATACCCGTTTCAGCGGGCATGTCGATGCAGGCACGCCGCAGCGCTGGCTGCGCACTTCGCCGGAGTTCCCGCTCAAGCGGCTGCTCGCCGCGGGGGTGGGCGACTGCTACGAACTGGGTCGCGTGTTCCGCAACGGCGAGGCCGGTGGTCGCCACAATCCCGAGTTCACCATGCTGGAGTGGTATCGGGTGGGCTGGAACCATCACCGTCTGATCGACGAGACCGCCACCCTGGTACGCGACGCACTGCGGCTGGTCCAGCGCGAGGCCACGCTGCAGGTGATCGATTACCGTGCGCTCTACCAGCAGCATGTCGGGCTGGACCCGTTCGAGGCGACGCTGGAACAGCTGCAGGCGCCCTTGTCCGCCGTGCGCATCGACGCCGAGGGATTGACCCGCGATGACTGGCTCGATCTGCTGATGACTCACTGCATCCAGCCGCACTTCCGTGACGACACGATGACGGTGGTCCATGACTGGCCGGCGACCCAGGCGGCGTTGGCGAGGATCCGCCCGGGCACGCCGCCGCTGGCGGAGCGCTTCGAGCTCTACCTGGGCAGCGTGGAACTGGCCAACGGCTATCACGAGCTGAACGATGCGGCTGAACAGCGTGCGCGCTTTGAACGCGACCATGCGATCCGCACGGCACGTGGCGATGTACTGCCGCCGCTGGATGAACACCTGCTGGCAGCCCTGCCGGCACTGCCCGACTGCGCGGGCGTGGCGGTCGGCGTGGATCGCCTGCTGATGGCGATGAACCGCACCGGCCGGATCGCCGATGTGCTGGCCTTCGATTTCGCCCGGGCCTGAGGTGTATTTGACGCATTCGCGTCTTGCACGGGGTGCATGATGATGCTCTGATCACACGGGATGTCCGAAGGTGGTCATGTGATCGTTCAGGCGTGGCGGGGATCGTGTTGATGAAGCTGTTGGTAGGCGCGGGCATGCCCCTGTGGCCGGTGTTGCTGTGGACTGCGCTGATGCCCGAAACGGCCTTGGCGCAAGCGGGCGGGTATGCCGGCCAGGTCGTGCGTTGCGAATCCCGTGACATGGAGTGGGTGCATTGCGATGTGCCGACCGAAGGCGGCGTGGATCTGATCCGCCAGCTGTCCGACAACAGCTGCGTGCGTGGCTCGGAGTGGGGCACTGATCGCTCCGGCGTGTGGGTCACCCTGGGCTGCCGTGCCGAGTTCCGCGCGCGGAACTCGGCGGCCGCGCCGCGCGCCGATGGCGAACGCCGCACCCGCCGCGTGGTCCGCTGCGAATCCAATGGCCGTCCGCAGAACTGCCCAGTCGTGCTGCAGGGGGCGCCGGTCCGCCTGCTTCGCCAGCTCACCTCGTTGCCCTGCCGCGAAGGCCACAGCTGGGGCTACCGCCGCAACGAGATCTGGGTGACCCGTGGCTGCCAGGGCGAGTTCGAAGTGGGTGCCGCCGATGGCACTGGCTTCCTCAACGTGCCGCGCATCCTCGTCTGTGAATCCAAGTCGCGCCAGCGACGCTTCTGCGGCGCAGGCATCACCCACGGCGTCACCCTCAACAAGCAGCTCTCCGGCACCCCGTGCGAGCAGGGCAGCAGCTGGGGCTGGGACAGCCGAGGCGTGTGGGTGGACAAGGGCTGCCGCGCCGAATTCGCGGTCAACTGAGCGCCCGATTCCGCGTGCAACGGTGCGCCGTTACAATGGCCGCATGAACGCATCCACCGACATCGATTACGCCCGCTACGACCATATCCGTCCGATCCTGTGGACCGGCGAGAGCCTGCAGCTGCTCGACCAGCGCAAACTGCCGTTCATCGTCGAGCACGTGGAGTGCCGCGACAGCGACGGGGTCGCCGAGGCCATCCACGCGCTGACCGTGCGCGGCGCGCCCGCGATCGGCATTGCCGCCGCCTGGGGCGTGGTGCTGGCGGCGAACGAGGTCCAGGCCGATGACGGTGCGCAGGCCCTGCTGAAGCTCGAACCGGCCCTGCAGCGGCTCAATGCCTCCCGCCCGACCGCGGTGAACCTGGCCTGGGCGCTGGCCCGGATGCGCCGCGCGCTGGCCCCGGCCGGTGCCGACTGGCGCCAGGTGCTGGCCGCCGAGGCCCAGGCCATCGCCGAAGAAGACCTTGCCGCCAACCGCCACATGGGCGCACTGGGCGCCGGCCTGATCGACGCAGGCAGCGGGGTGCTCACCCATTGCAACACCGGCTCGCTGGCCACCGCCGGTTTCGGTACCGCCCTGGGCGTGATCCGCGCGGGCATGGCCCAGCACCGCATCGCGCGCGTGTTCGCCGGCGAGACCCGGCCGTGGCTGCAGGGCGCGCGCCTGACCGTGTGGGAGCTGCAGCAGGACGGCATCGACGCCACCCTGATCGCCGACTCGGCGGCCTCGCACCTGATGAAGACCGGGGCGGTGCAGTGGGTCATCGTCGGTGCGGATCGCATCTGCGCCAACGGCGATACCGCCAACAAGATCGGCACCTACCAGCTGGCCATCGCCGCCCGCCACCACGGGGTGAAGTTCATGGTCGTGGCGCCGTCCTCGACGGTGGACATGGACACCGCCGATGGCGAACAGATCGAGATCGAACAGCGCGACCCGGGCGAGCTCTACGGCGTGGGCGGCACCCGCACCGTCGCCGAGGGGATCGCGGCCTGGAACCCGGTCTTCGACGTCACCCCGGGCAGCCTTATCGATGCCATCGTGACCGAGCGCGGGGTGATCCTGAACCCGACGGTGACCAATATGCAGGCCGCCTTCGGCTGACCTGCTGCGGCGCGTGCCACGACGCGTGCCACGACCAATGGTCGTAGCCTGCCCGGGGGTGCGTCGCGCGGGTTGCCTCCCGGCAACGCCCCCGTAAGTTCCTGATTCTTGCCGGTAAAACCCCCGTAAAAGCAGGCGGAGAACGGCCCGCTGTGGTAGAATCCAACGGTTAATCGAGATTCCGGCGCAACCGCCCCGAAAGGGCGGCCGCGACGGACTGGACCGCTACCAGACAACGGAACCCGAATGGCAGAAACCGCCAAGGAAATCATCCAGGTCAACCTGGAAGACGAGATGCGCAAGAGTTACCTCGATTACGCGATGAGCGTGATCGTGGGGCGCGCACTCCCGGATGCGCGCGATGGCCTCAAGCCGGTGCATCGCCGCGTGCTGTTCGCGATGAGTGAACTCAACGCGCACGCCAACAAGCCTTACTTCAAGTCGGCCCGTATCGTCGGTGACGTCATCGGTAAGTACCACCCGCATGGCGATCAGTCGGTGTACGACACGCTGGTGCGTCTGGCACAGCCGTTCTCGCTGCGCTACATGCTGGTCGATGGCCAGGGTAACTTCGGTTCGGTCGACGGCGACTCCGCCGCCGCGATGCGATACACCGAAGCCCGCATGTCCAAGCTCACCCATGAGCTGATGGCGGACATCGACAAGGAAACCGTCGATTTCCAGCCGAACTACGACGAAAAGGAACTGGAGCCGACGGTCATGCCGACCCGGTTCCCGAACCTGCTGGTCAATGGTTCGGCCGGTATCGCGGTGGGCATGGCGACCAACATCCCGCCGCACAACCTGACCGAGTCGATCAACGCCTGCATCGCGCTGATCGACAACCCCGAGATCGACGTCGACGGCCTGATGGAGTACATCCCGGGCCCGGACTTCCCGACTGCGGGCATCATCAACGGCACCGCCGGCATCGTCGCCGGGTACCGGACCGGGCGGGGCCGTGTGCGCATCCGCGCCAAGGCCGAGGTCGAAGTGGCTGACAACGGCCGCGAATCGATCATCGTCACCGAGATCCCGTACCAGGTGAACAAGGCCCGGTTGATCGAGAAGATCGCCGAGCTGGTCAAGGAAAAGAAGCTCGAAGGCATCAGCGAACTGCGCGATGAGTCCGACAAGGACGGCATGCGCATCTTCATCGAGATCAAGCGTGGCGAGTCGGCGGAAGTTGTGTTGAACAACCTCTACCAGCAGACCCAGATGGAGTCGGTGTTCGGCATCAACATGGTGGCGCTGGTCGATGGCCGCCCGCAGTTGATGAACCTCAAGCAGATGCTCGAGGCCTTCGTGCGCCACCGCCGCGAAGTGGTCACCCGCCGCACCGTGTTCGAGCTGCGCAAGGCGCGTGCGCGTGCGCACGTGCTGGAAGGCCTGACCGTCGCGCTGGCCAACATCGACGAGATGATCGAACTGATCAAGACCTCGCCGAACCCCACCGAAGCGCGCGAACGAATGCTCGCCCGCCTGTGGGAGCCTGGCCTGGTCGGCTCGATGCTGGGCGCCGCCGGCGCCGAAGCCTCGCGTCCGGATGATCTGCCCAAGGGTGTGGGCCTGCTCGAGGGCGGCTACCAGCTGACCGAGATCCAGGCGACCCAGATCCTGGAAATGCGCCTGCACCGCCTGACCGGGCTGGAGCAGGACCGCCTGACCGACGAGTACAAGCAGCTGCTGGAAGTGATCGCCGGGCTGATCGAAATCCTGGAAGATCCCGACCGCCTGCTGCAGGTCATCCGCGAAGAGCTGATCAACGTGCGCACCGAGTTCGGCGATGACCGCCGCACCGAGATCCGCCACAGCGAAGAAGACCTGGACATCCTCGACCTGATCGCCCCGGAAGACGTGGTGGTCACCCTGTCGCACGCCGGCTATGCCAAGCGCCAGCCGGTCAGCGCCTACCGGGCCCAGCGCCGCGGTGGCCGTGGCCGCAGCGCGGCGTCGACCAAGGAAGAGGATTTCATCGAGCAGCTGTGGCTGGTCAACACGCACGATACGCTGCTGACCTTCACCAGCGCCGGCAAGGTGTTCTGGCTGCCGGTGCATCAACTGCCGGAAGCCGGGTCCAACGCCCGTGGCCGCCCGATCATCAACTGGATTCCGCTAGAAGCCGGTGAGCGGGTACAGGCGGTGCTGCCGGTACGCGAATATGCCGAAGGGCAGTTCGTGTTCTTCGCCACCCGCAACGGTACGGTCAAGAAGACCCCGCTCAGCGAGTTCGCCTTCCGTCTGGCGCGCGGCAAGATCGCGATCAACCTCGATGAGGGCGATGCGCTGGTCGGCGTCGGCCTGACCGACGGTGAGCGCGACATCCTGCTGTTCGCCTCCAACGGCAAGACCGTGCGCTTCGGTGAGGACAAGGTCCGCTCGATGGGCCGTACCGCGACCGGCGTGCGCGGCATCAAGATGCCCAAGGGCGAGGAAGTGGTCAGCCTGATCGTGGCCGAGAGTGCCGGCGGCAGCGAAGACGAGAACGAGGATGAGAGCCTGGTCGACGAGACCGTGATCGACAGCGGCGATGCCGTGATCGAGAACGGGGCTGACGACGACAACGCGCTCTACATCCTGACCGCGACCGAGAACGGCTACGGCAAGCGCACCCCGCTGCCGGATTACCCGCGCAAGGGCCGTGGCACGCAGGGCGTGATCGGCATCCAGACCACCGAGCGCAACGGCAAGCTGGTGCGTGCGGTGCTGATGGGGCCGCGCGACGAAGTGCTGCTGATTTCCGACGGTGGCACCCTGGTGCGTACCCGTGGTTCGGAGATCTCGCGCGTCGGCCGCAACACGCAGGGCGTGACCCTGATCCGTCTGTCCAAGGAAGAGAAGCTCCAGGCGGTCGAACGCATGGATGCCTCGCTGGACGAGGGTGTGGAAGAAGATGCACCGGCGGCCGTCGAGGCCAGCCCGGTGGTGGCACCGCCGGAGGCGTAAGCCCCCTGCGGGAGTCACACGGAGAACGCCGGCGCATGCCGGCGTTTTTCGTTGCAAAGAACGCGCAACGTTCACGACCCCGGTGGGATAAGAGCCGCGGGGCCGGCAGCAACGTCGGCGATCTTCGCGCTTCAGGAGAAACCGATGTCCACCACGACGCAGACCCGCCACCCCCGCCATTGGCTGGTGGCCGTGCTGGCGATTGTCATTCTGTTGCTGGGCGTTGTATTCACCGCAGGGGGCGCCTGGCTCGCCAGCCTCGGTGGTTCCTGGTACTACGTCCTGGCCGGTATCGGTCTGCTGGTCTCCGGCGTGCAGCTGTGGCGGGGCCGCTACAGCGGTGCGCTGTGGTTCGCGCTGGTGTTCGTCGGCACGCTGCTGTGGACGTGGTGGGAGTCGGGCAGCAACTACTGGCGCTGGGTGCCGCGCCTGGGCCTGATCGTGGCGATCGGCTTCGTGCTGTCGCTGCTGCTGCCGACACTGGATCGTCCGGTCTCGCGCAAGGTCTCGCGCGGGATCGCCGGCGTACTGGCCCTGGTGTTCGTGGCGGCCTTTACGCTCGCCTTCGTGCCGCACGGTGTCACTGCCGCGGAGGGCGCGTTCCCCGAACCGATGACCAGCACCGGCCTGACACCGACCGCCGATGCGCCGCTGCAGCCGGCCGACCGCCCGGTCGATGCCGATTGGGCCGCCTATGGCCGCAACAACGCCGCCACGCGCTTCTCGCCACTGCAGCAGATCACCCCGGACAACGTGGGCAAGCTTGAGCAGGCCTGGTTGTTCCGCACCGGTGATCTGCCGGAGAAGCGCTGGGGCGCGGAAACCACGCCGCTGAAAATCGGCGACAGCCTGTATCTGTGCACCGCCCGCAACCAGCTGGTCGCGCTCAACGCCGCCGACGGCACCGAGCGCTGGCGCTACGATCCCAAGATAAAAGACAAGTCCATTCCGTACACCGCGGCCTGCCGTGGCGTCTCTTATTACGAAGTGCCGGCCACCGCGCAGGATGCTGCATTCAATGACGTCGCAGCGGACCTGGCCGTCCCGAGTGGCGTGCCGGTGCTGACCCAGGTGCCGCGTGGCGCCTGCGCGGCCCGCATCATCGAAGGCACCCTGGATGGCCGCCTGATCGCGGTCGACGCCGCGACCGGCAAGCCGTGCACAGGCTTCGGCAACAACGGCCAGGTCGACATCACCGTCGGCATGGGCGCCAGCCCGGCCGGCTATGTCTCCATCACCTCGCCGCCGGCGATCGTGCAGGGCGTGATCGTCACCGGCCACCAGGTCCTGGATGGCCAGCGCCGCGACGCGCCCTCCGGCGTGATCCAGGCCTACGATGCCGTCACCGGCAAGCTGCGCTGGGCCTGGGACATGGTCCGCCCGGAACGCACTGGCGCACCGCCGGCGGGTGAGACCTATACCCGCGGCACCCCGAACATGTGGACCACCGCGACCGGCGACGACGAACTCGGCCTGGTCTACCTGCCGATGGGCAACTCGGCCGGCGACTACTGGAGTGGCTCGCGCACGGAGAACGAGAACAGATACGCCACGTCGCTGGTCGCCATCGACGTCAACACCGGCAAGCCGGCCTGGCACTTCCAGGCCGTGCGCAAGGACGTCTGGGATTACGACATGGGCTCGCAGGCGACCCTGATCGACTACCCGACCGCCGCCGGCAAAGTCCCGGCGCTGCTGCTGCCGACCAAGCAGGGCGACATGTACATCCTCGACCGCCGCACCGGCAAGCTGCTGACCCCGGCCGAAGAGCGCAAGGTGCCGACCGGCGGCGTCGAGCCGGAGCAGCGTTCCCCGACCCAGCTGTTCTCGCTGTACCACACGCTGCGCAAGCCGGACCTCACCGAGCGCGACATGTGGGGCATGACCCCGATCGATCAGCTGGTCTGCCGCATCCAGTTCCGCAAGGCCAGTTACGAAGGTTTCTACACCCCGCCGACCGCGGACCGTCATTCCATCGAGTATCCCGGTTACAACGGCGGCTCGGACTGGGGCAGCGTGGCCGTGGATCCGCGTCGCGGGGTGATCGTGGCCAACTACAACGACATGCCCAATTACAACCGGCTGGTGCCGCGCGAGAAGGCGGACAAGCTGGGTTGGCTGCCGCGCGAGGACGTGACCGCCGACAAGGGCGGCGCGGAAGGTGCGGGCGATCCGCAGGTGGGCACGCCGTACGCCATCGACGTCAACGCCGGCTGGCGCCTGCCGTTCACCAAGCTGCTGTGCAAGGAACCGCCGTACGGTGGCATCCGTGCCGTCGACCTGCGTACCGGCAAGACCCTGTGGGATCGCCCGTTCGGCAGCGCCCGCGGCAACGGCCCGTTCGGCATCCGCTCCGGCCTGCCGATCGAAATCGGCACGCCCAACAACGGCGGCTCGGTGGTCACTGCCAGCGGCCTGATCTTCATCGCCGCGGCGACCGATGATCTGCTGCGTGCGATCGACCTGAAAACAGGCAAGGAACTCTGGCACGCCAAGCTGCCGGCCGGCGGTCAGGCCAACCCGATGATCTATGCGTTCGGCGGGCGCCAGTACGTGGTCATCATGGCCGGCGGCCACCACTTCATGGAAACGCCGGCGGGCGATTACGTGATCGCCTACGCGCTGCCGAAGTGACATGCGATGCGCCTGCTGGATCGAATAGGATGACGCTCCGTTGTTGACGTCCGCCGAATCCGATCATGAGCAAACCAACACGCAGGCGGACACAGGGCGTCCTCCTTTGCATGCTGTTGCCGCTGGCCGCCATTGCTCACTCCGAGGTAAAGGCGCCGCCCGGCGCCATGGCCGAGTGGGAGGCCCACGGCCGCGCTGAAGGCTTGGCGCGACCGGACACCCCGTGCCAGGATTTCCTGGCGGCCCTGGGCCGCAAGCCGGACAGCCTTCACTACCTGGGCTGTGACAAGGACGACGATTCCTACCTCAAGCCGATGACCGCCCGCTACGCCGTGAGCGGCGCTGCCGCAGCGGAGGTGGAAGCCTATCTGCGGCAGCGCTTCGACATGCCGGCACTGGTGTACGTCTGCTGCGGTTGGGGCAGCGAACCCCACGCCTGGCGCGAAGGTCCGGACGGCGTGAGGTACGACATCGGCATGGGCGTGGAGTCACCGTCCTTCCCGCGCGAGCACTGGGACCGGATACCGTCGTTCGGCGTCACCGTCGGCGTGCTCAGGCAAAGCCCGTAGTGCGGCACCGCCCAGGGGGGCTACCGCGGAACGCGCACCATCCGGTTGAGCAGATGCTCGACCACGCCTGTCGGCTCCGCCGTGCGCCCGACATGCGTGCTCGACATCTGCACCACCGAGCTGCGCTTGGCGGTGAGGAAATGGAAGCGGGCGCGCGCAGGCAATTGCGCGATCGGCCCGGCGGTCGCATCACCGCGGCAGATCGCCACGATCGCGTCCAGCCAGGGCCGCAGTCCTTCGATATCCAGTGACGGGGCAAAGGCACGCAGCCGCTCCAGATCCAGCTCGATCGCCGCTTCCAGGTGCTTTGCGCCCGGGCACGACACGATCACCCCGACGTTGATGAACTCCTCGCGCTCGACGCGGGGCACCACGCGGATCACCGCATAGTCATAGGTGTGCAGTGTGGGCACGGACGGCCTCCTGTACAAAAGCCGCGCGTACGCGAAGGCGCTGTTGCAGGTAATCGATGTACGCCTGGCGGTAAGCGGTCGGGCTGTCGAAGGCGGGTTCGTCCACCAGCCAGCTGTCCGGCACCAGGCCGACGATGCGCTCGATTTCCGCATCCGGCAGCATCACCGCGAGGTCCGAATCCACTTCGGCAATCTGCGTGGCGAACGGCAGCAGCACATGATCACGGATCAGCACGAACGGCTTCGTGCAGGCCTCGCCGGCACTGGCCCAGTCGTGATGGAAATACATCGCTGCGCCGTGGTCGATCAGGTACAGCTTGCGATGCCAGACCATCAGGTTCGGATTGCGGGCGGTGCGGTCGACGTTGCTGGTGAACGCATCGAACCACACGATCTTCGAGGCAAGCGCCGCATCGGGCTGCATCGCGGCCGGGTCGTAGTTGATCGCGCCGGGCAGGTAATCGCTGCCCAGATTCAGGCCTTCGCTGGCGCGGATCAGGTCCTGGATCTCCGGGTCCGGTTCGGTCCGCGCGAACTCGCGGTCCAGCTCGACGAACAGGATTTCCGGAATCGGCAGGCCGAGCGTGCGGGCGATCTCGCCGGCGATCAGTTCGGCGATCAGCGCTTTCGGTCCCTGGCCGGCGCCCCGGAACTTGAGGACGACCATGCCGTCGTCGTCGGTCTCGACCACGGCGGGCAGGGAGCCGCCTTCGCGCAGCGGGGTGACATAGCGGAGGGCGTGCACGGTTCGCATGGGACATTCTAGCCGGGCTTTGCGGTGTCGGGCGGGTAGCCCTTCCGGCCCATTCCCATCGGCCCAAGCGGTGCTAGATTCGGGCCATGCCCCTGTGCGGGCACTCGTTGACACTGCAAGGGGATAAGGATGCTGATTCGTCGTACCTCGTTGGCTGCGGCCGTTGCCGTCGCCACCCTCGGCCTGCTGCTTGCCGCACCGGCCTTTGCCGGTTACGCCACGCCGCCGGAACACCTGCTCAAGGTGCTCAAGGCGCCGCCGCCGCCGACGCCCAGCGTCGACCCCACCGGCCAGCGCCTGTTGCTGACGACGGTGCAGACCTATCCGTCGATCACCCGCGTTGCCCAGCCGTACCTGAAGCTGGCCGGCGTGCGCCTGGAGCCGAAGAACCGCAGCCGCCACGACACTCCGGGTGGTTACGGCATTCCACCGTGCGTCGGTGACTTCACCGTGGTGGAGACCCTCAGCGGCCGCTCCACCAAGGTCTCCTTGCCCAGCGGTTGCGCCGGCATGGCGCTGTGGTCGGCCGACGGTCAACGCTTCGCGTTCCAGAATGTGGTCGATGACAGCGTGCAGTTGTGGATCGGTGATGCGGTCAGTGGCCAGGTCCGCCAGGTACCCAACGTAGCGCTCAACCCGATCTTCGGCAGCACCGTGCAGTGGCTCGGTGGCAGTCAGCAGCTGCTGGTCAAGCTGGTGCCTGCCAAGCAGGGACCGGCGCCGAGCGCCGAAGGTGCGATCGGCCCGGACATCCAGGAGTCGCTGGGGACGGCGGGCGAAAGCAGTACTTACGAAGCCCGCGATACGCTGACCAGTGCCCATGATGAAGCGCTGTTCGCCTATTACGGCCAGTCGCAGCTGGCGGTGGTGGATACCGCCTCCAACACCGTGCGCACCGTCGGTGCCCCGGCGCTGCTGGACAGCATCGGGGCCGCCCCGGATGGCGTGCACGTGCTGACCAAAACACTCAAGGCACCGTTCTCGCATGCAGTGACCTATCAGCGTTTCGCCAATGACGTGGCCGTGCTGGATATCGCCAGCGGCCGCAGCACGCCGATCGCCAGCTTGCCGCTGGCCGACCGCGTGCCGGTGCATGGCGTGCCGGAGGGTCCGCGTGATTTCGATTGGCGCGCCACCGAGCCAGCCACGCTGGTCTACGCCGAGGCGCTGGACAAGGGCGACTGGAAAGTCACCGTCCCGCACCGCGACCGCGTGCTGATGCTCAAGGCCCCGTTCACCGCCAAGCCCACCGAGATCGCCCGCACCGCGCAGCGCTTCGAAGGCCTGGCCTGGACGGCGCAGCCCGACGTCGCCTTCCTCGACGAGAACGACGAAAACCGCCACTGGCGCCAGACCCGCATCGTCAACGTCGACAACCCCAAGCAGGAAGGTCGCCTGCTGTGGGATCTGTCCAGCGATGAGCTCTACGAGGATCCGGGTAATTTCGTATAGGAGCGCCTGCCCAACGGCGCCTACGTGGTGCGTCAGGAAGGCAACACGGTCTTCCTGCGCGGGCAGGGCGCTTCGCCGCAGGGCGATCGTCCGTTCCTGGATGCGCTCAGTCTCCGCAGCCTGAAAACGGAGCGTCTTTTCCGCAGCGATGCCGATGCCTACGAGCAGTTCATCGGCTTCAGCGCCCTCCCGGGCCACCTCATCACCTGGCACCAGTCGGTGACCGATGCGCCGAATGCGTTCGTGCGCCTGCTGGGCGAGGATGTCGCCGACGCCAAGCCGGGCGAGGCGCAGTTCATGTCCAAGCCGGCCGCGCTGACCCATCTGGTCGACCCTACCCCGGAAGTGCGCCAGATCAAGAAGCGCCTGGTGACCTACACGCGTGCCGACGGCGTGGACCTGTCGTTTACCCTGTACACCCCGCCGGGCTACAAGGAAGGCCAGCGCGTGCCGGCGATCCTGTACGCCTACCCGGCCGATTTCGCCAACGCCGCGCAGGCGGGGCAGGTGTCCGGTTCGCAGCAGACCTTCACCCGCCTGGCACCGTACCGGCTGATGCTGCTGGCCGGTTACGCGATCATCGACAATGCCTCGTTCCCGATCGTCGGCGACCCGAAAACTGCCTACAACACGTATCTGGAACAGCTTGAGGCCGATGCCAAGGCCGCGGTGGACAAGGCGGTGGACCTGGGCGTGGTCGACCGCAACCGGATCGGCGTCACCGGGCACAGCCATGGGGGCCTGATGACCGCCAATCTGATCGCGCATACCGACCTGTTCAAGGCCGGCGTGGCCACCAGTGGTTCCTACAACAAGACCTTCACCCCGTTCGGTTTCCAGAACGAACGCCGTTCGGTGTGGCAGGCACAGGACGTGTACCTGAAGGCCTCGCCGTTCTTCTACGCCGACAAGATCAAGCTGCCGCTGTTGCTGGTCCACGGCGAGGATGATGCGAACCCGGGCACCGAGCCGTTCCAGTCGCGCAAGCTGTTCCAGGCGATCCGCGGCAACGGGGGCACCACGCGCCTGGTGATGCTGCCGCACGAACCGCATTGGTACACCGCGCTCGAATCCAACGAGCAGCTGGTGTCGGAAATGCTGACCTGGTTCGATACCTATGTGAAGAATGCGCCACCGGCCAAGCGCTGAGGCGATGCGTCGGTAGCGTCGGCTGTCATTCGGCAGCACCTTGCATTAGACCAACGGCCGCCCGTCATGGGCGGCCGTTCGTGCATCCGCGACCGGCCGCGGCCTTACACTGCCGGAAAGGCACAGGGACGTAAGCATGGAGATACCAGCTTGGGGACCGGCGGTCAGCGGTGTCGTCGGCGGCATCATCGCAACGGGGTTGGTGGCGTACTGGGCGAGGGGATTGCAGACGCACTACCGTGGCTGGTCCCGGGCCGCGCTGCGGCGCCGTCACCGCACCACGATCCGGGCCGCCAACACCCTGTTCTTCGCGGGATTACTGGGGGGCTTGGCCCTGTACCCGCTGGGTGGATTTGCCAGCAATGATCACCGCCCCGCGTTCCTCGGCTTCGGGCTCGCCTCGCTGTTGCCCCTGCTGGCGCTGATCGTCATTCCGTTTCTGACCGGCCGGAACATACGGGAGGCGTTTGTCGCTTTCGCGGTTGGCCAGGGGGCGCCGGTGTGGGCCACCTGTCTGCCGCTGGCTGGCGGCCTCGTCTGTCTGGCCGTGGCGCTCGTGGGCTTTCTTCCCAGCGGCAGTTGAGATGCCGGCCCCAGGTCCGATGGGTGGACCTCGTCGGGCCCGGCAGGCAAAGTGCGCTTCAAGGGGATGACGGGTAGGGGAGCGAGGGATCGAATGCGGCAGACACAAACACAAACCACCGACAGGGCCACGCGGCGTGCTTGCAGCCGCTGGCTGTTTGTCCTGGCGGCGCTGGTGTGCGCCCCACTGTTGGCGGCTGCGCAGACCGTGCCAGCGTCCGTTGATTCCGCACCGCAGGATACCGACCGTCCCCGCACCTGCTTGGTGCTCGGCGGTGGCGGTGCCCGCGGCGCGGCCCATATCGGTGTGCTCAAAGTGCTGGAGCGCGAGCGCGTGCCGATCGACTGCATCGTCGGCACCTCGATGGGCGCGGTGGTCGGGGGCCTGTATGCCTCCGGCTACACCGCCGATGAGATCGAGGCGGTGCTGGACCGGATCGACTGGGCCGAGGTGCTGCGTGACAAACCGCCACGCGATGAGCGCAGCATGCGTCGCAAGGAAGATGACCTGCGCCTGCTGGGCGGCGTCGAAGTCGGCCTGAGCAACGGCAAGATCGCGTTCCCGCAGGGCCTGATCCAGGGCCAGAAGCTGGAGATGCTGCTGCGCCGCCTGTTGCTGCCGACCTGGCAGGTGCGCGATTTCGACCAGCTGCCGATCCCGTTCCGGGCGATTGCCACGGACATCGTCAGCGGCGAGAAAGTCGTGTTCGCGCAGGGCGACCTGGCCTTGGCCATCCGCGCGAGCATGTCGGTGCCGGGCGTGTTCGCGCCGGTCCGCTATGAGGACCATCTGCTGGTCGATGGCGGCGTGGTCGACAACGTGCCGATCGATGAAGCGCGCCGGCTGGGCGCGCAGCGGCTGATCGTCTCGCGGGTCGGCTCGCCGCTGATGACCGAGGCGCAACTGGATTCGCCGCTGGCGATCAGCCACCAGATGGCCAGCGTGCTGATGCAGCGCGAAGTACTCGCGCAGCTGGCCACGCTGGGGCCGCAGGATCTGCTGATCACACCGCCGCTGGGCGACATGGGCAGCCAGGATTTCAACCGCTCGCCGCAGGCGGTCGGCGTCGGTGAGCAGGCCGCGCAGGCCGAGGTGGCCTCCGTCCGGCGCTTCCAGGTGGACGACACCCGCTACGCCGCGTTCCAGCGCCAGCATCGCCCGCCGGCCTACGAGACGCCGATCGTGGCCTTCATCGATGTGCTGCACGACAGGACGCGCACTGCGCGCTACATCGAGCAGCGCCTGCAGCCCGAAGTGGGCCAGCCGCTGGAACCGGACCGCGTCGAGCAGAAGGTGGCCACTGCGTACGGCGAAGGCCGCTACCAGCAGGTGCAGTGGCGGCTGGAGGAGCGCGACGGGCAGCAGGGCCTGGTGCTCGCACCGCAGGACAAACGCTGGGGCCCGGATTTCCTGCATTTCGCCCTGCGCCTGTCCGATGATTTCGACGGCAGCAGCAACTACCAGCTCATCACCGAGCTGACCCGCACCGGCCTCAGCGAGCAGGGCGCCGAGCTCAAACTGCGCGTCGGGCTGGGCGAAGTGGAAGAGGCGTTCGCCGAGTATTACCGGCCGTTCGGCAGTAGTGGCCGGCATGCGCTGTCCACCTATGCCAAGTACCGCGCCACTGATCTGGACCTGGCGCTGATGCGCGGGGGCGCACTCGCCGAGTTCCGTTACAGCCAGTGGCTGGGTGGACTGCGCTGGGCGTATTCGCCACATCCGGATTGGGAAATCGCGCTGTTCGGCGAGCGCGGCCGTGAGCGCCTGCGCCTGGACGTCGGCAACCCGACCGAGCTGGGCAATTATCGCGCGGACATGGGCAGCGTCGGCTGGCAGCTGCGCCACGATTCGATCGACAGCTCGGCCTTCCCCAGCCGCGGTCAGCGCCTGTCGCTCACGCGGCAGCACTATCTCGATGCACTGGGCACCGACAACTCGGCGGCGGTCACCCGGGTGCAGTGGGATGGCGCGTGGGCGCAGGGCCACAACCGCTGGCTGGGCGGCGTGCGCGCCACCTCGGCACACGGCGGCGATGATCTGCTGGCCACCTATGGCTTCCTGGGCGGGCTGGGCAATCTGTCCGGCTATCCAGAGGAGGCCATCTTCGCGCCGCATACCGCGCTGGCACGGGTGGTGTATTACCGCCGCGTCGCGCATGCCGACTCCCTGCTGACGATTCCGCTGTACGTCGGTGGCAGCGTGGAGTGGGGCGGCTTCTGGCAGCGCCGCGAGGACGTCAACATCGATGGCATGCAGACGGCGGGCAGCGTGTTCGTCGGTGCGGATACGTTCCTGGGGCCGGTGTTCCTGGGGTATGGGCGCGCGCAGGGCGGACACGACTCGTTCTATTTGACCTTCGGCTCACTGCTGCGGACGCTGGATGGGTTCTGAGCTGACAGGCGCAATGACGTCCCGCAGCGCGCCCCGCGCTTTATCCTGTGCAGCCCATCTCGTGATGTGACGCTGATGAAATCGATGTTCCTGTCATTGTTGCTGCTGCTGTTCGCCGGCCACGCGCATGCCGCTGATGCACCTTCGCTGCCTGCGGCCTGGACGCAGATCGGCATCACCGTCGGCATGCCCTACGCGCAGGCCAAGGCCGCGCTCATCAAGGCCGGCTGGGTTGCATCCGCGCCCGACAACGACGGCAACCCGGTCTTCGCCGCGCATCCCGAGGTGGATTGCGGGCAGGGCTGGGATGCGATCTGCTCGGCAGGATACGGCCGCGGGAACGAGACTTACGGTCTGGTGCTTGCACCTACCGACGATGGAAAACTGCTGGTGCAGGGCGTTTTCTGAAAGGAGCTGATACGGATGTCAGACCGCACTGTGGTGGTATTCGATTTCGACTTGACGTTGACCCGATGGGAGACGGCGAGCCGGTTCTTCAACGGTCTGCTGCGACGCCAGCCGTGGCGGCTCGCGGTCGTAGTGCTTGCGCTGCCGGTGCTGGTTCCACTCTGGGTGGTGCCGCAGACGCAGCGGCGGCCGGTGCGCTTTGCAGTCTGGATGGCCACGTTCGGGCGCAGCCGACAGGCACTTGCTGCCCTCGCGGTCGCGCATGCCGATGCGGTGTTCGCCGGATCGGATCCGGTGTTCCTCGTGCAGGGCGTGGAACGACTGCGCCAACATCTGGCCCAGGGCGACGAGGTCGTCATCGCCACCGGCTGCTGGGAGCCGCTCGCACGTGCGCTGCTTGAGCGCGAAGGTCTGCAGCACGTGCCGCTGGTCGCTTCGACATTGCGGCCGTTCCTGGGCGGATGGATCAGCGAGCGCCATTGCCTGGGCGAGAACAAGATTCCGATGCTGACCGAACGTGGCTATCCGCCGCCGTGGCGCATCGCCTATACCGATCACCGCGCCGACCTGCCGCTGCTGCGCAACAGCGAGCAGTGGTATCTGGTCAGCCCGGGTGAGAAGTGCCTGCGCCTGATCGAACAGACGATGATGACCAAGGCACGGATCGTTCCCTGGCGCAACGCCTGAGCGCTGCCGTCATCGCGTGATGGGAGCGGGCCTCAGTCCTCTTTCATCGCCAGTTCCGCGGCAAGCAGCGCCTGCGCCGCCTTGCTCAGCTCAGGCGAGGGCACCACCGGCGCACCGATGGCCTCCATCATCTGATCGGTGGAGACGAACCGGCGATGCCGGCGGTCGTAGATGCCGGTGATCAGCAGGGCACGCGTGGCGACCTTCTCCTCGTCGCCGATCAGCACCCGCTGCTCCATGATGATGCGCGTGCCGACCCAGCCGGCCAGCCGCGTCTCCAGCACGAAGCGCTGGAACGGCTTGAGCTCGCGCCGGAACTGGATGCTGCCGCCACTGACGATCGGGGCCCACTTCGAGCGCCATGCCACCCGGCCCAGGCCCATGCGGAACACGAGATCGAGCCGGCCCAGGTCGAAGATCGTCCAATAGCGGCCGTTGGTCATGTGCAGATTGCTGTCGATGTCGTTGGGCAGCACCCGGAAGTTCAGGCGCGACACCGCGAACGGCGCGCTCAGCTTCGGGCGGAAGGGCGAGGACAGCAGCAGGAAGAGCAGGCGGAACCAGAGATTCATGGGCAGGGGCGCTCATCTATAACAGGTGTCATAATGGAAATACGCTAATCTATGACACTCGTCTTAGCAAGGAGCCCGGCCCATGAGTGCACGTCATTCCGATGCGCCGCAGCGCGTCGTGGCTGCGGCCGCGGAAATGCTGGCCACGTACGGACTCAATGCCTCCAGCGTCCGTGAGGTCGCCAAGCGCGCGCAGGCGCCGTTCGGCTCCACCTACCACCACTTTCCCGGCGGCAAGCAGCAGGTCCTGGCCGAAGCCACGACCTTGGCGGGCGCCAAGGTGGATGCGCTGCTCGACACCTGCCTGCAGGGAGCGGCCCCCGACGGGCTGTCCTTGTTCCTGGCGGCGTGGCGCGAGCGCCTGATCCGCTCGGCGTTCCATGTCGGCTGCCCGGTGCTTGCGGCGGCGGTCGAAGAGCCGATCGACGATGCACCCGATGATGCACGGCGGGCCGCGGCCGAGGTATTCGCGCGCTGGGAAGCCCGTCTGACCGAAGCGTTGGGTCGCGGTGGCCGCTCGCCCGAGCAGGCCAACGGCATTGCCACCATGATCATCGCCAGCATTGAAGGCGCGGTGGCGATGAGCCGGGCCACGCGCGACATCGGCCCGTTCGATCGCGTCGCAGCGCAGCTTGTTTCCCTGGTCGCCGATCGCTGAGACTGTCGGCCTGCCGCCACCGGAGTGCCGCGCCTTGACCGCCTTGATCCGTTCCACCGTGTTTGCCGCGACGCTCGCCGCGTGCGCCCTGCATCCGAGTGCGCACGCGCAGGAATCGCCTGCGACCCATCCGCTGTATCGGGTGCCTGTCGACCAGGCGACGCCCGCGCAGATCACGGAGATGCAGCAGCGCCTGCTGGACTGGCCGCAGCTGCAGCGCTACCGCGCCGAGAACGCCGCATTGGCGCCGGTCGCGCCGGGGACGAAGCGCGTGGTGTTCTACGGTGACTCGATCACCGAAGGTTGGGGACCGACCGGCAGCGAGCGTTTCTTCCCGGGCAAGCCCTACGTCAACCGCGGCATCTCCGGGCAGACCACGGCACAGATGCTGCTGCGCTTCCAGCAGGACGTCATCGCACTGAAGCCGGCGCTGGTCGTGATCCTCGCCGGCACCAACGATATCGCCGGCAATACCGGGCCGACCACGCCGGCGATGATCGAAGACAACCTGCATGCGATGGTGGAACTGGCGCAGGCGCACAACATCCGCATCGTGTTGGCCTCGGTGCTGCCGGTCAGCGATTACCCGTGGCAACCCGGCGTGCAGCCCGCGGGCAAAGTGACGGCGCTCAATCGGGCGTTGCGTGCTTACGCGGAGGAGCAGGGTCTGGTCTATCTGGATTACCACACGGCCATGACCAACAAAGACGGCGGCCTCGACCCGGAACTGGCTGCCGATGGCGTGCATCCCACGCCGGCCGGTTACGCGAAGATGGTGCCGTTGGCCGAGAGCGCCATCGCCAGGGCACTGACGCGCTGATTCCGGGTTTCAGCCCACGCGTCCAGCCCCGGTGCAACGACGTCGACGTCAGTCAAAGCGCCAGCGCACCCCGGCATACACACTGCGCCCATCACCCGGCGTCGATCGCGCGACATCCTTGCCCGCATCGTCGTAGCCCGGGGTCACCGTGGCGGCATAGTGGCGGTCGCTCAGGTTGCGCAGTTCCGCCCAGGCCTGCCAGCGGCCACCGGGGGCGTCGTAGCCGATGCGGGTGCCGAAGATCACGTGGCTGTCGGCGGCCATGCTGTTGGCATAGTCGACGAACATTTTTGACGCGTACTCGGTGTTCAGCCCGGCGTAGAAGCCGGCCGGGTGGTCGTAGCGCAGTTCGGCCTGGTAGTAGTGGCGCGGCAGGCCGGGCAGGCGGTTGCTACCGAAGCGTGCATCATCGCGGTAGCGGAAGTCGCTGAAGGTGTAGGCCTGGCGCACTGACAGCCGCCCGCCGACGCCCTGCCACAGCGCGCTGTCCAGGCCGGCTTCGATGCCACGGTGCACGGTCGGGCTGGCGTTGGATTCGGCGATGAACAGGTTCGGCACCGGCTGCACTTCCACGGTGAGCAGTTCGTGGTTGAGGCGCGCGTAGTAGCCGGTAAGTTCCCAGCGGCCGAGTGCGCTGTCGCCGCGCGCGCCGAGTTCCAGCGTGGTCGCGGTCTGGTTGTCCAGGTTCACCGGCGCGCGCTGGCGGCCGGTGGAGGCGCCATTGCCGGCGGCGAAGTACTGGTTCGATCCCCAGATCATCGACCACGGATGCGCCGGTTCCACCGAGCGGCTGAGGTTGCCGAACCATTGCGTCTGCGGGGTCTGCTGCCAGGTGAAGCCCAGCCTTGGCGCGTAATCCCACTGGCGCTCGGACAGTTTCTCCGCCGTCGCCGGCCAGGTGACCTGCACATCGCGGCGGGTGTGGATCAACGCCAGCCCGGTCTGCAGGCGCAGCGTGTCGCTCAGCGCCAGATCATTGCCGACGTGCAGCACGCTGTCGGTGCCGTAATGCTCGAAGTCGCGGGTGTGCGTGCCGGCCGCGTACCCGTTGCTGGCGAAGCGCAGGGTCTCGCGCACGTTGGCATCCAGATCGTGGGTGACGCGCAGGCCGATCGTGGTCACGCTGTCATGCCCGAACAGCGCGTGCCGGCGGCGGTAGTCGAGCGTGCCGTTGAGGTTGGCGTAGTCCAGCTGCTGGCGGTACAGGCTCTCGTTCAAGTCCATCGGGTACGTGTGATAGACGAGGCCGGCATGCAGCGAGGAATCTTCATCGATGGTGTAGGTCGTGGTGTTGCCGATCCAGGTGCTGCCCGGCTGCGGGCGGCGCGCGTCGATCGCCAGATTGGCTGGATTCGCCGCGCGTGGATCGTTGCGGATCTGCGCGCGGGTCAGGCGTCCCGGGGTGTCGTGATCGGTTTCGCGGTAACGCAGGAAGAAGCGCGTTTCCAGATCCGGGGTGAGCTGCCAGCCGAGGTTGGCCACCGCACCCTTGCCCTTGCCGGCGGCGTGCTGCTGATAGCCGTCGTACTCGGTATCGGTGTAGGCGAGGAAATAGTCGACAGCGTCATGCACGCCGCCGACACTGATGCCGCGCTTCTGGTAACCGCGTGCACCGGCTTCGTAATGCAGCTCCAGCCCGGGTGTATCGCGGCCGCTGCGGGTGATGTAGTTGATCGCACCGCCCAGCGCCAGGGCACCGCGCTCGAACCCGTTGGCACCGCGCAGGACTTCGACGCGGCTCAGCCACAGCGGCTCCAGCAGCTCGTACGGCGTACCACCCGGGCCGGTCAGCGGCAGGCCATCCAGCGAGATCGACAGGCCGGAGGCATGCGCACCCGGCGCGCGGTTGAGGCCCGAGCCGCGGATGGAGACCTTGACGCCTTCATTGCCGGCGCTCTGCGCGCTGATGCCGGGCTGATAGGCCAGCACATCGGCGGTGCCGGCGACGCGGCCCTGGCCGACCTGGGTCATGTCGACGACGTTACCCGCACCGGGCACCCGGTCGAGCGCGCGGCGCGCAGCCTCGGTGGCATCGGCGGCAGTGACGTTGACCGCGTCCAGAGTGACGGCCTGGTCAGCGGGCGCGGCGTGGGCGGTGTCGGTGGCGGCCAGGCTGGCCAGCAGGGCGGCGGCGAGCAGGGCGGCGGCGAGCAGGGACAGGGCAGGGGCGGTGGGGCGATTCGGGAGGGCAGTCATTCGTGCGCGGTATCAGTGTCGACAGGGCGCGTGTTGGCGCGGCACCCTGTCAACTTCATGTGGGGCGCGCAAGTTAACAGGATGTGGGGGTGTTCGTCACCCTTGTGGGGCGTATGGGGGCAGGCGCGTGCCGACGAGCGGATGTCGGTAGTGCCGGCCGCTGGCCGGCTCGCCAGGATCTACGCGATCCCGTCGCGTGAGAACCGTGATTGCCTGGTTGCCGGCCAGCGGCCGGCACTACGTCTTATTTCAGTGGTTGCCGGCCAGCGGCCGGCACTACCTTGAACTGTGGCCCCGGCGCTCGGCCGAGGCCCTCCCGGATCAGCCCAGAATCCCAGGCAGATCCAGCCCCTTCTCCTTCGCGCAGTCCACCGCGATCTCATACCCCGCATCGGCATGCCGCATCACGCCCGTGGCCGGGTCGTTCCACAGCACGCGCGCGATGCGCTTGGCCGCGGCCTCGGTGCCATCGCAGACGATGACCATGCCGGCATGCTGCGAGAAGCCCATGCCGACGCCGCCGCCATGATGCAGCGACACCCAGGTGGCGCCGCTGGCGGTGTTGAGCAGGGCGTTGAGCAGCGGCCAGTCGGAGACGGCATCGGAGCCGTCCTGCATGGCCTCGGTTTCGCGGTTGGGCGAGGCGACACTGCCCGAATCCAGATGGTCGCGGCCGATCACCACCGGCGCCTTCAATTCGCCGTTGGCGACCATCTCGTTGAAGGCCAGGCCGAGTCGATCGCGATCGCCCAGACCGACCCAGCAGATGCGCGCGGGCAGGCCCTGGAACTTGATCTTCTCGGCGGCCATGTCGAGCCAGCGGTGCAGGTGCGGGTTGTCCGGGATCAGTTCCTTGACCTTCGCATCGGTCTTGGCGATGTCCTCCGGATCGCCGCTGAGTGCGGCCCAGCGGAACGGGCCGATGCCGCGGCAGAACAGCGGGCGGATGTAGGCGGGCACGAAGCCGGGGAAGTCGAAGGCATCTTCCACGCCTTCTTCCAGGGCCATCTGGCGCAGGTTGTTGCCGTAGTCCACCGTCGGTACGCCGAGCGAGTGGAAGCCGAGCATGGCGCGGATGTGGTTGGCCATCGACTCGCGCGCCGCAGCTTCGACTTCCTTCGGCGCGGAGACGCGCTTCTCGTCCCATTCCTCCACGGTCCAGCCCTGCGGCAGGTAACCGTTGACCGGGTCGTGCGCGGAGGTCTGGTCGGTCAGCAGGTCCGGCTTCACGCCGCGGATCAGCAGCTCGTCGAGCACGTCGGCAACGTTGCCGAGCAGGCCGACCGAGAGCGGCTTCTTCGCGGTGCAGGATGCCTCGATCAGGCGCAGCGCTTCGTCGAGGTCATCGGTCCAGGTGTCGAGGTAGCCGGTGCGCAGGCGCATCTCGATGCTGCTCTTGCGGCATTCCACCGCGAGGCAGGAAGCCCCGGCCATCACCGCGGCCAGCGGCTGCGCGCCGCCCATGCCGCCCAGGCCACCGGTGAACAGCCATTTGCCGGCCAGGCTGCCGTTGTAATGCTGGCGGCCCATTTCCACGAAGGTCTCGTAAGTGCCCTGCACGATGCCTTGGGCGCCGATGTAGATCCAGCTGCCCGCGGTCATCTGGCCGTACATCGCCAGGCCCTTCTTGTCGAGCTCGTTGAAGTGGTCCCAGTTGGCCCAGCGCGGCACCAGGTTGGAGTTGGCGATCAGCACGCGCGGGGCATCCACGTGCGTGCGGAACACGCCGACCGGCTTGCCCGACTGGACCAGCAGGGTCTGGTCATCCTCGAGCCGCTGCAGGGTCTCGATGATCGTGTCGTAGCTCTCCCAGTCGCGCGCGGCGCGGCCGATGCCGCCGTAGACCACGAGCTCCTGCGGGCGCTCGGCCACGTCCGGGTGCAGGTTGTTCATCAGCATGCGCAGCGGGGCTTCGGTCAGCCAGCTCTTGCAGGTCAGCGTGGTGCCGGTCGGGGCGAGGATGGTGCGGGTGGAATCGAGACGGGTCATGCAGCACTCCGGGACGTAGCGAAGTCGAGACAGGCATCGAGCACCTGCTGCAGCGTGGCGCGCAGCAGGGCGGCGTGATCGGGATCCAATGGCGTGGGCCAGCTGTGCTCATCCACGGCCTCGGGCTCGTGCATGTAGCCGCGGCAGGCCAGCTCCATCTGCAGCGTGTGCACGCCGCCCGGGATGTCGCTGTAATGGCGGGTGATGTAGCCGCCCTTGAAGCGGCCGTTGCGCACATGGCTCATGCCGCTCATCGCGCACAGGTTGTCGACCACGTCGGTCAACGCGTTGTCGCAGGTGGTATCGCCGTTGGTGCCGAGGTTGAACTGCGGCAGCTGGCCATCGAACAGGTGCGGGATGTGCGAGCGGATCGAGTGCGCGTCGTACACCACCACGGTGCCGTGCTCGGCGCGCAAACGCGCGATCTCCGCAGCGAGCGCATCGTGGTACGGCACGAACCAGGTATCGCGGCGGCGCGCGATCTCGGCCTCGTCCGGACCGTGGCCATCCCGGTACAGCGGCTGGTTGTCGAAGGTGGTCAGCGGGCACAGGCCGGTGGTGTTCTGGCCCGGGTACAGCGAGGTGCCGCTGGGGTCGCGGTTGACGTCGATGACCGAGCGCGACACCGCCGTGCGCACCGTGGTGGCGCCCATCTGCTGCGCGAAGGCATACAGCTCGTGCACCCACCAGTCGGCGTCGCGACGGGCCAGCCACGGCGACAGGAACTGCGAGGCCAGTGCATCCGGGAGTTCGGTGCCGGTATGCGGGAAGCTGACGATCAACGGCACATCGCCGCGGTGGATCTGCAGCCAGTCCGGATGCGCGGTCATGACAGCGGCTCCAGGGGCGGCAGGATGTCGCCGAGGCCTTCCGCGAGCACGCCGCTGCGCACCAGATGAGTGGCGGCGACCATGTCCGGATGGAAATAGCGGTCGTCTTCCAGCGTCGGCACCTGCGCGCGCAGGCGCTGGCGGACCGCTTCCAGCGCGTTGCTGGAGCGCAGCGGGGCGTGGAAATCGCAGCCCTGCGCGGCGGCGAGCAGCTCGATGCCGATCACGTTGGCGGCGTTCTCGGCCATCGCCATCAGGCGGCGCGCACCGTGTGCGGCCATCGAGACGTGGTCTTCCTGGTTGGCCGAGGTCGGGATCGAGTCGACGCTGGCCGGATAGGCGCGCTGCTTGTTTTCCGAGACCAGCGCAGCGGCGGTGACCTGCGGAATCATGAAGCCGGAGTTGAGGCCGGGCTTCGGGGTGAGGAAGGCCGGCAGGCCGGACAGCGCCGGGTCGACCAGCATCGCGGTGCGGCGTTCGCTGATCGAGCCGATCTCGCACACGGCCATGGCCAGCATGTCCGCCGCGAAGGCGACCGGCTCGGCGTGGAAGTTGCCGCCGCTCAGCGCCTCGTTGGTATCGGTGAACACCAGCGGATTGTCGGAGACGCCGTTGGCTTCGATCGCCAGCGTGGTGGCCGCCTGGCGCATCACGTCGAACGCGGCGCCCATCACCTGCGGCTGGCAGCGCAGGCAGTAGGGATCCTGCACGCGGACGTCGTTGTCGCGGTGCGATTCGCGGATCGCCGAGCCCTGCATCAGGATGCGCAGCGCGGCGGCGGTGGCGATCTGCCCGCGCTGGCCACGGATGCTGTGGATGCGTGGGTCGAACGGGGTGTCAGAGCCCTTGGCCGCTTCCACCGAGAGCGCGCCGGTGACCAGCGCCGCACGGAACACAGTGTCGATCGCGAACAGGCCGGCCAGTGCGTAGGCGGTGGAGTACTGGGTGCCGTTGAGCAGGGCCAGGCCTTCCTTCGCGCCGAGCACCAGCGGGGCCAGGCCGACCTTGGCCAACGCCTCGGCAGCCGGCAGGCGCTCGCCATCGACGTAGGCTTCGCCGACACCGATCATCACGCTCGCCAGATGCGAGAGCGGGGCCAGGTCGCCCGAGGCGCCGACCGAGCCCTGGCACGGAATGACCGGAATGAAGTCGTGCTGCAGGAACGCTTCCAGCAGGGCCAGCGTCTGCGGGCGGATACCCGAGGCGCCCTGGGCCAGGCTGGCCAGCTTCAGCGCCATCATCAGGCGCACCACGGGGGCCGGCATCGGCTCGCCGACGCCGGCCGCATGCGAGAGCACGATATTGCGCTGCAGGGTTTCCAGATCCTCGCGCTCGATGCGCACGCTGGCCAGCTTGCCGAAGCCGGTGTTGATGCCATACACCGGGGCGCCCTTGGCGACGATGTCGGCCACCGTCTGCGCACTGCGCAGCACGGCCGCGGCCGAGGCCGGGTCCAGCCGCACCCGCGCGCCGTCGTGGATGGCGCGCCATTGCGCCAGGGTCACGGCGCCGGGGTGCAGGGTCAGGGTAGTGCTCATGGAATCTCCAGACATCACAGGGTTCATGCGGGTTGGCCGCGCATCACGCGGGCGTGCAGGGGGTTGAAGCCCATGCGGTAGACAAGGTCGGCGGGGGCCTCGATGTCCCACAGGGCGAGGTTGCAGTCCAGGCCGACCGCCAGCCGGCCGATCCGGTCCTGCCGGCCCAGTGCACGCGCCGCTTCGCGGGTGAACCCGGCGATGCATTCGTCCACGGTCATGCGGAACAGGGTGGCGGCCATGTTCATCGCCAGCAGCGGGCTGGTCAGCGGCGAGGTGCCGGGGTTGGAATCGGTGGCCAGCGCCAGTGGCACCCCGGCCGCGCGCAGTGCGGGGATCGGGGGCAGGGTGGTGTCGCGGGTGAAGTAGAACGCGCCCGGCAGCAGCACCGCCACGGTGCCGGCGCTGCGCATCGCGGCGATGCCGTCGGCGTCGAGGTGTTCGATATGGTCGGCCGACAATGCGCCATGGCGCGCGGCCAGGGCAGCACCGTGCTGGTTGCTGAGCTGCTCGGCGTGGATCTTGATCGCCAGCCCGTGCTGCTGCGCGGCGACGAAGACCTGCTCGGCCTGCGCGGCGCTGAAGGCGATGTTCTCGCAGAACACGTCCACCGCTTCGGCCAGTCCGGCGGCCGCAACGGCCGGAATCATGACGTTGCAGACCTCGTCGATGTACTCCTGCGCCTCGCGGCCCGGCGGAATCGCGTGCGCGCCGAGGAAGGTCGGCACGATCTCGACCGCGCGCCGGCGGCCCAGCTCGCGCGCGACCTGCAACTGCTTGGTCTCATCGGCCAGGGTCAGCCCGTAACCGGATTTGATCTCGATCGTGGTGATGCCTTCGGCCAGCATGGCGTCGAGCCGGGGCAGGCTGGCGGCGAGCAGGTCGGCCTCGCTGGCGGCGCGGGTGGCGCGCACGGTGGAGACGATGCCGCCGCCGGCGCGGGCGATATCGGCATAGCTCACGCCCTGCAGGCGCTGCTCGAACTCGCCGGCACGGTTACCGGCATAGACCAGATGGGTATGGCAGTCGATCAGGCCGGGGCTGATCCAGCGCCCGGCGCAGTCGATGCGCTGGGCCGGCTGCAGATGATCGGCCGAGCCGGCCGCCCCCACATGCACGATGCGACCATCGGTGGCGGCGATGACGCCCTCCTCGATCACGCCCAGGCCCGGGCTCGGGCCGTCGACGGTGATCAGGTTGGCGTGGTACCAGAGGGTGTCACAGTGCATGGCAGCAACCACATCGGCGTATATGTCTATACAATATAGGCGCCTCTTCCGGGATGTCCAGTGATGCCAGCCAACCCCGCACCGATCCTTCGTTTCCACGCTGCCCGCGCGCTGCTGCCACACGGCTGGGCGCGCGATGTGCGCATCCTCAGCCAGGGCGGCACGCTCATCGAGGTGACCGAAGGTGCGTCGGCCGAGCCGGGCGATATCGCGCTGGCGATCGCGCTGCCGGGCCTGGGCAACCTGCACAGCCACGCCTTCCAGCGCGGCATGGCCGGGCTGACCGAGATCGGCGGCAACAGCGGCGACAGCTTCTGGAGCTGGCGCGAGCTGATGTACCGCTTCCTGGCGCATCTGCAGCCGGAGGCCATGCAGGCGATCGCCGAGCAGGCTTATGTGGAAATGCTGGAATCCGGCTTCACCCGGGTTGGTGAGTTCCACTACCTGCACCACGGCCCGGTTGGGGTGCCGTATGCCAACCGTGCCGAGATGGCCGAGCGCATCGCCGCCGCTGCCCACTCAAGCGGGATTGGCCTGACCCTGTTGCCGGTGTTCTACGCGCATGCCGATTTCGGTGGCGCCGCGCCGAACCCGGCCCAGCGCCGTTTGATCCACGACGTCCACGGTTTTGCTGAACTGCTGCAGGGCTGCACGCGCGCGCTGCAGGGCCAGGACGATGCGGTGCTCGGTTTCGCCCCGCACAGCCTGCGCGCGGTGACCGGCGAGGAGCTGTCGGCGCTGCTGCCGCTCAACCAGGGGCCCGTCCACATCCACATCGCCGAACAGACCCGCGAGGTCGATGCCTGCGTGGCCTGGAGCGGCATGCGTCCGGTGCAGTGGCTGTACGAGCACGCCCCGGTGGATACGCGCTGGTGCCTGGTCCACGCCACCCACATCACCGAGGCGGAGATGCAGCAGGTCGTGGCCAGCCGTGCGGTGGCCGGTCTGTGCCCGATCACCGAGGCGAACCTGGGCGATGGGCTGTTCCCGATGCAGGCCTTCGCGCGTGCCGGTGGCCGGTTCGGCGTGGGCTCGGACTCCAACGTGCTGATCGACGCGGCCGAAGAACTGCGCCTGCTCGAGTACGGCCAGCGCCTGCAGCTGCGCGGGCGCAATGTGCTGGCCCCGGGCGATGGTCAGTCCACCGGCCGCTGGCTGTACGAACAGTCGTTGAACGGTGCTGCGCAGGCCCTGGGCGTGAGCACCGGGCTGCAGGCAGGTGCGCCGGCCGACCTGGTCGAACTCGATCCGGACCACCCGGCGCTGATCGCCCGCGACGGTGATGCCTTGCTTGACAGCTGGGTGTTCGCCGCACGTAATGGCGCCGTGCGATCGGTGTGGCGCCAAGGGCGCCAGTTGGTCCGTGACGGTCGCCACCCGCAACGCGAGGCGGTGGCCGCACGGTTCGCCGGGGCACTTCGACCGTTGTTGGGGGTCTGACCCGACCCTCCCATGCAGGAATCCAGAGTGACGGGCAAGAAAGCAGCAACCCTCAATCAGCGCATCCGTGCTGATCTGGAAAGCCGCATCCTCAGTGGACAGTGGGAGCCTGGCTTCCGCATCCCCTACGAACACGAGCTGATGGAACAGTACGGCTGTTCGCGGATGACCGTGAACAAGGTGCTGACCGCGCTGGCCGAGAGCGGCATGATCGAGCGCCGCCGCCGTGCGGGCTCCTTCGTCGCGCGCCAGCCGCCCCACCTGGAACAGGTCGCGCTGGAAATCCCCGACATCGCGATGGCGGTGGAAGCGCGTGGCCATGTCTACGGGTACCAGCTGCTCGAGCGTGCCTACCGGCGCCCGCGTGAGCAGGTGGCCGAGGAAACCGCATTGGCTGGCGGCGAGAAGCTGCTGGCGATCCGCTGCCTGCATCTGGCCGATGGCCGGCCGCTGGCGTTGGAGCACCGCCTGATCAGCCCGGTCGGTGTGCCGGAGGTGCTGGCGGTGGACTTCGAGACGACGGCGCCGGGCAGCTGGCTGCTGCAGAACGTCTCGTGGACGCGCGCCCAGCACCGGATCAGTGCGTGGGGCGCCGATGACGCGGCAGCGACGCTGCTGCAGGTCAAACCCGGCACGGCGTGCCTGGTCATCGACCGCCTCACCTGGCGCGGCGAGCAGCCGATCACCTGCGTGCGGCAGATGTTCCTGGGCGATGCCTACGATCTGGTCGCCCGGTTCTCGCCGGGCGCGCGCTGAGCCTTACAGCGTCGTGCACTGCCGCCAGCGGACCGGCTCATCCACGCCGGGGCGCGGGTTGAGCTGGATGCGCACGGTACGCAGCGCCGGATAGCGGACCACTTCCTCGCAGATCAGCGGCCAGATCGTGTCGATCTCGCCGGTGCGGTTGATTGCCAGCGTCTGCCGGGTCAGCCAGATGCCGCTGGCCACGCCGGGGCGGGTCGCGACTTTACGTGACAGTTCCTGCTGATAGCGGTCCAGCGTGGCGTCGTCCGGGTTGGCGTCCATCGCGGGCGCGGCGGTATCGGCGGCGCGGTCTTCAGCAGCCTCAGGCGCTGGCGGTGCTGTCGTCGCCGCCGCAGCGGGCTGGGCGCCGCCCGGAGCGGGTGCTGTCACTGCCCACTCTTTTTCCAGCCCGGCGGTCAGCGAGCCCAGCCCGACCAGCAGGCCGAGCGTCACCGCCCCCAGCGCTGCGATCGAGATACGGCGGATCGCCTCGCCGCGGGCACCGGCCTCGACCCGGGCTTCCATGTCGCCCGGCAGGTAAGGCTTCAGCAGCGGCCACAGCAACGGGCCGTCGAGCACCTCCACCCCCTGCTTTTCAGCGGCGATGCGCCCGTCGCGTTCGACCTTGCCCTCGGTGATCAGGATCCCGCCACGGGCGCCGGCCAGGCGCGCGGCAGCGCCCAGCTCGTTCACCGCCGCCGTACCGATACGGTAGGCGCGGCCGTGCTTGCACGACAGCAGCCAGCGTTGCGGGCCATCGTGCATCAGGAAATCGCTGCGCGGTTCGCGGCTGTCGGCGGCCTCGTCGGGCACGTCCTGCAGGCCGCGCTGCTCGTGCATCGCACGCCGCACGATCAGGGAAAACTCGCGCCAGTGCATGCCGGCCAGGGCATTCAGGCCGAGCTGGGTCTCCTTGCGCTTCCGTTTGATCAGCCAGAAGTAGGCCGTGGCCACGAACCAGACGATGAGGGCCAACAGCAGGGCCAGGATCCAGGAGAGCATGCAGGGGGATATGAACAGGGAAGTGCGACAGACAGTTTATATGCGCCTTTGCACGTCTGCGGCGCGTCGTTTCCGGGGCGTTTCGCATCCGGCGATCACGTCAGTGACGGCGGTCTCACTTTGCGCCGATCTGCCCACCGGCCGCCCACAAAAAACCCGCCAATCCAGAGCCGTGAGGGGAGGGAACAAACGGCGGTGGAAGCGATTGGCGGGTCGGTTTCGATTGTCAACAAAGTTCTGCTGCTTTGCAACAATCGAGGGATCAGGCGTCGGAGGTGGGCGACTGGTGGGTGCCCGGCGACGGTGCGCCGGACGGCGAGGCATTGCGGGCCTCGGCCCGGTTGACCCGGGTGTTCAGCGCATCGATGCGGGCATTGAGCGCGGCGACATCCTCGGCGGTCGGGATATGCAGGCGCTTGAGCACGCCCTGGACCCGGTCATCGAAGGCCTTCTCGACCTTGTCCCAGGTGCCGCTGGCCTTCTCGCGGGCCTCGCCGAGGTGCTCCTCGACATTGTCGCGCCAGCGCGGCGCATCGCCGGTCTGCTCGCGGTTGCGGGCCTCGATGTTCTCGCCTTCCTTGACCAGGTTGTCGAAGACGCGGCTGCCTTCGGCCTGCGCACGCCCGAAGGCGCCCAGGCCCGCCAGCCAGATCTGCTGGGCCGAATCGGTCAGCTTGCGCGAGAAGCGCTCGGCCTGATCCTGCAGCGAGGGCTTCTCGCCGGGGATGCGATCGTCGAAGTCGTTGGGTGAATTCATGGGGCGATCCCTTGGGTGGACACCCCTGGATCGTATGCATCGCCGGCTTCAAGCGATGTGATGGCCGGCGCCTGTGCGACGCCGGGCCGTGCGTCGGTTCAGCCGAGCTTTTCCTTGAGCACGCGCTGGATCTCGCTCTCCACCATGCCCTTCATCGCCGACAGCAGGAAGCCGAGCTTGGCGGTGACCTGCACCTGGCCGGGCTGCAGGGCGATCTCGCCGTCCACGCCGGAGCCGCTGAAGTTCAGCACGTCGCCGACCCAGTTCGATTGCAGGCCGAAACGCTCGGACAATTTGGCGGCGACGTCTTCGATGGCCTGGCGCGCATTTTCAGCGGGCAGGGAATGGGGATGACGGATATCGATGCTGGACATGCGGACTCCTGGCGGACAACAGCGCGGATTTGGGCGTGCATTGTGCGCATCCTCAGGCACAACTCCAAGGTCTGCGTCACACTTCTTCTTCCCTGACATTCAACCTGCTAGGCTGCGCCGCGTGCAGAACCTGCTAGTTCACTTCACTCAACGCCAACACCCCGACCAGCCGCTGCGGCCCGGAGTGCAGCGCATCGTGCGTCATGCTTCGGGCACTGTCCGGCTTGGCGATGACACCCCCGGCACTCTGCTGCTGGCCCAGTTCTGCCTGGACGACCGTGGCCTGTGGCTGCAGGTGGCCAACGGCATCCGTGGCATCCACGTCAACGGCCGCCCCGTGCGCCGGATGGCGCTGCTGCGCGCCGGCGACGCCGTCTACGCCGATGGCGTGGAGATGGTGGTGCAGGGCGACTGCGAGGCGCTGGTCCATGCGCCGCCGCGCAGCGACGATGGCGGCGACGACCAGCGCCTGCTGCGCGGGGTCGGCGGCCAGCACCACGGGCGCAGTTTCACCCTCGACCGCCCGCGCGTGATCGGGCGCGGGCCCGAGGCGGACATCGTCATCGACGACCCGGCCTTCGCCGAGCAGCACGCGCGCCTGGAACAGCACGGCGAGCGCCTGCTGCTGCGCGACCTGGGCGCAGGCGAGTCCACGCGGGTCAATGGCGTCACCGTTCGCCATTGCTGGCTGCAGCCCGGCGACCAGCTGGTCTTCGATGCCCAGCACCGCTTCGTGCTCGAAGTGCCGCACGACGGCCGCAAGCGCATCGTGATCGAGGAAGAGGACGATGGCTTCGAAGCACGCCAGCGCCCGGAACCGGTCGCTGCGCCCAAGCGCGTGAGTCGCTGGCCGTGGCTGCTGGCCAGTGCACTGCTGCTGGCGGCCGCCCTTAGTGGCCTCCTCTGGTTCGGGGCGAGGTAGTGCCGGCCGCGGGCCGGCAACCAGGCACGCCCGGCGCGGGTCATTAGATTCGTTTGCAACCAAATTCGCCTTGTCCTGCAAGGCCTAAAGGCTGGTGCGCTGCGGCATACTAGGGGTCTTGCCCCATAGGTGTGACATGACGCGCGCGTTCAATTTCAGTGCCGGCCCTGCAACCCTGCCGGAATCGGTCCTGCGCCAGGCGCAGGAAGCGATGTTGGAGTGGAACGGCGCGGGCGCCTCCATTGTCGAAATGAGCCACCGCGGCCCGGAGTTCATGGCCGTCGCCGCCCAGGCCGAGGCCGATCTGCGCCGCCTGATCGGCATCCCGGACGACTACGCGGTGCTGTTCCTGGCCGGTGGTGCGACCACCCAGCAGGCGCTGCTCGCGCTCAACTTCGCCCAGCCCGGCCAGACCGTGGATTACGTGCTCACCGGGCACTGGGGCAAGACCGCGATCAAGCAGGTCAGCCCCTATGTCACGGTCAATGTCGCCGCGAGCAGCGAGGCCAACGACTTCCACGACATCCCGGCGCGGGCCGGTTGGCAGCTCTCCGATGACGCGGCCTACGTGCACATCACCGCCAACGAAACCATCCACGGAGTCGAGTTCCGTGACACCCCGGACGTGGGTGACGTGCCGCTGTTCGCCGATTTCAGCTCCTCGATCGCCAGCGAGCCGCTGGATGTCAGCCGATACGGCCTGATCTATGCCGGCGCGCAGAAGAACCTCGGCCCGGTCGGCGTGTCGGTGGTGATCGTGCACCGCGACCTGCTCGAGCGCAGTGGCCAGCCGCGTGCGGACATCTTCGATTACCGCTCGCACGTTGCGCGCGATTCCATGCTCAACACCCCGCCGACCTGGAACTGGTACCTGGCCGGGCTGGTGTTCCAGTGGATGCTGGCCGAAGGCGGCGTGGAAGAATTCGCACGCCGCAACGCGGTCAAGTCGGGCCTGATCTACGAAGCGATCGACCAGTCCGGCGGCTTCTACCGCAATGAAGTCGTCCCGGCCGCACGCTCGCGCATGAACATCCCGTTCTTCCTGCCCGACGAAGCGCTCAACGCGCGTTTCGTCAGTGAATCCAAAGCCGCCGGCCTGCTGGCGCTGAAGGGTCACAAGGCGGTCGGCGGCATCCGTGCTTCGCTGTACAACGCCATGCCGGTGGAGGGCGCGCAGGCGCTGGCCGCCTTCATGCGCGATTTCCAGCAGCGCAACGGCTGACGCATTCGTTTTTCCCGGGGCGCTCGCCGCCCCACTGCACCGGAACCCCCAGATGGCCACCAAACCCGCCAAGCCCAAGGCCGCCACGCCGGCGCCGAGCACGTCCACGTCGGCTGCACCCGCGAAGAAGAAGGCCAAGGCCGCCAAGCGCGATGCTGCGCCGGCCGTTGCCGCGCCCGTGCTGTCGGACGTGCGCGCCAAGATCGACCATATCGACCGCAGCATCCAGGCGCTGATCGCCGAACGCGCCAACTTCGCCCACCAGGTCGGCAAGGCCAAGGGCAAGCTCGCCGCGGCCGTGGATTACTACCGCCCCGAGCGCGAAGCGCAGGTGCTGCGCATGGTGGTGGACCGCAACGAAGGCCCGCTCAGCGATGAAGTGCTGGTCCACGTCTACCGGGAAATCATGTCCGCCTGCCTGGCCCAGCAGGAACCGCTGAAGATCGGTTACCTCGGCCCGGAGGGCACCTTCAGCCAGCAGGCGGTGCTCAAGCATTTCGGCCGCTCCGCGCTGGGCCTGCCGCTGGCCAGCATCGAAGAAGTCTTCCAGGAGGTGGAAGCAGGCAACGCCGATTTCGGCGTGGTGCCGGTGGAAAACTCGGGGCAGGGCACGATCCAGATCACGCTGGACATGTTCCTGACCTCCAACCTGAAGATCTGCGGTGAAGTGGAGCTGCGCGTGCAGCAGTATCTGATGTCGCGCAGTGGCCGGCTGGAGGATGTCGAGCGCGTCTACGGCCACCCGCAGTCGTTCATGCAGACCTCTTCGTGGCTGCGCGCCCATCTGCCGAAGGCCGAGAAGATTCCGGTCTCCAGCAACGCCGAGGGCGCACGCCGCGCCCGCAATGCCGAAGATGCCGCCGCCATCGGTGGCGAGAGCGCCGGGCATGTGTACGGCCTGA
The DNA here is from genome assembly GCF_013409105.1 of Stenotrophomonas sp. JAI102. Lineage (NCBI taxonomy): Bacteria > Pseudomonadati > Pseudomonadota > Gammaproteobacteria > Lysobacterales > Lysobacteraceae > Stenotrophomonas > Stenotrophomonas sp. JAI102. Next base: position 534,643 of record NZ_JACCCI010000001.1, read on the forward strand.
AGAAGGTGGTGACCAAGCCGATCCAGAATGACGCGGACAACACCACGCGCTTCCTGGTCATCGGCCGCAACATCTTCCCGACCTCCGGCCACGACCGCACCTCGGTGCTGGTGTTCATCCACGACAAGCCCGGTGCGCTGTTCGACGTGCTCAGCCCGTTCGCGCGGCATGGCATCAGCATGAACCGGATCGAGTCGCGTCCGTCGCACAACGCCAAGTGGGAATATGGCTTCTTCATCGATCTGGCTGGCCATGTCGAGGACGAGGCGATGCAGGCGGCCCTGGCGGAACTGAAAGCCCACTCGGCACAGATCAAGATCCTCGGCTCCTATCCGGTCGCCGTGCCCTGATCCGAATGGCGCAGCCGCTTCGCGCGCTGCGCCCGGTCCGGCGCCCCTCTGGGCGCTGCGGCCCCTCCCGCACTCCGTTGCATCGCCGCCGCGGCGGCCCGCCCCCTAGGACTTCCGATGACCGCTTCTCCGTACTGGATCGCCCACAAGGGCCAGCCCCTGCAGGGCAGCCTGACCATTCCCGGCGACAAGTCCGTCTCGCACCGCTCGGTGATGTTCGCCGCGCTGGCCGATGGCGTCTCGCGCATTGACGGTTTCCTGGAAGGCGAAGACACCCGCGCCACGGCGGCGATCTTCGCGCAGATGGGCGTGCGCATCGACACCCCGTCGCCCTCGCAGCGCGTCGTGCATGGCGTCGGCGTGGATGGCCTGAAGGCGCCGGGCGCCCCGCTGGACTGCGGCAACGCCGGCACCGGCATGCGCCTGCTGGCCGGCCTGCTGGCCGCGCAGTCCTTCGATTCGGTGATGGTTGGCGATGAATCGCTGTCGCGCCGTCCGATGCGCCGCGTGACCGGTCCGCTGGCCGAGATGGGCGCGAAGATCGACACCGAGGCCGACGGCACGCCGCCGCTGCGGGTGCACGGTGGACAAGCGCTGCGCGGCATTGCATTCGCCTCTCCGGTGGCGAGCGCGCAGGTCAAATCCGCGGTGCTGCTGGCCGGTCTCTATGCCGACGGCGAAACCTCGGTCACCGAGCCGCACCCGACCCGCGATTACAGCGAGCGCATGCTGCGCGCGTTCGGCGTGGACATCGAGTTCTCGCCGGGCAAGGCCCGCCTGCGTGGCGGCCAGCGCCTGCGCCCGACCGATATCGTGGTGCCGGCCGATTTCTCCTCGGCGGCGTTCTTCCTGGTGGCGGCGAGCGTGATTCCAGGCTCCGCGCTGCGCCTGCGTGCGGTGGGCCTGAACCCGCGGCGCACCGGCCTGCTGGCCGCGCTGCGGCTGATGGGCGCGGACATCACCGAAGAGAACCATGCCGAGCAGGGTGGGGAAGCGGTGGCCGATCTGGTGGTGCGGCATGCGCCGCTGCACGGCGCCGAGATTCCCGAAGCGCTGGTGCCGGACATGATCGACGAGTTCCCGGCGTTGTTCGTGGCTGCTGCGGCCGCGCAGGGCAACACCGTGGTGCGCGGTGCGGCCGAGCTGCGGGTCAAGGAATCGGATCGTCTGGCCGCGATGGCGACCGGGCTGCGCACGCTGGGCGTGCAGGTGGACGAAACCGAGGACGGCGCGACCATCCACGGTGGCGGCGTGCTGGGCAGCGGCACCATTGAAAGCCACGGCGACCACCGCATCGCGATGGCCTTCGCGATTGCCGGCCAGCTCAGCAGCGGCGAAGTGCGGGTCAATGACATCGCCAACGTGGCGACGTCCTTCCCGGATTTCGATGGCCTGGCGACCGGTGCGGGTTTTGGGCTTCGCGCTGGCTGAGGTAACGCCGGGTTCTACCGGGCTGCTGCGTCCAGATGTCAGGTGTGCGTGGTTGCCGGGCAGCGCCCGGCACTACCTCGGCCTCGCGCGGACGCGGTGCTTCGCGGAACAAAAAAGGGAGGCCATTGGCCTCCCTTTTCGTTCCCGCCTCAGCGCATCACATTAGCGCTCAGTGCGGAAATCCACCGGCACGCGAACCACGCTGGCGACGGCGCGGCCGTTATGCATCGCCGGCTCGAACTTCCAGTCGCGCACGGTGGTCAGCACCGCGCGATCCAGGTCGCGGTCACGCGTGCCGCTGCGCTGCACGATGTTGGCTTCGGTCACCTGGCCGCGGGTATCCACGTTGAGGCTGGCCACCACGCTGCCCTCCACGCCGCTGCGCAGGGCAGTACGCGGGTAGGCCGGCTTCACGTTGCTTGCCAGCGGACGGGCCTCACGGTTGCGCACCGCCGGCGTCGCCTTGCGCTGATCGGCGGCCGGTGCGGCCTGGCGTGCAGCCGGGGCGGGCGTCGTCGCGACGGGCGCGGTTTCCGTGGCCGGCAACATACGCTGGCCCACCGGTGCATCGTTGGTATCGCCCGGGGTGGCATAGCGCAGCCACACCAGCGCGGCGGCGAACATCGCCACGATCAACGCGACCCACAACCAGGGCGACGTGCGGCGGTTATGGGGCTCATCGATCACGTCGCGCTGATGCTGCGGCGAGCGGGGCATGTCCGGGGCATGGGTAACACTCATGGCTGACTCCTGGTGTCGATGTGACACCTGCAGTCTTGCCCGTCCCCGGTTGCGGATGTGTCAGCGCACCGTCAACGCGACGACTGCATTCCCATCGAGGTTCAGTTTGCTGAGCCGTTGCAGAATCGCCGCGTGACGCGGCGATGCATCACTGCGGCGTGAAGTCGAAGGGCACTTCCAGGCTGCCAGGCACTGGTACGCCGTTGTTCTGCGCCGGCTGGAAGCGCCAGCGACGCACCGCGTCGGAGGCCGCGCGGTCAAGGTCGCGTGAACCGCTGCGCTGGATCAACGTGACTGCCGAGGGATACCCCGTGGCATCCACATCCACGCGTACCACCACGGTGCCGCGGTCACCGCGGCGCAATGCGGCGGGCGGATAGCTCGGCGGCGGCGACTGGTCGGCGATCGGCTGCGGGCGATCGCTCGGCGTCATCGCGGTCGGCGCTGCCGGTGCGGCGGGTGCAGCGGGGGCCGCCGGCGGCGGGGGCGGCGCGGTCTCCACCAGCTGCGGCTTCTCTTCGTTGGCCGGCGGGGCCTTGGCATCGGGCATGTCGCTGGAGCCGGCAGCGGCGGCCAGCGGCTCGGGCAGCGGCACCACCTCGGCCACCTGCGCAGGGGTCTGCGCGGCCGGGTCGGCCTTGTAGAACTCGTTGTTGCGGCTGCTCAGCCACACCGCCAGGAACAGCAGCAGGCCTACGCCGAATGCGATCGCGGCGATCAGGAGGCTGCGGCGGGGCAGCTGGAAGGTGATGTTCTTGCCAGAAGTCGAGCGGGAAGCAGACATGGGGCATACCGTATGGATCACCGCGATTCTGCCACGCCCGGGATGAACCGGCGGCAGAAAAACGCATAACAGGCGATAATCCCCCTCCGTACCCGTCGACCCCTCTGCCGCCATGCTCGATCCAGCCCTGCTCCGCCAACAGCCCGCCGACCTTGCCGAACGCCTGCGCTCCTCGCGCGGTTTCGAGCTGGATGTCTCCGGGCTGGAGTCGCTGGAGGCCGATCGCAAGCGCATCCAAGTGCGTACCCAGGAGCTGCAGAGCCTGCGCAACAGCCGTTCCAAGGCCATCGGCCAGGCCAAGGCGAAGGGCGAGGACGTCTCGGCGATCATGGCCGAAGTGGCCGCGTTCGCCGATGAGCTGAAGACCTCGGAAGTGGCCCTGGATGCGTTGCGCGAGAAGATCGAAGCGATCGCGCTGGGCATCCCGAACCTGCCGGCCGAGGATGTACCGGCCGGCCAGGATGAATCGGACAATGTTGAACAGAAGCGCTGGGGCACCCCGCGTGCGTTCGATTTCCCGGTGCTGGATCACGTCGAGCTCGGCGCCCGCAACCGCTGGCTGGATGGCGAGACCGCGGCCAAGCTGTCCGGCTCGCGCTTCACCGTGCTGCGCGGCCCGATCGCGCGCCTGCACCGCGCGCTGGCGCAGTTCATGCTCGATCTGCACACCGGCGAGCACGGTTATGAAGAAACCAACGTGCCCGCGCTGGTCAATGCCGAGTCGCTGCGTGGCACCAGCCAGCTGCCGAAGTTCGAAGACGACCTGTTCAAGACCGCCGTGGGCGACTCCACGCGCTACCTGATCCCGACCTCGGAAGTGCCGCTGACCAACATCGTGCGCGACGAGATCATCGACGCCGAGCAGCTGCCGCTGCGCATGACCGCCCATTCGCTGTGCTTCCGTGCCGAAGCCGGTAGCGGTGGCCGCGACGTGCGCGGCATGATCCGCCAGCACCAGTTCGAGAAGGTGGAACTGGTCGCCGCGTGCACCCCGGCGCAGAGCGATGAAGAGCACCAGCGCATGACCCGCTGTGCGGAAGTCGTGCTGGAAAAGCTCGGCCTGCCGTACCGCAAGGTGCTGCTGTGCACCGGCGACATGGGCTTCTCGGCCATCAAGACCTATGACCTGGAAGTGTGGCTGCCCTCGCAGGACACCTACCGCGAGATCTCGTCGTGCTCCAACTGCGGTGATTTCCAGGCCCGTCGCATGCAGGCCCGCTGGCGCAACCCGGAGACCAGCAAGCCCGAGCTGCTGCATACGCTCAACGGCTCCGGCGTGGCCGTCGGCCGCGCGATGATCGCGGTGATGGAGAACTACCAGAACGCCGACGGCAGCATCACCGTGCCGGACGTGTTGAAGCCCTACATGGGCGGGCTGGACGTCATCGGCTGATCCAGCGCCGTGACGTATAGAAAAAACCCGCCGAAAGGCGGGTTTTTTTTAACTGGTAGTGCCGGCCGCTGGCCGGCAGCTCCTGAATGGCATCGCCACGCCACCCGGTGATCAGCCGTCCGACGTCATCGGCGTCAGCACGCCCAGCGGCACCCACCCAGACGATGTGCCGCCGACCACCTCGCACCACACCCAGCTGTTGAGCACGCGCTCACCGCGCACGTGCTGGCCCACGTTGACATCCAGTTCGCGCGCACAGTAGGCCTCGACGGCCATCGCATCGCCCTGCGCGTTCCTGCCGATTACCTGCGCCGGCACCCAGCCTGCGGCCTGGCCCGGCGTCTCGCACAGATACCAGTTGTCCCAGCCTTCGGGCCCCTGATAGCGCTCGCCGACCTGCAGCGCGTCGCCGGGCTGCAGGGTGATCGGGTGGGGGAACTCACTGCGGTGGGTCTGGACGACGCGGTAATCCATGCGGAATCAGCTGTGTGCAAAGGGCCTCCAGCTTAGCGGCCATTCCCGCGACGCGGCAGCGTTGATTACGTCAGCGATGCGGCTTCCTGGAAGGAAGAGAGGCAGGTCGGGGAATGCCTTGATGAAATGTGGGGGAAGTTGTCGGCCGAGAGTGCGGCACCCGGCGTGGAGGGCCGCAAACGCTGCAGGTACAGGGCTTCGCGGGTTGAGCAATCGATGGAAGGTCCGCACGGCCTGCAGGTCGCGGTGTGATCGACGCCCGATTCCTGCCGCACACAGCGAACAGGCTGGGCGCTGACAACCACTTTCACAGGACGCCCGGTGAACACAGCGGCCGCACCCCTCCCATCCTCCAATCCCGCCGGCATCGCTGCATGGCTGATGCTGGGCATTGCCTGGCTGTGCTTCCTGATCCCGTTCCCGGGGCTCGGGATGTTCCTCGGCTGGCCGCTCAATATGGTCGCCTTCATCCTGGCCGTCGTGGCGATGGCCAAGGGCGGGGCCGGCAAGGGCATCGCCCAGCTCCTGCTGTCCCTCGTCGTCTCCCCGCTGGTCTACCTGGTGGGCGTGGTGGTGTTCGCCGGCGCCATCGGCGCGATCAGCCAGCCGGCCCTCGATGCCCACGCTCACGCGGACAAGGGCAGCCAGCAGGACGTCGCCATCGCGCACGTCGCACCTGTCGAAATCACGGCGCGCCAACTCTATCGGGACTACGAGGCCAATGAGGTCGCCGCCGACGTCCTCTACAAGGGCAAGCGGCTGCTGATCTCGGGCGAAGTCGTCAGCATCCAGACGGATCTGATGGATAAGCCGCAGGTGCACCTGAAGGCCGGAAGCATCGAACAGGTGATGATCTCCGGTCTCTCCAAGGAAGAAGCCGGCGTGCTCAGCAAGGGCGACGCTGTGCTCGCGGCCTGCACGGGCAACGGCATGATCCTGGGCTCACCGGTGACGCGGGACTGCGAACTCCAGTAAGGCGGAGCCGCGTTCAAAAAAAGATGGCCCCGGGAGGGGCCATCTCTGCCACACCCACACCGTCACGACGAGGGGGAGGGAACGGTGTCGGTAGCGCCCGGCTCAGGCCGCAGCGAGCTCTTCCGGCTGCGGCAGCGCGGCCAGGGCCTGGGCAATCGCATCGGTGCGGTGCTGCGGCGAGTAGGCGATGCCCTCGGCGCGCACGAACTCGAGGTTGTCGATGCCGAAGAAGGCGAAGACCTGGCGCAGGTACGGATCCTGGAAATCGGTCGGGGCGCCGGTGTGCAGGCCGCCGCGGCTGCTGGCCACGATCACGCGCTTGCCGCCGGCCAGGCCCACCGGGCCGTTCTCGGTGTACTTGAAGGTGCGCCCGGCCACGGCCAGGCGGTCAATCCACGCCTTGAGGGTGGAGGCGACGCTGAAGTTGTACATTGGGGAGCCGATGACAACCACGTCGGCTGCCAGGAACTGCTCCAGCACCTGCTCGGCGTCGGCCACTTCGGCCGGGTCGGACTGGGCCAGGGACGAGCTGCGCAGGTGCGCAACGGGCTGGGCGTCGAGGTCGCGGTAGCTCACCTCCAGGCCCGGGACCTGGTCGCGCCACTGCTGGACCACGGCGGCGGAGAGCTGGCGGGAGACCGAGTTTTCGCCAAGCACGCTGGCGTCGATGTGAAGAAGCTTCATGGCAATCACCTGATTCTGGGGGAGGGGCGGTAGACGCCGCCGACGGAGATCAGGTTAGGTTGTTGCTTGATTGGAATAAAGGTGGTTGAATACCACGTATTGTTCTATATCTGGAACTTCGGTATGCAAGACCTCAACGACCTCTACTACTTCGCCATGGTGGTGGATCATGGTGGCTTCGCCGCAGCAGAACGCGCGCTCGGCATCCCCAAATCCCGCCTGAGCCGCCGTATCAGCCAGCTGGAAACCGACCTGGGCGTCCGCCTGCTGCAGCGCTCTACGCGCCGCTTCGCGGTGACCGACGTCGGCACCAGCGTGCATCGCCACGCGCAGACCATGCTCGCCGAGGCCCAGGCCGCACGTGAGGTGGTCGACCGCCTCAGCGCCGAGCCACGTGGCCTCGTCCGTGCCAGCGTGCCGGTCTCACTCGCGCAGATGCAGCTGCCCAAGCTGCTGCCCAAGTTCCTGGCCCAGTATCCCAAGGTGCGGCTGCAGCTGAACATCAGCAACCGCCGCGTGGACATCATCAACGAAGGCTACGACGTCGCCCTGCGCGTGCGTTCGCGTCTGGATGACGATGGCAGTCTGGTGATGCGCAGCTTCGGCCAGGTGCAGGAACTGCTGGTCGCCAGCCCCAAGTACCTCGATCGCGCCGGCCGCCCGAAGGATCCGGACGAGCTGACCAACCACGTCACCCTGAGCATCAGCGAAGACGAAGCCCGCCAGCGCTGGGAACTGCACGGCCCGGAAGGCGCGGTACGCCGCGTGGACCTGCAGCCGCGCGTGGCCGGTTTCGATTTCCCGCTGCTGCAGAGCATGGTCAAGGACGGGTTCGGCATCACCATGCTGCCGGAGACCGTTTGTGCCGACGCCGTGCGCAACGGCGAACTGGAAGTCGTGCTGCCGGACTGGTCGCTGCCGCAGGGCATCTGCCACGCCGTCTTCGCCTCCCGCCGCGGCCTGCTGCCGGCGGTGCGCGTGTTCATCGACTTCCTGGCCGAGCACCTGCCGCCGCAGCTGGAGGCCTCGCGCCTGGATTGCGGTGGGGCGTGCGAGCGAGCCAAGGAGAAGATCAAGGCCAGTGCCTTGGGTGCGTTGGCGGTGGATGCGGGCTGAGCCGCCCGGGTCTTGGGTAAACCGGGCCTGTCATGCGAGAATGCGGCCCCGGCCAAGCGCCGGACCGCACACCGGAGAGATGGCCGAGCGGTTTAAGGCACCGGTCTTGAAAACCGGCGAAGGGTCATTCCTTCCGTGGGTTCGAATCCCACTCTCTCCGCCAACCACGCCTAATCCTTTGATTTTTAAATGAAATCATTGGTGTTGGCGGATTGGAAAGCAGGAGGCATGCAGAGGAAACACTCGCATGCGGATCCCCATCATTTGAGCCGGTCATCTACCGGCGGCTGGTCGTTCGTCCAGCGCGTCGCCGTAGACATGCAATCGGTGCTCGATTGCAGGCTCATCAAGCGCAGTCTTCAGACGAAGGATCTCGCCCAGGCACCCGTGCGTGCGGTCGTCTGGTCATCCGGCTATGCTCGGCTCTTCGCACAGTTGAGGGATCAACGCGTGACCAAGCTCAGCAAATCGGACGCTGATCTGCTTATTGCTCGACTGACGAGCGCCGAGAACCTCCACGAACTCACGCTCAACCGCACCCGCCAACCGGATGGGGCGGTGACCGAGCAGTGGCAGATCGACACCCCGAAGGACCTGAAGCTCTATCGGTAGCTGATGGAACTAGAAGCACGGGGTGGTGCAACCGCCCAACCGCCGCGACTCCCAGTGGCCGCCTTCAGCACATTCGGAGCGTCGCACCATGCGAGCCCTGTGCGGCAAGCCTCTGCGCCGCCCATAGAGACAATGACCTTGGGAAAGGCCCGGGACGCGTTCCTGGCGACCGTCAAGGGCTGGACGCTGCCCAGAACTTACACGATCAAGAAGACGGCGGTTGAATCCCTAGTGAGCTTCTTGGATCCGAAGGCAAAGGTCCATTCCATCACCAGGTCCGATCTGGCGCGGTGGTATCAGGACATGCGCGAGAAGGGCGCTTCGACGCCAACGCTCACGAACAAGCAGTCGTATATCGGTGGGCGGTAGGCTTTTTTGAGTGGGCCATGGCGTCGGGTCACTATCCCCGTGGTGACAACCCGGCTAGCGGGCACGTGAGCTATTCCCAGCGCGAGAAGCGGGCCCGGAAGAAGCTCGGTTTCAAAGCCTATGATAGGGGCAGATTCAAGCCTTGTTCGCGCCCGAAGCCTTGGCCGGGCTATCAGAGTCCGCTCGCTGGGCGTCGCTGCTCGGGCTCTACACGGGAGCGAGGGCCTCGGAAGTTGGCCAGCTTCTGATTAAAGACGCGTTCGAGGAAGACGGCATCCCGTGCATCCGCATATCGGACGAGGGCGAACCTCAGAAACTCAGAACAGAGGTGAGCCTTCGGACGGTGCCGCTCCATCCTGAGCTCCTCAAGGTGGGCTTCCTGGATTGGGTCGATGGCAAGCGCAAGGTCGATGAAACAAGGCTGTTCCCGGCTGCCAAAGCGACGGCGGTGAACGGGCAGGGTAACTGGATCACCAAAGCCTTTAGTCGGCATCTGGCTGAGGTGGGGAAAGACTGAGAGCCAGCCAAGCGCGGGTTTCACTCAATCCGAAAAACGTTCATCCAACAGTTGCGGGGGGCTGGTGCCGTTTCAGCAGCTCCGGGCACAGATCGTCGGCCATGAACTTGATGACGAGCATCATTCGACCTACAGTCGCGATTTTACAGCGTTGGAGAAGCTCAATGGACTCGGTGCGCATTCGCCAGGCTTAGCTTCCCTTGCTTGGGGCTTGCGGTGACACCGCGTGCCTGCACGTTGGCGAACCATCGGCAATGCGAGGCCCTCGCGTGCCAGGCTGGGTAGAGGTCGAGGCTCAGCACAGATTGCTCGCCGGACCTTGAGCGGTCCGGCGACGAGTCCATAGGCTCCAGTGAGAGCCGTTTTCCGACAGTTTTCGCAGCGCTGCGTGCGGTCCCTCTAGGGGGCAGTAGGGCCTCGGCTGGCGGAGTTTGGTGCTGCGGAGCTACGCCCGGGAAGTTGGGCGCGCAGAGGCGTGGTTTCTGGTAACAGCGCGCAAGCTCTTCGAACGAACTGTGGCCCAGAATCTGTAAGCCTGCCTATGACTACCAAGTCATCATTGATCCGTGACACTCGGTCACCCTCGAGTGGGACGCATGCGTCGTCGTCTTGTAGGTCAAAGAAAAAAGCACTGTGCGCCGCAACCCACTGCATTGCGGGGTAGATCACCGAATTGCTGCTCGACAGGGTGGATGCACCAAGCAAAATTACAAATGCAGAAAACCCCCTAATCAGCGTGATGATTACATTGAGCTGGCCCCCCGCGGCTTTTGATCTAGATAGCTTATGGAAACCCCACGCCATACCCAGTAACGCGGGGATGGCGCCAAGAATGGTTGTCATTGCCGCTATTACGGGCACGAGGGAGAGCAGGCTAAGCAGTGCGCTTGAGGTCGGGAAATATGAAGCCTGCTGGCCTGTTGCTTCATTGACTACGACCCTCGCCACCCCAGTTGCTGTCGCGAGTGCGATGGCCCCAAAAACTGCTGTTGCAAGTTTCATGAGGGGATGGGTCAGTCTGGCGACCACCCAAGCGTAGGCGTCTCCTAGAAAAGCACTGGCCAGCAATGCGCAACTGGCATAGGTGGCGACGTCGGAGGAAGGTGAGTTGGGGGTTTTGAGAAAAAGTGCAATGGAGACAAGCATGCACGACCCGCCGGCCAGGTAGAGCCGAACTGTCCAAGGTCTGGTTAGCCACCACGTCGTGACCCTTTCGCCAAACGGTGCTTTGGTCGACTCCGCGCTTTGCCATTCTTCGGTTTCCATGCTCTCCCCCTTGACGTTGTCAGGATAGAGTAGGGGCTTGCGTTCTCAGATCGTGAGATGTTCAGGTTGAGTCGGTGGTTACTGACAGTGACGGGGTGAGATCTGCGCCGTTTGCTCACACCGTCACCTGCAGTCCGCCCGCAGCAGGGGCGAAGTCGGCGGCTGCGAGCTCGGATGGTGTCTCCCCCGTCGTCGTGGTGTCCCATCAAGGGAAGTGGTGCTGACGGATGTTTGATTGATCCCTAGCGACGTAGCAGAGGATTGCCGCGAAGGTGGCGATCCTCCGCTCTGCTTTACTGTCGGTTGTTCTGAGCCTTTGCCGCCTGCAAGCCTTGAATCGCCCCGGCTTCTGTAGACACCCCGAAGCCTCATTTTGATTGCTGCTTTTCGAACTCTACCGGAGACAGCCCGTTGTTGTGTCCGTGCTGTCGTCTTGTGTTGTAGAACATCTCGATGTAGTTGAAGACGTCGGACCTTGCTTCCTCGCGAGTCCCGTAGATCCGGCGCTTGATGCGCTCGCGTTTGAGGAGTTGGAAGAAGCTCTCAGCGACCGCGTTGTCGTGACAGTTACCGCGCCGGCTCATGCTGCTGACGAGTCCATGCACTTTCAGGAAATCTTGCCAGTCGTGTCCAGTGAACTGCGTGCCTTGATCGGACTGCACTAGCAGCCCGGCAGGCGGCGTCCGTCGCCATACGGCCATCATCAAGGCTTGCAGCATCAGGTCGGCGTGCATCGTCGATTGCATCGCCGAACCTACTATCTTCCTTGAGAGAATATCCAGTACCACCGTAAGCTCCCCCGTCAAGCAGACATTTCTAAAGTAGAGCTTCTGGCGTAGGCGATACGGTACTCCACGGGGCTCATGCCGCTGAGTGAGTCATGTGGACGAATCTCGTTGTAATCGATCATCCACCAATGCGCTGCCTCGCGCACGTCCTCAAGGCGTGCGAAGAGGTGCTGGTCCAGCACCTCCTCGCGGAAGGTGCGGTTGAAGCGTTCGATGAAGGCGTTCTGGTTGGGCTTGCCAGGTTGGATGTATCGCAGCGCCACGCCGCTGAGTTTGGCCCACTGGGTAAATGCTTCGCCCAAGAACTCAGGGCCGTTGTCCGACGGTAGAACCTGCGGCAATCCGTGATCACGTTTGAGCTGCTCGAACACGCGCACCAGACGGCAGGAGTTGAGCGAGGTATCCACCTCAATGTGCAGCACCTCGCGGTTGAAGTCATCGACCACATTGAACGTCCGGAAGCGCTTTCCGCAGGCCAGCGCGTCGCTCATGAAGTCCATGGACCAGACGGTATTGGGATGCCTGGGAACATACAGCGGCACCCGCTCGCGCTTTGGCAGGCGACGCGTGGCCGCCCTTCCCACGTTGAGCTCATTGCCTTGTACACGCGATAGATCCGTTTCAGATTCCAGTCTGGCCGCTTCTTGCGCAGTTGATCACTGCACTTCCAGAAACCTCGACTGGGCCGCTCCTCGACCAGCCTGGCCAAGGCTGAGATCAATTCCGCATCACGCACAGTCCAATCGAGCGGCGGCGCATACCACGCCGCACGAGACAGGCCCACGTAACCGCAGGACCGGCTCAGGGGACGCGCGTGCACCTCGGTGAGGAAACGCACTGCCCCACGCTTCTGACCCGGTGCTACGGCTTTTTTTGCAATCAGGTCCTTCAGCGCCGCGTTGTCCAGCGCCATTTCAGCGTACATGCGTCTGAGCTTGGCATTCTAAGCTTCGAGGTCCTTGACTCGACGAAGCTCGGACGCTTCAAGCCCACCGTACTTGCTCTTCCACTGGTAGTACGTCGCCGTGCTGATACCGGCCTGTCGACATAGATTCTTCACCGCAAGCCCGGCATCGCCCTGCTTGAGAATCGTGATGATCTGCGTCTCGCTGAATTCTGATGTGCGCATGCAACCTCCTGGCTAGTTAAAGATGCCAGAAAGTTCTACTTATCGGGTGTCAGGCTGCCGGGGGAGCTTACGGCTCTGTTGTCGGACCTGCTGACGTTGCGCTGTGGCGGCGGGATCGTTCAAGGTTCTGTTCCCTCCTGCAGGTCTGCGGGCAAGTCGTCGCCAGTGGCAGAAGGCCCGACCTGCTCCCACCATTCCCCCGCTTCGACGTAGTGCTGACGCATGTGCCCAGCCAGGGCCTGTAGATTCGCCGGCATCGCCTTATCAGGATCCGGTGCAGGCAACGGCATGCGGACCTTCCACAAGTGGCCGCCCTCGATCAGGGCGAAGGCCTGGCCCTTGGGCAGGGCAACCACATGGGCGGGCTCGATCAGCGGCACGCTAGTGCTGGTGATGCGGTCCTAGGTGTTGGAGATAAAGGCAGTGTTGCCCTGCGGGTCTGAGCGGTCGGTGGCACCGCTCATGGTCGAGGCGGTGTAGACGTCGACCTTGGGCACTTGCTTGGTCAGCAACTCGGCGGTCGCAGCAGCACATAGCGAAGCGCGTCGTCCACCGTGGTCACGAATGTGCCTGGCATGTTGAGGTTGACGACCGGCTTTAACAGGTCCTGCTGGGCCTCATTCGCACGCAGATCGACCAGCGTGTAACGGCCTTGGCGAACGACGGGGATTTCGGACGCGGTGTCAGACGCGGCCAGTATGGGTGGTGGTCCTGGTGGCGCCGTGGCACAGCCACTCGCCAGCCACGCAAGGCTGACCTCCGAGACGAAGTGCAATGAAGAGTACATGGCAGGATTCCCATTGAGTTCGGGATTCACCGCCGCAAAGAGCCTCATGCTTGGCAGCAAACAATGCGTTAGGACCTGGCCCCGCTAAGCGCGCTGGGCTGTCGTATAGTCGGCCGTTCACCTCAAGGAGAACTACCTAATGGCAGAAGCCCCTTTGCCTTCAACCGAATCAAAAGTCAGCCCAGGGCTGGGCCTTGGCGCGCTTGAAAAGGCCTGGGATCTGCACTGGGGCATGCGCTTTGTATGCATGGTGTTGTTCTTCGATATCGCGCTTCTGCTGCGCTCCAAGACAAGCCTGATCGAGTGGAGTGCCGATAGCGACACGCTGCTGGCCAATCTGGGTTTTCTTGCTGTTGCCGTCGCTTCATTTGCCTTGGTTGTGTCGTTCGTGCTGCCACTGATTGCAGTGGGCATACGCTGGCTTGCTTTCTCTGTATCGCTCGCGTTGCCGAAGATTTTTCAGGGCACGCCCGAGCAGCACCACAGGCCGCTAGGCTGGGTGCCCGCCAAAGCGCTGCACCATCTGGCCCTGGAAGAAAAAGACCCGTTTTTGATGGGCATCTACCAGCAGAGCACCCGGCAGCGGGAGGAGTACGATCAGATGATCCACAACGTCGCGCAGCTGGTGCTTGGCTGTCTGCTGTTGGCCCTCGCTGACTGGGCGTTGAGCCATTACGGGTTCGCCGATACTTCGTTGATTCACTCAGCGGTGATGGGGCTGGGCAAGCTGGATTCCGTGGTGGTCCCCATCGTGCTGATCGCGGGCTGCGCGCTGCTCAAGTGGGCCTGGTTCACCGATCATCCGCCGCACTGGATCGAATACCCGCCGTTGGACCGTGTGCTGCGTGCTAAGGAGGGCAAGGATGATCTGTATCGTTGAGCAGAGCCGCCGCTGATCGGTGTGGCACTTCGACCAACCTCAGCACCGCTGCATCTTAGTTGTAGAGCTCCCTGAGTGAAACCGGGAGCTCGCGGGCTGTTGCCATGGAAGGGTTGGGTCCAGCCGCCGCAGAGACCGTGATCTTAGGCGTCGGTCCACAACCCGGACGCATCTGCGAACGCATCGGGTTCCACAACGGCGGGAAATTGGAGCGTTCACAGTGAGCAAGTATGGGGTCGATGGCAGCATATTTGTGTCGACGGTAGTGGGCAGCCCATTGGCCGGGGTAATTGTTCTGTTTAATTGAGTAGGTGGGAGCCACGAAGCTGAAGGCGAAGTACTCAACGCCCAACCTTCGGATCGGTGAGGGGAACAGCTCGAACTGCGAGTACAGATCCTGCGCGCTGACCAGTTGCAGCAGTTGCTACTGTGTCCAATGATCCATCTGTCGTCCCTCAAGGTTGCATCTTCGCTAAAGTCCAATCAGTTTCATCCCGAGACACCATCTCAGAGGGTGTCCTAGGATTCTAGTAGGGCCTCATCTGTGAGGCGACAAAATTTGTTACAGGAGCGCTTTGTGTCTGTTGAAGCGTCAAAAATTGAGTGCTGTCCAGAGCTACTGGGTAATCACGCCGCATTGCTATGCCTGTTGCCGCATCAACGCAGCTATCTGCATAGAGCCTTGGCGTTGGTCGGGACAGGGACTCGACTCGTCAAGGCATCTGCTGCCGAGGTCTATGCGCAGAGCGTGTGCTCCCGCGTGGCCGAACTGGACAATGGTCTGGGGTCGCTGCGTTTAGTTCAGCGTTTTGTCGGTGCCTTGGCCAATGACTCGGATCCGGACCCAGATATCTACCGTTATCACTACGAGAATTTCGTCTTTCGCTGCATCGGCCTCGTGGACAGGGCGCACCTGCTGGTGGCTGCAGCGCTGCTGATGTCGAAAAAGCGGGGAAACATGCCCGATAATCATTTGATAGAAGGCCAGGTCAAGAACCGTAACGCAGGCGTGCATGCTGCATTGCTTGAGGTGAAAGCTACAGTGCAGCTCTATCGTCGTCCGCGCAACGAATTGGTCCATGCCAGTGCCTATTCCTGCCGGGACCTCGGCGTGCTGGGTGGGGTCCTGTATCTGGATCTGAACGCCGAAGGAGTGGACATCGAAGCGGTCGCCCGAGCTTTGTTCAGCGAGGGAAGCAACGAGATAGCCACGACGTTGGAGGCGCTGACCTTGAAGCTTGGCGCGCTGCTGGAAGCTATGCACCCAATGTTCGAGTTGGTGGCCAAGGCCGCGACAAAGAAAGCGGCCTCCAAGGAGGCCGTTGAGTGATGCATCAGTATTCGTTGGGAAGCAGGATCGTGGTCACGCTTCGGTCTGCCTCGGTGATGAGCCAGATTTTCAGGTCGGGCTGGATCTGGTAGCAAGAAAGCGGGCGGTTGCCGAGCTCAAGCGCATCCCTGTTGGCTTGTCGCGTTTGAACATAGGCGGCGCGCTTCGATGCATAGCCAACCAATTGCAGCCCGTTCACGAAGCTCAGGCGACTTGAGCGACTGCCCCCAAACTGACCCCCTATTGAGAGGCAAAGACACGCCCCCGCCGAGTCGCGCCAGGAGAGTGCCCCATGACACGCTTATACGCCCGACTGAAAGCAGCCTGCGACGCATAGCCAAGACGCTCCGCCACTACCTCGATGGAGAGGCTTTGTTGGCTCAGCCATTGACTGGCCAATTGCATGCGCAGCTCAGTCACATATCGCAAGGGCGCCGTTCCAATCACGGTCTGGAACCGGTCTGCAAACACGGAACGCGAGATGTTCGATTCCGCAGCCAGCGCTTCGACGGTCCAGTCATACCCAGGGTCTCTGTGCAGGGCAAGCAACGACAGCGACAGACGAGGGTCGCGCATCGCAATGACCAGGCCGGATGCGCCGTCGCAACCGCGCTCGACCCAGTCACGGACGATCATCGCGGCGACTGCATCCGCCAGCCGGGCGAGTATTCCGGCATAGCCAATACGTCCGGAGCACACCTCGCGCTTCATCGCGTCGACCATCGGCAACAGCCCGGTGAACGGAGTGGCGTTGCCATCGGCCAACATTACCGCCGGCATCACCTTGCTCAACCCTTGCATGCCACCGAGATCGAACACCATGCATCCGTGGAAAAGCACCGCGCTTGGCACGGCATGTGTGCTCGGGCATGTGTCTATCCCGCTCACCGCGTCGCCTAGTGGGGCGGCGTCTATCGTTTCCAGACACTGGACGGGATGGTCCTCGCCCGACAGCAACGCGTGGCCTTCTCCGCGGGGAAGCAGCACGACATCACCGGCGGAGAGAAGATGTTGGCTGCCGTCCGCGTCACGAAGAATCGCATTGCCCACGGCCAGGTAATGGAAGTAGGCATGCCCTGGCTTCGGCGGAAATCCAAGCCCAAAGGTCGGCCCGGTCTGGATGCGTCGGTATTGAACGCCATGCAGCCGCATGCCGGTCAGCAGCTCGCTGATCAGGTCGGAGGACTGGGACGGGTGTGTAGTGTGGCTCACTGAGGCGGTCCGGGGTTTCGATCAAAAATCCAGGTTGGACAATCATAGATCATCCTGACCTGGCTCCCTAGACTCTCGGCTGCACGAATGCACTGGGGATCTGTGATGAGCAATAACGTAGTTGATGCCGCAGCCGCGCCTGATTCTGTGGAAAGGGCGAGCGGGGAGCCGTCTTCATCGGCATGGGTGGCCGTGTTTTCGCTGGCCATGGGTGTCTTTGGGCTGCTCACGGCGGAGTATCTGCCTGCCAGCTTGTTGACGCCGATGGCGGCGGATCTGGGCGTGTCGGAGGCGCTGGCCGGTCAAGCCGTGACGGTCACCGCTGTAGTCGCCCTGTTCGCTGGCCTGCTTGTGCCTCGGCTGACCCGTTCGATCGACAGGCGCTTGGTGCTGTTGAGTTTCACGGCTTTGATGATCCTCTCCAACGCCTTGGTAGCGTTGTCGTCCAGCATGGGCGTCCTGCTGGTGATGCGCGTCCTGCTGGGCATCGCGCTGGGCGGTTTCTGGAGCATGGCGGCGGCCGTGGCCATGCGGTTGGTGCCGCCCCAACGCGTGCCTCGCGCGCTTTCCATCATCTTCAGCGGCATTGCAGTTGGCACGGTGGTGTCCGTTCCGTTGGGGAGCTACCTCGGCGGGCTGCTGGGCTGGCGCAGTGCTTTCTGGGCGGCGACGGCGGTGGGGGGACTCACGTTTGCGTTCCAGTGGTTCACGCTGACCCGAATGACTCCGCGCAGGGCGGCGCTCCCGGAGTCGGTGGTGGGTCTCTTGCGCCGGCCGGGGGTTGCGGTCGGAATGCTGGGCTGCGTCCTGGCGCACACCGGTCAGTACTCGCTCTTCACTTACATCCGCCCCACGTTGGAGAGTCTGGGGCAGATGAGCGCTGATGGCCTGGCGCTGATCCTGCTCGGATTCGGCGTGGCGAACTTTGTCGGCACACTCCTGGCAGGTTGGCTCATGGAGCGCAGTTTGAAAGTCACGTTGGTGCTCATGCCTGCCCTGGTGGGTGCAGCGGCGCTCGGCATGGTCCTGTTGCCGGTGGGCGTTGGCGGGCTGTCGATCCTGGTCGCGCTCTGGGGTCTGGCCTTCGGTGGCGTGCCCGTTGCCTGGTCGAGCTGGGTCGCGCGTGCGGTGCCGGACCAGGCCGAGAGTGCCGGCGGGATGGTGGTCGCTGCTGTGCAGTCCTCCATCGCAGCGGGAGCCGCCTTGGGCGGTCTGGTGTTCGGGCTGGGGGGCATCGTGGCCGTCCTCACCGTGGCTGCGGTGGTGATGCTCTTCGCCAGCCTGCTCATCGCGTTCCGGGTCAGGGTGAGCCCGCCGACGTTCTCGGCAGGTCCGGCGTTTCATATTTAGGCGGCCACACCAGGAATGCGCATCGGGAGTGAAGGACCGTCGATGTAGTCGGCGTCCTGTCTCCGCTTCCGCTAAAGTGCTCGGCCCTGTTTTAACTGGCGCTCGCTCCCGGGCGTGCACTTGAAGGACGTTGTTGTTGATGGTGGTGAAAGGTCTGGTGGTGTTGCTTTTGGTTTCTGCGTCGGTTCCTGGTGTGGCAGCAGAGCTGGTTGGCCGCGCGACGGTCACGGATGGGGACACTCTCACCGTGGCGAAGCAGCGCATCCGCCTCTGGGGCATCGACGCTCCGGAAAGCGCCCAGCAATGCACCGCCAAAGACGGGCGTCCTTGGCCCTGTGGCCGGCGGTCCGCCGGCGTACTGGACGAGTATCTGCTGGACAAGACCGTTCGTTGCCAGCCCAAGGACACCGACCGCTACGGCCGGGTGGTGGCGGAGTGCTTTGTTCAAGGGACGTCGGTCAATCGGTGGATGGTGCGCTCCGGTTGGGCGGTCGCGTATCGCCAGTACGCGACGGCATTCATCGCAGACGAGGCCGACGCGCGCCAGCACCAGCGGAACCTCTGGCAGGGGCCGTTTCAGATGCCAGCGGACTACCGTCGCAGCAAGCGTGAGCAGACGGCACGACACGCCCCGGTGGCCGCGCAGCCGGCGCCGGGCGGATGCCGCATCAAGGGCAACATCTCCCGCCAAGGCAAGAAAATCTACCACGTGCCCGGCCAGCGGGACTACGAGCGCACGAGCATCGACGCGAACCACGGCGAGCGTATGTTCTGCAGCCCTGCGGATGCACTGCGGGCAGGGTGGCAACCGGCGAAGCGCTGAGCTTCTCAGACCCTCCCATGCAGGCGGCGGCGCAGCGCCCCGGCTGCCGCCGCGATGGCCATCGCAGGCACCGCCAGTACCAGTGCATACACCAGTCCGGCCAGCAACAACGGGCCAACGCCCGACATCACGGCCACCACCGGCACCTGCAGCATCATGAGCAACAGTCCCCATAGCCACGCCTTGCGGGGAAAGCAGGCGCCTAGAACGGCAGCGATGCCCAATGCGATGGGATAGACGACGGTCCAGAACGCAGGCGCGTCCCAGGGCTCGCCCCCCGGTGTCCGCCAGGCCACCAGCACCCAGAACACCACGCCGATCTTCAGCGTGACAGCACTGGCTGCAAGAAGATTTCCCGTCATCCGCATCGTTGCTCTCCTGCACGAAGATCCAGCATGCCATTGTTCGACGGGTGAGCGCCTCTACTTCATGGCCTCCAGCGGCACCAGCGACGCCCACACCAGCAGCAGGGCCAGCCACAGCCAGCGCCAACGACCCATGCCGTGCCACGCTGCGCGCCAGGGGCCGGGCAGTTTGTCCTGACTCATGTCTGCCGCCTTTTAGCCGCTGATCGCAGCGAATCCACTGTGCGAAGTCCGTAGAGATACACGCCGGTGAAGCACAGCCCTGTCACCAGCGTGCCGGCCAGCAACCACAGCAGCCGGATGGGCCACCCACCGAAGCTGCCGAAGTGCAGGGGATCGGCCATTTCGGCGATGCGCTGATGGACCCCCAACGCACGGCCGTCATGCATGCCGATTACGTGCCCGGTGCGCAGGTCCACGGCAATGTTGTTCGCCCGCTCCCGCACCAGCCAGGCGTCGGCCTTGCCCATGAACAGGATGCTGCCGCCGTCGCGTGCGGGGATGGCGCCGAGGATCCGAAGGCTGGGCCATTGCTGGCGGACGGTCCGAACGGCAGCGTCGACGGCGACCGGGTCTACGGCGGCAACGCGGTCATTGCCCTTGGCCAATTGCATGGTCGGTGCGGCCGGTGCATCGCCGCCGAGGGATTCGATCAGATACCACGCCCCGGTCAACCCGATCAGCAGCAGAAACCAGAGTGACCACACCCCGGCCAACCGATGCACATCCCCCCACAGGCGGCGCGGTCGCGAGGCGTCAGGCCGTTTGAAGAAACCGCGCCACCACTTCTTGTAGATGTACAGGCTGCTCAACAGCGACAGCAGCAGCGGGATGGACAGCGCCGCCACCAGTGGCACGCCCCAGGCCACCGGCAGCATCAGGTGGCGATGGGTGTTGCGCAGCAGCCGTTGCGTATTGAACCAGCCCGTGTCGCCGGTCACCTGCGCAGTGTAAGGGTTGATCCAGACAAAGCGTCGCTTACCGTCGGGTCGGCGCATCTGCGCACGCGCCGCGAACAGGCGCGTGTGGCCGGCGGAGATGCCCTCCAGCTCCCAGTCCGGATGCGCCGTCTGCGCGGCCTGGATGACCGCCCCCCAGCCGGCGTGTTCACCACCATCGGCGACGCGGATGGGGGAATGCAGCAGCCAGTCGATCTCCTGCGAGAACACCGCCAGCGTGCCGGTAAGGCAGACAAAGCCCATGAACAGGCAGAGTTTCAGGCCGAGCCAGCTGTGCAGGTCAAACCACAGCCGCCGCCCACTTCCACTGCGCGCAGGGCGGTTGGGGGGCGTTGGCGCAGGCGGGCGCATGGGCCGGCTCAGAAAGAGTACGCAGCTTGCACGTAGACGCGGCGTGGCTCACCCGGGAAGTGGCCGGTGCGCTCGGTGAAGCCACTGGCCGCATAGACCTTGTCGAACAGGTTCTTGACGTTGGCCTGGAACTGCCACTGCTGCCACTGCGTCTTCCAGCTCATGTCGAACACGGTGTACGGCTTTACCCGTTGGCCATCCAGGCTGACGCGCTCATCCACGTAATCGGCGCCGAAGCCGATGGCGGAGTTGATCGCCGGCAGGTCGTAGCGTGTCCACAGGCCGAGTTTGTTCTGCGGCGCATTGGCGAAGCGGTCGCCGGAGGCATTGGTGATGCCGTTGCTGCCGGCATCCTTCACCCGCGCATCGTTGTAGGCGTAGGTCAGGTTGAGCACCCAGCGTTCGGTGACATCGGCCAGCAGATCCAGCTCCATGCCCGTACTGCGTACCAGCCCCAGGGCCGCCAGTTGGTTGACGCCGTCCACGATCTCGCCGGTGGCCTGCACGATATTGCTGCGGTCGATCCGGTACGCGGCCAGGTTCAGGGTCACACGCTCGGCCAGCAGGGATTTCAAACCGACTTCCCATTGCCTGCTGCGCTCCGCATCGAACGGGCCGCCCGACTCGGCGCTCTGGCTGGCCGCGCTCTGGGGCATGAAGCCGCTGGCGATGTTGGCGTAGACATTGACGCCGTCCCGCACGGTATACGTGCTGCCCAACCGCCAGCTGATGTCGTTGCCGTCCACGCGGGTGTTGGCGATGCGGTCATCGTCCTTGAACCCATCCCAGCGCAGTCCGGCCAGCACGTGCCAGCGCGGGGTCAGCGTCAGTTCGTCCTGCAGGTAGCCGCCATAGCGCTTGCTGCGGGTGCTCGTGCTGCGCCAGGGCAGGGTGGCCAGGTTGTAGTCGCGCCACGAACTTGCGCCATATACCGGGTTGAACAGGTCAATGCCTGGCACCGGGCCGGCACCCCGTGCCAGGTCGGCGCTGTTGGCCGTCTGCGCGGTGAAGTCGGCATCCTGCTGGTACACATCGGCGCCGAACAGCACCTTGTGCTCTATTTTGCCGGTGCTGACGCGCCACACCGCGTTGCCGTTGGCGGTGAATGCATCGTTGTCGCGGATCTGGTTGCGCAGCTGGCGGGTCATCCATTCGGGCACGCCGTCGCGGTTGCGGTCGATCAGCCCCATCGGCTCGTGGTAGATCTGGTGTTCGTTGTTCTCGAACCAGCGTGCACCCACATCCACATCGAGGTTGCTGCTGGGCGAGAAGCGATACTGCGCCAACGCGACCTTGGCCCGCATGTCGAGAAAGTCGGTGGCTTCGTTGTGGTTCCATCGACGGTCGGTCAGGAAACTGCCGTTGTCGTCCACCGGCACGCCACGCAGGCGATTGCCGCCCAGGTTCTGGGTGATGTCGGTGAACTGCAGGGTCAACTCGCCGGTATCGCCCACGTCAAAGGCGAGCGACGCATCACCGATCACGCTTTCGCTGTCCGCGTTCCAGCGCACGCCCTGTTCGGTGTCGCCGTACAGCCCGGCGCGGTAGCGCACGCTGCCAGCGGTGTTCATCGGCCCGGTGGCCTCGATCGATGCAGCCCGGAAATCGTTGTTGCCGGCCTGCAGTTCGATGCGGCGCTCGAGGGTGGCTTTCGGCTTGCGCGTCACGTAGTTGATGACGCCCCCGGCATCGCCGCCGCCATACAGGGCACCGGCCGGTCCCTTCAGGACTTCCACGCGCTCGATGTTGAACAGTTGCGGCACCGAAAAGCCGGCATAGGGGTCGCCGCGCAGGCCGTCATACAGGACGTTTTCCTGCCGGAAGCCGCGTAGGGTCACGCCGGCATAGCTGAAAAAACTGATGCCGCTGATGCTGCGATACAGGTCAGTGATCTGGCGGGCCGCCTGGTCTTCAATCAGCTCACGCGGCACCACCTGGATGGACTGCGGCACCAGCGCCAACGGCGTGTCCGTACGCGTGCCCACCGTGGCGTCGTCCACACGGTAGAGGGTCTGGGCGCGCCCGAGCACCTGCACGGCGTCCAGCTGGAGCACATCGGGCGAGGAGGGCGGGGCCGCATGGGCCGAAATACAGGCCAAGGTAAGGGCCAGGCCCAGGGCAGAGAGACGAAGCGATGGGCGGGTCATCGGGCGCGGGGAGGGGTCAGGTGAGAATGAGAAATATTAACATGCAGGGCGGTGCACTGTCCGCAAGCTCCCCGGCAGCGAGGAGGTCATTCCCTACGTACGCCTGCGCGGCCGCCGGCTGGACAAGGAACTCATGAACGAGAGTGTCTTCATGCAGGTAACGGTGGAGGCCGGCTTACGCGCCCGGCTCCAGCAGGCGGCGGAACAGGAGCGTCGCCCCGCCACAGGTGCTGCAAGCGTTGATGCGTCAGTACGTGGTGTCATTCGGGAGCACAGAAGGCGCTGGATGTTGCAGGCGCGGACCGGGATCTGGAGGTCCCGGCCGACCGGTGGTCGGCCGGGGATCCGATCAGCGCACGTGGTCCAGGAACTGACGGTGACGCTCGTATTGATCAAGCACGTCATGGATCAGCTGAACCTTGGGCCAGCCCATGACATCGTAGTCCTGCCCGCCCTCGCGCAGGTAGACCTCGGCCCGGTAGTGGCGAGTCCCCTCGCTCACCGGTCGACGCGGATCCTGCAGTGCGAAGGTCGGAGGCTCATACGGCTGCGGGCGCACGGAATAGAAGAAGTCCATTTCCTCGCCATGCCCCACCTGGAGCCACGCGCGACCGTCTTCACCGTGGGTCACCTCCACGGGGAGATCCTGCTTGCGCAGCTCGCTGGCCACTTCCCGCAGTGCCGGTAGCACGTGCTGCTCGATGAAGCCGGTTACTTCGATCTTGACCGGGTTGTGAGCGAGCAGCTTCAACCTGGCCCGCCAATCGTCGCTGGTCCCAGGCAGCAATCGCGCGTCACGCAGGACAGAGCGCTTGGTTGCATCCAGGTGCATGGCTTTGAGTAACCCCCAGCACATCAGAATCATGACGACCGTAAAGGGCAAGGCACTGGCAATTGTGGCTGCCTGGAGGGACTCCAGTCCGCCAGCGATGAGCAGTGCAACGGCGATTCCTCCGACTAAAAGTGCCCAGAAGATCCGCTGCCAGACCGGCGACTCTTCCTCGCCCTTGGAGGTCAGCATGTCTATGACCAGGGCGCCTGAGTCAGCCGAGGTGACGAAGAACAGCGCGACAAGGACAACAGCAAGGGAGGAGGTGATCATCGTCAGTGGAAGGTGGCGCAGGAACTCAAACAACGCCATGGAGCTGTCATTCGACACGGCTGAGACGAGCTCCTGAACACCTTCGGATCGGACCATGAACAAGGCGGAGTTGCCGTAGATGGTCATCCAAAGGAACGTAAAGCCGAGTGGCACCAGCAAGACGCCAACCACGAATTCACGCACCGTGCGGCCTCGCGAAATACGGGCGATGAACATGCCAACGAAGGGCGACCACGCGATCCACCAGCCCCAATAGAACAGGGTCCAGCCGCCAAGCCAGCCGCTTGGCTCATAGGCATACAGGTTGAACGTCATTGAGAAGAGCTGAGAGGCATACATGCCGGTGTTCTGGACAAATGCCTGCATCAAGTGAACCGTTGGGCCACAGACAAGCACAAATGCAAGCAGTGCGACGGCCATGATCATGTTGATCTCAGACAGGCGACGGACACCACTGTCGAGCCCCGCGACGACAG
This sequence comes from Stenotrophomonas sp. JAI102, assembly GCF_013409105.1. Classification (NCBI taxonomy): domain Bacteria; kingdom Pseudomonadati; phylum Pseudomonadota; class Gammaproteobacteria; order Lysobacterales; family Lysobacteraceae; genus Stenotrophomonas; species Stenotrophomonas sp. JAI102. The sequence goes on from NZ_JACCCI010000001.1 coordinate 559,054, forward strand.
AACCTGTGGCCACCAGGATGATGATGCCGATCAAGGACACCTGCACGAGGGTGCTCACTTCCAGGCCGAACAGGTAGTTCAGTCCTGAGTTTATCTGCATCACTCCAAGACCAAGCGACGTGGCCAGGCCAAAGATGGTGCCAAGGGCTGCAAACGTATCGACCGCGTGGCCGATGGGGCCGTGGATGCGTTCTCCAATCAGTGGATAGAGAGCCGATCGCACCCGCAGGGGCAGGTTGTGGCGATAGGCAAAGTAGGCCAGTGCCAACGCAACAACAGCGTAGATGGCCCAGGCATGCACACCCCAATGGAAGAAGGTGATACGCATCGCCTGGCGAGCTGCCTCGGCAGACTCGGCCGTGCCTGTCGGCGGGGTGGCATAGTGCATGATCGGCTCAGCCACACCGAAGAACATCAGGCCAATGCCCATGCCTGCGGCAAAGAGCATGGCAAACCACGAGGCATAGCTGTAATCAGGGCGACTGTGGTCTGGGCCGAGCTTGATGCGCCCGTAACCACTGATCGCGACACCGACCACAAAGACCAGGAAGCCTGCGACCGATAGGATGGTGAACCAGCCCGCGTCATTGGCGGTCCAGTTCTTGGCCGCTGTGAACCAAGTCGTTGCTTTTTCTGGAACGAAGATGGATAGCGCCAACAGTAAAAGTACGATGGCCGCGGTAGGAATGAACACCTGCGGCAAGATGCGCTGGCGAACAGGAGTGGATGGCGGAGCTGGGCTCTGCATGAATTCCTCCAGTTGATGATCGTTGAAGCAGGAATGCGGCTTGCGCTTAGAAATAGAAGCCGATGTTGAGGTTGAGTCGGCTCTGCCAGCGGGAAGGACCGCCGTCGTCGATTCCGATGCCTTCGCCCCCTGCAAACCACATGTTCTTGCCGGCAACCCAGTCCACGTAGGTCAACATGATCCCTTTCTGCAGGCTGCACCCGGTGACGTTCTGCCATGACTCCCTCACGCCTTGGCTGCGTCCGACCGGGCGCGTCATGCTGAGGTTGTTGTAGCAGGTGATGTCATCGAGCCAACGCCTCTCACCGAAGGAGTAGGCCACGTTTGCACTGGGGACATCGGCTTCCGACGCGATCTCAAACGGGGCAAGGAACGCTGACATCGCAATTCGGTTGCCCGGTACGCTGTAACGGTAGCGAGCCCATTGCAGCTGAGTCGTCCAGCCATCCCGTTTCCACTGGGCATGCAGCGCTGCACCCTGGTGGCCATAGTGGCGGCGTGTGGTGGTGTTCTGAACCTGCCCGTTGAATGCAGAGGCCCCGAGCAGCAGCTCACCGTCATGCAAGGAGCTGGTGTGTTCGTATCTGAAATGAACGCGCCCCCGCTCCTTGTAGGGCAGATCAGCGGTCTGGGCCACGTCAAAGGAGTATCGGTCGTAGCGGGAGCCGCTTCCGTATTCATCCCCCGAGAACCAGCCGGCTATCCAGTGATGGTCGCCACTCCGGTGGCTAACCGTCACGCCCGGATCGTAATCGTCTTCAATGCCAAGATAGTAGCCTGAGCCAAACCAAAAGCTCTGGGAAACGGTAGGCAGAAGTCCGAAGGGGACCTGCTGGATGCCCGCTTTGAGCTGCGTTGCGTCGGTGAAATTCCACCCGGCGTATGCATGGTGGACGGCATCGAAACCGTCATACCAGCGGTATTGGGCCGAAAAGAAAAGGGGGCCAGCGCCGGCCTTGACGTCTGCGCGAAGCAGTTCAAGTTGCAAGCGGCTTGTGGGGCCGTAGTCCAGCCAACCATAATTGAACCGGACCGCGCCACCCACATCGACAAACGGTTCAACCTGAGTGTCGTGCGCTTCTTGAGCACGGATTGTGTCTGTGGCCGTTGCCGCAGCACATAGAAAAATCAGGGGAAATACCTTCACGATAGTGTCCCGTGGCCTCCATTTTGCAAATGAAAGTGACCAAGTCTAACGCGTTAGCATGGGCCACCCAAGCGAGGGGAGCCTTACGCAAGGCGCGCGGGACATGATTAGGCAGCAGCTGGGGATATCAGTTCGGTCCCGCTACGGTCTGAGGGACGAGGCCCGTTGCGCCCTTTGGTGCTCTACGGTGGCGATTGTTCGGAGTTTGTCGCGATCCTGAGAGAAACGAAGGGTCTGCAAGGCGCGCTCTAGAGAGAGATTGGCGTAGCGCCGCGCAACTTGGCGCGTGTTGGATGTGCAGCCGGCAGATAGCGCGGCGTAAGCCTTTTGGAGCTTGATGTTGACTTCAAGCGACCCTACTGCGTCAGTCGATATGGGCGCGAACACATCTTCAAAGAGGTCATCCACATCAAGTTGCGCCATGTGAACGAACGGATATTGCACGTCCTTGGACTTGCACCCGGATGACAAAGCGTCCCATTTGAGCAGCAGACGCACACAGGTGCCGATGACCGTAATGCATGTCCCTGGATCATTGACGGCCGGCGACAGCGCTCGCACACCAATTTCAGCCAGAACGACCAAGCCGTAACGCGGATCGTTCTCTATTCTGCGAGCGCCGCCGATGGTGAAAGCTGCAAGCAGCTGCGTTCTCTGCTCATCGTGGAGGGTGCCCCGGACACTGAGCAGCGCACGATTTGGGGTTGCAAACGTGCCGGGCTGACAGGTCACATGCACGATGAGGTGGTGTTGTTCCGCAACAGCGTTGAGGCGCTGCACATCAATGTACTCAACATGGCCTACATCCGCAGCGAAGACCTCGATGGCGTTGCTCGGAGCGACGCCGGAGTAGGGCGTGGCGCCAAGGAAGGGCTCTTCTGCACGTTGCTTCATCGATTTCAAGGTGGCTTGTTCGACCAGATCGACCGTTTCGCCGAGTCGTCCAAAGCGGGAAAACTGCTCGATGGCGCGGAGAAGGGTGACGGTGATGACGATGATGACCGTAATGGTCGCGCCAAAGAGAACAAGTCTGCCGCTGTCGCCGTAGATGCCGGTGCTCAGCGCAATGAGCCCGACGATGGAGAACAAGAACGCACCGATAAATGTGGCCAGCGTGCCTTGCGCTCGCGTGTCTTCAATCAGGAGCCGGGACGCTCGCGGCGTGGCATTGGTCGACGCGGAGCCGTAGGCAGCGACCATGGTGGATAGGGCAAAGGTCGTCACTGTCAGCATTGAGGCGGCAAGGATGCCAAGGATGTTGCCGACTGAGTCGGCACCAATCTGCGCTGCCAGCCCCTCCGGCAGCACCAATTTGGCGCCCGCACCGGCCAAGGCAGTAGCCACACCCAGAACGCCGTAGAGGGTGGATCGGAACCACATCCTCCTGCTGATCCTGAATAGGGCCAGCCGCCACTTTGTCATCATCGGACGCTTGCTCGTTGTCTGTGTTGACAGTATCCCAGCCGACCAGGCCTGTGTGCGTCAATACCAGGTGAGCAGGCTGCAATCCAGCGGCCATGGCCCAACTCCGCAGGGTGACACTCCCTGCCCGGGGCCTATAAAATCGAGCTCCTTAGACCGGTTCGGAGCTTGGGTTTTTGACATTGGCGCCTGTCCTGTCAGCCCTCTATCCATGAAGATTATTGTGTGTGGCGCGGGCCAGGTGGGGATGACGATTGCGCGCCAGTTGGCCTCGGAAGGTGTGGCGATTACGATCATTGACACCGATGCTGAGCTGATCAGGCGCGCTGATGAAAGCCACGACATTCGCGGTGTCGTCGGGCATGCGTCTTACCCGGATACACTACGGGAGGCCGGGGCGATGGATGCTGACATGCTGATCGCTGTGACGCGTTCAGATGAAGTCAATATGGTCGCCTGCCAAGTCGCCTACTCGCTTTTCAAAGTAAAGCGCCGAATCGCCCGTCTTCGCCATGTGGGATACACCGCTCGCGATGCAAACGGACTGTTTGCGGCTGAGCATTTGCCCATTGATGTGATCATCTCCCCGGAGGCTGAGGTTGCCGAGGGAATTACCAGGCGGCTTCGCACGCCAGGTGCCTTTACGATCCTGCCCTTGGCTCGCGGACAGTTGGAGGTGATCGGAATCGGTGCGACGGATCCAGATTGTCCGGCGATGGGTGAGCGCGTCTGTGACCTTGAGTCCAATGGCAAGTTTGAGCACATCACGGTCCTTGCCATAACCCGCAAGGGCATTACGTTCATTCCCACACAGCAGGATCGGGTTGAGCTGGCTGACGAACTTTACATACTCGCGCGGTCAGAGCGGCGCAAGGCCACGATGGCGCTTTTCGGGCACCGCGAGCGCCCCATTGCCGAACTTGTGATCGCAGGTGCTGGCAATGTGGGCATGCACCTGGTTCGAAACATCCGCGCCTTGCTTCCAAAGGCCCGTATGACGGTCATTGAACGGGATCGGGATCGGGCGCGCTACGCGGCCGAAACACTTGGCAGCGATGTTGTTGTGCTCCATGGCGATGCGCTGGATCGGTCAGTGCTTGAAGAGGCTCGGGTCGAGCAAAAGGAAACTCTGGTTGCCGTCACCAACGATGACGAGTCCAACATCTTCTGCTCGCTCTTGGCGCGCAAATTGGGCTGCCGCCAGGCGGTGACATTGGTCAACAAGAGCACCTACGCCACACTTCTTCCCGGAATGGGCATCAACGCAGTCGTCAGTCCAAGCGCGGTGACAGTCTCGACCGTGCTGCGGCACGTCCGTCGAGGGGCCATTGTCGGTTTGCAGACGTTGCGCGAGGACTTTGGTGAAGTCATTGAGGCCACGATTGGTGCCGGAAGTTCGCCACTTTTAACGCGCACCATCGGCGCGCTCGGTCTACCAGAGGGCATTAAAGTCGGTGCCGTCATTCGACAAGACCACCCACTTGATCTGACAGCCGAGACCCAGATCAATGCGGGTGACAGGGTAGTGCTGGTCGTGGCATATAGCGAGATCGATGTTGCAGAGAAGCTTCTTGGCGGAGCGGGCGGGCGGTCGTTTTGAAGGCCAACGGTAGCGGGATGCGTTGGGCACCAGGTCAGACGTCAATGCCACACAATGGCTTTCGTCTGGTGGGGGCGATCGTTGGGCAAGTGCTGTTGGCAACAGCTGCCTTCATGCTGCTGCCCATGGTTGCGGATCTCTATTACGACAACCGGGATTGGTTGGCGTTTGGGATGGCTTCTTTGGTTTCGGCCGTCTGTGGCAGTGCGCTGAGCTGGGGCTATTGGCGCTCGGGTGGGAAATGGGGGAAATCGGGTCTGACATTGAGGCAGGCCTTCGCCTTGACGCCACTGAGCTGGGCTGCCGTATCCGCCGTGAGTGCGCTGCCGTTTCTCTTCTCGGAACACCCGCAGCTTCGCGGACATCTTGCCAACGCGTTTTTTGAGGCGGTCTCGGGCATTACAACGACCGGCGCTACGGTCATGACGGGTCTTGATGCGGCGCCGCCAGGCTTGCTGCTTTGGCGAGGGCTGCTTCAATGGATGGGTGGTATTGGCATTATCGCGACTGCCATTGCCATCTTGCCCGCGCTGGGCGTGGGCGGGATGCAGCTGTTTCGCACGGAGTCCTCGGATCGCTCGCAAAAGGCCATGCCCCGGGTTCGGCAGATCGCCTCTACGATCGGGTATGCCTACATTGGTCTGACGGCTGTGGCCGGTGTGGCCTATTGGCTGGCAGGCATGAAGCCCTTTGATGCCATCGTGCATGCGCTCACCTCGATTGCGACGGGCGGGTATTCGACCTCAGATCAGTCGTTTGGTCGCTGGCAAGACAACGGAATCCAGTGGCTTGCCACCCTCTTCATGCTGTCAGGTACCTTGCCCTTCGTCTTGTATGTGCGTTTTTTGGCTGGGGACCGGAGAGCGTTCGTTGATCGCCAGGTCAAATCTCTGCTGGGGCTTCTGGCAGTGTCGGTGGGTGGGATTGGAACGTGGTTGGCTGCATCCGGCCAATATGGGTTTGAGCAGGCTTATCGCTACGCGGCTTTCAGTGTGGTTTCTGTGGTTACCACTACAGGCTATGCCGTAACGGACTATGGCCAGTGGGGAGCGGCCGTCGTAGGGGTGTTTTTCTTGCTGACGTTTGTTGGCGGGTGCACAGGCTCCACGAGCGGGGGCATCAAGATCTTTCGCTTCGAGGTCATGGCAGTGATGCTTCGAGTGCACTTCCTGCGCCTGCTTTATCCCAATGGAGTCTTTCCCCGGTCCTACGACGGCAAGCCGCTCTCCGACGAGGTGATAGGCTCAGTGGTGGCGTTTTTGACGGTGTTTCTGGTTTGCTATGCCGTTATTACGGTGGTGCTGCTTGGGCTCGGGCTGGACTTCCTAACCAGCGCCAGCGGCGCGGCCACCGCGTTGTCGAACGTAGGTCCGGGCTTAGGAGAAACCATTGGGCCAGCAGGGACGTTCGCCTCGCTGCCGAGCGCAGCCAAATGGGTACTGTCGTTCGCGATGCTACTGGGCAGACTGGAGCTCTTTACGGTGTTGATCATCTTCCTGCCTCGCTTCTGGCGGGGATGACGTGTAGGCCGAGCATGTGCGGATGCGTATCCGCTGCGCCGGTGGCGACTGCAGGGAGGGCGAGGGCGAGCGTCGCCGCGGTGGTCACAGGATGGAAGCTCATCAACGTGGCTCACCGGTACTGCGGTGTCGGCGCAGGCGATCGATGCCCGTACTGCCGCGGCTACGAGCTGTTGAAGGGCGCATCGCCACGGTGTGCTCGCCGATGGGCGGTGGGTGGAGGTGGATGCGCTCTTCATCGTTGGGGCTGGTGGAATGATAGGTTGCCTCCCACTGCTCTCTGCCCGGGTCGGGTCAGAGAGCGGTGGGGTCAAGACTCAGCGGCGAGCGTCATCCCGCGCCTTGCCCACGTCGCTTTGGACTTCGCCAACACCCTTCTGGATCTTGCCTTCCACTTCCTTCGTCTTGTCGCCGGTGACCTTGCCCACGACTTCCTTTACGGTGCCCTTGACCTGGTTCTTGGCGCCTTCAGTGCGATTGTTGTCCATGGTTGACTCCACGATTGGTTAGAGAGAGGGCCCGTGTTGCTGGGCATCTCCACCCTGACGGGAAGCCGGTGGCGCGAAGGTGAAATCCGCCGCGCGCGCGGAATCTGTTCAAGCGCCGGAAAGGTTGACGCTCACGCGCGCTGCACGTCATTCATCCGCATCGCGCTCGTCCCCTCCATCGTCTTCCCATTCCTGTGGCTCGGGGGTTCCTGCCGCGGCATCCGGATCGACAGGTTCCAGCAGCGTGTAATCGTCACGCGCCGGATCGCGGAAGGCACGGCTCACGGGATACGCCTCCAAGGCCGGCCTGGACGCTCGGGCACTCAACGCCGCAGGCGTCTTGAAGGCACCGCTGAGCCAGTCAAGCGCCGTACCGGCATCGATGAAGATCGGTCCATCCGGGGTCAGTGGCGAAGGGATCGCGGTGTTGGGGCCGGTCAATACGGTGAAGCTGTCCAGCTGCTGGCCGTCGTCGCCTTCCCAGTGCTCCCAGAGACCTGCCGCCAGCAGGGCCAGGCCATCGCTGCGCTGCACGAACAGCGGCCACGGCGGTCGGCGCTGCCGGTCCCATTTGTAGTAGCCGCTCAGGGGCAGCACGCACGGGCGGTGCGCCCACGCCTGCGCGTAGATGCGGCTGCGGGGCGCGCGATCCAGGCGGGCGGTGACGGTCGTGTAGGGTGTTGCCGGCTCCTTGGACCAGCGCGGCACCAGGCCCCACACCATGGCGGCCACCGCGATCGGACCATCGTGGTCACGCGCGAGCACGGTCGCGGTGCCGCCCTTGCCGATGTTGTAGTGGTCCGGCGCGGTCGCCAGCGCGCGTGCCAATGCGGCGGGAAGCCCGTCGGGCAGGGAGGCGGTATCGGCGATGGCTTGGGCGAACCGACGCATGCGTGGTGCAGTGTCCAGTGTGCTCAGTTGTCGGGATGCGGCTCCCCGAGCGCCGCGCGTCGTGCCTGGAACACCTCCGGCGTCTGTGGCTTGACGAACAACGCCACCAGCTCGGGGTACTCGGCCTTCACCGCCTTCTCGATCCGCGTGATGCACGCTTCGATCTGCGGCGTGGTGCGATCATCTTCGAATTCCGCACTCAGCATCGCCACGACCTGGGCCGGGCCCATCTGCATCGTGGTCACGCCATTGGCGCGGCGCAGATCGGCATCGGAGCTGGCCACGGCGAGGATGCGCTTGGCCACGTTCGGGTGCGCCGGCTCACCCACCAGCAGGCCTTTGGTTTCGCGGGCGAGCAGGAAGGCGGTGACGGCCAGCACGCCGGCGATGCACAGCGAGGCCACGCCATCCAGGATCGGCATCTCCAGCAGCTGCGCGGCAAGCAGGCCGACCAGCGCGAAGCCCAAGCCGAGCAGGGCGGCGCTGTCTTCCAGCAGCACGGTGAACGTCGAGGGATCCTTGCTGCGGCGGAAGGCTTCGAAGTAGCCCAGCGAACCCTTGGTGGCGCGGAACTCACGCAGCGCGATCCACCACGAGGTGCCCTCGAACACGATCGAGACGCCGAGCACGATGTAGCTGATCAGATGGTTGGTGGCCGGCTCGGGATTGCGGATGTGCTGGATGCCTTCATAGGCCGACACGCCGGCGCCGGCCGCGAACACCAGCAGCGCCACGATGAAGCTCCAGAAGTACAGCTCGCGCCCGTAGCCGAAGGGATGCAGGGTGTCCGGCTTCTGCTCCGCCCGGCGCAGGCCATACAACAGCAGCAACTCGTTGATGGTGTCCACCAGGGAGTGGACGCCCTCGCTGAGCATGGCCGAACTGCCGGAGATGCCGGCGGCGACGAACTTGGCGATGGCGATGGCGAGGTTGCCGGCGAGGGCGGCATAGATGACGAGACGGGAGCCAGTCGGCTTGGCCATGGCGGTCGGGGGGAGGAGAGGGTGCGCGCATCATCGCCAATGGCGCGTCCCGGGCGCGTGCACGACGCCAACGAGCAGCGGGCGACCGCGCCCGCTGCGCTCAGAGCAGCGACCGCACCGAACTCACCAGCTGCTTGAGCGTGAAGGGCTTGCGGAGCAGTTTGATGTCGTCGCCGCGGAAATCGGGACGGGCACCCGCAGCCCCGGCGTAACCGGTCACCAGCAGGATCGGCATGGCCGGGTGCAGCGTGGTGGCGATGGTGGCCAGGTCGCGGCCATCCATGCCGGGCAGGCCGACGTCCGATACCAGCAGATCGAATGGGCCGTCGCGTTTGAGGCATCCCAGCGCGGTCTCGGCGTCGGCGACGTCCAGGACATCGAAGCCGTCGTCGCTGAGGATGTCCTTGGTCATCTCCCGGATGGGTGCGTCGTCTTCAACCAGCAGGACGCGGCATCGCGGGTGGGTACGGGCAGCACTCATTGCGGGCGGAGATCCTCGTGGCGTGCAGCCACCTGTGCGGATCTCCACCTTAGCGCCCGCGAGTGTTAGCCGGACGTGCATCGGATGGCTGCCCGGCGTCATGACGGCCGGGAGCTGCCTGTCACGGCTCCCGCCGGGCTCGGGGTCTCAGTTCAACGCGGCACCGTCGTGGGCGGGGCTTTCATCCTGCAGCGAGGTGCGGATGGAGCGCGCCAGATCGCTGCGGGTGAACGGCTTGGCCAGCAGGGCGATGTTGCGGCCGACCGCGCCGCTGGCGTCGATATCGCGCGGATAGCCCGAGGTGAACAGCACCCGCAGGCCGGGCTTGCGGGCCAGCGCCTCCTTGGCCAGCGCCCAGCCGGACATGCCCGGCATCACGATGTCGGAGAACAGCAGGTCCACGCGCACGTCGGTCCGGTCGAGCAGTCGCAGCGCGGAGGGGCCGTCGTGGGCCTCCAGCACGCGGTAACCCAGCTGGCGCAGGGTGTCCACCGTATAGGCACGGACATCGTCATTGTCCTCGGCGACCAGGACCGTCGTGTCCTCCTCGACCTCGAAGGCATCCAGCGCCTGGGCGTCGGCCATGCGGGTACTGGGCAGTTCGGCGGCCGAACGCGGGAACAGCAGCGTGATCGTGGTGCCGGTACCCTCGGCGGAATCCAGCAGGACGTGCCCACCGGACTGTTTGGCGAAGCCGTAGACCATGGACAGGCCCAGCCCGGTGCCGCGGCCGACCTCCTTGGTCGTGAAGAACGGCTCGAACACGCGCGCCATCACCTCCGGCGACATGCCCTGGCCGGTGTCGCGCACGCGGACCATGGCGTACTGGCCGGGGGGAACGTCGGGGTGCTGTGCCGCGTAATCCTTGTCCAGGTGGATGTTGTCGACCTCGATCGTCAGGCGCCCGCCCTCGGGCATGGCATCGCGTGCGTTGACCGCGAGGTTGAGGATCGAGGCCTCGAGCTGGCTCGGATCGATCTCCACGCACCAGATATCCGGGCTGTGCAGCATGTCGATCTGCACCAGTTCGCCCAGCGACCGCTTGAGCATGTCCTGCATGCCGCGCATTTCTTCGTTCAGATCGACCGGCATGTTCTTCAGCGGCTGGCGGCGCGAGAATGCGAGCAGCCGCTGGGTGACGTTGGCCGCGCGCATGACGCCCTTCATGGCGTTGTCGAGGGCGCGCGAGGAGTTGCCCGCTGCGTCGCCGAGCCGGTCGGTCAGCATCTTGGCGTATTCGATGTTGCCGGCGATCACGGTCAGGATGTTGTTGAAATCATGCGCGATGCCGCCCGTCAGCTGGCCCACCGCCTCGATCTTCTGGCTGTGCCGGAGCGCCTCTTCGGCCTGCCGGCGCGCGGTGGTTTCGACGGCCTCGGAGACGACGGCGGTGATCCGCGCCTGATGATCGAACAGGGGCCGGAACGAGAAGTCGAACGTGCGCTTGCCGGTCGGCAGGCGCAGCTCCAGCTCATGGCGGGAGGCGGTGCCGGCCGCGGCCTCGAGGATGGCGGTGCAGACCACCCCTGGTACTCCGGGGGTATCGGCGAACCACGCCGATTCGCAGTACAGGTTGCCGCGCACGTCCTGCTTGTCGGCCAGGATGGCGGCCAGCGAGGCGGAGTTGGTGTCGATGATGTAGCCATCGAGCGTCAGCAGGTTCTGGTGCTGGAAGCTGGATTCGAACAGGGCCTGCAGCCGGCTTTCGCTGCGGTGCAGGGCCGAGGTCCGCTCATCCACCTGGCGCTCCAGCGATTCGTTGCTGGCCTTCAACAAGGCCTGCGCCTGCTTGAGCTCGCTGATGTCGCGGGCCATGGCGTAGTAACCCACCACCGACCCGTCGGGGCCCAGCTCGGGCACGCAGTCCACCTGTGCATGGCGGGGGGTACCGTTGCTGCGCAGCGACAGCATGTCGAAGCTCACCTTCTCACCGGCCAGTACGCGATCGAGATGCTGCTGGATGCCGTTGAAGCTGTCCTCGCCGATGATCTCGCGCGTATGCCGGCCGACCACGGTGTCCGGGGTCAGCCCATGCCACTCGAAGTAGGCATTGTTGGCGAAGCGGTAGCGGTGGTCGTGGCCGAAGTAGGCGATCAGCGCTGGCAGTGAATCGGTGATCAGTTTCAGCCGTTGGTGGCTGTCACGCAGCTCGGCCTCCACGCGCAGTAGCCGGCGGCGCTCCTGGGCTTCCTGGATGGCCCGGACGACCGCATCGGGGAGCCGCTGCAGGCGCGACTTGACCACGTAATCGCGCGCGCCGCGCTTGAGCGCTTTCACCGCCAGCTCTTCGGTGAGCGTGCCGGAGACGAAGATGAAGGGCGTCTCCGGTGCGATCTCGCTGGCAAGCGTGAGGGCCGCGTCGCCATCGAAGCCCGGCAGCACGTGATCGGCCAGGATCACATCGAAGGAGGCCGTGCCCAGGGCGTCGAGCATGCCCTGGTGCGACCAGGTGCGCTCGGCCGTGAACGGCAGGCCGGCGCGCCGCAGCTGCGCGCTGATCAGCTCTGCATCGAGCGCGCTGTCTTCGACCATCAGGATGCTGATGGTCCCTGTTGTGGCAGCCTCAGCCATCGCTTCTACTCTTCCCACCGAACAGTGTGCCGTGCGGCGGCGGCTGGTTGGTGATGCCCCAGAACATGCCCAGCCCCTGGATCGCCTCCAGGAATTCCTTGAAATCCACTGGCTTGACCACGAAGGCGTTGACGCCCAGCTCGTAGCTGCGGATCAGGTCCTGCTCCTCCCGCGAGGAGGTCAGCATCACCACCGGGGTGCTGCTCAGGGCCCTGTCGGTGCGGATTTCCTTGAGCACTTCCAGACCGTTGAGCTTGGGCAGCTTGAGGTCCAGCAGCACCACCACGGGCCCGCCGTGCATGGCCCCTTCGTAACGTCCCTGGCAGCGCAGATACTCCAGCGCTTCCACGCCGTCGCGCACATGGGTCACGTCGTTGAGCAGCTGGCAGCGCGCAAGCGCCGCCATCGTCAATTCGGCGTCTTTCGGGTTGTCTTCTACGAGCAGGATCGGTCGCAGATCTCTCATAGGTGGTCTCCAGCAGTAAAGGGGATGGTGAAAAAGAAGGTCGCGCCGGCGCCAACCTGGCCCTGGGCCCAGGTGCGGCCGCCATGGCGGGTGATGATGCGGTGCACGTTGGCCAGGCCGATGCCGGTGCCTTCGTACTCATCGACGTGGTGCAGCCGCTGGAACACGCCGAACAGCTTGTCCACGTAGCGCATGTCGAAACCGCAGCCGTTGTCCTTCACGAAGAAGACGTCCTCGGTGTCCGTGCGTTCGTGCCCGATCTCGATGCGGGGTTCGGGCGTGTCGCGGGTGAACTTGATCGCGTTGGCCAGCAGGTTCTGCCAGACCAGCCGCAGCATGCCGGGGTCGGCGAGCACCTTGGGCAGCGTTGCGATCTGCCAGTCGATGGCGCGACCGGTGTATTCCATGTCCAGCTTGTGGCGCACGTCATCCACCAAGGCGGTCATCTCCATCGCGATCTGGCCCATGGTCGAGCGGCCCATCTGCGAAAAGCTGAGCAGGTCATCCACCAGCGTCCCGGCCGATTTTGCCGACTCCACGATGGTCTCGAGGAATCTCTTTTCTGAATCGTTCAATCGCTCGCCGGCCGAGGACCACAGCAGTTCCGAATAGCCCACGATGTGGCGGAACGGCGCGCGCAGGTCATGGCTGACCGAATACGAGAATGCTTCGAGCTCCTTGTTGCTGCGCAGCAGCTGCTCGTTCAACGCCGCCATTTCCTCAGCCTTGCGCAGCACGATGTCCACGATCGCGGCGCGAAGTTCCAGCGCGGCATCGCGGTCCACCTCGTTCCAGGGCAGCGACTGCTGGCGCACGGTCTGCTTCCAGCCCTCGAACGAGGTTCGCGGCGACAGCGGCTGACCGGTCTCTTCCTTGCGCGGATCGCCGCCCCAGCGCACGGTGCGGACCACCTCCGGCCGGAACCAGATCACGAAGCTGTCGTGGAGCTGCGAGATGGAGATGGCCAGCACGCCACTGGCGACGCCGGCGAACGCCTGCGCCTCTTTCCATCGCTGCGGCAGCGTGTCCGTGCAGAAGATATCGCCTTCGATCTGCTGCGCCGTCAGCCACTGGACCAGCTGCATCACCTGGCGCTGGCTCGGGCAGTCACCGTGCAGGATGCACTCTCCACGATGCACGATCGCCGCGCCCGTGGAGTGGGTCAGCGCGAGCAGGCTGGGCTGGTCGCGGCCGAGCGCGGCCATGAAGTCGGTATCGCCGGCCATTCGCCCAAGCAGCCGGACCTGGAAGGCCCGTCGCGCGATCCGCTCTTCGATCAGTACCGCGCGCTGCTTCAGCGCTATCTGCAGCGACAGGATCTGGCCGATGAACTCGCAGGCCGTGCGCACGTGGTACGGCACCCGGCGCGCGACCTGGTTGTGGCAGGAGATCAGGCCCCACAGTTCGCCCTCGCACAGCACCGAGACCGACATCGACGCACCGGTCCCCATGTTGCGCATGTACTGCAGGTGCACCGGCGAGACGCTGCGCAGCATCGCCGGGCCCAGGTCCGTGGGCGGCGCATCGGCGCTGGCCGGCAGCCGCACCAGCGGGACGGGAGTGTAGTGGCTGTCGGCGATGAGCCGGACGCGGTTCTGCCGGTACAACTCGCGTGCCTGGGCCGGGATGTCCGATTCCGGGAAGCGCAGGTCAAGGTAGGAGGGCAGTACGGTATTGCGGTCTTCGGCCAGCACCGCGCCGTTCCAGTCCGGGTCGAACTGGTAGAGCATCGTGCGATCGAAGCCGGTCAAGGCGCGGATGTGCTCGGCGGCGAGCTCGCACAGTGCCTGGGTGGTGGGCGCACGCTCGATGGCGGCCATGAAGCGGCGGATCGAGGGGTACAGGTCTTCCAGCGAGCCCGGCTCACCCGGTACCGGCGCTTCCAGTTCGATGATGATCTCATCGCCGATCCGGTGCGCCACGGTGTGGTGATGGCCCGCGGTGCCCACCGGGTGCGTTCCCAGGAAATGCGAAGCGCCTTGCTCCAGCGCTTCCAGCAGCGGCCTGCAGTGGGCCAGGGTACCGCCGAGCACCGCCTCCAGAGAGTGCCCCAAGGGGTCGCCGAGCGCCTCGATCAGGTCCGGTTGCGCGACTGCGCGGGCGTTGACCGTCAATGTCAGGTGATCGAGGACCAGGATCAATCCGTAAGGCTGGATCGCGCCGGGGGTACGGATCGGCTCACGCGCGCAGCTGGACAGCTCCAAGGCGCTTGCGCCGGAATTCCTCGAGGACATGCATTGACTCCTGCTCGTTGCCAGTGGTGACCACCGCCCGAATGGCACGGCGTCGCCTGGTCGTCAGGAGCTCACACCGGTCACTGCGACGCGGTGTGCCACAGTTCCCTCATTTTTGCATAGGCGTGAGCCCCCATCTGTGAGGATGCGATGGCATTATTCCGGGCGCGACAATGGCAGGCCGATGCCGTTTTGATATCAGCGCTGGTTTGCCGCTGACGCCGAGATCGAAGACCATGGGGCAGGAAGCGCCCACTGGCCGGGCGCATGGCCGGCCGCACGCCGCTCAATGCCGCCGCCGCGTCCCGATGGAGGAGGGAACCCAACATGAAGCCCCTGCAGGGAATCCAGGTCTCGGTCTATACCCGCTGGCATCAACTGGCTGTGCCGTTGGCCTTCGCACTGGCCGCCGGCAGTTTCATGCTCATCGTGCTCAATCGGGGACCGGTGGGCATCGCGATCCTGGTCGCCCTGCTGTGCCTGGTGATTCCACCCTTGCTCGCATTCCAGGGATTTCCCACCCGCAACGAGGTGATGGTGATGCCCGACGGCCTGATGTTCTCCCGGCGCGATGCCGTGCCGTTTGCCGAGCTGTCCCGTTGGGGAACCGACGACTACCTCACGCTGGTGCGGCCGGGCAGGGCGACACTGTTGGTGAGCGCGGCGGACCTGCAGAGTCGCGACCGGCTGCTGCGTGAGTTCCAGCACGCACTGGACACCTGGCATCGGCAGCAGCCAGCGCTGACCGAACCGATCCGTCGCACCTGGTTCTACGGATCCGTACGTGCCCGCGCCATCGGTGCCGTGATCGTCGCGCTGGGCGCGATGTGCATTGTCATGGCGCTGCGGTTGCATACGCCGTCCATCGAGCTGGCCATTGTCGGGGCGCTGGGCGGATTGTTCGGGGTTTTCATGCTGTTGGGCCGTCGCGTCTGAGCTGCGGTTAGGCTCAGCGATGACGCCATCGCGTCCACGCCGTCTTGTTTTCAGCGTCTCGCGTATTTCACGACTGCGAGCGCAGCCTGCCGATGCGAGCTGCGTCCGCAGCGCATGAAAAGGAGTGCCACACGCTATGAATACCCGAGGCGATTACGCCCACCCAGAGCCCGTCGCTGCGGCGACCGTGGCCGTGGTTACCCCACCGCCGGTGGTGGATCTTCCGCGTGACAGCGCTGTGTCATGGGGTGCCATCCTGGCCGGTGCGATCGCCGCGGCGGCGCTCTCGCTGATTCTGGTGATACTCGGTGTAGGCCTCGGCCTTTCATCGGTGTCGCCGTGGTCGTTTGAAGGTGTGACGGCTGAGACGTTCGGCTGGTCCAGCATCGCCTGGCTGACCTTTACCGCCATCGCCGCGTCCGGTCTGGGTGGCTATCTGGCGGGCCGCCTGCGCACGAAGTGGAGCAACATCCACGGTGATGAGACTTACTTCCGCGACACCGCGCATGGTTTCGTCTCGTGGGCGGTGGCCACCCTGCTCACTGCCGCGCTGCTGACCTCCGCCATTGGCGGCATCCTCGGCGCGGGTGCCAAGGTGGCCGGTGCTACTTCAGGTGCCGCCGCCTCGACTGCAGGCGGTATCGCCGCAGCCGGTGCAGGTTCGGCGGCGATGGGCAATGACCAGGGTGACCTGCAGTACTGGGTGGATTCGCTGTTCCGCGCCAGCCCGACCGCAGCGCCGGCCGGTCCCGCCGATCCGGCGGCACCGCCCGCACCGCCCGCGAACGGCGCACTGCCGCCACCGCGCCCGATGCCGGGTACCGACCGTCGCCCGGACAGCCGTGAGGTCCGCACCGAGGTCAACCGCATCATCGTCAACAGCCTGAAGTCCGACACCATGGATCCGGCCGATACGCAGTATCTGGCGCAGCTGGTGGCGGCGCAGACCGGCATGACCCAGGCCGAAGCCCAGGCCCGCGTCACCGATGTCCAGACCCGCCTGCGTGCGGCGCTCGACAACGCCAAGGAGCAGGCCAAGCAGGCTGCCGACGATGCCCGCAAGGCCACCGCCTACGCCGCGCTCTGGCTGTTCATCACGCTGCTGATCGGTGCTTTCATCGCCAGCCTGAGTGCCACCTGGGGCGGCCGCCGCCGCGACCTGTGATCCTGACCACCTCAAGGGAGGAAACACCATGAAGTACATTCTGCTGTGGATGCTCGGCATCCCGATTCCGCTGCTGCTCCTGTTCGCGCTGCTGCGCTGAACGATTCACCATCAGGCCGCCTTCGGGCGGCCTGATCCGTTGCGGTGGCTTGCGCCTGCAAAGATGCTGCGCCGGCCTGCGCTGTCGATATCTGAACCAGTCAGGGAAGTGCAGGGATTCTTCACGCCGCCGGCAGCCGTCGTCGTGCCCAATATTCCTGAATTCATTTAAGCTTTGAGAATTGCGGCCCCATTCATATCAGTGGTTGGGGCCCCAGCCCATCCGCGGTGTTCCCCTTTTTCCAGGACCTTTTCCATGGCGGCTTTGCAGCAGCGCACGATCGATCTCATCCGCAGCCACCAGGAGCCCTTGTTGGCCGCGTGGGCCGGCACCCTGAGCCACTCTGGCCGCGCCCAGGACGGTCGGCTTTCCGCCCGCGAGCTGGACACCCAGGTCCGCGAGTTCTGGCGCCTGTTCCTGGACGCTCTGTCGGCCACGGACGTCAGCTCCGTCGCGCGGGCAGAGTGGCAGGACATCCGCCGTTTCCTGGAGGAACTGTCGCGCGAGCGCGTCCTGAAGGGATTCAATTCTTCGGAAACCGCCAGCTTCATCTTCTCGCTGAAGCGCCCGCTGTTCGAGGTGATCCAGCAGGGCTACGCGAATGATCCGGCAGGGCTGGGCGACCAGCTGTGGGCGATCTCCGAACTGATCGATCAGCTGGGTCTTCACACGGTTACCGCGTTCCAGAAAACGCGCGAAGACGTGATCCAGCGCCAGCAGGAAGAAATGCTCGAACTGTCCACCCCCGTGGTGAAGCTGTGGGAGGGCGTGCTGGCGCTGCCGATGATCGGCACGCTGGATTCGCAGCGCACCCAGGTTGTGATGGAGTCGCTGCTGCAGCGCATCGTGGATACCGGGTCTGAAATCGCCATCATCGATATCACCGGCGTCCCCACCGTGGACACGCTGGTGGCCCAGCATCTGCTGAAGACCGTCACCGCCATCCGCCTGATGGGCGCCGATGCGATCATCAGCGGCGTGCGCCCGCAGATCGCCCAGACCATCGTGCACCTGGGCCTGGACCTCAATGGCATCGTGACCAAGGCCAACCTGGCCGACGCACTGGCGCTGGCGCTCAAGCGCACCGGCCAGACCGTCACCCGGACCGCCCGCTGAGATGGAGCGTATCCCGATCCTGCAGATGGGCGATCTGCTGCTGGTGACCATCCAGGTGGACATGCATGACCAGCTGGCGCTGACCCTCCAGGACGACCTCACCGAGAAGATCCGCAGCACCTCCGCGCGCGGTGTGCTGATCGATATTTCCGCACTGGACATCGTCGATTCGTTCATCGGGCGGATGATCGCCACCATTTCCTCGCTGGCCCGGATCATGGATGCCACCACGGTGGTGGTCGGCATGCAGCCGGCCGTGGCGATCACGCTGGTGGAGCTGGGCCTGACGCTCAGTGGCGTACGCACCGCGCTCAATGTGGAGCGGGGCATGAAGCTGCTGCAGCGCACCGACGACGACGAAGCCAACTCATGACGGCGTCCAGTGGTTCGCTGCCGATCCGCATCGAGCAGGACGTGGTGCTGGCCCGCCAGGCCGCACGTCAGATCTGCGTGGCCTGCAAGCTGCGCTTGATCGACCAGACCAAGCTGGTGACCGCCGCCAGCGAACTGGCCCGCAATGCCGTCATCTACGGTGGCGGCGGGACGATGGACTGGGACGTGGTCGAGAAGGGATTGCGCAAGGGCGTACGGCTGGTCTTCGCCGACAACGGCCCGGGCATTCCGGATGTCGCACAGGCCTTGACCGACGGCTGGTCGTCCGGCTCGGGCATGGGCCTGGGCCTGTCCGGTTCGCGCCGGCTGGTGGATGAGTTCGAACTGGAGAGTGCACCGGGGCAGGGCACCCGTATCACGATCACCAAATGGAGCTGAACTTCGGCGGCCGGGTGACGCGGATCGTGGTGGTCGAGGAAACCTCACAGGTCGGGCAGGCCCGGCGCGAAGCGCTGGCGTTGGCCGATCTGATCGGCCTGGATGAAATGGACGCCGGCCGCGCGGCATTGGTGGCCACGGAGATGGCCACCAATGTGCTCAAGCATGGGCGAGGTGGACGCATGTACCTGTCCGAGGTCTGTGGCCGCGGCGCCAACGGTGTGGAGCTGTGCACCGTGGACACCGGTCCGGGCTTTTCCCTGGCCGAGTGCCTGCCGGACGGCTACTCGACCGGCGGCACGCAAGGGCTGGGGCTCGGTGCGATCCAGCGCCAGGCCACCGTGCTGGACGCATGGTCGGACGCCAAAGGCGCGGTCGTGGTGGCGCGGATCTACGCCAGTCGTGCGCCTGGCGATATCGACGTGCCCTACGGTGCACTGCGCATTCCCATGCGCCACGAGCTGGCCTGTGGCGATGCCTGGCATCTGCGCGCCGATGGACAGACCGTGGCGGTCACCGTGATCGATGGGCTGGGACATGGATTGCCCGCCGCCGATGCAGCGCAGGCCGGTGTGAATGCCGTCGCCGAGTCGTCCGCGGTTGGCGCGCCAGCATTGATCGGCGTCCTGCATGCCGGCATGTCGGGCACCCGCGGCGGTGCGGCGGCGGTGGCCTGCGTGGACGTGGCGAGTGCCCAGGTGGAGTTCGCCGGCATCGGCAACATTGCCGCCAGTCTGTGCGAGCCCACCGGCTCACGCGGGCTGGCATCGCACCCGGGCATCGTCGGGGTGCAGTACCGCAAGGCACAACCATTCCATTTTCACGCGGCGGCAGGCACGCTTCTGGTCATGCACAGTGATGGACTGCAGGCGCGCTGGAGCCTGCGCGACTACCCCGGCCTGTTGCACCGCCACCCGGCCTTGATCGTGGCGGTGCTGCACCGTGATTTCGATCGTGGCCGGGATGACGCCGGCATCGTTGCCCTGCGTCTTGGAGACCTGCATTGAGCGCCACGCCCCACGATCAGGAGCTCCAACGGCTGCGTCTGGAAGCCGATGCGCTGCGCGCTGAACTGGATGAAACCAACCAGGGTGTGCTGGCGCTCTATGCCGAGCTGGACGAGCAGGCCGAGCAGCTGCGCGAGGTCTCCGAGCTGAAGAGCCGGTTCCTGTCCTACATGAGCCATGAGTTCCGCACGCCGTTGGGCTCGATCCTGAGCATGACGCGGCTGCTGGAGGACGGTATGGATGGGCCGCTGACCGAGGAACAGCGCCGGCAGGTCCGTTTCATCAGTACCTCGACCAGCGAACTGCGCGAGATGGTGGATGACCTGCTCGACCTGGCCAAGATCGAGGCGGGGCGGATCACCATCTCGCCCGCCTGGTTCGACCTGATGGACCTGTTCTCCGCGCTGCGCGGCATGTTCCGCCCCTTGGTGGAAGGCAACCAGGTGGACCTGCTGTTCGAGGATCCGCCGGTCATGCCGATGCTGTACACCGATGACAAGAAGCTGGCGCAGATCCTGCGCAACTTCATTTCCAATGCGCTGAAGTTCACCCCCAGCGGCCAGGTCGTGGTATCGACCCAACTGGAGGGGGAGAGCGCGGTGCGCTTCAGTGTCCGCGATACCGGCATCGGCATTCCGGCGGAGCTGCAGTCGACCCTGTTCGAGGATTTCGTGCAGGTCGATACGCCGCTGCAGAAGCGCCTGCGCGGTACCGGCCTCGGGCTGTCGCTGTGCAAGCGCTTCGCCGAGCTGCTCGGTGGCCATGTCGGCGTGGAGAGCGAGATCGGCACCGGCTCGAATTTCTACGTAGTGCTGCCGCTGACCCTGGCCACGGAGGCCGTGAATGCCGATTCCTGATCGCATCCTGGTGGTGGATGACAACGTGGCGACCCGTTACGCGGTGCGCCGCGTGCTGGAGCACCACGGGTTCCATGTCGAGGAAGCCGGTACCGGCGGTGAGGGCCTGGCGCGGCTGGCCGAGCATGATTTCGGCGCGCTGGTGCTGGATGTGAACCTGCCGGACATGAGCGGCTTCGATGTCGTCCGCCAACTACGCGAAGACCCCCGCCTGCAGTTGCTGCCCGTGGTGCATGTCTCCGCGGCGTCGATCGCCACCGGCGACATGATCACCGGCCTCAACGCCGGTGCGGATGGCTATCTGATCCATCCTGTCGATCCGGATGTGCTGCTGGCGACGCTGCGCAGCCTGCTGCGCGCCCGCCGCGCTGAAGAGGCGTTGCGCGAGACGGAAGCGCGCTTCCGGGAGATCTACCGTCACATCAATGCGCCGATCGCGGTATTGGATGCGTCGCTCAACGCCCACGATGCCAACGATGCCTTCACCCGCCTGCTGGGCCAGCAGGCAGGGCCGGGTCAGCTCGACCAGCTGCTGCAGGACCAGGTCGCTCCCCTCAGTGCGTTGAAAGTGGCATTGGCCGAAGGCGAGCGCTGGCAGGGCACCTTCAGCCTTCGCGTCGGCGGGTCGATCCGCATGACCGAATGGCGGGTGACGCCGTACCAGGCCGCCGGGCAGGGACTCGTCCACATCGAGGACACCACCGAACAGCATGCGCGTGCGAACGAGCAGCGGCAGGAACTGGAGAGTGCGACCTCCGAGCTCGCCTTCCAGATCGCCGAGCGCGAGCGCACCGAAATCGAGTTGATGCAGGCGCAGAAGATGGATGCGCTGGGCCAGCTCACCGGCGGCATCGCGCACGATTTCAACAATCTGCTGACCACGATCATCTCCGGGCTGGACATGATCGAGATCGCCGCGTCCAGCGGCAAATGGGACAAGGCCTCCCGCTACGTCGAGATCGCCACGGGCTCGGCGCACCGCGCGGCCGCGCTGACCCAGCGCATGCTCGCGTTTGCCCGCAAGCAACCGCTCGATCCACAGACCTTCGATGTCGTGGCGCGGGTGCGCTCGCTGGAAGACATGCTGCAGCGATCGATCGGTGAGAACATCGAACTCGAGCTGGAGCTGGGTCTTGAACCGCTGATCGCGGTCGCCGATCCCAACCAGTTCGAGAACGTGATCCTCAACCTGGTCATCAATGCCCGCGATGCGCTGGCCGGCCAAGGCCTGATCCGCATCCGCGCCGGGCGTGTCGAGATCGAGCGGGACCATGAGCTGGCGCCGGGTCACTACGTTACGGTGACCGTGCTCGACAACGGCGTGGGCATACCCGCAGAGCTGCTGACCAAGGTGTTCGAGCCCTTCTTCACCACCAAGCCGCAGGGCGAGGGCACCGGGCTGGGACTGTCGATGACCTACGGGTTCGCACGCCAGTCCGGTGGCAGTGCGCGCATCGCCAGCGAGCGTGGCGAAGGCACCGAGATCGAACTCCTGCTGCCGGAGGGGCATCTGCAGCCTGCGGACCAGACACCTGTCGCACCGGTACAGCTGCCCCGTGGCAGCGCCGAGCGCATCCTGCTGGTCGACGATACCGACTCGGTGCGCATGATGGTGCGCGAGATGCTGGTCGAGGCCGGGTATCAGGTCGTTGAAGCCATCAACGCACAGCAGGCCCTGCTGGAGCTGCATTCGGACCGCGAGCTGGACCTGCTGCTGTCCGATGTCGGCCTGCCGGGCATGAACGGACGTGAGCTCGCCGATGCGGCACGCGTGCTGCGGCCCCATCTGCCGGTGCTGTTCGTGACCGGCTATACGGAGAGTGCGGCCGTGCGCAATGAATTCCTGGGGCAGGGCATGTCATTGCTGCCCAAGCCGTTCAGCGTGAACGAGCTGCTCCGGGGCGTGCGGCAGATGTTCAACCCGGCCTGAGCCGGCGGCCCGCCGGCATGGGTACAATCGCCCGACGCCTCCGGGGGAAACCGCCATGTCGCCACCCGCCATCGGCCCTGCCGCCCGCGCACTGGCAGACCGTGAGTGCATTGCCATCGCCGATGCGCTGGCGCTCCAGCCGGATGTCCACGATGCCGTGCATCGTGCACGCAAGACGATACGCCGCCTTCGAGCGCTGCTCGCCGTGCTGGAGAGCAGCGAACTTGAGACCGCCCGGACTGACGCGGCCCTGCGTCGGCTCGGGCAGGGCTTGTCGGCATTGCGCGATGCACATGTGGTGGTGGAGACCTGCCAGCACTTCGCCGGGCAGCATCCCGCCCGGCCGTGGGAGGCGGTGTGCAGGCGGCTGACAGCGCGGCGCGACGTACTCCTCGCCCGGGCGCTGGGGCGGGACCCGGCGTTCGCACGCCGTCAGGCGGCACTGGTGCGTATCGCAGGTGACCTCCAGGCGCAGCCCTGGGAGGCGCTGAGAGCGCGTGATCTCCGCAAGGGTCTGGCGCGCAGCGAACGTCGTACCGCCAAGGCGGAGAAGCGCGCCGCCCATACCGGGGATCCGGAGGACCTGCATCGCTGGCGGCGCAGAGTGCGTCGCCTGCGTATGCAGCTGGAGGCGCTGCCCGCGCTGGACGGTGCGCTTGCGGCCTCGATCAAACGGAAAGGACCGGGCCACCGGGCGCGCGCCCTGCATACGCTGGGCGATCAGCTTGGCAGGCAGCAGGACCAACGGATGGTCCGCAACCTGGTGCGGGTGATGCCGGGCGTGCCGGAACGGCGTGCCCTGCTTGCCCAGATCGGTGCCGCACTGGCCGCTGCGCCCGGCTGAGCGGCGCAGGCGCAGCGCTCAGGCCCCCGCGACTGAACGCAGGCCGGCATGGCCGGCTGTCCTGGGCGGTTTGTACTCGCAGCGCGGATACCCCGAGCACGACTGGAACGCGCCATACGGCCCGCTGCGTGGCACGATCACGCCCACCCTGCAGGCGGGGCACGCCTGCTCGTGGATCGTCTCGCCGGCCATCGAGGTCAACCGCACCGCGCCGTCGTTGACCAGCTCGGTCAGGAAGGCGGAGCGGCGGCCCTGCACGGTGAACATCGCCACCGAGCGGCGCGCACGCGTCAGCGCGACATAGAACAGGCGGCGCTCCTCGCCGAGCGGATAGGGATCGCTGTCCGGCATCGCCAGCGTCAGCACCGGGTCATCGGCGCGGGTATTGGGGAAGCGGCGATCCAGCATGCCGGGCAGGATCACGTAGTCCGCCTCGGCCCCCTTGGCGCGGTGCGCAGTGAGGAAGCTGACCTCCATGAGCTGCCCATGGCGTGCGCGCCAGGTGGCCGGCAGCAGGGCGCGGTCGGCGTTGTAGCGGCCGAGCACGAAGACGCTGACCTTGCCGTCGCGGCCCGGCGGTACCTGGCCGCTCAGCAACTGCTGGTGCAGCTGCTGCAGATACTGTTCGACCGCGCCAGCCAGCCGGTCGCGCGAGGCGACCTGGAAGGCCTGCAGCACGGGGCCATGCGCGGGGGTGACCGAGTGGACGTCCTTGGGAATCTGCGCCGGATTGCGTGACACGAAAGCACTGGACACATCACACAGCGCCTGCGGGCAGCGGAAGGTCTGCTCGAGCTTGAGCACCTGGCCCTGCCCGAACCACGCCACGAAACCCGTCATCACCGACACGTCGGCACCGGCGAACCGGTTGATCGACTGCCAGTCATCGCCGACCGCGAACAGATGCCTGCCCGGTGCCTGCACCAGCGCACGGCACAGCCGCGCGCGGGCCCGCGAGGCATCCTGGAATTCGTCGGCCATCACCAGGTCAAAGGGAGCCACGTAGCGCCCCTGTTCCAGGTGTTCGGCGGCCTGGTTGAGCATGTCCTCGAAGTCGATGCCGCCTTCGGCGACCAGCGCATCGTCCCAGCCCTCCAGGATCGGAAGGATCAGTTCGAGGAAGAGACGGTAACGGTGCTTGAAGTGATCGTCGGGCAGGCGGCGCAGGCGCTCGACCATGTCCTGCATGCCCAGCCCGTTGCTCTTGGCGTGGCTGATGAAGGTGCGCACCAGGCCGATCAGCTCGGTATCCGGCATCGGCGTCGCGCCGCCTTCGGGCAACGCGCGGTCCGGATTTGGATCGAGCACGACACCGTGCCGTGACAGCGCCTCGCCCAGCCGCACGAACAGTTCGCCGGTACGCAGCTGGTGGGAGGTGGTCTCGATCCGCTCGGTGCCGTGACGGGTGCCTTGGCGGCCCTCGTGATGCGCCGGCGCACGGCCATGAACGTCCGGGGCGAGGTGATCGTGATGCAGCGCAATGCCTGGATAGTGGAAATCCGGGCGGTACTGGCGGTACTCGTCCGTCCCGGCATCGAATGTGTCGCGTCGCGCATAAACGTAGTCCACGCCGCTGTAGAACAGCCAGTCGGCGATCACGCACTCCTCGATGCTGCGCGCGCGCTCGCCGCGCAGCGTACGCACGTACCCCTGGCCGTCCTTGTCCCATTCCTCGGCGTCCAGCGCACCGCCGATGACGGGCAGATCGCGGCCGAACACCAACCGGAACATGTCCCACTGCGTTCGGAAATGGAGGGAGCGGTCTTTCAGCGCATCGATGATCTCGGCCAGCCGATGGAACCCCTGCGTCGCATCCACGGCCCAGTCCGGCACCTGCGGCATCCGCCCGGTCGCCTGGGCGATGATGTGCCGGCCCAACGCATGGAACGTGCGTGCTTCCACCCTCACCCCATCCAGGCCGATGCGCGCGAAGGCCCGGTCGGCACGCGCCTGCAGTTCGGCCGCGGCGTCCTTGTTGAAGGCGAGCATGACGATACGTTCGGGTGCGACCAGGCCGCGTTCGATCGCGTAGGCCGCCTTGGCGACCATGGTCGAGGTCTTGCCCGAGCCGGCCGCGGCCACCACCTGGACGCGGTTGTCGAAGCAGATCACCGCGCGGGCCTGCTCATCGGTGAGGGGACGGCTTTCGACACGGTCCAGCAGCGGGCGGCTGGCGATCCGCTCGCGCGCCTGATGGGCTTCATTGCGGCGCGCCCACATCGCCGGCCAATCGGCCAGCCACAGCATCAGCGCTTCCTCGATCACCGAGGGGTCGCCCTCCAGTTCGCTGCGCAAGCCGGCGTCATCGAACACCGCCCACAGCGCTTCTTCATCGAGCGGCAGGGTGGGGCGCGCCAGCAGCAGGGCCTGCTGCTGCTCGTGGGTCAACCACAGTGACTCCTCGTCGGCCAGATCGGTGGCGGTCTGCACCTGCGTGAGCCAGCGCTGGATCGCGGCGTGGGCCTGCCCGAACAGGGCGACATGGTCACGCTGGCGCTGCGCTCCACGCTGCGCGTCCAGTGCCGCCACCAAGCCGCGCGCGGACGCCGCTGAAAGGCCGCCGAGCGTCAACGGGGTGTGGCCCTCGCGATGCAGGGTGAGGCGCGCCCAGGGCAGGCGCGGGTGCACCTGCAGCGCGTCCAGCGGCGCGTGATAGACCTGACCGTCGACGGTCAGGACCAGCTGTTCGTCTGCCAGGCGCAGCTGCCAGTGCGGCGATCGCGTCAGGCGTTGACCCCAGCGGCTCGGGGCCCATTCGTACGTCATCGGTGTGTCCAGGTGCGGCCCTCGTGGCGGCCGTGGCCGGGGCAGCACGAGTGGCGCGGTGTGAGCGGACACCCATGATAGGGGAAATAAAAAAAATCCCCGCGCGCTTACTGCTGCAGCACCGGCGCGCTGCGCGAGCGGCGGTCCACCAGCATCGCCACGCCCCACAGCAGCAGGCCACCCAGCGCGGTCGCCGCACCGACGTAGCCGGTCACGGCGGGGCTGAAGCCGGCGCCGATGGCCATGCCACCGAACCACGGGCCGAGCGCATTGGCGGTATTGAAGGCCGCATGGTTGGAGGCCGCGGCCAGCGTCTGCGCTTCACCGGCGACATCCATCAGGCGGGTCTGCAATACGGCCGCCAGTGCGCCCATGGTGCCGACCGCGATGATCATCGGGAACACGCTCCACACCGACTGCGCGGCAATGGGGAAAGACAGCAGCACGATGATCGACCAGACCAGCACCACCGCCGCGGCGCGGAACTGGAAGCGGTCCACCAGCCAACCACCGGCCACGTTGCCGATGATCGCGCCGATGCCGAAGATGCCCACGGCCAGCGGCATCCACGATTCGGCCAGGCCGGTGACCTGCACCAGGGTCGGGGCGAGGTAGGTGAACACGCAGAACATGCCGGCAAAGCCGACCGAGCCGATCGCCAGTGCCAGCCACACCTGGGTGCGGTTGAAGGCGCGCAGCTCGCGCATCGGCGAGGTCCGGACTTCATCCGGATCGGGCAGCAGGAAGCGCGCGATCATCGCCACGGTGGCGATCGCCAGCACGCTGACCAGGGCGAACGCGGTGCGCCAGCTGACCTGCTGGCCGAGCCAGGTGGTCAGCGGATTGCCGACCAGGATCGCGACCGAGAGGCCGAGCAGCACCTTCGATACCGCCGCGCCGCGCTGGGCGGGCGGACTGATTGCGGCGGCCACCAGCATCGCCACGCCGAAGTAGGCGCCGTGCGGCAGGCCGGCGACGAAGCGCGCGAGCAGCATCGTGCCGTAGTTCGGTGCCAGTGCGCTGGCCAGGTTGCCGATCGCGTAGAAGCCCATCAGGGCGAGCAGCAGGCTGCGCCGGGCGAAACCGGCACCGGCGAAGGCCAGCACCGGCGCACCAACCACCACGCCGATGGCGTAGGCGCTGATCAGGTGGCCGACCTGGGTCTCGCTGATCGACAGCCCGCGGCTGATCTCCAGCATCAGTCCCATGCTGGCGAACTCGCTGGTGCCGATGGCAAAGCCGCCCAGCGACAAGGCCAGCAGGATCAGGGTGCGCTCGCGCGGCGAGAGCCGGGCGGCCAGGGAAACGGGGGAGGAGCTCATGCGGGCAGGACGTGACCAGAAGGCGGCCGCCTATTGTACTGCTGCGGCGCAACATACTGCCGACCCCTGCGCTGGGATGCTGTGGTGCGTGAAGGTCGTGATCTCCCGCTGGCGCTGTCGGCGCAGCGCCATGATGCAGGGTAGCCCTGACATATCCGCCCGTGTACAGTCCGGGCGATGGGTCCGGCTACGCCGTGTTCACGTCCGAACGGCAAGGATCACCCCCCCGCTGCTGTCGCTGGAAACAGGCGCGCAGCGAGGGGTCGTTGTTGTGGCGACGCGACGACGGGGCGTATGCACGACGAAGTGAAAGAAACGCGTACGGTGCGACCCAGGCGCCGGCGCAGGCCGTAGCGCCCTGTGGGGCGCGTCATGGAGGATAGGGTTTGTCCACGCAGAAGATTGTTGTTCCCGCCGTCGTCATCGTGTTGACCGTGATTGCCGGCTACTGCCTTGCCGGGTATCTCACCTTGTTGTTGCTGGGCCTGGATACCGGGCTGTTCAAGTGGAACACCTATCTGCAGTACCTGCAGGCACTGGATCAGCCGGTCGTGGCGCCGTACGTCACCAAGATCAAGCTGGCCGGCGTGGTCGGTTTCGGGCTTCCGCTGCTGCTGTCCCTGGTGGCGATGTTCCTGATGTTCCGGTCGAAGAAGACCTCGCTGCACGGTGACGCGCGCTTTGCCCAGGCTGCGGACCTGGCCAGGCACGGGCTGTTCAAGAAGACCGGCAACGGCATCGTGGTGGGCCGCTTCGGCGGCAAGCTGGTGCGCCTGAGTGGCCAGCAGTTCGTGATCCTGGCCGCCCCGACCCGCTCGGGCAAGGGCGTGGGCGTGGTCATCCCCAACCTGCTCGAGTACGACGAGTCGGTGGTCGTGCTGGACATCAAGCAGGAAAACTTCGACCTGACCAGCGGCTGGCGTGCCAGCCAGGGCCAAGAGGTGTTCCTGTTCAATCCTTTCGCCGAAGACCGCCGTACCCATCGCTGGAACCCGCTCAGCTATGTTTCCGACGACCCGGCCTTCCGCGTCTCCGAGCTGATGAGCATCGCCGCGATGCTGTATCCGGACGGATCGGACGATCAGAAATTCTGGGTCAGCCAGGCGCGCAACGCGTTCATGGCGTTCAGCCTGTACCTGTTCGAGAACCGCGACGATGCGCGCAGCAACGGCTTCCCGGGCGAAGCGCAGGACATGCCCACCCTGGGCGCGCTGTTCCGCCTGTCCACCGGCGATGGCAGCGACCTCCGGAAGTACCTGCAACGCCTGGCCAGCCAGACCTACCTGAGTGGCAACGCCAAGTCGGCCTTCGCCAACCTGCTGTCCCAGGCCGACGAGACGTTCGCTTCGATCATGGGCACCTTCAAGGAGCCACTCAACGCCTGGATCAACCCGGTGCTGGACAAGGCCACCAGCGGCAACGACTTCCTGCTGACCGACCTGCGCAAGAAGAAGATGACCATCTATATCGGTATCCAGCCCAACAAGCTGGCCGAAAGCCGCCTGATCATCAACCTGTTCTTCAGCCAGATCATCAACCTCAACACCAAGGAACTGCCCAAGTCCAACCCGGACCTGAAGTACCAGTGTCTGCTGTTGATGGATGAATTCACTGCGATCGGCAAGGTCGACATCATCGCCTCGGCGGTGTCCTACATGGCCGGCTACAACGTGCGCCTGCTGCCGATCATCCAGAGCATGGCCCAGCTCGATGCCACCTATGGCCGGGATGTGTCGCGCACCATCATCACCAACCACGCCCTCCAGATCCTGTACGCGCCGCGGGAGCAGCAGGACGCCAACGACTACTCGGAGATGCTCGGCTACACGACCATCCGCAGGAAGAACGTCACCCACGCCCGCGAGAAGACCCATAGTTTCACCGAGGAGCGACGCGCGCTGATGCTGCCGCAGGAGCTCAAGGCAATGGGCAACGATCACGAGGTGTTCCTGTACGAGGGCATCCCGCACCCGGTGAAATGCGACAAGATCAAGTACTACAAGGATCGCTACTTCACCTCGCGCCTGCTGCCGAAGACGTCCGTTCCGAACCTCAATATCTGATCTGCTTGGCACCAATTGTGTGATGCGCATCAAAGAATCGATGTTTGAAAACGTTTTTTTGCTCGTGATTTGACGCGGAATTGACGCTCGCCTGTGGCATCGTGTTCATGATGGTGAGCTGCTTTCGTCGTCAATTCTTGTCTGGCATGCGACGCGGAAGCAGAGCATCGAATTGTTGCAGGGACGTCATGGACGGCATTGTTGAAGTGATGTGGATGTGGGGCGATGGGGCCGGGCGATACGCCCGGGGCGCCTGCACATCGGTACGTGCAGCCATGGGCTGCACAAGCGGGCGGGGGCCGATCGCAGTAGTCCAGGAAGTTTCACCACTCTATCTGCCATAGCCAACTGGCTCCGGGTCGTCATCCACCCGGTGTAGCGAGTTGCTGCCAGTCAATCGAATCAAGCCGCGTTACGTACGTCATAGGGAAGTCCGTATGAAGCAAGCGTATCTGTCACAGGGATTCATCGTCGTCGCCGCCGCACTGATGCTGGCCGGCTGCGCCACCAAGCCGGCCCCGGATATCGGCGGCCGCTGGAAGCCGGTCAACCGCTTCGCCAGCACCACCATGGAAATTCCGCTGTACACGAGTTACGTGTACCAGGCCACGCCGATGGACGGCACGCTGAAGACCATGCTGGAACGCTGGGCCAAGGATTCGGGCATGACCCTGGATTACCGGATCAGCTCGGACTACACACTCTACGGTGCCGTCTCCGGCATCGGGACCACCAATCCACAGCAGGCGATGGTCGACCTCAGCTCCGCCTATGCGGCGCAGGGCGTGTCGGTGTCCATCGTCGGCAACCAGATTGTCGTGCAGGCCGCTGCGTCGCCCACCGTTTCGGCGGCTGCGGCCGACGCGTCCAGCGGTAGCTGACGCGGGTCGAGTATCGGTAAACGTGATGCTCCCCGCGTACCGCGCAGGGGTGCCGCGCCCATTGACGTTCCAGTAGTACGGATGAACCCATGTTCCGAAAGAAGGAAACAGGCAGTAGCCAGAAGGTCGACCAGGCGGTCGCCAAAGCGGTGAGCTACGAGCTGACCGTGGCCGACATGGCACGTCGCAGCGAGCGCCGCGCATGGTGGGTGGCCTCGGCCTCGCTGGTGATGTCGCTGGCCCTGGCCGGCGGCTACTACTACATGCTGCCGCTGAAGGAGAAGGTGCCGTTCCTGGTGATGGCCGATGCCTATACCGGTACGGCGACCGTGGCGCGGCTTACCGGCAACTTCGAAAACCAGTCCATCACCGCCAGCGATGCGATCAACCGCAGCAATGTGGCGCAGTACGTGATGGCGCGGGAGTCCTACGACTTCGCGGTGATGGGGCTGCGCGACTGGCAGTTGGTCTTCGTCATGTCTGATGACCTGGTGGGCGGCTCGCTCAGGGCGCGCTATGCCAACAACAACCCGCAGAGCCCGTTCAACATGTACGGCAAGGAGCGCGCGATCCGGGTCAAGATCCTCAGCATCACGCCGCTGGAGGCGCAGGCCAATGGCGGCTTCCGCGGCGCTTCGGTGCGTATCCAGCGCAGCCTCTACGACAAGACCAAGGCGACCACCACCTATCTGGACAACCAGTTGGTGACGCTGCGCTTCCGCTATGTGCCGAATCTGGCCTTGAACGAACAGGAGCGCATCCTGAATCCGCTCAGTTTCCAGGTGTTCGAGTATCGCGTGGACAACGATTACTCGCGCGGCGTGCCCGGTCCGGACCAGGCCGCATTGCAGCAGCAGGCCGCCCAGGCCCAGCAGATCGCCCAGCAGGGCGTGTACGACCCGAACAACCCGGCGGCAGCGACCATGGTGATCGACCCGACCACCGGGCAGCCGATGGTGGTGCCGGCACCCGGCGCTCCAGGGCAGGCCTATCCGGGCCAACCCGTGCCGGGCCAACCGGTGGAGGGCGTGCCACCGGTTCCGGGGCAGCAGATCCAGGGCCAGGGGATGCCTGGCCAGGCAATGCCGGGGCAGGCAGTGCCCGGACAGCCGGCAATGACGCCGGCGCAGAACAATTCCACCGGAAGTGCTGATGGAGCAAGCAACCGATGAGTAGTCGAAAAGTCAGAGGGCGCGCATGGGCGTTGGTGTCGATGCTGTCATTGTTGTTCTCCGCGTCCGCGTCCGCGTTCGCGCAGGCAGTGGATTATTACGAGTATGAAAAGGACCGCATCTACCCGGTGCGTACCGGCCTGGGCCTGACCACCCAGATCGAATTGAGCCCGGACGAGAAGATCCTCGACTACAGCACCGGCTTCAGCAGTGGCTGGGAGCTGACCCGTCGCGAGAACGTGTTCTATCTCAAGCCCAAGAACGTCGACGTCGACACCAACATGATGGTGCGCACCGAGACCCATTCCTACATCTTCGAGCTGAAGGTGGTGGCCACCGATTGGCGCCAGCTGGAACAGGCCCGTCGAGCCGGTGTGCAGTACAAGATCGCCTTCAACTATCCGGCCGATACCGAATTCGGCATCGCGCAGGAGGCCGTGAAGGAAGAAGCCAAGCCGCTGCTCAGCACCGAGCTGGCCAAGGATCGGCAGTACAACTTCGATTATTCCTATTCGACCCGGCGGGCCAAGAAGATGGGCTGGCTGGTTCCGGTCAATGCGTATGACGATGGTCGTTTCACCTACCTGCGTCTGCCCAATTCGCCTGAGTTCAAGACCGGCATCTTCCCGGCGGTGTTCGGACGGGATACCGAATACGGTGAAGACTTCGTGGTCAATACGACCGTGGAAGGCAACAACCTGATCGTCCACGGGACCTACCCGTACCTGGTCATCCGCCACGGCGAGTTCGTCGTCGGCCTGCGAAGGAACGTCAAGAAATGAGCCAGAACACTACGCCCGGGAATGATCCGTACGACGGACGTGAGCAGGAGCAGGGGCCGCAGGGCAATGGCCCGGCTGCCGGAGAAACGCATTCGAATCCGTACTTCGGCACGGCGCAGCCGGCGCAGACGCCGGACCTGGATGCCGCTGCGCCGCAGCTGCGCTCGGCCGAAGAGCAGCGCCTGAACCGCAAGGCCCTGGCCTTCCTTGCCGGCATCCTGCTGCTTGTGGTGGCCATGGGGTATCTGCTGCTCCGCGGCTCTGGCGACAAAGACGCCAAGCCGGTCACCGGAACGCCGGTCACCTCCACCCCGGAGCTTCCGAATCTGAACCAGGGGGCGCCGGCGGTGCCGGTGGCGCCGGCCGATCCCATCCCGATGCTGCCGCCCTCGGAGGCCAACACGCAGCCGACCCTGGTCCCTCTGCAGTCGCCTGAGCCGATGGGGCCGCGCGTTCCCACGTTGCTGGAGCGTCGCCTTGCCGGCATCGACGGCGCGGCAGCCAATGGCGTTTCCGGTGGCCCGCCCAATGGCCAGAATCCCGCCATCGAGGCTGCTGCGCGCAGCGCGATGATGGCGCAGATGGGGGGGCAACAGCCCGGCGGTCCCGCCAGGCTCCAGCGTGGTCCCGATGTCGAGGACGTATCCAATGCAAGCTTCATCCGCAGCCCGGATGCCTTGCTGGTGCGCGGCACCTATCTGCGCTGCGTACTGGAAACCCGCATCATCACCGACTACGCCGGCTACACGTCGTGCCTGCTGACCGAGCCGGTGTATTCGATCAATGGTCGCAGCCTGCTGCTGCCGAAGGGCTCCAAGATCTATGGCAGCTACGGCGGCCGCCCGACCGGCAAGCGTGTGGAGGTGATCTGGGATCGCATCACCACGCCCAATGGCCTGGACGTGGCCATGTCCAGCCCGGGTATCGATGGGTTGGGCAGTGCGGGCCATCCGGGCCAGTACGACGCCCATTGGGGCGCGCGCATTGGCTCGGCGCTGATGATCAGTCTGATTGCCGACGCCTTCAAGTACGCCGCCGCCGAGAACGGCCCGGAAACCACCACGGTCACCGGCAGCGGTCTGGCCGTACAGTCGCCCTATGAGAGTGCCACCGCGCGGACCATGGAGCGGCTGGCTGGCGAGGCGCTCAGCGAGCGTAGCCCGCCAACCGTGACCATCAACCAGGGCACCGTGCTTGCCGTCTATGTCGCCAAGGATGTCGACTTCTCCGATGTGCTGTCCCAGCGACGTTGATAGAGTGAACTGAATCATGGATGCCGAAGTGGCCCCCCTAGCTCTGGTTTCAAGCGATTTCCTGCGCTATCAGTACGAAGTGCTGGGCATCGCCGAGTACATGAATTCGCCGGAGGTGACGGAAATCTGCATCAACCGTCCCGGCGAGCTGTACCTGGAAACCCGGGCAGGGTGGCAGCGGGTGGAGGTGCCGGGACTGACCTTCGAACGGGCCCGGCAGTTCTGCACTGCAGTGGTGAACGAAAGCAACACCGGCCAGCGCATCACCGATGCCGACCCGGTCGTGTCGTTGACCTTCCCGACGGGTCAGCGCGCCCAGTTCGTGATTCCGCCGGCGTGTGATGCCGGCAAGGTGTCGATCACCATCCGTTTGCCGTCCAAGCACACCAAGACGCTCAGCCAGTACAACGAGGACGGTTTCTTCAACCAGATCCTCGAGCAGGACGGCAGCATCAGCGAGCAGGACCGCGAGCTGCTGGAGCTGCGCCAGTCGCGCGACTACGCCGAGTTCTTCCGTCGTGCGGTGATATACCGCAAGAACATCGTGGTGTCCGGCGCCACCGGCAGCGGCAAGACCACCTTCATGAAGGCACTGGTCAACCACATCCCCGATGAAGAGCGCCTGGTCACCATCGAGGATGCGCGCGAGCTGTTCATCAGCCAGCCCAATGTCGTGCATCTGCTGTACTCCAAGGGCGGGCAGAGCGCCAGCAACGTCACCGCCAAGAGTTGCATGGAAGCGTGCCTGCGCATGAAGCCTGAACGCATCATCCTGGCCGAGCTGCGTGGCGACGAGGCGTTCTACTTCATCCGCAACTGCGCCTCCGGCCATCCCGGTTCGATCACCAGCTGCCACGCCGGCAGCCCGGAACAGACCTGGGACCAGCTGGCGCTGATGGTGAAGGCATCCAGCGAAGGCTCCGGACTGGAGTTCGCGGTGATCAAGCGGCTGCTGATGATGACCATCGATATCGTCGTGCATATCAAGGCGCACATCGGGTCGCGCTACATCACCGGCATTGATTTCAATCCCGGCCGTGCGCAGGGACAGGAGGGCTGAACGATGAACGACATGACGACCGGACATGGCTGTGTCCACCCCACCTCGAGGGCGCCGTGATGCTGCCTGGCATGGAAGTGCTTGCGTGCCCGGAGATGGCCGTCTCGATGGACGTGATGAAACACGTCATCAATGTTGAATCTTCCCGCAATCCCTACGCCATCGGCGTGGTCGGGGGGGCCCTGGTGCGCCAGCCCAAGCAGCTGGAGGAAGCCCTGTCGACCGTGCGCATGCTGGAGGAGAAAGGCTACAACTTCTCCATCGGGCTGGCCCAGGTCAACCGCTACAACCTGGCAAAGTACGGCCTGGATTCCTACGAGAAGGCATTCCAGCAATGCCCGAACCTGGTGGCCGGCTCGCGGATTCTCGCCGAATGCTACAAGCGGTCCGGTGGCGACTGGGGCAAGTCGTTCAGCTGCTACTACTCCGGCAACTTCACCACCGGCTTCCGCCACGGGTACGTGCAGAAGGTGTTCGACTCGATCCAGCGCGGGCAGCAACTGGCCTCGGCTGGCGGCGTCCCGCCGATCGACGTGGTCAGCCGCGACAGCCGCCGTACCGTCAAGGTCGAGCATCACCCGCAGCAGGTCTCGCCGGCACAGTCGCGCATCGTTGCCCAGGCCGATGGGCCACTGTATGCGCCCCAGCCGCCGGTTGATCCAGCGCGGGCGTATGTGGTGTATCCCTCGACCAGCGCCATGGCACGTGGCGCGCTGGTCAATCTTGCCGACCAGGCCCTGTCGCGGGTGGTCCTGGGCGCGGTGGACCGCGCCGGTACGGCAGCCCCGGTCCAGCAGGCCGCTTCACCGTATGCGCAGTACCCGCAGGATGTGCAGGAGGCGTTGAGCCAAGCCGGTGCACCGCCGATACCGCAGGCGCCTGCGGGGAGCGCCGCGCAACAGGCTGGGCAGCCGGTAATGCTGCGGCCATGGAATGAACGCAGCACGCCGGCTGCCTTGCCCAGCCAGAACGGTGAAGCAACCAGGCAGCCGGAGCAACAGATTCCCGCAGGGGATGCGGCCTTCGTTTTCTGACGAAGTCGTGGCGTGGCCAGGCCCTCGACTGGTCAATTGAGTTATGTACGTTCAACTACAAGGAAACCCACCCATGAAGCGCTCCAATCTCGACCTCATCCACGCCCAGCGTCTGCTCAAGTCCGCGTCATTGGCCGTGCTGTTCGTCGGCGCGGTGTTCGTGCCGGAAGTAATGGCCCAGGGCACGCCCAGCTTCGGCGGCACCGATGACAAGGTGTGCGGCTTCTTCAGCAACATCAATGGTCTGCTGAACATCGCGTCGATCGCGGTGGTGACCATCGCGGTCATCTTCGCCGGGTACCAGATCGCGTTCGCCCACAAGCGCATTGCCGACGTTGCTCCGATCCTGATCGGTGGCCTGCTGATCGGTGCGGCCGGCCAGATCGCCAAGATGCTGCTCGGCGACAGCTCCAGCAGCAGCTGCGGCGGCACCACCACCGTGATGATCGAGCAGGCGCTGCTGTACTACAGTGCATAAGAACGTCGTCTTCCGGGGTTGTACGCGCCCAGCGATGTTTCTGGGCGTGCCCTACATGCCGTTTTTCCTCGTGATCGGCGGTTTGTTCCTGTTGAGCGTCTACACGAACTTCTGGTACCTGCTGTCCATTCCGGTCGCGATCTTCATCATGCGGAACATGGCCAAGCGCGATGAGATGATTTTCCGGCTGCTCGGTCTGCGCCTGCATTTCAAGTTCAAGGCGCGCAACGTGCAGGACCACGATGGCATGTGGGTGTTCAGCCCCAATCACTACCGTACCAAGCCGGCGCCCAAGGATTGAGGCGCCGGATCATCCCGGGCAGGCAGCCGCCTGCCCGGTTTGTCCCGGAAATGTCGCAGTACCCTCTACGGAAGCAGTCCCATGTTCAGCCCCGACACCTCCATCGCAGAGTTCATTCCGCTGTCATCGCACGTCTCGGCGAACGTGGTCAAAACCACGGGCGGTGATTACCTGTTGACCTGGCATCTGGAAGGTCTGCCCTTTGTCGGGCGCGAAGAATGGGAGCTGGAACACAAGCACAACACCTTC
The DNA here is from genome assembly GCF_013409105.1 of Stenotrophomonas sp. JAI102. Classification (NCBI taxonomy): domain Bacteria; kingdom Pseudomonadati; phylum Pseudomonadota; class Gammaproteobacteria; order Lysobacterales; family Lysobacteraceae; genus Stenotrophomonas; species Stenotrophomonas sp. JAI102. The sequence goes on from NZ_JACCCI010000001.1 coordinate 595,692, forward strand.
AACCGCCTGCTGCAGACACTGCGCGCACCGGATTTCGTCAATGTGGCCTTCTGGGTCCATGACCTGCGCCGCCGCCGCACGTTGAAGAGTCGCAGCTCGTTCAAGCAGACGTTCAACCAGGACGTGTCCGACCAGTACATGGGGATGCTGTCCTCGCAGCGGATCATGCAGAACGAGCTGTACCTGACCATGATCTACCGGCCGGTGGTGGGGGGGAAGCGTTTCGTCGAGAAGTCCGCCAATGTCTCCAAACTGCAGGCCGAGCAGGAGCAGGCCGTCGACAAGCTGATGGAACTGGCCGGCAACGTGGAAGCGGTCATCCGCGACTACGCACCGTATCGCCTCGGCATGTATGAAGCCAAGAATGGCATCGTATTCTCCGAGACCCTGGAATTCTTCGGTTATCTGATCAACCGCATCGACGAGCCGGTCCCCGTGCTCTCTGCGCCGATCAAGGATTACCTCCCGGTCAGCCGCCACATGTTCTCGGCCAAGACCGGCGATTTCGTGGTCGCCACACCCAACGGCGTCAATCACTTCGGTGCCATCCTCAATATCAAGGAATACGCTGAAGGAACCTATCCGGGCATCCTCAACGGCCTGAAGTATCTTGATTTCGAGTATGTGTCCACCCATTCGTTCAGCCCGATGGGCCGCCAGGACGCGCTCAAGGTGCTGGACCGCACCAAGGGCATGATGATCTCTTCCGGTGACAAGGCGGTCAGTCAGATCATCGAGCTGGACCAGGCCATGGACCAATTGTCCTCGGGCAACTTCGTGCTGGGCGAGTACCACTACACCATCGCCGTGTACGGCGACAGCCAGGCCAAGCTCTCGCAGAACGTGGCTGCCACGCGCGCAGAACTCTCCAACGCCGGGTTCATCTCGGTCAAGGAAGACCTGGCCGTCACCTCGTCGTTCTATGCGCAGATTCCCGGCAACTGGCGCTACCGCACGCGCTTGGCCAACCTGAGTTCACTGAACTTCCTGGGCCTGTCGCCGCTGCACAACTTTGCTACCGGCAAACAGCACAACAACCCGTGGGGTGACTGCGTGACCACCCTGCAGACCACCAACGGGCAGCCGTACTACTTCAATTTCCACGCCACCCACCCCTCGGAAAATTCGCTGGGTGAGAAGGCGATCGCCAACACCATGGTGATCGGCAAGTCCGGTACCGGTAAAACCGCGTTGATCAACTTCCTGCTCAGCCAGGTGCAGAAGTACGACCCATCGCCGACCATCTTCTTCTTCGACAAAGACCGCGGCGCGGAAATCTTCGTGCGTGCCTGCGGGGGCAACTATCTGGCGCTGGAGAATGGCGCGGCCACCGGCTTCAACCCGTTCCAGTGCGAACGCAACGAAGCCAACGTACAGTTCCTGTCCGACCTGATCAAGGTGTTGGCCGGCAAGCGCGAGTACAGCTCGCGCGAGGAAGAGGACATCTTCCGCGGCGTGGAGAACATGCTCGACACCCCGATGCACCTGCGCAGCATGACCAACTTCCAGAAGAGCCTGCCCAACATGGGCGACGACGGCCTGTACGCGCGCATGCGTCGCTGGACCTCGGGCAACTCGCTGGGCTGGGTGTTCGACAACCCGGTCGATACCATCGACCTGAGCCGGGCCAATATCATTGGTTTCGACTACACCGACATCATCGACAACCCCGAAGTGCGGGTGCCGGTGATCAACTACCTGCTGCACAAGCTGGAATCGCTGATCGACGGGCGGCGCCTGATCTATGTGATGGACGAGTTCTGGAAGATCCTGGACGGCGAGGGTGGCCTGAAAGAGTTCGCCAAGAACAAGCAGAAGACCATCCGTAAACAGAACGGCATGGGCATTTTCGCCACCCAGAGCCCGGAAGACGCGCTCAAGAGCGACATCTCCGCCGCGCTGATCGAGCAGACCGCCACGCTGATCCTGCTGCCCAATCCCAACGCCAGCAAGAGCGATTACATGGATGGTCTGAAGCTGACCGAGGCCGAGTTCCGCGTGGTGACCGCGCTGGACGAACGCTCGCGCTGCTTCCTGGTCAAGCAGGGGCATGCATCGAGTGTGTGCCAGCTCAACCTGCGTGGCATGGATGACATCCTGTCGGTGATTTCGGCATCCACCGATAACATCGACATCATGCACCGGGTGCTGTCCGATGCGGCAGCCCGGGAAAAAGTGCTTGAGTCAGAGTTGACGCCGGAGCAATGGCTCAGCGAGTTCTACCGCAGGCGGAAAGGCTCGGGAAAACCGGCGCCGGGCAGCCAGGAGGCAGCCGCATGAAAACGATCGTTGAGCTGAAGGAATATCGCCGTTCGAATTCGATGGAGAAGACAATGGATACTGCAAAGCGAGCACAAAAGCCCCGAGCCATGTACGCGCGTGCGCGCGCGACCTTGCTGAGCGTTTCGTGCGCCGCCATGCTGGCCGCCCCGGTGCAGGCCTATACGCTGCCCGTTGTCGAGGTCGGCGCCAACCTGTTCAACCTGACCTACACGCAGGTCAATACGCTGTACTCGCAGATGGAGTCAGCTGCTGAATACGGCACCCAGGCCTGGCGCTTCACCAAGACGCTGGCCAACTGGGCGCAGAAGATGGCACGGTTCCAGCAAATCATCGCATCGCCTCTGATGCCCGTTACTCCTACCCTCAAGCCCGTTCCCATCGACTTCAATGTCGCCGAGAAGTGCGGGACGTCCAGCATGTTCAGTTTCCAAGGGGTGATGCAGGCACTGGACATCGGCTCGTTCTCGCCGCAGGGGGACATCCGCGCGCAGCAGCGCACCATCTGCAGCATGATCCAGGTCATCGAGAATCAGAAGTACAACGAGACCGTCAAGGTCCTGCAGGAGAGCCTGCCCAATATGAATCAGGTGCTGAACAAGATCGCCGAGATTCGTGCCCTGACCAGCTTTGAGGACGAGGGCCCGATGAACGAGGTGCTGAGCAATACGACCCTGTCCATCGCCAAGTCGACTGCCGCCATTGACCAATGGGAGCAGCAGATGGGCCTGTACGACAAACACATCGACATTCTCACCCGGCAGCAGCGGATGCTGGCCGAGCGGGTTCTCAGGGGCAGCAAGGCCCCCAACATACTGGGCACTGCGGTGAAGACGGCCGCGCTGAAAGCGGCGCTGTCCAACTGATCACGGACACCGTTGAACGCGGGCCGACACAATATTGGGTGAGATTATGACTCTAGGGATGGTGCACGCCATGTTCGGCCACGGGCCGCTTCAATGGCTCCAGGACCTGCAGGCGCAGGCGTCGGTCGGCGATTTCTTCTTTTTCAGGCTGATCCTGGATTACCTTCACAAGGAGATTGCAGAGTTCGGCATCAAGTTGCTCGGCCGCATGATGAAGTGGGTCGGTGCGATCGCGCTGATCCTGATGACGCTGTGGGTGCTCATCCAGGGCTTCCGCATCGCCACCGGCCAGAGCCGCGACTCGATGATGGTGCTGGTCACCAACATGGCCCGCGCCGCGTTGATCGTGTCGGTGGCTACGAGCATGGCCATGTTCGGCGAAGACCTTCATGGCTTCCTGATCAATGACGTGAAGAACGAGATCAGCTACGTCATTACGGGCAAGGACGAATCGCCAGAGGACCTGATCGACAAGAATCTGGGCTATATGCAGATTGCATTGTCGGCGGTCGATGCGTTGGATGTGATGGGCGATGTGACCCTGGACAGCGCAAAAACCCGCGCCATGTGGTTTGTCGGCCTGGGTACCGGGGGGCCGGCCGTAACCGCCGGCTCGATGCTGCTGTTGTACGAGGTGGCGTTGGCCTTGTTCATCGGCTTTGGCCCTCTGTTCATCCTCTGCCTGCTATTTGATCAGACCAAGCAGCTCTTCCAGAAATGGTTGTTGTACGGGATAGGAACGATGTTCTCCATGGCGGTACTGGCGGTGATGACCACAATCGCGATGAAGATGGTTGCCAAAGTGGCGGGGGCCTTCTGGGCCAGTGCCGCATTGGGCAAGCTGATCGGTCAGGACTTCTCCGATGGCGTGACCAGTATGGCGTTGCAGCAGGGCGGCATGGGTCTCATCCTGACCACGCTGATCCTGACCGCCCCGCCGATGGCGGCGATGTTCTTCCAGGGCACGCTGGGCAGCTTCATGGCGTATTCGCAGATTGGTGGTTCGGGCGTTGGAGCACAGCCTGGCCCGCAGGGGCAGCCGCCGGGTGCGGCGGGGTCGTATACACCGTCGGCGCCCGCTAAGCAAATTGATACGGCAGATAGTGCTGGTCCTGTCGCTATGCCAAGGTTCTCGCCCGGTTCTGAGCCTGCAAGCTCTCCAACTGGACTCAGGGGTAATGCCCCGTCATCCGGCAACACTTGAGGTTGCAATTCATATGGCAGTCTGTGGAGGAGGCAGTATGTCCCCAAAAATGGCTTTAGTTTTACTATTGGTGGTCGCTTTAGCCAGCGCGAGCCTTGGGGTACGCGCGGAAGGAAACTGCCCGCGCGGCTATTATCCGATAGGGGGGCAAGGGGTTCAGGGGTGCGCACCAATTCCGGGCTCAGGGAATAGGTCATCCTCGGCTGCTGCCGTGCCATCAGCTCCTGTTCCAACCGGAGAGTGGATTAAGACATGGGGTGCAATTGCGGCGTCAAAGGCGACGTCGGATGCAGGAGTCTCGACCGCGAAGTTCTCCAGGCAGGACGCGGAGCGTGAGGCGCTAGGGAAATGCGCAGATCGTGGCGCTCGTGATTGTGCAGTCTCTCTTGCATACTTCAATCAGTGTGTGTCCTGGGTAATACCGAGTGGACGGTCCGGCAAAGGACAGTCCGGTATCGGGCGTGGCCCCACACTCGATGTAGCCAAGGAGGCGGCTGCAAAGTCCTGCAAGAATGATGAAGCAGGAAGCTGCGTAGAGGTATATGCAGACTGCACTGAGCCCTACTTCAAGAAGTACTGATTCTTCATCATCTGGATTTGGATGTTTGCTGCCAATTCCGACATGAGCCACTTTGTCGCTTCTGTGCTGTTTCTTCTTGCGCTTGGCTTTGCCTAAGCTGCGTATGCTGAGGGAAATTGCCCTCCTGGGTTCTACCCAATCGGGGGGCAGGGGGTACAGGGTTGTGCACCAATTCCTGGGGCGACTGCAACCGGAAGTGAGGCAAGCATTCCTGCTCCCGCTCCTCGGCCGACGGGCTACTGGACAGAAACGTGGGGAGCTATTTCGACCGCAAAATCAACTGGCGACATCGGTGTGACCTACGGGAAGCCTTCCAAGGGTGAGGCCGATAGTGACGCCTTGGGCAAGTGCGCGACGTATGGCGCCAAGGACTGTCGTATCGCTCTGAGCTACAAAAATCAATGTGTCGCTATAGCAAAGGGGGCTGGAGGTAGTTACGTGCATTCAGCGCGGTCCAGCTCGATCGAGCGAGCCACAAGCATCGCGATGAAGGGCTGTATTGCGAACACTGAAGGTGCATGTGAGGTTGTGCACACGAACTGCTCCGAGCCGATTTTTCATAGATATTGATGCGCATTGGCTGAGTGAAGCTATCTGCGGTGGTCGGCGGCACAGCGCGTGAAGCTTGGCTGCTTTGAAATATAAAGCAGTCCGGTTGAATGGACCTAGGTTCACCTCCAGCGATTTGAAGGAATTCCCGTCACACTAGAGACGATGGAGCTAACTAGACCTTTGGCCGTGTTTTGATGAGGCCAATGTACTGATTGGTACATCATGACCGGTGCCGGCTTACTAGGCCGCTGAAAGATGGTTCAGCATGTGCTTGCCGGGTCGCGTTGCCAGCCATAGTCTGGTCTCGACCGCCCCGCCGATGGCGGCGATGTTCTTCCAGGGCACGCTGGGCAGCTTCATGGCGTACTCGCAGATTGGTGGCTCCGGCGTTGGAGCACAGCCGGGCCCGCAAGGGCAGCCGCCGGGTTCGTATACACCGCCTGCGCCGAGTGCCAGTGCGGCCCAGACTACGACAACACAGGCAGATGTATCCTCGCGAGTGTCAGGTCAGGGGGCATTTTCAGGTCAGTCTGACGTTGATCCGGGTCGTTATGGCCTAGCAAACAAAGTTAAGTAAGGTGTATTTCTATGATTCAACGTTCCTATAGTGTTGCAATGCTGCAGAAAGTCATGCGGGTGTTCGCAGTTGTTTGCGCTGCATCATTGGGTGCCTTCCCATTTGTCGCGAGCGCAGAAGGGCGTTGTCCTCCTGGCTCGTATCCCATTGGTGGACAAGGTGTTGGGGGTTGCGCGCCTATCGCCAGTGGAGGCGGCGATGCCCAGGAGGCTCGACCAACAGGGCGTTGGATCAAGACGTGGGGGGCAATTGCAACGTCCTCAACAGGCGAAGTGGGTGTGGCAATTGAGAAGCTCTCAAAGTCTGATGCAGCCAAGGAAGCAGTATCTCAATGCGTTAAGATTGGCGGTCGTGATTGCGAAGTAGCTCGAGCCTACAAAAACCAATGCATTGCGTTGATCTCGCCAGCTACATCTGAGCGAGGAGGCTCTGTGATCTCTAGTGCGGAAACCGAGCAGGTCGCTACTCAGTTGGCAATGAAGGACTGCACCACTCGGGGTAGTACGGGATGCAACAAACTGCACAGTGCTTGCACTAAGCCGCTTTTCGAGAGCTTTTGATCCAAGTAAACGCGAAAGACGGGCGGAGTGCGTTTCGCCGTGTATTTCGCTGCCGGTCACTGGACCTACTCAACAGATGCGTGCATGCCCCATGTGATTGCATGAGAGGTGCCGCGGACGTAGTGGGGCGCTGGTGGTGACCCGGGCTGTGGTTCATCGGCATGGGCCCGTTGTTCATCCTGTGTCTGCTGTTCGACCAGACCAAACAGCTGTTCCAGCGATGGCTGTTCTATGGTATCGGCACGATATTCTCCATGGCCGTGCTGGCTGCGATGGTGTCCATCGCACTGGACATGGTGATCCGTGTGTCTGCCGCGTTCTGGACCACCGCGCTGGTGAACAAGTATCTGTTGTGGGGTGCCTCCAGCGACGGCATGACCAGCCAGGCAATGCAGCAGGGTGGCATGGGTTTGATTCTCACGACTTTGATCCTGACTGCGCCCCCCATGGTGGCGATGTTCTTCCAGGGGACGCTGGGCGGTTTCATGGCATATTCGCAGATAGGCGGTTCCGCAGCAGCTCAGCCTGGCCCACAAGGTCAGCCGCCGGGGTCGTATACACCGCCGCAGTCGAGCAATCCAGGCAACAACTCAGCTGCTTCCGCAACCCCGCAGCACGTCGGACGGATAGTTTCGCAAACTTCACAGAATTCTGGTGGTGAGGTTTCTGGAAAGTTCGGAAATGCTGATCGGTAATTGATGGCGGTCCTGAGGTGCCATTCGTATTAAGGCGTGGAGTAGCGATGAGCAAACTAATACTTGCTGTTATGTTGGTGCTGGTGCCCGTGATTGGTTTTGCTGAAGGGCGATGCCCGCCGGGCCAGTACCCGATCGGGGATGACAGGGCTCCAGGCTGCGCGCCAATTCCCGGCGCGGAGGGGGGGGGGGGGGCTGGAATGCCGGCACCTGTCCCTACGGGAAAATGGGAGACTCGTTGGGGTGCCATTGTGGAAGATGCTGAAAACCTAGCAACAGGTGCTTCGGTGTCGATGAAGACAAAGCGCCAGGCAGTTTCCGCTGCAGAGGCCGAATGCAGGAAAGTTGGAGGGAGGAATTGCAAGCTGCGTTTGGCGTACTACAACCAGTGTATTGCTATCGCTGATCCGGACGCTCGCCAGATTGCCGATGGAGGTGGCAAGTCAATGGCTGTTTCTGCGCAGACTGTCGAGAAGGCCAAAACGATGGCGCTTGAGCAATGCCGAGCGACTGACGGTGGTCAGACGTGTACCATTGCTTATTCAGCGTGCAGTATGTCCGAGTTCAAGTCCTTCCGTTGACCGCAGTCGGTTGCTGGCGGAGCCTGCTGTTTCTCCATCAGGTTGCCAAGGCGCTGCTCAGCCGGTTGGAACCTTTGATCATCCGCTGTTCCGCTCCACAAGCTGCTGTTCCAGCGCGGGCCGCACCTGGGGCGCCGGGTGCGACGGGCATTACACCCTAAAGATTTCACATCTTCCCGTTCCTTGGTGTCTACACGTTGATAGACCGTGCCTTGATACCCATTGCTCGGGTTGTTGACGTGCTCCAGTACTTTGTACTGGTGCCCGTTTAGCGTGACCGGCTCCTGCTGGCCGGGCGCGCGACGTCCTACCGCCCGGTCCTGGTACGCGTCATCGGAAAGTGCGGCGTAGTCCTGGCTGGGGATGCTCATTGTCGGGCCTCTTTGGCGGACAACGAGATCGAGAACAGCGCGTTGCGCAGTTCCGGCACGTAGTCGGTGGGATCTTCATTTCCGCTGTCTGGATAGTCCTCGATGGACGTCATGCCATACGGTCCCTTCACTGGTGCAGCGCGCGGATAATCCACGCGCGGGTAGTAGAGCGTGAGCGTATCGCCCGCAGTGAATCGGTCGGCATCGATGAAGGTCAGAAACCGGGTTTCCTCATGCGCGCCGGTGGCCTTGAGCAGGGCGCCGGTGCCACTGAACTTCCACTGGCACACGCCACGCCCGTAATAGTCCTCGTCCAGCATCTGGTCCAGGTAAACGGTGCCGTGGTACTCATCGTCGGCGACGCGCTTGAGCGCGACCGGTTCCTGACTGGTGATGCGCCCAGCGGTGCCGGTGGCCGGGTTGATGCGGCCGCACTCTGCCTCGTTGGCGACGTCGTACTGCGCGACGGCTTCGATGCGTTCGAACGGGCCCGGGGCGTTGTGCAGTTTGAGGACCACATCAAAGGCTTGGCGCGGCTGTGGATTGAGCTTGGCGAGACCGCGTCCGCCGTTTTCGACATCGGCCTCGGCGGCGTCGGTGGAAAGGTCGTGGCTCATGGTGTTCTCCGTACGGCTGCAGGCGGTAATCAGAAGGGTGGCAAGGCAGATCGTGAGGACACGGTGCAAGGCCGGTCTCCGTTTGACGGTGGGGAACCACGCTTGGGGTGGTGCGGTGGTGTTGGATTGGCCGTATTGCTGGGCGGAGCGGGTCATGGTGCTTCTCCGTCTACCGCTCGATCCTTGTACGCGTCATCGGATATCGCCGCGTAATCCTGGCTGGGAATAGTCATTGTTTGGCCTCTTTGGCGGACAACGAGATCGAGAACAACGCGTCACGCAGTTCCGGCACAAATACGGTGGGATCTCCATTGCCCCTGGCCGGATAGTCTTCGATCGAGGTGATGCCCGACGGACCTTCCACGGGCGAGGCGCGCGGATAGTCCCTGGCCGGGTAGTGACGGGTAAGCGTATCGCCCGCAGTGAATCGGTCGGCATCGATGAAGGTCAGAAACCGGGTTTCCTCATGCGCGCCGGTGGCCTTGAGCAGGGCGCCGGTGCCACTGAACTTCCACTGGCACACGCCACGCCCGTAATAGTCCTCGTCCAGCATCTGGTCGAGGTAAACGGTGCCGTGGTACTCATCGTCGGCGACGCGCTTGAGCGCGACCGGTTCCTGACTGGTGATGCGCCCAGCGGTGCCGGTGGCCGGGTTGATGCGGCCGCACTCTGCCTCGTTGGCGACGTCGTACTGCGCGACGGCTTCGATGCGTTCGAACGGGCCCGGGGCGTTGTGCAGTTTGAGGACCACATCAAAGGCTTGGCGCGGCTGTGGATTGAGCTTGGCGAGACCGCGTCCGCCGTTTTCGACATCGGCCTCGGCGGCGTCGGTGGAAAGGTCGTGGCTCATGGTGTTCTCCGTACGGCTGCAGGCGGTAATCAGAAGGGTGGCAAGGCAGATCGTGAGGACACGGTGCAAGGCCGGTCTCCGTTTGATGGTGGGGAAACACGCTTGGGGTAGTGCGGTGGTGTTGGATTGGCCGTACTGCTGGGCGGAGCGGGTCATGGTGCTTCTCCGTTATCGGTCAAGGATGTGGTGAGCGGTACGCCGCGCGGAGCAGGCGGCAGCGCGCCCGGAGCCCGGGCCAGTAAAGCGGCACGCTGCATCGCCAACGCGTCCATGCGGGAGTTCAGGCAGAGCGTGTTGCAGGTAGGAAGGGCGCAGGGGGACATCACTCCGTTCCATGGTGACGATCGCCCGAGTGTAGGAGGGGAGGAGGGACGGACTTGTTCAGAATGCGCAAAATGCGCCGGAAATGTGGTGATCGGAGGCACACCTCGGCACGGCAGCAATCTCTCAGTCGTTTGTGGGTTGTGCGCCGTGCTTGCGACAGATGTCGATTTCGGCAGCCTGCAGGTTGCAATGGTCGTTGCCCAAACAACAACAGCCATCCCGTCCCGGCGATGGCTGTTGCGGTCGTGCCGTGGCGCGGCCTCACCCCATCATGGTGCGGCTGTTGCTCTGGACCTGTTCCTGGCTGCGCTCCTGTTCCTGACGCTGGCTGCTCGCCTGTTCTTCCACCTTGCGGCTGCTCTGTTCCAGCGGCGTGTTCATGGCCAGCATGGTGTCAACGGTGACGCGCAGGTGGGCCGGGTCGTTCTGGTTGCCCTGCACGGCGAAGGTGTTGGCCGCGTCGTTGCTCATCAGCACATGATCGATGCGCTTGCCGCCTGCGGCGTGCATCTGCGCAGCCAGGCTGCCGGCGAGCTGGTCGCTGGACTGATCCGGAGTGCGGCCCACGCGGGTGTCCTGTGCGTAGACGCCACGCTGTGCGTCGTTGAACAGGGGATTGCCCGGATGGCGGGCATCGTCCATGCGCAGGCTGGTGTGGCTGTTCTGGTGTTTCTCAGCCTCGCGCCGGGCCGGTTCACCGGCCGGCAGGGGGCCGCGCAGGGTGTCGATCAGGTCTACCGCGCCACCGACCGTGCCGCGCGAGATGACGGTGGTCGCGGCACGTCGTTCTCCGATGTCGTCGCGATATTCGTCGATCATTCGGGCATTGGTGTTGGCCAGGGTCTTGGCCTGCTCCGAGCCCAGTACCGAGCCGCTGTCGAGGAAGTTGCCTAGCTTGTGCGAACCCAGCGACGCGGCGGCGGCGATCACGGGGCGATCCGGAATCAGCGCGTTGTACCTGCTGTTGCTGAAGCCGGAGGCCTCCAGGGTCTTGATTTCCTGGGGGCTGGCGTAGATGCGGACCTGGCCGTAATGCGGCGATGCGGCGCTGACCGGATCGGCGGCCATGACATGGTTGATCATCCTGTCGCCACCTTCGGGAATCCGGTAGTTCAGGCTGGCCGCGCCGAAGGCATTGAAGGTTTCGCCTTTGAGATCGAAGTGGTGCGCACTGATCTGGGCCAGCGTGCCGCCCAGCGAGTGGCCGGTGACGGTGACCGGGGGCGTGCGACCTTCGTCCGCGCCCTGCAATCGGGAATATTCCAGTGCGCGTTCGGTCAGTGCGATCGCATCCTTGGCCTGCAGGTTGGTGCGCCCGGTGACCATGCTGCCGTCGGTGAGCACGGCATCGAGCAGAATCTGCTCGGTACCGCGATGGGACACCACGATTTCCTTGGTGTCCACGCGCTGGTAGACCGTGCCTTGGTAACCGTTGCGGGTATTGTTGACATGCTCCAGCACTTTGTACTGGTGGCCGTTCAGCGTAACCGCTTCCTGCTGGCCTGGCGCGCGACGTCCTACCGCTCGATCCTTGTAGGCGTCATCGGAGAGCGCCGCGTAATCCTGGCTGGGAATAGTCATTGTTTAGCCTCTTTGGCGGACAATGAAATCGAGAACAGTGCGTCGCGCAGTTCCGGCACGTAGTCAGTGGGATCTTCGTTGCCGCTTGCCGGATAGTCCTCAATGGAGGTCATGCCGTGCGGACCTTCCACTGGCGCAGCACGTGGATAATTTCGACGGGGGTAGTAGAGCGTCAGCGTATCGCCCGCAGTGAACCGGTCGGCATCGATGAAGGTGAGAAAACGGGTTTCCTCATGCGCGCCGGTGGCCTTGAGCAGGGCACCCGTACCGCTGAATTTCCATTGGCATACACCGCGCCCGTAGTAGTCCTCGTCCAGCATCCGGTCGAGGTAAACGGTGCCGTGGTACTCATCGTCGGCGACGCGCTTGAGCGCGAGCGGCTCCTGGCTGGTGATGCGCCCGGCGGTGCCGGTTTCCGGGTTGATGCGACCGCACTCTGCTTCGTTGGTGACGTCGTACTGCGCGACGCCTTCGATGCGTTCGAACGGGCCCGGGGCGTTGTGCAGTTTGAGGACCACGTCATAGGCTTGGCGCGGCTGTGGATTGAGCTTGGCGAGACCGCGTCCGCCGTTTTCGACATCGGCCTCAGCGGCGGCGGTGGAAAGGTCTTGGCTCATGGTGTTCTCCGTACGGCTGCAGGCGGTGATCAGAAGGGTGACAAGGCAGATCGTGAGGACACGGTGCAAGGCCGGTCTCCGTTTGACAGGGGGGGAATGCGGCTGGGACGGTGCGGGGACGCCGCACAGAGCAGGCGGCAACGCGCAGGGAGCCGTTGCGCCAGCGTCGGGGGAATCCGTCTGTTCGGCGATGCCCGCGTACAGGGGGACGGTTCGCATGGCGACATGCGCCGCCGAGGCGGTGCGGACGATCAGGCCGAGCGTGTCGGGGGTCTGCAGGGAGCAGGGGGACATCAAGTCTCCGTTCCATGGTGACGAGGCCCGAGTATAGGGGGCGAGCGAGGGGGGATTTGTTCAAAATGCGCGAAATGCGTCGAAAATTTGACGGCCTTGTTCGCAAGGCCGGCATTACTCCGCACGGCAACCCATCAACGCCAGCAGCAGACTGCGGACCCTTACGGATACGGCCCGACCCGGAACGGCTGGGGTTCGGGGGACGCCGGCGGCAGGCGATCGCCGTGGACGCGGCTGAGAATCTCGTTGGTCCGGCGCTGTTCGGCCACGATCTGCTTGAGCAGGTCCTTGATCCCGAAGATGGCGAAGGGGACGAAGATCCAGAGCAGCCCGAGCAGCGCCCATAGGATCCCGACCAACACTGAAAAACCCTGACCCGTTGAGCCCATGAAGTACGCTCCTTGTTCTTGGCAGAGAGTGCATCCTGCGCCCGTCGGCGAAGCGATCAACACATCGATCACGACGAGCGGCGTCCGAATGATAACCGCTGCCGCTGTGGGCGCGTTCCGGCGGGCGGAGCAGCGTCCGCTCACGGCCAGTCTCGCTCATTCGTGCGACAATTTCGCTTCAAAGCCACCACCTGTCGATGGCTGCGCCAGGCCGCATAGGGGTTGTGATGTCTACCAGCACGGGCTTTCCAGCGCTCATCGGCTTTGATCTGCCCGGTCTCCCGGTCGGATCGGTGCCGTCGCGGGTGATCGTGACCGCACTTCTCGATGAAACGCCGCCCAGCGACTGGATGCGCATCCTGCACCGCCAGGCGTGGCCCTCCCTGCGCGTGGACCATGGCGTCGAGCAGATCCGCCTGGTCGGGCAGGGCATCCATTTCGTGGGCATCATCAAGGACGCGCGCGCGTTGTCGGCGGCCGTGCGCGGCCTGTTCAACGAGGTCAATGCCAAGGCGCTGGACCGCCGCCTGGCGGCCATGGAGAACCCGCTGGAGGACGGCGGTCCCGGCTCGGCGCCAGTGGCGGAACCGACGGTCTCGACGGATCCACGGCTGGACGATATCGCGGCGCTGCTGGCGATGCCGGCCGTTCCGGGCATCCTGGAGCTGGCCAGTGCGATGACCGGCATGCGCTTCGTCGCGGTGGCGCGGGTGACCGCGGATCGCTGGACCGCCTGCGCCGTGCATGATCGCCTGGATTTCGGCCTGCGGCCGGGCGACGACCTCGTGCTGGAAACCACCATCTGCGATGAGATCCGCGAGCATCGCCATCTGGTCCAGTTCGACCAGGCCAGCACCCATCCGGTGTTCTCCCGCCATCCCACGCCTGCGCTGTACGGATTCGAGAGTTACATCTCGGTGCCGATGTTCCGCCGCGACGGTGGTTTCCACGGCACCCTGTGCGCGCTGGACCCGCAACCGTCCAAGCTCGACGCGGCCACGGTGAAAGCGTTCGAAGTCCTGGCGGGCGTCATCGGTGCGCATCTGGAGGTGCCGGAGGCGGCCGTGGACGCTGGGCAGGACGTGGTCAGCGTGAGCGAGGCGCTGTCGCTGCTGTCGGGCCAGGTCGATGCCCTGGAGGCGGCGAGTCTGCCGGAGCCGTTCCGCGCGGTGACCGCGCGCCTGCGTGCACTGGTCGACGCGCGACAGACTGCGGCGAGCTGATCGCGCCGCAGCCGCGATGGGCGTCGCTGTCGCCGCTCAGCCGCTCATTCGACGCGCGCAAAGCGCGCCCGCCACTGGCCCTCCACCTCCATCTGCGCCACGAACATCTCGAACGGGCGCACCCACAGCCCGATGTCCGTGTCCAGCGGCCGGTAGAGCACCATCGGTGCCAGCGTTTCGCTGTGGCGCACGACGCCGATCACCTCGTAATTGCCGCCCTTGAAGTGGCGGTAGTGGCCGGGCGGCAGGATGGGCAACGGGGCGAGATCGGACATGGTCGGCAGTGACTGGGGCGGGCCTGACATTATCGCCCGTGCTGCAGGCGGCGTCGCGGCGTCGCGGCGTCAGCCCGCATCCGGCAGCGGACCGGCGCGGCAGGCACTGACCAGCTGCAGCACCGCGTCGGGATGCATCGGGCGGGCGAGGTGATAGCCCTGCGCTTCATCGCAGCCCCACAGACGCAGCAGGGACAGTTCGGCCTCGTTCTCCACGCCCTCGGCGACCGTGCGGTACCCCAGCTGCCGGGACAGCTTGATGATGGCTTCGACCTTCAGCCGCGCGGTACGCGAACGTGCCAGCCCGGTGACCAGTGTCTGGTCGATCTTGATATGGCTGATCGGCACCTCGCTGAGGTAACCGAAGTTGCTGTAGCCGCTGCCGAAATCATCGATGGCGATGCGCACGCCGGCGGCGGCCATTGCCCGCAGTTGTGGCAGCGCCGCAGGATGGTGGTTGAGCCACTGCCCCTCGGTGATTTCGATCTCGACCAGGCCGGGTGCCAGGGCATGCGCGTCCAAACGTTCGGACAGCACGCTCCATACCGGCTGATCATCGAAATCGCGCGGCGAGAGGTTGAGCGACAGGCTGAACCCCGGCACGCTCTGCTGCCAGTGCGCCGCCTGGGCTAGGGCGTGGTCGATGACCCAGCGGCTGATCGCGGGCATCAGCGCGGTGCGCTCCAGGACCGGAATGAATTCACCCGGGCTGACCGGACCGAGCAGCGGATGGGTCCAGCGCAGCAGGGCTTCGGCCGAGACCGGCAGCCCGTCGATGAGATTGAATCGGGGTTGGTAGACCAGGCTGAACTGGTGCTGGGCCAGGCCGCGTCCGGCGTCCGAGGCCAGCCGGTAGCGACGGCGCAGTGCATCGTCGCGTTCCTGCGAGTACCAGCACAGGCAGGCGTCGGTCTGCAGGGCGTGATGCATGGCGACCAGACACTTGCGGATCAAATCGGCCGCCTGTTCTGGAACGGCGCGGAAGTCGCAGACCCCGGCATGGAACTGTGGCGACATCGGAATGCTGCCAGCCATCAGCGGCCGACGCATCCGCACGCGCAGGCGATCGAGCAGGGCCTCGGTCTGTTCATGCGATTGCTCCGGCAGCAGGAACGCGAACCGGGTCACGCCCACGTGATACACCTGCGCGATATCGCGCAGCACATCCTGCACACGCAGCGCCGCCTGGCGGAGCAGGGTTTCCACCGGCTTCATGCCCAGCGCCTGGCCGGCATCGTTGGCGCTCTGCAGATCGAATACATCCAGCAGCACCGCCGTGAACGCGCGCGCCTCGCCGCCACGGGACAGGGCGTTGAGATCGGCCTGGAACTGCTGCCGGTTGGGCAGGCCGCTGACCTGCTCGCGGCGGCCCAGCGACATCTTCAGTTCCATCTGCGCGATCACCACACGTGACAGCGTCTGCAACTGCAGCTGCTCTTCCGCGGACAGCCGGCGCGGCTCGCGGCCCATGATGCACAGCGTGCCGAGCGCGATGCCGGCCTTGGTGATCAGTGGGGCGCCGGCGTAGAAACGCAGTTGCTCGGGGCCGGTCACCAGTGCGTTGTCGGCAACGCGCGGGTCCAGGCGCAGGTCTGCTACGTGGAGTACGTCGGTGGCACCCAACGCCAGCGCGCAGATCGAGGCATGCCGCTCGTTACGGGTCAGCGCGAGGCCGACGCGCGAGATGATGTGCTGGTGGTCGGCATCGAAGATGGACACCAGCGCGATCGGAACGCCGAAGGTAAAGGCCACCAGTTCGGTGATCGGGTCCAGCGCCGTCCCCAACGCAGGGTCCATCACGTTGAGCGCTTCGATCAACGCGATCCGATCCAGATCATCAGTTCTGTCCTGCATGTACCGCACCCTGTCCCGACTTCACCGTCACTATCCGGGGTGGAATGCAGCACCGATGTGAAGCAGGGGCGACGCGGATGAAGCGTTCACGCTGCCGGCGGTGTGCCGGCTCAGCAGGGGGCGACGGGCGACTGCAGCAACGTCACCAGCTGGCGCAGGCGATACGGCTTGGGCAGGAATTCGACATGCTCGGGCAGCGGCGGCAGCTGCGAGCGCGCATAGCCGGAGGCCAGGATGATCCGCGCATTGGGCAGCACGTCGGCCACATGCTCGCTCAGCTCCACGCCACTCATGCCGTTGGGCATGCTGATATCGCTGAACACTACATCGAACCCGCCCGGATCCTGCATCAGGCGCAGCGCGGCCGGGCCATCGTCGGCGGTGTGGATTTCGATGCCGAAGTCCTGCAGCGCCTGGCCGATCAGTTCACGCAGGTCCTGCTGGTCTTCGACCATCAATACGCGTAGGGGCTCAGACATGCTCGACTTCCTCAATGACAGGTAACAACAGGCGGACGGTGGTGCCCCGGCCGGGGGCGGTTTGTACGTCGACGAAGCCGTCGCACTGGGAAACGAAGCCGAAGACCTGGCTCAGGCCCAGCCCGCTGCCCTTGCCGATTTCCTTGGTGGTGAAGAACGGCTCGCTGGCGCGCGCGGCGATGTCCGGGGGCATGCCATCGCCCTGGTCGGTCACCGCGATGGCGACATAGTGGCGGCGCATGGGCTGGGACAGATCCGGTGCCAGTCGCTGTTCGACCTCGGCCGTGATCGTGACCGTGCCGCCCTGGGGCATCGCTTCGCCACTATTGAGCACCAGATTCAGCACGGCGCTGTGCAACTGTACGCCATCGGTGACGATCGGGGGCAGATCCGGGGTTATATCCAGCTGTACCTCGATGCCGGCTGGGCAGGCGCGGCGCAGCACGGGCAGGGCATCGCGCAGGAAATCCTGCACCACCACCGGCTCGCGCACCAGGGTCTGATCCGCGGAGAACGCGAGCAGCTGGCGGGTCAGCAGCGAGCCGCGGTCGGCAGCGGCCTGGGCGAGGTCCACCAGCTCCTGGGTGCGCCCGTCGGCGCCGGGGCGCAGGGCGATCAGGTCCAGCGCGTTGCCGATGGTGGTCAGCAGGTTGTTGAATTCATGGGCCAGGCCCCGGGTCAGCCGGCCGACATTGTCCAGCTGGCGCTGCTGCACGTGCGCGCGCTGCGCATCCTGCAGCAGGCGCTGGGCCTGGTAGCGCTCGGTGACATCCTGGGTGACCTTGACGAAGCCCAGCAGGCAGCCGTCCTCGCGGACCGGCTCGATCACTTCGCCGGCCCGGAACCGCTCGCCGTTGCGGCGCACGCGCCAGCCTTCGCCGACGAAGCGGCCATGGTCGCGGGCGTATTCCAGCGCCTGCTGGGGCACGCCCAGCTGCTGGTCTTCGGGGGTATAGAACAGGCCGACGTACTTGCCGATCACCGCTTCGGCGTCATAGCCCTTGACCCGTTCACAGCCGCGGTTCCAGCTGCAGATGCTGCCCTGCGTATCCAGCAGATAGATCGCGTGATCGCTCACGTTGTCGATCAACAGCTTCAGCTGCCGGCTTTCGTCGGCGAGCGGTGCAACGCTGGATACGGCCTGGACCACGACGGCTATCGACTCCCCCGATAAGGGACCGAACCGTAGGGGCCATGGTGTGAAGAAAGTGTCAAGAACGTGCGTCAAACGCGCTGACTTCTGGCGCTTAACACCCGTTTACCGCTCAGGTACCATCAGCCCCCTTTTTAGCTGAGCTGGAACACGGCATGAATTCTGCGCCTACCGCCCGTGACCGTTGGATCAGGCTTGCGTCGGCCGCCTTGATGGCGGCCACGCTGGGCACGGAGATGGTGGTGCCGCTGGGCTATGCGGTCTGGCTGACCTACTTCATGGCGGTCGGCATCACGCTGTTCCAGCGCCGCCTGGACGTGCCGTTGTTGGTGGCGATCGGGTCCTGCATCCTGTTGGCGGTCGGCTACAACGTCGCGCCGGACAGCAGCAATTCGGCGTTTTCCTTCGTCAACCGCAGCATCGGCGGCGTCGCCTTCCTGATGATGGCGCTGACCGTGATGAAGGCCATCGGCGCCCGCCGTGAAGCGGCCGACGCGCTGTGGCTGCAGGCCGGCGAGAACGTGGTCGGGACCAGCCTGCAAGGGGATCCCACCCCGCGTGAACTGGCCGAAGCAGCCATGCGCGCGCTGTGCGCGCAGCTCAATGCCGATGTCGGCGCGATGTACCGCCTGCAGGGCGAGCGGCTGGTGCTGGTCGGTGGCGCCGCGCTGCCGTCGCAGCTGCCGGAGACGCTGCCGGCGAATGCCGGGCAATGGGGCGAGATCATCCGTGAGGGCCGTGCCCGCCGGCTGGAGGACAGCGACAGCCCGCTGGATATCGACACCCCGCTGGGCCGCACCACCGTGCACCAGCGCCTGCTGGGACCGATCACCGCCGATGGCTTGGTGATCGGCGTCATCGAGCTGGGCCGTGCCGGCGTATCGCCCGCACGCAGCCTGGAGATGGCGTTGCTGCTGCAGTGCGCCGAGCCGATTGGCATCGCGCTGCGCGCGTCGCTGCTCAATGCCCAGCTGGTGGAACTGCTGGAGGAAACCCAGCGCCAGAGCGAAGAGCTGCAGACCCAGCAGGAAGAACTGCGCGTGGCCAACGAGGAACTGGAGGAGCAGAGCCGCAGCCTGCTGCATTCCCAGGCCAACCTGGAGCAGCAGCAGGCCGAGCTGGAGCAGACCAATGTGCAGCTTGAAGAGCGCACCCACGAGCTGGAGTCGCGCCAGCAGGCCCTGCTGCTGGCCCAGGCGCAGCTGGTGCAGAACAGCAATGAGCTGGAGGCCAGCTCGCGCTACAAGTCCGAGTTCCTGGCCAACATGTCCCACGAGCTGCGTACGCCGCTCAACAGCGCGCTGATCCTGGCCAAGCTGCTGGCCGACAACAAGGACGGCACGCTGACCGCCGAGCAGGTCAAGTACGCCCAGGCGATCCACTCCTCCAACAACGACCTGCTGGCGCTCATCAACGACATCCTGGACCTGTCGCGGATCGAAGCCGGCCACGTCGAGCTGGTAGAAGAGAACCTGGCCGTTTCCAGCGTGCTGCAGCGCTTGAAGGAAACCTTCGAGCCGATGGCGGTGCAGAAGGGCCTGAGCCTGGAGATCAGCGCCGCGCCGGATGCGCCGACCCAGCTGCTGGCCGACAGTCAGCGCCTGCAGCAGATCCTGAAGAACCTGCTGGCCAACGCGGTCAAGTTCACCGAGCACGGCAGCGTGTCGCTGAAGGTGCGCAGTGCCGGGGCAGGGCGGATCCAGTTCGCCGTGTCCGATACCGGCATCGGCATTCCCGACGAGCAGACCGCGGTGATCTTCGAAGCGTTCCGCCAGGCCGATGGCAGTACCCGCCGCCGTTATGGTGGCACCGGGCTGGGCCTGTCGATCTCGCGCGATCTGGCCGCCCGCATGGGCGGCAGCATCTCCGTTTCCAGCGAGCCGGGCCGCGGCAGCTGCTTCACCCTCGAACTGCCGCTGCTGGCTGACGGCAGCACCGGCAGTGCCCAGCACGTCGTGCACGACGTCCGTCCCGCCGCCGCGCCGCTCGGCCGTGCACATGCCGGGTCGACGTCGACGCCGGCGCCGGCGCCGGCGGCCAAGGTGATCGATGACCGCGGCCGTCGCAGCCGCGCGGGCCGGATGATCCTGGTGGTCGAAGACGATGCGACCTTTGCCAGCGCCCTGGTCTCGATGGCGCATGAACTGGACTTCGACTGCGTGGTTGCCGGCACCGCCGAGGAAGCGCTGGCCCTGGCGACCGAACTGCGGCCCAACGGCATCCTGCTCGATATCGGCCTGCCCGACGTCTCCGGGCTCAGCGTGCTGGAGCGCCTCAAGCGCGACCCGGCCACGCGCCACATCCCCGTGCACGTGGTGTCCGGGCTGGAGCGCTCGCAGGTAGCGATGGAGCTGGGCGCGATCGGCTATGTGATCAAGCCGGCCACGCGCGAGCGCCTGGTCGGGGCGATCCAGCAACTGGAGGCCACCAGCCAGCGCGACATGCGCCGCCTGCTGATCGTCGAGGACGACAGTGAGCTGCGCTCCAACCTGCAGTTGCTGCTCGGTCGCGACCAGTTGGAGATCACCGCGGTGGGCACCATCACCGAGGCGATGGCGGAGCTGGCCGGATCGACCTTCGACTGCATGGTCACCGACCTGGCGCTGCCCGACGGCACCGGCTACGACCTGCTCGAGCGCATGGCCGGCAACGAGGCCGTGGCGTTCCCGCCGGTGATCGTCTACACCGGCCGCGCGCTGACCCGCGATGAAGAGCAGCGCCTGCGCCGCTATTCCAAGAGCATCATCATCAAGGGCGCGCGCTCGCCCGAGCGCCTGCTCGATGAAGTGACCCTGTTCCTGCACAGTGTCGAGGCCTCGCTGCCGACCGACCAGCAGCGCCTGCTGCGCGAGGCGCGCCGCCGCGATGCGGTGCTCGATGGCCGCACCGTGCTGCTGGCCGAGGACGACGTGCGCAACATCTTCGCGCTGTCCAGCGTGCTCGAGCCGCTCGGTGTCACCCTGGACATCGCCCGCAACGGTCGCGAGGCGCTGGAGAAGCTGCGCCCGGAGATCGACCTGGTGCTGATGGACATCATGATGCCGGAGATGGACGGGCTGACCGCCATGCGCGAGATCCGCGCGGATAACCGTTGGCGCGACCTGCCGATCATCGCGCTCACCGCCAAGGCGATGCCCGACGACCGCGAGCATTGCCTGCAGGCCGGTGCCAACGACTACATCGCCAAGCCGATCGATGTGGACAAGCTGGTCTCGCTGTGCCGCGTGTGGTGCTCGCGCCGATGAATGAAACGGAGTTGTTCGACCTGGAACTGAAGGTGTTGCTGGAGGCGGTGTACCAGCGCTACCACTACGACTTCCGTGACTACGCGCTGGCGTCGCTGCGGCGGCGGATGCGCCACGCCATGGCGCGCTTCGACTGCCCGACCATGGGCGCGCTGCAGCACCGGCTGCTGCACGAGCCGGACACGTTCGCCCAGGCGATGCAGTACTTCACCGTGCAGGTCTCGGAGATGTTCCGCGACCCGCCGTATTTCCGGGTGCTGCGCGAGCATGCGGTACCGGTGCTGCGCACGTATCCGTCGATCAAGCTGTGGATCGCCGGCTGCAGTACCGGCGAAGAGGTCTGGTCGCTGGCGATTCTGCTGCATGAGGAAGGCCTGCTTGACCGCGCGATCATCTACGCCACCGACATCAATCCCGAAGCGCTGCAGGCGGCCGAGTCCGGCGCTTTCGCGCTGGATCGTCTTGCGCAGTTCAGCCGCAATTATCTGGCCGCCGGCGGCACCGGATCGCTCTCCGACTACTACAGCAGCGGCTACGGCAGCGTGGTGTTCGACCGTCGTCTGAAGCGCAACATCGTGTTCGCCGACCACAGCCTGGCGACCGATACCGTGTTCTCGGAAGTGCACCTGGTGTCCTGCCGCAACGTACTCATCTATTTCCAGCGGCCGTTGCAGGACCGTGCCATCGGCCTGTTCCATGAGGCGCTGGTGCACCGGGGCTTCCTCGGCCTGGGCAGCAAGGAGTCGCTGCAGTTCGGCGCGCACGCGGACCTGTTCGAAGCCTGTGCCCGCGAACAGCGCCTCTACCGGAAGCTGGCCTGATGAGCGCGGCATCGCAACGCAGCCGGTTCGACCTGGTGGTCGTCGGTGCGTCGGCCGGCGGCGTCAGTGCGCTGCAGGCCCTGCTGTCATCGCTGCCGTCGGCGCTGGCGCTGCCGGTGCTGGTAGTGCTGCATCTGCCGCGCGACCGCCCCAGCCGCATCGCCGACCTGCTCGACGCCGGCTGCCCGCTGCCGGTGCGCGAAGCCGAGGACAAACAACCTCTGCAGCCCGGCACGGTGACGTTCGCGCCGCCGGACTACCACCTGCTGGTCGAGGACCGCGCCACGCTGGCGCTGTCGGTGGATCCGCCGGTGCTATTCTCCCGCCCCGCGATCGATCCCCTGTTCGAAAGCGCTGCCGATGTGTTCGGTGATGGCGTGCTGGCGATCCTGCTCACCGGGGCCAGTACCGACGGCAGTGACGGCGTGGCTGCCGTGCGCCACGCAGGCGGCGAAGCCTGGATCCAATGCCCTGAGGAGGCGTATTCCTCGATGATGCCCGCCTCGGCCCTGGCGCACGCCGGTGCCGATGCGGTACTCCCGCTCACCTCCATCTGCACGCGTATGAAAGGTCTTACCCGATGAACCTGATCGAGCCCGCCGGGTCGACTGCCACCACCGATTGCGTGAAGCTGCTGATTGTCGATGACATTCCGCAGAACCTGGTCGCGATGGAAGCGCTGCTGCGTCGCCCGGGCCTGGAGATTCTGTGTGCGCCCTCCGGCGCCGAGGCGCTGGAACTGCTGCTCGAGCATGAGGTGGCGCTGGCGCTGTTGGACGTGCACATGCCGGAGATCGACGGCTTTTCGCTCGCCGAACTGATGCGCGGCTCGCAGCGCAGCCGCGATGTGCCGATCATCTTCCTGACGGCCTCGCCGAACGACCCCGTGCGCGCGTTCAAGGGCTACGAAACCGGGGCGGTCGATTTCCTGCACAAGCCGATCGAGCCGCAGGTGATCATGAGCAAGGTCAATGTGTTCATCGAGCTCTACCAGCAGAAGCAGCTGCTCAAGACGCGCAACGAGGCGCTGGAGCATGCGCTCACGCTCAACGAAACGATGATGGCGGTGCTCACGCACGACCTGCGCACGCCGCTGGCCTCGATCCTGCTGTGCGCCGACAAGCTGGCGCTCGACCTGCCCGACGACAGCCAGGTGCAGCGCACGCTCGGCCACCTGGACAACAGTGCCCAGCGCATGGCCCGGATGGTGGAGCAGTTGCTGGATTTCTCGAAGATCCGTACCGGCGGGTTGCGCCTGTACAGCACCGAGTGCGATCTGGCCGACGTGGCCGCAACGGTCGTGGCCGAGATCGGGCGTGCGCATCCGCAGGCGCGCATCGAGCTGCAGGTCCAGGGCGATGCCCACCTTCAGGGCGATCCGGATCGGCTGGCGCAGTTGTTGTCCAACCTGATCGGCAATGCGGTGCTGCATGGCGGCGATGCGCCCGTGCTGGTTCGCCTGGAGGGTGAGCGCAGCGCGCCGCTGCGCCTGCAGGTGCGCAATGCCGGGCAGATTCCCGAGGCATTGCTGCCGCGCCTGTTCGAGCCGTTCAAGGCCAGTTTCCACGACAGCCGCGGGCTGGGGCTGGGGTTGTTCATCGCCAGCGAGTTCGCGCGCGCGCATGGCGGCACGCTGGTGGCCATCAACGAGGACAGGACCGTGTTGTTCGAGACCGCGTTGCAGCGTCGGCCACGCTAGCGGCCACGCCCATCCCGGCGGTTGCCGGGATGGGCCATCGGGTCAGATCGGATCGCAGCACATGCGGAAGCCGTAGCCACCGTAGGTACAGCCGATATGGAAGTCACAGCCTGCCACCGGCACCGGCTGGCTGGAGGTAGCGAATGCCTGGCCGGATGCAAATGCCAGAGCGAAGGCAACGGCGATACCACCAAAAACCGAGACGAGCTTCTTCGACTTCATGGTGCTTCTCCTTGGGTTGGTGACGCGGGTACAACGGGCAAACAACACTCAGCCAGCGGGCGACGCGGCTGCCTTGCGGCCGGCGCGTACAACGAATGCACCGGTGATTGCG
The DNA here is from genome assembly GCF_013409105.1 of Stenotrophomonas sp. JAI102. NCBI lineage: Bacteria > Pseudomonadati > Pseudomonadota > Gammaproteobacteria > Lysobacterales > Lysobacteraceae > Stenotrophomonas > Stenotrophomonas sp. JAI102. Next base: position 619,713 of record NZ_JACCCI010000001.1, read on the forward strand.
TTGACCGAACTGTCTTTGAGCTGCCCGACGTGGCGGTAGATGATCTTGCCGTCATCGATCACCACCACCATCGGCACAAGGGTAGCGCTGTAGCGCTGGGTGATGCGGGCATCCACATCGTTGATCACCGGGAAGGCAAAACCGTGCTGTGAGGCGTAGTCCGGCGCGGCGTCATGCGGGGGGAGACTGACGGCAACCATCTCGAAGGCGCGGTGTCCGTTGTTCCGACCGGCGGCATCCAGCGCCTGAATCTGCGGCACCGAAGCCAGGCAGAATTTGCATGACGGTGAAAAGAAGTAAAGCACCTGGCGCCCGCTTCGCGAGCCGGCAAGCGTCAGTGACTCACCATTGATGGCGGTGGCGGTAAGTGCCTCCGGCTCGGCGCCTTCAGGCAAGCCATGAACAGCCTTGGAAAGTTGCTCGACCTTCGTCACCAGTAGTGCTTGCTGCTGGCGGAGCTGGCGGTTCTGCACGGCCAGCGCGGTCATCAACGCGGCGAGGACGACGATCAGAGCGAGGGGGCCGTACTTCCGTAATGCGGATGCGTCCATGCTGCTCCTTGGCCTTCGGCCGGGTCCATGGCTGAGTAGGTGGGATATATATCCGGTAACAAAAATCATTTGTCAAACACAAGGTCCTGTGAATGAGACGTCGGTTTCATTCCATTTGCGGTGTACCAAGCAATCGGGGGCGTTCCGCACCCGCCGGACCGCCCCGGCCAGTCGCAAACCCCCGTGAGGTAAACTGTCCGGGCGCCGCAGCCCTTCGCCACCGGCCATTGCTGGAGCCACCATGCCGTCGTCGAGCCGTAAAGCCACCACGCCCCTGATCGATGCCCAGGTGCACGTCGAGGGCTTCGTGCAGGTGCGCGAGGCACGCCGGTCCGAGCTGGTCGAGGATTATGTGGAGCTGATCGCGGACCTGATCGCCGATGGCCGTGAGGCCCGCCAGGTGGACATCGCCAGCCGGCTCGGGGTGGCGCAGCCGACGGTCGCCAAGGCACTCAAGCGCCTGGTCAAGGAGGGCTGGGCGATCCAGCGACCGTACCGTGGCGTGTTCCTGACCCCGGCCGGCGAGCAGCTGGCGGTGGAAATGCGTGCCCGCCACCAGACCGTGGAGCAGTTCCTGCTGGCACTGGGCGTGGACGCCGACTCGGCGCGCCGCGACGCCGAAGGCATCGAGCACCACGTCAGCGAGGCCACCCTGGCCGCGTTCGAGGCGTTCGTGCGCAAGGCCAATGGCCATGGTTGAGCGTCTCGCGCCGCCGCCTCCGCTGGGCGTGCCGGTGCACGACCAGGACGAGCACTGGATGCGCCATGCACTGGGCCTGGCCGAGCGTGCCGAGCGTGAGTTCAACGAGATTCCGGTCGGCGCGGTGCTGGTCGGTGCCGATGGCACCGTGCTCGGTGAAGGCTGGAACCTCAACATTGCCGACCACGACCCCAGCGCGCATGCCGAGATCGTGGCGATGCGGCAGGCGGGCAGGGCGCTGGCCAACCACCGGCTGATCGGCAGCACGCTGTACGTCACCCTGGAGCCGTGTGCGATGTGCGCCATGGCGATCGTGCATGCACGCGTGGCGCGGCTGGTGTATGCGGCGACCGACCCCAAGACCGGTGCCTGCGGCAGCGTGTTCGACCTGATCGGCGACCCGCGGCACAACCACCGTGTCGAGCTCCACGGCGGCGTGCTGGCCAAGGACGCCAGCACCCGCTTGACCAACTACTTTCGCGCCAAGCGTGGCAAGCCGCCGCTGCTGCTGGAATAAGGGCGCCGCAGCGACAGGCTCGTGACGCGTTGGCGGTATCATGTGGGCCTTATCCATTCCCGGTCGCGGCGCAGGCGGCGACCCAGCACAAGGCGAACACATGGCGGACACCGGCGCGGAAGGCGAGCGACTGATCTGGATCGATCTGGAAATGACCGGTCTGGACACCGACAACGATGCCATCATCGAGATCGCCACGGTGGTGACCGATGCGCAGTTGAACGTGCTGGCCGAAGGTCCGGAGTTCGCGATCCATCATCCGGTCGAGCGGCTGGAGGCCATGGACGAATGGAACCGCAACCAGCATCGCCGTTCCGGCCTGTGGCAGCGCGTGGTCGACAGCAGCGTGACGCTGGGCCAGGCGGAGGCGCAGACCATCGCGTTCCTGCAGCAGTGGATCAAGGCGGGTGCCTCGCCGATGTGCGGCAATTCGATCTGCCAGGACCGTCGCTTCCTGCACCGTGAAATGCCGCGCCTGGAAAAGTACTTCCACTACCGGAACCTGGACGTCTCCACGATCAAGGAACTGGCCAAGCGCTGGGCCCCGGGCGTCGCCGCCGGCGTCGGCAAGACCGCCAGCCATACCGCGCTGAGCGACGTGCACGATTCCATCGCGGAGCTGCGCCACTACCGGCAGTTCATGGGCGCGCTGTCGGGCCTGCCGGCCTGAGCCCACCGGGGCATTCAGCCACCGGCAGGCGAGGCAACAAGCGCTAGACATCGGCGGCGCTATGATCGCGGCCATGAACGCCATCACCTCGCCGCAACCGCCGCCGCTGTCGTCCTCGATCCTGCCGACCTCGCAGGATTGGCGCGACCTGCAGCGTGCGGTGGACCTGCTTGAATCGCCCACGCTGACCGCCAAGATGGCGAACCTGATCGGCTCGCCGCTGGAGTTCGCGGTCAAGCGGCTGCCGGATTCGGTATCGCGCCGCATCCATGGCGCGGTCGAGGCGGCATTGTTCAAATCCGCCCAGGCCGCGTTGTGGACGATGGACAACACGCCCGGCAAGGCGGCGTCCACGCGCTGGCACAAACTGGCGGCGGCCACCTCCGGTGCGGTTGGCGGCGCGTTCGGGTTCACCACGCTGTTCATCGAACTGCCGGTGTCGACCACGATCATGATGCGCTCGGTGGCCGACGTCGCCCGCAGCGAGGGCTTCGACCTGCGTGACATGAGCACCCGGCACGCCTGCCTGGAAGTGTTCGCGCTGGGCGGTAATTCGGGCAAGGACGACGCCAGCGAGACCGGCTACTACATCACCCGTGGCTTCACCGCCGAGGTGATGCGCCACCTCTCCGCCGAGCTGGCCGGGCGCGCGGTCGGCGGCAGCCCCGTGATGATCGGGCTGACCCCGAAGGAGGCCGGCAAGTGGCTGGCCAAGCTCGTGGAGAAGGTCGCCGCGCGCTTCGGCGTGGTGGTCACCGAGAAGTTCGCCGCGCAGGCGGTGCCGATCGTGGGGGCGGTGGCCGGTGCAACGCTCAACACCATGTTCACCGACTACTACCAGGACGTGGCGCGCGGGCACTTCATCGTGCGCCGGCTGGAACGTACCTACGGCTACGAGACCGTCCGGGCGGCCTACGCGACGCTGGCGCCCGAGCGTACCTGATCGATCGTTGCACGGGCGGCACAACTGTTTTGCTGCCGGAGGGCTGTTGAGCGGGCGGTGCGGTCCCCATCCTTGTCGGCATCACCGCTTCGGCGGCGCCCCCCGATCAAGGATTCCCATGCTGTTCTCCCCCTACACCCGTGGCGCGTTGACGCTGCCCAACCGTATCGTGATGCCGCCGATGACCCGTTCGCGGGCCGGTGAGGGCAACGTTGCCACGCCGCTGATGGCCGAGTACTACGCCCAGCGCGCCTCGGCCGGCCTGATCGTCAGCGAAGGTACCCAGATCAGCCAGCAGGGCCAGGGCTATGCCTGGACCCCGGGCATCCATGACGAGGCCCAGATCGCCGGCTGGCGCGGCGTCACCGACGCGGTCCACGCGGCGGGTGGCCGGATCGTCGCCCAGCTCTGGCATGTCGGCCGCGTCTCGCATGTGGCCCTGCAGCCGGGCGGCGCCGCACCGGTGTCCTCCTCGGCGCTGCTGGCCGAGGGCGTCAAGGTGTTCGTCGATCCGGAAGGGCGCGGCCCGCAGAGCGGCGTCGGCGAGATGGTGCAGCACTCGATGCCGCGCGCATTGGCCATCAATGAGATCGCCGGGATCGTGCACGACTACGCGGCGGCCGCGCGCAATGCGATCGCGGCAGGCTTCGATGGCATCGAACTGCATGGCGCCAACGGCTACCTGATCAACCAGTTCATCGACTCCCAGGCCAACCAGCGCACGGATGCCTACGGTGGCGCGCTGCAGAACCGCCTGCGCTTCCTGCGCGAGGTGACCGAAGCGGTGGCTGCGGAGATCGGTGCCGAGCGCGTCGGCGTGCGTCTGGCGCCGCTGACCACGCTGCAGGGCGCGGTGGACGACACCCCGCAGGCGACCTACCTGGCCGCCGCGCACCTGCTGGACCAGATCGGCGTGGGCTACCTGCATATCGCCGAAGCCGACTGGGAGGACGCGCCGGTGATGCCGGTGGCCTTCAAGGAGGCGCTGCGCATGATCTACCGGGGTACGCTGATCTATGCCGGCAAGTACACGGTGGCGCGTGCGGAGGAAGCACTGGCCAGGGGCTGGGCCGACCTGATCGCGTTCGGCCGGCCGTTCATCGCCAACCCGGACCTGCCGGAGCGGCTGCGGCAGGGCCTGCCGTTGAACCCGTCGGACAAAGCGACGTTCTTCGGGGGGGGGGCGGAAGGGTTTACCGATTACCCGGCAGCCGAGGTGACGGAGCCCGCCGAAGCCTGACGGTAGTGCCACGCCATGCGTGGCAACGCGGACCTTCCGGGATCTGGATGCACAACGAATGGCAGCCCAACGAAGAGCAGCCACGCATGGCGTGGCTCTTATCTCTTGCCGATCTGGCACTTTAGGTGCCGAGAGCCCGGCGTGGGCGACCGTGTGGCTCTAGGTCTTGCGACCGCTGGGTAGCTTGGGTCCCCACGCCGGTTTCTCCCTGATCCGCCCGAACAGTTGATCGAGTTGGCGCTCGGACTGATAAGACTGGGCAAGCGGGGGGAGCTCTCGACCCTGTCAGCCTAGCGGAGTTCTGCCATGTATGGGATCGGGATCGATGTAAGTCAGGCCACGCTGGATGTGGCCGTCCATGAACAGGCGTTTGGCCAATTCAGCAACGACAAGCGTGGCTTTGTGCGGCTGATTCAATGGCTGAAACAATGGCCCATCACGCAGGTCGTTCTGGAAGCCAGCGGCGGGTACGAGCGTGCCGCACTGGAGGCTTTGCACGAGGCTGGGCTTCCGATGGTCCGCATCAATCCTGCTCGGGCCCGCCGCTTCGCCCAAGCCACGGGACGTGCTGCCAAAACCGATCGACTCGATGCAGCCGTGCTGGCGCAGATGGCCCACCTTTTGCCGCTCACTCGCTACGTGCCACCGGCGCCCTGGCAGCGGCGGTTGGCCGAATTTGCCCAGTGCCGCCGTCATCTGGTGCAGATGCGCGTCAGCGAGATGCAGCGCTTGCGGCAGCTGACCGATCCAGTCCTGATCACGATCAAGCAGCGCCATCTTGCCCAGCTGTCCGAAGACCTTAAACAGCTGGACAAGGCCATTGCCGAGCAGCTCGCCGCGCAGCCGTGCTGGAAGAACATCGGAACGCTCAAAGGCGCTGGGCCGATCCTGGTCAGCACCTTGGCCTGCGAACTGCCGGAGCTGGGAACACTGGGGAGCAAGGCCATTGCTTCGCTGGTCGGCCTGGCGCCCATGAACCGCGAGAGCGGTACCTGGCAGGGCAAGCGCAGTATCACCGGGGGCCGGGCCGTAGTGCGCGAAGCGCTCTACATGGCGGCGCTAACCGCCATCCGTTACGAGCCCAGGCTACGTGACTTTTACGCGACCTTGAAAGCCAAAGGCAAGGCGAGCAAGGTGGCGCTGGTAGCGGTCATGCGCAAGATGCTGGTCATCCTCAACGCCCGCAAGCGGGACGCCGAGGCCGCGTTGGTCTGCACCTGATAAGACAGTTGCTACCCCTGGGGGCGGATGCCGCGTCGCAAAAACAAAACCCCGCTTGCGCGGGGTTTTGTTCTTCATCTCATTGCCGAAGGGATCAACCCTTGGCTTTGAGCTTCGCCAGACGCAGCCAGGTATCCACCACGGTGTCCGGGTTCAGCGACACCGATTCGATGCCTTCCTGCATCAGCCATTCCGCCAGGTCCGGATGATCGGACGGGCCCTGGCCGCAGATGCCGACGTACTTGCCCTTGGCGCGCGCGGACTTGATCGCCATCGACAGCAGCTTCTTCACCGCCGGGTTCCGCTCGTCGAACAGGTGCGCGACGATCGAGGAATCGCGGTCCAAGCCCAGGGTCAGCTGGGTCAGGTCGTTGGAGCCGATGGAGAAGCCGTCGAAGATCTCCAGGAACTCATCGGCGAGCAGTGCGTTGGACGGCACTTCGCACATCATGATGATCTTCAGGCCGTTTTCGCCCTGCTTCAGGCCGTTCTGTTCCAGCACCTCGACGACCTTGCGGCCTTCTTCCAGGGTGCGCACGAACGGGATCATGACCCACAGGTTGTCCAGGCCCATCTCGTTGCGCACGCGCAGCACGGCCTGGCATTCCAGGGCGAAGGCGGCCGAGAAGCTCGGGTCGACGTAACGGCTGGCGCCGCGGAAGCCGATCATCGGGTTCTCTTCGTGCGGCTCGTAGTTGCTGCCACCGATCAGGTTGGCGTACTCGTTGGACTTGAAGTCCGACAGGCGCACGATCACCGGGTTCGGGGCGACCGACGCGGTCAGCGTGGCGATGCCTTCGGCCAGACGACCGACGTAGAAGCTGACCGGATCGGCGTAACCGGCGATCTTCTCGTCGATCTTCTTCTTGGTCGCCGCGTCCTGGCGGTCGTACTCCAGCAGCGCGTTCGGGTGGATGCCGATGTGGCTGGCGATGATCATTTCCAGGCGGGCCAGGCCGATGCCGGCGTTCGGCAGCTGGCCGAAGTCGAAGGCACGTTCCGGGTTGGCCACGTTCATCATGATCTTCAGCGGCGCGGGCGGCATGTTGCCCAGGTCCGTGGTGGTGCGCTCGAATTCGAGGATGCCGTCGTAGATGAAGCCGGTGTCACCCTCGGCGCAGCTGACGGTCACTTCCTGGCCATCCTGGATCAGCTGGGTCGCGTTGCCGGAGCCGACCACGGCCGGTACGCCCAGCTCACGCGCGATGATCGCCGCGTGGCAGGTACGTCCGCCGCGGTTGGTCACGATGGCCGAGGCGCGCTTCATCACCGGCTCCCAATCGGGATCGGTCATGTCGGCGATCAGCACGTCGCCGGGCTGCACGCGGGCCATGTCGTCCAGGGTGCGCACGACGCGGGCGGTACCGGCACCGATCTTGGCACCGACGGCGCGGCCTTCGGCCAGCACCTTGCCGTCCTTCTGGTTCAGTGCGAAACGTTCGATCTGGGTGGCATGGCCACGCGACTTCACCGTCTCCGGGCGCGCCTGCACGATGAACAGCTTGCCGCTGACGCCGTCCTTGGCCCACTCGATATCCATCGGGCGGCCGTAATGCTTTTCGATCACCAGCGCCTGCTTGGACAGTTCCTGCACGTCCTCATCGCTGATCGAGAAGGTGTTGCGCAGCTCGGCCGGGGTGTCTTCGATGCGCACGCGCTCACCGGGGACATCCGAATACACCATGCGGATCGCCTTGCTGCCGAGCGAGCGGCGCAGGATCGCCGGCTTGCCCGCGCTCAGGGTGGGCTTGTAGACGTAGAACTCGTCCGGGTTGACCGCACCCTGCACGACCATTTCGCCCAGGCCGAACGAGGAGGTGACGAACACCACGTCGCGGAAGCCGGACTCGGTGTCCAGGGTGAACAGCACGCCGGAGGCACCGACGCCCGAGCGCACCATCAGCTGCACGCCGGCGGACAGGAACACGTCCTCGTGCTTGAAGCCGTGGTGGACGCGGTAGGCGATCGCGCGGTCGTTGTAGAGCGAGGCGAACACTTCCTTGACCTTGAGCACGACATCGTCGGCGCCGGTCACGTTGAGGAAGGTTTCCTGCTGGCCGGCGAAGGACGCATCGGGCAGATCTTCGGCGGTGGCCGAGGAACGCACCGCGACCGCGACGTCGCCGCCGCCGTTTTCGCTGCACAGCTTGGCGTAGGCGGTGCGGATGTCCTGGTCCAGCGCCGGGTGGAGCGGGGCATCGATCACCCAGCCGCGGATCTCCTTGCCGGCGATCGTCAGGGCACCGACATCTTCCACGTCCAGCGTGGCCAGCTTGTCGAAGATGCGCTTGGACAGATCGTTATGGGCGATGAAGTCCTTGAAGGCTTCAGAGGTGGTTGCGTAACCGCCGGGGACAGACACCCCCAGACCGGCCAGATTGCCGATCATTTCGCCAAGCGACGAATTCTTGCCGCCTACGCGGGCCAGATCGGCCAGGCGCAGTTCGTGCAACCACAGGATGTTCTCGTTCAAGCGCGATGCTCCGTTTGGCCATCGCCCGAGGCGGGCTGGATGGCCACGTCCGTAGGAAGAAGCCGATATGATGCCGGGCAGACCGCTGTCGGCACAAGCTTGTATCGACAGCCTTTTTAAGCTTCGGAGGGGGTAAAAGCCGTATGTCGACGATCCGTCCGGTGTTCTACGTGTCCGATGGAACCGGTATCACCGCTGAAACCATTGGGCATAGCCTCCTGACCCAGTTCTCCGGGTTCAGCTTCATCACCGACCGAATGTCGTTCATCGATGATCCGGAAAAAGCGCGGGAAGCCTGTGAAAGGATCCGTGCAGCGGGGGAGCGGTACCAGGTTCGGCCCATCGTGGTCAGTTCCTGCGTGGACAGCGGGCTGAGCATCATCCTGGCCGAAAGCGGCGGGTTGATGCTGGACGTGTTCGCCCCCTTCATCGAGCCGCTGGAGCGCGAACTGGCGGTCAACCGGCATTCCCGGGTCGGCCAGGCGCACGGCATGGTCGACTTCGAGACCTACCACCGGCGGATCAACGCGATGAACTTCGCACTGACCCATGACGACGGCATCGCTATCAACTACGACGATGCCGACGTGATCCTGGTGGCCGTGTCGCGGGCCGGCAAGACTCCCACCTGCATCTACCTGGCCCTGCATTACGGGGTCCGCGCGGCCAACTACCCGCTGACCGACGAGGATCTGGAGCAGGACCGCCTGCCTCCCCGGCTGCGTCCTTACCGCAAGAAGCTGTTTGGCCTGACCATCGACCCGGACCGCCTGCAGCAGATCCGCCAGGAGCGCCGCCCCAATTCGCGCTACGCCAACCTGGAGACCTGCCGCCGCGAGGTCGCCGCGGCCGAGACCATGTTCCGGATGGAGCGGATCCCGACCCTGAGCACCACCCACACCTCGATCGAGGAAATCTCGAGCAAGGTGCTGGGCACGCTGGGGCTGCAGCGCGAGATGTACTGATTCGGCACGCCGAATCAGTCCGCGCATTGCACCTCTCCGGGGGAGCGGCCGGCACTACCCCGCGTCCGTGAACCGGTTGCGGGCCGCCCCTTTGGCCGGGCTGCCACCGCCCCCACGTTGGGAGATCAACGTGTAGGATCGACCCATGGCCCAGGCATCGCCCCGTATCGAACGCATTCCCCGGCTCAGCCGCCTGAGCTGGCTGATGGGCCTTTACGCCGAGAACTACCAGCACCTGGTGCGTCTGTTCGCGCCGTCCGAGCTGGTGCCCGGCAGTTACGTCTCCTCGATCGGCGATGGGCTGGATGTGCGGCTGGACGTGATCGAGTGCCACCGCTACACGGTCGAGCTGCGGCTGACCTACGACTTCGCCGACCCGGTCACCGGGCAGCCGGACCCGTCGGCCTACGTGCGCCTGTACCGTGACGCCCGCCAGGCCGAGACCACCCATTGCTATGTCGGACGCCGCTGGCAGGACGTGGTGGGCATGTACCCGCCGCCGGCCGAGCTGATCAGCCACCGCATGCGGATGAACACCTTCCTCGGCAAATGGCTGGAATACCTGGCCGAACGCGGCCACGGCGTGGCGACCCTGCGCCGCGATGGCGCGGTGGCGGCACCGGCGGATGCCCGTCGCACCACCCTGGTGCCCTGAGCCGCCCCCTGGCGGATCACGCATAATCGGGGGTCTGTGTACCCCCGAGCCTGTGCGAAATGCCCTATACCCCCATCGTGGCCACCCTGGGCTACGTGCTGTCCGCCGACGGCAAGCAAGTGCTGATGATCCACCGCAACGCCCGCCCCGGTGATCTGCACCTGGGCAAGTACAACGGGCTGGGCGGCAAGATGGAGCGCGATGAAGACGCCGCCGCCTGCATGCGGCGCGAGATCCGCGAAGAGGCCGGGATCGAGTGCGGGACCATGCGCCTGCGCGGCACGATCAGCTGGCCGGGCTTCGGCAAGAACGGCGAGGACTGGTTCGGTTTCGTGTTCGTCATCGATGACTTCACCGGCACGCCGCTGACCTCCAATCCGGAGGGCACCCTGGAATGGGTGGACGTGGACAGGATCGACAGCCTGCCGCTGTGGGAAGGCGATCGCAGCTTCCTGCCGCTGGTGTTCGACGACGAGCCCCGCGCCTTCCATGGCGTGATGCCGTACCGCGATGGCGCCATGGAATCCTGGAGCTACACCCGGCTGTAGTGCCGGCCGCTGGCCGGCGACCCATGAACGGTGGTGCATGCGCCAGTAATGCCCGCCAGTGGCCGTCACTACCTGCGGGCGAGCAGCAGGTGGAAATGCTTGCTGACCTCGCGCCCGTCGTTGCTGCGCCCGGTTTCGTGATGGGCGCGCCAGCCCTGTACGGTCAATCCGGCGCTGCGCAGGGCCTGCTCGACATCGGCCAGTTCGTGCAGGTGAAAGCCATGCGCGGTGAACGGCAGGGTGCGCATGAAGGCGGCATCGCCGAAGGCCAGGCAGAGCCGGCCACCCGGGCGCAGCACGCGGGCCAGTTCGGCGAACGGGAATTTCAGGTCGTCCCAGAAGTACAGGATGTTCACCGCCAGCGCCGCATCGATGCAGGCCGCGTCCAGGGGCAGGGCCTGGGCATCGCCGAGCCGGACCTCGGCGCGATCCTGCAGCCCGCGCGCGGCCAGCAGCGTGTTGCCCGCGTCGACCATCGCGGCCGAGACATCCAGCCCCAGGTAGAGGCTGCCCGAGGAACGCAGCAGATCGGGCGCGAAGGCCGCATTGCCCGGGCCGATCTCCAGCACCTGCTCGCCCGCAGTGACCGCCAGCAGGGCGATCGCAGCGCGGTTGAGGTCGCCGTTGCTGCGGTTCATCGATTCGGCCACGACGAGCGCGTGCTCACCGTGCGGGTGGCGCAACTGGGCGGCCAGATGGTCGGGGGAAAGCACGCGCAAGACTCCTGTCGGTGGGCGGCAGGACCTGGCGGCGGCGGAGTCCATCCACCAGCTTAGCCCACCGGCGGCACCGATGGGCGCCCCTGTGAAGATGGATCGGCCATCCACGATGAAGATCGGTGATCAGAAAATCACCAAGGTCGCGTCTATTGAGACTGAGTTGTCCACAGGGGGTGTGGATGACTCGTGGGCAAGTTTGTGGATAAGCGCCTCCGGCCCCCGCTGGCACTCGCTGTCAAGATGGGTGGCCAAAAATTCACCGCAGGTCGTCCCCGCGTGAACGGCCCGGCAAGGGCGGGCTACGGTGGCGTAGGGTGGGCTGTCCGGGCGCGGGCCGCTCGCGGTACTCTCTTGTGATTGCCGCCACCCGATCTTCCATGAAACGTCATTTCTCGATGTTGCGCGAGTTCCACCTGGCCGACTGGTTCACCCTGGCCAACGCGTTCTGCGGCACCGGCGCGGTCTTCGCCGCCATGCGCTACCTGCAGGACGGCGAGCGCAGCTACGTGCTGTTCGGCATGGCGCTGATCCCGCTGGCTTTCATCTTCGACGCACTGGACGGGCGCATCGCCCGCTGGCGCAAGTCCAGCTCCACGCTGGGCCGCGAGCTGGATTCGCTGTCGGACATCATTTCCTTCGGCGTGGCCCCGGCGGCGCTGGCCTACGCCTGCGGCATGCAGGGCGGCTGGGACTGGCTGGTGCTGAGCTATTTCGTCTGCTGCGGCGTCAGCCGCCTGGCCCGCTACAACGTGACCGCCGAGGCGCTGGCCGGTGAAGGCGACAAGGTGCCGTACTTCGAGGGCACCCCGATTCCGACCAGCCTGGCGCTGGTGGTGGTGCTGGCCGTGGCGGCCAGCGTCGGCGCGACCGGCGCGGACCTGTGGCTGGGCCAGTGGCAGCTCGGCCCGTGGCAGCTGCACCCGCTGGTGCTGCTGTTCGCGCTGTCCGGCTCGCTGATGATCAGCAAGACCCTGCGCATCCCCAAGCCGTGAGGCAGCGCGGCGAGCCATTGCTATCATCGTTTCCCGAGACGGGAGCACGGTCATGACCACGGCGGGCAGCGGCAGCGGCGCAGGCGATGTAGAGGCCTTGGCGCGGCAGTATTTCAGTGCCTGGGGCGATGCCCTGCGGCACGCTGCGGCAGCGCCGGGCCATGCGGGTGGCCCCGACGGTCAGGGCAACTGGCAGCAGGCGATCGACGGATGGGCGCAGATGATGCCCAACGCCGCCAGCGGCCCGGCCGACGAGGCCGTGCACCGCTTCCGTGAGCAGGCCGGCGGCTGGTACGGGACCATGCAGCAGGTGGCCGCGCAGTTCGCCGGCCGCGACACCACCAGTGCCGACGTCGCGCAGGCCTGGCGGAAAGCCGTGCTGGGTCAGGGCGACGGATTGCTGCAGTGGATGCTCCAGGGCGCACGCGGACACACGCATGCCGAGGGTCCGGATCTTCTTCAGTTGCTGGAGACCTTGCAGCGCCAGCTTGGCCCGTGGCTGCAGAGCCCGGCGTTCGGTCCCGGTCGCGAGCATCAGGCCCGCTGGCAGGCGCTGCTGCGTGCGCAGCAGGAGTATCAGGCGCACTCGCGCGATTACGTGGAGCAGATCAAGCAGGCGCTGGACGATGCGTTCACCCTGTTCGAGCAGCGCCTGGCCGAGCACGAACAGCCGGGCAACCAGCTGACCAGTGCGCGGGCGATGTTCGATCTGTGGATCGACGCGGCCGAAGAGGCGTATGCCAAGGTCGCGCTGTCCGAGCCGTTCCAGACGGTCTATGCCTCGCTGGGCAACGCCCAGATGCGGCTGCGCGCGGCCACTCAGCAGGAAATCGAACGGCTGACCGAGAGCTTCGGGCTGCCGACGCGCACCGAGATGGATGCGGCGCATCGCCGGATCGCCGAGCTGGAGCGGCTGGTGCGACGCATGGCCAGCGGTGCGGGTGCGGCGGGCCGCAACAAGGCAACATCCGGCAAGGCAGCACCGAAGCAGGGCAAGGCACCTGCGGCAGCGCGTGCGGCTGCGGCACCTGCCAGTAAGGCCAAGGCGAGCAGGCCCGCGGTAAAGCCAGCCGCCGCGAGCAAACCCGCAGGCAACGTTTCCACGCCGGCCAAGGCCACCAAGCCCACCACCAAGCTCACCTCCAAGCCCACCTCCAAGCCCCGGAAGCGCAGCGCATGAAAGGCCCCCTGGGCTTCAACGCCGAAGACCTGCTGCAGGAAACCCTGGCCATGCAGCGCAAGCTGATGGATGGCCTGAAGCTGCTGCCGTCGGTGGACGATGTCGATTACGGCGTGACCACGCGCGAAGAGATCTGGCGCGACGGCAAGGTCACGCTGTACCGCTTCGTCGGTACCGAAGCGCCGGTGCACCGCACGCCGCTGCTGATCGTCTATGCGCTGGTCAACCGGCCGTACATGGTCGACCTGCAGACCGACCGCTCGCTGGTGCAGAAACTGCTGGCGCTCGGCCATGATGTCTATGTGCTGGACTGGGGCTACCCGGACCGCTCCGAGCGCTACCAGACGCTGGAGGATTACCTGCTGCGCTTCGTGGATGGCGCGGTGGATCACCTGCAGGCGCGCAACGGTGGCGAGCCGATCAACATGCTGGGCATCTGCCAGGGCGGCGTGTTCGCGCTGTGCTATGCCGCGCTGCGCCAGGCCAAGCTGGCGAACCTGATCACCATGGTCACCCCCGTCGATTTCCACACCCCGGACAACATGCTCTCGCACTGGGCGCGGCAGGTGGATGTGGACCTGCTGGTGGACACGCTGGGCAACATCCCGGCTGACCTGATGAATGCCAGTTACCTGATGCTCAAGCCGTTCCGCCTCAACGTCCAGAAGTACGTGGGCCTGCTCGACATCCTCGACGACAAGGACGCGCTGGAAGATTTCCTGCGCATGGAGAAGTGGATTTTCGACTCGCCCGATCTCGCCGGCGAGGCGTTCCGTGACTTCATCAAGCAGTTCTACCAGGGCAATGGCCTGATGCACGACGGCGTGCGCATCGGCGAAGAAACGGTCGACCTCCAGCAGGTCACGTTGCCGGTACTGAACATCTATGCCGAGCAGGACCATCTGGTCCCGCCGGATGCATCGCGCGCGCTGCGCGGCCGGATCGGCAGCACGGACTACACCGAGAGCAGTTTCCGCGGTGGCCATATCGGCATCTACGTTTCCGGGCGCGCGCAGCGCGAGGTTCCGGCGACCATCACCGGTTGGTTGAACGAGCGCGCACAATGAACATGCGTCCCCTTCTCTGGCTGGCCGTGAGTCTGTCGGGCATCGCTACCGCGCAGGCCGCCCCCAGCGAGGCCGCCCGCCGCGAGATCGCCGGCCTGATCGGTGCGCTGGATGGCTCCAGCTGCCGCTTCCAACGCAACGGCAGCTGGCACGATGCGCCCGAGGCGCGCGCCCACCTGCAGCGCAAGTACGACTACCTGCTCAAGAAGGACAAGGTGGACACCGCCGAGCAGTTCATCGAGCGGGCCGCCAGCCAGAGCAGCATGAGCGGCAAGCCGTACCGGATCGCGTGCCCGGGCCAGCCGGAGCAGACCGCCGCGGTCTGGTTCGGGGCGCGACTCAAGGCCCTGCGCCAACGCACCCCGTAGACACGGTTCGCGCTAGAGTCGGCACCTACCGGCTCGAGACCCCGTGCATGAACACACCGCCGCGCCCGCTGTCCCGTTCGCTCAACGACCGCATGATCGCCGGGGTGATGGGCGGCATCGCGCATCGCTACGGCTGGAACGTCACCCTGGTGCGGGTGCTGTTCGTGCTGATCTCGATCGGCTCGGCCGCCTTCCCGGGCATCCTGGTCTACCTGATCCTGTGGCTGTTGATCCCCAACGAGGCCTATTGAGCCTGTCGCCACTGCTGCTGCGCGCCCTGCAGGTGCTGGGCGCGCTGTGGACGTCACCCAACACCCTGATCGGCCTGGCCGCGGGCACCGCCGGGATGCTGGCCGGTGCGCAGCCGTCGTGGAACGCGCGCGACTGCGCGATCGTGTTCCGCGAGTTTCCGTGGGGGCCGGGTGGGGCGATCACGCTGGGCAATGTCATCCTGCATACCGGACCGGTGCTGGACGTGCCGTGCCGCACCTACGCGCACCAGGCGGGCCACGCCAGCGAGCCGGTGATCGGCCTGCACGACCACGAGCGTGCGCACGTCTACCAGTATCTGGTGCTGGGGCCGTTGTATCTGCCGGTGTATCTGCTCTGCGGTGGCGTGAGCGCACGCAATCCGTTCGAACGGGCCGCCGACGTGTACGCGCTGCACGGGCGGGGTTGGTGGCCCCGTTATTTCCGCGTTAAATCCATGTAAGAAAAATGTCGACAACGCGGCGTCATCTGCATGCAAAAAAACGTTATTAGCCTGCATGACGAATCAGTCAGGTTTGCCGGGGTAAACTTGCATCGCTGTATGAGCAACAACGTTTTTCTGGAGGAATACATCACATGGCAATCGTCCTTTATGTCGGTGGTAGCAAGGATGGCGACAAGGGCCTCGTGCCCCATGGCTTCAGCAAGTCCCAGGCCGATACCGAGCTGGGCCCGGAGATCTACACCGAGCGGTTCATGGAGCTGCAGGGTGTGGGCAAGGTGCGGGTGATGGCGTTGGAGTCGATGCGCGACGACATCGTCCATCAGCGTGCAGCGGTGCATTACCGGTAAGCGAGCCACACCGCGGAGGTGCCCGGTTGTCGCGGGCGCCCGCGCCGGCATCCCAGCCCCACGCAGGATGCCGGCGTGAACGCAGGACCTCTCGTGTGGTGATCGCCACGGGGCGACAGGTTCGGTCCGCCCTGTCAACGGCTTTCCCCCGCCGCCCGGCATCGCCAGAATGGGTTCTTTCCGCAAAGCGGCTCCGGCCGGAAGCAATGCCTGACATCAAGCTCGCGCAGCAGATCGCCCAGACCATCGCCGATGAGATCGGTGCCCAGACCGCCCAGGCCCTCGCCGCCATCGCCCTGTTGGACGAAGGCGCCAGCGTTCCGTTCATCGCCCGCTACCGCAAGGAAGTCACCGGCGGCCTGGACGATACCCAGCTGCGCAACCTCGAAACGCGCCTGACCTACCTGCGCGAGCTGGAAGACCGCCGCGCCGCGGTGCTGTCCAGCATCGACGAACAAGGCAAGCTCAGCGATGAGCTGCGCAACGAGATCCTCGGCGCGGACACCAAGTCGCGCCTGGAAGATCTGTACCTGCCCTACAAGCCCAAGCGCCGCACCCGTGCGCAGATCGCGCGCGAGGCCGGCCTGGAGCCGCTGGCCGATGGCCTGCTGGCCGATCCCGGCCTGGACCCGCAGGTGTTCGGCGCGCGCTTTGTCGATGGCGACAAGGGCGTGGCCGACGTCAAGGCGGCCCTGGAAGGCGCTCGCGCAATCCTGATGGAACGCTGGGGCGAAGATGCCGCGCTGGTCGGCGAGCTGCGCACCTGGCTGGGCGAGAACGGCGTGATCCGCGCACGTGTCGCCGAGGGCAAGGAAGAGCAGGGCGCCAAGTACCGCGACTACTTCGAGCATTCGGAGTCGCTGGCAAAGATCCCGTCGCACCGGCTGCTGGCGCTGTTCCGTGCGCGGCGTGAGGAAATCCTGTTCCTGGAACTGGACCCGGGCAGCGATGCGGAGGCCGGCAATCTGTACGCCGAAGGCCGTGTCGCGCACAAGGCGGGCATCCGCGACGCCGGCCGCCCCGGCGACCGCTGGTTGCTGGACGCCTGCCGCCTGACCTGGCGCGCCAAGCTGCACATGCACCTGCTGCTGGACCTGTTCAACCAGGCCCGCGAGAAAGCCGAGGCCGAGGCGATCGCGGTGTTCGGCGACAACCTCAAGGATCTGCTGCTGTCCGCCCCGGCCGGCCCCAAGGCCGTGCTCGGCCTGGACCCGGGCATCCGTACCGGCTGCAAGATCGCCGTGGTCGATGCCACCGGCAAGCTGGTGGCCACCGACACCATCTACCCGCACGAACCGCGCCGCCAGTGGGACCAGTCGCTGCACGCGATCAAGCAGTTGTGCGTGCAGCACAACGTGGACCTGATCGCGATCGGCAACGGCACCGCCAGCCGTGAAACCGACAAGCTGGCCGGTGAGGTGATCAAGGCGCTGGGTGATACGAAGCTGCAGAAGATCGTGGTCAGCGAGGCCGGTGCATCGGTGTACTCGGCCTCGGAATTCGCGGCCAAGGAATTCCCGAACCTGGACGTGTCCATCCGTGGCGCGGTGTCGATCGCCCGCCGCCTGCAGGACCCGCTGGCCGAACTGGTCAAGATCGATCCGAAGGCGATCGGCGTGGGCCAGTACCAGCACGACGTGGACCAGTACCGGCTGGCGCGCGCGCTGGATGCGCGCGTGGAAGACTGCGTCAACGCGGTCGGCGTGCACGTCAACACCGCCTCGGCCGCGCTGCTCTCGCGCGTGTCTGGGCTGTCGTCCACCGTCGCCGAGAACATCGTGCGCCACCGCGACGACAACGGTCCGTTCAAGCGCCGCAAGGACCTGCTCAAGGTGCCGCGCCTGGGCGAGAAGACCTTCGAGCAGTGCGCCGGCTTCCTGCGCATCGCCGATGGCGACCAGCCGCTGGATGCCTCCTCGGTGCACCCGGAAGCCTACCCGGTGGTGGAGCGCATCGTGGCCGCCACCGCACGCCCGATCAAGGCGCTGATCGGCGACGGCAGCTTCCTGCGTGGGCTCAAGGCCGAGCAGTTCACCGACGAAACCTTCGGTGTGCCGACCGTGCGCGACATCCTCAAGGAACTGGAAAAGCCCGGCCGCGATCCGCGCCCCGAGTTCAAGGCCGCGCGTTTCGCTGACGGTGTCGAAGAACTGAAGGACCTCAAGGTCGGGATGATCCTGGAGGGCGTGGTCAGCAACGTGGCCGCGTTTGGTGCCTTCGTGGACGTCGGCGTCCACCAGGACGGCCTGATCCACATCTCCGCGTTGTCGGACACCTACGTCAAGGACCCGCGCGACGTGGTCAAGGCCGGTGACATCGTCAAGGTGAAGGTGCTGGAGGTCGACGTGGCGCGCAAGCGCATCGCGCTGACCCGCCGCCTGGACGACGCCCCGGCCCCGGCCAAGGCACCCGGCGAGCGCGATGCGCGCCCGGCCGGTGGGGGTCGCCGGGAGGGCGGGGCAGGCAACGGCCCGCGCAATGGCGGCCGTGGCGCCCCCTCCGGGCCGCGCCCGGGCAGTGCCGCGCCGCCGGCCAACAATGCGCTGGCCGACGCCTTCGCCCGGGCCAAGCGCGGCGGCTGAACGCCTCCCGCGGCCTGACAGGGGCCGCCTTCGGGCGGCCCTTGGCGTTTCTGGTCCCTGCCGATGGCCGGAGGCACTTCTGGTTTCGCCCGGGTTTACGCACACTTCGCGTTCAATGCCCGTAGGGTAGGTGGACGGCGGGGAGCCCAGATGACAGACGACCAGGCAGGACCGGGCGACCGGGCGGGCCGCAGCGCCGATGACCGCGCTGGTGCCGCGCTGCGCGAGATGGCCGAACAGCGCCACCGGCTGGAAATGATCATCGAGGGCACCGCGGCGGGCACCTGGGACTGGGACATCCCCGGTAACCAGATGCGGGTCAACGAACGCTGGGCGGAGATCGTGGGCTACACCCGCGAGGAACTGGCGCCGATCACGCCGGAGACCTTCTTCCGGCTGGTGCATCCCGACGACCTGGCCCAGTCCAACGCGTTGCTCGAGGAGCACATGGCGGGGCGCTCGCCGCGCTACGACAGCCTGTGCCGGATGCGGCACAAGCAGGGCCACTGGATCTGGGTGCAGGACCGTGGCCGCGTCTACGAACGCGATGCACAGGGCCGGCCGCTATGGATGGCCGGCGCGCATGCCGACGTCACCGAGCTGCAGGAGGCCCGGCAGGATGCGGCGAACATGCGCCAGCGCCTGCAGGCGGTGGTCGATGCCTCCGACGAGGTGGCGGTGATCGCCACAGACATCGACGGGGTGGTCAATCTGTTCAACACCGGTGCGCAGAAACTGCTCGGCTACCGCCCCGATGAAGTGATCGGACGGGTCAACCCGGGCCTGTTCCATGACCCGGAGGAGATGCGTGCCTACCTGCAGCCCCAGATGGGGGCGGACGGGCGCCTGCCGACCGTGTTCGAGGCGTTGAGCGCGCGGGCGGCGAAGGGCACCTGGTCGCATCAGTGGACGTTCCTGCGCAAGGACGGCGAGCGCCGCCAGGTGCGCCTGTCGATCAGTCCGCTGGACTGCGCCGGCGGCAACCGGATCGGCTACGTGGGCATGGCGGTCGACCTGACCCCGCTGCTGCAGGTCCGCGAGCAGGCGTTCCTGGCCTCGAAGAAATTCGCCGGGGCGTTCTCGTCCGCAGCGCTGGGCATGGCCCTGGTGTCGCTGGAAGGGCGCTGGCTGGACGTCAACGACTCGCTGTGCGGCATCCTCGGCTACACCCGCGCCGAGCTGTTGCTGATCGATTTCCAGACACTGACGCATCCGGACGACCTGCATACCGACCTCGCCCTGCTCGGCGATCTGCTGGCCGGCCGCCGTGAGCATTACCACATGGAGAAGCGCTACCTGGGCAAGGCGGGCAACCTGGTCTGGGGGCGGCTGTCGGTCTCGCTGGTCCGCACGGAAAATGGCGAGCCACTGCATTTCGTCTCCCAGATCCAGGACGTGACCGCGCAACGGCTCAGCGGCCAGCAGCTGCGCGAATCCGAGCAGCGCACCCGGGTCACGCTGGATGCGGTGGCCGACATGGTGCTGACCCTGGACCTGCAGGGTGGCATCCAGTACGCCAACGCAGCGGCCACCCGCGCGCTGGCGGGCGAGGGCGCCGAGGCACTGGCCGGGAGCCAGCTGCAGGAGGTGGTGGAACTCACCACCGAGTACGCGCCGCGCTCGCCGTTGGACGTGGCGGTGCTGCTCGACCCGGACAGCAATGCGGTCGACCTGCATTCGGACCTGCTGCTGGCGGTGGGAACCCACCTGCTGCCGGTCGACCTGACCCGTGCCTGGCTGCGCGATGAGGACGGCCTGACCAGCGGCGCGGTCTGGGTGATCCGTGACGTCACCCAGCAGCGCGCGCGCCAGCGCGAGGCCCGGCACCTGGCCGAGATCGACCCGCTGACCGAGCTGAGCAACCGGCGCGGATTCGAGGCGCACCTGCAGCAGGCCATCACCCGCGTGGCCCGGACCGGCCAGTCGGCCTCGTTGATGTACATCGACCTGGACCACTTCAAACCGGTCAACGACACCCATGGCCATCTGGCCGGCGATGCGGTGCTGTGGGCCGTGGCCAGCGTATTGCGGCACGGGGTGCGGGATTCGGACATCGTGGCGCGGCTGGGGGGCGATGAGTTCGCGGTGATCCTGGCCGGCTGTTCGCTCAAGCGGGCCCGCCGCATCGCCACCGACCTGCTCGAGGCGATACGCGGGCTGTCCATCCCGTGGGACCAGCGGCGGCTGAGCGTGGGCGCGAGCATCGGCATCGCGCCCCTGTCCGGCGGCATGAGCGTGGATGACGCCGTGGCGGCGGCGGATGCGCAGTGCTACCGGGCCAAAGCGCTGGGGCGCGACAACGTCCAGGTGGAGGCCCAGGCGCTCGGCGCGATCGACCCGCTGGACGCGCTGGATGCCAGTGAAAGCGGCGAGTAGACGCCGGTCCACCCTGCGCCACGGCGCGGCGATGATGGCCCTAAAGCTTTCAGAACACGGGCCGTTATATGACTCGCAGTTGCTGCCTGTCTGCTCACGTGGATATCTGGCCGTACACCTTCTTTAAATGGTTCATGTTCACCGGCCTGCCCGGTGTTTGCAGTCCATCGAAGCGACGTCATCCCCACTGGCGATCTTCGTGAGTCCCAGCCAACGGAATACCGCCACCGGGCCACCGCCCGGCGCTGACCTATTCGCTAACCGGACACCGAGGTCTAAAGATGATTACTTCAGACTTGCACACGCATGTGCCAGGTCGTGACAGCGACGCCGATGCAGGCTCGTTGTGGCGTTCGCTCACCGCATTGTTCGTTTCCCGTCGCGCCGCCCATGGCGCTGCGGCATCCGCCGCGTTGCAGCGGCAGGCCGAGCTGGAAGACCAGGTCAAGGCGCTGCACCGGGTGCAGGCGGTGATCGAGTTCCATCTCGACGGCACCATCGTGCACGCCAACGACAATTTCCTGCAGACGCTCGGCTACACCCTCGAGGAAATCCAGGGCAAACACCACGCCATGTTCGTCGATGCCGGGTATGCGCAGAGCAGGGAATACCGGGACTTCTGGGCCAACCTGGGCCGCGGTGAGTTCGAGGCGGGCCAGTATCGGAGGCTGGGAAAGGGCGGCCGCGAAATCTGGATCCAGGCGTCCTACAACCCGGTCTTCGACAGCCACGGGCGGCCCTACAAGGTGGTGAAGTTCGCCACCGACATCACCGCGCAGAAATTCCAGGCCGCTGATTTCGCCGGCCAGCTGGCGGCGATCAACAAATCGCAGGCCGTGATCGAGTTCGACCTGGAGGGCCGCATCCTGGCCGCCAACGAGAATTTCCTCGCCGCGATGGGATATGCACTGGACGAGGTGCGCGGGCAGCATCATGCGATGTTCGCCGAGCCCGCCTATCGGCAGAGTGCGGAGTACCGTGCGTTCTGGGCGAAGC
This sequence comes from Stenotrophomonas sp. JAI102, assembly GCF_013409105.1. NCBI lineage: Bacteria > Pseudomonadati > Pseudomonadota > Gammaproteobacteria > Lysobacterales > Lysobacteraceae > Stenotrophomonas > Stenotrophomonas sp. JAI102. Next base: position 641,538 of record NZ_JACCCI010000001.1, read on the forward strand.
TGGGCCGCGGCGAGTACGATGCCGGTCAGTACAAGCGGCTGGGAAAAGGCGGGCGCGAGGTCTGGATCCAGGCCTCGTACAACCCGATCTACGACATGAACGGACGCCCGTTCAAAGTCGTCAAGTACGCCACCGACATCACCGCGCAGGTGCGTGACACCCTGGCGCTGCAGCAGGCCGTCGCGCAGACGCGCGAGGTCGTCGCCGCGGCGCAGGCCGGCGACCTGACCGGCCATATCGCCACCGAGGACAAGTCCGGCCCGATCGCCGAGCTGTGCCAGGGCATCAATGCGCTGGTAGAGGCGATGGCCGGGATCATTGCCCAGATCAAACTGGCCGCCGACACCATCGCGGTGGGTGCCAGCGAGATCGCCGAAGGCAACAGCGACCTGTCCGTGCGCACCGAACAGCAGGCCGCCTCGCTGGAGGAAACCGCGGTTTCGATGAAGGGCCTGACCGCCACCGTGCGGCGCACCGCCGACAATGCCCGCCAGGCCAATCAACTGTCCGGCGGCGCGGTCGAGGTGGCCGCGCAGGGCGGGCAGGTGGTGCACGAGGTGGTCTCGACCATGTCGCTGATCAACGATTCCTCGCGCCGCATCGTCGACATCATCGGGGTGATCGACGGCATCGCGTTCCAGACCAATATCCTGGCGCTCAACGCGGCGGTGGAGGCGGCGCGCGCGGGTGAGCATGGCCGTGGCTTTGCCGTGGTCGCCTCGGAAATCCGCTCGCTGTCGCAGCGTTCGGCCGAGGCCGCCAAGGAGATCAAGCAGCTGATCGACGACTCGGTCGAGAAGGTCGGGGCAGGCACGCGCCAGGTCGAGAGCGCGGGGCGCACCATGGACGAGATCGTGGTCAGCGTGAAGCGCGTGAGCGATCTCATGGCCGACATCAGCGCCGCAGCCCAGCAGCAGAGCGAAGGCATCGAGCAGATCAACCAGGTGGTCGAGCATATCGACGAGAGCACCCAGCAGAATGCCGCGCTGGTTGAAGAGGCCTCGGCGGCCGCACGCAGCATGGAAGAGCAGTCGACCCAACTGCTGCAGACGGTGGCGGCGTTCCGGGTGACGGGGGCGGTGGGTGCGGCGCGGCCGGCTGCGGCGAATACGCTCAACGGCGCACATCCGACGCTTCGGCTGGTCTGAGCGGGTCTGGATGCACCTGATGTCAGAAGGCCGGACTGGAGGGGTCCGGCCTTGGCGCCGCCTTGGGCAGTGCGCGCTCATGCTCCGCTAAGAGCATCGATCCTTCTCTCTCACATATTCCCAACCGCATAGCGTTGATGCGGTGGATAGGTCTAGTCGGCTATGAACGACGCTTGGCGGGAAGTCGTCCTGAAGCTCCACAAAGGAGCGATCACTGCAGATGTTGCCAGGGAAAACAGCCAGACATGTCGATCCAGGTTGCTTGCTGGATCGAAACAAGACGCCCTCATAGCCTGCCCACTTGAGCATGAGACCAAACCGCTGACTCGGTGACGGCAAGCCGAACTGGACCGGCCATGCTCGCCAGTTGACGTCCTGCAGGTTGGTCTGGAGACGGGATGGCGTACGAATGAGGAGGCGTTCCGGCTTGCCAAGTCGCAGGGCTCTTGCGAGCCGGACCAGTTCATCGGGCACTGTGAACTTGGCGAGAACTCTCGCGACCGGCCTGAGATTCTCAACGTTCCTGACGTCGAACACCCTCTCGATCCTGCCACGGATGCGAACCGTCGCATCACTCTTGCGCAGACTCATTTCTGCAGCAGTCAATCCCGTTGCTTCCATCTTTTCGGACGAGGACTGGTAGCACTCGCGAAATGCAGTTTCATGCGAGTCACCGAGGTACAGCGCCGGAAAGATCACGGCCGCACCAGATTCGTCGCAGTCGTTGCCGATGTTGAATCGGCCGCCTATGGAGCGCACGCTCCCTGCGGCTGAAAGTGGATCGCTGGAGTATCGATACTGAACCATGCGAGCCCAACTATCGAATTCAAAGGCCGGCGCAGGCTTTGCATTCAGTGCGTCTATCAGCTGATCCCTTCGACGTAAGCGTTCACCTTCAAGGCCGTGGTAAAGGGCGTCGTGAAGGTCGTCAAGCTCTCGGGATCGCTTCTTCCATACCTCCAGATCAGATTCTGAGAATCTATCGAGGACATGAATCGTTGCAGGAAAGTCGTTCGGAACACCGTGAAGAGGGACAGGCTGTTTCGACCTCCTTGCCATGGACTCTCAGGCCTGATCCTCTTGAATTGCCGTAACAATAAAGCGGCGCAAACGATCATGTCTACCAAGCCTGATCATGTCGCGTGGCGCGATGTCACCTAGCAGAGGGTTCTTGGTGCGAAACCAGAGGGCAGTCTTTGCCGCATCGCCCGCGAAGATGTCCGCCACCATGTTGGCAACGGCACCGATCTCCTCGAGTCGTTCCCTGACAGCCTTCGGAGCGCCGTCGTCCCAGCGGACGGAGGCAACCGCAACGGATGCGATCTTCGAGACTGCGTTTCGGTCGAGCTGCATGAACTCTGCAACCTTCTTGGGCTCAAAGTCGGTGCCTTTCCCGAAATGCAACGAGTCCCTGAGCGGGACGCTACGGAAGAGCGGGGCGGTTTGCATGGCGAGCCAGGCGAGGGCGGGGTTGGCGGAGTATTGCATACCTCGCGCAGCGATGCACCACGGGAAAAACAATTTTTGACCATGTTTGAAGCAAGATTAAATCCTTCAAAATCATAGAGGTATCGTCAATCGCTGGCAGGGGTTGGTGCCATGCACTGTGCGCAGAAGGCGCGGCGTGTCCCGGTGCCCGCCATCAGGCATCGGCAGCTCCATCGGGCATCTATTCTGTGCTTGGAGGCTAAACCGCCCGAAACGAAAAGACCTCGCCAAAGGCGAGGTCTCCATCCGCAATTGCGGAGCGCATCGTTTTTTGCGAGCGGTTCTGACCATCCAGAAACCCCGCAAACCATTGGTGCCGAAGGTGGGACTCGAACCCACACGCTTTTAAGGGCGGCGGATTTTGAGTCCGCTGCGTCTACCGATTCCGCCACTTCGGCTGGCTGGCCGCGTAGTGTATACAAGATGTCGACATTTGTGCAGACCTGAATGCTTAAGTTCCTGTCAGGGTTTCACCTACGCAGGACGCTATACTCATCGCGCTGAACCATACAGGGAGTCGTCATGAGCGCGCTGCAGGATCTTCGGGTGCTGGTGGTCGAGAACGACGAAATGAGTGCGGCCCTGCTGCAGATGCAGCTGGCGCAGTCCGGCGCCGTGGTGGTGGGGCTGGCGGCCTCGGTCGCCGAGGCGCTGCGCCTGCTCTCGGAAACCGAGCCACAGGTGGTGCTGCTGGATTACCGCCTGGCCAACAACGAGACCAGTGAAGCGGTGGCCGCTGCGCTGGTGGCGCGCCAGATCCCCTTCGTACTGGCGACCGGCATGGCGACCGAGCATCTGCCCGAGGCTTTCCGGCCGGGTGTCATCCTGACCAAGCCGTACCTGACGGCCGACCTGAACGCCGCGCTGGGGCGCGCCCGGGTGGGCGACTCCGTCGCCGGCTGAGCGGCGACGTCACGCTGCTTCGGCGTGTGCCAGGTCGACCGGTTCGCGGTCGTCCAGGATCCGGTACAGCGCGGCCAGATCCTGCGGGTCCGGATTCAGCCACGCATCCAGATGTTCGCGCCGGATCGGCACGATGCAGCGGTCATGGCCGGTCCGCGCCACATCGGCAGGCGGATCATCGGTGATCGCGGCGAACGACAGCAGGCGACCTTCCGGTCCTTCCCATTCCGACCACAGGCACGCGATCAGCAGATCGCGCGGCGGCTGCGGACTGAACTCCAGCACGACGTTCTCGGCCTTCTCGCCGGGCGAGAGCGGGCGCTGCTCCAACGCGTGCCGTGGAACGTGCTCGTAGAACGACTGCACCACCACCACGCCATGCCGGTGGCCGAACGCGGATTTCCAGTACGCCTCGAGGCTGTCCCGGCGTGCGTTGTACGTGCCGGGATACAGCGCGTCGTTGCGCGCGGGCTTGTCCGGCAGCCGGCACTGGTATCGCATCGGCTTGATCATGCGCTGCCCGTGCTCGGACACGATCACCGGCGCGTAGACCCCCGGGAAAATGCGGCTGTCGCGCGGCACCAGACCCGCGCGCTGCAGATCGGACAGGCGCATCTGCGCGCGCTCGATGCGGTTGGCGGCCACGCGTACCTCGGTGCGCGCCTTCTGCGTGGGACGCGTAGACAGTTGTTCCTCGGCCGCTTTCAAGCGCGCGCCCTGCAGGCGCACTTCCTCATCCAGTGCCTGCATTTCCTCGGCATGCCATTGCTGGATCCTTGCCACGATCTCCTGGCCCTGCGCGGTACGCGCGCCGGCAAAGCCGTCGTCCATCGCCTTGGGGGTCTTCGGGCGCTGCTTGCCGGCGTCGTGGGCATAGAGCTGGGCGAACTCGTCCAGCGACATCATGGCGCCGTACTCACGGACCAGCTTGGTGTAGTCGGCGCGGATCTGGGCGGAATAGCACATGGCGGGAGAGCAGGGTGGGCAAGCGGACAGGATAGGCCCATGGGTCGCAGATCCTGCGAATCCGTTCGGGCATGCTGAGCGTCCATTCAGTGCTGGATCCGCGTCATGTCGCTGCCCGTTGGTGTTCACTGCATTCCGTTACCGCCCAGCGTGGAGGAGTATCGCGCGCTGCGGGTGCTGGCCGGCCTGAGCCCGAAGACGGTCGAGGCGGCGGCGCGTGGCCTGCCCAATACGGTGTTCGGCGTGAGCCTGCGCGAAGGCGACCGGCTGCTGGCCATGGGCCGGATCATCGGCGACGGTGGCTGCTTCCTGCAGGTGGTGGATATCGCGGTGGTGCCGGACCGCCAGGGGCAGGGCCTGGGCAAGGCAGTGATGGCCGAGCTCGATGCCTGGCTTCGCGCCAATGCCGTCGGTGCCTACGTGAGCCTGATCGCCGATGGGGAGGCGCATCGGCTGTATGCGCAGTTCGGCTTCGCCTTGACCGCACCGCGCTCGGTCGGCATGGCGAAGGTGGTGGCGTAGCGCCCATAAACAAACAGCCCCGACCGAAGTCAGGGCTGTTTGTTTGAAGCTGGCGTCCCCACGGGGATTCGAACCCCGGTCGCCACCGTGAAAGGGTGATGTCCTAGGCCTCTAGACGATGGGGACGCGTTAAACCGAATTTTGGCTTCCATCGGACGGCCTGTGTCCGGAGAAGTGGTGGAGCCAGGCGGGATCGAACCGCCGACCTCCTGCATGCCATGCAGGCGCTCTCCCAGCTGAGCTATGGCCCCACAGTTGTGCTGCGAGCCGCCTATCATAGCGGCGGTTTTGCCGGATGGGAAGGGGTTGGTCAAACAAAAAGCCCCGACCGAAGTCAGGGCTGTTTGCTTGAAGCTGGCGTCCCCACGGGGATTCGAACCCCGGTCGCCACCGTGAAAGGGTGATGTCCTAGGCCTCTAGACGATGGGGACGCGTTAAACCGAATTTTTGGCTTCTGTCGGACGGCCTGTGTCCGGAGAAGTGGTGGAGCCAGGCGGGATCGAACCGCCGACCTCCTGCATGCCATGCAGGCGCTCTCCCAGCTGAGCTATGGCCCCACGTTGTACCGCGAGCCGCCTAGTATATCTGCCTGTTCACGTTTGTGGAAGCCTTTCAGGACATCCGCAACGCAACCGCAGTAGGCGGTGAACAAAAAGACCCGGCATGCCGGGCCTCGGTGTTCTTCTGATGAGTGGCGTCCCCACGGGGATTCGAACCCCGGTCGCCACCGTGAAAGGGTGATGTCCTAGGCCTCTAGACGATGGGGACGCATGAATCTCATCAAATTGTTCAGCACACCCGGACGGCCTAATGTCCGGAGTGGTGGAGCCAGGCGGGATCGAACCGCCGACCTCCTGCATGCCATGCAGGCGCTCTCCCAGCTGAGCTATGGCCCCACGATGCTGGAGGCGGAATTCTACGCGGCCGTGAAGCGTTCGCCAAGTCTTTTTTCTGAAACACCGAAGAAAGCATGCACGCAACCACTCGACCCTCGATGCCGGCGGTTCCCGGCAGTCCGCATCGACACGCAGACCAAAAAAACAGATCGCACGTGCGGTGCCATTGAACGGCACGCCACAAACAAAAAGCCCCGACCGAGGTCAGGGCTGTCTGCTTGAAACTGGCGTCCCCACGGGGATTCGAACCCCGGTCGCCACCGTGAAAGGGTGATGTCCTAGGCCTCTAGACGATGGGGACGCACGAAAACTTCAAATTTTGTCACTGCAATCTGATCGGCCTAATGATCGGATTGGTGGAGCCAGGCGGGATCGAACCGCCGACCTCCTGCATGCCATGCAGGCGCTCTCCCAGCTGAGCTATGGCCCCACGTCGTGAGGAGCGAAATCATAGCGACGACGTTTTGGATTGGCAAGGAAAATGTGAAGAAATTTCGTCATGCAGGCGTGCTCGTTCGATGATCGCCTCGGCATCGCGGAACAGCACGCCGCGCTCTGTGCAGCGCTGCCATCGTCGCGCAGCAAATGGCCTTGCGCGGCTCGTAGGCGGGGTTCATGGGCGTACGTCCGTCAACGCCGTCAGGATCGGGCATCGTTCCTGATCGCCGTGCCCGGGGCAGGCATCGACCAGTTGCTTGAGCGCACCGTGCATGCGCTGCAGCTCGCCGATGCGCTGCTCGATATCCGTGAGTTTGTTCACCGCGCTGTCGCGGATCTGCGCCATGTCCTGGCCGCGCTGATCGCTGAAGCCAAGCAGGTCGGCGATCTCGTCCAGGCTGAAGCCCAGTGTCTTGGCGCGGCGGATGAACTGCAGCCGGGTCAGGTCGGACTCGCTGAAGACGCGGTAGCCGCCGGCGCTGCGTCGGGCGGTCGGCAGCAACTGTTGCCGCTCGTAATAACGCACCGTGTCGATGGGCACGCCGGCCAGGCGCGCGAGCTGTCCAATGTTCATGAGCACCTCGTGGATGACGCGCTCATTCTGAACCTTGGAGTCTGATCCAGGGTCAAGCCTTGCTCAAACCCCACTGGAAGTTCAGCCGATGTGAAATTTGCAACTAGTTGCATGGTCCTCCTCCCGGGACGTCCGTAGCCTCAGGCCAACGTTACGAATCGACTCGTTCTGACCGGCCCCGCGTCGGCAGGCACTGTTCCAGGAGAATGGCCATGGATGCACCCCGCAACACGCTGCAGCCGGATCGCCGGCCCGACAAGCCGACCCTGATGGAGATCGCGGTGGTGGAATTCCCCGGCAGCCTGCGTGCCGCCGCGCCGGTGCTGTCCGAGCTGGCGCAGCGCTGCAACCGCACGGTGGCGGCCGGCCGCCGCACCGGCGCACGGATGCTGGTGACGCGCTGGACGATGTCCGCCCGCGGCATGCAGCGCGTGGCCGGAGTGGAATTGTTCGGTGATGCGCTGCCGGCCATCATCGTCGTGCCGGGCAGTGAAGCGGGCTGGAGCATGGCAGCGCCCGACGAACGCCTGCTGGGCTGGCTGCGGGAATGCCACGATGGCTGCAGCCTGCTCGCCGGGTGCGACGAAGGCGGCCTGCTGCTGGCGGCGGCGGGTGTGCTGGCCGGGCGCTCGGTCAGCGTGCCCGATCCCGCGCGGTGCCCGCCGCTGCGCATGATGGTGCCCAGCTGGTTGCCCAGCGAGCGCACCCTGGTTGATGACGGCGATCTGCTGACCGCCGCCGGCCAGGACGCCTGGAAGTATCTGAGCCTGCGGCTGCTGGCGCGCGTCTATGGGCAGAGCGTGATGAACACCGTCATCCAGCAACTGCAGTTGGTCATCCCGCGTACCGAACTGGACGACCTGGAGCGCTTCAGCCCGAACTTCGCGCACGGGGACCGATGCATCCTCAAGGCGCAGCGCTGGCTGCATGGGATCGCCGCTCGCGGCGTCGGGCTGGATGACATCTGTGTGCAGGCTGGCCTGGAACCACGCACGTTGCAGCGCCGTTTCCTGAAAGCCACCGGGATGCGGCCGATCGAATATTGCCAGCGCCTGCGCATCGCCAAGGCGCAGTTGCTGCTGCAGGCCGGTGGCGTGGTCGACCAGGTGGCAGCGCTGGTGGGGTATTCCGACCAAAGCGCGTTCCGTCGCCTGTTCCTGCGCATTGTCGGGCTGACGCCGGCACGCTATCGGCGTCAGGTGGCCGCGCAGCTGCGTGAGCGTGTGGCCCCGCGAACGGTCGCTCGGGTGGTCGAGTCGGTGCACTCCGTGGCCTGAATCGCGCACCACCGGCACACTTGCTGCATTGATGCCTTGCTGGGACCATGCCAGCGGGCACGAAGCAACAGCCGTCGCAGCGTGGTAGACGCCGAGCGATGGCGGAGACAATCAATGATCAGCAGTGTAGGCCCGGTACCGCTTGCGGTCGTGTGGGTATTGGTGGCCGTCGGCATTGCGATGCTCGTGGCCAGCGTGGTGCGTGCGCCGACCATCGAGGGCGCACCGCGTCCGCGATCGGTGGTGGTGGACATGCTGTTGCTGGGCCTGCTGGCCGGTCGCGCCGCCTTCGTGCTCTGGCATGTGGGCGATTATGCGCAGGATCCCTGGGGCGTCCTGCGCATCGGCGATGGCGGCTTCCTGCTGTGGCCGGCCCTGGTGGCTGGGCTGGGGTGGGGCGCCTGGCGCCTGCGCCGATGGCCTTCGCTGCGTCGCCCGGTATGGGCCGGTGCCTTGGCCGGGGTGCTCGGCTGGGCGCTGCTGTCCAGCGGCGCTGGCTGGCTGCAGCAATCGCGGGTGACGCTGCCGGCGATCACCCTGACCTCGCTGGAGGGCGCGCCAACCGCGTTGTCCGACACGCAGGGCAAGCCGGTGGTGGTCAATCTCTGGGCGAGCTGGTGCGGCCCCTGCCGGCGCGAGATGCCGGTGCTGGCCCGCGCGCAGCAGCGCCATCCGGATATCCGCTTCCTGTTCGTCAACCAGGGTGAAACCCGCGAGGAGGTCCAGGGTTTCCTGGCCGCCGAGCGGTTGACGCTGGCCAATGTGCTGCTCGACGAGGACGCGCTCACCGCCGAGCGGCTGCAGGTGCACGCCTATCCGACTACCCTGTTCTTCGATGCGCAGGGTCGGCTGCGGGAAATACACCTGGGTGAACTCAGTGCCGCTGGCCTGCAATCCAAGCTCGACAGCCTGTAACCGGGGTCGCGTTGTCATGTTTATTGAATCCAGGAGTCACCATGAAATTGAAGTCCCCGCGCCCGCTGGGCACCGTGCTTGCCGTGTCGCTGCTGATGGCCCTGGCCGGGTGCAGCCAGGCACAGACGCCGAAGGCCGGTGAGGCCGCCCCGGCCAGGTCCGGTGGAGATCGTCCGGCGGTACTGAAGGGCATTGAAAAGCATGGTTTCGAGGTGATCGGCGAGTTCGACGCGCCCGGTGGCCTGCGCGGGTTCGCCGGCGTGGTCGGTGGGCAGCAACCCGCGGCGGCGTATGTCACTGCGGATGGGAAGCACGTGGTCGTCGGCAGTCTGTTCGATGCCAGTGGCGAAGACGTGGGTGCGGCGCCGCTGGAAAAGCTGGTGGCCAAGCCGATGTCCGAGCGCAGCTGGAAGAAGCTCGACGAAAGTGCCTGGGTGCGCGACGGCCGTGCCGACGCGCCGCGCGTGGTCTACACCTTCAGCGATGCGAACTGCCCTTACTGCCATCGCTTCTGGGAAGCGGCACGACCGTGGGTGGATGCCGGCAAAGTGCAGTTGCGCCACGTGATGGTCGGCGTGATTCGCGAAGACAGCCCGGCCAAGGCGGCCGCAATTCTCACCGCGCCCAATCCCAGTGCTGCACTGCTGGAGAACGAACGGCTGTTTGATCGTGGCGGTATCAAGCCGGCGGCATCGCTGACCGCGGAGGTCGCCAACAAGCTGGATGCGAACCAGGTGCTGATGATCGAGCTTGGCTTCCAGGGCACGCCGGGCATTCTGTTCAAAGATGCACAGGGCATGGTGCAACGCCGCTCCGGCATGCCGCAGGGCGATGACATGACCGTGGTGCTCGGCCCGCGCTGAAGCCACGCGCTCCGTCACACCGCACACCTCGCGCCGGGTCATGCCCGGCGCGTTTTGTTTTGGGTTGGCGCTGCAGCGTTGCCTTTCCCCAAGGGCGGAAGCCGTCGGCTTGATCTGGATCAAGGCCGGAATCTGCCGGATCGCTACGCTGGGCTCCATGCGCTATTCCCTTGATTTTCCCGCACGTATCGGTGCCGTGGCCGCCCAGTCAGAAAACTGTCTGACAACGTTCACGGCATGCTCACCTTGCGATTGGTACTCAAAACGTTGGCCGACACGCTTGGGCGCGTCGGCCATCAGGAATGAGGGGATTCCGTGCGGGCGCGAGGTTCGCGCGCGTTGCAGTGCCGGGCTGCGCACCTGTCGCCGTCGACGTCCTGGACGTCTGCCGGTAGGGGTGCGCCGGACTGTGTACGGTGCAAGGAGTACATGATGCGCTTGGCTGTGTTCACGGTCGCATGCGTGGCAGCGATGGCTGCGGTGCCGGTGTATGCGCAGGATTCGGCCGCCGCGTTGCGGCAGGACATCCACGCGCTTCGGCAGACCCTGGAGAAGATGGAGCAACGTCTGGAAGCGATCGAGTCCGGCAAGCCTCCTCCTGCCACCTCGCCGATGGTTAAGACGGTTCCTGCGCCGGGCATGACAGGTCCGCCCCTGCCATCGCCGACCTCGCTGACCGCCCAGGCCCAGGTGCCGGGCATGGGCCAGGCCATTCTCCCGCAACGTGATTCCGTTTCCGATCCGTCCACCGCCGCGTCCCGCCCGGACAGCGCCGCCGGCCCGACCGATCCCGAGCTGAAAGGCTTCTTTGCGATCCCCAACACCGACACTCTGATCCGCATCGGCGGCTACGCCAAGCTCGATGCAATCGCCGATTCACGTGCGGCCGGTGACCAGGAGCAGTTCATCACCTCGTCCATTCCGGTCGGCAGTGCGCACCGGGATGTGTCCAACTTCACGCTGCATGCCAAGCAGACCCGCTTCAGTTTCGAAGCGCGGCGCCCGACCACGCACGGCAACCTGCGCTTCTACCTGGAGAACGACTTCTTCGGCAGCAGCGACAGCTATCAGTTCCGCCTGCGCCACGCGTACGGCCAGCTCGGCAACACCTACGCCGGCTACGGCTATTCCAGCTTCATGGATGCCGACAGCCTGCCCGACACCCTGGATTTCGCCGGGCCGGGCGGCGCGGGCTACCTGCTGGTGGCCGGCATCCACCACAGCTTCGCGATGGGCAAGGGCAACACGCTCACCGTGGCGGCCGAAGATCCGGATACCCAGTTGAGCAACCCCGCCGAGGGGATCATGCCGGTCGACCAGCTCCCCGATGTAACCGTCACCGCCCGCATGGAGCGCGACTGGGGTCACCTGCAACTCGGCGCGGTCGCACGCAGCCTGGGCTACGACGGCGATGCCGGCGATGGCCGGCGTTTTACCGGTGGCCTGCAGCTCAGCGGTTCGGCGGCGGTGGGCGAACAGGACCTGCTGCTGTTCGGCCTGCTCGGTGGCAAGGGGCTGGCGCGCTATACGGCCGACCTGACCGGGTCGGGCATGGATGCGGTGGTGACCGCCGATGGTCGCCTGCAGGCGCTGTCGCTGTATGGCGGCTTCGTCGGGTACACGCATTACTGGTCGCCGCTGTGGCGCTCGAACCTGATCTACGGACAACTCACCAGCGCGCGCAACGATGCGCTGGCCGCCGACGCCTTCCGCCAGAGTCGCTACGGGGTCTTCAACCTGCTGTGGAGCCCGGCGCCGTCGTGGACGATGGGCATGGAACTGCTCTACGGGCAGCTGGAGCAGCAGGGTGGACAGCGCGGCGACACCGTGCGGCTGCAGGGCAGCCTGCAATACAACTTCATCAAGTAACTCCCAACGCCCGGCATGACCGGGTCCCTGCCTGGCAAAGGAGCAAGCGTCATGGCACAAGCAAAGAAAATCGGGGTCGTCGGGGCCACCTTCCTGGTGGCCGGCAACATGATGGGGTCGGGGGTGTTCCTGCTGCCCTCCAGCCTGGCCAAGATCGGCACCGCCTCGATCTGGGGCTGGCTGATCACCACGGCCGGCGCGCTGCTGCTGGCGTTCGTGTTCGCCAAGCTGGGCAAACTGGCGCCCAAGGCCGGTGGGCCGTATGCCCACGCGCGTGACTGGTTCGGGCCCTACATGGGCTTCCAGACCAACGCCGTCTACTGGTTCGCCAACTGGATCGGCAACGTCGCCATCCCGATCGCGGCGGTGGGCTACTTCAGTTACTTCTTCCCGATCCTGTCCGAGCCGGTGCCGCGCTGCATCGCGGTGCTTGCGCTGGTGTGGGCGCTGAGCTTCGCCAACGTCATCGGCCCGTCGTTCGTCAGCAAGCTGCAGACGGTGACCACCAGTTTCGCCCTGGTGCCGATCCTGGGCATCGCGATCTTCGGCTGGTTCTTCTTCGATCCGACGATCTTCAAGGGTGCCTACAACGTGTCCGGGGAATCCAACTTCGGCGCGATCTCCAGTGCCGCGGCGTTGACCCTGTGGGCCTTCATCGGCGTGGAGTCGGCCTCGGTGACCGCCGGTGTGGTCGAGAATCCGGAGAAGAACGTGGCGCGCGCCACGCTCGCCGGCGTGTTCCTGGCGGCGATCGCCTACATCGCGAGCTCCTCGGTGATCATGGGCATGGTGCCCAATGGCGACCTGCAGGTGTCCGATGCGCCGTTCGCGCTGGCGGCGGCCAATGCGGTGGGCGGGTGGGGCGGGGCGGTGGTCAGCCTGTGCGCCTTCGTCGGCGCGGCCGGCTCGCTCGGCGGCTGGATCCTGCTGACCGCGCAGAGCGCCAAGGCCGCCTCGGATGACGGCCTGTTCCCGAGCATCTTCAGCAAGACCAACAAGGATGACGTGCCGGTCAAGGGCGTGCTGATCGTGGCCGTGCTGATGACGCTGGCGGTGCTGGTCACCTCGACCTCCAAGACCGCATCGGCGCAGTTCGATGTGATCACCTCGGCCGCCGTTGTGCTGACCCTGCTGCCGTACATCTACTCCTGCGTGGCCTGCTATTTCGTGGTCGAGCGCTCGCACACGCTGGTGCATACCGGCGCGTTCTGGCTGCTGACCAGCGTCACCGTCGTGTACTGCCTGTGGGCGATCTTCGGCTCGGCCGGCAACATCGTGCAGTACGCCTTCCTGTTCGTGTTGTTCATCACGGTGTTCTATCCGTTCTTCAGCGAGGAGCGTCGCCGCCAGCGCGGCCAGCTGCCCGCCCTCGACGCCGCCGTCCGCACCACGCTTTCGTGATCTTCCCCCAGGAGAATCCCTGTGTACTTCAAGTCCCTTGACTACCCGATCATCGTCATCGACGACGATTACGAATCCCCGCGTATCGGCGGCATCCTGATCCGTGCGCTGGTGGACGAGCTGCGCAAGAGCGACCAGCGCGTGCTGTGTGGCCTCACGCTGGCTGACGCCCAGGCCGGTGCGCGCACCTATGTGGCGGCCTCGGCGGTGCTGATCTCCATCGACGGCACCGAGGAGAACCCGGAGCAGTTCCAGCGCCTGCTCGGCTTCCTGCGTGAGCAGACCGCCCGCCGCGCGAACCTGCCGGTCTTCCTGTACGGCGAGCGGCGCACGATCGAGAAGGTGCCGAGCAAGCTGCTCAAGTTCGTGCACGGCTACATCTTCCTGTTCGAAGACACCAAGAGCTTCATCTCGCGCCAGGTGATGCGCGCGGCCGAAGATTACATGGCCAACCTGCTGCCACCGTTCTTCAAGGCCCTGATCCATCATACGGCCGAGTCGAACTATTCCTGGCACACGCCCGGTCATGCCGGCGGCGTGGCGTTCACCAAATCACCGGTAGGACGCGCGTTCCACCAGTTCTACGGTGAGAACACCCTGCGCAGCGACCTGTCGATCTCGGTGCCGGAGCTGGGTTCGCTGCTCGACCACAGTGGCCCGATCAAGGAAGCCGAGAACGAGGCGGCGCGCAACTTCGGTGCCGACCATACCTTCTTCGTCACCAATGGCACCTCCACCGCGAACAAGATCGTCTGGCACGGCACCGTGGGGCGCGGCGATGTGGTGTTCGTCGACCGCAACTGCCACAAGTCGCTGCTGCACTCGCTGATCATGACCGGGGGCATTCCGGTGTACTTCACCCCGAGCCGCAACGCGCACGGCATCATCGGTCCGATCAGCCTGGATCAGTTCACGCCCGAATCGCTGCAGCAGGCCATCGCCGCCAACCCGCTGGCCAGCAAGGCCTACAAGGCCGGCTCCAAGCCGCGCATCGCCGTGGTGACCAACTCGACCTACGACGGGCTGTGCTACAACGCCGAGAAGATCGCCGAGGAGATCGGCAGCGCGGTCGACTTCCTGCATTTCGACGAAGCCTGGTACGCCTACGCCGCGTTCCATCCGTTCTACGAGAACCATTACGGCATGGCCAAGGGCAAGCCGCGCGAGCAGGATGCGATCATCTTCACCACGCACTCCACGCACAAGCTGCTGGCCGCGTTCTCGCAGGCCTCCATGATCCATGTGCGCAACGCAGCCTCCCGCGAGCTGGATGCCGAGCGCTTCAACGAAGCCTTCATGATGCACACCACGACCAGCCCGCATTACGGGGTGATCGCGGCCTGCGATGTGGCCTCCAAGATGATGGAGGGCGCGGCCGGTGAATCGCTGGTGCAGGAAATGCACGACGAAGCGATCGCCTTCCGCCGCGCGATGCTGCATGTGCGCGAGGACCTGGGCCGGGATGACTGGTGGTTCAGCGTCTGGCAGCCGGACAAGCTGGAGCGCTCGCTGGCCAAGGGCGACGCACCGGCCCCGATGGTGGCCAAGCGCAGCGAGTGGTACCTGCAGCCGGACGCGCACTGGCACGGTTTCGAGGGCCTGGTCGACGACTACGTGCTGATCGATCCGATCAAGGTGACCCTGCTGACCCCCGGGCTGTCGATGGACGGCGAAATGGGCCAGCGGGGGATTCCGGCCGCGGTCCTGAGCAAATTCCTGTGGACCCGCGGCATCACCGTGGAGAAGACGAACCTGTACTCGGTGCTGTTCCTGTTCTCGATGGGCATCACCAAGGGCAAGTGGAGCACCCTGGTGACCGAGCTGATGGCGTTCAAGGAGCTGTACGACAGCAACGCGCCGTTGACCCGTTCACTGCCGCAGCTCGCCGCCGAATTCCCGATCGCCTACGCCGGCTGGGGCCTGCGCGACCTGTGCGATGCACTGCATGCCTTCAACGCCGAGTTCGGTGTGGCCCAGGTGATGCGCGCGATGTACGTGGACCTGCCCGAGCCGGTGATGACCCCGGCCGAGGCCTACGACCACCTGGTGCGCGGCCAGATCGAGCGGGTCGACATCGAGCAGATCAGTGGCCGCATCGCCGGCACCATGCTGGTGCCATACCCGCCGGGCATCCCGACCATCATGCCGGGCGAGCGCTTCGGTGCCAGCGATGAGCCGATCATCCAGTCGCTGCGGATCGCCCGTGAGCAGAACGCGCGCTTCCCGGGCTTCGAGTCGGATGTACACGGGCTTATCATCGACACCGACGGCGATGCGCCGCGCTACAAGGTGGAGGTGCTGAAGGTCTGACGCCCGCGCGGAGGACCCTCGGCCAGCGATGGATACAGCACGCGAGCAGCGGGTCCTCACGTTTTCCATCGGAGTGACGATGGCGGTCAGCGCCGTCGGCTTCATCGGGGGCCTGCTGGTGGGATCGCAGGCCATCCTGTTCGATGGCGTCTACAGTCTGGTGGACGTGGCGCTGACCCTGGTGGCGTTGTCGGTGCTGCGGCTGGTGGCGCGGGAAGAAAGCCCGCGCTTCCAGTATGGGTACTGGCATCTGGAGCCGATGGTGGAGGCCCTCGGCGGGGCGATCCTGTCGCTGGCCTGCATCTATGCGCTGGCCAACTCGGTGATCGGGCTGACCACCGGCGGGCACGAGGTCAAGGCCGGGCCTGCGCTGCTGTGGGCCGCTGTGCTGTGCGTGAGCAACCTGGCCATGGCGGCGTTCGTGCGTATCCGCGCGATGCAGCTGCATTCGGCCCTGCTGTGGCTGGACGTGCGCGCCTGGCTGCTCAGCGGACTGATGAGCCTGGCCGTGGTGCTGGCGTTCGCGATCGCCTTGCTGCTGCGCGGCGGCGAGCACGCCCACTGGATTCCCTATCTGGATCCGCTGGTGCTGGCCGCGATCAGCGTCGCGGTGCTGCCGGTACCCCTTCGCAGCGCCTGGAAGGCCATGCGCGAAGTCCTGCAGGTGGCGCCGGATACGCTGGATGCGCGCGTGCAGGCGGTGATGAAGGACTTCGTTGCCGAGCACGGCTATCTGGATTTCACCAGTCACGTGGCCAAGATGGGCCGCATGCGGTTCGTGGAAATCCACATCCTGACCCATCCGGACACCGTGATCGGCACCATCGGCAACGTGGACGCGATGCGCGACGAGATCGCCGAGCGCCTGGATGCGCGCGGCAGCGAGTTCTGGCTGACCATCGATTTCACGGCCGATCCGGCCTGGGCCTGAGGCTAGGGGCGGCCCTGGCCCTAGATATACGAAATATATATGATGCGTATATCAATCTTCAGAGGGCTCGCCCATGGGCATCGTCAACATCGACGACGAACTGCACGACAACCTGCGCCGCGCCAGCGGCGTCTCGGGCCGCTCGATCAACGCCCAGGCGGGGTTCTGGATCAAGATCGGCATGCTGTGCGAGATGAATCCGGGCATGAGCTACCAGGAGATCGTCGGCCGTGAACTGCGTGCCGCCGGGGTCGAACCGGGCGCGTTGCGGGTGGCCGAAGCATGATCAAGACCGCTGAAGAACAAGCGCTGATGCGCGCATCGGGGTGTCTGCTGGCACAGGTGTTCGAAGCGCTGGACGCGCTGTCGCTGGAGGGCATGAGCACGCTGCAGGTGAACGACTGGGTCGAGCGCTTCATTGTCGATCAGCTGCACGCACGCCCGGCCAGCAAGGGCCAGTATGGCTTTGCCTACGTACTCAATTCGTCCATCGACAACGTGGTCTGCCACGGCGTGCCCTCGGCCGATGACATCCTGCGCGGCGGCAGCATCGTCAACCTCGACATCACCCTGGAGAAGGACGGTTACATCGCCGATTCCAGCAAGACCTATCTGATCGGCGAGGTGGACTACGCGGCCAAGCGGCTGGTACGGGTCACCCGCGAGGCGATGTGGAAGGGGATCGGCGTGGTGCGCCCGGGCGCGACGCTGGGCGACATCGGTTTTGCGATCCAGCAGCATGCCAAGGCGCATGGCTACAGCGTGGTCCGCGAATTCTGCGGCCATGGCATCGGCCAGGAGATGCACGAGGAACCGCAGGTGCTGCATTACGGGCGCCGCGGCGACGGCTTGGAGCTGGAAGAGGGCATGACCTTCACCATCGAGCCGATGATCAACCAGGGCCGCGCGGCCATCGACATGAGTGACGACGGCTGGACCGTGACCACCCGCGACGGAAAGCTGTCGGCGCAGGCCGAGCACACGGTGCTGGTGACCGCCGAGGGCGTTGAGGTGCTGACCCTGCGTGCGGGCGAGCGGATGCCGGAGTGATCCGTCATTCGCTGCGCGTGGAGACCAGTTTGAGGAATGCCTCGTTCTGATACCGGCTCATGCGCAGCTGCTGGCCGGTGTCCATGGTCACCACGTGGTGGCCGTTGAACCACGGATGGATCGCCTTGACCCGGCGCACGTTGACGATCGCCGAGCGATGCACGCGCGCGAAGTGCCGCGGGTCCAGGCGCGCGGCGAGGGTGGTCATGGTCTCGCGCAGTTCGTGCATGCGGTCGACCAGGTGGATCTCCACCGTGTTGCGTGCCGCCTTGATCCAGACGATGTCCTCCACCGCCACCAGCACCACATGCTCATCGACGCGCACCGGGATGCGCTGCAGGTAGTCGTCCCGCTGACGCAGGGCATCCAGCGCCTGCAGGATCTGCGCCGATGCCTGCGTGCCCATCGCGCTTGACGCGGTCACGCGGGCTTTGGCCCGCTCAAGCGTAGTGGCAAAGCGCTCGCGGCTGAACGGCTTGACCAGATAGTCCACGGCATTGGCCTCGAAGGCCTTCACTGCGTACTGCTCGTACGCGGTGACGAACACGGTGGCCGGCATCCGCGCCGCGCCGATGGTGGCGACCACGTCCATGCCGTTGATCGCCGGCATCTGGATGTCCAGGAACACCAGGTCCGGTGAGTGGCTGCGGATCGCGCCGACCGCCGAGATGCCATCGCCGCATTCGCCGACGATCTCGATCCCGGGATCATCGCGCAGCAACCGCACGATCGCGTGCCGGGCGATCGGCTCATCATCGACCACCAGCACGGTCAGGCTCATGCCGGTGCGATCCCCGGCGTTGTCCCCGGGATGAATTCGGGTGCCTCGTCGGCACTGTCCAGGTCACGGAACGGCACGCGGATGCGGCAGGCCACGCCCTCTGGCCAGAGCATGTCCAGCCGGACATCGGCGGCATCGCCGTACAGTTCCTTCAGGCGCAGCCGTGTGTTGTTCATGCCGATGCCGTGCCCGGCCGATGCGGTCGGTTCGGCCGAGAGGGTGCTGTTGCGGTTGCGCACTTCGATGCACAGCGTGTCGCCATCGCGGCGGGCCTCGATCTCGAGGGTGTCGCTGCCCACGCGCTGGCCGATGCCATGGCGCAGCGCGTTCTCCACCAGCGGCTGCAGGATCAGGCTGGGCACCGCGCAGTCCAGCGTGTCCGGCGCGATATACGTGCGGGTGGTCAGCCGATCCTTGAAGCGGGTGCGCTGGATGCCCAGGTACAGCTCAATCAGGTCGAGCTCCTGGCGCAGGCGGATTTCCTGGCCGTCGTAATCTTCCAGGAACGCGCGCAGCAGTTCGCTCAGGCGCAGCAGCATGTCTTCGGCCGAAACCTTGTCCTCGTCGAGCAGGGTAATGATCGCGTGCAGGGTGTTGAACAGGAAGTGCGGCTGCAGCTGGGATTTCAGCGAGAGCAGGCGCGACTGCGCCAGTTCGGTGGCCAGCTGGCTCGCCTCCAGTTCACGGCGGGCTTTCTCGGCGTGGAAATGGATGGCCTGCTGGATCGCGAACAGGGTCCAGTAGGTCAGCAGCCCGATGGCGAAGTGCTGCTCCAGGAAGTAGCCCAGCTGCTCGAAGAAACCGCTGGGCTCGAACAGGGTGGAAACCATCGCGCCCACCGCCATGGCGATGAATGTCATGCAGACGCTGGCCACCCCCTGTGTGCCGAGCCCGTGCAGGCGCCCGCTGCCGCGTACCGGAAAGCGCTCGGCGAGGCGGAAGACCGTGGGTGCCAGGGCCGCCCAGGTGTACCACTGGATCAGCGACCACCGCAGGAGATCCCAGAGGGGTTGTTGGCTGTTCGGCAGGCCGGCGTTGATCGAGGTCTGCAGGGCGAACACCACGGCCACCGCCGTCCACAGGGCGAGGTAGCGGGACAGGCGGATCCGGGTGCTGCCGAGGCGGATGTACATGGTCGATTCCGGGCCAGGCGTCTCTGGCGAAGCTCATCTTAGGCAGGCGGCGGGAGCGCGGGAAGCGCCATGACGGCCCATTACGATTGGCCTCGTCGTAGCGACGATTCGTCCCGGATCGGTTGGCGGCGAGGGCGGCTGGGTGCGTGATGCAGGTGCCGGACGGGCTGCGCTGCAGCCTGATCGGCGACCCTATCCGACCGGAGCATCCTGCCATGTCCCTCCTTCGAACCGCCGCCGTTGCCGTGCTGCTCGCCGCCACCACGCCTGCCATCGCCGCCGCCGAGGGCGTGCGCTACCTGGCGCTGCTCAACCGGGCACACCACAGCGTCACCACGCTGGCGATCGCGCCCGCCGGCAGTACCCACTACCGTGAAACGCCCATCGACGCGGTGCCCGGCGGTGGCGGCGCAGCCACCGTTGGCGTTGCCGATGCAGGTTGCCGCTACGACCTCCAGGTCGGCTTCCGCAACGGGCGCAGCGTGGTCTATTCCAACGTCGATGTATGCCGTGGTGGCACGCTGGTGATCAGTGCCATGCCCAAAGACGGGCGCTACGCGCTCAAGGCCGCGCAGCCCGCCACGCAACCGGCCACGCAGGTGGCAGCGCGGGGCGTAACACCCGAGTAAGCGAGGCCAACGCTACTGCAGACCTTCCGCAACAAGCGCGCGCCGCACGGCCGGGCGTGCGCTGACGCGCGCGTACCAGCCCTCCAGATTGGCCAGTCCGTCGAAATGGATGTCAGCCTTGTAGTACGAGGTCAGCCATGCGGCCTGGCCCCAGCCAGCAAGCGCAAACAGGTAGGCATCGGCGATGCTGAAGCCATCGCCCATCAAGTAGTCCCGGTCGGCCAATTGCTGGTCGATCCAGGCAAAGCGCTGTTCCAGCTTGGGCCGCGCGGTATCGACGTACTTGCCTGCGGCCACGGCGTAAAGCAGTGGGATGAATCCCTTGTGGATCTCGGTGGCGAGGAAATTCAGCCACTCCTGCAAGCGATAGCGCGCCAGCGTCCCGTTTGCCGGTGCCAGCCCGGCGACGGGATCCAGATCGGCAAGGTACTGCAGGATTGCCGCGCCTTCGCGCAGGACCGTGCCGTTCTCCAGCATCAGCGCGGGAACGTAGCCAAGTGGATTGACCAGCAGGTAGTCCTCACCCTGGTCGGTACGATGGGTGCGATGGTCCACCTTGACCAGGGAAGCCTCGAGGCCCATTTCGTTGAGCACGATATGCGGGGCCAGCGAGCAGGTGGCGGGCAGGTAGTAGAGTTTCATCATGGACTCCAGGCAAGGCAGCGGCAGGGCCTCGGTACGAGGCGGTCCGGCGCATTCTAGGAGCGCGGTATAAAAACGGAAGAAGGCACTTTCGTGTGGTGTAGGTACATAATTGTGACCTGTGCCTGTGGACCCCTGCGATGAAAGACACCGTGTCCGGCTGTTCGGTGGAAGAAGCAATGCGCCTGCTGGGCGGGCGCTGGCGATTGCTGATCGCGTCCTACCTGCTGGACAGACCGAAGCGCTTCAACGATCTGCGCCGGGATATTCCGGCCATCTCGCAGCGCATGTTGACCCTGGATCTGCGGGCGCTGGAAGAGGCCGGGCTGGTCAGCCGCACGGTGTATCCCACGGTGCCGGTCAAGGTCGAATATGCCTTGACCGACGACGGCCGCCGCCTGCAGCCGGTGGTGGAGGTGATGAAGGTGTTCGGCTTGTGGGTAAAAGGGCGTCCCGCCGGTGAGGGCTGATGGCTCGTGGGGCGATGCGGCCGTGGTGTGATCAACGCCTGCCCGCCGCCTCCACCGACGCTACCCGCAGCATCAGCGCGGCTACCCAGTCGATGAAGACGCGCAGCTTGGCGCTGACGTGCCGGTTCGGGGGGAACGCAAGGTACAGCGGCATCGCATCGATGTGCCACTCCGGGAACAGCCGGACCAGCTCGCCGGTGGCCACATGCGGGGCGGCCATGTAGTCGGGGAGCCACAGCGCGCCCAGGCCCGCCACGCCCGCGGCGAGATACGCATTGCCATCATCGACCGCGAGCAGGTGGTGCCCCTTCACCGTGACCTGATCGTCGCCGCGCTGGAGGGTGTAGGGAAGCACCGTGCCGCTGCGCGAGCGCAGGTAGCCGACCACGCGATGCGGGGCCTGCTCCAGGTCCTGCGGATGCGCGGGGATGCCTGTCTGCTGCAGGTAGGCGGGCGAGGCGTGGATGCCGGCCTGCAGATCGCCGATATGGCGCGCGACCAGCGATTGATCGGTGATCTGTCCCCCGCGGATCACGCAGTCCACGTTCTCGTCGATCAGGTCCACGTGGCGATCGCTGACGCCCAGATCGAGCTGGATCTCCGGATAGCGGGCAAGGAAGTCGGGCAGGGCGGGCACCAGCACCAGCCGCGCGAAGGGGGCGGGCACGTCCACCCGCAGACGCCCGCGCGGCGCCGCCGCCGCGGTGGACAGGCTGGTTTCAGCGTCGTCGATGTCGGCCAGCAGCCGGATCACCCGCGCGTAGTAGGCCGCACCATCGGCGGTGACGTTCACCTGCCGGGTGGTGCGGTTCAACAGGCGCACCCGCAGCCGGGCCTCCAGGTGCTGCACCAGCTGCGTGACCGTCGTTCGGCTCATGTGCAGCGTGTCGGCGGCCTTGGTGAAGCTGCCGGTTTCCACCACCCGGGCGAAGGCCTGCATTGCGTCGAACCGGTCCATCTGCATTCCACGGGGGCTGATTGTTTGGATTCTACAAACAATCCTGGTGGGCAGGCCGCGTTTATCCCGCGCTCCTGCGGGTCTACTGTGGCGTTTCATTCTTGACGGGCCGTTCGTCGGCCCAGGGCAGAGGTTGATCATGGCAACACGTGATGTCGTTTTCCCGCCGGGCCGCCAGGCTCTGTACGAGCGCAACCGCTATTCGCCGGCCGTGCGCTCCAACGGCTTCCTGTTCGTGTCCGGCCAGGTCGGCAGCCGCGAGGATGGCTCGCCCGAACCCGACCTCGAGGCGCAGGTGCGGCGCGCGTTCGAGAACCTCAACGCCGTGCTCGGCGCGGCGGGCTGCACGTTCGAGGACGTGGTCGACGTCACCGTGTTCCTGGTCAACCCCGAGCAGATCTTCGAGCGCGTGTGGGCCATCGTGCCGGACTATTGGGGCGAGGCGCCGTATCCGACGCTGACCGGCATCGGGGTGACCTGGCTGTACGGATTCGACGTGGAGATCAAGGTGATTGCGAAGCTGCCGTAGCACGCCTTCACGCGGTGACGGCCGCACGTTGTCGATAGTGGGCCGTCACCCTGCTTCCTGTTGCGGATCCACATGCCCCTGATTCCCGAGCGCGTCCAGCGCTGGCCCCGGCCGTGGCGCGTGGCGTTGCTCTCCTTGCTGGCGCTGTACGCGCTGTACCTGCTGGCAGGCAACGTATTCCTCAATACGCCGCTGTTCGATGCGGTCACCAACCGCAAACCTGAAAAATTCACGATGCAGACCGGGCCGGCGCTGACCCTGATGCCGGGCCAGGCCGTGGTCTGGAACATCCGCATGCGTGGCCAGGCCAACCGCACGCAGTATGTGTTCCGTGCCGATCGGGCCAGTGCGTGGATCGACCTGCCGGCGCTGTTCCGCAAGGAAGTGCGCATTCCGCGGATTGACGCGACCGGGGTGGAAGCCGAGGTCGAGCGGGTCGACAAGGCCATCCCGCCACCGCCGCGCGGCGACCGCGGCTGGACGCTGCGCTTCGATGCCATCCACAGCGACACCATCCGCAGCGGCCGTTTCGGCAAGTTGCTGGTGGTCGGCCAGGGCCACGGCACGGTCGGTTTCCTCAAGCAGCTCAAGGGCGGCCCTTCGGAGCTGTTCGATTCCACGGCAGGCTTCGATGACGCCCAGGTCAGCTTCGACGGGGTCAACGTGCTGGACGATGCGCATATCGCCGCGCGCTTCCACTTCCCGCGCCACTATCGTGACGACGCGCCGGGGCTGCAGAAACTCGGCATCACCTGGGCACAGCTGCAGATCGACGCCCGCAGCCAGGGCCTGCGCATCGACACCGGCGGGCCGCACGTCAAGGTTGGCAGCGCGGTCTCCAATGCGCGGCTCACGGCGGATGTGACCCTGGAAGACGGCGCGCTGCGCCCCGGCAGCCGGCTGGTCTGGCGTCTGCCGCTGCATGCCGGCGTGCACGCCGACGACCGTGGCCTGCTGTCCCTGCAACTGGACGTTGCGCAGGACATGCGGGTGCAGGCGCGGCTGCCGCGCGACCCGGAGACGGGCAGCGAGATCAACGCCGATGTCCGCGTGACCGGCCGGAAGATACCGTTCCAGGCGCCGGCCGAGCTGCTGCCGCGACTGACCGGCAGGGTGCAGGGCGCGTGGCAGTTCCAGTCGCTGAACTGGATCAGCGACCTGTTCGTGAAAAAGCCCTGGTTCCATCTGGACGGCGGTGGCCTGCTGAAGGCCGACGTCCTTCTGGCCGAGGGTGAGCTGGCACCGGGCAGCAAGGTGGACATCCCGCAGGTGGCGGCCGTGGCCGAAGTGGCCGGCGTCCGCATGCGTGGCGATGCGCAGGCACAGGGCCGGATTGTCGAGGGTACGCCGGCGCAGGCCGAGCTGAAGGTGCAGATTCCGCGGTTCCAGGCCGCGCCGACCAACGCGCCCAAAGCGCTGTTGTTCGATGGGCGCCAGCTCGCGCTCACCCTGAAGGGCGATGCGCGCCTGAAGCAGTTGAGTGACGGCATGCGCGCCCAGTTGCGTTTCACCGATGCACGCGTGCCGGACCTGACGGCCTACAACCGGTACCTCGGCAACGACAACGTGCGCCTGCTCGGCGGCACCGGACTGCTCAGCGGGGATGTGTCGCTGGATGCGTCCGGCCGGGTCGGCAAGGGCAGGGCCGATCTGCGCGGGACCGGCGCCCGCCTGAGCGTGGCCGGCATCGCGATGCGCGGCGATGCGCAGCTGCAGGCGCGCCTGCAGCGAGCGGATTTCGACAGCCGCCAGTTCGACCTCGGCGGCACCACGGTGGACCTGCGCAACATCCACGTGGGCGATGAGAAGAGCGATGGACGCTGGTGGGGCAAGGTCGCGATCCGCAGCGGCCACATCGATGCGGCCGCGCCGTTCCAGGTCGATGGGCTGGCCGACCTGCGCCTGCGCGATGCCGGGCCCTTGCTCGGCGTGTTCGCCCAGCGCAGTGAATACCCGCGCTGGGTGCTCGGCATGCTGGACTCGGGCGAAGTGCAGGCCAGCGGCCAGCTGCGCTGGCGCAGTGGCGAGCTGATCGTGGAGGACCTGCAGGCCGAGAACGAGCGGTTGTCCCTGCAGGCGCGACTGGATCTGAGTCACGCCAAACGTCGGGGTGATCTCTATCTGCGCTGGGGCGTGCTGGGGGCCGGCATCGAGCTGCAGGGCGAGCAGCGCAAGTGGCACCTGGCCGGGGCCCGCGACTGGTATGCGGAGCAGCCGCGGTTGCTGCCGGCCAAGCCGGCCGCAGCGAAGCAGGGCAACGGCACGCCCTGACCGACGGCCGTTGCTCCCCCTTGCCGGGCCCGGCTTGGTATCCTCGCCGCGCCCACTGTCTGGTGACAGCGTGCCTTCTCGCCGTCATCGACCCGTTATCCCATGAGCAACAGCACCCACCGCGTCCAAGGCCTCAACAACGATGAGGTGGCGGCCGATTGGCCCGCCATCACCGATCGCGAGATCGCCTGGCTGCGCGGGCGCTTCGCCCAGCTGGACGGGGAGTGCCAGCTGCTGTGGCACAGTCCGCGGCCGCTGTCCGCCGCGGCCATCGTGGAAAGCCGGGGCGGCAGGGTGTTCGTCAAGCGCCACCACGGCAGCGTCCGCACGACCGAGGGACTGGCCGAGGAGCATCGGTTCCTGCAGCACCTGGCCGGGCACGGCGTGCCCGTGGTCGAGGTGCTGCGTGACCGCGACGGTGCAACCGCGGTCGAGCACGAGGGGTGGACCTATGAGCTGCATAGCGTGGGCCGTGGCCACGACCTGTACCGCGACGCGCCGTCCTGGACGCTGCTGACCGACGCCGCGCAGGCACGCGAGGCGGGACGGATGCTGGCGACGCTGCATCGCGCGTCGGCCAGCTACCGCGCGCCCCAGCGCAGCACGCATCTGCTGGTCGCGCGCGACGATCTGATCCGCGCCGCCGATCCCGTCGCCGCCCTCCAGGATGGTCTCGGTGATCGCCCCGGCCTGGCGGCCTATCTGGCACGGCAGGACTGGCAGGCCGACCTGCAGCGTTCGGTGCTGCCGTGGCATGCCGGGCTGGCCGTCCGGCTGCAGGCCGAACCGCGCCTGTGGGCGCACAACGACTGGCATGTCTCCAACCTGCTGTGGCGCCCGCACGGCGATACGTCCGTGGTCGCGACCGTGCTCGATGTCGGCCTGGCGTCACCGACCAGTGCCTTGTTCGATCTGGCCACGGCCATCGAACGCAATGCCATCGCCTGGCTGGCGCTGGAGCACGGGGAGGAGGCCGTGCGCGTGGATATCGCGCTGGCGCTGCTCGCGGGCTATCGCGAGATCGTGCCGCTGTCGGCCGAGCGCGTGCACCTGCTGGCCGATCTGCTGCCGGTCGTGCAGCTGGATTTCGCGCTCTCGGAGGTGGAGTACTTCGAAGGCGTGACCCACTCGCCGGCCAATGCGGACGTGGCGTACCACACCTTCCTGCTGGGGCATGCTGACTGGTTCAGCACCGCCGCAGGCCAGGGCCTGCTGAAGGCGCTGCACGCCGCCGCCTGAGGGCAGGCTCGCAAATCCGTACGGTTTGTAGTGAAATAGTCGCAGAAGCGGGGGTGCCTGGCGAAACCAGGCTGAGAGAGTCCCTTGGAACCTGATCCGGTTTGCACCGGCGTAGGGAGCTTTGAGCAGCAGGCATACCGCCGTGATGGGTCGGTGCGCGTGCGCGCCTTCGCTTCGTCTCCCCTTGCTGATGACGAATCGAATGAACCGCTGCTTCCGCCCCACGCTGTTGTCCGCCGCCCTCTTCGCCGCGCTGCCTCTTCATGCCAACGAATCCGTGGACGCGCCCGAACGCTCGCCGACGGAACTGGCTGCCGTGCGCGTGCAGGCACATCAGACTGTGCCTGCAGCGACCCAGACCAGCAGCTTCGGCGCCGGTGACTGGAAGAGCACCCCGGCCTCGGTGAACGTGCTGGACCGCGATCTGCTGGACAGCCGCCAGGTCCGTACGCTGTCCGAGCTGGCCAGCAACGATGCCTCGCTGGGCGACAGCTACGCCCCGGTCGGCTACTACCAGAACATCGCGATCCGCGGCTTCCCGCTGGATACCGGCACCGGCTACCGCTTCAATGGGCTGGCCATCACCGGCGAGCAGCGCCTGGCACTGGAGAACATCCAGTCAGTGGAGATCCTCAAGGGCGAGGTGGGTCTCGCCGCGGGCGTCATGGCGCCCGGCGGCATCATCAACTACGTGGGCAAGCGCCCGGCCGAGGTCCGCGACATCACCCTCGGCACCGATTCGGAAGGCTCGCGCTACACCGCGGTGGATCTCGGCCATTGGCTGTCGCCACGTTTCGGCGTGCGCTTCAATGCGGCCTGGGAAGACAGCGATTCCTATATCGACCATGCCGATGGTCGCCGCAATTTCTACTCGCTGGCCACCGACTGGCTGATCGGCGAACGCGGCAAGCTGGAAGTGGATGCCAACTACCAGACCAGCGCGCAGCGCTCGGCCTCGGGCTATCAGCTGCTGGGCGCCACCGCGCTGCCGCGCGGCGTGGACCGCAAGCACATGCTGGGCTATCAAGCCTGGCAGCGACCGGTCGGCATCGACAGCACCAACCTGACCGCGCTGCATACCTACGATTTCAGCCCACGCTGGCAGTCGCGCGTGTCGGCCAGCTACAGCCGCTCGGTGATCGACGACAACGTCGCCTTCGCCTACGGCTGCTACTACGCCGCCGGATGCGCCGATGGCAGCGTGCCGGGCAACTACTTCGCGCCCAACGGCGACTACGACATCTACGATTACCGCAGTCCGGACGACACCCGCCGCAACCTGGAGTTCCGTGGCGAGCTGCGGGGTGCGTTCGATACCGGCGCCGTCAGTCACGCGCTGAGCATGGGTGCGGATCGTTTCGAGCGCACCGTGGACAAGCGCCGCAACGTCAACGAGTACGTGGGCACCGCCAACATCCATGACGCACAGGTGCCGCAGTTCGTCCCGTCGCCGTTGATGCCCGGTGCGTCCGCGCGTCGCCTGGACAGCGCGCAGACGGCGGTCTTCGCGCTGGACCGGATGAGCTTCGGCGATTGGCAGTGGCTGGCCGGGGGCCGTTTCGTGCGCCTGGACGAGCGGGCCTACGACAAGCGCGGCACGCCCGAGCGCCACAGCCGCCTGTCGCGCTTCCTGCCGCAGACCGCGCTGGTCTGGAAGGCCACCGATGAGGTCAACGCCTACGTCAGCTACGTGCGCGGCATCTCGCTCGGCCAGGAGGCCCCGTTCTGGACGTCCAACGAAGGCACGTTCCTGCCCGCGGTGCTGTCGCGCCAGGTCGAAGTAGGCGTCAAGTTCGTCCCCGGCGATGCGCTGACGTTGGGTGCCGCGCTGTTCCGTACCTCGCAGCCTTTCCAGTATGCCAAGCCGGACGGCAGCGATGCGGGCTACACCTTCGTTGAAGAAGGGCAGCAGACCCACACCGGGCTGGAGCTCACCGCGCAGGGGCAGCTCAGCGAGCGCCTGTCGCTGACCGCCAGCGCCAGTTTCCTGCGCGCCCGTGCACGCGATGCCGGCACGCCGGACTATGAGGGCCACCAGCTGATCAACGTGCCGAAGACCCGCGCGACGGTGCACGCGGAGTACCAGGTGCCGTTCGTGACCGGACTCGGGTTGACCGGTGGCTGGCGCTATGCCGCGTCCAACGTTGCCACGGCCGATGGCCGGGTGAGCGCGCCGGCCTACAGCGTGTTCGATGCCGGCCTGCGCTTCAAGCATCAGGTGGGCGAGCATCCGGTGACCTGGAACCTTTCGGTGGACAACCTGTTCAACCGCTTCTACTGGCGCGATACCGGCAGCAGCTCGGGCGACTACTACCTGTTCCCGGGCGCGCCGCGCCAGGCCCGGTTGTCGGTGACGTTCGCGCTATGAACCCGGCGATCCTGGAATGGTCGGCGGCCGCTGTCAGCATGCTCGGGGTGTGGCTGATGACGCGCCGGGTGCCGTTGGCCTGGCCGGTCGGGTTGGTGTCGGTCGCGCTGTACGCACTGGTGTTCGGGGAGGCCAGGCTGTATTCGGACACGTTGCTGCAGATCGTGTTCGGCGGTTTCCTGGTCTATGGATGGGTGCGCTGGCGCGGCCAGCTCGAGGACGATGGCCGGGTTGCGATCCTGCCGCTGGCGCGGCTCGCCTTGTGGCGCGACCTGGGCATCGGCGTGGCCTTCGGTATCGCGCTTGGCGCGGCGATGCACTTCTACACCGATGCGGCGCTGCCGTGGCTGGATGCGATGCTGGCCGCACTGAGCCTGGTCGCCCAGTGGTGGCAGGCGCGCCGGCACACGGCGGCGTGGTGGCTGTGGATCCTGGTCGATGTTGTCTACGTCGGGATGTACATGGTCAAGTCACTGCACGTGACCGCCGTGCTGTATCTGGTGTTCGTCGGCCTGGCCGTGATGGGGTTGCGGGCGTGGACGGTGGCGCGCAACGACGCGCTGCTCCACAACGCGGAAGGGCGGCGCGGATAAGTCCGCGCCGCCCTTCGTCACCTCAGGTCTGCAGTCGACCCCGCGCGGTCAGAACCGCGCCGTGGCACCCACGAAGAAGGTGCGGGCACCGCCGTCGTAGTTGTTGCCTTCTTCGATGGTGGAGACATCGCCCAGGTTGAGCACGCCTGCACGCACGGTCAGGTGCTCGTTGACGTCGTAGCCGGTGACCAGGTCCCAGGTGGTGTACGCCTTGGCGAACGTGGCACTGGTGGAGGACACCAGCTGCTCGCCGATGTGCTGCGCGCTCAGGTTGAGCGACCAGGCATCGGTGACCTGCCAGTCCAGCGAGGTATTGGCGGTCAGCTTGGGCACCACCAGCAGGCTGGCGCCGGTGGTGCGGTTCTTCGATTCCAGCATGCGCGTGGCGTTGGTGATCCAGTTCAGGCGCTCATGCAGCGGCACGGTGACGCTGGCTTCGACGCCGCGGGTGCGGGCCTTCTGGATGTTCTGCGCGACGGTCCACCAGAACCCGTTGACGAAGCTGGTGGTCTGGCCGGGAATCTCGCGCAGCGGAACCTGCTGGATCTTGTCATCGAAATCGGTCAGGAAGTAGGTGGCCGACGCCGACCAGCCGTTCTTGTCGAAGCCGACGCCCAGCTCGTAGTTGGTGCTGGTTTCCGGTTCCAGGTTCGGATTGCCGGCCATGTAGCAACCGGTGGTGCCATCGGCGCTGACCGAGCGGTTGGTCCAGCCTTCGGCGGTCAGGGCGGCGCAGCCGTTGCCACCGGACTGCGTCGCCGCACCGGCCGTGCCCTGCTTCAGCGTGGGCGCACGGAAGCCCTGCGAGACACCGCCGCGCACGGTCCAGTCATCGGACGGGTGCCACACGCCGTAGACGCGCGGGCTCAGGTTGTCGTCGTAGTTGTCGGTGTTGTCCCAGCGCAGGCCCACGGTGAGGATGAAACGCTCGTGCAGGGTGATGTGGTCTTCGGCGAACAGCGCCCAGGAATCGGCTTCGCTGACCGGACTGATGCGGCCGGTGCCGGTCCAGGTCACCGGTACGGTGCCGATGGTGTCGCTGTTCTTCAGCTCTTCGCGCTTCCACTGCCCGCCCACGTTCAGGCTCTGCTCGAAGCCCCAATGGAAGCTGCGGGTGAACGCGGTATCGAACACCGTCTCCTTGGAGTGGTTGCCGACGGCGCTGCCCTTGTCTTCGTAATCGTTCTGCACCAGCGTCGTCTTGGACGTGGCGGCATCGCCGTAGCGACCATCGTGCATGACCACATAGCCGGTCTGCACCAGCTTGGACAGGCCCCACGCACCGACTGCGCCGGCACCGCTGTTGCGCTGCTCGCCGCGGGAGGCTTCAAAGCCCACGGTGTGGTCGTCATTGATGCGCCAGTTGAGCAGCGCGTTGGCGTTCTCGGCCTTGTTGCCAGGCGTCTGCCGGCGGCCGGTATCCGATTCGCGGTTGGTGACATTGGCACCGACGCGCAGGCCCAGGTTCTCGGTCAGCGGGCCACTGAACAACGCGCCCATCTGGGTGGTATCACCGCGGGTGGGGGAATCGGGCTTGCTGTAGTTGAAGGTGACCGAGCCACCCCATTCGTCGGCGATCTTGCGGGTGATGATGTTGATCACGCCGCCCATGGCGTCGGAACCGTACAGCGAGGACATCGGCCCCCGCACCACCTCGATGCGTTCGATCATGTCCGGCGAGAGCCAGTTCAGATCCTGCGGGCCCAGGTCATCGCGGTAATTCACGCCGGAGGAATTGCCCTGGCGGCGGCCGTCGATGAGGATCAGCGTGTATTGCTCGGGCAGGCCGCGCAGGCGGATCTTGGACTGCGCGCCGGACAGCGCATAACCACCGGTCACGCCAGGAACCGTGCTCAGCAGCTGGCCGATGCTGCTGACCGGCTTGCGTTCGATCTCCTCGCGGGTGATCACGCTGATGCTGGCCGGGGCGTCCTTGATCCACTGCTGGGCGCCGGTGGCGGTGACCACGACGGTGTCCATCTGGCGGGGCGAGGCGGCGGCGTCCGCGGAAGCGTCGGCATGCGCCTGGGCGGTCAGGACCAGACCAATGGCAACGGCCAGCGTGGCGGCGGAACGACGGGAAGAGGGGGAGGGGTACGACATCGCGAATTACTCCGTGGCTATGGGAGCCCGCTGGCGATGGCTGGGGACGTCCGTGTGGGGTTTCAAGAAATTTTAACAATCGTATCACGAACCATTCGCATTTGAAATATTAGGATACGTTTGCATGCCCGCGTGTTGTCAACGCCAGCTGGGCGGTTCCCCTTTCTTCCAACAGATCAGCACCAGCGCTATGACGACAGTCCAGGTGCACACTTGGAACGCCACGGGTTCCTTGAATGGCGAGAACACGAATGGGCTGGCCATCAGCAACGCGAACGCGACGGTGTAGACGACCCATCCCTGCCAGGCGCAGGGAAGTCCCCATCCCCAGCCATTGGAACGCGCGACAAACCAGTACTGCGTGTCCTTCATCTGCGGCTATCTCCTTATAGCGGGGTCAAACATCGCGTAGGTCTGGCCGCCATGCAGGCACCCACAGACCGCGTTATTCCACCAAGGCCAATTGTCCGGCAACAACCGGCCGCAGTGCCAGCTTGTGGGTGACACTAGTGATCGTGCGGCGCGGATCGGTCGGATGCGGCCGGGAGGTGGTGCTGCTCCTGCCTTGGCGCCAAAGCCCGACCATCACGATCTCAGCGCCCACCGGGAAGGACTTCAGCCACGCGGCATCGGGGTGCCCGACGCTGACTTCGTAGAAATCCCGGCGGTCGGTCACGCCGGTGTGCTGATACTTCGGGGCACAGTTGAGGAAGGTGACGCCATGGGGGTCACCGGGCTGCGGCGTGCGATGTGACCGCACGGTCCCAAGCAGCGCCATCGGCAGCTCGCTGGATGCTGAGCCAAGCCGTTCCCATGCCGCGTCGTAGCGGTCCTGCCGGTAGACGAAATTCGTCCAATCCACCCGCTTCTTGCCCAGGCGCAGGGTCAGCTGCGCAGCCAGCAGCGTGTCGTCCTCGCACATCGCCTGCAGCGTGAGCAGGTCGGTGAGGGTGCGCAGGTAATGGTCGAGCGGTGCGTCTGCCGGGAGAAGCGTCGGCCCGGCGCTGCCGCGTTTCAGGGCCTGCTGGAGGATCAACAGGCGAAGCTCATGCCTGCCATCGTCCATGGCCAGCAGGAACTCGGGATCGGCTCCGCTGGCAAGGAGGACCTGCAGGTGCCCGGGCGCGTTGTAGCGACAGCCGGGCAGATGCTCGGTGCCTTTCTGCAGCGCGATGTAGGCGGGGACCAGGAGCGGCGGGGCACGATCCACGCCGGGTCTGCTGTGCTCGGGGACGAACCGCACCGGCACGTTGCAGCCATCGCACAGCAGGGTCGGCAGGGTCTGCTGCGCGTCATGGCGCTTCTGCAGGTCGCCCACCCGGTGCAGGGTGCCGTGCGTGCCCACCGCCTTGCGCATCTTGATTCCGCGACTCATCTGCAACCACTGCTTCGTTCAATGGCGACCATCATAGTCGCTTCGATCAGTCGCCCTGCGTCGCAAACCGCAGCCGGTTGTGGTCCGGATCGATCACCATCATCTCGCGCCCGCCCCAGGGCACGTCCGCCGGCGGTCGGAACACCGGCGCTCCGGCCGCGACAAACGCAGCGTGCAGTGCATCCACGTCCGGGACGTGGAAATAGACGGCGCCGCCAGGCTCGCAGTCGCCGGCATGCTCGCTCAGGAACAACGATTGGCCCTCACGGCTGATCTGCACGAACAGCGGCATGTCCGGGGCGAACCGGTGTTCCCAGTCGATTGCAAACCCCAAGCGCTGGTAGAAGGGCACGCTGACCGTGGCATCGGTCATGCGCAGCTGGGGGATGACGGTCTGCTGCATCAATGATCGCCTCAGCCCGGATAGGCAGGAAAACGCTGATCCGGGTGGGTCTTCTTCCATTCGGTATGCGCCACGGTGCCTTCCCAGGACAGGAACGCATTGGGCACCCGGCCGCGGCCGGACCAGGTGGCGCCGCTGTGCGGCAACCAGAAACGCGGTGGCAGATCTTCTTTGGCGGCCTTGGCGGGCTTTTCACGCCTGGCCGGGCCTTCGGTTCCGACCAGTGCCTGGATCCTGCGCTGCTGCTCCGGAGTGAAGTCAGCGAAGCTGGTGCTCAGCAGCACAGTGACGCGTTCGTAGGCCTCCCGGGTGGCGGCCTTCAGCAGTGCCTGCTCATCCATGCCTGATCGCGCGACCGCCGCTGCCAGGCTGGCGTTGATCTTGGATGCGGAGCGGGCAGTGGAGGGCGTTCGGGGCATGGGATTCCAGGGTAGGTGGGACGGACGGAGGGCACGATAGCAAATGCCGGCGTGAAGCCATCGCAGATCGGCGCGAGGGGAAAGCTGTACTTTCGCCAAACTGAACAGGGGGAGGTTCATCTGCGGGTGCGCAATGTTCCGGCAATCTTCGGCCACCAGATTCAATTCAACACCGTTCCACTCAAAGGATCCAACGATGCTTACCTCGACCGCTTTCAGCTTCCGTGGCCTGGCCTTGGCGTTGGCCCTGACCGCTGGCGTGACCGCCGCAGGCAACGCCGATGCGATGTCGCGCAAGGACAAGAACACCCTGGTGGGTGCCGTGGTGGGTGGCGTCGCCGGGCACGTGCTCTCCAACGGCGATCCGCTGATGACCGCAGGCGGTGCAGTGGCCGGCGGTGCGATCGGCAACGTGACCACCAAGGACCGCCGCGACCGCGACTATCGCTACGACCGTGATCGCCGCTATGACCGCGACCACCGTTACGAGCGCAGCAGCCGCCACGACCGCCGTCATGACCAGCGTCGCTGGAACCAGGACCGTCGCCACCATAACCGCGGCTGGCGCTGACGGCTGGCCGACAGGCAGCAACCGCGCGTTGAGGCATCCGCTGGGCGGTGCCTCAACGATCCCGATCCAGCAGGCAATCAATGAAGGCGCGCAGTGCGGGCAGCAGGTGGCGCCGGCTGGAGTAATAGAGGTACAGGCCAGGCACGGTAGGCGACCATTCCGCCAGGATGCGCTTGAGCCGCCCATCCGCCAAGGCTTCTGCGATTCCTTCGTCGTCGTACGCGTAGAACACGCCAAGACCCTGCAGTGCTGCGGGGACCACGATGTCCTGGTGATTGGCGATCACCGCGCCTTCGCCAAAAAACTCGACGGCCTGCGTGCCGTTCCTGAAGTCCCAGCCAGCCACTTTTCCGCTGCCTGGAAATCGCCAGTTGATGCAGGCATGACGATCCAGGTCTGCGGGTGATCGCGGTTCGCCGTGTCGGGCCAGATAGTCGGGCGACGCCACCGCCAACAGCTGTACGTCCGGTGTGAGCCGAACGGCGACCATGTCTTTCTGCAGGCGGCCCCCCACGCGGATGCCCGCATCGAACCCTTCCCCGGCGATGTCGGTCAGGCCATCGTCGATCACGATATCGAGCACGACGTCAGGATGCGCTGCTGCAAAACGTCCGAGGCGTGGGGCGATCACCTTGCGTGCGCCCATGCTGAGCGTGTTGATCCTCAGCGTGCCCGCAGGACGTGCGTGGGCGGCGACCGCCTGCGCGACCGCCTCGTCCATGTCGCGGAACATCGGGGCGATCCGCTCATGCAGGCTTCGCCCCGTCTCCGTCGGCGACACGCTGCGCGTGGTCCGGTTCAACAGCCGAACGCCGAGCCGAGACTCCAGCTGGCGAATGATCTGGCTTAGGGCGGACCGCGACAGCCCGAGATGATCGGCTGCGCGGGCGAAGCTGCCCCGGTCCACGATCGCCACGAAGGCCTTGAGCTCCGCAAATTCGGCACCGCGCATTGTGTTCTGATTCCTGCATAGCCTGGTTCGATAATAGGTGATTCTCTTATTTATCGGCACGGCTCACGCTAGGCCCATCAACCCGATGGAGCACGCCGATGAACGACCTGACCCTGCCCGAGCCGATCACGGCGTACTTTGCTGCCGACCTCACGGATGCCCACACAGTCGCACGCTGCTTCACCGCGGACGGACGCGTGCTGGACGAGGGGCACACACATGTGGGACGCGCCGCGATCCAGGCCTGGAAGGCGGCTGCCTCGACCCGCTACCGCTACACCACCACGCCCCGCAGGCTGGAGAAGCACGGGGGGGCCTATGTCGTGACCAGTCATGTCTCGGGCGACTTCCCCGGCAGCCCGGTGGATCTGCGCTACACCTTCACTTTGAAGCAGGGCAGGATCGCCATGCTGGAGATCGCGCCGTGAGCTTCGATCTCCAACTGGCCGGCACGCGGGTAGTGGTTACCGGGGGAACGCGCGGCGTCGGTGCCGCCGTCGTCGATCTCCTGGCCCGGCTGGAGGCCCGGATCGTGGCGACGGCGCGATCGCTGCCGCCAAGCGGGAAGAAGGCCGTCCACTACGTCACCGCAGACCTCTCCACGGCCGAAGGTGCCCGTCATGCAGCCGATGCGGCGCTCCGCCACCTCGGCGGAATCGATGTCCTGATCAACGTGGCGGGCGGCTCGTCTGCTCCGGCGGGCGGATTTGCCATGCTGGACGACGCCGAATGGATGAAGGAACTCGACCTCAACCTGATGTCCGCGGTGCGTCTGGACCGCGCGCTGCTGCCGGCGATGATCGCCCAAGCGGCGGGGGTGATCCTGCATGTGACGTCGATCCAGCATGCATTACCACTGCCCGATGCCACGACGGCATACGCCGCTGCCAAGGCCGCGCTGTCGACGTACAGCAAAGCGTTGTCAAAGGAAGTCACACCAAAGGGCGTGCGCGTGGTGCGCGTATCGCCGGGGTGGATCGAGACCGAGGCTGCCATCGCACTGGTCGAGCGTGTCGCCGCACAGGCGGGCACCGACCAGGAGGGCGGCAAGCAGTTGGTCATGCAGCAACTGGGCGGCATCCCGCTCGGCCGGCCCGCCAGACCGGAGGAAGTAGCCGACCTCATCGCCTTCCTCGTCTCGCCACGTGCGGCATCCATCTCCGGGACGGAACACACCATCGATGGTGGAACCGTGCCGACGGCGTGACCGTGGTGGGCTGCATCCGCCCGGGGGCAGGGTAGGTCGGTCAATTTGAACGAACGATCAAGTTATCTGGACTATAAGCAACAAATCGTCCTAATGTGCGGTGCATAGTGGCCCTGCCGGCCACCGGGCCGTGCGTTCATCCACCCGAGGATACGTCCATGTTCAAGCCGATCTCTGCAGTGCTCGCGGTCGCTCTGGCGGCCAGCCTTGCTTCCTCTGCCTACGGCCGGGACGCCGTGCCCACGCCGCAGGGTGCGCAGGTCAGGAACGTGGTACTGGTGCACGGCGCGTTCGCCGACGGAAGCGGGTGGCGCCCGGTCTATGACGACCTCACCGCGCGCGGATACCGCGTCTCCATCGTCCAGAACCCGCTGACCTCGCTGGCCGATGATGTAAAGGCGACCCAGCGTGTGCTTGATCGCCAGGACGGCCCGACCCTGCTGGTCGGGCATTCCTGGGGCGGGACGGTGATCACAGAAGCCGGTGTACACGACAAGGTGGCCGGTCTTGTCTATGTGTCCGCCTTGGCACCCGACGCTGGCGAAACGACGGCCCAGCAGTACACAGGCTTCGCGCCCACGCCCGAGTTTGTGATCGAGACAAGCAGTGACGGCTACGGCTTCATCGCTCCCGCCGCATTCAAGGCAGGCTTTGCCCATGACACCACCGACGCCGATGCGGCCTTTCTGCGTGATTCGCAGGTGCCCATCAACATGTCGGCGTTCGGCACGAAACTGACCCATGCGGCCTGGCGCACGAAACCCAGCTGGGCCGTGATTGCGACGGAGGACAAAGCCTTCGATCACGCCATGCTGCTCCACATGGCGAAACGCATCAACGCGCGCATCACCCAGGTTGCCGCGAGTCATGCCGTCTTCATGACGCAGCCCAAGGTGGTCGCCGATACGATTGACCAGGCGGCCCAGGCGGCCGGACAATCGACCCGATAAGCGTCGCGCGGGTGCGACGGAGCAACGCCTTCCAGGCAGATGCGGGTCACTCATGACAAGGATGTCCCTCTCGAACAGGACCGGGAACGACCAACGCCTTCGCTGGCGCTTCAGCGGTTGTGTCGCGGCAGCGATGGCCGTCAACGGAGTGATGGCCTCTGCAGCTGCGACCCAGGCCCCACCGGCTGGGATCGAAGCGGTACTCCAGCGCGTCGCCACCGTCGCCGGCGCTCTTGGCTCCAGGCAGGCCGCAGAGAAGCTGTGGGGTGTTCCGCTGGATGCCCCGGTGGTCGTGCATGACCGTGCCTCCGGCACGAGCTGGCAACGGAATTCCGTGACCGGGGCAACGGTGCCGGTGGCGCTGCGGAAGGATCAGCCGCCTGCCAACACCTGCACCCTCATCGACGGCGTACCCAGTGTCCTGCTGCTACTGCCGTTGCCCGCCGACCGGGATGGGCTGGCGACGCTGCTCTGGCACGAGCAGTGGCATTGCGTGCAGGCGGCCCTCGGTCTTCCTGCTGCCGAAGGCGACACGGCCCATCTGGACAGCGAAGCCGGTCGCACGGCGTTGCGGCTGGAAATGCGCGCCTTGGCACAGGCCGTTGCGGAAACCGATGACCGCCAGGCGCGTCAGCACGCCGCGGCGGCGCTGGGCTTCAGGGCGCTTCGTTCCGAAGCAGCGGTACCATCGACGCGCGCGCGGGATGAGGAAGGAAAGGTGGAGCGCAACGAAGGCCTGGCCGAGTACACAGGACGCGTGGTCGCTGCGTCGGCCAGCAATGCCAATGCCGCCCCCGCCGTTGTGGAGGCGCTCGCCAGGGCGGATGTCTCGCAGAGTTTCGTACGCTCGGCTGCGTATGCGACCGGGCCGGCGTACGGGATGCTGCTGGATCGTTGGTCGCCGTCATGGCGCAGCGGGCTCTCGGCTACTTCGGACCTGCCGGGGCTGCTGGCAGAGACGCTTGATGTGCCACTGAGCGCGACGGACCTTGCCCGTGCCGGTGACACCTATGGAACGAACGCAGTGCGCGCAGAGGAGGGCCAGCGGGCTAAAGCGCGGGAGCAGCGCAGCGCCGAGTATCGTCAGCGTTTCCTGGGCAACGATGCTGTTCGCCTCTCCCTTCGCACGCCTTCGGTGTCCTTCGATCCGCGCTCGCTGTTTCCGCTGGATGACGCGGGGACGATCTATACGCCCCTGACGGTTCGGGATGAGTGGGGAGAGCTGACGGCGGAATCCGGGGCGCTGTTGTCCAAGGATTGGGCGCTGCTCAGCGTCAGCGGCGACCCAGTAGAAGGCGAGGCCTCCAGATGGACGGGGCCGGGCTGGACGCTGGAGCTCAGCGGAGGGTGGAGCCTCGGCAGGGACGCGGGCGTTTGGCGTTTGACGAAGGCATTGCCGTCGAGCGTTGATCGTCCTGGAAACGATAATGAGTGACGCATCGCATCGCATAAGGACGCACATCCAGTCCGGCGACCATGCGCAGGCCTATGCCGTTGGCAGGGCGGCCTTGCGTGATGTGCCTGACAACCAGGCCGTGCTGTCTGCATTTTTCGAGCTGACCGCAACGCTCCGTTCCGAGTGCATGGACATGGCGAGCCGAAGAATGGACGCGAGCACCACCTACGCAGCCACCGAAGCGCTGCTGCGTGGGGTCAATGAACTCACCGGGCAGGACATGTACGGTAGGGCCACGCAGCACCCTGCGACAGAATAGCGATGAGGACGCCCATGGGCGTCCTCATCGGTTACCACCCCGCCGTCTTACCAGGCGTATTTCACGCCCAGCAGCCCGCCATAGCTGCGGTAGTCCTTGGCGCCACGCCCGGCGCTGATCTCACCCCAGGCAGTCAGTGCCCGGCTGAGCTGCAACTGCACGCCCGCCTTGGCTTCGTACACATCGCGCGGCGCAGCGCCTTGCAGCTTGATGTCATCCATCCACACCGCATTCGCGCCGCCATGGTTGCGCAGCCAGTTCACCGCTGCGAAGGGCTGCACCCGGTTGATGCCCTCCATGGTCGTGTGACCGAACAGGCGCACGCCCACCCGGGTCCGCACGCCGCCCGCGTTGGCCTCGCGAACCTGGGTGCCGTTGGTTTCAACGTGGCGGCCGCCGTCCATGCGGTAGTCGCTCCAGATCACCTGGGCCTGCGGCTCCAGATACATGGCGCTGGCGCTGCCGCGATGGACGTTGAAGGCGTACCCGGTATCGACCGAGGCAGTGGTGCTGCGGCTGTCGTAACGCTCGGCCTGCAGCGCATCGC
Organism: Stenotrophomonas sp. JAI102; assembly: GCF_013409105.1. Lineage (NCBI taxonomy): Bacteria > Pseudomonadati > Pseudomonadota > Gammaproteobacteria > Lysobacterales > Lysobacteraceae > Stenotrophomonas > Stenotrophomonas sp. JAI102. The sequence continues at coordinate 680,944 of NZ_JACCCI010000001.1, forward strand.
CCTGGGTCGTGTTGCGGAAGCGCGCGAACTGCGCCCAGCTGTCCACGTACAGGCCGCCGTCATTGGCGGCATCGCGCAGCCAGCTACCGTAGACACCGGCGGCGCGGCCCTTGACCCGACCTTCGGCGGCATAGCCGGTGACCTGGGAGAGCACGCGCTCGGTGGCTTCGCCGGTCCCCGCCATCACGCCAACCACACCGCGGTCCTCGCGGCCCCAGCGGGTGAGGTCGGCACCCACCTGCAGCAGGTTCTGGCGACCCTGATGGGTGAGCTGGTCATCGATGCGGCCACGGGTGTGGTCCGAGGTCACGCGGGCCCACACGCCGCCCATCGTATCGCCGTTCTTCTGGCGCTCGGCCAGGTTCGGCTCGCCCACGCGCTCGTGCATCGTGAGGTCGAACATGCCGACGGCAGCGGCCTGGTTGGCGAGGTAGACGCCGCCTTCCGGGCGCTCGACCGGCGTGGGCACTTCGGGGTCCAGGCAGGCAGGGTTCTGCGGGTTGGCCAGGCACTCGTCGATGGGGGCCACCGGCAGCTGCGAGCGCAGGTACCAGTCGCCATCGGTCGGGTCGGTGCGGCCACCCTGATGCAGGAAGTACTCATAGGCACCGCCCACGGCACGGCCCTGCAACTGGTATCTACCGGCAGAAACGCCGTCCACCTGGACCAGCTGGATGCCGTCATTGGTGAGGGCGCCCGGCCCGCCGATATTGTTCACGGCGATACGCGCGGTACCCGAGGTGTCGCCGCGCACGTGCAGCCGGTCGGTGGGCGAGGTGTCATCGCCCAGCGCGGTGTTCATCGCCAGCAGGCCGTTCTCGGCGTGGAAGTCGCCGTCCACAGTGACGGTCTTGTACTGGCCGTCAGCGTGGTCGAAGGCAAGTGTGGCGTTGGCGATCGTGAGGCTGCCGATCTGCGAATCGCCGGTCACGTCCCAGCGGCTGCCGCTGGCCAGGGAGAGATCGCCGACGGCATCGGTGGCGCCCTTCCAATAGCTGTCGTGGTTCAGCGAGAGGGAGGAGGTGCGGTCGAGGGAACCGTTGCCGTCGCTGTCGATGGCGGCATCGGAGAAGCGGATGTCGCCGAGGGCGACCACGTTGCGTTCGAAGGAGACGGTGTTGGCGCTGTCCGAGGCGAACTCGGCCAGCCGGCCGTTGCCGCCTTCGATACGGGTGCCATCGCTGGCGCGCAGTGTTGCCGCCTCTAGGCCGAGGCCGGCCGACGCGGCGGCGAAGAGGGTGCCACCCTGCAGGTCGATCTGTGCGCCATTGCTGGCGCGCGCCGCATAGGCTCCGCTGCCCTGGGTGGTCACGTTGGTACCACTTGCCTGTACGCGCGCGCCGTCGATGGCGTCCAAGCCATGCGATGCACCGCCGCGGGTGGTGATAGTGACGCCCAGCACGTCTGCAGTGCTGCCGGCGCCAGACGCCACCACGCCGCGCGCGTTCTGGCCTTCGGTGAGAATCCGGACCTGCTCCAGGCTGAGCTGGTTGGTGCCGCCATAGGCGGCGGCGCCCTTGGAGTCGTCGCCGGTGGTGTGCACGCTACCGCCGATCATGCGAAGCAGCGAGCCGTCGCCTTCAACATCGACACCGTCGCCCCAGTAACCGGTAGTGGCGACGTCGGTGTTCTGCAATGTGATTTGGGCGCCGGAGGAAGCGACTGCGCCGGCTGCGCCGAACGGTAGACCGCTGGCGTCGGCGGTGCGGTTGCCGGCGGTTTCGATACGCGCGTTGGTGACATTGACCGTGCTGCCACCAGCGGCCCAGATGCCGCGACTGCGGTCGCCGGCGGTGCTGATGCGGCCGCCGTCGATGGTTGCGCTGGCGGTGTCGCTCAGCAGTACTCCGTGCGAGTCCTGGGTGCTGGTCTGGATGTTGGAGCCGACGACGTTGACCCTGGTACCCGCATTGCGGGCGGTGACGCCGTTCGAATCGTTGGCGGTGAGGTCGGAGCTGATGATGTTCAACTGTGCTCCGCCCAGCGCGGCAGCGCCATGGGCGCGGTTGTTGCCGACAACGGTGCTGTTGCTCAAGGTGACGACGGCATCGGAACCGCGTGCGAATACGCCGATGGAGCCAAGGCCGGAGGTAGTGATGGTGAGGTTGTCGGCGTTGATCACGCCGGCGCTGGAATAGAGGCCGTAGGCTTCCTGGCCCGTTGTGGTGACCTGGCCGCCGGCGATGGTGATGCGGCTGTCGGCGCTGTCGACCACGGCGCCGTGGGAGTTCAGGCCTGTGGTGGCGACATTGGTCGAGGTGGCATCGATGGTGCCCGCAGTAGTGGCGTAGAGGCCGTAGGACCTGGCGCCGATGGTGCTGATGGAGGTGTCGCGGACATCCACGTGAGCACCGTTATCGGCGGACACACCATGGCTGTTGATCCGATCGGCGCGACCCGCGCGAATGGTGGTGCTTTCGACCACCGCTTGGCCGCCCAGCGTGGCGACCACGCCAGACGAAAGTGAGTTGATGGTGCTCTCCCGGATGTTCAGCCGGGCGCCCGCGCCGCCGGCGAAGGCAGCAGGCCCGTTGCTGTTCACGGTGGCACCGACCGCGTTGATCGCGCCACTGGCACCTGCAGTGCTGCTGCCAGCGAGCAGGCCGACCGAGCCGCCATTGCTGGTAATCACGGTGCCCTGGCCGGCGCTGTCGCGGCCCAGGTTGATCACGCCATTGTCGGCGGCGCGCACGCCATCGGCGTAGATCGTCGCCGTGGTGATGCGGCCGCCATTGAAGGTGACTTCACTGCCGGCGCCGGTGGCCTGCACCCCACGTCCGTTGTTGCCGGTGGAGCTGAAGGTCACGCCATCGGCCGCGATCCTGCCACCGTCCGTGGCGTTCAGGCCAGGGGAGACATAGCCGGAGGTGGCGATGGTGCTGTTGCTCAGTTCGATGCGACTGCCGACCCCACTGGCAATAGCACCGGATGCCTGCTCCCCGCTGGTGGACAGGGTCATGTCCGACGCGGTGATGCTGCCGCCATTGACGGCGCTCATCGCGTGACCCAGATAGCCGGGATTGCCTGCAACGGTTTGACCGCTGGCATCGACATGGGTGCCGTCGGCAACGATCGGCAGCGCGCTGGCGGCATCCGCAGCCGCCATTGCGATCACCGAAGCGATCGCCAGGGAAAGGACCCGCTGTACTGAGACATCAGACTTCATGGTGTGCAACCTCGTAGTGTCGGCATTGGAGATGCCCGGGAAGATCGAGGCCGCAACGGTAGGAGGGCTGTCAATGAGAAAATATGCAATTAGTTGTAAATGATGGGTCGATCACAGAACGATTCACTGGGAATTCAGTAAAGACATCGCGTCCTGGATTTTGATGTGTCGCATGTATGGTCGCGCCGACTGCCGCGACTGCACTGGGACGACCGACGCGGCGTCTTCCCGACGCCCTATCGCCCAGCGCCGAAAACGCGCTTCTACGCCCCCCGTGCCCGGCCTGCCTAAGCGCAGCCCAGGCGGCATCGCCATGCCTGCGTTTTGGCCGGGCCATCGGCGCAGCAGGCTGCGTACTCAAAAACCGCTTGACCTTCCCAGCGTGTCATGCCGGACAACGGTCGCCGGAGCCGTTTCGGTTCAGCAACCCAGACAACCAACCGCAGTCGCGAAAGGCACAACGATGACACTCACGCGCACCACCTTGATGACCCTGGCGATCGGCGCCGCACTCGCCCTCGCTGGATGCAGGGAGACCGCGCCTGGCGCGGGCTCCACCCAGCCGCCCGGTGTGCCGGTCGCCGAGGTCATCGTCCGCCCGGTAACGCCCTTCGCAGAATTCACCGGCTCGCTGACGGCGGTCAAGCAGGTGGAACTGCGCCCGCGCGTTGCCGGTTACATCCAGCAGGTCAGCGTGCCGGAGGGAAGCTTCGTGGAGAAGGGCAAGGCGCTCTTCCACATCGACCCGCGACCGTTCCAGGCCGCACGCGATGCGGCCGCCGCGCGTCTGCGCGAAGCGCAAGCGGCCTCGGCGCTCGCCCAGGCCGACCACGCACGCGCCGAGCAGCTGTTCGCCCAGAAGATCGTGGCCCGCAACCGGCTGGACTCGGCCACGGCGGCGTTGAATGCCGGCAAGGCACAGGTGGACGCGGCCAAGGCGGCGCTGGATGCCGCGCAACTGGACCTGGGCTTCACCCACGTCACCTCCCCGATCAGTGGTCGGGTGGGGCAGGTCCTGGTCACCGAAGGCAACTTCGTTGCCGCCGGGGTGACGCCGCTCACCACGATCGTGTCGATCAACCCGCTGCACGTCTACTTCGACGTGGACGAGCGCACCTATCTGCGCTCATTGGCCGCGGGCCGGACGCAGGACGCCGCGGCCGGCCCGGCAGCCGCCAAGGTCGCGGTGGCGCTGGTCACCGACAAGGACTACAGCCGCGAGGGGCGACTCGATTTCCTCTCCAACGCGGCGGACCGCGGGACGGGAACGGTGCGCGTGCGCGCGGTGATCGATAACCCCGACGGCCAGCTCACACCCGGCCTGTTCGCCAAGGTAAGACTGGAGGCCGGCCCGTCGAAAGACCGGGTGCTGGTGTCGGATCAGTCGATCAGCACCGATCAGGGCCACCGGTATGTGTTGGTGGTGGGGAAGGGAGATACGACCGAGTACCGCCCGGTGGAACTCGGTCCGGTGGTGGATGGGCTGCGGGTCATCGAGCAGGGCCTGCAGCGCGGCGATCGCATCGTCGTCAAGGGCCTGGTGCGTCCCGGCATGAAGGTGACGCCGCAGGCGAGTGCCATTGACGGTACGCCGCTGAAAGCGCGGGCGAAGAAAGGAGCGGCGCAGTGAACTTCCCGCGCTTCTTCATTGATCGGCCGATCTTCGCCATCGTGCTGTCGGTGCTGATGGTGATCGCCGGCATCGTTGCCTTCTTCCAGTTGCCGCTGAGCGAGTATCCGGCGGTGACGCCGCCTACCGTCCAGGTCACGGCGTCTTATCCGGGTGCCAATCCCAAGGTGATCGCCGAGACGGTGGCTGCCCCCTTGGAGCAGGCCATCACCGGTGTCGAAGGCATGATGTACATGTCTTCGCAGTCCGCGACCGACGGCCGGATGATCCTCACCGTCACCTTTGCCGACGGGACCAATCCGGACATGGCACAGGTCCAGGTGCAGAACCGGGTCTCGCGTGCGTTGCCGCGCCTGCCTGCGGAAGTGCAGCGCCAGGGCGTGGTGACCCAGAAGACGTCTCCCGACATCCTGATGGTGGTCCATCTCCTGTCGCCGGACAAGCGGTACGACCCGCTCTACATTTCCAACTATGCCTATCTGCAGGTACGCGACGAGCTGTCCCGCATTCCCGGCATCAGCGATGTGCTGGTCTGGGGGGCGGGCGAGTACAGCATGCGGCTGTGGCTGGATCCCAGCCTCATCGCCGCCCGTGGTTTGACCGCCGGCGATGTCATTGCCGCGGTGCGCGAGCAGAATGTGCAGGTCGCCGCCGGTTCGGTCGGGCAGTCGCCGGATTCCACCGCCGCCTTCCAGGTGACGGTGAACACGCTGGGCCGCCTGACCGACGAAGAACAGTTCGGCGACATCATCATCCGCACCGGCGATGACGGCCAGGTCACCCGCCTGCGCGACGTCGCACGGATCGAGATGGGCGCCGATGCCTATGCGCTGCGCAGCCTGCTCGATGGTGAGCCGGCGGTGGCCCTGCAGATCATCCAGAGCCCGGGTGCGAATGCACTCGATGTGTCGGCTGCCGTGCGCGAGACCATGGGCAGGCTGGAGAAGAACTTCCCGGAAGGCCTGTCGTCGCGCATCGCGTATGACCCGACGGTCTTCGTGAGGGCCTCGCTGGAATCGGTGGCGACGACGCTGCTGGAAGCGATCATCCTGGTCGTCATCGTGGTGGTGCTGTTCCTGCGCAACTGGCGCGCATCGCTGATCCCGTTGCTGGCCGTCCCGGTGTCCCTGATCGGCACCTTCGCCGTGATGCACCTGATGGGGTTTTCACTCAATACCCTGTCCCTGTTCGGCCTGGTGCTGTCCATCGGCATCGTCGTCGATGATGCGATCGTGGTGGTGGAGAACGTCGAGCGGCATATCGAGGACGGCGAGGAGCCGCTGGAGGCCGCGCGGCATGCCATGCGCGAGGTGACCGGGCCGATCATCGCGATCACCTCGGTGCTGGCTGCGGTATTCATTCCCACGGCCTTCCTGACCGGCCTGCAGGGCGAGTTCTATCGCCAGTTCGCCCTGACGATCGCGATCTCCACGATTCTGTCCGCGGTCAACTCGCTCACGCTCAGCCCGGCGCTGGCCGGGATGCTGCTGCGACCGCGCACGATCGCACCTCCACGCGATCCGCGCAGCCTGCGTGGCCGTGTCGGGCGGGTGTTCGAGCGACTCAGCCGTCCCTTCGAACGTGCACCGGATGCGTATGGCAATGGCGTGCGCAAACTCGTGCGGGTCAGTGGGGTAGCGCTGTTTGTTTACGGTGGATTGCTCGCGCTGACTTTGTTCGGCTTCAAGGTGGTGCCACCCGGTTTCGTGCCGATGCAGGACAAGTATTACCTGGTGGGCATCGCCCAGTTGCCCAACTCGGCCTCGTTGGACCGCACCGACGACGTCGTCAAGCAGATGTCGAAGCTCGCACTTGCCGAGCCGGGCGTCGAGAGCGTGGTCGCCTTCCCGGGGCTGTCCATCAATGGCTTCGTCAACGTGCCCAACGCAGCGGTCATGTTCGTCATGCTCGATCCGTTCAAGGACCGTACGTCGCCTGATCTTGCGGCGACGGCGATCGCAGGACGCCTGCAGGCGAAGTTTGCCGGCATCCAGGATGGCTTCCTTGGTGTGTTCCCGCCACCGCCCGTCCCCGGGCTGGGCGCCACGGGCGGCTTCAAGATGCAGATCGAGGATCGCGGCGGGGTGGGGCTGGACGCCCTGGTCCAGCAGACCCAGATCCTGATGATGAAGGCCACCGAATCCGGCCAGGTCGCCGGTTTGATGACCAGCCTGGATGTCAACGCGCCGCAGCTTGACGTGGTGATCGACCGGACCAAGGCCAAGAGCCAGGGCGTGCCCTTGGCGGATGTCTTCGAGTCCCTGCAGGTCTACCTGGGCTCGCTGTACATCAACGACTTCAACCGCTTCGGTCGCACCTACAAGGTCACCGCCCAGGGCGACGCGGAACATCGCATGCAGGCCGAGGCGATCGGCCAACTGCAGGTGCGCAATGCCGCCGGCCAGATGCTGCCGCTGTCGTCATTCGTGACGGTCACGCCGAGCTCGGGTCCGGACCGTGTCATCCACTACAACGGCTATCCCTCCGCCGACATCTCCGGCGGCGCGCCGCCCGGGGTCAGCTCGGGGCAGGTCGTGGCGGTGATGGAACGCCTGGCCAAGGAAGTGCTGCCCGAGGGCGTGAGCTTTGAGTGGACCGAACTGACCTATCAGCAGAAGCTGGCCGGTGACGCGGCGCTTTACATCTTCCCGCTGTGTGTGCTGCTCGCCTACCTGATCCTCGCCGCGCAGTACAACAGCTGGTTGCTGCCGTTGTCGGTGCTGCTGATCGTGCCGATGTGTCTGCTCAGCGCGATCGGCGGGGTCTGGCTGATGGGGGGCGACAACAACGTGTTCGTGCAGATCGGCCTGATCGTCCTGGTCGGGCTGGCGGCGAAGAACGCGATTCTGATCGTCGAGTTCGCCCGGACACTCGAGGCAGAGGGATGGGCCACCGTCGATGCGGTGGTGGAAGCATGTCGACTGCGGCTGCGTCCCATTGTGATGACGTCGTTGGCCTTCATCGCCGGTGTGGTGCCGCTGGTACTGGCGACCGGCGCGGGCGCCGAGATGCGCCAGGCGATGGGCGTCGCGGTCTTTGCCGGCATGTTGGGGGTGACCGTGTTCGGCCTGTTCCTGACGCCGGTGTTCTATGTGGTGATCCGCCGCATTTCGTCCCGCTTCGAGAGGCGCAAGCGCGGCGCCAGCCACCCTGCACAGGAGAGTGCGTCGTGAACGATCGTCGCCGCAGGCTGTTCCTGCTTCCCCTTGCCGCAGGCGTGATGCTGTCCGCGTGCGCCTCGGTGGGGCCCAACGTCGCCTCGCCGTCGCTGCCCAATCTGCCGTCGGCGCCGTTCCCCACCGAATTCCGCGTGGGATCGGCCGGGCTTTCACCCGGTGCAGTGGACGCGGCGTGGTGGCAGTCCTTTGACGATCCAGTGCTGACCTCGCTGATCCAGCGCGCATGGGCGGCCAACCATGACATCGGGCTCGCCGCCGCACGCCTGGACGAAGCCAAGGCGATGCTTCGCGAGAGTCGGCAAGGCTACCTGCCACGCGGCAGCGTCGGCGTCGGGCATGAGAACCGTCGGCTCGGCGAAGTGGAACGCGGACCGGGCCAGGCGCGCCGGACCGAGACCTATCGGGCTGCAGTCGATGCCTCCTGGGAGATCGATCTGTTCGGCCGTGTCCGCCGCTCGGCGGAAGCAGCACGGGCCGACGCCGGTTCGCGTGAAGCGCTGCTGCGCGATGTGCAGGCCAGCGTGGCGGCGGCGGTGGCGGCCACCTGGTTCGAGCTGGGCGGGCTGGAGGCGGAGCTCGGCGTGGTTGCCGAGATGACGCGGAGCCAGCGCGACAGTCTGCGGCTGGTCGAGGGACTGGTGGAGGCCGGCTCGGCCAATGAGGTCGACCGCCTGCGGGCGGACGCCGCGCTGCGCGCCGTTGAAGTGGTGGCGCCCGAACTGGCGCACCGCCGCGCCGTGGCCTCGAACGCGCTCGCCCTGCTGCTGGGTGAAACACCGCAGACCTTCGCCGCACCCTCGACCTCAACCGCACGCGACGTGCTGGAGGTCCGCAGGATCGCCGTGGGTGATCCCACTGCGCTGCTGGCACGACGTCCGGACATCGAAGCGGCGGAGTTGAGCCTGGCGGCGGCGACCGCTCGCATCGGCGTAGAGACCGCAGGGCTGTATCCCCAGATCGAGGTGCAGGGGTCGATTGGCGTGGTGGCGGGCAGCCTGGGCTCCACGGGCGGGAGTTCGGCGCTGTCCAGCCTTCTGGCACCGCTGCTGCGCTGGTCCTTCCTCGACAGCGGACGGGTTCGCGCCAGGATCGCGGCGAGCGAAGCACGTGCGCGTGAAGCGCTGATCCGCTACGACCAGACCGTGCTGCGTGCGCTGGAGGAAACCGACAACGCGTTCGGTGCCTTCAGCTCGGCCGGCGAGGCGCTGCAGCTCCGGCTCCAGGAAGCGTCCGCTACGGGTCAGGCAGCAGGCCTTGCACGCGCGCAGTTCACCCACGGCGAGGGCATCTATCTGGATGTCCTGGATGCGGAACGGGCCGACTTCGCCAGCCGGCGTGCCTTGGTGGTAGCCCGGACCAACCAGCGCCTGGCCATTGTCAGCATCTACAAGGCGCTGGGCGGTGGCTGGCTGCCCTGCACGCGGGAACCGATCGACTGTGGTGGCGCACATGGGTGAGCGACAGCCATGACCCGACACGTCGAACTACGCGCCGCAGGACGAACCATGCCCTCAGGGCAGGGCGCCTGCGTCAGGACGATCTCCACGCTGATGTCTTCTTTACGCCGGACACCCCTGCATGAACGGAAACCCAGGGGCAGGCGGAGATCGCAGAACAGGTGATTGACATTGCCATGCTGTCAACGCCGAAGGTGGTCGCTGTACCACTCAATCAGGAAAACACCATGCTCCAGTTCAACATTCCCAACATGACGTGCGGGTCCTGCGCCAGGCCGGTGAGAGAAGCGCTGCTGAGCGTCGACCCGCTGGCGCAGATCGAGACCGACACGCCGGCGCGGCAGGTGCGCGTCGAGACCGCGCTGGACGAAGCCGCCTTCATCGCGGTGCTGGCAGAGGCGGGGTATCCGCACCAGCCGCAGCCGCGCCCGTAATTCCCTTCTCGAGGAGAAACGTCATATGTTCATGAAACAGCTTCTTACCTTCGGCGTCGCCGCCCTCGGTACCGTGGCAGTACCGTCTTCGGCATCCGACGCATCGATCAAAGGCGCCTTTGCGCTTTCCGGTACGACCGAGAAGGTCATTGCCCAACTGTCCATCGAAGAAACCGGCCCGCTGTCCCGCGATCTGCTCATCACCTTCGCCGACAAAACCACCGGGAAGCGCATCGCGCAGTTTGACGAGGAGCTGACACAGGAGCTGCATGTGCTCGCGACCGACAGCGCATTCTCCACCTTCCTGCACGAGCATCCCGGAAAAGCGGGACCGGACGGTCAGTTCCGGGTCGCGATGACCTTCCCCAAGCCCGGCGTTTACCATGTCTTCGCCGACGCAATGCCGACCGGGCTGGGCCAGCAGGTGGTTCGATTCGACGTCAACGTGAGTGCCCCCGCCGGCGCGACGTCCTCCCAGCCGGTTTCGGCCCCGAGGGAAGGGACCGATGGTCCGTATACCGTCCAGCTGGACAAGGCCGGTCTGCAGGCGGGCAAGGAAAGCATGTTGAACCTGACGGTGTTGAAGAACGGCACGCCGGCGCAGGACCTGGGCCTGTACCTGGGCGTGCCGGCCCATGCGGTGTTCGTGGGCACCGATGACCTTGCCTACGTCCACGCGCATGCGATGTCCGCCGATGCCGCCAAAGGTGCACACGGCGGCCACGGCGCAGCGCATCCGCAGGCCGGACCGGTGTCGGCACGGATGATGCTCCACGCACAGCCGCCTCATGCGGGCCGATATGCACTCTGGATCCAGTTCATGGCGAGTGATGAAATCCGCACGGTGCCGTTTGTCGTGGATGTTGCGAAGGGCTCGTAGGCCACCGGTTCCAACCTCTCTGTAGCCGTGGCCGGGGTCAACCCCCGGCCACACCTGTTGGCGCACATCGCTGGTAGATCTAGTGCTTCACGCTGGACGGGCTCGCCTTCCTGCCACGAAGCAGCAGGCTGCCAGCCGCGCAGCCCAGCATGGCGACTCCCGCCACCAGGAAGGCGTCGCTGTAGGCAAGCAGCAGCGCCTCACGATGGATGATCCGGTCCAGCATCGCAAAGGCCTGCTGCCGCTCCAGTGCGAGGCCACTGCCGTAGAGGGCCGTCGCACTATCCACCGGCACCTTCGCCAGCATCCTGACCAGCTCGACCACACGCACCTGGGTCGCCTCCGCGAACGGCGACACTGATTCCCCGATGTGCAATGCATGCAGCCGTTCCCGGGTCACGATGAACTGGCTGGCCACGGCGATGCCGATGGCACCGCCGACATTGCGCACCATCGAGAACACCCCCGCCGCCGAACCCAGTTCCGCGCGCTCCAGTCCTTCCACGGCCATCACGCTGAGCGCCACCACGATCAGCGATTGGCCGATGCCGCGTACGATCAGCGACGGCACGATGACGTTGCTCGCCGCATTGGCGTCCAGGTGGATGTTCATCAGACAGCCCACCGCCATGATGACGAAGCCCAGCACGATGGCCGTTCTTACGCTTGTGCGTCTCATCAGCGGCGGCGTAGCGAAGGACATGATGAACTGCACGATGCCGTAGGGAATCATGGTCAGCCCGATCTGGCGCGCGTTGTAGCCATGCACGTCGGAAAAGTAATTGGGAATGAGGAAGACCACCCCGAACACCACGGCACCGAAGGTGAACTGCATCAGGCTGGCCAAGCCGAAGTTGTAGCTGGAAAGCAGTCGCAGATTGAGGAACGGCTCCTTGCGGCGAAGCTCGATGACGACGAATGCCACCAGGCCAACGGCAGCGACGAGGGAGGCCTCGATGATGAACGACGACGAGAACCAGTCCTTGCGCCCGCCTTCTTCCAACATGATCTGCAGTGCGGACAGACCCAGTGCCATGGCGATGATCCCACCCCAGTCACCCTTCCTGAACTTCTCCAGCGCCATCGGCTCCGGCCGGATCGACCAGCCGATCGCAGCCAGAAGCAGCAGCCCGGGTGGGACCTGGAGATAGAAGATCGCGCGCCAGGAATAGGCATCGGTCAGCCAGCCGCCCAGCGAGGGCCCCGCGGCCTGTGCAACGTTGTTTGCAATGGCGAACAACGCCATGCCGAAGGGATGCTTCGAGGAGGGCAGCTCGGTCACGATGAGCTGGAAGGAAATCGGGATGAGGACGCCGCCAAAGGCACCCTGCAGTGTGCGCGCCAGGATCATTGCGTTGATGTTGGGCGCTATCGAGCAGGCCATCGAGAAGATCACGAAACCAGCAGCCCCTACCATCAGGACGCGACGGACGGTGAACACCGCCGCCAGCCACGCCGCCAGCGGAATCACGATGATCTCCGCCACGAGATAGGCGGTGGTGATCCACGAGCCTTCTTCGAAGGTGGCACCCAACGAGCCGCGCACATCCGGCAGCGACGCATTGGTGACGTGGACGTTCATGCCCGCCATGAAGCAACCGACCACGCCGCCGATCACCGCGACCCAGGAGCGCAGGGAGACCGATTCTTCGCCAGACAGTGTAGTGGCGGCGGTCATGGATTGGATTCCGGTCGGGTATTGATTGCCGCCACGACCGACATTCCCGGCCGGAGGCTGGAGAGCGTCGGCTGGTCGGCATCCACGGCGATGCGCACCGGGATGCGCTGCACGATCTTGGTGAAATTCCCGGTGGCGTTATCCGGCGGCAACAGCGCGAACTGTGCGCCGGATGCAGGCGCGAAGCTCTCGACGCGGCCTTTCAGCACTCCGCCACCCAGCGCATCGACCTCAACCTCCACACGCTGGCCGGGTGCGACGCCCTCCAGCTGTACTTCCTTGTAGTTGGCGATGACGTAGACCTCGTTCGGTACGATCGCCATCAAAGGGCTGCCCGGACCGACGTACGCTCCCACCCGCGCGGCACGTTGGCCGATGGTTCCCCCCATCGGCGCGCGGATCACGGTGTGTTCGAGATCAAGGTTTGCCAGCGCCAAGCTGGCTTCGGCCTGCAACAACGCTCCGCGCGCTTCCTCCAACGCGGCACTTGAGCGTTGTCGCTCTGTCGTCAGCACCCTCGCATAGGCTCTGCTCGCTTCGGCGGTGGCACGCGCGGCCTCCACCGCGGCTGCGGTACGCGTCGCACTGGCGTCGGCGGCTTCCAGGTGCCGTGCATCGGAGGCCTGTTGGTTCTCCAACGCCCGTTCACGCCGATACTCCAGGGTTGCTTGGCGATGATCAGCCTGGCGCGCCTGCACGTCTGCGGTGGTCGCGGCGATCACACTGCGTTGCCGCTCGCCTTGCGCATCGAGATTGGCAATGGCCGCGTATTGCGCGTCCAACGCTGCCTTTGCGGCAGCGACCGCACCCTCGGCCCGGGACACGCGCATGCGGTAGTCCCGATCATCGAGCGTCGCCAACACATCTCCTTTGGCGACGCGCTGGTTGTCGCGCACCCCCACGTTGACGATGTAACCGGTGACGCGCGGACTGACGGTGGCGATGTCAGCCCGGACATAGGCGTTATCGGTACTGACCACGAAGCGGCCGGCCGTCCACCATCGAATGCCTGCGCCACCGGCAGCCAGCAGGCACAGCGCGATCGCGCCTATCACTGCGGGGCGGCGTGTCTTGCGGAGCAGCGAACCGGACGGATCGGCATGTGCGCTGCGGGAAGGAGTTGTATTGGTCATGTTGGCTATCAGAGGAGGGGGAAGGGGGTTCAGCGCGCCGCATCGACAGCGCGAGTGATCACAGGTCGGCGTACCGCGGGCGCCTGTTCCCAGCCGCCACCGAGGGAGCGGAACAAGGCCACCTGGTCCGAGGCAACGTCGGCTTCCGCCGAGGCGAGCATCGCTTCCGCCTCGACATTCCGGCGCTGCGCATCCAGCGCATCCAGTTCACTTATCGCGCCGGCGCGGCGGCCCACCCCGGCCAGGCGGGCCGCCTCGCGGCTCTGCTGGACTGCCATTGCCAGGGCGCTCTGCCGGCGCACTGCCGCCGCGTAGGTGGCGAGCGCCTGCTTCACGTCTTTGAGTGCCGTCAGGATCACGGCGTCGAAGCGTGCAAGTGCGGCCACTTCCTGGGCCTCGGCCTTGGCTATCTGCGCACGCGCGGCGCTGCGGTTGGGAAAGTGCCAGGACAGTGCCGGCCCCACACCCCAGACGATCGAGCCGTGGTCGCGCATGCCGTCCACGGTCGGCGCGGAACTGGCTACGGAACCCAGGATGGACACCGTCGGATACAGACTGGCCATGGCTACGCCGATGCGCGCGGTACTGGACTCAAGCCGCCGCTCCGCCTCGCGGATATCCGGCCGGCGCTGCAGCAGTGCTGTCACGTCTCCGATCGGGATCGGTGCCGTCAGTTGAGGCACACTGACACAGCCCGTCGCAGGGGGTGACAGATGATCCGGGGGACGTCCGGTCAGCACGGCCAGTTCGTACAACGCATTCTGCCGCGCGGCCTCGATGGCCGGAATTGCCGCACGTGCCTGTTCCATCAGCGCCGCCGAGCGCGCGACGTCCAGTGACGTCGTGCCACCCGCATCACGCAGCGCGGTCTTCAGTTCCAGGCTGCGCGTGACTACGGCGAGCGACCTTTGCGCTACTTCTGCGCGCGCCGCGAAGCCACAGCTGTCCAGGTAGGCACGCGTCGTTTCGGCCGCTACGACAACGCGAACACTGTCTTCAGCGGCCAGGGTTGCCGCCTCGTCGGCGTGGGCGGCCTGGATGCTCCGGGCGATCTGGCCAAACAGGTCGAGCCGCCAGCCTGACGAAAGCCCTGCGGTGTAGCGCGGTCCGGTGCGTACCCCGGTTTGATCCAACGCGGCTGCGATCTGGTCACTGACCGTGCTGCCATACCCGATGTCGCTGGACACGGTGGTGACCGGCAGGCGACTGTCCTGGCGTTCCAGGAGCACCGCGTGGGCTTCGGCGAGATTCGCCGAAGCCACCCGCAGGTCGCGGTTGTTCTGCAGCGCCTCGTTGACCAGCGCATCCAGCGTGGGGTCCTGATAGAGCTTCCACCATCGAGGCACGGTGGGCAGGCCCACGCTGGTGCTGTCTGATGGGTTCAACGATGGCGCTGCGTCGAGGGTGGAACGGGGGGGCCGCGTTGGACCCACGGCGCATCCGGAGAGGGCGGTGGTAGCCAGCAAACACAACAGGAAAGGACGGGAAACAATCATGGACGAGTGGCTTGTGGGTGTCGTGGAGCCAAGGCATCCATGACACCAGCCTCACGTCTGTCCTTCTCCCGCCTGGCGGACTACCATCGTCGAGATATGGACACAAAGCGCACTGTCAGCGATTGCCACGCCACCGACCGCCCCGTCGCAGCCCTGGCCACCCGCCATCCCCATGGTGAACATATCCGTCCGCACAGCCACGCGCGGGCGCAGTTGATCCATGCACTTACGGGCGTGTTGACGGTCGTCAGCGCTGCTGGAAGCTGGGTGGTGCCGGCAGGCAGGGCGGTGTGGATGCCTGAAAATGTCGTCCACGGAATCCACATCGCCGGCAATGTCGCCATGCGGACCCTCTACCTTGCAC
The DNA here is from genome assembly GCF_013409105.1 of Stenotrophomonas sp. JAI102. Lineage (NCBI taxonomy): Bacteria > Pseudomonadati > Pseudomonadota > Gammaproteobacteria > Lysobacterales > Lysobacteraceae > Stenotrophomonas > Stenotrophomonas sp. JAI102. The sequence continues at coordinate 696,361 of NZ_JACCCI010000001.1, forward strand.
CGCAGGTGCGGCCGGGCCTTCCCACCCACTGCGAGGTCATCGAGGTATCCGCGCTGCTGCGTGAGGCCATCATTGCCGCTACCGCGATCCGCCTGGATTACGGCAATGGGGGGCGCGACCAGCGCGTCATGGACCTGATCCTTGACGAGATCGAAGTGGCTCCCCGGCTTCAACTGCATGTCCCGCTGCCGCGCAATCTCAAGCTGCTGCGCCTTTGCGAACGAATGATCGCCGAGCCCGCTGAACCGGTAACGCTGGAAGGCCTGGCGCGCGAGATGAACACAAGCGGGCGAACGGTGGCGAGGCTGTTCCATCGAGAAGTCGGCATGAGTTTTGGCGACTGGCGGCGGCGAATGTGTCTGCTGCTCAGCCTGCCGCGTCTCGCCTCGGGCGTCTCCATCCTCGAGGTCTCGCTGGAGCATGGGTATCAGAGCCCAAGCGCGTTCTCGGCCATGTTTCGCCGCTATCTTGGGGTGTCACCAACGGAGTATCTGGTCTCCAAAGTGTGAGGTTTTCGGGCTGAGCCGACGAGGCGCATGTCCTTCACGCTCCCTCTACGTCGCCCAGCTTCAACTGAATGCCGGTCATGGCTCTGGCGTAAAGGCCGCTATAGTCCGAACACCCCATAAGAAGGAGGCAGTGCAATGATTCTGACCAAACAACACCTGACGACCGCGCGTACGCTTGCTGTGGCGCTTGTCGCTACCGTGGGCCTGAGTGCCTGTGCGACCTACAAAGACGAGTTTGCAACGATCAACTCCCGCCTCGACCAGCTCGACGTGAAGGTACAGGGCGCGGCGCAGAGCGCAGAGTCCGCCAATCAGTCGGCGCAGCAGGCCAACCAGCGTCTCGATCAGATCGAGGGCCGCGTCCAGCAGCTCGAACAAGCACCGCGTCGCAAGCCGCGCGGCTGATCGTTCCCGCACCATGTATCACGCAAGTAACGTGTGAATCGGAAACCAGTGGCTTTTGCGGGCCACTGGTTTCCTGTGGTTGTGCAGTCTTCAATGCAAGGAATTGTCCCATCCGTACGCACTCATACCCTGTAACCCGGGCCCTGCGTGGCGCATTGGCCGTGGCGCTGGCGTTCACGAGCATCGGCGTGGCCAGCGCCGAGGATGCTCCCGCTCAGCCAGCCGCCGCCGTCGATGAGCTTCCGCAAGGGCAGAACGTGTCCGAGACCGTGATTGAACTCGCGGGCTGGATCGTCGCGAGCAAGGACAGCCAAGGCTATCCGTTCGCGATCATGGACAAGGCCGCTGCGCAGATCCTGGTCTTCGACGGCGAAGGTCGGCTTCGCGGCGCCGCTCCCGGGCTGTTCGGCTCGGCGACCGGCGACCATATCGCGCCGGGGATCGCCGGTCTCGCCCTGCGCGAAATTCCAGGCCGGGATCGCACGACGCCCGCCGGGCGCTTCGTGGGCGGCTTCGGGCCGTCCATCGACGCGGGCCGCGTCCTGTGGGTGGACTACGATTCCGCCGTCTCCATCCACCCGACGGCGACGGGCGTCCCGAAAGAGCGACGCGCCGAGCGACTGGCATCGGCGTCGCCGGACGACAATCGTGTCACCCATGGCTGCATCAATGTCTCGCCGGCGTTCTACGAGCAGATCATTCAATCCACGTTCGAGCGCGGCGGGGTGTTCTACGTGCTGCCCGACAAAGCCTCGATAGCGGAGACCTTCCCCGAGTTCGCTAAGAGTCGCGCGACCGTGCAGGCGAAGGATGGAGCAGACGCGGGTGCCACCGGCAAGTAGACCGGCGTGATCGGCCAAGGCCGTCACGCACCCCCGTTGCTGTCATGGGTCGAGCGATGCCTCAAAGCCGTAGGGGTCGCCCGGATCCGAAAAGCGCAGCAGATAGCGCGCGATGCGCGTGCTGCCGTCGGACAGCAGATAGTCCACCTGCAGGCCGGTCGGATGGTTTTCCTGCTCAGCTCCCAGGTAGGTATTGCTGGGATAGCTGAAGCCACCACGGGGCGCTTCCCGGACGGCCGCGCAGTTGCCAAACAGCGGCGGCAGGATGTACAGGCGGTCAGCGTGTAATAAGAGCACGGTCGTGTAGCGGACGCTCGCGCCACTGCCGGCGTGCCGGACATCCAGACACACCGAGCTTCCGCGCTGCCAGGCTGTTACGTCTGCGACGCGCTCAGGATGAATGTGCGAGCCGTTGGCCGGTCGCTCTGCTCCGAGGCTGACGGCGCTGCCCAGCGGCCAGCGCCGCGCACCCACCATCACGGCCTCGCCATCAAAGGCAACATCGGGCGTTCCCTTCGGCGGCGACATGGCCAAGTCGCCCGGCGTGGTCCACAGCGGCCGGTCGTAGCGCCGCAGTGCCTGGCGCATCGAGGTCACCCAGATGCAGTGTCGCGGCGATTCGGCGCAGGGCAGCGCCAACGGTGTCCCGGCGTCGGGGAACAGGTTGCCGCCTAGTGACCGGTAGGACTCCGCATAATCAGTGAACGGAACGGGCGCGGCATGGGCTGCCGCTGACAGGACCACACTCACCAACCCAACCAACGCGCGATGGAGGGGGATCATTCTGCATTCCATGCGGGCGGTGGCATCCATGATGTCGCGGTTGCTGCATACGGCACTCACTGTAACCGGCACGCGGCCCGGCACGCCAACGCTGATGGGCGGATGGGGTCGCTTGGCGGCCGCAGCGCCGCTGACTCTGCTAGCGCGCGGCGGGATTCAGGAACAGACGTGCGCCATCGGATTCCCGACGCCCCGACCAGCGACCGCCGCCAGACGGACGGAAGCGGCCGATGACCTGGTTGTTGCTGTCGGTGAGCAGCAACTGGTTGCCTGACATCAACCACCGCGACGCCTGGAAAAAGCCATCCGGGCAACCTGCAGGCACGTAGGCGCCGTATCCGCCCAGCCAGGGGTTGTCCTTCAATTGGACGGTACACGTCTCACCGCTCTCCTCGCCGAGCGTCCAGTTTCCGATCATCTCGGTCGCCGGGCCCGACCTGTCGCCCCGATGGTGTTCGTAGCTGCGGCCATGGTCATCGGCCCACTCTCCCTCGTCATTGAGGTCGACGCCCAGATAGGCGCGCGTGCTCCGGCTTCGTGTCGCTGAGCTGCTGCTGGTCTGCTCGGTGACCGTACCGAGGTTGCCGGACGCCGCACTCCCGTTCTGGTCGGCGCCTGCATCGTCAATCTGGCCGACATCGGACTGACGGGTCGAGGTGGTCGAGGAGGCGCTGGTTTGTTGAGTGGAGATGGTCTGCTGCTGGACGCCGAGAGAGGCGTCCTGGCCGAAGGCCACACTGGCAGTGAGACACAGCCCACAGCAGATCAGGGTACGTGCGGGTAAAGGAACAGATGCCATCGCTGAAATCTCCAGTGAGACAGCGGGGTGGGTGGTGCTGTGAGCGTGCGGCCGGCCAAGCGGAGCACGCGGGCCGTGAGTACGTCGCGAAAGAGGCCGGACGTCTTCCCGCACGCGGTGGCGACATGATTATTCATGATCCGTTCACGGACTTTTCACTCTGTCGCGTCGTTAATTGGCCCGTGGCCGATCGGCGCCACTTCGTATGGGTGGTACCCCTCATGCAGACCAAGTCGATTGGAGCTGTCGCCCTGCTTTCTGGTGCTCTGATGCTGGTTGGGTGTGGTACGTCCCAGATCAAGGCGTGGAGCAGACCGGGCGCAAGCGAAGAGCAGAAACAGCGCGACCTCGCGGAGTGCGACTACGACGCTTCCAAGGCCACGATCGGGGATGGGAAAGCCCCCAGGAGTACTGACGATGCGGTGGGCGAGGGCGTCGTCCGCGGAATGGAAAAATCGGATCTCATCAAGAAGTGCATGCGAATACGCGGTTACGGCGGATGAGCGTGGCGCACCCGATCGACCTTACCCCCAACCTGCAAGGAACATGCTATGCGCCGTGTGATTTCCTTTGCTGTCCTGCTCTGCCTGGTTCCCCTGTATCAGGCTGCCGCTGGTGAAACGGTTGAATGCGCGTCGCGTCATTTTGAGTACAACGAATGCAGTGCGGGACCGCTGAGATCCCCGCAGCTTGTACGACAATCTTCTTCCAGCGCCTGCATCGTCAACAGATCGTGGGGCTTCAACAGGCGGAGCGGTTACCTCTGGGTGTCGGACGGCTGCGCCGGTGTGTTTGCGGATGTCGGCGGCTATCACCACGGCAGGGGTGATGGATATGACGCCAACACGCGTCGCTATGATGACCGTGGCCATGACGTAGGCGCGGTAGCAGCCGGCGTGGTGCTCGCTGCGCTGTTGGCCGGAGCGGCCGACGACGATTCCCATAAAAGCCACAAGCATCACAGCAGCACCTACGACGGTTGCCATGGCAATGGTTGCCTCGTCGACAACCCGGACGCGATCGACACGCGGCCTCAGTTCGACAAGGACGGAAATCCGAACTTCGACACCCATGGCAATTATCAGGGCTGCCACGGTGAAGGCTGCAAGGTCGACAACCCGGATGACAATAACTGACGCGCCTAGGCAGAATCGGATCAAGCCGCTCGGGGGCATGGGTGGCAGGCATCAATACCCCCAGAAATGCCTCTCCAGTATGTCGATGCGCGACGTGTCGACCACGGCGGCGACGTACCCGTCCGGCCGGATCAGCAGCCACTCGCCCGGTTGCACGCCATAGGCCTCGACGAAGTGCTCCTCGACATCGTGCAGGTCGCCAGCCGGGCCGATGACGTGGACGCGCAACCCCGCACACGAGGGGGCGACGGTCCGATCGCAGGCATAGCCAAGCAATGTCCAATGCGTTCCGCGCAGCACGTCGAACAGGCGCATGCGCTGTCCACCCGCGCCCTGCAGCGGCGCATCCGGCGCCCGGCTGCCCGGCGCGATGCGCCCGCTACGGGCGTCGGCAGGCAGCGTGAGTGACGATTCTGCATAGCCGAGATCAAGCTGCTGCACGTCGCGCCCGCGGCGGTTGTCGCCGCGCTGGGCCTGGGCGAGCAGCGTCGTGGCAAGCCCGAGCATCGAGGCCGCAATGGGGCGGCGCTCTTCCTCGTAGGTATCCAGCAGGGCCTGCGGCGCACCCTTCAACACCGCAGCCAGTTTCCAGCCGAGGTTGTAGGCATCCTGCGCGCTGGTGTTCAGGCCCTGGCCGCCCGTCGGCGGATGCGTGTGGGCGGCGTCGCCGATGAGGAACACGCGGCCGTCGCGGTACCGGTCGGCCAAGCGCGCGTTCATCCGGTACGCGGACGCCCAATGAACATCGAGCACCGCGAGCTCCTCGCGGCCGGTACGCATGCGCACCATGTCCGCCAGCCCGTCGACGGAAAGATCCACGTCACCGTCGAGCGGCACGGGGGCCTGCAGCTGGAACAGCGCTGTTCCCATGAGCGGGCACAGCGAGATGCGCCGCGCCATGTCGTCCTCGTTGAAACTGTGCCAGGCATCGCGCGGCAGTCCCTTCAGCACGATGTCGGCCACCACCGCGCGCACGCCCAGCGTTTTGCCCGGGAAGCCGATGTCCAGTGCCTGCCGCACGAAGCTGCGGCCGCCATCGGCACCGACCAGATAGCGCGTCTGAAGCGTCTGCTCGCCCGTGGGGGTGGCGAGACGAATGGTCACGCCGCTGGCGTCCTGCTCGAAGCCGATCAGTCCATGCCCGAACTCGACCCGGTGTCCCAGCTCGGCAAGGCGATCGCGCATCACGGCCTCGGTCAGGAACTGCGGAACCATCAGCGGCTGGCGGTAAGGTTCGGCCGGCGTGGCCGGTGCGCCCTCGATGACCGCCGCGTCGATGCTGCTGCCATCGGCGCGATGGATCCGGGACACAGGGTAGGGCCCACCGACCGCGAACAGCTGATCGAGGATGCCCATGTCCTCGAAGACTTCCTGGCTGCGCGGCTGGATGCCCTTGCCGCGTGAGCCATGGAAGGGCTGTTCCCGCTGCTCCACCAGGCGGAATGACACGCCGCGGCGGGCCAGTTCGATGGCCAGGGTGAGGCCGGCAGCGCCGGCACCGCAGATCACTACTTCAGGGGTCGTCCCCATGTCGCCGCTCCAGGTGTGTGTAATATGCACTTACTTGGAGGGGATGCTATGCCTGCGAAAAAGAAGGTGCAAGATACACATAATTCGGCCGCGCTGAAGTCGCTGCACCTGTCCATGGTCAGCCTCGCCAGCGTGATGAATCGGCCGCGCAACGATGAGCGGCTGATCCAGGAGGCCGGGGTGACGCTGGACCAGGCCCTGTTCCGCCTGCTGGTGGTGATCGAGCGGGTCGGCCCCATCGGCGTGGTGGACCTGGCCGACCGGCTGGGCCGCGACTACACCACCATCAGCCGGCAGGTCGCCAAACTGGCGGCGATGGAGCTGGTGACACGTCGTGGAAACCCCGAGGACCGCCGCATCCGGGAGGCGACCATCGCGCCAAAGGGCAAGGAGATGACCGATCGGCTGGACGCCGCGCGCGAGCGGATCGGCAGGGAGATCTTCGCGTCGTGGTCCGCGCAGGATGTATCGGAGCTGGTCCGTTTGATGGCACAGTTCGCCAGCGCGCTGGAAGCCCGCGAGCGGGAGCCGTAACGACGCACCGCGGACCTTTCAGCCGACCGTCGCCTGGACCCGTCATGTCCGTGGCGAGCGCCAGCTCGCGACGCCCGGTGCGTCACGTGTGGACCGTCCGTGGCCCGGCGCCCCCATGACCCGCTCGGCTCAGCCGGCCTGACCCAACCGCAGCTTCAGCTGATCGATCTCCGCCTCGCTGACGCCGATGGACTTCAGGTAGCCCTCGGCACCGCCGTACTGCTGATGCAGGGCCACCAGGAACATCTCCATGTTCTCCGGCGCGGTGCCCGACATGCCGGCCATCTTCCTGCCGATCTCCGGGTTCTGTCTGATCAGTTCCATGATCTGCGCGTTCATCGCGCTGTCCTTGGGCTGGCCTTCCAGGTAATGCGCGGAGATCGCATAGTTGTGCACGATGTCCGCGCGCGGGACGCCGGCCAGGTCGAGCAGCAGCCCGGCGATGATGCCGGTACGGTCCTTGCCGGCGGTGCAATGGAACAGCACGGTGCCGTCGCGCTCGGCGGCGATGCGCTGGAAGACCTGCTTGAACTGTGGCTGGCTGTGATCCAGCCATTGCACGTAGGCCGCGCCCAGCGAGTCCGGGAACGTCGTCATCATTTTCTGCAGGTCCATCTTCTCGGTCCCCATCAGCGAGGTGCGCTGGTAGGCGAAGCGGGGATCGTCGGCCAGCAGGTCCGGCGACTGCGCCTGCTCATCGGCGGTGCGCAGGTCGATATCCAGGGTGACGCCGGCGGCGGCCAGTGCGTCGCGGTCGGCGGCGGTCAGGCGACCGAGGTCCGAGGTGCGCACGAACGCGCTGGCCGGGATCGGCCCATGGGTGCCCTGCAGGCCGGCAAACGTGCGGGTGTTCCATGCGCCCTGCAGCGGAATGACGCGCTGTGCGTCGGCGGCGACTGGCTGCACGTTGGGGGTGCGCGTGGCGGCGGTCGCAGTCTCGGCGACCGGCGCGCGGGCCAGCACGATACCGGCGCCGGTGAGCATCGGCAGGCTAAGGGCCATGGCAAGGGCGAGTGGGGTGCTTCGGTTCTTCATCGAAATCTCCAGGGCGATCAGAAGGTGACGGTGACGTCCAGGCCATAGGTGCGCGGATCATTGACGATCCCGCTCTGGCCGAGGGACGCGTTGTTGAGCTTGTAGAACAGGTGTTCTTCGTCGAGCAGGTTGCGCGCCCACAGCGAGACGGCCAGGGTCGAGCCCGTGCTGTTGAGGGGGACGTCGATCAGGGCCACGCGGGCGTTCACGATGAAGGAGCTGTCGGTGAGCATCTGGTCGTACTCGCTGGTGTAGTAGCCGTCGGACCAGTTGCCGTCGAGGTGGAACTTGAGCGCGGAGAAATTGGCGAACGGCAGCAGGTAGTCCAGCGACACGCTGCCGGCGTTCTTCGGCGCCAGCAGCGGCTGCACGGTGACCTGCACGCCCGCGCCGAACGGGTCGACCGCGCTCTGCGCATCGATCCGCGTGTAGGCGTAGTTCAGGCCGACGGTGAGGTTGTCCACCGGCATCACGTTGAATTCCAGCTCCGCACCGCGCGAGGTGCCGTTGCTGAGCGCGTTGGTGGTTACCATCGTGGTGCGGGTCTCGCCGCTGTTGGGATCGAAGGGCAGCGAGAAATCCATCTGCTTGTGCTCGATCTTCGAATCGAACAGCGCGAGGTTCAGGCGCGCGCGGTTGTCCCAGAACTGCGACTTGAAGCCGAGCTCGAGCGCGGTCACCTCTTCCGGGGCGAAGGCGGTATAGGTCGTGGAGCGCGAGTTGGCGCCGCCGGCCTTGAAGCCGGTGCTGTACTTGGCATACACCATCGCGTTTTCGCCGAGGTCGTAGGCGATGTTCACCATCGGATCGAAGCGTCCCCACGCATCGTCGAAGGCAAGATCGGTGGCCGCGCCGTTGACGATGTACAGGCTGCCCTTCTTGTCATCGCGCGTATAGCGGCCACCGGCGGTCAGGTGCAGACGCTCGAGGGAGGCCGGCGTCCAGGTGGCCTGGCCGAAGATGCCCAGGCTGTCGGTCCACGCCTTGCTCGCACGATCGACGCGCACGTTGCCCAGGTTCAACGGGTTGGTGGCGGGATTGAGCGTGTAGCTGTTGCCGCCCGGCCCCCACAGCAGCATGTTGGGGGTCTGTGCGTTGTCGCCGGCGGTTTCGTGATAGTAGAAGGCACCCGCCAGGAACTGGATCTGCGAGGTGGTGCCGATCAGCTGGAACTCCTGGCTGTACTGGTGCTGGTAGACCTGGGCCAGGCTGTAGCGGCCGAACGGCGTGTTCGGGCCGCCATAGGCGGAGATCGCGTCGACCAGTCCCATGTCGAACTGGCCCTGGGTCAGTTCACGGTAGGAGCTGATCGACTTCAGTTCCAGGCTGTCGCTGAGCGTCCAGCCGAGGTTGAGCAGGTGGCCGCTGGTGCGGCCGATGTTGTCTTCCTGTGGGCCACCGAGAATGGCGGAATCACGTCGATCTTCGCTGGCGCCGGCTTTCTGCAGTGGGCTCACGTAGGGGCCCGGGACCAGCAACTGGGTGTGGTACGGCGTGGTGGCATCGTAGGAGCGGTCGAAGGCATACAGCGCGGAGAAGTCGTCGCTGGGCTGCCACAACGCGGTGATGCGGGCGCCGCGCTTGTCGTAGCTGTTGAAGTCGCGCTCGCCGCGCATCGGGTTGTCGGTGGTCCCGCCGCGCGTGGCCTGCACGGCGTCGATCTTGAAGCTGACATCACCCACTTTCGGCAGGTCCAGGTGCAGGCCGGTGGTGTAGCCGCTGTAGTTGGAGACGCCTGCGCTCACGCGGCCACCGAACTCGCCGGTGGGCTGTCGGGTGACGATGCTGAGTGCGCCGCCTTCGGTGTTGCGGCCGAACAGCGTGCCCTGCGGCCCCTTCAACACCTCGATGCGCTCGACGTCGTACAGCATGCTGCCCAGGCCCTGCGCGCGGCCCATGAACACACCATCGACATACACGCCAACGCCCGCATCGCGTGCGGGCTGGTTGGCATCACCGGAGGCGCCGATGCCGCGGATGCCGATGTTCAGTGCCGAGCTGCGGGTCGCGAACGGGGTGACCCGCAGCGAGGGGATCGAGCCATCGGACAGGCTGCCGATCGAGATCGCGCTGCGGTCCTTCAGTGCTTCGGCATCCACCACGGAGACCGAGATCGGGGTGTCCTGCAGATTGGTGGCGCGCTTCTGGGCGGTGACGACCACCTGATCCAGCGCGACGACGTCGCGGGCGGCGCTATCGGTGGTCGTGGCGGTATCCGCGTCGTTGGCCAGGGCGAGGCCGGGCAGGGCGGTGGCGATGGCGAGGGCTAACAGGTGGCGGTGCAGCTGGGCGTGGCGCATCGGAGTGTTCATGGAAGGAGGGGGCCGGCGCAGTCTGGGCGCGCAAAATGACAGATGAATGACCGTTCATTCAGTCGCCGGCTGTCGTACCATCCGTCCTCAACTGGACGCCTGCCATGACGAGCAATGACGCTTAATTCCCTTTCCGGCGTTGCCGCCGACGACACCGCCGCCGCCCGTGCCGAGGCGCAGCGACAACGCATCCTCGATGCCGCGCAGCGCTGCTTCATCGCCCGTGGTTTCCACGCCGGCTCGATCAGCGACATCGCCGCGGAGGCGGAGATCAGCCAGGGCCTGATGTACCGCTACTTCCAGAACAAGCGCGCACTGATCCTGGCCTTGATCGAACGGCAGCTCGCGCACGACGAGGAGGCGATCGGGCACATGCCGGCCGCCGCCGATCTGGTCGACGGGCTGCTGCGCTGCTACCAGCTGTGGGCGCGCGGCGAGACGCTGGAGACCCGCGGCAACGCCATCGCCAACGTCGCGCTGTATGCGGAGATCACCGCCGAAGCGCATCGCGATCCCGTGGTGGCCGAGGTGCTGCGCCGGCACGACAGGCTGACCAGTGCGGCGATCACCGCGTGGTTGCGGCAGCACGACATCGCGCGCGGCCGCACCCCCGAAGACGCCGATCTGGAACGCCGCACGTTGTTGATGCGGTTGCTGGTCGAGGGCCTGGCGATGCGTGCGGTACGCGATCCGGACCTCGCGGCGGAGACCGTGCGTGCGCTGCTGGCGGTGGCAATTGCGAGCGTGCTGGGCGAGTGAGGGGTAGTCACACGGGGTCGAGTGGACGCGGGAACGGTTGCCATTTAACGGGACGGTACAACGCCGTGCGCAGACTGGTTCCCTCTGCAACGCCCTTCATGCACCGGAACCGGAGATCCCATGTCCTTCAAAGCCCTCCTTGCCACGCGAAGCGGTGACAGCATCACGGCTGGCGTCGTCGATCTGACCGAACAGGATCTGATGCCCGGCGACGTGACCATTGCCGTGGAATATTCCACGGTGAACTACAAGGACGCGCTGGCGCTGAGCGGCCGTTCGCCCGTGATCCGTACCTTCCCGCTGATCCCCGGCATCGATCTGGCCGGCGTGGTCGAGACCTCCAGCCATCCGGGTTACGCCGCCGGTGATCGTGTGCTGGTCAACGGCTGGGGCTTGAGCCAGACCCATCACGGCGGCTATGCACAGAAGGCGCGCGTGCCGGGCGAGTGGCTGGTGAAGATTCCCGAGGCTTTCTCCAGCCGTGACGCGATGGCGATCGGCACTGCCGGCTATACCGCGATGCTGTCGGTGCTGGCGTTGGAGCATGGCGGTGTATCACCGGACCAGGGGGACATCCTGGTCACCGGCGCCAACGGCGGCGCCGGTTCCCTCGCGATCGCGCTGTTGTCCGCGCTCGGCTATCGGGTGGTCGCCTCGACCGGCCGGCGGGAGGAATCCGACTATCTCAAGGCGCTGGGCGCGGCCGAGATCATCGACCGCGCCACGCTGTCCGAACCGGGTGCGCCGATCGCCAAGGAACGCTGGGCGGGTGCGATCGACGCGGTGGGCAGCCATACCTTGGCCAACGTGCTCGCACAGACCCGCTATCGCGGTGTGGTGGCGGCCTTCGGTCTGGCCCAGGGGGCCGATCTGCCGGGCTCCGTGCTGCCTTTCATCCTGCGCAACGTGACGCTGGCCGGCATCGATTCGGTCAACGCGCCCTACGCAGCGCGCGAGCAGGCGTGGACGCGCCTGGCCAGCGATCTCGACCTGGGCAAGCTCGCACGCACCACGCAGGTGATCGGGCTGGCCGAGGTGCCCGCACGTGCCGGGCAGGTACTGCAGGGCCGCGTACAGGGGCGCACCGTGGTGGACGTCAACGCGTGATCCGGCCCGCACACGCGGGCGATGGGCAGCAGGGACCTGCGGTTGATCAACGCGCTACGCCGGCGGCGGGTGGGCGCCCTGCAGCGGCTTGACCAGCTGTTCGGCCATGGCCTTGTAGATCGGCACGCGGCACACCAGGCCGGAGACGCCGCGCGCGATCAGCACCGTTGCCAGAATGGGCAGCAGCATGTCGCTGCTGTCCGTCAGTTCCAACGAGATGACCGCGGAGGTCAGCGGTGCCTGGGTCACCCCGGTGAGGTAAGCACACATCCCCAGCAGGACGAAGATGCGCTCATCGACCGAGGGCATGATGGCGGCGAGGTTGTGGCCCAGGCCGGCACCGACGGCCAGGGCGGGCGAGAACAGCCCGCCGGGAATGCCGGCGACATAGGAGACCAGGTTGGCGAGGAGCTTCATCAGCCCGAACTCGTGGCCGACCGAGGGCGCGCCTTGGACCAGCCCCCTGGCCTGCTCGTAGCCGGTGCCGAAGGCGCCCGCACCAAAGGCCGCCGCCAGCAGGACCAGGGCGAGCCCGCACAGGGCGGCCAACAGGACGGGATGACGCTGCCGCAGCTGACCCAGCCAGCGTGGGCGGCCTGCCATGGTCAGCAGCACGGCGTTGGCGAACACGCCGCCGAGCAGGCCCGCGACGACGCCGCACAGGACGATCGCCAGCCAGGCCTGGCCGAGCGGCAGGGTCGCGGTGACTTTGCCGAAGTAGGTGTAGTTGCCGAGCAGGCCCAGCGATACCACGCCCCCCACGATGACCGCGGTCAGCAGCGTGCCGGAGAAGCGGTGCTCGAAACGGCCGCTGAGCTCTTCAATGGCAAACACGATGCCCGCCAGCGGCGTGTTGAACGCCGCCGCGATACCGGCTGCGCCACCGGCCAGCAGAAAGTGCGACAGCTCCTTGGGATCGCGGAATCCGAACCATCGCCCGAACATGTACATCACGCTGGCGCCGACATGTACGGTAGGGCCCTCGCGGCCCACCGAGGCGCCCCCGAGCAGGGACAGCGTGGTCAGGGCGAGTTTGCCTGCCGATACGCCCAGCGAGAGGTTGTCCCGCCGAAACGTCGGTGTTGGCACATCGAGCGCCGCGATCACCTGCGGAATTCCGCTGCCACGCGTGGGTTTGAGGGCGCCACTGGTCAGCCATGCCAGCAGCGCGAAGACCGCCGGCGTCACCAGCAGTGCCCACCAGATCGAGTGGGCAATGATCGACTGGAACACCCTGAAGGCGGCGTCGCTGGCCTTGGCGAACACGATCGCGACCAGGGCCACGGCCACCGCACCGCCCCACAGGGCCGCACGGCGCTTCCACGCATCCCTGGAAAGAAGAGGGCGTTGAGGGTCGGGAGAGGTCATGAACCGCATTGTCTCACGACGATCTGCCGGTCCTTTTCACTGAATCTGTCGGTTTGCGCTCAGAATGAGGTGGCACGGCTTATTTCCGCCCGCTCAGCGTGGAGGTGCCGAAGATCAACTGCTGCGCCATCGGCCGACCGATGAAGCGTGCGGGGAAGATCGGTGCCGGTGCGCTGGCCTCGTCCAGGCGCGCCAGATGTGCATCGCTCAGCACCACGTCCAGCGCACCAAGATTGTCTTCGGCCTGCGCCACGGTGCGCGCGCCGATGATCGGCGACACCACCGCCGGATTGGCCAGCGTCCAGGCGATCGCCACCTGCGAGCGCGACACGCCCAGTTCCCCGGCCACTTCGCCCACCACTGCGGCGATGTCCAGTGCGCGTTCGTTGAGATGGCCGATCGAGGCGATCACGCCCTTGCGACTGCTCGCCACGTCGGCACCATTTTCGTCGGAGAGATCGGCGCGCGTGTATTTGCCGGTCAGGATGCCGCCGCCGAGAGGCGACCAGGGCAGCACGCCCAGGCCCATGGCCTCGGCCATCGGCAGCAGTTCGTGCTCCACCGTGCGTTCGACCAGGCTGTATTCGATCTGCAGGGCCACCAGCGGCGCCCAGCCGCGGAGGTCCGCCAGGGTCTGCAGTTCGGCCACGCGCCAGGCGGGCGTGTTGCAGATGCCCAGATACAGCACCTTGCCGGTGCGGACGAGATCGTCCAGCGCACGCATCACTTCGTCCGGCCGGGTGGTGAAGTCCCAGGCATGCAGGTACATCAGGTCGATCCGGTCGGTGTCCAGCTGGCGCAGGCTGGTTTCGACCGAGCGCACGAGGTTGTAACGGTGGTTGCCGCCGGAATTGATGTTGGTGGCATCACGGGCCATCGTGAACTTCGTGGCCAGCACCAGGCGGTCGCGCCGGGCCTTGGCGAAACGGCCGAGGATCTGTTCGGCGGCACCATTGGTGTAGTTGACCGCGGTATCGATGAAGTTGCCGCCGCGGTCGACATACGCATCGAAGATCCGTCGGGCTTCGGCGTCGTCGGACCCCCAGCCCCAGTCGGCACCGAAGGTCATCGTGCCCAGCGACAAGGGCGAGACGCGCAGCCCGGCGCGGCCGAGCAGGCGGTAATGATCGAGCGAGGTGTGGGAGGTCATGCGAGTGTTCTCCGTGGCGGGCAGGGCATTGCCTGCGGGGGCGCCCATTGTTCCGGCGCGCCGCCATGGGCCGGTAGCCGTGTCCTCCGGGAAGCTTGCACGATCGTCCGGCGCTGACGGATGATGTCGGGCAGTACCAGCACGTCGATGGAGACGGCCACATGGCCTCGCTTGCAGAGTTCCGTGATGCCATCGCCCGGCATGCCCTGCGTGACGGCACCTTCGACTGCCGGCTGCCCGGCGTGAAGCTGATCCGGTGCAGCACCCCGACGATGCCCATGCCGGTGATCTATGAGCCGACCGTATGCTTCGTGGCGCAGGGCCGCAAGCGTGCCCTGCTGGGGTCGAGCGTCTATTACTACGATCCGAGCTGCTATCTGCTGGCATCGGTCGGGCTGCCGGTCATGGGAGCGGTGATCGAGGCGACCGCAGCGCGGCCGTATCTGAGCCTTCAGCTCGATCTTGATGCGGCCGTGCTGGGTGAGCTCGCGCTGCAGTACCCCCGGCCCGCCGCAGAGCACCGGGCGCCTGCAGGTCTTTCGCTCAACGCGATGACGTCTGGGTTGCTGGACGCCACGACACGCCTGGTTGCCTTGCTGGATTCACCGGCGGATGCGGAGGCGCTCGGTCCCCTGGCGCTGCGCGAGATTCTCTATCGGCTTCTGACCGGTCCCGATGGCAGCGTGCTGCAGGCGATGACGCGCGGCGACAGCCGGCACGGGCAGATTGCCCGCGCGATCCTGTGGATCCGGGCGAATTTCCGGGGTGCCTGCCGTATCGATGAGGTCGCGCGCATTGCCGGCATGAGTCGCTCGAGTTTCCATGCGCACTTCAAGTCGGTCACGGCGATGAGCCCGCTGGAGTTCAGGACGCAGTTGCGGATGCAGGAGGCGCGGCGGCTGATGGTCAGCGGGGGGCTGGATGCGGCGGATGCCGGTCACAGGGTGGGCTATGAGAGCCCCTCTCAGTTCAGCCGGGACTACGCGCGGCTGTTCGGGATGCCGCCGGCGACGGATGCGCAGAGACTGAGGTTGGCCGACGCATGAGCGTTGGCGTGCCGATGGCGGCGGGATGCAGCGCGAGGAGCTGCGGGACACCGTGGTGTGGCCGCACTCCCATGTTGCCCGCGCAGTGACCGGGTAGACCCGCCGGTCAGACCGGGGCGAAACCGCGGGTGGTCTTCTTTTCGTTCTTCTCCGCCTTCTTTTCCTTGGCGGTCTTGGCAGGTTTCTTCTTCTGCTCTTTCTGTTTGTTCAGGCCTTTGGCCATGGCGACGCTCTCCAGGTGGGTTGCAACGGGGCGAGCATGGCACATCCGGTGGCGGACAGGGCGCCAGGGCGCGTCGGCCGCCTTGGCCATATCAACGGCTGCTCGGGCATGTCTTTGCAACGACGTCCGGCGCGACCTCCCCACACTGCGATCCGCCTGCTGCGGCGTCCCCCGGCCCAGCCTCCGTCTCGCCGTCCACGGCATCCACGCCGGCCAGTTGCCGGGCCAGTGCAACATTGGTGATATGCCCCTGCAGAAAAAGCAGTCCGCCAAACAGGTTCATGCGCCTATCTCCACTTGAATGGAGTTGACGATAAGTTCAGGCAACCTGACCCGCGCGGCCGAGACGGTGAACCTCACGGTCAGTGCCCTCAGCCCCAGATGCGGCAACTGGAGCAGCGCCTCGGCTATCCGTTGCTGCTGCGCCAGCCACGCGGTGTGCGGGTCACGCCGGAAGGGCAGCGCTTGCTGGATCAGGTCGCACCACATCTGGATGCGATCGGGCAGGCGTTCCAGCCGTTCGCGGCGCGCCATGACCGGGTCCTGACGGTGAGCGCGCTGCCTTCGATGGCCTCCAACTGGCTGGTGCCGCGACTGGGCAGGTTCGTCGCCGCCTATCCGCAGATCGAGATCAATCTGGAGTCCAGCGAGCGCCTCACTGATTTCGCACGCCAGTTGCAGATCGACGCGGCGCTGCGCGTAGGTACAGGCCAGTGGCCGGGGTTGACCGCCGAGCCGATGTTCGACGAGTGGCTGGTGCCGATGGCCAGTCCCGCACTCGTACAGCAGATGGGCGGTGTGGATGGACAGCCCATCTCGCACTGGCCGCTGCTGGGCGACCCGGATGGCGAGTGGGACCGGTGGTTTGCGCTGGTGGATGACACGCCGCCGGCGCGCTATGTGGCGATGCTCAATGATTCCGAAGCGCACCATCGCGCCGCGCTGGATGGCATCGGCGTGGCCTTGGGGCGGGTGACGCGGGCGCGCCTGCTGCTCGATTCCGGGCAATTGATCGCGCTGTCACCGCACCGGCTGAAGACGCGCTGGTCGCACTGGCTGGTGTACCCGCCGCGATCGGCGACGCATCAGGGCTTCCTGGCCTTTCGCGATTGGCTGCACGCCGAAGCGGCTGAGCATGCGTTGCACATGAATACCGCGGGCTAACCCGTGGAACGGGGCCGCGGGCTGGTCGTGGCAATGGATGACCGGGCGATGTCAGCTCATGCCGGGGTCGGCCAGTAGACACTGTCCGGGGTCGAGCGTGCGCCGAAAATGGCCTGGCCGACCCTTACGACCGTCGCGCCTTCCTCGATGGCGATGTCGAAATCGCCCGACATGCCCATCGACAGTTCTTCCAGGCGGATGCCCGGTGGCAGCGTGGGGCGCAGCCGCTCGCGCAGGTCGCGCAGCCGCGTAAAGCACGGGCGTACCTGTTCCGGGTCCGACGAGAACAGCGCCAGGGTCATCAGCCCGCGCACGCGCAGGTTCGGGAACGCCGGGAGCTGCTGCACGAAGTCGGCGACCTCGATCGGGTCCAGGCCGTACTTGCTGTCCTCACCAGAGGTGTTGACCTGCACGAAGACGTCCAGCGTGCGCTGCTCCAGTGCCAGCCGCTGATCCAGCGCCTGTCCCACCCGCAGGCTGTCCAATGCCTGGAACTCACTGGCGAAGCGCGCCACGTCACGTGCCTTGTTGGTCTGCAGGTGGCCGATCACCGACCAGCGCAGGCCGGGCAGGTCGGCCATGGCCGCGGCTTTGCGCTGGGCCTCCTGCACCTTGTTCTCGCCCAGCTCATGGCAGCCGGCTTCCCACGCCATGCGCAGGCGGGCTTCATCGACGGTCTTGCTGACCGGCAGCAGGCGCACGCCGGCCGGGTCGCGACCAGCCAGTGCGCAGGCACGGGCGATGCGTTCGCGCACCGCCTCCAGGTTGTGGCGGATTTCGTCGACGGTAGTGGCCTGGGGCCAGGTGGGGGCAGCGATGGGCATGCGGGCTCCGGAAGCGGGGACGGCTGCGGCGCGTCGGCGCGCCGGCAGGGCGGTCCCGTGACAACGGACAGGTTGTCATAGCGCTACCCGAAAATCACCGCCCGCCGATATCAGGGCGCCGCGGCGGAGTGCGGGCTGACGTAGTGCGATTGTTCGTCGTTGTTGAGGAAGATCAGCTCCGGTTTGCCCTGCCAGGAGGTCAGCATCGCGCCGGTGCTGTTCTGGTGCTTGACCACGAGGGTAGCGCCGCGGTCAGGGTTGGCGGTGACCTTGAACACTTCGGTGGTGCCGGTGGCATCGTCCAGGGTGAGGATCGCCTCGTCGCCGACATCGGCGGTGCCGTACCCGCCACGCTCGGAGCCATCGGCACCGAGCAGGATCAGGCCCGACAGCGGTGACGCGCGCGGCCCCTGGGCTACACCTTTGGTGAGCGGGTCGGGGACCGGCGCGCCGAGAATCACCCGCGCCTGGCCGTTGGCATCGCGGATGACCAGGCCCCGCGCGGTGATGACGCGCTCATCGGACTGGCTCTGGTGCAGGCGCAGCGCGGTCCACCCGGACACCGCCAGAGCAAGGCTGGACACAACCAGCGTGGTGAGGGTCAGCGCGCGCGACATACCGTCTCCGGATCCTTGGAAGGGTGCGACCATACCGGATAGGCCATTCGCGACACCAGTCGGAAAACTCTGGAATTGAATTCAGAGTGTGAGGTGGGTCACGAGATGGCTCAGCGGAAATCGCGACTGTGGGTACGCACGCCGTCGATCAGGCTGTCGATGTTGTGCATCTGGCGGACGATCAGGTGCTGCACGCCGTCCACGCGTTCGAGGCGGCCATCGATCTGCATCAACTGCGCTTCGACCAGCACGCGATGCTGGCGGTCGGCGATCTTGCGCCAGACCACCGCGTTGACCATGCCGCATTCGTCTTCCAGGGTGAGGAAGGTGACGCCACTGGCGGTCTGGGGGCGCTGGCGCATGCGCACCAGGCCGGCAAACCGCACACTGCGCCCGTGCGGCAGTGCGATCAGTTCGTCGGAGCGGTGGCAACGGCGCTGGCGCAGTTGGCTGCGGATGAACGACACCATGTGCCGGCCCAGCGTGGTGCCGGTGCTGTTGTAGTCGGCCTGCATGTCCTCGAAGGCGCTCGGCAACGGCAGCGGCACGGCGGTTTCAGCGGTGGCGCGCGCGGTCTCGAACAGCGGCAGTGGCTTCTCAACGCCGGAAACCTCCCAGCGCGCGCGATGGCGATGGCCGCTCAAGCCCTTGAGTGCGCCGGCATCGGCCAGCAGGCCCTGGTGGCGACGGTCCAGCTGCGCGCGCTGGCTCAGGTCGGCAACGCTGTCGAACGGCGCGCGGTGGCGCGCCTGTACCAGTCCGGTGGCGACCGCCTCGCTGAAGCCATCGACCAGGCGCAGGCCCAGGCGGATGCCGAATGGGCGACCCGGCGAGGTGGGCGGGACCAGCGTGCAGTCCCACGCGCTGTAACGCACGTCCACCGGCAGCACCGGCACGCCATGGCGGCGCGCGTCCTGCAGGATCTGGTCCGGGGTGTAGAAGCCCAGTGGCTGGCTGTTGATCAGGCTGGCGGCAAACGCGGAGGGGTGGTGGCACTTGAGCCAGCAGCTGACATAGGTGATCAGCGCAAAGCTGGCCGCGTGGCTTTCCGGGAAGCCATAACTGCCGAAGCCCTTGATCTGCTCGAACAGGCGCTCACCGTACTCGCGGCTGTAGCCGTTGGCGGCCATGCCGGCGAGCAGTTTGTCGCGGTGCGGCTCCAGCCCGCCGTGGCGCTTCCAGGCGGCCATCGAACGGCGCAGCGCATCGGCCTCGCCCGGGCTGAAATCGGCGGCGGCGACCGCCAGCTGCATCACCTGTTCCTGGAACAGCGGTACGCCCAGCGTGCGCTTGAACACCTTCTCCAGCGCGGGCGGGTAGTCGATCTCTTCGATGCCTTCTTCTTTCAGCTTCTTCCGTCGATTCAGATAGGGATGGACCATGTCGCCCTGGATCGGACCCGGGCGCACGATCGCCACTTCGATCACCAGGTCGTAGAAACAGCGTGGCTGCATGCGCGGCAGCATCGCCATCTGCGCGCGCGACTCGATCTGGAACACGCCCAGGGTGTCGGCGCGGCAGATCATGTCGTAGGTGGGGCCATCATCCGGCGGAATCTTCGCCATGCTCATCGGCGGTTCGCCATGTGCCTCCAGCATCGCCAGGCATTTGCGCACGGCGGTAAGCATGCCCAGCGCCAGGCAGTCGACCTTCATCAGGCCGGTGGCATCCAGGTCGTCCTTGTCCCACTGGATCACGGTGCGGTCGGCCATGGCCGCGTTCTCCACCGGCACCATGGTGGACAGCGGATGTTCGGAGATCACGAAACCGCCCGGGTGCTGGGACAGGTGGCGCGGGAAGTCGACCAGCTCGGCGGTCAGCGCGACCACCCGCCGCATCAGCGGGGTCTCCGGATCGAAGCCGCGCTCGCGCAGCGCCTCGGGCAGCGGCTCGTGGCTGCTCCAGCGGTCCAGGCAGGCGGCGAGTTCATTGACCTGGTCCGGCGGCAGGCCCAGCACCCGCGCCACATCGCGCACCGCGCTGCGGCCACGGTAGCTGATCGCCACCGCGGTCAACGCAGCGCGTTCGCGGCCGTAGCGGTTGAACACGTACTGCAGGACTTCCTCGCGGCGCTCGTGTTCGAAGTCGATGTCGATGTCCGGCGGCTCGTCGCGCTCGGCGGAGATGAAGCGCTCGAACAGCAGGTCCATGTCGCTGGGGTCGATCTCGGTCACGCCCAGCACATAGCACACCGAGGAATTGGCGGCCGAGCCGCGGCCCTGGCAGAGGATCTGCTGGCTGCGCGCGAAGCGCACGATATCGTGCACGGTCAGGAAGTACGACGCGTACTGCTTGGTGTGGATCAGCGCCAGCTCGTGTTCGATCTGGTGGCGCTGCCGGGGCGTCTCGCCCGTTGGCCAACGCCATCGCATGCCTTCCTCCACCAGCACCCGCAGCCAGCTGGCCGGGTCGTGGCCGGCCGGCACCAGTTCGCGCGGGTAGGTGTACTGCAGCTGCTTGAGATCGAAGTGGCAACGCTCGGCGATGCGCAGCGTCTCGGCCAGCAGCTCGGGCGGGTACAGCGTGGCCAGGGCCTGGCGGGTGCGCAGGTGGCGCTCGCCATTGGCGAACAGGCGCCAGCCGGCGTCGCCGAGCGTGCAGTGGTGGCGGATCGCGGTGAGGGTGTCCTGCAGCGCACGGCGGCGGCGCACATGCATGTGCACATCGCCGCTGGCCACCAATGGAATGCCCTGGTCGCGGCCGAAACGACGCAGGCGCTGCAGGCGCGCGCGGTCGTCGGCCTCGCGGTGCAGTTCAACCGCCAGCCACAGCCGCTGCGGGAAGCAGGCCTGCAGCCACTGTGCATCCTCGATGCCCGGGGTGGCGTCGGCCCACAGGCACAGCAGGCCGGCATGCAACGATCCGATGTCGCTGCGCAGGCAGCGGTACTCGCCCTTGGGCGCGCGCCGGCGGCAGGTGGTGATCAGCTGGCACAGCGCGGCGTAGCTGCCCTGGTCGGTGCACAGCAGCACCAGCTTGGGGCCGTCCTCCAGCTGGAATTCAGCGCCGGTGATCAGTGCCAGCTGGTGCTTCTGCGCAGCCTGCCAAGCGCGCACGATGCCGGCCAGCGAACACTCATCGGTGATCGCCAGCGCGTGATAACCCTGACCCTTGGCGCGCGCGAACAACTCCTCGGCGATGGACGCGCCGCGCTGGAAACTGAAGGCCGACAGGCAGTGCAGCTCGGCATACCCGGGCAACGGCGGCGCGCTCATGCGAACCAGCCGTGCAGCATGAAAGGTCCGCTGCGTGCATCGGCGGCGGTATAGGCCCAGCCGCGCTGGCCGTGGCCGGTTTCGATGACGTAATAGTCGCGGCGGATGTCGCCGGCATCCCACCAGCCCGATTCGATCCGCTCCGGCCCGGACAGGATGCGCAGGTGCGGATCCTGCAACGCCTGCGGCTGCGCCAGCAGCCAGCCCGGACGCAGCGGCAGCACCGGTGGCCGGGCTTTGGGGGCGCCCTGGGCATCGCCGCTCGCGCGTTCGGGCCGGTGCTCGGCACGCAGCCCCAGCCCCTGCACGGCGTCATCGCCGAGCCGCGCCCGCAGGCGTTCGCGCAGCTGCTCCCATGGCATCGCCTGCTGCGGGCGCGGGTCGAACAGATCGCGTGCGGCCGGCACGAACGGCGGCAGTTGCTCGGCCTGCAGCCGCAGGCCGCGGCTGCCCGCCGGCAACTGCAGATGATCGACGCGGTTGCGGGCCAGTTCGAACAGCATCGCCGGTTCGCGCTCGGGCGCGAGCAGGCCGATCGAGAGCCGCGTATCCGGGTGGTTTTCGTGTTCGAACCACAGATCGAACTGCAGCACGCCGCCATCGCGCGAGCACAGGAAGGCGGCCAGGTCGGTGGTCAGCCGCCGCAGCGGGAACAGCATCGCCTGGGTGGACTCGACCTCGTACTCGAACTCGATGCGCGCATCGAAGCGGTCCGGTGGCTGGAAATAGCGCAGCGGCGGCGTGCTGATCCCACGCAGCGCATCCAGATGCGCCAGTACCTGCGGCGCGAAACGCCGCGCCAGGCTCTCCCGTGGCAGGCCGAACGCGGCGCCCAGCGTGCGCAGGCCCGAGCGCGCCAGCACCGTGACCGCCTCGACCGGCAGCCCGCTGCGTTCGATCGGCACCTGGGCCAGGGCCGCGCCCAGCTGGTGCGCATCCACGCCGAGCCGGCCATGCACGCGGGCCAGCACACTGGCGGCATGCGGATTCGGTGCGGCCACCAGCCGATGCCGGAAGCCCAGCTCGGTCAAGCCGCGGGTGAGCCGCTGCTCGACCTTCGGCCAATCACCGAACAGGGCGCGGCTGGCCCGGATTTCCAGTGCCAGCGCATGCGGGAAATCCAGGCTGACCTGCGAGCTGATGCCGTACAGCCAGCTCGCCAGCAGCTGGCGGGTGGCCTGCTCGGCGCGCGGGTCGTATTCCACGCTGAGCATGTCGCGGGTGAGCACCTGCGCGGCCGAGAGCAGCATGCCGCGGCGCAGCCCGAGCTGCCGTGCCGAGGGACTGACCGCATGCAGCACGCGCCGCTGCGCCGGGCCGGTGACCAGCACCAGCGGCGCGGCCGGATCCGGTTGCTGGCGCAGGGCAGCGTCCAGCGCCAGGTGCGGCAGCAGCAGGCAGGCCCAGTCCACGGCGGCGGCTCAATGGGCCACGGCCAGCGGCAGCGGCTGCGCCGGTGCCAGCCCGCCACGGCACTTGAGTACCCGCACCTGGCCATCGTCGAGCTGCAGGCGCAGCGCGGCCGGGGAGGGGTTGCGCGCATGCCGGGCATCGCGGAAGGAAAAGCCCAGGCACTGGCCGGTCTCAGCCGCTACCTGCAGCCGGCGCAGCGCGCGGTCATCGGCCTGCTGCGGCCAGCACAGCACCGCCGCGCAGGCGGCCGAGCGCAGGCATTGTTCGGCCGCCCACAGCGCATCGCGTGGGCTGGCCTGGACCACCTGCACCTGGCCCAGCGCCAGCCCGGCGCGGGCCCAGGCCGGGGCATGCGGCAGGTGCGGCGGGGCGATCAGCACCACGGTCTGCTGCTGCTGGCTCAGCCGTGCCAGGGTCGGCCAGACCAGGGCCAGCTCACCGACCCCGGGCGAAGCCAGCAGCACCTCCGACAACGCCGAGGGCGGCCAGCCACCCCCGGGCAGGCGGGCATCCAGCGCCGGGTGGCCGGTGGGGTGCGGGGCCACCTCCGGGAAGGCCGCACGTGGCTGCCCCCGCCAGACCCGGCGGGTTTCCAGCAGCCGGTCCAGGGCCAGCACGGCGCCCATCAGCGGGCCTCCCGGCAGGGCTGGAGCAGGCGGAAACGGGCGGGAAACAAGGGCATGGCGGCGAGTATCGGCAGCACGCGTGTCAAAGGCTGAGACCGACAATCCTACCCGCAATTAGTAAAAATGCTAACGAATTCGACAGCCGGATTCCGAACCGGTTGAGGTTGCTGAATGCTTCAGGAGAGCATCCACGCAGGGCGGGATGCGCGGTTTGTTCAAGCCTGGCACCGGCGTTGTCGCGAGCATGGCCGCTCCTTTGTATGGAGCAGGTCGATGAAGCGATGGTGGTTGGCGTTGTATGCGCCGGGAATGCTGCTTGGATTCGTGGGGGTGGCTACGTGGTGGGTGGGGTATGCAGCGGGGTCGGCCGTGTGGCTGCTGCCGGGGTTGGTCCTGGCCATCGCCCTGTCGTGGCTGGCCGAGCGCTGCTGGCCGTATGACCCGGCCTTCAACGCAGGCCAGGGCGATGCGGGCCGCGATGCCGTCCACGCGCTGGTGAACGAAGGGTTGAACCTGCTGGCGATCGGTGCGATTCCGCTGGTGGCCGCGTGGATGCCGTGGCAGCTGTGGCCGACGCACTGGAGTGTCGTCGCGCAGGTGGTGCTGGCGATCGTCGCCGCGGACCTGGGCATCACCCTGGTGCACTACGCGAGCCATCGCTGGGCCTGGTTGTGGAGGTTGCATGCGGTCCACCACAGCGTGACCCGCATGTATGGGTTCAACGGATTGATGAAGCACCCGTTGCACCAGACAGCCGAAGCTCTGGGCGGGGTGCTGCCACTGCTGTTGCTGGGCATGCCGTACCCGGTCGCGGCGGTGCTGGCCTTTGCCATTGCCAACCAGTTGCTGCTGCAGCACTCCAACGTCGACATGCGGCCGGGCTGGCTGGGCAAGGTGATGGCATGGGCCCCACTGCATCGGTTCCACCACATGCGCTATGGCGAGGCCGGCGATGTCAACTTCGGGTTGTTCCTGACCGTCTGGGATCATCTGCTTGGGACGGCCTTCGATGCCGACTATCGGATGCGCGTGGACGACCTGGGGATTGGCAGCCAGCCGGCCTATCCACGGCGCTATCTGGGGCAACTGCTGGCGCCGTTCCGCGCGCTGCCACACGTGCCGGAACCGCCAGCGCCCCCCGGGCTGGATCAGTCGCCGCGATAGTGCTGCAGGTGCAGGCTGGCCAGATGCCCGGCCTGCACGCCGAACATGCGCCGCAGGCTGCGCGAGAAGTGCGCAAGGTCGGCGAAGCCGGCGGCATGTGCGCTGCTGGTCAGACTGTGTCCCTCGATGACCTGGACCAGTGCCTGGCGTAACCGGCGCCACAGCACCAGGCCACGCAGCGACACGGCCAGGTCCTGCTGGAAGCGGCGGTGCAACTGGCTTTCGGACAGGTGCGCGGCCGCCGCAATCGCCGGGGCCGCAATGCGCTCCGGCAACCGCGCGTCCAGTGCGTCCAGTGCGGCCTGCAGCCGTCGATCCAGCGGCGCCCGCGCGACCAGGGCCGACAGACAGGGCAACAACGCCTGCGGATCACAGGGAAGCAACGGCAGCTGTGTCTGCAGCTTCTGCAGGTCGACATGGCTGGGTTCAATCCATACCGTGCAGCCGCGCAGCGGTACGGTGCGCACCGCATGCGACTGGAACGAGGGGAGCAACAGGCGTGCGCCGCACTGCAGCCCGTTTTCGTTCTCCACGGTCCATTGGCCGGTCTCGGCCAGCAGCACCTGGTGGGCATAGTGGGCATGCGCACCGGTGGCACCGGCATGCCCCTGCAGCACGGCGAAATGCGGGCCAAGCAGCAGTGCGCCAGACCACTGCCCGTTCACTGCCGTGGACGCCTTCAACGCACGCTCCGCATCATTCAATCTTTGCATCTGCTGCGCAGGGTAGCGGAAACCGTCCGCCACGCGCCCAGCGCAAGCACCGAAACCAGGGCGCCGGCAGTGCAGACGCCGCTCCAGCCATACGCGGCATACAGGCTGCTGCCCAGCAGCGCGCCGATCCCGCTGCCGGCCGCATAGAACAGCATGTAAGTGGCGATCACCTGCGCCTGCGCGTTGGGCGCGGCGGCCAGGATCAGGCTCTGGTTGGTCACGTGCAGTGCCTGTACCGCCAGATCCAGCAACAGCACGCCCAGTACCAGCCAGCCCATGTGCAGAGGCAGCGCAGCCAGCGGGGCCCAGCTCAACAGCAACAGCAGCAGCGCAGCAAAGGAAACACGGTCGGCATGGCCGCGATCGCTCCAGTGCCCGCTGCGCGCGGCGGCCAACGCGCCGAGCAGGCCGACCAGTGCGAACGCACCGATGGCGGTATGGCTGAGCGCATGCGGCGGTGCGCTCAATGGCAGCGCCATGCTGCTCCAGAACAGCCCGAACGCGGTGAACAGCAGCAGTCCGAGCACGCCGCGTTGGCGCAGCACAGGTTGCTGACGCAGCAGAGTGATCAACCCGATCCGGGGCGGGGCATCGGCCACCGGCAGCCGTGGCAGGCGCAGCCACAGCACCGCGCCGCTGACCACCATCAGCACCGCCGACAGCACATACACCGCACGCCAGCCCCCCAGGTCGGCCACGCCACCAGCCACCACCCGGGCCAGCAGCAGGCCGATCACCACGCCGGCCTGGGCGGCACCGACCACGCGGCCACGCTCATGCGGGCCCGCCGCAGCGGCGGCATAGGCAATCAGCCCCTGGGTCATCGCGGTGCCGAGCAGGCCCACCGCCAACATGCCCAGCAGCAGTGCGGTGGCGTTGCCGGCCAGGGCAACGCCCAACAGGGCCACGACCAGCGCCACGCTCTGCGCTGCCATCAGGCGCCTGCGTTCCAACCGGTCGCCCAGCGGCACCAGCCACAGCAGCGCGATCACCGAGCCCAGCTGAGTAGCGGCAATGACCGCGCCGATCCGGGCGGTGCCGATGTGCAGGTCGGCGGCCAGCGCATCCAGTAGCGGTTGGGCGTAGTAGACGTTGGCCACGCTGAGCCCGGCGGCGCAGGCGAACAACAACAGCAGGGGCGTGGCGGTACGGGGCAGCGGTGCGGCGATGGACATCTGATGGTCTCAAAATAGAACCAGTTGATTCTGGATGATCTGGTTCTAAAATAAAACCACCTATGGAGGTGCCCCATGCACGACGATCCCAACGCCACCTGCCCGGTGGCCCGTGCGCTGGACCTGATCGGCGACCGCTGGTCGCTGCTGATCGTGCGCGACGCCTTCGATGGGGTACATCGGTTCAGTGATTTCCAACGCAACCTGGGCATGTCGCGCAGCATGCTCAGCCAGCGCCTGCAGGCGCTGCAGGATTCCGGCGTGCTCGCCCAGCAGCCGGCGGCCGATGGCAGCCGGTACCACGACTACGTCCTGACGCCAAAAGGGCAGGCGCTGTTCACGCTGGTGGTGGCGCTACGGCAGTGGGGCGAAGCGTTCCTGTTCGCCGAACATGAACCACGCTCGCAGCTGCTCACCCTGGCCGATGGCCAGCCGCTGGCGCCGCTGCTGCCGCAGGACAGGGAAGGGCGCGTGCTGGCGTCCGCGGCAACGCACGTGGTCAAGCCCGCCACGCCGTGATCGACGGGGCGGCCTATGCCGCCGAAACTGAACACGCTGTTGACAGGGATGAACAGGGTGGACGACTCTTCACCGGATGGGTGCCGCCTGCGGCGCCCACCGGGCAGGGCGGCTGTATCGACGGGCGGAGGGGCCTGGTCGTAGCTGCATTGCCTGGTAGTACCCGATACCGGCCTGCAAGGCGCCGGCATCCGCCATCTTGGCGCTGCACCCTTCTGCGGCACGACTCCCTGGATTTTTTGCGCAAGCAAAGGTGTTTCGCCCGCTTATGAAAACGATTACAAAGCCACTGGCCCTGACGGCCGCCATCACGCTCTCGCTGGCCGCCTCGGCCTGGGCCGCGCCCACCGCCACCACCGGCGGAGCCGACGCCTTCACCGTGCTCAGCCTGGAACAGGCGCCGAAATGGCTCAATGCGGCCGACGTTGCGGCCCAGCTGCAGGCCATGAACGTGGACGCGCTGACCATCGGCAACGTGCACCGCGAAGCGGACACCAGCGGCACCAGCCACGTGCCGGATCCGCTGGAAGCGCTGGCCGACCAGCTGGGTTACACCTACCGCTTCGTCAGTGCCGACCCGGCCTCGGCCGAGCGCCGTGGCAGCATCGTGATCTCGCGTCTGCCGGTGGAGGCCGAGTCGGGCATCGAAGCCCCGGGCATGAACTACCTGCGCCTGAATGACGGCCGCCACGTGGTGGCGCTGTACACCCATACCGCCGCCGCCGATGGCGCGCGCTTCAAACAGCTCATCGATGCCTCGCGCGTGGGCGCGCCGGCCGTGCTGCTGGGTGCCAACGATGCCGCCGTGACCGGCTTCGACGCCAACGGCGACGTGGCCCGCTCCAACGGGTTCCAGTCGGCCTCCAGCACCGCGGTCAAGCTGCGCATCGATGCCGACAGCCCGGCCATCGCAGGCAAGCTGCTGACCCTGGGCTACGCCGCGCCGGTCGGCGGCGACACGCCGTGGATGGACACCTCGCTCAACGCCGATGCACGCGCCCGGCTGATCGTGGCGAAGATGACCGACGACGAGAAGTTCCAGATGCTGCACAGCTACTTCGGGCTGGGCAAGGATGGCGGCCCGCTGCCGGAAGGCGCGGTCGGTTCGGCCGGTTTCGTGCCCGGCGTGGCGCGGCTGGGCATTCCGTCGCAGCAGTCGGCCGACGCCGGCGTGGGCGTGACCAACCCGGGCGGCATCCGCAAGGGTGACCACGCCACGGCGATGCCGTCCGGTCCGTCCACCGCGTCAAGCTGGAACCCGGAAGTCGCTTTTGCCGGTGGCGCCACCATGGGCCGCGAGGCCTGGCAGCAGCGCTTCAACATCCTGCTGGCCGGCAGCGTCAACCTGCAGCGCGATCCGCGCAACGGCCGCAACTTCGAATACGCCGGTGAAGACCCGTTGCTGGCGGGTCGTCTGGTTGGCGAGTCGATCCGCGGCGTGCAGAGCCAGCACGTGGTGTCGACGATGAAGCACTTCGCGCTCAACGACATGGAAACCTCGCGCAATTTCCACAGCGCCGAGATCGGCGAGCAGGCCATGCGCGAATCGGACCTGCTGGCGTTCGAGATCGCACTGGACATCGGCAAGCCCGGTTCGGTGATGTGCTCCTACAACCGCATCAACGGTATCTACGGCTGCGAGCACGATTACCTGATGAACCAGGTGCTCAAGCAGGAATGGAAGTTCCCCGGTTTCGTGATGTCCGACTGGGGCGGCGTGCACAGCGGCTCCAAGGCGGCGCTGGCCGGTCTGGACCAGCAGTCGGCCGGTGAAGTGTTCGACAAGGCCGTGTACTTCGACGCACCGCTGCGCCTGGCCGTCAATGGCGGCGTGGTGCCGCGTGCGCGCCTGGACGACATGGTGTCGCGGATCCTGCGCGCGATGTTCGCCAACGGCAATTTCGACCTGCCGCCGCAGCACCAGCCGATCGATGACGCCGCCGGTTTCGCCGCCGCGCAGCGCACCGTGGAAGAAGGCAGCGTGCTGCTGCGCAATGCCAACAACGTGCTGCCGCTGGGCCCGGAGGTCAAGCGCATCGTGATCATCGGTGGCCACGCCGACAAGGGCGTGATCGGCGGCGGTGGTTCGTCGATGGTGGGCTGGACCGCCAAGGGCACCAACGCGGTGCCGGGTGTGCTGCCGACCACCTGGCCGGGTCCGGTGATCTTCCATCCGTCCTCGCCGCTGGAGGCCCTGCGCGCCGAGCGCCCGGACGCCAGCATCGAGTACGTGGATGGCCGCAACGTGGCCGCCGCCGCGCGCGCTGCCGCCGCGGCCGACGTGGCGATCGTATTTGCCACGCAGTGGTCGGCCGAATCGGTCGACCTGCCGCACATGAAGCTGCCCGACAACCAGGACGCGCTGATCGCCGGGGTGGCCAAGGCCAACCCGAAGACCGTGGTGGTGCTGGAAACCAACGGCCCGGTCGAGCTGCCGTGGCTGCAGCAGGTGCCGGCGGTGCTGCAGGCGTGGTACCCGGGCATCCGTGGCGGCGAAGGCATTGCCGCGCTGCTGACCGGCAAGGTCAATCCGTCCGGCCGCCTGCCGGTGACCTGGCCGGTGGATGCCAGCCAGCTGCCGCGTCCGGAAGTGAACGGGCTGGGCTTCAACCCGAAGCACAAGCCGGACGACACCATCGATTACGACATCGAAGGCGCCAACGTCGGCTACAAGTGGTTCGCCGCCAAGGGCCTGACCCCGCAGTTCGCGTTCGGCCATGGCCTGTCCTACACCAGCTTCACCTATGAAAACCTGAGCGCCACCTCGATGGGCCAGCGTCTGGTCGCCACCGTGGACATCCGCAACACCGGCAAGGTGGCCGGCGCGGACGTGGCCCAGCTGTACCTGAAGATGCCCGAAGGCAGCGCCACCCCGATCCGCCTGATCGGCTTCCAGAAGGTCACGCTGCAGCCGGGCGAATCGCGCCGGATCCGCATCGAGGCCGAACCGAAGACGCTGGCCAGCTTCGACACCGCCGACAAGCAGTGGAAGATCGCCGAGGGCCGCTACGAACTGCAGCTGTCGCGCTCGGCCAACGAGCCGGTGGAAACCATCGCGTTCGTGCTCGGTGATGAAGTAGTGCGTTGATCGACGCCAGGTACCGACCTGCGGTCGGTACCTGCTGGTGCGGTGGCCGCCAGGGCGGCCACCCGTGTGAAACAGCGTCATCCCGGTAGGGCACGACTGTTGGTCGTGCCTGCCGCGGCTCAACCGGGCAGGTGCTGGCGCAGGTGCGCCAGCAACAGCTGCACCCGACGCGAAGGGTGTGCGGTGTTGGGAAACACCGCATACACGCCCTGGCGCGGAAAGCGGTGCCCGCGCAGGATCGGCAGCAGCCGACCTGCCGCCAGGTCCTCGGCGATCAACCACTGCGGCAGCACCGTGGCGCCGGCCCCGGCCAGCGCGAAGGCACGCAACGTGGACGCATTGTCCACCGTGACCACCGCATCGGCGGGGTTGCTGGCAAACATCTGGTCGCTGCCATCAGGGGCGATCAACGGCAGGTCCGCCAAACGCGGATAGCCCAGCCGTGGCAGCGTACGCACCCAGTCCGGGTCGTCACGCGCGGCATCATCGGGCAAGCCCGACAACACAGACGGCGCGGCCACCGCGCACAACGCGTGCTCATCGAGCAGGGTGGCGCGCAGCTCGGAATCGGCCATGCGCCCCAACCGGATGGCCAGGTCGAACCGCTCGGGAATCAGGTCGGCATGCGCAGGTGTGGTCGACAGGTGCAGCCGCAGCTGCGGGTGCAGGGCACGGAACCCCTCCAGCAGCGGCACCACCTTGGCGGCCGCATATTCGGGCGTGGTGGTCAGGCGCAGCGTGCCACGCAACTGCAGCTGCTCGCTGCGCGCCTCTTCGATGGCCCGTTCGGCGGTGGCCAGCATCGCCACGCAGTGCTGGTGGAAGCGCTCGCCGGCCTCGGTCAGCGCCAGGCTGCGGGTATTGCGCACCAGCAGGGTCACGCCCAGTTCCTGCTCCAGCCGCTTCAGATTGAAGCTCACCACCGCCTTGCTCTGGCCCAGGCGCTGCGCGGCCGCGGTGAGGCTGCCGGCATCGACCACGGCCTTGAAGGTCTCGAAGCGGTCCAGGCTGACCATCGCGCACGCCTCTTGTGTCAAAAATGGCTTGACAGTCTTGCATTGGATGTTCGGTTTATCCAGCGTCGCCCAGCGCGCATGCTGCCGCCTCGCAACTGGAGTGCCGCATGACCTACCGGGCGAGAGTGGAAACGTTGTACCTGCTGGGATTCTCGCTGGACCTGGTGAACATGTTCATCGGCACCGTCGCCTATCCGTCCATCGCGACTGACCTGCAGGCCTCCGTGCCGCAGCTGGCGTGGATCGGCAACGCCTACATGCTCGGCCTGACCCTGGTCATTCCGCTCGGCAGCTGGCTCGCGGCACGCCTGGGTGAGCGGCGGCTGCTGTGCGTGTCGCTGGCGCTGTTCACCCTGGGCGCGGTGCTGGCGGGCACCGCCCCCAGCATCGCGTGGCTGATCGGCTGGCGCCTGCTGCAGGGGCTGGGTGGGGGCCTGTTGATTCCGGTCGGGCAGGCGATGGCCTACCGCGAATGCCCACCGGCCGACCGCGCGCGCCTGACCGCCCGGATCATGGCCGTCGCGCTGCTGGTGCCGGCGCTGTCGCCGACCCTGGGGGGCGTGCTGGTGGAGTGGGGCTCGTGGCGGGGCGTGTTGCTGGTCAGTGTGCCGCTGGCCGTGGTGGGCCTGGTGCTGGCCGCCTGCTGGGTGCGTCCGGGTGCGCCGCTGTCCGCGTCAGCGCTGGACCGGCGCGGCCTGCTGCTGGGCTCGATGGGGCTGAGCGTGCTGCTGGTCGCGCTGAGCCTGATCGCCGAGCCGGGCCAGCGGCGGGTAGGCGCCGGGCTGCTGGTTGCCGCCGCCGTGGTGCTGTTCCTGTACGCCCGCAGTGCGCGTCGGACCGAGCACCCGGTGCTGCAGTGGTCGCTGCTGCGGCATCCCTCACTGCGGGTGGCGATGCTGGTCTATCTGCTGGTGCCGGGCACCTTCATCGGCACCCAGCTGGTGGCGACGCTGCTCCTGCATCGGCAAGGCTACGGGGCCGCCGCCATCGGTGGCTTCATGGTGCCGTGGGCGATCGCCTCGGCCTGCGCGATCGCCACCACCCGGCACTGGCTGCCACGCATCGGGGCGCGCCCACTCCTGAGCTTCGGCATGGGATGCCAAGCGCTCGGCATCGCGCTGCTGATCGGCGTGCAGGCCGGCCACCCGTGGTTGCCGGTGCTGGCATTCGCGCTGATGGGCCTGGGTGGAAGTCTGTGCAGCAGCAGTGCGCAGACGCTCGCCTTCCAGGGCCTGGCGGATGCGGAGCTGCTGCCGGGCAGCGCGCTGTGGAACCTCAACCGCCAGCTCAGCTTCTGCCTGGCCGCCGCACTGCTGGCCTGCGTCCTGGCGCTGCTCTCCGCCGTCCTGCCGGCACAGGCATTCACGCTCACCCTGGTGCTGGCGGCCGGCATGAGCCTGCTGCCGATCCTGTTGTTGTGGCGCCTGCCGGCGTCTTCCCTTTCCCTGAGAACCTCCCCATGAATGACACGCGTGCCTTCACCGAAATCCATGACCTGCATGTGCTGATCGAAGACTGGTTCACCGGCCGCGCGCCGGTGGCTGCGCTGGACACGCTGCTCGCCCGTTTCAACGACGACTTCAGCATGGTCGGTATCCGTGGCGTGCGCCTGGACAAGCCCGCGCTGGCAGGCTTCTTCGGATCGGCCCATGGCAGCCGGCCAGGCCTGCAGATCACCGTCGATGCGTTGCAGTATCTGCCGTTGGGTGCCAATGCCTGCGCGGTGCGCTACCGCGAAGACCAGCGCGAGGCGGGTGGCGCGGGCCATCGCCGCGAAGCGCTGGCCATCCTGGTGGACAGCGCTGACGGCACGCTGGCCTGGCAGGCTTTGCATGAAACGGTGGTTGGCAGCTGAATGCGCGAAATGGCCGCGGAACAGGCCGATCGGCATCTACCCGGGCAGCGCCCGCGGCGCTAGGCTGCGGGCGTTGCCATCGTTGCCGGGAGAGCCCCATGCGTGTGCGTGTATTGCCAGTTGCGCTGTTGAGTCTGATGGTTGCGGCCAGTGTGTCGGCGCAGACCTCGCCGATGACCCCGGACATTCCCGCCAAGGGCTTCGTGACGCCCACGGCCCAGGACAACTACGACAAGCGCGTGGTGATGGTGCCGATGCGTGACGGAACGAAACTCTACACGGTGATCGTGGTGCCCAAGGGCGCCAGGAACGCGCCGATCCTGCTGACCCGCACGCCTTACGATGCCGCCAACCGCGCCAAGCGCATGGATTCGCCGAACATGCGCGACATCCTGCCGCAGGGCGACGAGGTGTTCGTCGATGGCGGTTACATCCGGGTGTTCCAGGACATCCGCGGCAAGTACGGCTCCGAGGGCGATTACGTAATGACCCGGCCGCTGCGCGGGCCGCTCAACAACACCAGGGTCGACCACGCCACCGACGCATGGGACACCATCGACTGGCTGGTCAAGCACGTGCCCGAGAGCAACGGCAAGGTCGGCATGCTGGGCTCGTCGTATGAAGGTTTCACCGTGGTGATGGCGCTGACCAACCCGCACCCGGCGTTGAAGGTCGCCGCGCCGCAGAGCCCGATGATCGATGGCTGGATGGGCGACGACTGGCTCAACTACGGCGCGTTCCGGCAGGTCAATTTCGGCTATTTCACCGGGCAGCTGGCCAAGCGCGGCAAGGGGCCGTCGATCCCCAGCGTGGGCTACGACGATTACACGACCTTCCTGCGCGCCGGCTCGGCGGGCGACTACGCCAAGGCCAACGGGCTGGACCAGCTGCCGTGGTGGCACAAGCTGATCGAGCATCCGGGCTACGACGCGTTCTGGCAGGAGCAGGCGCTGGACGCGCGCATGGCCAAGACCGAACTGAAGGTGCCCACGATGTGGCTGCAGGGCCTGTGGGACCAGGAGGACATGTGGGGCGCGGTGCACAGCTATGCGGCGATGGAACCGCGCGACACCGGCAACACGCTGAACTATCTGGTGATGGGCCCGTGGCGGCACAGCCAGGTCAACTATGACGGCAGCAGTCTGGGGCCGTTGAAGTTCGACGGCGATACCGCACTGCAGTTCCGCCGCGATGTGCTCAAGCCGTTCTTCGATCAGTACCTGGTCGATGGCGCGCCCAAGGCGCAGACGCCGCCGGTGCTGATCTACAACACCGGCGAGAACCACTGGGACAAGCTGCAGCAGTGGCCGCGCAGCGTGGCCCAGTCCAGGCCGCTGTACCTGCGCGCGGGCGGCAAGCTGTCCTTCGAGGCACCGCAGGCGGGGGAGGCCACGTTCGAGGCGTATGTGTCCGATCCGGCCAAGCCGGTGCCGTTTGTGCCGCGCCCGGTGCGGTTCGCCGACCGCGATATGTGGACCAGCTGGCTGGTGAAGGATCAGCGCTTCGTGGACGGTCGGCCGGACGTGCTGACCTTCGTCAGTGAGCCCTTGACCGAACCGCTGCGGATCGGTGGCGCGCCGCAGGTCAATCTGCAGGCGGCGACGAGCGGCAGCGACAGCGATTGGGTAGTGAAACTGATCGATGTGTATCCGGACCAGACGCCGTCGACGCCCGAGATGGGCGGGTACGAGCTGTCGGTCTCGATGGCGATCTTCCGTGGCCGGTACCGCGAGAGCTTCAGCGACCCGAAGGCGATCGCGAGCAATCAGGTGCTGGACTACAAGTTCGGTCTGCCGACCGCGAACCATGTGTTCCAGCCGGGTCATCGGGTCATGGTGCAGGTGCAGTCCAGCCTGTTCCCGTTGTATGACCGCAATCCGCAGACGTTCGTGCCGAACATCTACCTGGCCAAGCCGGGTGACTACCAGAAGGCGACGCAGCAGATCTGGCACGCCCCGCAGCAGGCCAGCTTCATTTCGTTGCCGGTGTACTGAGCGGACACGGCGTTGCTTTGCCACGCGGCTGCGATGGCACGCCGCGTGCGGTCTCGCGCCGGTTGCATTGCATCGTCCCTGGACAGGCGGTAGCGTGCAGCTCCGCTTTCCCTGATGTGACCGATGAAAAGGATGTTCGTGGTAGCCGCGCTGGTGTCGCTGGCAGGCGGCGCGCAGGCGCAGTCGTTCACCGTGCTGGGCAACAGCTTCGGCGCCGAGGCGCTGGTGTCCGTCGATGGCCGCCTGCTGGTACCGCCCAATGGTGCGCGCATGCAGCGCCTGTCCGCCGACCGTTGGATGCGCGCGCAGGACCCGTCAACGCCGCAACAGTGGTATGACGATGCAGGCCGGCTGCTGCGCGAGGACCGCGGCTACACCGAGTACCAGGAACGGTTCGTGCTGCGCCAGGCCGTCCCCGGTGATCCGTTGTGGAAGGCGTTCATCAAACCGGACGGAGACCCCACCGGCGGTTGGGGCGTGGTCGATGCGCTGGGCCAGGTGCGGCTGCCTGCACTCAAAGATGGCGAGTGGGTGCCGTTGGCGGTGCCCGATCGCGTGCTGTGGAATCCCCAACGTGGTCCGCTTCGCTTCCATGACCTGCACGGGCACCCGGTCATGGAACTGGACGAGCGCCAGTTCCAGTGGGTCGCCGGACCGTTCGCCGGCCGCCCTGTGTATGTGGCCTGCAGTGTCCAGGTGCCTGAGCACTGCAACGTGCTGGATGAAGACGGCACGACGCTGTTCTCCGATGACATCGACGCACTGCTGCCGGTCAGCGACGGTGGCTGGTGGCTGCGTCAGGGCGAGCTGTGGCGGCGCGTGGATGCACAGGGCAGGGCGACCGACATCGCGCGCTACCAGCAGGATGGTCTGTATCCCCGTTACCGACAATACGGCGGCACCGCAGGGCGGCGCGACTGGCCCGAGCAGGTCCATCGGCATGCCACCGGCAGCCCCGACGACACGCCCGAGCCCGGCTGGCTGATGGCCGACGGACACTTTGCCGCACAGCGTGGCAACGTCCGTCTGGACTACTGTGGTGGCCGCTGGCAGGTGTTGGACAAGGAGGGCGCCCACCCGCCCGCCGCCGCCCCGGCCGCGCTGGCCGTGGTGCTCGACGAACCCGATGCCGAACAGCGGCAGGCACCGCCATGGCGCGTGCGCCATCCCACCGATGCCGAGACCGCAGCGGTACTGGACTGCGATGGCAAGGTGATCTTCGCGCCCTCAGGCGTGACCCGGTTCGATGCCGTTGGCAGCGGATTGCTGGGAAGGTTTGGCGACGAACCCTCACCCCGGCTGTGGTGGGATGGCCGCACGGCCTACACGGTGCCTGCCGGCATGGCCATCGACAATGGGCACGTTACCCCGCCGTTGCTGCTGCTCTGGGAGCAGGCCGCCGGTGTCAACCGCCTGTACAACCTCGCGCGTGGCCGCATCGTGGGGCGTCCGTTCGACGGCGTGGTGCGCATGGATGCTGACCGCGTGGTGTTCCGCCGGGACGGACGCCTGGGCATGATGCTGGCCGATGGCAGCGAACCGGTGCCGCCGACAAGCACCGACATCCTGCCCTGGGGCACGGACCGCACCTGGACGCGCCGCTCCCTGGAAGGGGGCGATGAGGAGCTGGCCCTGCTGGATGCCAACCATCAGGTATTGCTGCGGCGACGCCTGCTGTTCAGTGGCGTGGAACTGCAGTCTACCTGGCAGGGCGATGTGGAAAGCCAGCCGCTGACGCAGTTGAATCTCGGGACGATGCGCTTTGCCGATGGCGAGTACTTCGTCCAGCAATGGCTGGATCGCAACGGACAGGTCCTGCTCAGTGACATCAGCTGTCCAGCACTCGGCAATGGCCCACCCTCGAAGGGGAAGGGCGTCCTGCTCGGGCGCGGGTGGCGCGTGGACAGTGTGCCCACGCGCCCCTGCAAGCTGCCCCGGGCGCTGCTGCCGGTGCTTGCCGGCGGCGATGTGACCGATGCGATGCGCGTCCGGTAACGGCGCGCGGATCAGCCGGAAACGCTGGGGTAATCGGTGTAGCCGTGCGCACCGCCGCCGTACAGCGTGTCCTGGTCCAGATCGGACAACGCCACGCCCAGACGGAAGCGCTCGACCAGGTCCGGGTTGGCGATATACGGCCGACCGAAGGCGATCATGTCCGCATAGCCGGACGCCACCGCTGCTTCCGCGCGTGCCTGGTCATAGCCGTTGTTGGCGATCCACGCACCGGTGAACTTGGCGCGCAGGGCGGCATAGTCGAAGGCGATGTTGTCGCGCGGGCCGCCGGTCGCCCCTTCGATCACATGGATGAAAGCAAGCGGGCCGATGGCATCCAGGCGTTCGACGGCACGCTCGAACAGCGGCTGCGGATTGGAGTCGGCGGCATCGTTGGCCGGGGTTACCGGCGACAGGCGCACACCGGTACGTTCGGCACCAATTTCCGAGGCGATCGCGCGGACCACTTCATCGAGCAGGCGGGTGCGGTTCTCGATGCTGCCACCGTATTCGTCGGTGCGCTGGTTGCTGCCATCGCGGAGGAACTGGTCGATGAGGTAGCCGTTGGCGGCATGTACTTCCACGCCGTCGAAGCCGGCGGTGATCGCGTTGCGCGCGGCCTGCCGGAAGTCCTGGATCAGGCCGGGAATTTCCTCCAGGCGCAGGGCGCGCGGTTCGGAGACATCTTCAAACCCTTTCGCGGTGAATGTCTTGGTGTTGGCACGCAGTGCACTCGGCGCTACCGGGACCTCACCCTCGGGCAACAGGCTGGTGTGCGAGATGCGGCCGACATGCCACAACTGCAGCACGATCTTGCCGCCGCGTGCATGCACCGCATCGGTGACCTCTTTCCAGGCGTCGATCTGCGCCTGGCTGTAGATGCCCGGCGTGTCGAGGTAGCCCTGGCCCATCGGGCTGATCTGGGTGGCCTCGGCGATGATCAGGCCGGCGCTGGCGCGCTGCTCGTAATACTGGATCGCAAGCGGATTGGGGATGCGGTCGTGGATCGCGCGGTTGCGCGTCAGCGGTGCCATCGCGACGCGGTTGGCGACGTCGATGGCCCCCAGACGGGTGGGGGAGAACAACTGGCCGTCACTGGACTCTGTCATGGGTTTACCTTGGGAGAGGGCTGCCGCCATCGGCGGATGAAAGAAAGGAGGTGGACGTACGACCCCGAGCATAGGCCCGGGTGCGTTGCAGCGATGGGAAGGATTGTTGCGGAGCACGCTGTGCACGTTCTGTAACGTTTTCGCGGCGTATGGTCGAGGCATGGGCAGGCATCGCCCGCAGCCTTTTTCCAACACGAGGAACAACGTGATGATTGATTATCAGCTCAAGGGAAAGGTCGCCATCGTCACCGGCGGCGTCTCGGGCATCGGCTTGGCCGTGGCCGAACTGCTGGCCGATTCCGGCGCGGCGGTGGCGGTCTGGGATCTCAAGGCCGACGCTGTCGAAAAGACAGCCGAGGCGCTGCGCCGGAAAGGCGTGAAGTCGATCGGCATCGCGTTGAACGTCACCGACGCGCAGGCGGTGGAGGCCGCGGTGACGCGGACGGTGCAGGAGCTTGGCGGCCTGGACATCGCGGTGAACAACGCCGGCATCGGCGGGCCGTCGGCCACCAGTGGCGACTATCCCGTGGAGGGCTGGAAGAACGTCATCGACGTCAATCTCACCAGCGTGTTCCTGTGCCAACGCGCGCAGATCCAGGCGATGCGCAGCGCGGGCAAGGGCGGCAGCATCATCAACATGGCCTCCATCCTCGGCCAGGTGGGGTTCAACAATTCAGCGGCCTATGTCGCGGCCAAGCACGGCGTGGTCGGATTGACCCAGACGGCCGCATGGGAGCACGCGGCGGACAGCATCCGCATCAACGCGGTCGGCCCCGGCTTCATTGCCACGCCGCTGCTGGACAAGATGGACCCGAAGGTGAAGCAGGCGCTGGAAAGCAAGCATGCGCTGGGACGCCTGGGCAAGCCGGAAGAAGTCGCCGCGCTGGTGGCCTGGCTGGCCAGCGCCGATGCGGGTTTTGCGACCGGCACGTACTACGCCATCGATGGCGGTTACCTGGCGCAGTAAGCCCACCTGTAGCCCCATGCCTGGGAAGGAATCCCCGGGCATGGCCATATCTAGTCAAGTCTGTTCAGTGCTTGCCGCAAGCGAAGTAGTTCATCGATTACAGGCGCCTCGCGGTCTTCGATCGGCGCATCGCGAAAATGCGCCTCCAATCCTTGACGCACGGCTTCAATCAGACTGGCCAGGGGCGTGTCGTCGAGTCGGGTCTTTTCGTCGAAGACCGACACCCCGTATCGACGGCGCCGAACATCCAATCGGAAAGAGGAATCCGCACCATTCAGGGCGAACGCGTCGATGCCGTCAGCCATGCGCAACAGCCCTTCGATCAAGTCGCAAAGAGAGAGATGGATCATGTGGGCCAATCGGGGCGATGCTGATGAGTCGATTGAACGGCCGTTGACCGTCAGCCGGAAATCACCCAATTCGAAAGGGTGCAGGGGGCCTTCTGCCAGCCGAAGAACCTCGAAGCGCACTGATGGAGGACCCGGGTTGGTGATAAGGCGAGAGGGGCGCGTGGGATGCATCCGGCAAGGTTCAACCAGACCTTGTACGAGCGCAAGGGCTGCTGTCCGCAAGAGAAAGGGCCTTTATCGGTAGTGCCTTGATTTTCCTTGCCTCATGGCGGTTTCCTGTTACCTGCTCAACTGGAGCGCATTGCGTACACGTGCGCGTCACATCGCTCTTCACGACATTGCTACGTCCACAGCGCAAATCTGGTGCGAACAGTTGAGGGTGCGTTGAATGGGACTGGAACAAGATCTATCGATCCTGCTGCGGATCGCCGTGGCCATGCTGCTGGGCGCCACGCTCGGCATCGAGCGCGAGATGGGCAAGCACGCCGCCGGTCTGCGCACGCACATGCTCATCGCGGGGGCGGCGGCCCTCATCGTGGGCCTGGGCGACAGCATCGCCGAGCACTTCCAGGAAGAGCGCTACCGCGACCTCCTGCAGGTCGACCCGGTGCGTCTGATCGAAGCCGTGGTGGCCTGCGTCGGCTTTGTTGCGGCCGGCACGATCCTGCGGGGGTCGCGCGGCGATCAGGTCAGCGGCCTGACCACGGCGAGTTCGCTGATCATGGCCGCCGCGATCGGTATCGCGGTCGGCATCGGCGAGTACGTGATCGCTATAGGTGTCAGTGTGCTGTGCCTGATCGTGCTGGTGGTGTTCAGCCGTATCGCCAAGAAACTGGAGTCGTCATGAGCAGCGAACGTCCCTTCGAGATCCAACGCATCGATCACGTGGTGCTGCGCGTGCAGGATCTGCCGCGTGCCGTGCGTTTCTACTGCGACGTCCTCGGCTGCACGGTTGCGCGTGAGCGGCCCTCGCTGGGCATGGTGCATCTGCACGCCGGTGAGTCGCTGATCGATCTGATCAGTGTCGACGGCCCATTGGGGCTGAAAGGTGGCGCGGCGCCAGGGCGGGAAGGGCGCAATGTCGAGCATGTCTGCCTGCGCGTGGAGCCGTTCGATGCCGAACAGGTGCGGCTGCATCTGCAGGGGCACCAGGTGGAGGTGACCGGCCCGGCCGAGCGCAACTACGGCGCAGAGGGCGATGGGCTGTCGCTGCGCCTGCGCGACCCCGACGGCAATTCGGTCGAGCTCAAGGGGCGCTCCCGTGACTGCGGCTGATAATGGTACTACCAATCGGCGAGCCTAGACCTATGGTCTAATAGGCTTGCCCTGCGTTTGGCGTTTCAATGCGGGCAGTTTCAACGGGCCTTTTTATTATTGGTCATACCAATAAAGCCTGTTGAGCGTTCCCGGCTCGCGCGGTGCTGACCGCGCGGACCCCTGTCCGTCTTGATGAGATCCGCCGATGCAGGCCTGGCAACAACTGTATGACCCCGCTGGCAACCTCTGGCTGTCCAGCCTGATCGCGCTGCTGCCGATCGCCTTCTTCTTCGTCGCGCTGGCTGTGTTGCGCATGAAAGGCTGGCTTGCCGGCACGATCACCGTGGCCATCGCGCTGGCGGTGGCGCTGCTGTTCTACCAGATGCCGCTGTCGCAGGCGTTCGCGGCGGCGGGCTATGGCTTCGTGTACGGCTTGTGGCCGATTGCCTGGATCATTCTGGGCGCCGTGTTCCTGTACAAGGTCTCGGTCAAGACCGGTCAGTTCGACATCATCCGCGCTTCGATCCTCTCGGTCACCGAAGACCAGCGCCTGCAGATGCTGATGGTCGGGTTTGCGTTCGGCGCGTTCCTGGAAGGGGCGGCCGGCTTCGGTGCCCCGGTGGCGATCACCGCCGCACTGCTGGTCGGGCTGGGCTTCAAGCCGCTGTATGCCGCGGGGCTGTGCCTGATCGTCAACACGGCGCCGGTGGCGTTCGGCGCGATGGGCATTCCGATCATCGTGGCCGGGCAGGTCACCGGACTGGACGCCTTCGAGATCGGTCAGATGGCCGGCCGCCAGCTGCCGTTCCTGACCATTATTGTGCTGTTCTGGATCATGGCGATCATGGATGGCTGGCGCGGTGTCAAGGAAACCTGGCCGGCGGTGCTGGTGGCCGGCGGCTCGTTTGCCATTGCGCAATACCTGACCTCCAACTTCATCGGTCCGGAGCTGCCGGACATCACCGCCTCGCTGACCTCGCTGGTGTGCCTGACCCTGTTCCTGCGCAGGTGGACACCGGTGCGGATCTTCCGCTTCGATACCGAAACCAGCGCCGAGGCGGCTGCCCAGGCACGTGAAGCCCCGCGCTATTCCGCCGGCCAGATCGTCAAGGCGTGGTCGCCGTTCCTGATCCTGACCGCGATGGTCACGATCTGGAGCGTCAAGCCGTTCAAGGCGCTGTTCGCCGCCGGCGGCGCGCTGGAACACTGGGTGCTGAAGATTCCGGTGCCGTCGCTGGATCAACTCGTGCAGAAAATGCCGCCGATCGTGCCGGTGCCAACCGGTTACGAGGCGGTGTACAAGTTCGATGCGGTCTCGGCCACCGGCACCGCGATCATGCTCGGCGCGGTGATCGCGATCGTGCTGCTGAAGATGCGCCCGGCCGCGGCGCTGCGCACGTTGGGCGAAACCGCCAACGAGCTCAAGGTTCCGATCTACTCGATCGGCATGGTGCTGGCCTTTGCCTTCATCGCCAACTACTCCGGGCTGTCGGCGACGCTGGCACTGGCCCTGGCGCATACCGGCAAGGCGTTCACGTTCTTCTCGCCGTTCCTGGGCTGGCTGGGCGTGTTCCTGACCGGTTCGGATACCTCGTCCAATGCGCTGTTCTCGGCGCTGCAGGCGACCACGGCCCAGCAGATCGGCGTGTCCGAGGTGCTGCTGGTCGCGGCCAATACCACCGGTGGCGTGACCGGCAAGATGATCTCGCCGCAGTCGATCGCGATTGCCTGCGCGGCGGTCGGCCTGGCTGGCAAGGAGTCCGACCTGTTCCGCTTCACGGTCAAGCACAGCCTGATCTTCACCGTGATGGTCGGCATCATCACCACAGTGCAGGCCTACTGGCTCACCTGGATGATTCCCTGAGCCCATGCGCGGCATCCCGGCCACCGGCATCGACCCCATCGCCCGCCACGCGGGCGACAATGGCGCCATGAAGAACGAACGCCTGTCCGACAAGGTGGCCGCGCAGCTGCGTGGCCTGATCCGTGAGCAGAACCTGCAGCCCGGCGACCGCCTGCCGGCCGAGCGTCCCCTGGCGGTTCAGCTGGGGGTCTCGCGCACGGCGCTGCGCGAGGCGATCGCGCAGCTGGCCAGCCAGGGCCTGCTGAGCGCGCGCGTCGGCGGCGGCACCTACGTGAGCGAGCCGGCGGCCCGCGCCCGCCAGACCATCGATGAGCCCTTGATGCCGTACCTGCCGCTGTTCCAGGGCGACCCGGAATACCGCTTCGACGTGCTGGAAATCCGCCACGCGCTGGAAGGGGCGACCGCCTGGCATGCGGCGCTGCGGGCCACCGACGAGGACCGCGCCAGGATCCGCGAGGCCTTCGATACCATGATGGCCGCGCACGGCAAGGACGATCCGGCCGGCGAGGCTCAGGCCGATGCGGCCTTCCACCTGGCCATCGCCGAGGCCTCGCACAATCTGGTGCTGCTGCAGGTCATGCGCGGCCTGTTCGAGCTGCTGCAGACCAATATCTCGCAGAGCCGCGAGAAGCTCTATACCTCCGCCCGCACCTTCGAGCCGCTGTCGGCCCAGCACCGCGAAATGATGGACGGCGTGCTCTCCGGCGACCCCGAACGCGCGCGTGCCGCCGCGCACGCGCACCTGGAATTCGTGCACACCTCCCTGCGCACGCTCGACGACAACGAAGCCCGCCGCACGCGCGCGTCACGGCTTCCTT
This sequence comes from Stenotrophomonas sp. JAI102, assembly GCF_013409105.1. NCBI lineage: Bacteria > Pseudomonadati > Pseudomonadota > Gammaproteobacteria > Lysobacterales > Lysobacteraceae > Stenotrophomonas > Stenotrophomonas sp. JAI102. Next base: position 739,639 of record NZ_JACCCI010000001.1, read on the forward strand.
CTTCCCACGGTTGACCCATGATCATTTCCGCCTCCACCGATTACCGCGCAGCGGCGCAACGTCGCCTGCCGCCGTTCCTGTTCCACTACATCGATGGCGGCGCGTATGCCGAGCACACCCTGAAGCGCAATGTCGCGGACCTGTCCGACATCGCGCTGCGCCAGCGCATCCTGCGCAACATGTCCGACCTGAGCCTGGAAACGGACCTGTTCGGCGAACGCCTGGCGATGCCGGTCGCGTTGGCGCCGGTCGGCTTGACCGGGATGTACGCGCGCCGCGGTGAAGTGCAGGCGGCGAGGGCGGCGGCGAGCCGGGGGATTCCGTTCACGCTGTCCACCGTCTCGGTCTGCCCGATCGAGGAAGTGGCGCCGGCGATCGACCGGCCGATGTGGTTCCAGCTGTATGTGCTCAAGGACCGCGGTTTCATGCGCAATGCGCTGGAGCGGGCCAAGGCCGCCGGCGTGACCACCCTGGTGTTCACCGTGGACATGCCCACGCCGGGCGCGCGCTACCGTGATGCGCACTCGGGCATGAGCGGCCCGAACGCGGGGGCACGGCGCATGCTGCAGGCGGTCACGCATCCGCGCTGGGCGTGGGACGTGGGCCTGTTCGGCCGCCCGCACGACCTCGGCAACATCTCCACCTACCGGGGCAGCCCGACCGGTCTGGCCGACTACATCGGCTGGCTGGGCAACAACTTCGATCCCTCCATTTCGTGGAAAGACCTGGAGTGGATCCGCGAGTTCTGGACCGGCCCGATGGTGATCAAGGGCATCCTCGATCCGGAGGATGCGCGCGATGCCGTGCGCTTCGGGGCCGACGGCATCGTGGTCTCCAACCACGGCGGGCGCCAGCTGGACGGCGTGCTTTCCACCGCACGGGCGTTGCCGGCGATCGCCGATGCGGTCAAGGGCGAGCTGAAGATCCTGGCCGATTCGGGCATCCGCACGGGTCTGGACGTGGTCCGCATGATCGCGCTGGGCGCGGACAGCGTGCTGCTCGGGCGTGCGTTCGTGTATGCCCTTGCAGCGCAGGGCGAGGCCGGCGTAGCCAACCTGCTGGACCTGGTGGCCAAGGAAATGCGCGTGGCGATGACGCTCACCGGCGCGAAGACCATCGCCGACATCAGCCGCGATTCGCTGGTGGACGCCACCCGTCGCCTCGCGGTCGCACCGTGAGCGGCGCATCCCAGGGCACGGTGGCACTGCTGGCGCAGCTGCGCGACATCGTCGGCGATGCGCACGTCCTGTCCGGCGACAAACCGACCCGGCGCTTCCGCAAGGGCTATCGCTTCGGCGACGGCCCGGTGCTGGCGGTGGTCCGCCCGGGCACGCTGCTGGAGCAGTGGTACGCCCTGCAGGCGATCGTGGCGGCCAACGCCATCGTGATCATGCAGGCGGCCAACACTGGCCTCACCGGTGGTTCCACGCCCGATGGCGCGGATTACGACCGCCCGGTGGTGATCGTCAGCACGCTGCGACTGACTGGCGTGCAGCTGATCAACGCCGGCCACCAGGTCATCTGCCTGCCGGGCGCGACGTTGGACCGCCTTGAGAAGGTGCTCGCACCGCTGGATCGCGAACCGCACTCGGTGATCGGCTCGTCGTGCATCGGTGCATCGGTGTTGGGCGGGGTCTGCAACAATTCCGGTGGGTCGCTGGTGCGACGTGGCCCTGCCTATACCGAGCTGGCCCTGTTCGCCCAGGTCGATGCCGATGGGCAGCTGCAGCTGGTCAATCATCTTGGCATCGCGTTGGGGGACACCCCCGAGCAGATCCTGGAGCGGCTGCAGCGCGGCGACTACGCGGCTGCCGAGGTGGACAACGACAACGACCGCGCGGCCTCCGATCCGCGTTATGCCGAGCAGGTGCGCCAGGTCGATGCGGCCACCCCGGCCCGCTACAACGCCGATCCCGCGCGGCATTACGAAGCCTCCGGTTCGGCCGGCAAGCTGGCGGTGTTCGCGGTGCGCCTGGACACGTTCGCGCGCGAGCCGGGCGAGGTGTTCTACATCGGCAGCAATGCGATGGAGGATCTCACCGCGATCCGCCGCCACCTGTTGACTGCCTTCGAACGCCTGCCGATCTCCGGCGAGTACCTGCACCGCCAGGCGTATGACATCGGCGAACGCTACGGCAAGGACACCTTCCTGCTGATCGACCGCTTTGGTACCGCTCGGGTGCCGGCGGCGTTCGCGCTGAAGAGCCGCGTGGACGGCTGGTTCGAAAGCCTGGGCCTGCGCGGTGTCACCGACCGGGTGATCCAGCGGGCGATGCAGTGTCTGCCCGGCCATCTGCCGGCGCGCATGGGGCAGTTCCGGGATCGCTACGAGCACCACCTGCTGCTCAAGGTGTCAGCGGTGGATGCCTCAGCGACCGAGACCTTCCTGCGCCATCACTTCGCCGATGGCGAAGGGGACTTCTTCCATTGCACGGCCGAAGAAGGGCGCAAGGCATTCCTGCATCGGTTCGCGGTCGCCGGCGCGGCGGTGCGCTACCGCGAAGTCCATCGGCGCGAGGTCGAGGACATCGTTGCGCTGGACGTGGCCCTGCGGCGCGACGACCGCGCGTGGGTCGAACAGCTGCCGGCGGCCATCGACACCAAGCTGGCCGGCAAGCTGTATTACGGGCATTTCCTGTGCCATGTGTTCCACCAGGATTACATCGTGCGCAAGGGCGAAGATCCGCTGGCCATCGAGCACGCCATGTGGGCGCTGCTGGATGCGCGCGGGGCCGAGTATCCGGCCGAACACAACGTCGGTCATCTGTACCCGGCCAAGCCGGCCCTGGCGGCGTTCTATCAGCAGCTGGATCCGAGCAATACGTTCAATCCCGGCATCGGCCAGACCGCGAAGACGCGCGGATGGAGCAGCTGCGACTGCACCACCCACGGGTAGAGCCACCCCATGGGTGGCTGCTTTGAAACCTGCCATACGCCGGCACAGCCACTCATGGGGTGGCTCTACGCGCGGAGAATCACTCGCAGCGGACGGCGGTGATCACGTTGTCCTTGTCGATGAACACGCGCAGGCGATCCTGGCGCAGGTCGCGCGACGTGATCGTGGCCGGGCCGATCGGGTTGATCAGGCCGGCGCCGCTCTGCAGCAGCAGCTTGCGCATGTTCGCCTGGTCGGCCGGCTGCCCGATGGCCCAGCCCAGTTCGTCGGCCTTGCACAGGCCCGGGCCCTTGATTTCCGGCCCCGGCGAGCTGACGCAGGCGGTCAGCGACAGGGTGCCTGCGAGCATGATCGCGGCGAGGGGATAACGGGAAAGGGATGCCATCGGGTCGCTCCTGCGGGGTCAGGCGCCGACCATACCACCGCCACGTGCATCGTCGCGTGGTGGCCGCCCCGCGACCGTTCGACGCAGCCGGGTCGGCGCACGGGGGCAGGGCGCTTCGCCCTGGGCGTTACACTGGCCCCTCTCAGAATCGGCCAGGCCGGGAGTCGCGGGTGCTGCACGTGTTCATGCTTGGCGGGCGGCATGCCCGCGCCCGGATCGAGGTGCACGACGTGGCCTTCGCCAATGTCGATGCGATCGAGGAGGCTTACCCGCAGCTGCGCCAGGACTGGTTCGGCGAACGCAGGGGGCTGCATGTCGATGGCTGGCTCGCGGTGGATGGGGTGGAGGAGTACCGCGTGCGGTTTGCCGATGTCGCACCGGCGGCGGGCGCGCCGCGGCTGTATTTTCTCAATCTCGGTGGCTACGCCGCGGGCGCGCTGGGCGAGGCGCATGACTACCGGTTGCTGGTCGCCACCGATGTCGACGAGGCAAAGCGCAAGGCCAAGGAGCTGCGTGATGCCAGCTGGTTCAAGCCGCATACCGATGCGCTGCTGGAGGTGGATGACTGCATCGCCATCGACCAGGTCGGCGGCCGCCATGTGCAGCTCGAGCGCGGTGCGCACCGCGGGATCACCCTGGTCAGTGACTACATCGTGATCGGCTGAGCGGACCCGATTGCCCGCGGCCATGCCGCTGGCGCATAGTGTCGCGGTCCTATGAGGTCCGGCGCTGTCGCCGCGACAGATCAACCAACGGAAGTAGAACATGCAGAGCAGGAAGATCACGGCCGCGCTGATCGTGACACTGGGAATGACGATGGCGGGCAGCGCCGCTGCGGCCGAGCCGGACCCGCCGGTCTTCGGTGGCTGGCGCAACCTGCATTCGGCCAGCGGCGCCGAGCCGGTCCTGCGCAACCAGCCGTTTGCGATCCTGCCGCGCGAGGTCGCCAAGGGCGAGCGTTTCGCGATCCTCGACCGCGAGAACAAGCAGGCGGTGTGCTGCCTGGTGGTCGACAGTGAGCGGCTGGATGCGATCGCGCTGGAAACCCGCTACCGGCTGCCCGGGGTCTGGATCGCCGACCTGCTTGGCAACGAGGACTACAACCGCCGGCACGGCGACCCGCATGTGTTCGCGATGACGCGCGAGGGCGAGCTGGTCGACCACGTCTTCTCGCAGGACGGCGGCGGCTACAGCGACCTCGGCGGTCTGCTGCTGCCTGCGGGCGCTGCGCTGGAAGAGGGCGGCAGCATCAAGCTTGGCGCCACCCGCTACCGGCTGCAGGAGCAGTCGCAGCGGTTTGCCGATGACAATGGCGCGCTGGATCGCTACACCCTGCAGCCGCCGGCACCCGCCGCGCCGGTGGTGGTTGAGGTGCCTTACAGAACGTACTGACACGGAAGCGACAGAACCGGCACGGTACAATCGCGCCCGCCCGCCGGCATCGCTGCTGCGGGCCTGTTTCCTTGTCCGAGCCTGTCCGTGATCGCCCGATTGTCCCTGTCCTGTGCGGTGCTGCTGTTGGCCGCCTGCGCCACGCCGGCCCGGCCGCCGGGCGCACCGCCTGCCAAACCGCCTGCCAATCCGGACGCGCTGTGGGGCATCATCCAGCGCGACTGCGCGGGTGATGCAGCGCCGCGCGGCAGCTGCCTGGCGGTAGCCGCCGAGGCGCATCGCCGTGATGTGTTGCTGAAGGACGCGCATGGCCACTATCAATTTCTGCTGCTGCCCCTGGACCGGGTCTCGGGCATCGAAAGCCCGGCGCTGCTGAGGGCCGGTGCACCGAACTATTTCTCCGCGGCCTGGGCGGCCCGCAGCCACACCGAGCAGGCACTGGGCCGGGCGCTGCCGCGCGATGTGGCCAGTCTGGCCTTGAACTCGCCGCATGGTCGCTCCCAGCACCAACTGCACATCCATGTGGATTGCCTGCGCGCGGATGTCCTGGGCCAGCTGCGTCGGCTGCAGCCTGCCATCGGCAGCGACTGGAAGCCGTTGCCGGAGCCGCTGCGCGGACATGCCTATCTGGCCCGCCAGCTACCGGGTGCCGAGCTCACCGCCAATCCGGTGCGCTTGCTGGCCGCTCAGCTGGCCGACCCCGCCGATATCGGCAACTGGTCGCTGGTGGTGGCGGGACGGACCGATGCAGCCGGCGCGCCCGGCTTCGTGTTGCTGGCCACCCGGCTGGACCTGGCCGTCGGCAACAAGGCCAGCGGCGAAGAGCTGCAGGACCATGCGTGCGCGGTGCTGACCGGCGCGGCCGGTCCGCTGGATGGCGTGCTGTGAGGCGTGGCAGATCGCACGATTGAAACAAAAACCGCGGACGTGGCACGTTATAGTGGCCGTTCAATGCGGTTCCCGCTTTCGCGCCCGGGCTGACTGGCGCGTCGTATCCGACTGATTCCATGACTGCTGAAACCACGACTCCGCCCGCCGCTGCGCCGTCCCAGGCCACCGGTCCGCTGTTCTACCAAGCGCCCGTGCCGCTGCGCTCGGATCTGCATGCCGCCTGGCGCCTGGTGCCCGACACCGCGCATTTCGCGGCGGATACCAACGCGATTCCCGCCGTGATCGGCGAGTTCGGCTCGCTGGCCCAGCATTACCCGATCATCTTCACCGGCAAGGATGCGATGCCGGTGGTGGCCGTGGGTCTGGCCCAGCGCAATCTGTTCGTTGCCAATGATCTGTGGGACGAACAGAGCTACGTGCCCGCCTACGTGCGCCGCTACCCGTTCGTGTTCATGCAGGCCGGCGAGCAGGACGAGTACGTGCTCGCGCTGGACTCGGCCGCCCGGCAGGTCAACCAGGGCCAGAGCGAGGACGGCCTGCCGCTGTTCCAGGATGGCAAGGCGACCGAGGTGGTCGACAACGCCATGCGCTTCTGCGGCGATTACACCCGCGAGCATGATGCGACCCGTCGCTTCACTGCTGCCTTGATCGAGAACAGCCTGCTGATCGACCGCAATATCGACGTCACCCTGGCCGATGGCCGGCAGATGTCGATCAACGGTTTCCAGGTCGTGGACGTGGAGAAGTTCGCCGCGCTGCCGGACGCCACCGTGGTGGCCTGGCACCGCAACGGCTGGCTGGCGCTGGTGCATCACCACCTGAGCTCGCTGGCACGCTTCAGCGCGCTGGTGAACCGCCAGAGCGCGCTGCCCGCCGACGCCTGAGCCTGGGCGCACGCGGAGTCACGCAGACGGCGGCCGCAGGGCCGCCGTTTTTCGTTGCTTAGGCGAAATATCGATAAGCATATCCCGGGCGGTCATTTCCCCCTTTCCCGCCTGTTCAGCAGAATCACGGCCCCTTCCTCACTACGCTCCGGCACGGGCCTGCCCGCGACGGGACGTAGCTCTTTACCGGAATTCTGCATGTCTGTGCTGTATCGCCCGCTGCGTCGGCGGGCCCTGGTTCTGTCGTTGTTGCCCCTGCTTGGCGCAGGCGCCCTGGTCCACGCCGCCGATGCGCCTACCCAGCTCGATGCGGTCACGGTCACCGGCTCGCGCATCCCGCGCGCCAGCGTGGAAGGCCCCTCCCCGGTAACCGTGATCACCCAGGAGCAGATCGAGGCGCAGGGCTATCGCAGCGCCTTCGAAGCACTCAGCGCGCTGACCGAGAACACCGGCAACGTGCAGGGCGAGGACTTCGGCAACACCTTCACCCCGGCGGCCAACACGATCAATCTGCGTGGCCTGGGCCCGAACCGCACGCTGGTGCTGGTCAACGGCCGCCGCCAGTCCGATTACCCGCTGGCCTACGAAGGCTCGGTCAACGTGGTCAACCTGGCCAACATCCCGAGTGCGCTGATCGACCGGATCGAAGTGCTGGCCGGCGGTGCGTCGGCGGTGTACGGCTCGGACGCGATCGCCGGCGTGGTCAACATCATCCTCAAGAAAACCTATGACGGCGTCGGCATCAATGTCCGCGCCGGCACTACCGAGCAGGGCGGCGGTGACAACCAGCGCCTGCAGGCCGTCGGCGGTGGTTCGGGCGAGCAGTGGGACGCGATCTTCGGTCTGGAGATCGCCAACCGCAAGGCCATCTACGGCTCGCAGCGCGATTTCATGGACTCGCTGACCGACGACCCGCGTGGCGTGGACCCGCTGGCGACGGCGGTGGCCTATCGCCGCAACGCGTCCACCAACAATTACATCGATCCCGGCACCGACGGGTGCGATGCCTCCAGCACGCTCTACGGCGGCAGTGTGTTCCGCGCGCAGAATCCCCGCCAGGGGTGGTACTGCGGCAGCAACGAAGCCTCGCCGACGTTCTGGACCGTGCAGACCGAGAAGCGCAACATCGATGCCTACAGCGCCGTGACCTGGCGTTTGAACGATCGCCAGGAACTGTTCGCCGATGCGGCCATCGGCACCGCGCGCATCTACAACAACACGCGTGCGCCGAGCTGGACCTCCTCGCGCAATTACTTCTACAACCAGAACAGCGGTCAGCTGGAAAGCTGGTACCGACGTTTCGCTCCGGAAGAGATCGGCGGCGTACAGCGCAACGCCAATCGCTTCCTGGAGCAGTCGTGGTCGTTCAACGTCGGTGCGCGAGGCAGCATCGGCGGCTCGGACTGGGACTACGAAGCGGCCTACAGCCGCTCGCGCTACGAGAACAGGACGCAGCGTCCGGGCCTGCTGGTCGGCATCAATGAATACCTGCTCGGCCCGCAGCTGGGCACCCGCAACGGCGTGGAGGTGTATGCACCCGATCCGTCACGTCTGTACCAGCCGCTGACCCCGGGTGAGTACGACGGTCTGTCGGACCGTTACGAGAGCCGAAACGCGGCGTGGCTGCAGACCGCCAGCGTCAGCGTCAACGGCCAGCTGTTCGATCTGCCCGGCGGCCGTGCCGCGCTGGCAGCGGTGGTCGAGGCCGGCAGCCAGGGCTACAGCAACCGCCCGGACCCGGCGTTGGGCCAGGGCGTGTTCTGGAACCTCAATGCCGGCATTCCCGCCGGTGGCGAACGTGATCGCTATGCGGCCGGCGTGGAGCTGCAGCTGCCGTTGCTGGAGCGCCTGACCGCGACCGTCGCCGGCCGCTACGACCAGTACCGCGCGGCCGGGGATCACCTGGGCAAGGCGACCTGGAGCACCGGCCTGGAGTTCCGCCCGTTCGATACGTTGCTGCTGCGCGCCAGTGCGGCGACCAGCTTCCGTGCGCCGGACATGAACTATGTGTTCGCGACCGAAACGCGCGGCTACAACCCCGGCATGACCGACTACTGGCGCTGCCGCAGTGCCGGCCAGGCCTATGACGACTGCGACTTCAGCGGACTGGCGATCGACTACACCAGCGGCGCCAACCCGCAGCTGCAGCCGGAGACCGCGAAGTCCTATGGCCTGGGCTTCGTCTGGTCGCCGTCGGCGAATCTGGATTTCACCGCCGACTACTACGACATCCGCATCGACGACGAGGTCACCAACCTCGACGCCACGCGCATCCTCAAGGACGAAGCGGATTGCCGTCTCGGCCAGACCGTCGGCGGCGACGCGCGCGATATCGGCTCGGCGCAATGCCAGGACGCGCTGCGCCGGGTGATCCGCAACCCGGCCGATGCCGCGGTGCAGCCGAACCAGGTGGTGCGCGTGCTGATCAACCCGATCAACGCCGCGTCCGAAACCGTGCGCGGCATCGACCTGAAGTCGACCCTGCGCTGGGATGCCGGTCGCTACGGTCGCTTCTCCGCGCGAGTTGCCTACTCGCTGGTGATCGATCACAGCTACCGCCAGTTCGCCGGTGACGAGGTCCAGGACCAGCGCAACTCGCTGGATTCCTACCAGTGGCGCAGCAAGGTCAACGGCAGCGTGACCTGGGCGATCAACGACTGGACCGCCACGCTGTACGGCATGCGCTACGGCTCGTTGCCGAAGACCGATGGCAGCGGCCGCATCGCCCCGTACATGACCTACAACGCCAGTCTGTACCGCAAGCTCAACGACAACGCCACGCTCGGCCTGATCGTCAACAACCTGCGCGACAGCCGCCCGCCGGCGGACAAGAACGGCGGTGGCTGGCCGTTCTATCCGGTCGGCAACTACGACCCGTACGGCCGCCAGTTGTGGCTGGAGTTCGACTACCGCTTCCTGTAGTCGCCTCGCGGGCCCGGCAATGCCGGGTCCGCTGCGTTTGGGCCTGCCGCGATGCAACGGCATACTGTGCGCTGCCGGGCGTTTCGGCGATGGCAGGAAGCACTTATGACCCACCCGATCCGGTACCGCCGCGCGCTACCCGACGATGCCGCGGCCTGCATCGATCTGCGCGGACGCACCCGCGAGAACGCGTTCTCCGCCGCGCAGCTCGCCGAGCTCGGCATCACGGAAGACAGCTGGGCGGCCGGTATCCGTGACGATGCACTGCCGGGGCATATCGCACTCGACGGTGAGCGGATCGTCGGCTACTGCTTTGGCGATCGCGAAGGCGGCGAGATCGTGGTGCTTGCGTTGTTGCCGGCCCATGAAGGGCAGGGCATCGGTCGGCATCTGTTGGATCTTTCCATTGCCGATCTGGTGGATGCCGGGCATACGCGGCTGATCCTGGGGTGTGCAGCGGATCCGGCGGTTCGCTCGCACGGGTTCTATCGTTACCTCGGCTGGCGGCCGACCGGCGAGATCGATGCGCTGGGCGATGAGGTGCTCGAGCTGCACGTGGGCGCCGCACCGTAGGGTCGGGGTAGGGCGTGGCCGTGATTCCGTGTCCGGTTCATGCGCATGGGTGGGTCATTGTGCAGACGGTCACGACAGCGGTGCCGGCCCCGGGACATGCTGGATGCCTCTGCACGGAGCGATGCGATGCCTGCGTGGTTGCTGGCCCTGATCATGAGTGCCACACCGGTCGAGCCGCCCACTCGACAGGTTCATACCTGTCTGGTGGACGGCGCGCGGCACTATCAGTCCACCCCGTGCCAGGGTCTCACCGAACGCATCCGCGAGATGCCGCCGCCTGCCGACACCTGGGCCAATGACATCCATATCGAATCGCTGCGGCAGGAGCTCCAGGCCAGACGTCGTGCCGGCGCTGCACCCACGCGCCAGAAGCGCCCGAAGCGACCCCGCGCGCCACCGGCCTCGGGCGTCCGCGGAGCGCTGATCACCGTCCACACCGATCCTGTGAAGTGCGCCGCGGCGCGTCGCCAGCGGGAGACGGCCTACAAGAAGGCGGGCCAGCGGCCGAGCCTCGCGCTTAGCCGGCAGATGGATGACCGTGTCCATGACGCCTGCCGGTGACCGCCCGGCACCGGTTCGATCGGCGCACCGGAGGCGACGTGTGTCAGCTTGTCCGCTCGCCGCCGACCACCGCGCTCAGGGCTGCGTCATCAGGTACCGCGCGACGGCGTCGAAAGCGGGCAGGGTGGTCGGGTCGTTGGCGCTGTTGCCGGCGACCGGGTGCGAGCCGAACCGCGCGATCACCACCCGTGCGGTGGGATCGATGTAGAGGGCCTGGCCGTGCACGCCGCGCGCCATGTAGGCGCTGTGGTCGTTGTGCGAGATCCACCACATGCCGCGATAGCTCCAGCCCGGCAGCTGTGCATACCCGGCCTTGGCGAAGGCCTGCGTGTTGCCACCCGCGCGGATGCGGGCGATCGCGGCGGCGGGTACGACGGACTGGCCACCCACCTTGCCGTCATCGAGCAGCAGCTGGCCGACCCGGGCGAGATCGCGCAGGCCGGCATTGAAGCCACCGCCTGCGAACGGCGTGCCGGTGGAGTCCACGGTGTAATACGCATCCTGCTCGGCGCCGAGACGTTGCCAGATCCGCGACTGCAGCAGCTGCGCGACCGACTGGCCGGTACGGCGGGCGATGATCCAGCCCAGGGCATCGGTGTTGATCGTCTTGTAGCCGAACGCTTCGCCGTGGCGGCCCTGCTTCTGCACGGTCTGCAGGTAGTCGTAGTAGCTGCGCGGCCCGGTGTAGCCGGCGGGCGGGGGCAGGGTGCTGCCGGCGGCGGAGTATTGCCAGACCTCGGCATTGGGGTCGGCGTAGTCTTCGCTGTAGCGCAGCGCCGTGGTCATCTCCAGCACCTGCTTGACCGTGGCGTCGCCGAAGGCGCTGTCCTTGAGCTCGGGAATGATCGCGCCGACGCGCTCGGCTTCATCGATAACGCCCTCGGCCACCAGCATTTCGCCGAGCAGCCCGGTGATCGATTTGGTGACCGACATCGCGCCGTGCTGGCCATGCTCGTCCAGGCAGCCGCTGTAGCGTTCGTAGACCACCACGCCGTCATGCAGGACCACGATGCCGTCGGTGTAGTTGGCCGGCAGCGACTGGGCCCAGGTCATGCGGGTGCTGCTGCCGAGCGGCGTGAACGACAGCGCGTCGATCGCGTCATCCAGCCGACGCGGCAGCGCACGGGCAGCGCCCGCACCGCGGCTGACGCCGACGGTGGGCATCAACTGGCGGAAATGGCAGGCCGTCCAGCGCAGCTTGGGGAAGCTGAAATAATCGTCGTCGGTGTAGCGGATGCGCTTGTCTTCCGGCGGCGGCGCGCCCTGCATCCAGCCCAGCAGCTTCGGATCGGACGCCTCCGCCGACAGCGGCGGTGCGGTCGGCGGCGCCGGGGCAGCGGTGGCGGCGCCCGGCAGAGCGAGGACGGCCACCAGTACAGCGGCGAGGCGGGCGCGCGATGACGCCAGCGCGCCGCGCACGCCGGACACGATGATGCGGGGACGTGGAACGGGCATGGTGCACTCCTTGCTGATGCGCAGTACGTCTGCGCCACCAAGGGTACTGCACCGCAAACGAAGACGGCGCCATCGGCGCCGTCCGTGACGTGCCCTGCCGGGGCAGGGCGCGCGATGCCGTTACGGGGTGCCGGGGTTGCCCTGCGGCACCGGGTCCGGCGTAGCCGATTCGGCCGAGGGCAGGGACAGCGCCGGATCCAGCTGCTGCGCCTGCAGCGTCTGGATGCGCTGGTTGAGCGCGTCCAGTTCGCTGTGGGAGCTGCGCAGGTCGGTGCTCAGGCTGACGGCCTGCTGCTTGGCCTGTTCCAGCGAGGCGCTGACCTGCAACGACTGCTGGCGCTGCAGCTCGGCTTCCTGCTGCAGACTGCGCAGCCGCTCTGCGTTGTAAGCGACCAGGTTTTCGGTGTAACGCTTGCCGGCCTGCAGGCGGGTGGTGTCGATATACACCTGGGCCAGCTGTTCGGTCTGTTCGACGAACGTGCGGTAGACCTTCTCGGCGTTGTCGACCGAATCGGTCTTGATCACGCGCCAGAAGTCCTTCTCGTGGAACAGCGCCACGTAGTAGTTCAGCGTGCTGGTATTGAACAGCAGGCTGGCGCCGTAGGCACCGTTGTAGGTCGTGCGCAGCTCGGTCAGCTGTTTGGAATCGACCAGCTGGCGCAGTTCGTCCACGGTATTGCGGACCACCGGCGCCGGGCGCGATGAGGCCTCCGCGGCCGGCTCGGCACGCGATGCGCGCGCGGCCAGGGCCTGCGGTACGACGGACAATGTCAGCAGCAACACGATTCCACCGGTCAACGCGCGCGTGACGATGGAACCCACCCCTTTTCTCTCTCGCATATTCTGGCCATCCACGAATGGATTATCGGTGAAGTTAAGTCCCCGCCGGAGTCTAGCACGCGCAATCGCGTGGTCTGCACTTCGCCATGGCGTCAATAAACCAACTGTGCCGGGGTGCACTGGATCGACTGCATATGCACGTCGGTCCGGCCCAGCTCCAGCCCGAGAATCTGCGCCAGGGTCTGCGAGAGCAGGGTGCCGACGCCATTGAGCAGCGGCTTCAGGGTTTCCAGGACGGGGGTCAGAGCCAGGCACAGCAGGCCGCTGCAGCGGACCTGGTCGCTGCCCGGATCGGTGACGCCGGTGCCGCCGCCCAGGTCCTGCAGGCCCCCGGGCCGGGTCTGCAGATAGGAAGCGAGATTGGATTTGACGCAGTTGTTGTAGTTGAGCAGGGTGCTGAGCAGGCTGTTGCAGCGGTTGATCAGTAGTCCGCCGAGAATGGGACCCAGTACGCCACTCAGTCCGCCCATGCCTTCACCGGTGACCGTCGCGTTGTAACCAACCCAGACCGAGCCGGTCTTGAAACAGGTATCGAGATTCAGAAGGCCGCACGGGTAGGGCACGCCATTGGGCACATCCCAGTCACCCAGCGCACCGATGCCGTGCCCCGGATCACCTTGGCGCAGCAGCTCGATGGTTTTCTTGGCATCGTAGAATCCGTTACCCGGATTGGCGGCCTTGAGATACTGATCCGCCAACCGGTTGGCGGTGGCGGCATCGGTGCTGCCCTGCTTGCCGGGAGTAACCACGTTGCTCAGCACCCGCAGCAGTTCACTCACCAGGCCGGAAACCGCCGCGCCGACCTGGGCCTGGTTGAAGCGGGTGGAGGCGGTTTCCCTGGCAGCCAGCGTGACGCGTTCATCGTGTGCGAGGGCATTGAGCGAGATCTTGTCGGTGACCAGCGGCGCACCCAGCAGGGTCAGCAGCTGCTCGTTCTGCAGCCCGGTATCGCAGACATTGCGCTCGGAGAACTGATGGGCCGCATCGACACGGCCGACACAGGCGCGCAGCAGCGAGGACTGCACCCGCACCGTGGCAGTGGGCGGTGTTGCGCCGCAATTGAGCGCCTCCAGCGTCCCCATCGCGTTGGTCACATCGGCATAGATCGGCAGGTTGAGGCGGATGCCCAGCCCGCTCAGCACCGGACCGAGCACGGCCAGCCCGGCGGTATCGATATCGATCTTCAGCCGGACCTGCGCGTTGTAGGCTTGCGTGCCGACGCCGCCGATGGCGATGGACGGCGGCTCGATGATCGCCGCGCGGGTCTGCACCAGGCCCAGGATGTTGAGGTTGTTCACCGCGACGCCATTGCCGCTGCTGGCGATGCTGATGCTGGTGGTGATCAGGTCCAGCGCGCTGATGTCGGCCTGCAGGGCTGGCGATGCAGGGCCTTCGGGTGCCACGATCCGCGCGAACAGGCCGCCCGTGGCATCGGTGCTGCCGAGCTGCACGTTGAGCTGGTTGAGATCGATCCTTGCCGCGAGCGCATTGCGCAATGCGGTCAGGTCCACGTTGGCGACACCGCTGTTGGTCAGCACCGTGGCCGTAGCGTCCAGAAGTTGCCCGAGCGATACGCGGTTCGCGGCGAGAAGCGCGTTGAATTCGGCGATGCCGATGTTGGCATCGACCGGGATGCCCAGCGCCTGCAGCAGGCCGCCCGGGGTGACCTTGGCCTGCGCCAACCCGTCATAGCCGAGCAGGGTGGTCCGGTCCAGATTGACGCCGACCAGAGTGAGCACGTTGCCAAGCGGCGTCGTGCCATTGACCCGCAGCAGCTGCGAGCCCACCGAGAACACGGCGATCGGTGGCGCGCGGGTCGCCACCGCCTGCGCGCGGACCGTGGGCAGGCGCGTGTTCTGGCCGAAAAACGGCACGACCGGGCGGGTCGCCACGACCTTGACGGCGTTGAGCGGGTTTGCCGCATCCAGCGTCATGCTGAAGTGGTCGTCCGTCCCGCGTGTCGGGTTCCAGTTGCCGCACTGGATCGCCAGGGTGCCGGAGAATCCATTGCCCTGTTCCGCATTGCCGCGCGCGGCGCTGTTGTCGCCGCGGTCGGCGCTGCACAGATCCAGCCGCTGCGCGCCGGCCATCGAGGCCAGGTCGACCACCTTCTGCGCATCGCGCTTGGCCCAGTACAGATAGCCCACTTCGACCAGGCCGAGCATGCCGACCAGGCCGAGCAGGACCAGCATCATGGTGACCGACATCCCGCCGCGCAGCCGCCGGCGGGACGGCGCGGGTACGCGGGCGCTGGACTGGTGCATGGCCTTGCCCTCCTCAGTTGGTATCGCTGACGTCCTTCTTCACACTGGTCTTGAGGAACTCGGGAATCTCGTGCTCGAAGCTCTTGAGGTAACGCGCGTAGCTCGCGCTCGCCTGGTCACCGAGGATCGGCAGGCGCGGACCGGCGTGGGTGCCCGCGGCCTGCATGCGCAGCAGGTCGCGGGTGGTCTGGCCGATCTCGGTGCGCGGCGGCGGCGCGGGGGGAACGTAACGCTCGGTCGGCATGCCCGGGGCATGGCCCGGCGCGCGCGTCACGTCAGCGGGATGGGGCTGTACGGGTGCCGCGACGGGCGGCGCAGTGACGGCGACCGGCGGGGCATCCTGCCCGCCCAGCATCTGTCCGGTCAGCGGTGCCTGCTGCGCCAGCACGGGCGAGATCCAGGCCGGCAGCATCAGCAGCAGGCCGACGGGCAGGAGGCAAACAGACAGGCGACGCAGCTGGCTCATGGCGTGTTCTCGCTGGCGGGAGTGGCGGTGCTGAAGCGCTCGAGCATCGATGGCGCCAGACGTGCATCGCTGCTGGTGCGGCGATCGGTATCGACCGCCACCCGACGGGCTGCCAATGGGGTGGCGGCGCGGGCGGTGGGTCCGGGCGCCGGGGCCGCTGCGGCGACGCTGGCCGGGGCGCGCTGCACCGACGGTGCAGGCGTGGCCTGCTGGCGCAGCTGTTCCGCCAGCCGGCGGACTTCGGCCTGGGCGCTGTCGGTCAAGCGTGCGTTGCGCATGATCGTCTCGGCCATCTCGTTCTGGCCACGCAGCAGGGCCCATACCGCCAGATTGGCATTGGCCTTGGCGCTGCCGGGGGACAGCTCGGCAGCCTTGGCCAGCGGTTCCTGCGCCCGGGCCCAGTCGCCGGCGCGCAGCCGGGCGAAGCCAAGATCGCCCAGGTAGCCCGTATTCAACGGTTGCAGCTGCACGGCCTTCGCCAGCGCCTGTTCCGCGCGCGCCGCGTCACCGTCGCGGGCCGCGACCAGACCCAGTCCGTGCCATGCCGCCGCGGCCTGCGGCCCGCTGGTGAGGCTGGCGTACAGCGCCAATGCGGCCTCGCGCTGTCCGGTTTCGCGCAGCGCATCGGCATTCAACAGCCGCAGCTGGGGGCTGTCGCCATAACGCTGCCGGTAGGCATCCACGTGCGCCAGCGACGCGTAGTACGCGCCCTGCTGCTGCATCCTGGCGATCAGCTCGGCGTAGAGCTGCTTGTCGTCCTGCGGCGCCACCTCGGGCGAGGCCAGCGCCATCGGGTCCTGGCGGTAGCCGTTGCGCACGTTCGAACAGGCGGCGCAGAGGGCTGTCGCGGCGAACAGCAGGCAGAGGCGGGAAAGCACGGCGTGGCGCATGGCGTTCAATCCAGTTGGGTCAAGGCGGAGGCGAGGGCGATGATGGCCGGACCGGCCAGCACCAGCATCAACGCCGGCAACAACGTCAACATCATCACGACGGTCATCTTCACCGAGAGCTTGCCGACTTTCTCCTTGAGGGTGGAACGGCGCTGTTCGCGCAGCCGGATGCTGAACTGGCGCAACGGCTCCTGCACGGCGCCGCCATGGGCATGCACCTGCAGGATCAGCTGCACCAGGCTGCGCAGGTCCTCGTCATCGAACGATTCGCCCAGCCGGCGCAGCGACTGCTCGCGGCTGCGCCCATGCATGTAAGCGATGTTGGCCTGGTGGATCTCGCGGCCCAGCACCGGGACGGCGTTGCGCAGCTTGTCGCCCAGCGTCTGCAGGCTCTGGTCCATGCTGAAACCCACCCCCTGCAGCAGCCGCAGCAGATCGATCAGCAGCGGCAGTTCCGCGGAGACCTGCTTGCGCAGGCGCATCGCCCAGGTACGCAGCGCGAACTTGGGCAGCAGGATGCCGAACGCCAGCGCGCCGAAGATCGCCATCGCGCGGCTGAAGCCGGTACTGTCGTTGAACGCCAGCACCAGGACCAGTGTGGCGACCGCGATCAACAGGCGCAGGCCGAGGAAGATCGCGGTGCCGGCCTGGGTGTTCCAGCCGGCCTGATCGAGCAGCAGCCGATCTTCCGGGGCCAGCAGGGCGGCTTCGATGCGCCCGCCGTTGAAGCGCTGACCGAATGCCGCGATCCCCTTTAGCCAGCGTTGGCGCAGGCTCAGCGGGGGCTGCGCGGGCGGGGACGGTGAGCCCGGCACGTCGCGCGGACGCAACGCGGCCTGCAGCGTCTCCTGGTTGCGTTGCTCGCGGCTACTCAATACCCAGCCACGCACTCCCAGCAGGGCCACGCCTGTGGCGAGCACCAACAACGAGGCGATCCACCAGCCGCTACTGGTCATGGTGACCTCCGGTGGCCGGGAAGGGCAGGCGGGCGCTCATAGGGATTTGGCCAGGCGGTACAGCAGGAAGCCGCCGATCAGTTCCAGCCCCAGCGCCCACAGCAGCAGCTTGTGGCCGAGTGGCTCGTGGATGATCGGCTGGAAGAAGTCCGGGCTGGTGATCGCCATCAGGACGGCGCTGATCGGCGGCAGCAGGCCGAGCACCCAGGCCGACATGCGGGTTTCGGAGGTGGTGGCCATCAGCTCCTGCTGGGCCTGGTCAAGGTCGCGCATGAAATCGGCCATGCGCTGCAGGATCTGGTCGGCACGGCCGCCGATGCGCACGCTGACGCCGAGCACGACCGACAGCACGTTCAGGGCTTCGAGCCGATAGGGCTGGGCCGCCTGCGCCAGGGCGCGGTCGAGGTCCAGCCCGCTGCGGGTGTAGGACAGGGTGGCATCGAGCAGGCCACGCAGCGGCATCGGCATCTGCGCGGCCGAGGTCTGGAACGCCATCTGCAGGCTGTTGCCGAGCCCGGCCAAGCGCACCAGGTTGTCGAGGAAGTCCGGCAGCTGGCGCAGTAGTCTGGCCTGCAGCCGATTGATCCGGCGCGATACCCAGAACCACGCCGCCAAGGCACTGAGCACGAGCACGATCGGCGCGGCCCACGCGGTGCCGAGCCGCGCACTGGCGATCCACGCCAGCACCGCAGCGGCGGCGGCAACCAGCAACGGCACCCGCCAGCCGGTCGGCAGGGCGGCGCGTTGCATCAGCGCATCCCAGGGCAGGCCGGTGGGCGCGGTGGTCACCGGCATCGGGGCAGGGCTGTCGCTGATCCCGGCCAGGCGCGGCGACGTGTCCGGCCGCGAAAGCCGCTGCTCGGCGTGTTGCAGCGACAGCCTCCGCTGCTCGCGTGCGGCCGCGCCGCCCCACAGCTCCACGGCCAGGGCCACCAGCACCAGCGCCGCACTGCACAGGAGCAGGACGAAGGCCATGCTCAGAAGCCTCCGCCCAGCGCTTCGCGCAGCTGCCGGCGGAACGGCTCGAGCTTGTGCGAATGCGGTTGGAAGCCCAGCCCGACCCAACGATCCTGTTCCTTGCCGTCGGCATCGATCTGCACTTCGTGACGGAACATCTCCTGGGTCGCGATCATGTTGTCGGTGACCCCGGTGATTTCCGTGATCGAAACCAGCACGCGACGGCCGCTGCCCAGGCGGGAGATCTGCACGATGAAATCGATGGCGCTGGCAATCTGCCGGCGCAGGCTGTCCTCGCTGCCCTGGAAACCGGCGAATCCGGCCAGCATCTCGATACGGTAGAGGCAGTCGCGCGGCGAGTTGGCGTGGATGGTGGCCATCGAGCCGTCATGGCCGGTGTTCATGGCCTGCAGCATTTCCAGCACTTCGGCGCCACGCACTTCGCCGACCACGATCCGGTCCGGGCGCATGCGCAGGCTGTTGCGGACCAGGTCGCGGATGCTGATCGCGCCGTTGCCGTCCGCGCCACCGATCCGGCTTTCCAGGCGCACCACGTGCGGATGGTTGAGCGACAGCTCGGCGGTGTCTTCGACAGTGATGACGCGTTCGTTGGCCGGAATGTAATTGGCCAGCGCATTGAGCAGCGAGGTCTTGCCCGAACTGGTACCGCCGGAGACGAGAATGTTGCAGCGGCCCAGCACCATCGCGTGCAGCAGTGCCTGCATCGGCCGGTCGAAGGTGCCCATGCGCAGCAGTTCGTCCGGGGTGAACGGGTCCTTGCGGAACTTGCGGATCGAGACCATCGGCCCATCCACGGCCAGCGGCGAGATGATGGCGTTGAGCCGGCCGCCGTTGGGCAGGCGCGCATCCACCATCGGGTTGGATTCGTCCAGCCGCCGGCCGAGCGGGGCGAGGATCCGGCGCAGGATGCGCAGCAGGTGGCTGTCGTCGCTGAAGCGCTGCGGCGCGCGCTTGAGCATGCCGCCCTGGGAGACGTGGATGTCCTTGTAACCGTTGATCAGGATGTCTTCGATCTCCGGATCATGCAGCAGGTCATCGAGCGGCCCGAAGCCGGTCAGCTCCTTGACCAGCGCATTGGCGACGATGTCCTTCTCGGCCTCGTTGATCGGGATCCGCCACTCGTGGACGAAGCCGGCGGTCTGCGCATGCACATAGCGCGACACGGTATCCGGCGCCCACGCATCGATGTCGATGCGCTCGTCCTCGATACTGTTGAGCAGGTGCTCATGCGCGGCGATCAGCACTTTCTGGTACTGCTCGGACTGCTCGAACGGCTGCACGCCAGGCTCGGCTTCGGGGCCTGCATCGGCACGGGCCGTGGGGGTCGGGAACGGGGTCACTTTGTCTTCCATGGGGAACCACTCAGGCGAAGGGCGAGGTGTTCCCGCCAGCCCCTGGCCGGCGCGGGGGCCGTCGGATCCAGGTGCGACAACAGCGGGGCAAGGGCACGCACATACGGATCACGGGGTGCATCCTGCAGCAGCAGGCGGCCATGGCTGGCACTGGAACGCAGTGTGGGCCGATCGGGCAGCACTGCCAACAGCGGCAGCTCGAAGCGGGCAGCGATCTGCGCCGGGCTCAGGCCGCTGGCATCGTCATGGCGGTTGATGATCAGCTGCGCCCGGGTATCGCGCGCACCGACCTGGGTGAGATGGCGGAGCATCTGGTCCAGCGAGACCAGGGTACCGATCGACTGGTCGGCGATCAGCCAGATGTCGTCGGCACTGTTGAGCAGCGACACCGGCAACTGGCGCAGGGGGACACCGCCGAGGTCGCACAGCACGGTGTGGAAGACACTGCGCAGGCGCTGCATCAGCATGCCGGGGTCGGGCAGTGCGGCCCCTTCCATGCCCGGCGGCTGGCCAAGCAGGGTGACGCCGGTGGCGTGGTGGGCCATCGCGGTGCGCGCCAGCGTGGCGTCGATGCGTCCGGCGTTGCGCAGCGCATCGTCGAAATGGAAGCTGGGGTCCACGTTGAGGTACAGCGTCAGATCGCCGGTGGGTTGCCCCAGGTCGAGCAGCAACGTGCCCGTGCCGGCAGGGGCCGTTTCAGCTGGAACATCCGGGTGCGCCGTCGTGGCCTGCTGCGCAAGCACGCCCAGATGCGCGGCCAGCGTGCTGCTGCCCACGCCGGGGCGTACCCCGAGCAGCAGCACCATGCGCGCGCGTGCCGGTGGCGCGACCGGGACGGTGCCGCGGCCCTGCACGCCCAGCGACGCGGCGCGGCGCAGCACGGCTTCCATGTCCTGTGGCGCGCTGTCCAGATCGAGCAGGTCGCGCAACCCGGCGCGCAGCGCGGCCACCACGCCGTCCATGTGCTCGGCCTGGGTCGAGCCGACCGCCACCAGCGGCAGCTCGGGCGCCTGCGCCTGCAGCTGGCGGGTCAGGGCCGCGGAGAACGCCGCGTGCTCGTGCCGGTAGTCCAGCAGCACCACGCAGCCGGTATCGCGCAGGGGTTCCAGCGCCGACGCCGGCGCGGCGCTGTCCAGCCACTGCACCGTGCCCAGCGACGGCAGCAACGCCGAGAGCAGGGGGGCCAGTTCGCGGTCCGGCGCAAACAGCACGAGCTTCATCGAAGCATCCCGTGGTTGGACCAGTTGCAGGGTGGCGGACATGGCGGGCAGGTTCCTGGCATCGGGCTCAGCGCGAGAATCCGGGCAGCTGGTCCGAGGACGCCGGACTCAGCAGCCAGGCCCCCCAGACCGGCAGGTTCGGCGATGCCTCGCGCTGGCCCGGCAGCGGCACCTCGGTGCCCTGGGCCAGGGGCTGCACCAGCCGCGGCGTGACGATGATGACCAGCTCCTTCTCTTCCTTCTTGTAATTCAGGGTGCGGAAGAACGAGCCGATGATCGGCAGATCGCCGAGCAGCGGCACCTTGTCCACGTTGGAGGTGACGTTGTTGCTGACCAGCCCGCCGATCACGAAGGTTTCGCCGTCGCCCAGCTCGACCGTGGTGTCCGCGCGGCGCGTGGTGATCGATGGCACCTGCACATCGTTGTAGGTGATGCCGGCGGCATAGTTGAGATCGCTTGCTTCCGGAGCGACCTTCAGCGCGATGCGGTTCGGGCCGAGCACGGTCGGGGTCACGGTCAGGCCGATGCCGAACGGCTTGAACGTCACCGTGGTGGTGCCCAGGCCCTGCGGCTCGAGGATCGGCAGCTCGCCACCGGCCAGGAAGCTCGCGCTCTGCCCGGATAGCGCGACCAGGGTCGGCTCGGCCAGCACCCGGGCCATGCCGTTGCTCTGCAGCAGGTCGATGTTCGCATCCCAGCCATGGGTGAGGGATTTGAACACCAACCCGAATGCGGACGAGAGCGGGTTGGTGATGATGACGTCGTCGGGGCCGGCCGATTCGCTTACCGGCAGCAGGCCCGGCAGCGTGGAACCCGGGCGGGTGATGCCGTAGTAGAAGCCGTTGTTGCGGTTGAAGTTCTTGTTGCCGAAGCTCATGCCGATCTGGCGCAGCACCGACTTGTTGAACTCGACGATCTTCACCTCGACCTGGACCACGCCACCGCTGGCGATGGTGGCGATGTCGGCGAGCTGGCCGTCCTTGCCCACCGCCATCGCGGCCGCTTTCACGCTGCTCTGGTGGTCCAGCAGCGACGGGCTCAGGCCCTGCAGCAGGCCCTGGCCGTCCTGCACGATCAGGCCAGTGCCGCCGCCCTGTGCGCTGACGGCGCCCTGCACCGCGCTGCGCACCTCGACCTGCAGACGCTCCGGCTCGCGGCTGCCGTTGCGCCACAGCAGCAGGGTGGTGCTGCCCGGTGCCTTGCCGACCAGCAGCGCCTCACGGCCGCGCAGCATCACCACGTCGGCCACGCTGGGGTCGGCGATGGCCACCCGCTCCAGATTGGCCGGCAGTGACCACGGCCGCTGTTCGCGCGTCTGCAGCACCAGCTCGGCCTCGGCGCTGGCCAGCAGCGGGCTGCCGATCAGCACGCCGACCAGCAGGCAGCGTGGCAGAACGTGGGAGAGACGGCGCGCGAGGGTGGGGCGTTCGGTCATGGGCTGTCTCGGCATGGGCTTAGCGCGACCCGCTATGGGAGGAAATGTCGCCACGGATGATTTCGATGCCGCGGTCCGCGCGGGGCGTGGCGCGGCGGGGGGCGCTGTTGGGTAGCGGCAGTGCGGCGGCGGCACTGCGTCCGCGTCCGGCCAATGCATCGGTATCGATCCCGGCATAGGCGTCGTTCTCCGGCCGCTGCAGGGCCAGGCGCTCTTCGGCGGAGAGCTCGCGGCGCGGGCTGAGCACGCGGCTGGGCGTCGGGAACAGCGCCTGGTCCGGCAGCCCGATGTCGGCCGGGTTGCGCAGCGCCAGGAACAGCTTGCCCTGCTGGGCGCCGAGCAGCAGCCGGTTCGCTTCGGCGACCGGCACCGCCAGCACTGCGCTGCGTGCCGGGGCTGTGGTGCCATCGCTGCGGGAACCGCCCGCCGAACTGCTCCCGCCGGTGATGTCCTGTGCGCGACTGTCGGCCGGCGGCGGCTCGCTGCCATCGGCCGGCACCGTGGCCACGCTCTGTACGTCCTGCGCGCCATAGCTGAGCACGCGCAGGCGCGACAGCAGCAGCCGGGTCTGTGCATCGCCGTCATCGCGCACCCCGCGCGAGGCGCGCAGGTTGAGGAAGACGTCGACGAAATCGCCGGGCTGGATGCGGTTGCCGGCGGCGACCAGTTCGTCCACCGGGACGGCTAGCGCACGCTCGCCGGGATTCAGGCGCAACGAAAAGCCCTGCGCGATCTGCGCGGTCTGGATCTGGGTGCCGGCCGGGATGTCCTGGGTCGGCACCGCACCGATCAGGGCGTTGACCGAGGTGTAGCCGCCCGTGGGGCGTTGAGGATGGCCCGTGACGCGCAGGTCCTCGGCCGTGATCGGGCGTCCTGCCGGCAACGCGCCGACCGCCTCGACCACCGGCCAGGTTGCCGGTTGTGCCGGGGCGTTCGCGGTCGCCGGCGTCCCGGGGGGCGTCTGGCTGGCGCGACGGCTGACGCCGAAGGCGACGATCGCCAGGATCACCGCCAGGCCGATCAACAGGATCGCGGCGATGCGGGTCAATTTGAGCATGCTGTTCTCCGGAGCGTCATCAGTTGCCGCCGAGGTCGAGTTGGGCGACGGCGGTGCTGCGCAGTGGCTTGGGCATCACCCAGCCATAGACGCGGCCGGTGCCGGGCAGGAACGGGTAGGCGCTGTAGTCGTAGCTCACTTCCACGCGGATGCACTGCGCGGCCGGCAGGTCGGCGCACGGCGCGGGCGTGGAGACGGTGATCGGCGGGGCGGCAGCCGCGGCGCAGTCGGGTGCCTGCTTGGCGTACGTGAGCAGCCACTGCATGGAACGGCGTGCCGCCAGGCAGGCGGCGGTGCGGCGTTCGGTCGGCGTGGCGTGGCGGAAGGCGGCGCGCGCTCCCTCGGCCGAGGCCGCCGAGAGCGTCTGCTGCGCGGCCATGATCATCACGCCGGAATACGTGACCAGCAACAGCGGCAACAGGCCGAACAACAGCATCAAGGCGAATTCCAGCGTGGCGATGCCGCGTTGGCGCCGGGCGGGACGGTGGCGCGGGCGGGTAACGTTCATGCGGCACCGCCGACGTGCTGCTGCAGCACCCACCACAGGCTGGCGAAGGCCAGGTAGGCCGCGTACGGAATGCCTGCCCGGCCTTGGCGTGCATGACGCCACTGCGCGATCACCGGCTGCACCCGGCGCGCGACCGGACCGCTGGAGCCGGTGGACAGTGCGTCGTGGAAGAGGACAGGCCCAATGCGCCGCGCGGCGATCACGCACATCGCATGTGCACCGGCGAGCAGGCTGGCGATGATCCAGATCGGCAGCAGCGGTGCGGCGCCGAGCAGCAGGCCGAGCACCGCGAAATACTTCACGTCACCGGCGCCCATCCAGCCGATGGCATAGAAGGGCAGCAGCGACAGCAATCCCAGTGCGAAGCCCAGCAGATGCGTACCCGGAAAGCCGCGGCCCGCCATCAGCCACTGCCAGGCCAGCGCCACCAGGGCCAGGCCGGTGGCCAGCATCAACCCACGATTGGACACCCGTCGGGCATACAGGTCATGGATGGCGACCTGTACGCCCAACAGCAATGCCACCAGGGGAAGGAGTTCCATGCGTTATGTCCCCCGAATCGGTCGTGCCTCTGCACGTGCGCGCCATGCCGTCGCCGCGGGAGAGCCGGGCGACAGCGCTGGCAGTCACATCAGACGATCAGGCCGACGCTTTCCCGGTGGCATCCTCGACGACTTCACCGAGTTTTTCGAAGAGGCTCGTGAAGAAGCCTTCGATCTGCGCCTTACCCACGACCACGAGGATGCCCGCGATCACGGCGGCCAGCAGGCCGTACTCGAGCGCGGTCACGCCATCTTCTTCCACGAGGAACTTGCGAACGGATGCATTCATGACGGTTTCTCCTTTTCCCAATCAGAGCCCGAACGGGCGGAAACAACCCCTGGTACCGATGGCGTTGCCTGGCTCCGCCAGGACGTCCATCTCGACCGCGCATCCTGCGCGATGCGGCCCTTTACAGACCTGCACTATCGGCCGGGCAGTGCCCGGCCGACGTCATTGGCGGCAGATCGCGCTGGACAGTACGTCACGGCTGCCGGCACGCGGCAGTGCCAATGAAGGCACGGAAGATGAAGGTTGCTGTCCATGGAGCTCCCTCTGTATTGCGGTATCACCGCGTCGGTATGTCCTGGCGTCCTGATCTGGATGCTCGACGAATCGCGCGGTATCCAATGCACAAAATCGGCACACCCGGATTCAACTTTAGGGAAACCCGGTCGGCCGGGGCTGCGCTGTATGAACCTGATGTAATGGCGACAAAGTGAAGCGCTGGTGTAGATCATGTGATGACGGTGTGATGTCAACTATTTGACGGCATGCGGACGCGCACGAACGCTGGGTTTCCGTGGTTTCGGCCATATTTGTGATGGCGATTGTGATTCTGTTTACCTGGCGTGCAGTTCGGGCATACTTGCCAAAAATGCGCATCGAATCACGCGCGCAGAGCGCACGGAATCTGCTGAATCATTTAGCGGGGATCGCTGGATGATCTGGATGGGCGGGCAGACGGCATCGCCGCGGCAGGTTGCCGTAACAGAATGCGCAGCAGAAATTGAAGGAGTGCGCACCCGGTGGGCCTATGGCGAGGCACCGGGGGGCCAGGCCAAAGGGGGGCATCACTGTCATGGTAGATGGTGTGGTGGATAACCGGATGGAGAGCGGGCTCAGGACATTCGACCTGGCGTCGCTCAGTGGTGTGTTGCGTGTCTGCGATCTGGAAATGGTGCTGCTGGATGGCAACGGCCCGCGGGCCGCCATTGAATCGCAGGTGCATGACGAGGCGTTGTTCTGCACGGCCGTGAGCGGGTTCCATTTCCGCGGCCGTTTCATGCTGCCGCCGGACTGGTGCCTGCTCGGCCTGATCCACGCCACAGACGAGAATGTGAGCTGGTGCCACGGCATGCCGCTGGCGGCGGGGATGGCGTTGACCGTTCTGCCAGAAGGCATCAGCGAGTTCACGCTCAGTGCCGGCACCCACCTCACACTGCTGCTCGCGCCGATGCAGCGGGTGCAGCGCAAACTGACCGAACTCAGCCTGCGCAACACGCTGCCTTCTGGTCAGGCGCTGTCCCTGTTCCACGTTGGCGCGGCCGGCGGTGGGGCGCGCCTGATGCAGCGCTATGCCGAGGTGCATGCCGCGCTGGCCGGGCAGGGCGGCGCTTTGGCGGCCGACGCAGTGGATACCCTGCTGCATGACCACATCCAGGCCCTGTTGGGCGCCGGCAGCGACGACCACCCGACCTGCAGCCGGGGCCGGCGCACGCATTATCTGATCGCCCAGCGCGCCGAGAACTTCATGCGGCTCAATCTGCGTCGCTATATCTACATGAATGAAATCTGCGACGCGGCCGGCGTCAGTGAGCGCGCGCTGCGGTATGCCTTCGAAGACCTGTTCGGCACCTCGCCCAACCGTTATCTCTCGATGCTGCGGCTGTGCGCCGCGTGCCGCGGGTTGTCGATGGCCGATTCCAGCCGCAAATCGGTCAAGGCGATCGCGCTCAGTTGCGGACTGTGGGACCTGTCGCGGTTTGCCGATAATTATCGACGCGTGTTTGGCGAGCTGCCACGCGACACGCTGATGCGCGCGCCCGCGCAGATGGGCAGCCCGGCCTGAGCATTCAGAAGAGTATCCACACGCCGGCCGTGCACATATTCGGCAACCTGCCGAAATTGCCCATTCCCCTGCCGGTTTTACCCGTCGTCTTGCCGGAACGCACGTTTGTGCTGCCGGAATGAAGTGCTCGCGGTTTGACCCCTCGACTGTAATGACATCCACGTGCCGTCAGGCACCGGTGATGTTCAACGCATTCGTACACGGGGGAATACCTGATGAACCGTATCTTTCGATTGGTGTGGAGCCACCGGCTGAACGCCCTGGTGGTCGTCTCCGAAATCGCCACCGCGCGTGGCAGCCTTGCGGCCGGCCCGGTCGTGGTGCATCTGAAGGTGCCGATGTCGGTGCTGTCGCTGGGTCTCTCACTGGCGTTGTGCACGGGCAGTGCATGGGCCGGTGAGAATCAGACGCTCACCGACCTGCAGGCACTGACCGCCAAGTACACCGCGCCACTGCCGGTGAAGCTCGATGCGGAAGTGGCGCTGGCGGCCGCGGCACGTGATCGTGGCACGGCCCCCCTGCTGAGCGTGGATGCCAAGGTCAATCTCAACCTCGGTACACCGATGGCCAACCGGCCGGCGCTGCAGGTGCAGGCCGCTGCGCAGGCGAACGCGGACCTGCCCAGGCGCGTTGCCGCGCCGGGCGCCCAAGTGGCGGCCCTGGCCGATCTGGGCATCGCGGCAGGCACGGGTAACGGTGCCGGGCTGGATGCTCATGCCAACGTCGATGCGGTCGCCGCAGTTGCGCCGACGGCAGCGACGGTGCGAGTGCCGCTCACGGCCGATGCGCGACTCACTGCGGCAGCGGATACCGCACTGGCAGTGAACGCCGAGGCGAAGGCGGCGGCGAGCGTGGCGGTCGCGGCGACCCCGTCACCACGGAAGGCCGCACTGGAGGCCAACGTCGATGCGGCGGCGCAGGCACGCCTGGCGGCGGCCGAGGGGGAGGCCAGGGCGGCGCTGATCGCCGACGCCACGGTGACGCCCGACGCACCGGATGCCGTGCAGGCATCGCTGGCCAGCAATGTCGCTGGCGGCGTGCGCGTGGATGCACTCGGCCACGTGGTCGATGCGGCCGACCGCAATCCCAAGCTCGTGGATGCCGGCGTCAGTGCCGTGCAGACCAGCTCGATGGCGCTGGCGCCGAATGGTATGGGTAACGCGCTGGGCGGAGTGTTGAACGGTGTCGGCGGGGCCGTCGGCGGCCTGCTCGACGGCGTCGGCACTACCGTGGGTACCCTCACCACCCCGGTGCTGGGTGCAGTCGGTGCGATCACCACGCCGATCCTGGGTACGGTCTTCCCGGCGCCGACCGCGCTGCCGCCGGGCAGCCCGAAGGCCCCGGCCCCGGCCGATCCGAATGCCGGCCTGGTCATCGGTACCGGCGGCTTGGTCGGATCGCTCTCGCAACTGGTCGGCCCGACCGCGCAGGGCCTGCTGGGCGGTGATGGCTATGTCCGCAACGGCAACCTCGCAGTCAGCAGCGCCAACGTCATGCAGACCTACTCGGTCACCAACGTGCTGGGCGTGCCGGTGGTCAACCTGACCCCGGTCGGTACGCTGCTCGATGGGCTGGGCGGGGCAAGCACCGGCGGCAGCTCGCACCTGACCCTGATCGGTGGCGTCACCTCCGACAGCTACATCTACAACATCAACAACGGCGACCCCAACGGGCTGCTCGGGCTGGTGCTGCCGGACGGTTCGCCGGCATGGTCGAACCAGTGCGTCAATCTGCTGGTCGCCAGCGTGGACTGCTGGGCGGTCAATGCCGCGCAGGACTACCAGGTGCTGGTGGGTGATGGTGCCTATGCCAATGGGTCCAGGGAAGTGGTGATCGGTGCGAACGCACGCCACGAGCTGCCGCAGCAGGACGCCAACGTGGCGTTCCCGGGCGCAGGGGTCAACGACCCGACCGATCCGACGGGCGTGCCGACGGCCGATTACGCAGCGCGCATGGGCCACTCCGTGGTGGTCGGCGACAGTGCGACGGGCACTGCCAACGGGCAGACCATTCTCGGCTCCGAGGCGACCTCCAACCAGGCGAACAGCGTGGCGCTGGGGTACCGTTCGGCGGCGAACCGTGGTGCGCAGGCCAGCTACAGCGCCTATGGCTTGACTGCCGCGCAGGTCTCGGCTGGTGAAGTCTCGGTCGGCTTCGTCGGTGGCGAGCGCCAGATCAGCAACGTGGCTGCCGGCAGTGCCGCCACCGATGCGGTCAACGTGGCCCAGCTGCAGGGCGCGATCTCGCAGATCGATGCGGTCGGCACGCTGGCGGTGACCTACGACGACGACGGGGCTGGCGGTGCGGACTACCGCCGCGTCACCCTCGGTGGCGGCACCGGCACCACCACGATCGCCAACCTGGCCAACGGCGCGGTCGACGCGGGCAGCACCGAGGCGGTCAACGGCGCCCAGCTGTTCGATACCAACAGCGCGATCGTCGACTACTTCGGCGGCGTCACCGCCTACGATCCCGCCACCGGCGCGTGGACCGCACCCAGCTTCCAGATCTCCACGATCTCCAGCGGTGGCGCCGTCGCGCAGGGGGTGTACGACAACGCCAGCGACGCGTTCTCCGCGGTGGATGGTTCGCTGGTCAACCTCAACACGCAGATCACCGATATCCGCAACGGGGTCGGCAGCCGTTACCTGAAGATCAACTCGACCGGTGCCGACGCCGCCGCCGCCGGCCTCGACAGCATCGCCGTCGGCACCGGGGCCTCGGCCACCGCCGCCAACAGCATTGCCGTGGGCGCCGGTGCCGTGGCCGATCGCGAGGGTACGGTGTCGGTCGGTGCGGCCGGTGCCGAGCGCCAGGTGGTCAATGTCGCCGCCGGTACCCAGGCGACCGATGCCGTCAACCTGGGCCAACTGTTCAATGCCAATCAGGCGGTGGCCACCCATCTCGGTGGCGGCGCGGCGCTGGATGCCAACGGCCTGGTCACCGCGCCGAGCTACACGATCAACAACGTCGCCAGCGATGGCCAGGTCACCCCCGGCAGCTATGACAACGTCGGCAGCGCCTTCGATGCCGTGAGCACCTCGTTGGCCAACGTCGCCGACCAGACCGACACCGTGGACCGCCTGGCCGTGAAGTACGACGCCGATGCCAGTGGCGACGCGACCAACACCATCACCCTGGCCGGCGATGCCAGCGGCGCGGCGGTGGCGCTGACCAACCTGGCCGACGGACGCGTGCTGGCCGGCAGCCTGGATGCGGTCAACGGCAACCAGCTGTTCCAGACCAACGCGGCCCTGGTCGGGTATTTCGGCGGCACCACCAATTTCGATGGCAACACCGGCATCTGGACCGCGCCGACCTTCCGCATCTCCTCGATCGCCACCAATGGCAGCGTCATCGCCAACGACTACAGCGACGTCACCGCAGCCTTCTCGGCGGTGGATACCTCGCTGACCAACCTCAATACCCGCATCGACCAGATCCAGCCGGGCGGCACCAGCCAGTACGTGCAGGTCAACTCGACCAAGGGTGCGGCCACCGCGGGCGGTGCCGACAGCATCGCGATCGGGCCGCTGGCCAGTGCGGCGGGCAGCGGCAGCGCGGCGATCGGCGACGGCGCCAACGCCAGCGCGGACAACAGCGTCGCCCTCGGCGCTGGCTCGGTCGCCAGTGTGGGTGCCCAGACCGGGTACACCGGTGCCTACGGCCAGGCCGGTGCCAGCAACTCGGTGGGAGAGGTGGCCGTCGGCAGCACCGGTGCCGAGCGCAAGGTCACCCACGTGGCCGATGGTTCGGAACGCTATGACGCGGTCAATGTCGGCCAGCTGCAGAACGGCGTGAACTACGCGATCACCGAGTCCAAGGCCTATACCGACACGCAGATCAACAACATCAACAACGGCACCTCCGGGATGTTCCAGGTCAACAACACGCAGAACCTCGCCGCGCCGGCCGCGACCGGCGACAACGCGGTGGCCGGCGGTGCCGGTGCCGCCGCTGCGGGCAGCAACGCGACCGCACTGGGCAACGGAGCCAGCGCACAGGGCAGCAACAGCGTCGCACTGGGCGCCGGTTCGGTGGCCAACCGGGCCAACACGGTCTCGGTGGGCAGCAGTGGTGCGGAGCGGCAGATCGCCAACGTCGCCGATGGCAGCGAAGCCACCGACGCGGTCAACGTCCGCCAGCTGCAGGCGTCCCAGCAGGGCACGATCCGTTACGACACCAACGTCAACGGCACCACCAACCTCAACAGCGTGACACTCGGCAGTACCGCCAGCGGTCCGACCACGGTGCGCAACGTCGCCCCCGGTACCGCCGGCACCGATGCCGTCAACGTGGACCAGCTGCGCAGCGGCATGGCCCAGACCCTGGACTGGTCCAAGGCGTACACCGACGAGCGCATGGACTCGTTCGACCGCAACCTGCAGAAGACCGACAACCGCGCTTCGGCCGGTGTCGCCTCGGCCATGGCGGTGGCCGCCCTGCCGCAGCCCTATGAAGCCGGCCGCAGCATGGCCTCGCTCGCAGCAGGCAGCTTCAACGGCGAATCCGGCGTGGCGGTGGGCATTTCGGGGGTCTCCGAAGGCGGCCGCTGGATCTACAAGTTCAGCGGTTCGACCAACAGCCGCGGCGATGGTGGTGTCGCGGTAGGTGCCGGCATCCAGTGGTGACCGCGTCCGGTGCCGGCGCGCTGCCGGCACCGGGCCCACGGTCCGCATTCAACGTTTACAGGGGGAACACCATGCACATGCAGCCCACATCCATTCCCCAGGGGCCGCTGCTGCGGTCACTGGGCCTGAGCCTGGCAGCCCTGCTGCTCGGCGCCTGCGCCAGCCATGGCGAGCAACGCACCACATCGTCCGACACCGCCGTCGACGCCGATGCAGTGAGCTTCCCCGATCCGGGCAGGGCCAGCCTGAAGGAGGGACTGTTCGTGGACGTCGACAACCTGCGCCTGTTCGCCCGTGGCATGAGCAAGCGCCAGCTGTACGCTCTGCTCGGCACCCCGCATTTCGGCGAAGGCATGTGGGGCGTGCGCGAGTGGAACTACCTGTTCAACTTCCGCAGCAGCCCGGGTGGGGATTACTTCACCTGCCAGTTCAAGGTCGATTTCGATGGCAAGGGCATCGCCCAGGCAGCGCACTGGAAGCCGCAGGCCTGCGCCGCCGTGCTCGATCCACCGCGTCCACCCACGCCACCGGCGCCCGCACCGATGCCGAGCGAGCCACTGCGGCTGGCGGCGGATGCGATGTTCGCGTTCGACAGTGCCGTGCTGACGCCCGAAGGACGCCGCAACGTGGAGATGTTGCTGCAGCAGGTGCGTGATGCCAGCCGGGTGCAGACCATCCAGGTGATCGGCTACACCGACCGGATCGGCAGTGACCGTTACAACCGGGTGCTGTCGCAACGGCGCGCCGAGGCCGTGCGCGACGCGCTGGTGGCCGGCGGCGTACCGGCGGCGGCCATCGTCGCCGAAGGGCGGGGCAAGGCCGACCCGCTGGTGCAGTGCGAGCAGGCGCAGCGCAAGGCGCTGATCGTGTGCCTGGCGCCGAACCGACGCGTTGAGCTGTCCGGCAAGGCACTGCCGCGCTGAGCGCCGGCGGACCGCGTCCTCTTTCCCCGTCCACATACCCTGCCGGCGCACCCATGCGCCGGCGAGGGACCGTCTTGACCTGGCGCGTCGTCCGCACAGCGTGATGTCTCCCCCGTCATCGTCCTGAAGACGGCGCGCCAGGTCATCTTCCTCCCGTTCCGGGGCGGCTGCAGGCTATCTGCAGCCGCCGTTTCCGGTTACGGCATCAGCACTTTGTCGATCACGTGGATCACGCCATTGCTCTGCTTCACATCGGCGATGGTGACGTGGGCGGCCTGGCCCTTGCTGTCGGTCAGGGTGATGCCCTTGCCAGCGACGCGGGCGGTCAGCGCTTCGCCTTCGACCGTGGTGAGGCTGGCCTTGCCGCCACCCTGCTTGATCTTCGCCATCAGGTCGGTGGCAGTGACCGCACCCGGAACGACGTGATAGGTCAGGATCTTGGTCAGGTCCGCCTTCTTTTCAGGCTTCAGCAGCCCTTCCACGGTGCCCTTCGGCAGGGCCAAGAACGCGGCGTTGGTCGGTGCGAACACGGTAAACGGGCCTGCGCCCTTGAGCGTATCGACCAGGCCGGCGGCCTTGACCGCGGCGACCAGCGTGGTGTGGTCCTTGGAATTGACGGCATTGTCGATGATGTCCTTGTTGGCATACATCGCCGCACCGCCGACCATCGGATTGCTGTGCGCCGCCATGGGCGCGGTCGGGGCCTGCGCGAAGACGAGCGGGGACGCGGTGGCGGCAAGACAACCGATCAGTACGAGGCCTGCGAACTGGATCTTCATGACCAAAACTCCCAAATGGATGCGCCGGTATGACGCACCTTCACTTACGGCGGGAGTGTCGTGGCGGATGCAGCGGGCCGACTTCTTTTTTCAAGTGTCAGGACCAGGTGAAGGCGGCGTCTGCAGCGCGCGATGAAACCACTGGCCGGACGCCACATCGCCCAACGGAAAGCGCACTTCGATCCGGGTACCGCCCAGCGGGCTGGAACCGATCTGCAGGCTGCCGCCCAGCAACCGTGCGCGCTCTTCCATGCTGATCATGCCCAGCCCGGGCGCCGCCTCGGTGCTGGCTGCGGCCGGCATGCCAACCCCATCGTCGTCTACCCGTAACAGCAACTGCTCACCGCGCACCGTGACCAGGACATGGGCGGTACTGGCGTGTGCGTGTTTGTCGACGTTGTTCACTGCCTCCTGCACGATGCGGAACAGGCTCAGCTCGCGGTCGTCACCGAGCCGTGGCGGGCTCTCGATCCGGCACCGAACGCGCAGCGCGCCACGTGCATTGCGCTTGATGCAGAATGCATCGAGCGCACTGGCCAGGCCGGTGAAACGCAGGATGCTCGGATGCAGTTCGTGGGAGATCGACCGGATGTCATTGGACACCGTCAACAGCTGCTCCTGGAGCTCGACCACGCTGTGGCGCTGGGCTTCGGGAATCTGGTTGCGCAGGGTACTCAGGCAGATCGAGATCGCCGCCAGCGACTGGTTGACGTCGTCATGCAGGTCGCGCGCGATGCGTGTGCGCTCTTCTTCCTGCACCACCAGCATGCGTCCGGTCACCTCACCCAGCCGGCGATAGGCCTGCTGCAGTTTCAGGTGATTGGACAGCTTCTGCTCGGACAGCGCGCCGAGGAACAGCAGGACGCAGCTGATGCCCAGGGTCCACACCTGGGCGGTGATCAGGTTGCGCTCGGGCGTCCAGTAGGCAAACGGCCCGGCGCCGGCCATGCCCAACTGCATCGCCAGCACCGCCACGACCAGCATGCACACTGCCGCCCCGCTGACGCCGAACACGATCAACGCCCAGATCAGCAGCGGGATGGGGACCAGCACCAGCAGCGAGGTCATCACCCCATCGGCCCAGTCCATGCCCCAGATCACGCCGAGCACGCCCAACAGCAGCACAGCGACGGCGACAGTGTGCCAGCGCCAGCCGGCGCGACGTTCCGGCGATTGCATCACCCGCGCGATGTTGACCACCGCCGGCACGATCAGCAGGTAGCTCACGCTGCTGCAGAGCAGCCGTGTGAGCAGCACGCCCGGTGCCAGCCCGCGGGGCGCGCCTGGAAAGACGAGCATCTGCCACCACGCCACGCACACGGGGAGCGCGATGCCACCGAGCACGATGAACAGGGCGATATCGCGGTATCTCTCCAGCGGTGAACCCGTGCCGCGCCAGCGCAGCAGCAGCCAGGCCGCGGCAGCCACGAGGACAAGTTCACCGGCGCTGGCGATCATGCCGTCCAGCCCGACGAACGGCACCAGCACGAACGCCAGCACGGTGCCGGCCGCGGCCGCGAGGATGCACGTTCGCCACTGCGTACGCGGGGTGAACAGCAGCCAGCCCATCAACAGCGGTCCCGGAATCCACAGCACGTGCAGGCTGAAGCCCGGCATCTGGGCTAGTGTCGGCAGCTGCTGGCCGAGCAGGCAACCGATCAGCAGAGGCAGGACGTTCGTGAGCGCTGTGCGAAGCGCAGGTGATGTGCGCGTGGAGGGGGTGGGGCTGGCCGCTCCGTCCGGCGGTGGTGCACGGGTGCTGTCCACGGGGGCGATGTGCGTCACGGTCGCATTGACGTGCACGTAGACCTCGGCCGGTGCGTGAAGAGGCTTCGGATCGGGGGCTCGTCCCGGATGGCGCGAGCACCCCTCGGACAGGTCTCCATGTGATGCGTTTCATGCGTGCGGGGCAGGCTGTCTCCGCTTGTAGCGATGGTGTTTCCGCCCCACAATCGCGCCGATGTAAGCAGCTTGTCCCCCGTCGCGCTATCCGCTTTCCGACCTGTTCGAGGAACTGGCATGGACGAAACGATGGTCCCGTACAGCCGCTTCGTCGTCGATGGATTCGACGCCGATGCGTTGCTGGGGGTGGTGCGGGACACCCGGTTCGAGCAGCGGCTGCTGGCCGCCGGGCACTTTCGCGCGTGCCTGCAGCGCCTGGTCTTTCCGGAGTTCAGCCTGGACAGCGGTGCCTACACGCTGCCGATTTTCGCCAGCGGCAGTTTTGGTCGTGGGTCGATTGCCTTGGCAATGGCCGTGTCCTGCCGGCAGCCAATGTGGGCCAACGGGCGCTGGATTCCTGCGGGCCAGGTGATGGTGTTCGCCGAGGACAGCGAGCTCAATGTGCGTCCGGGGCCCGGGGGGTGGCAGTGGGCCGTGCTGCTGATTGCGCGCGAGGTCCTGCAGCGCGAGGCGGTCGCGCGGGTGGGCCGCGAACTGCGTCTGCCACGCAGTGGCTGGTGCAGCCGCGCTGCCGACCCTGCGCACGCGCAGGCACTGCGTTACGGCGTGTCCACGGCACTGGAAGCGGCCGCCCACTGGCAGGGCCTGATCACGCAGGAACAGTCGGCGGCGCAGTCGGCGCTGCTGCTGGGGGCCTTCGTGGATGCGGTCAGTGCCGCCGATGCCGGACCGGAGCGACGTGGGGAGGGCAGTTGGATCGAGCGCCACCGCGATGCCGTGGTGCGGCGGGCCGAGAACCATCTCAAAGTCCATCTGGACCGGCCGTTCGACAGTGCGGCCCTGTCGCTCGCGCTGGGCGTGGGCGAACGCCAGCTCGAACGTCTGTTTCGTGATGCCTACGGACATGGACCCTGTCACTGGCACCAGCTGGGCCGGTTGAACCGCGCGCGCAGCGCGTTGCTGCAGGCAGATGCGACGGGGAGTGTGACGGAGATAGCCCTGCGGCTCGGCTTCGGGCATCTGGGCCGCTTCTCCCTGCTGTACCGCACTGTGTTCGGGGAATGTCCTCGAGACACCTTGCGGCGCTGAATCGTGACCTGGGCCACCGGCTGCAGCACGCACGACATGGCGTGCGAGGCATCACGGCCCCGTCACGCAGTCACTCGCATGTTCGGCACGCTGCAGATGCATCGGGAAGGCTTGTCGTGGCGCATCGCCGATGACGAACCTGGCGATGGCGGCTGCAGCGACGGGTCCAAGGGGCGATCGCAGCGAACGGAGGCAGGTAATGGGCGTCTCGTGCGTGCAGGGGAGGGCTGTGCCGTTCCGCAGGGTCGTCGTTGCCGACGACCACCGGCTCGTGGCCCAAGGCATCGAACGCTTGTTGATGGACTGTTTCGACTCGATCGCGCTGGTGTCGTCCGGCGAGCAGCTGCTGGCCTGCCTCCGCCGCGAACCCCCGGATGTGGTCGTTTCGGATATCAGCATGCCCGGCATCAGCGGCCTTGAGGTGATGCGCCAGGTGCGCAGCGAAGGTTGCCTGACGCCGTTTCTGTTTCTCACCATGCACGACGAGTCCAGCCTGGCGGCTGAGGCGATCCGGGCCGGTGCCCGTGGCTACATGCTCAAGAGTGCGGCCGGCGACGAACTGGTGCGCGCGATCCAGGGCGTAATGGAAGGCCACACCTATGTCACGCCCAGCCTGGCGGTGGATGCGATCGTTTCGTCGGGGCGCCGACAGCATGCGCTGACCGACAAGCAGCTGCGCATCCTGGAATACGTCGGCCGTGGCCTGCGTTCCAAGCAGATTGCCTACGCATTGGGGGTATCGGTGCGCACCATCGAATCGCACAAGTACGCGATCATGCAGCAGCTGGGGGTGCACGGGACGCTGGAGCTGGTGCGCAAGGCCCAGTTGGAGGGCCTGATACGCCCCTAGCCTGGACGTGTGCAGCCAGTAGATTTACGTGCCCGCTCGCGGTGGTTTTTCCCTTGCGAGCCTCCGGTGTCCGGTCGCACCATCAGGACAGGTGTGGAGCAGGCGAGTGCGATGAACGCGGTACGGGTACTGCTGGCCGAGGATGGGTGCGCGATGGGACGCCAGCTGCGCGGGCTGCTTGCAGAGCACTTCCAGGTGATCGGGCTCGTGCAGGACGGGGCTTCACTGGTGCAGGCAGCACAGACGATGTTGCCGGATGTGGTGGTGACGGACATTGGCATGCCGGAGTTGGATGGGCTGGAGGCCGCACGCCGGCTTCGACTGCGGCGCCCCGTTCTTGGTGTGGTGTTCATCACCGTGCACGCCGCGCCGCAGATGGTGTCGCAGGCAATGGCCCTGGGAGCGTGCAGCTATGTGCTCAAGTCCGACGCAGGTGATGACCTGCTGGAGGCGGTCGCGGCCGCGGTGAAGGGTGAGTCGTTCGTCTCGCGATCATTGCGTGGCCCGCGCAGGAGCTGATCGCAGAGAGTCACTGGCTGTAGCAGGACGCCTGCGACCGCGGTGCGTCATTCGGTCCATACCTGGGAGGCTCATGTCATGAAAGCGCTCTGCATCGCCGTCGTCGCGGCCAGCCTGGTCGCCTGTGCATCGACACCGACCGTCAACACCGATTTCGATCCGGCGGCCAACTTCGGCGCGTACAGAACCTATAGCTGGGCGGTCAAGCCAACGGCTGGCTCGCCCCTGGTGCAACAACGCATCGTCGATGGCATCAATGCCAGATTGCAGGCGAAGGGCCTGCGCGAGGTGCCGCAGGGCGATATCGCGCTTGCCGCACACACCGTCACTGACCGGAGACAGACGCTCGACACCTTCTACACCGGGACCGGCATGGGCGGATGGGGCTGGCGCGGAGGCTGGGGCGGGGGCATGGGCAACGCGACCACCACCGTCCGTACCTACGAAGTGGGCACGCTGGTGCTGGACATGTTCGATACGCGCACAAAGCAGGCCGTGTGGCGCGGCACGGCCAGCAGCACCGTGCCTTCGTCGCCGGAGAAGATCAACGCTGCGGTGGAGACCGCATTGGACAAGATGCTCGCTGGCTTCCCGCCCGCTGCCACCGCTGGCCGTTGATCGGCTGGCAGCGCGTGGCGCTGATTCCTCCACGACACTGCTGCCCGTGCACGGCATCGCTGCTGCTCGCGTGCGTGGTCGCGGGCGGCGCGCTGTCGCCGCTGCACGCGGCCGAACCCGTTGCGGCCGACAACCCGGCCGGCCAGGGCGGCCATTGTGGCGTGCGCGGCCCGGGTGACACCCGGCCACGGATCGGGCTGGCGCTGGGCGGTGGCGGCGCGCGGGGCATCGCGCATGTCCGCATCCTCAAGCAACTCGAGGCGCTGCACATTCCGGTGGACTGCATTGCCGGGACCAGTGCCGGCGCGCTGGTCGGTGCCTTGTACGCGTCCGGCGCCACGCCCGAGCAGATCGAGCAGCTGGTGCTGAGCACTGAATGGCTGAGCCTGTTCACCGACACTTTGCCGCGCCGCGAGCGCTCGCTGCGACGCAAGGCCGACGACTATGCCCAGCTGGCCCCGATCGGCATCGGGCTGGGCGGCGAGGGCAAGGCGGTCGCGCTGGCCGGGGGTGTCTCTGAAGGCGAGAAGCTGATCGCCCTGTTCGAGCGCGCCACCGGCGCCGGCCGGGTCAATGGCCGTTTCGACGACCTGCCGATCCCGTTCCGGGCGGTCGCCACCGACATCAATACCGGCAAGCCGGTGGTGCTGTCCGAGGGCAGCCTGCCGATGGCGATGCGGGCCAGCATGTCGTTGCCGGGCATCTTCCGGCCGGTGGTCATCCATGACCAGGTACTGCTCGACGGTGGCCTGTCCAACCAGGTGCCGATCGACGTGGTGCGGGCGATGGGCGCCGACCGGGTGATCGCGGTGGACGTGGGCACGCCGTTGAGCGCGCTGGACCGCAATGCCAGCCTGGTGGATGTGATCGGCCAATTGAGCGGCTTCCTGACGACCCGCAGCGCGCAGGCGCAGCTGGACAGTCTGGGCGCGCAGGATCTGCTGATCTCGCCGGACCTGACCGGCAAGGTCGCCACCGGCGATTTCGACAAGGCACCCGAAGCGCTGCGGATCGGCCAGCTCGCCGCCGACCAGGCCACGCCGGCGCTGCAGGCGTTCGCGCAGACGCCGCAGACCTACACCCGGCTGGCCGCGCAGCGTGCCGGACGGGCACCGCCGGCAATGCCGGCCACGATCGATTTCGTCGAGGTCGACAACCACACCGGCTATGCCGATGCCCTGCTGCTGTCCTATCTCCCGATCCGCATCGGCCATCCGCTGGATATCGAGGCGATGCAGGCCGGTGTGCTGCGCGCCTATGGCATGGGAACGCTGGCCAGCATCAACTACGAGGTCCAGGCGCGCGACGGCAGGACCGGTGTCGTGGTGTCGGCCCATCCCAAGCCCAATGGACCGGTGTACCTGGAGGCCGGGCTGAGCCTGAGCAATGACCTGGAAGGGAATCACGAAAGCAACCTGCGCGCCGGCCTGCTGTTCTCGCCGCTGTCGCCTTACGGCGCCGAAGCGCGCATCGCGCTGCAGATCGGCAGCGAACCCGGTCTGACCGGCCAGTACTACCACCCGTTCGACCTGCACAACCGGTACGCCTTCCAGGCCGGCGGTGGTTTCCAGACCCGCAGTTTCAATCTCTACGACGATGGCGGCGACAAGATCGCGCGCTATCGCGTGCGCCGCACCGGCGCCACGGCGGCGGTGTTCCGCAATGTGTCCAACGTGCTCGCGTTGTCCGTGGGGGTGGAGCGCTACACCGGCAACGCCGAGGTGGAAGTCGGCGACCCGACCATCCCGCGCGTGGACTTCGACGAGGGGGCGTGGATCGCGCAGGCCACTCTGGACGACATCGACAGCGTGTATTTCCCGCGCGAGGGGTATCTGGTCAACGCCGGCACGTACCAGTCCAGCCCCGGCCTCGGCGCGGATGCGCGGTTCGGCCAGATCGATCTGGATGCCGTGGCCGCAAGATCATTCGGCAAGCATGCCCTGCAGCTGGGGCTGCGTTACCACGTCACTTCGTCCGGCACGGCGCCGGTGCAGAACCTGTACCGGCTGGGCGGGCGCTGGCGCTTGGCCGGTTTCCAGCAGAACCAGCTGACCGGGCAGGACTATGCACTGGGTTTTGCCGGCTACACCTATGAGCTGGGCACGTTGCTGGGGCGCTCGGCCCAGGTGGGTGGCACGGTCGAGTATGGCAACGCCTGGCAGCGGCGCAGTGACATGGCGTTGGCCGACGGCATCTTGAACGGCAGCCTGTTCCTCGGTTTTGATTCGTGGATCGGCCCGTTGATCTTCGGCATGGCATTCCGCGAAGGCGGCGAGAACGTGCTGTTCATCGAGCTGGGGCAGTCGCTGTGATGCCGGCCAGCGGCCGGCACTGCCGTGGGGTGCTCGCCTGCCTGGGTAGTGCCGGCCGCTGGCCGGCAGCGCGGGTC
Organism: Stenotrophomonas sp. JAI102; assembly: GCF_013409105.1. Classification (NCBI taxonomy): domain Bacteria; kingdom Pseudomonadati; phylum Pseudomonadota; class Gammaproteobacteria; order Lysobacterales; family Lysobacteraceae; genus Stenotrophomonas; species Stenotrophomonas sp. JAI102. The sequence goes on from NZ_JACCCI010000001.1 coordinate 779,875, forward strand.
ACCACACCTGCGACAGAATCACCCCGAGCGCGCCGCACCAGCACGCGATCACGAACCATGCCAGCACTGCATTCGCACTGATGCCGCGGTGGCGAACGAACAGGCTCAGCACCAGGGCCACCACGAGGGGCAGCACGAAAAGGCTGACGATCCAGACCAGCGGGTGACCATGCATGGGACCTCCTTGGGGGTGGATCGATTCAACACTTACTCAGCGTAATAGCGGGACCTGCACATTCGCACCGGCCTCATTCGGCAAAGACCAGGGTCACGAACAACCGGCCGGTCCACCGACTGGCGTATTCTGGTTGGTCAACGTCGTGGAAGCCGCCGACACCGATGCTGATCGGAGTATGCCCGAGCCTGAGCACGTTGGAGACAGGGGCGCCCACCGCTCGAAGCCGTCCGCGCTCCAGTCTTCACTGCCGACACCATGGTGGATGACGAACAGACCCTGCGGATCGTAACGGCGCTTGGCCGCCTGCAGCCGGGGGTAGTTCGGTCCCCAGAAGGCCTGCTGCCAGTCTTTCTGGAAGTAGTCGCTCTCCGAGACATACGCCGGCGCCGACGGCGCCACCACGCTCAGTGCCTGGTAGGCGCGCGCGACGTTCAACGCACCACGGCGTGCCCGGGGCTCATCGACGTTCAGGCCGAGGCCTGGATACACCGGCCCGCTGGCGTTGCCGATGATCGCCAGCGCGAAGGCATCCAGCACCGCTGGATGGGTGGCGGTCTCGCGGCTGGCCGCCAACGCCGCCGCGGGCGCACCGAACAGCCCCTTGTTGCAGTGCATGCCGACATCCATGTGTTCGGCGGCCGCGCAGATGGCGGCTGCTGCCTGCGTGCGCCGGGCATCGTCGAGCAGGGAGGAGGGCAGCCACGCCGAGGCATAGCCATGCAGGAACCAGCCGACCTGGCCCTGGTCCCCCTTCCAGAGCATGTGCCGGGAGGCGGCGCCCTCGCGGGTGTCCTCGGCGATCAGCGTGGGGGCATGCACGCGGAAGAAATCCGCGTCCCACATGTGGCGGGCGGGCATCGCCAATGCCTGCAGGGGATCGGTGATGGTGTACGCCGGCCGGGCGCGGACCCAGTCGAGGAACGGCGTCCAGGTCGCTTCGGCCGCCTCGCGCGACAGGCCCTGGAATACCATCGAGATCGACAGCCGCCGCCTGTCCTTGAACGTGAACTGCTCGCCCCAGTGCGGGTTGCACAGCGCGTCGCGGTAGAAGCGCAGCATCTCCGCCGCCAGGGCCTGCCAGCTGGCGTCGTCGCTGGCCTGGATCTGGCAGGAGACGCCGCCGAAGGTGTCGGGCAGGGCATGGGTGCGCAGCGTCATCCGGGTGACGATCCCGAAGCTGGCCGCGCAGCCGCCTTTCAGGGCCCAGAACAGTTCCGGGTCATTGTCGGCGTTGACGATGCGGATCTGACCGTCGGCGGTGACGATCTCGGCTTCGAGCAGGCTGGCCGCGGCCGTGCCATGCGCCTTGGAGAAACTGCCGAAGCCGCCGCCGGTGACCAGGCCGGTCACGCCTACCGAGGTGCAGCCGCCGCCCTGGACGTAGCGCCCACCGCGGGTGGTGACCGCATCGTAGGCATCGATCCACATCGCCCCGGCGCCCACGCTGACCGCGGGCTGCGGTGCAGTGCCCGGGCGGGCGTTGTGGGCGACGAAGGCATCGTGCAGCTCGACCTGGTTCATCGCGCGGGTCCAGACCAGCAGCGAATCCGGCGCACAGGACGTCCCGTGGTAGCTGTGCCCGCCGCCTTTGACCACCAGCCGCAGGCGATGGGTCCGGGCGAAATTCACCGCGGCGACGACATCGGCGCTGTTGGCGGCGGCGACCACCTTGGCGCTGGGGACCGAACGCCACGCGCCGAAGTAGCCGCTGGTCTGGGTCAGTGCGGGCTGGTCGCCGAGATAGAACGGATTCTGCAACTGCTCCAGCGCCGCCGCGCGGGTGGCGGTGTCCGCGAGGAACGGCGACTGCGGCACCGACAGGCGACCGCCGACGGCACGCGACAGCTGCTCCCACGCCGCAGCGGCAGGCCAGGCCGCGGTGCCGGGACGCACCCGGGCAGCACCGGCCGCGACGGCGGGTCCGGCCTTGAGCAGCATCGGCAGCAGCGGCAGGGTCAGGCCGGCCTTGAGGCAATCGCGTCGTTTCATCGGGTGGTTCCTGTGGCAATGCCGTGTTCGATGCCGGCCAGTGTGGTCCCGTAGAGGCCCGCCAGCAGTGGCCTGGGGCCGAATTCCGGGGGTGAAGGGACGAGTGGCGGCGGGCCAGGGGCGACCGGTGCCCGGCTGATGCGACGCGATGGAGGCCGGTTGACGCATGCCCTACGCGGCATACCCTAGTCTGGTTCCCTTGCGCTCGCGGCCGATGCCGGGCGACCGTCCCACGACACCCGGATCCATGCCGACTCCGCACGACCCCACGCCCGATTCACTGGCTGCCTTCACTCCCGCCACGCGCCACTGGTTCACGGCGGCGTTCGCGACCCCGACGCCGGCACAGGCGCAGGCCTGGGCGGCGATCAGCGCCGGCCAGCACACCCTGGTCATCGCGCCGACCGGTTCGGGCAAGACCCTCGCCGCGTTCCTGCAGGCGATCGACCAGCTGTTCCGCAGCGGTGAGCACGCAAGCGATGCGCAGCCGGAGGCGTCGGCGCGGAAGAAGCGCGGCACCCGCGTGCTGTATCTCTCGCCGATCAAGGCGCTCGGCGCCGATGTCCAGCGCAACCTGCAGATACCGCTGCAGGGCGTCAGTGCCGAACGTGAGCGGCGCGGCGACCCGGCAGTCACGCTGTCGGTCGCGATCCGGACCGGCGACACGACCACGGCGGAGCGCGCGCGGCTGCTGCGACGTCCGCCCGATATCCTGATCACCACGCCCGAATCGTTGTTCCTGATGCTCACTTCGCAGGCGCGCGAGACCTTGCGCGACGTGCACACCGTGATCATCGATGAGATCCATGCGGTGGCGGGCAGCAAGCGTGGCACCCATCTGGCGTTGAGCCTGGAGCGGCTGGACGCCCTGTTGCGGGCGCCGGCACAGCGCATCGGGCTGTCCGCCACGGTCCGACCGGTCGAAGAGGTCGCGCGGTTCCTCGGCGGCGACCGCCCGGTGACCGTGGTCCATCCGCGTTCGCAGCGGGCCCTGGATGTCCGCATCGTGGTGCCGGTGGAGGACATGGCCGACATTCCGCCACACCCTGCCGCGGCCGATGCGCCACCGGCGTCCGGGCGGATCGGCTCGATCTGGCCCCATGTGGAGGCCAGCATCCTGGACCAGGTGTTGGCGCGGCGTTCCACGATCGTGTTCGCCAACTCGCGGGGCGTGGCCGAAAAGCTGACCGCCCGCTTGAACGAGCTGTACGCCGACCGCGTCGCCCGCGGGCAGATCCCGGCGCAGACCCCGACAGCGGCACCCGTGCCCGAGCACTACGGTTCGTTCAATGGCGGCACCGCGGGACGGGCCGCCGGTGCGGAGACGCTGATCGCGCGTTCGCACCACGGCTCGGTCTCCAAGGAGCAGCGCCGCGAGATCGAACAGGCGCTCAAATCCGGCGAGCTGCGTTGCGTGGTGGCGACCTCCAGCCTGGAGCTGGGCATCGACATGGGCCTGGTCGATCTGGTGATCCAGGTGGCCGCACCGCCTTCGGTGGCCAGCGCGCTGCAGCGGGTCGGGCGCGCCAGCCACCAGGTCGGGGGCATCTCGACAGGCCTGGTCTACCCGCGCACGCGTCGCGACCTGATCGACGCGTCCGTGGCGGTGGAGCGCATGCTGGCCGGGGAGATCGAAGCCATCGACCCGCCGCGCAACCCGCTGGACGTACTGGCCCAGCAGACGGTGGCCGTCGCCGCGATGGAGACGCTGGACGTGGAGGCCTGGTATGCGCGCGTGCGCCGCGCAGCGCCGTACCGGTCGCTGCCCCGCAGCGCCTTCGATGCCACCCTGGACATGCTGGCCGGGCGCTATCCCTCCGATGATTTCGCCGGCTTCCGGCCGCGCCTGGTCTGGAACCGGGTCACCGGCGAACTGAGCGCGCGCCCGGGTGCGAAGCAGCTGGCGGTCACCAGCGGCGGGACGATTCCGGACCGCGGCATGTTCAGCGTGGTGCTGCCGGAAGGCGAGGAGCGCGCCGGGTCACGCCGCGTCGGCGAGCTCGATGAGGAGATGGTCCACGAGTCGCGGGTCAACGACGTGATCACCCTGGGCGCGACCTCGTGGCGGATCGAACAGATCACCCACGATCAGGTCGTCGTCACCCCGGCGCCGGGCCGTTCGGCGCGCCTGCCGTTCTGGCGCGGTGAGGGGGTCGGCCGGCCCGCCGAGCTGGGCGAGGCGGTGGGCGCCTTCATCGGCGCGCTCGACGCCGTCGTGGCGGACGAGGGGAACGAGGGGGTTCCGCCCGCACTGCGCGAACGGCTGCAGGCGGCAGGGCTGGCCGACAACGCGATCAGCAACATTGCCGGGCTGCTGGCCGAACAGCGCGAGGCCACCGGTGTGCTGCCTACTGATCGCAGCCTGGTGCTGGAGCGCTGCCGGGATGAGGCCGGCGACTGGCGGTTGATGCTGCATTCGCCGTATGGGCGGCGCGTGCACGATCCGTGGGCGCTGGCGGTGGCCGCGCGCATCCGCGAACGCTGGGGCGTGGATCCGGCGGTGGTCGCCAGCGACGACGGCATCATCGCGCGGTTGCCCGACGCACAGGGGCGCCTGCCGGGAGCGGAGCTGTTCCTGTTCGAGCCGGAGCGGCTGCGCCGGGAGGTCACCCGCGCCGTGGGCGGATCGGCCCTGTTCGCCGCGCGCTTCCGCGAATGTGCCGCACGCGCGCTGTTGCTGCCGCGGCGTACGCCGGGCCGCCGCTCGCCACTGTGGCAGCAGCGCCTGCGCGCCGGCGAACTGCTCGCCATCGCGCAGGGCTACCCGGAGTTCCCGATCCTGATCGAGACCGCGCGCGAGTGCCTGCAGGATGTCTACGATCTGGACGCGCTGGATGCGCTGATGCAGCGGCTCGCCGAAGGCAGCGTGGCGATCGCCGATGTCACCACCGAGGTGCCGTCACCGTTCGCGGCGAACCTGCTGTTCGGGTATGTCGCCGAGTTCATGTACGGCACCGATGTGCCGTTGGCCGAACGCCGCGCCTCGGTGCTCTCGCTCGACAGCGGCCTGCTCGGTGATCTGCTCGGCCAGGTCGACCTCGGCGAACTGCTGGATGCGGCCGTGGTCGAGCAGGTGGGCGATGAGCTGCAACGGCGGGCGCCTGATCGGCGGGCGCGCGGCAGGGAAGGGATCGCCGACCTGCTGCGCGAACTGGGGCCCCTCACCGACGAAGCGCTGGCGCTGCGACTGGTCGATGCCGATCCTGCGCCTGAGCTGGCCGCCCTCGTGGATGAGCGGCGCGCCTTCCCGGTCCGGATCGCCGGCGGTGTGCACTGGGCGGCCATCGAGGATGCCGGGCGCCTGCGTGATGCCCTCGGCGTCGGCCTGCCGACGGACGTGCCGGCGGTGTTCCTGCTGCCGTCGGGGGACCCGCTGGGCGAACTGCTCGCGCGATACGCACGCACCCATGCGCCGTTCACCACGGCGGAGGCCGCCGCCGCGTTCGGACTCGGCGTGGCCGTCGTCGATGCGGCATTGGCGGCGTTGGAAGTGCAGGGCAAGCTGCTCAAGGGCAGCTTCGGTGTGGCCCGCCGGGATGCACGCTCCGACGCCGCCATGGCCGGGTCGACGCCGTTGGCCCGCCACGAATGGGTCGGTGACGCGGTATTCCGTCGGCTGCGGATGCGCTCGCTGCAGCAGGCCCGCGAGGCGACCCGGCCGGTCGCGCGCGAGGCGTATGCCTTGCTGCTGCTGGAGCGCCATGGCGTGCTCGCCGACGCCGAACAGACCGCGCGGGGCAGCGTACACCGCGGCGCGGGCGCGCTGGAGGGTATCGACGGGGTGCTGCGCGTGGTCGAGCTGCTGGCCGGGGTGGCGCTGCCGGTGTCGGTCTGGGAGCAGCAGATTTTCCCGGCGCGCGTGGTCGATTACGCCCCGGCAATGCTCGATGAGCTGCTCGCCACCGGGACCGTGGTGTGGGCCGGGCATGGGCGGCTGGGCGATGAGGACGGCCTGGTCTCGCTGCATCTGCAGGAGGTCGCCGCCGAGACACTGCCGGCACTCCTGGTCTCGGCCGCGCTGTCGCCCTTGCAGGAGGCGCTGCTGCAGGTGCTGGCCGACGGCGGCGCGTACTTCGCGCGCCAGCTGGTCACGGCGGTGGGCAGTCACTGGGCGCGGGCCGGCACGCCGACTACGGATATCAGCGCCGAGCAACTGCACGCCGCGCTGTGGGACCTGGCCTGGTCGGGCTATCTGAGCACCGATCTGTGGGCACCGCTGCGCGGCATGTCCGGCTCACGCGCGCCACGGCCGCGGGTTGCGCGCACGTCGCGGCGTGGTCGAGGCGTCCGTGGCATCCCGATGGGGGAGACGCCCTTGGCCGACGGCGCGTCGGCGGTGATCGCCAGTTTCGCCGCACCCACCCTGGCCGGGCGCTGGTCGCTGCTGCAGCGCGAGGCGATCAGCGACACGGTACGCGCGGTGGCGCTGGCCGACGGCCTGCTGGACCGGCACGGCATCGTGACCCGTGGCGCCGCGGTGGCCGAAGGCATCGCCGGCGGCTTCCCGGCCCTGCAACAGGTCTTTCGGGGCATGGAGGATGCGGGCCGCGTGCTGCGCGGCCGCTTCGTGGAAGGATTGGGCGGGGCGCAGTTCGCCGACCGCCTGATCGTGGATAGGCTGCGCGGCATCGCCGAGGCCCTGCGGCCCGGTGCCGCCGAGGTCGCCGTCGGGCTGTCCGCGGTCGATCCGGCCAATCCGTTCGGCACCGTGCTGCCTTGGCCGGTGCACGGCTCGCGCGTGCGGCCGGTGCGCCGCGCCGGTGCCCTGGTAGTGATCGGCGGTGGGCGGCTGCTGATGTACCTGGCCCAGGGGGGCCGCCAGCTGCTGACGTTCTTCGATGCGGACGATGTGTCCCTCGCAGGCACCACGGCTGCCGCGGCGCAGGCGCTGGCCAGCGCACTGCGACGGGGCCGCCGCACCTCGTTCACCGTGGAACTGATCGACGATGCGCCGGCCCGACGCGATGCCCTGATGGACGCACTCCGTGCGGCGGGCTTCTCCAGCGCGCCGAAAGGAGTGGGTTGGGAGGGATGAGCGCGCCGTTCCGGATCTATCAGGCCGCCTGGGAGGTCGCGGCTTCGCGTGCCGGAACGTAGGCCGGGTAGTCGATATAGCCAGCGGCGCCGCCGCCATAGAAGGTCTCGCGATCGGCAGGCGCCAGCGGCCAGCCGTTCTGCAGGCGTGCCACCAGGTCGGGGTTGCTGATGAAGCCGGTGCCGAACGCGGCCAGATCGATCACGCCGGCATCGATCAACTGCTCGGCGCGGGTGCGGGTCATGCCGCCGGCGAGGATGAGCGCGGTGCTGGGCAGCAGCGGCTTCAACGTGCGCAGCAGACCGCCGAAGCCCGAATCGCCCGCGCCATCGACCGACTTCTGGCCGACCTTGAAGCCGGACTGGTCCATCAGGTGCACATAGGACAGTCCACGTTGACCGATCGCCTGGATGAGAGCGGTGTAGGTCGCGTCGATCTCCGGGTACAGCGGCATGTCGAACAGCTGGCCATACGGCGAGAGGCGGATGGCGGTGCGCGAGGCGCCGATGCGCGCGACCACGGCGTCGATCACCTCGAGGGTGAAGCGCAGGCGGTTCTCCAGCGTCTGCGGGCCGTACTGATCGCTGCGGTCATTCACCCGCGGGTTGATGAACTGCTCATGCAGGTAGCCGTTCGCGCCGTGGATTTCCACGCCATCGAAGCCGGCGTCGATGGCATTGGCGGCCGCCTGCGCGAAGTCGGCGACGATGCGCGCGATCTCCTCCGTCTGCAGCTGGCGCGGGGCCGGCGAGGCCACCAGCGCGGGTTGGCCGTGCGCGTCGTAGCCGAACGCCTGTGCGCCGACCGGCAGGCGCGAACTGGCACTGACCGGGAGCGCATCATCGGCCTGGATGGTGGGATGCGAGACCCGGCCGACGTGCCAGATCTGCGCGAACATGCGGCTGCCCAGCGCGTGGACCGAATCGGTGGTCAGGCGCCAGCCGGCGATCTGCTCGGCGGTGAAGATGCCGGGGTTGAACAGGTAGCCCTGGCCCTCGCGGGAAATGGGCGTGCCTTCGCTGACGATCAGGCCGGCGGTGGCACGCTGGGCGTAATAGAGCGCGGTGCGCTCATCGGCGGCGTCGTGCGGGGCACGAGCACGGGTCAGTGGGGCCATGACCACGCGGTTGCGCAGGGGCAGGCCGGCGAGGTCGAAGGTGTCGAAAAGGGCGCTCATGGGAGTTCCAGATGGGGGAAGGGGGGAGGGCATGGCGATCCGCCATGCGCGTGACCTCATCGTATGGGCGTGCGATAACGGCCACAATCCGGCCTTGGGACAAATTACTATTGCTGGAATCGCAATTCAGACGCCGAGGCCCCCGCCATGCAGCTCAAAGCCCTCCGCTATTTCCTCACCGTCGCCGCCACCGGCAGCTTCCTGGCCACGGCGCGGCACTACCGGGTGCCGGCGTCGTCGGTATCGCGCTTCATCGCGGCACTCGAGCAGGATGTCGGGCAGCAGTTGTTCTACCGCAGCACGCGCGCGGTGCGGCTGACCGAGGCCGGCGAGCGCTTCCACCTGCAGGTGCGCGATGCCGTCGACCTGCTGGACGAGGCGGTCGAACAGTTGGAAGGCCGCGATGCCGGGCTGCGGGGGCTGATCCGCATCAACGCGCCGGAATCGCTGGGGCGGCTGCATATCGCCCAGATCGTCAACACACTGCAGGCCAGGTATCCGGAGCTGCTCGTGGAGCTCACCCTGACCGACATGCTGATCGATCCGGTGCAGGAGGGGGTGGACATCACCATCCGGGTGGGGCCGCTGGTCGACTCGGGCCTGATCGGCAAGGTCATCGCGCCGCACCGGAACCTGCTTGCCGCCAGCCCGTCCTACCTGGCCGCGCACGGCACGCCGGAGCGCCCCGAGGATCTGCTGCAGCATCAGTGCCTGGTCTACAAGGGACAGCTGGGCATCCAGAAGTGGTACTTCCGCGCTACGCCCGACGTGCCGTTCAAGGCCTTGAACGTGACCGGGCCCCTGCGCAGCAACAACGCCGAAGCGTTGCTGGCGGCCGCGCTCGCGGGGCGCGGCGTGGTGATGTTCCCGACCTGGCTGTTCAACCCGGACACCCTGCAGGGCGGACACATGGTCACGCTGCTCGATGACTGGGAGTTTTCGCCGCAGTCCGAGCGCGTCCACCTGCAGCTGCTGTCGCCGGAAAACAAGCTGCGCTCACGCAAGGTCCGCGAGGTTTCGGCATTCCTCACCGATGCGATCGGCTCGCCACCGTACTGGGATCGTGCCGACACGCGGGGACGCTGATGCAGCGCTGGGGCGGGAATGCGCTGTCAGGTGTCGGCTGCCCGGCACTCAGGGCGCGACGTCTCCCGCTCGCGCTGCGATCGGGCGGACCTGCTGCACCAGGGTCAACAAGGTCTTGCCCGGCTCTTCGATCATCACTTCGTGCGCGGACTGCTCGAACCAGATCAGCTGTTTGTCCGGCGCGGTGATCGTGTCGAACCAGGCCGCCGCCAGTTCGGAGGAGACGTTGTGGTCGTGACGGCCCAGGAACAGGAAGATCGGCGTCTGGAAACTGCGCCGGCCGGTGAGGTCCAGCGTCAGGGCGTCGGACAGCAGATGTTCCATCGAGAAGTCGTTGCCTTTCCACATGCCGGCGACATCGGCATCGGTGTACTCGGGTGACAGGCGGACGCCGGCCGCTTCGGCATCGCCACCGCGACGGTTGTGCACCATGCCGCCATAGTGGTTGAGCCACTTGCGCTGCTGGAACAGCCGCTGCAGCGGCACCGGGGCATTGCCGACCGCGTAGGGCGCCAGTGCCTGGAGTTCGGCGACCGCCACGGCATTGCCGTCGTGCTCGGCCTGCTGCAGGGTCCAGCGCCATCCCCGGCGTTCGCTCTCGGGCGCGTTCGATATCTGGCCGATGCCGATGTAGGCATGCAGCCAGTCCGGTCGGCGCTGTGCCAGTTCCACGCCGAGGTAGCTGCCCCACGAGTGGCCCAGCACGAAAATCCTGTCCTTGCCGAACTCCCTGCGCAGCCAGGCCACCATCTCCTCGGCGTCGGCGATCATGCGTTCGCGCGTCATGGCCGGTGCGACGGCGGCGGGATCGTTGGCGACGTAGGTCTTCCCGGCACCGCGCTGGTCCCACTGGACGACGGTGAAATATTCTTCCCAGCCGCGCTGGAAGTACCAGCTGGTGGGCATCGCCACCCAGCCCGGTCCGCCGTGCAGCATCAACAGCACCGGATTGCGGCGGTCGTTGCCGCGGATCGAGACCGCCTGGTCGATGCCGCCAATGCGGACGGTTTCCAGCCGCTCCACCCCGTTATCGCTCACCACGCGCCGCAGTTCCTTGACGATGGCGACCGCTTCGGCCCGGTTGTGCGGTGACGGCGGTGACGGCGGTGACGCGAGGGCAGAAGCGGACAGTCCCGCGAGGGCGAGGCCCAACAGACTCCAAAGCAGGTGTTTCATCGGCGTGGTGACCCGGTGAGGTGCAGTGGCCGGCGAGTGTGTCACGCGCGCAGGCCATCGGCACCCCCATCACGCGGGCAGTGGCAGGATCGGGAGAGATTCGCCCCTCACCAGGAGACCACCATGGCTTCGACCGTTGTCCTGACCCGATCATGGGTCATCCATCCATTCCACGCCGCTGTACTGGGTGGCGTGCTGCCGCTGTTCCTCGGCGCGCTGCTGGCGGACTACGCTTACTGGAGCTCGTACGAGATCCAATGGGCCAACTTCGCCTCCTGGCTGCTGATTGGCGCCATGGTGATGACCACGCTGGCGCTGCTGTGCGGGATCGTCGGTCTGGTCCGTCGCAGCCGCAACCTGGTGTATGTCGTGCTGCTGGCCGTGACCTGGGGCGTGGGCTTCATCAACTGCCTGCACCACGCCCGCGATGCGTGGGCGGTGATGCCGGCCGGCCTGGTGCTCTCGGTGATCCTGACGGTGCTGGCGTTGATCGCGACCTGGGTGGGACTGTCCAGCCTGCGCGTGGGAGGTGTCCGATGAGCCGCCAGACGATCCGGATTCTCTCCGTGTCCGCGCTTGCGGTCGCGCTGGCTGCCTGCAGCGGCAAGGCCCCGGAGCTCGAGCAGTACGGCGGCAACCCGGAGATGCCCAAGCCGCATCGCGGGTTGATGCCGGACATGACCATCGCCAAGCCGGCCCAGTGGGGCGACCGGCTGCCCACCGTGCCCAAGGGCTACCGGATTTCGGCGATCGCCACGGATCTGAGCATTCCGCGGCAGACGCTGGTCCTTCCCAACGGCGACATCCTGGTGGCGGAAGGCCGGGGCGGCAGCGCGCCGAAACTGAAACCGACGGATGTCATCGCCGGCAAGATCAAGGCCAAGGGCAACACCGCAGTCAAGAGCGGCAACCGCCTGACCCTGCTGCGCGATGCCGACGGCGATGGCACCTATGAACTGAAGACGGTGTTTGCCGACAAGCTCAACGCACCGTACGGGCTGGCGATGATCGGCAACGCGATCTACGTCGCCAACCAGGATGCCGTGGTGCGCTTCGACTACCAGGACGGCCAGACCAAGGCGGGCGCGGCCCCGGTCAAGCTGACCGACCTGCCCGCGGCGATCAACCATCACTGGACCAAGGCGATGACGGCCAGCGCCGATGGCCGCTATCTCTATGTGGGCATCGGCTCCAACAGCAACATCACCGAGCGTGGCATGGCGGTGGAAATCGACCGTGCGCGGATCTGGCAGATCGATGTGGCAACCGGCGCGCACAAGGACTACGCCACCGGCATCCGCAATCCCACCGCGTTGGCGATCCAGCCGGGCACCGGCACGCTGTGGGCGGTGGTCAACGAACGCGATGAGATCGGCCCGAACCTCGTTCCAGACTACCTGACCTCGGTGAAGGAGGGTGGCTTCTATGGCTGGCCCTACAGCTACTGGGGCAAGAACGTGGATCGCCGGGTGATGCCGCAGAATCCGGCGAAGGTCGCCTCGGCGATCGCGCCGGACTACGCGCTGGGCTCGCATGTGGCCGCACTCGGCGTGGCGTTCTCGTCGCCGGTGATGGGCACGCAGTTCGCCGATGGCGTCTTCGTGGGCGAGCACGGCAGCTGGAACCGCAATCCACCGGTCGGCTACAAGGTGGTGTTCGTGCCCTTCAGCAATGGTCGCCCGGCCGGCGAGCCGATCGATTTCGTGAGCGGCTTCTTCGGCGAAGACGGCAAGACCCGCGGCCGCCCGGTCGGCGTCTCGGTCGACCCGCGCGGCGCCCTGATCGTCGCCGATGACCTCTCCAACACGATCTGGCGCGTCACCCCCGACGGCACGCCCGCGCCGTAACGCTCCAGTAATGGGGACGGAGGGGATTAATAATCCCCTCCGTCCCCGTTATGACGCTTGACCTTCCCATGATGGGAACCTTTAGGGTGGCAGGTAACCTCACCCCAAGGACTGCCCCATGTCTTCCATTGCTTCCCGGTCCGGCGCGCCGATCAGCCGCCTGAGCCTGCCCATCGAGGGCATGACCTGTGCCTCGTGCGTGGGCCGGGTCGAGCGTGCGCTGACCGCCGTGCCCGGCGTGATGAGCGCCTCCGTCAACCTCGCCACCGAGCGCGCCGACCTCGGTTTCATCGGCGCGGCCGATCCCCTGGCCGCCGTACGCGCCATCGAGAGTGCGGGCTACACCGTCCGGGAAGACAGCACCGAACTGAGCATCGAGGGCATGACCTGCGCCTCCTGTGTCGGCCGCGTCGAACGCAGCCTCGCGCAGGTGCCCGGCGTGATCGCGGCCAGCGTCAACCTTGCCACCGAGCGCGCCCAGGTGCGCCATCTGGCCGGGACGGTGTCCGTTGCCGATCTCGAGGCCGCCGTGGAAAAGGCCGGCTATACCGCGCGCGCCGTCACCGTCAGCACCGCCGCGGCCGGCGACCAGGAGGAGGAACGCCGCGAAGGGGAAGCGCGCGCGCTGCGCCGCTCCCTGGTGCTCGCCGCCGCGCTGACCCTGCCCGTGTTCATCCTGGAAATGGGCTCGCATCTGGTGCCGGCCATGCATCACTGGGTGATGCACACCCTGGGAATGCAGACCAGCTGGTATCTGCAGTTCGCATTGGCCACGCTGGTGCTGTTCGGGCCCGGCCTGCGTTTCTTCCGCAAGGGCGTGCCGGCGCTGCTGCGTGGTGCGCCGGACATGAACTCGCTGGTATCGCTGGGCACCGCGGCGGCCTATGGCTACTCGGTGGTCGCCACGTTCGCGCCGGGTGCACTCCCGCCGGGAACCGCCAATGTCTACTTCGAGGCGGCCGTGGTGATCGTGACCCTGATCCTGCTCGGCCGCACGCTGGAGGCGCGGGCCAAGGGCCGCACCTCACAGGCGATCAAGCGCCTGGTCGGGCTGCAGGCGCGGACCGCACGCGTGCAGCGCGGCGCTGACACCGTCGAAGTACCGCTCGAGCAGGTCACGCGCGGCGACATCGTGCTGGTCCGCCCGGGCGAGAAGGTGCCGGTGGACGGCGCGGTGGTCGAGGGATCCTCGTACGTGGACGAAAGCATGATCACCGGCGAACCGGTACCGGTCGCCAAGGCGGTCGGTGCCGAGGTCGTCGGTGGCACCCTCAACACGACCGGTGCCTTCAGCTTCCGTGTCACCAAGGTGGGCGGTGACACCGTGCTCGCGCAGATCATCCGTCTGGTCGAGCAGGCGCAGGGCTCCAAGCTGCCGATCCAGGCGCTGGTGGACAAGGTGACGATGTGGTTCGTGCCGGCGGTGATGGCCGCGGCCGCGTTGACCTTCCTGGTCTGGCTGGTGTTCGGCCCCGCGCCGGCGCTGACCTTTGCGCTGGTCAATGCGGTCGCGGTGCTCATCATCGCGTGCCCCTGTGCGATGGGGCTGGCCACGCCGACCTCGATCATGGTCGGCACCGGTCGCGCCGCCGAACTGGGTGTGCTGTTCCGCAAGGGCGAAGCCCTGCAGGCCCTGCGCGATGTGAGCGTGATTGCGCTGGACAAGACCGGCACGCTGACCAAGGGCCGTCCCGAACTGACCGACCTGGAGCCGGCCGCCGGTTTCACGGCGGATGAGGTACTGGCGCTGGTCGCTGCCGTGGAGACCCGTTCCGAGCACCCGATCGCCGAGGCTATCGTGGCGGCCGCCAAGGCGCGCGGTCTTGCACTGGCTCCCATCGAGCGTTTCGAGGCCGTGCCCGGCTTCGGCGTGTCGGCGCAGGTCGGCGGCCGCAGTGTGGCGGTCGGCGCGGACCGCAACATGACCCAGCTCGGCCTGGATGTCGCCGCTTTCCGCGCCACCGCCCAGCAGCTGGGCGAGCAGGGCAGGAGCCCGTTGTATGCCGCCATCGATGGCCGTCTGGCGGCGGTGATCGCAGTGGCCGACCCGATCAAGGAGAGCACGCCGGCCGCGATCCAGGCGCTGCACGCGCTCGGCCTGAAGGTGGCGATGATCACCGGCGACAATGCCGCCACCGCCGCGGCGATCGCCCGCCAGCTCGGCATCGATGAAGTGGCGGCCGAAGTGCTGCCGGACGGCAAGGTCGCGGCGTTGAAGCGTTTCCGCGCGGGCGGCGCCAAGGTGGCCTTCGTCGGCGACGGCATCAACGACGCGCCGGCACTGGCCGAGGCCGATGTGGGCCTGGCAATCGGTACCGGGACGGATGTGGCGATCGAGGCCGCGGATGTGGTGCTGATGTCGGGCGACCTGCGTGGCGTGCCCAATGCCATCGCACTGAGCAAAGCGACGATCCGCAACATCAAGCAGAACCTGTTCTGGGCCTTCGCCTACAACGCGGTGCTGATTCCGGTGGCCGCGGGCCTGCTGTACCCGTTCAACGGCACGCTGCTCTCGCCGATCTTCGCTGCGGCGGCGATGGCATTGTCCAGTGTGTTCGTGCTCGGCAACGCGCTGCGGCTCAAGCGCTTCCATGCACCGATGCAGGCCGATACGCTGGGTAGCGGCGTCGAGGCAGGCGCGATGAGGACCGGACGATGAATATTGGCGAAGCGGCAACGTTCTCGGGCGTGTCGGCCAAGATGATCCGCTACTACGAGCAGATCGGGTTGATCCCTCCGGCGGCCCGCTCGGAGGCGGGTTACCGGCATTACAGCCCGCAGGACGCGCACAGCCTGCGCTTCATCCGGCGCGCGCGCGACCTCGGGTTTTCGGTCGAGCAGATCGGCGAACTGCTGGTGCTGTGGCAGGACCGCGAGCGCGCCAGTGCCGACGTCAAGGCGGTCGCACTGTCCCACGTGGGCGGGCTGAAGGCCAAGATCGCCGAGCTGCAGGCGATGGTGCAGACCCTGGAGCATCTGGCCGAGCACTGCCATGGCAACGACCGGCCGGATTGCCCGATCATCGCCGACCTGGCCGAGCCCGTTGCCGCCGCATCGGACGCGCCGGCGTCCGGGAAGGCACGACGGACGCCGCTGTTCGGGGCCGATACCCCCGTGTCCTCACGCGGGGTATCGGCGCGGAAGCCACGCGCCTGAGTGACGTCCGCCGGTGATCAGGCCTGGTTGGCAGAGGCGAGCGTCTGCATCAGCACGGCCGCGGCTTCGGCGGACGAGGCCGGATTCTGGCCGGTGATCAGCAGCCCGTCGCTGACCACGTACGAGCCCCAGTCCGGGCCCTGCGAGTAGTCGCCACCCGCAGCCTTGAGCATGTCTTCGACCAGGAAGGGCACCACGTCAGTCAGGCCGACGCCGGCTTCCTCGGTGTTGGTGAAGCCGGTGACCTTCCTGCCCTGGACCAGCGGGGCGCCCTCGGCGCTCTTGACGTGACGCAGCACGCCGGGGGCATGGCAGACCAGCGCAACCGGCTTGCCGGCGGCGATGAAGGCCTCGATCAGCGCGATCGAGTGGCTGTCTTCGGCCAGGTCCCACAGCGGGCCATGGCCGCCAGGATAGAACACGGTATCGAAGTCGGCCTGCGAGACGCTGTCCAGGCGCACGGTGTCGGCCAGCTGTGCGTTGGCGTCCGCATCGGCTTCGAAACGACGGGTGGCGTCGGTCTTGAAGTCAGGCTCGTTGCTCTTGGGATCCAGCGGCGGCTGCCCGCCCTTGGGCGAGGCCAGCACGATCTCGGCGCCGGCATCCTTGAAGGTGTAGTAGGGCGCGGCCAGCTCTTCCAGCCAGAAGCCGGTCTTCTTGCCGGTATTGCCGAGTTCGTCGTGCGACGTCAATACGATGAGGACTTTCATGGGTGATACTCCTGTGGGTGCTTGATTAGACTGGTCGTCTAGTGATGGGGCCGAGAAAAACACGCCTATGCCGGCGTGCGTGAGACATCCCTTTGTCAGGGGGCGGTATGCAGAAGGCGGCTGGTCAACGCCACGGCGTCCTGGAAGGGGCGGGCCGTGCGGGCGATCTTGACCATGATGCTGGTGCCCAGCCACAGCTGGTACAGGCGCCGCGCCACCGCATCGGGCGGGTCCTGGAGCGTCACCGATCCGTCGGCGACGCCTGCGTCAAGCGCACGCGCCAGACGATCAGTGATCCCGGTGGTGCCGCGCTGGAGGGCGGCCCGCATGGGCTCGGACAGGTCGGCGACTTCCGCACCGAGCTTCACCGCCAGGCACTTGCCCTGGCAATCCTCGAACGACTGGCTGTCCTGCCACGCAGCGAAATACGCCTCCAGCTGCTGGGCCTTGGTCTGGCCCGACTGCCGGAAAATGCGGTCCATGTCGGCGAGGTACGCGCTGAAGTAGTCCTCCAGCAGCGCCTCCCCGAACGCCTCCTTGGAGGCGAAGTAATGGTAGAACGAGCCCTTGGGGACGCCTGCCGCCGCCAGAACTTCATTAAGGCCGACGGCGGAGAAACCCTTGGCGCCCATGATCCGCTGGCCGGTGGCCAGGATCGTGTCGCGGACGGGCGAGGTGGTGGAGGCAGAGTTCATGGGAGGGACTGTACGCATGATTAGACCGGTCGTCTAGTATCGGGTGAG
The DNA here is from genome assembly GCF_013409105.1 of Stenotrophomonas sp. JAI102. Classification (NCBI taxonomy): domain Bacteria; kingdom Pseudomonadati; phylum Pseudomonadota; class Gammaproteobacteria; order Lysobacterales; family Lysobacteraceae; genus Stenotrophomonas; species Stenotrophomonas sp. JAI102. The sequence goes on from NZ_JACCCI010000001.1 coordinate 796,972, forward strand.
CCGATGCCCGTTCTGCGCGGGACGGTAGAAATACTGAGATCCAATCCTCCCGTCCAAGCGCATGATGCGCGGAAGGCAGGGGCACCCGGGGGATGCAAGGTGCACGCGCCTGAGGATCGTTTGATCCGCCATCCCCTCCAGACACAGGGTGCCGCCATGACGTGCCCGCAGTCAGTGATCTCTCCGCGCGCGGCATCGGCTGCACGGCCGGTCTGCGTCCGGCGGCATGTACGGTCTGCCCCCGGCGTCTGCGGCGCGGCGCTGCTTGGTGTGCTGGCCACGAGCGGATGCATGTCCACGCCCGGCTACGTGCGGCCCACCGTCGAGGTGCCTGCCGCCTACCGGCTGCCCGGGATCGCATCGGCACCGGCGAACGGCCCTTCGCTCGACGCGCTGGCCCCTTGGTGGCAGGGCTTCGGCGATGCGCAGCTGGATGCGCTCGTCGACGAAGCGTTGCGCGCCAATCACGATCTGGGCATCGCGGTGGCGCGGGTGGACGAGTTCGCCGCCCGGGTCACGGCCGCCCGGTCGGCCGCGTTGCCGCAGCTGGGCTACGGCGTCAGCTCGGGCCGTCAACGTGCGCCGGGGATCGGCGCATCCGGCACGCACGCGGTGGGCCTGTTCGCCAGTTGGGAACTCGATCTCTGGGGGCGCCTGCGCAGCGAGCAGGACGCCGCACGTGCCGAGCTGATGGCCAGCGAACAGGCGCGCCGGGGCGTGGCGTTGAGCGTGGTCGCCTCGGTGGTGGCCGGCTACATCACCCTGCTCGATCTGGATCGGCGCCTGGAGATCGCCAACGCCACCGTGGCCGGCCGCCGCGAGAGCGTGGCGCTCTTCCAGCTGCGCCTGGACGGCGGCGCCCTGTCCGAGTTCGAAATGCTGCAGGTCAGCGCCGAGTACGAAAGCGCCGTGGCGGCCGTGCCGGAACTGCAGCAGGCGCTGGCCGAGCAGGAGAACGCGTTGTCGGTCCTGGTCGGACGCACTCCCGGCCCGATTGCGCGTGGCGGCACCCTGCAGACCCTGCGGCCTCCGGTGCCGCCGGCAGGACTGCCTTCCGATCTGCTCGCGCGGCGACCGGACATCCTGCAGAGCGAGCAGCAACTAGTGGCGGCACATGCGCGGATCCAGGTGGCCCGGGCGTTGTATTTTCCGTCCCTGTCACTGACCGGACAGGGCGGGCGTGCCAGCGCGTCACTGGACGATCTGTTCAGTGGTCCGTCGCGGACGTGGTCCTTCGTTGGCCAGCTGCTGGGGCCGATCTTCGCCGGCGGTGCCATCGATGCGGCAAACACACAGGCGCAGGCCCGCAACGCGCAGGCGGTGCTGGACTACCAGCGCACGATCCAGAACGCGTTCCGTGACGTCGACGACGCCCTGGCCGCCATCCAGTCGAAGACGGACCTGGTGGCGTCGCTGGAACGCCGGGTGGACGCATTGCGACGTGCGGTTGCCCTGGCCGGCGAGCGCTATGACAACGGCTACGCGGATTACCTGGAGGTGCTCGATACCGAACGCGGGCTGTTTTCCGCCGAGCTGGCGCTGAGCAGCGCACGCGGTGACCGCTACCGGGCAAGCGTCGCGTTGTATCAGGCCCTGGGCGGGGATGGGGGGAACCGGGAGATGGCCAGCCGGTCATCGGTTTCCGTCCCGCCGCGCTGACAGCTTCGACACACCACGAGAGGGCACGATGCAGAACCAGACGACAGAAGCAGACCCGACCGAGGCCGGGACCGGCGCAGCGCAGAGCGCGCGGCCGCCGCTGCGGCGGATCGTGCAGGCGGTGCTGGCGCTGTTGCTGCTCGTGTTCGTCTATCACCTCATCGCCGATCGCTTCACCCCGTATACCTCGCAGGCCACCGTGGACGGCTTCCTGGTCCAGATCGCGCCGGAAGTGAGCGGGCCCGTGGTGAGCGTGGAGGTGCGGGACAACCATCCGGTGCGCGCCGGCCAGGTGCTGTTCCGTCTGGATCCGCTGCCGTTCGAGATCGCCCTGCGTGCGGCCCAGGCCAATCTTGCGGTCGTCCAGCAGGGGATGGAGGCGACGGCCGCGGAGGTGCGCGTCGCCACCGCGCAGCTGCAGCGCCAGCGGGTGGAGCTGGCCAGCAGCCAGCAGTTGGGCCGGATCGTGCTGGATCTCGCTGCCAAGCGGGCCTTGTCCGAGACCTCGGCGATCCGCGCCCGCAGTGACATCGCGCGCACGCGCGCGGAGATCCAGCGCGCCGAGGCCGAGGCCGAGCGTGCGCGGATCCGCCTGGGCAGTGGGGAGGGCGGCTCTCCGCAGGTGCTGCAGGCGAAGGCTGCCGTCGAGCAGGCCGCGCTGGACCTGCGCCATGCCACGGTGGTGGCGCCGGCGGCCGGCGCCATCAGCAATCTGCGGCTGGCGCCTGGCCAGTTCGTCGGCCGCGGCCAACCCGTGCTGGGGTTCATCGGCGACGGGCCGCGCTGGGTCACCGCGGCCATGCGCGAAAACCAGTTGGGTCGCATCGCACCCGGGAACCGGGCCTATGTGGCCTTCGATGATCGCCCGGGGCAGGTCTTCGTCGGGCGCGTGGACAGCATCGGCGAGGGCATTGCACGCGGGGGCGAGGTGCCGACCGGTGAGCTGCCGACGGTGACGGCGCCTACCGGGTGGCTGCGCGAGCCCCAGCGTTTCCCCGTGCACATCGTGCTCGACCCGCCCACGCAACCGACCGCGCGACTGCCGGGGCGGAGTGGGGCGCAGGCCAGCGTGGTGGTGCTGACCGCCGAGCGTTCGCTGCTCAATCCACTGGCCCGAGCATGGATATGGCTGGCCGCGCAGTTGAGCTACCTGCAATGAACGCATCCTCCAGCGCGACCACGATCCAGCTACACGGCGTGCTGCGCTTCGCCGTCGCGGTCACCGCTGCGTTCGTCATCGGCGAGGTGATGCAGTGGTGGCCCAGCTTCCTGGCAGCGGTATTTGTCGCGGTGCTGCTGTCCAGCCTACCGGTGCGGCCCACGCCACGCATGGCGCTGGGCCTGGTGATGGTGATGACGGTCGTGGCCTGGCTCCCGTACCTGTTGGCGTCGCTGTTGCGGGGGATGCCGATCGTGCTGTTCGGGCTGACCCTGCTCGGCATGTTCCTCGCCTTCCTCGGCCTGCTGCTCGGGCGCCCGCGGCTGCCGGCGATGCTGCTGCTGATCTGCCTCGCGGTGATCCCGGTGGTGGTGATGACCGCACCGGCGCAGGCCGCCGTGTTGCCCTGGGCGCTGGTACGCGGCATGGCGCTGGCGGTGGTGCTGATGCTGGGGGTCCATGCGCTGTGGCCGGCGCTGCCTGCGCCATCGGCGGCTCCACCGGCCGGCCCATTGCCGGGCTCGCCACTCGCGCTGGCGATTGTCTCGACCCTGGTGCTGTTGCCGGTCCTGCTGGTCTATCTGCTGCTGGGGCTGGTCGATGCGCTGCCGGTGATCGTCACCACGGTAATGCTGGTGATCAATTTCGAGCCGCAACGCAGTGCACGGCATGCGCTCGCGCTGGTACTCGGCAACCTGGCCGGTGGATTGCTGGGCTGGTGCCTGCATGTGGTGCTGTTGAGTACCCCGAATCTGCTGTTCCTGAGCCTGTTGCTGCTGCTGGTGATGATCGGCTTCGGCCGCTGGATCAGCGCTGGGGGCGCGGTCGGTGCCGTCGCGCTGGTGGCCTGCAACGCGGCACTGATCATTTTCGGTACGGCGCTGGCCACCGGCCCGACCTCGGTCATGGTCTGGCTCACCCGGCTGACCCAGTTCGCACTGGCCGGCGCGGTCGCGTTGACCCTGATGCACCTGCTCTGGCGCTGGCTGCCCCGCGCGGCCGCGCCGTCCCCATCCCCTTCCGCGTCCCCCCATCCGCGCTGAGCGCGAGGAGCATTGCCATGACCACCCTCGATTCGCCCCAGGTTCCCGGTGTGCAGCCCTCCGACCCGCGACAGCGGCGGCGACTGATCCTCGGTGTCGCGGTCTGGATCGTGGGATGGATACTCGGTCTGGGCCTGATGCCCGTCGTTGAGGCGTCCACCTTGTCCGATGGCCTGAAAACCACCCTCAACGGCGTCCTGCTGCTCGGGTTCCCCAAGCTGTTCCTGGTGCTTGCGGTGGCGATCATGGGCAAGCCCGGGTTCGCCTACCTCAAGTCGCTGATCGGCGGGCACCTGCGCCGCTTCGCGCCGGCGGCGCAGGTCAGCCCAGTGCGCTACCGGATCGGGCTGATCCTGTTCATCGCGGTCATCGTGCTGAGCTCGATCGGGCCGTACGTCGCGCCGCAGACCGGCTCGCTGCGCATGCAGCACCCGCACCTGGTCGCCATGAGCGGTGACCTGCTGCTGGTGGTCAGCCTGTTCCTGCTGGGCGGCGACTTCTGGGACAAGCTGCGTTCCCTGTTTGTCCGCGACGCCAAAGCGGTGTTTCCGCCGTCGTGAGCGGCCACGGCAGGCCCCCGGTGGCCGGGGGATCACGGTATATTCCCCGGCCCCATTTCATCGCCAGATCCAGACCCCGCCATGAGCACGCCCCGGAAGTACTACAAGCACCCTGCGGAATCCGAGATCGGCAACGGCACGATCTACCTCGAGGCACAGGGCGATGTGATCGTCCGCCAGGTCGAAAGCTATCGCAGCGTGCTGGTCTGGGCCGACAAATCCGGGCAGGCCGACGCGCGTTTCCCGCTGTCCGATCAGCCCTTGTCCTGGCTGGACCTGGATTCGGATGACAGCATCACCGCCAGCCAGTTTGAAGCGGTCTGGAAGCAAGCCAAGGCCGTATCCGGCTGAGGGTGCCGGGGCGCGGGAATCAGACCGTCCAGCCGGGGCGTTCCGCCGCCGCCACATGCATCAGCTGATCCAGCTGGCGCAGTGCCCGGTGCAGTTCCTGCCGGTGGGCGGCCGCGCCCAATGAAATCCGCACCGCATCGTTGATCGCCACGCCTTCGGGCGTGAAGGCCGACGACGGTGCGATGCCCAGGCCCTGCAGCCGCGCGGCGTGGGTCAGGCTGGCATCGGTCCAGTGCGCGGGCAGCCGGCACCATGCGTGCACGCCCGCGCAGTGCTGCAGGAAGCGCGGCGACAACGCCGACTGCGCCAGGTAGCGGCGTTCGGCCGCTTCTTCCTGCACCAGCGTCAGCATCGCCTGCGCGGAGCCATCCAGGATCAGCTGCGTCACCAGGGCATTCATCAGCGGCGGCGCCATCAGGTTGACCGCGCGCAGGGCATCGAGCACCGGTTGCCGGTCCATGCCGTCGGGCAGGCGCACGAAACCGGTGTGCAGTCCCGGGCTCAGGCACTTGGAGAGCGTGGAGATGTAGCAGGTGTGCCGTGGCGCCAGCAGCGCGAGCGGGGCAGGGGCGTCGTCGACCAGCAGCCAGTACGGATCGTCTTCGATCAGTGGCAGGTCCTGCGCGCGGATCACCTGGGCCAACGCCTCGCGGCGTGCCTGCGGCATCGTGTGGGCGGTCGGGTTCTGCGCGGTCGGGTTGAGGTAGATCACCCGTGCGCCCTGCTGCTTCGCGGCGCGCGCCAATGCGTCCGGACGCATACCGTGCGCGTCGCACTCGACCACGTGCAGCCGTCGCTCCAGCACCCGCGCGGCGTGCAGCAGGCCCGGGTAGACCAGGGGCTCGCACAGGATCGTGTCGCCGGCGTCGGTCAACGCCAGCAGCAGCGCCGACAGCGCCGCCTGCGCGCCTTCGGTGACGACCAGCGTATCGGCATCGACCTTGCCGAGGATCGGTTTGAGCCAGTGCTGGGCCGCCCGGTGATCGGCGCGGCTGCCGCCGCCCACGTGATACGTCATCAGATTGTCCGCATCGCTGCGGGTCAGCACGGACGACAGGCCACGCCGCAGCACGTCGGCGACCTGGCCGCCGCCGGGGCTGGGCGGCAGGTTCATGCTCAGGTCGACCAGTTGGGTCAGTTCCACCTGCGGCGGCGCGACGAACGAGCCGAGCGGGCCGCGCGCATCGATCAGACCGCGTTTTCGTCCCTCGGTGAAGGCGCGGGTGATGGTGGTCAGATCCACGCCGAGTTCGGCGGCGAGCGCGCGCTGTGCGGGCAGGCGCTCACCCGGGCGCAGCGCGCCGGACCAGACCGCACGTTCCAGTGCCTGCACGATGCGCAGGTAGACCGGCCCGTGGCCGTCGGCGATGAGGGGGCTCCATTCCATGCGCGCATGGTACGCGCGGCGCAGGGCCGGGCTGCGACAGTGTGTCGCATCATGTATGGATCATGTCGTTGCCTAACGTACGCGGCTGCGGCGGGCACCCCCCATGCATATCGGTCATGCAGGGGGGTGTTCGCCACTTTTCATGATCCGGGCCGCCCGGCCCGGCACTGCGTTGGAAGGGCCGTCACGCATGAACCCCGCTACACATCCCGCTCGCCGCGCCACCCCGGCCGGTCGAGCCCGCGCCGGACGCTGGTTCGGCCTGGCAGCGCTGCTGCCACTGCTCACAGGGTGCAAGAACCTGGAGCTGTTCAACCCCATGGGCAGCATCGCCGAGCAGGAAATGCAGCTGATCCTGGTCTGCACCGGCCTGATGCTGCTGGTGGTGATCCCGGTGATCATCCTCACGCTGTACTTCGCGTGGCACTACCGCGAGTCCAACAAGAACGCCACCTACGCGCCGACCTGGTCGCATTCCACCGCGATCGAAGTGGTGGTGTGGACGATTCCGTGCCTGATCGTGGTCGTGCTCGGCGTGTTGATCTGGAAGAGCACCCACGCGCTGGATCCCTACCGCCCGATCGCGTCGGACAAGCCCGCACTGCGCGTGGAAGTGGTCTCGCTCAACTGGAAATGGCTGTTCATCTACCCGGACCACAACGTGGCCACGGTCAATGAACTGGTGATGCCGGTCGATACGCCGGTGGCGTTCAAGCTGACCTCCGAGTCGATGATGAATGCCTTCTTCGTGCCGCAGCTGGGCAGCATGGTCTACACCATGCCCGCGATGCAGACCCGCCTGCACCTGATCGGCCACACGCCGGGCACCTATGCCGGCATGTCGTCCGCCTACAGCGGTTCGGGCTTCTCGGACATGAAGTTCGATGCGCGGGTGATGACCGAGGCGGACTTCACGCAGTGGCTGGCGCAGTCGCGTGGCACCGACGAGCACCTGGACCAGGCCCGCCTGGCCGAACTGGAGAAGCCGACCCACGGTGCACCGATGCAGCGCTTCGCCAGCGTGGACACCGGACTGTTCGACAGCATCCTGCGCCGTTACGGCGGCATGCCCGACGACGAGATCTGCCTGCCCGGCGAAGAACCCGGCGCGAAATCCCAACTCGTAAGCCTGGCCGCGTCTGCCAGCCGTACCGCGGAGAACTGATTGTGCTTGGAAAGTTGAACCTCGAAGCGATTCCCTACCACGACCCGATCATCATGTCGGCGCTGGTGGGCTCGCTGCTGCTGGGCGTGGCGATCGTCGCGGCCATCACGTATTACAAGAAGTGGGGCTATATCTGGACCGAGTGGATCACCTCGGTGGACCACAAGAAGATCGGCGTGATGTACATCATCCTGGCCCTGGTCATGCTGGTGCGCGGCTTCGCCGATGCGCTGATGATGCGTGCCCAGCAGGCCATCGCCGCCAATGACAGTGCAGGCTACCTGCCCCCGGAGCACTACGACCAGATCTTCACCGCGCATGGCGTGATCATGATCTTCTTCGTGGCCACGCCGCTGATCGTGGGCCTGATGAACATCGTGGTGCCGCTGCAGATCGGCGCGCGCGACGTGGCGTTCCCGTTCGTCAACTCGCTCAGCTTCTGGCTGTCGGCGGTCGGCGCGGTGCTGGTGATGCTGTCGATGTTCGTCGGCGATTTCGCCGCGACCGGCTGGGTCGCCTATCCGCCGCTGTCCGGGATCGAGTACAGCCCCACGGTGGGCGTGGACTACTACATCTGGTCACTGCAGGTCTCCGGCATCGGCACCACGCTGACCGGCCTGAACTTCATCGTCACCATCCTCAAGATGCGTGCACCGGGCATGGACCTGATGAAGATGCCGGTGTTCACCTGGACCGCCCTGATCACCAACATCCTGATCGTGGCGATCTTCCCGGTGCTGACCGCGACCCTGGCGCTGCTGACCATGGACCGCTACTTCGGGATGCACTTCTTCACCAATGACGCCGGCGGCAACGCCATGATGTACGTCAACCTGATCTGGATCTGGGGCCATCCGGAAGTCTACGTGCTGATCCTGCCGTGCTTCGGCGCGTTCTCGGAGATCATCGCCACGTTCTCGGGCAAGCCGCTGTTCGGCTACCGCTCGATGGTCTACGCGACCTCGTCGATCGGCATCCTGTCGTTCTTCGTGTGGCTGCACCACTTCTTCACCATGGGCTCGGGCGCGAACGTGAATGCCTTCTTCGGCATCATGACCTCGATCATCTCGATCCCCACCGGCGTGAAGCTGTTCAACTGGCTGTTCACCATGTACCGCGGCCGGATCCGCTACCACTCCTCGACGTTGTGGACGATCGGCTTCATGGTCACCTTCGCCCTGGGTGGCATGACCGGCGTGATGCTGGCGATCCCGGGTGCCGACTTCGTGCTGCACAACAGCCTGTTCCTGATCGCGCACTTCCATAACGTGATCATCGGCGGCGTGGTGTTCGGTTGCCTGGCCGGCATCAGCTTCTGGTTCCCGAAAGCCTTTGGTTTCACCCTCAACGAGCGCTGGGGCAAGATTTCGTTCTGGTGCTGGCTGGTCGGTTTCTACCTGGCCTTCATGCCGCTGTACGTGCTGGGCTTCAAGGGCATGACCCGCCGCATGAATCACTACGGCGTGGAGGGCTACCAGCCGTGGCTGATCGTGGCCGCGATCGGTGCGCTGGTGATCGCTGCCGGCATCGCCGCGATGTTCATCCAGTTCTACGTCAGCGTGCGTGACCGCAAGGCCAACATGGACCTCACCGGCGACCCGTGGAATGCGCGCAGCCTGGAATGGGCCACGTCCTCGCCGCCGCCGTTCTACAACTTCGCCACGCTGCCCACGATCACCTCGCTGGAACAGCATTGGGACGACAAGCAGCACGGCAGGGCCTGGCAGCGCCAGGACAGCTACGAGGACATCCACATGCCGCGCAATACCGCAGCGGGTGTGGTGATCTCGGTGTTCAGCCTGGTCCTGTGCTTCGCCCTGGTCTGGCACATGTGGGTGCTGGCCGGCATCGGCCTGATCGGTGTGATCGCCACCTTCGTGCTGCGTTCGTACGACCGTGACGTGGACTACTACGTGCCCGCCGCCGAGGTGAAGCGCATCGAAGACGCGCACTTCGCGCAGATGGAAGGAGCCAAGGCATGAGCGGCGATACCCTGACCGCTGCTTCGCAGCACGGGCAGCTCGCGGCCGGTCATCACGACCACGCCGACGAGCACCACGACGACGGCAACAAGACCGTCGTCGGGTTCTGGATGTACCTGATGGGCGACTGCCTGATCTTCGCGGTGCTGTTCGCCACGTTCGGCGTGCTGCTCAACGGCACGGCCGATGGCCCCAGCGGCAAGGAGCTGTTCAAGCTGGGCTTCGTGCTCTCCGAAACGGTGGTGCTGCTGCTCAGCAGCTTCACCTTCGGCCTGGCGATGCTGGGCCTGCAGGCCGGCAGGCGCAACCAGGTGGTGGGCTGGCTGGCGGTTACCGGCGTGCTCGGTGCGGTGTTCATCGGCATGGAGCTGTATGAGTTCGCCGAACTGATCCATGAAGGCGCCACCCCGGACGTGAGCGCGTATCTGTCGGCGTACTTCACGCTGGTGGCCACCCACGGCCTGCACGTCACCTTCGGCCTGCTGTGGCTGGCCATCATGATCCACCAGGTGCTGAAGTTCGGCCTGGACGGGATCGTGCGTCGCCGCCTGGCCTGCCTGAGCCTGTTCTGGCACTTCCTGGATCTGATCTGGATCTGTGTGTTCACCTTCGTCTACCTGCGGGAGTTCGTATGAGCGGCCACGCCACCCTGAAGGGCTACATCCTCGGCCTGCTGCTGTGCCTGGTGCTGACCGGCGCCTCGTTCGCCGTGGTCATGAGCGGGCTGGTACCGCAGCCGCTGCGGCTGACCGCGATCGTGGTGCTGTGCGTGGTGCAGCTGGTCGCGCAGCTGGTGCTGTTCCTGCATATCGGGGCAGGGCGCAGCCAGCGCGAGAACACCGGCATCTTCCTGTGCACCGCCTTTCTGATCGCCATCGTGGTGGCCGGCTCGCTGTGGGTGATGCACAACGCCAACCTCAACATGATGCCGATGCAGATGTCGGGCACGCCATGAGCAGGTCCCGCACGGGCGCCCTGTTGGTCGGGCTGCTGTTGACGAGCCCCCTGATGCCGGTGGTGGCTGCGGCCGCGCCGACCCACGCCGCGGCAACGGTGTCGGTCAGTGATCCGTGGATCCGGCTGCCACCACCGGCGGCGAACGTGGCGGCCGGCTATGCCCAGCTGCATAACGGTGGCGGGCCGGACCGGCTGCTGTCCGCCGCGTCCGCGGCGTTCGCCGAGGTGCAGATCCATGCCATGCGCATGGACGGCGAAGTGATGCGCATGCAAGCGCTGCCCGATGGCCTGGCCTTGCCGGAAGGCCAGACCGTGGCGCTGCAGCCCGGCGGCTATCACCTCATGCTGTTGAAGCCCAAGCGGCCGTTGTCGGCCGGGCAGACGGTGCGGATCAGACTCCGGTTCGCGCACGGTGCCGAACAGGCGGTGGACTTCAGTGTGCGCGATGGTCGGGTCGCGCAGGGAGTGGCGAAGTGATGCGGCGACGTGCCGCGGGCCTGCTGGCGCTGGCGCTGCTGGCCGGCTGCGCGGACGGGCAGGCACCGGTCATGGGCCAGGCGGCCTTTGCGGCCGTGACGCTGCAGAGCAGCGACGGCCGCACGCTCACCATCCGGGATCTGCAGGGCAAGCCGACGCTGCTGTTCTTCGGGTTCACCCATTGCCCCGAGGTGTGCCCGCTGAGCCTGGTCAAGGCGGTGCAGATCAAGCGCCTCCTGGGCCCGGCCGCAGAGCAGCTGCAGGTCGTCTTCGTGACGGTCGACCCGCAGCGCGATACACCGGCGCACCTGCGCGAGTACCTGGCCGCCTTCGATCCGGGCTTCCTCGGCCTGGCCGGTGACGAGGCGGGAACGCGTGCCATCGCCGAAAGCCTGGGCGTGAGCTATCGCCGCGTCGGCGTCGGCGACGGCGACACCGCGACCTTCGAGCACACCGCGTCGTGGTTCCTGCTCGGTGCCGACGGACAGCTGCAGGATGTGTACGGCTATGCGATGAGCGAGCAGGCGATCGTGGAGAAGCTGCGCGGTCGGCTGGCGGCGGCCGGCACGTGAGGCCGTTGACGGCCACGTTCCGAGGGCGGGCACTGCGATGAGCCGTACTGCGCCGCACCGCGCCGACGCCGTGCTGCTGCTCGGCTCGGCCGGCTGCGCGCTCACCGTGCTCGACACCAATGTGGTCGGTGTGGTGCTGCCGACCATCGCACGCGATCTGTCGGCCTCCTTCGCGGACATCGAGTGGGTGGTCAGTGCCTACGTGCTGTGCTTCGCCGCGTTGCTGCTGCCGGCGGGCACGCTGGCCGACCGCATCGGTCGTCGGCGCCTGTTCCTGATCGGCTTGAGCCTGTTCGCGCTGACCTCGGTGGCCTGCGGCATGGCCGGCACTGCGATGGCCTTGTACCTGGCACGGGCCGGGCAGGGCGCGGCGGCCGCGTTCATGCTGGCACCTGCGCTGTCGTTGATCGGGCATGCGCACCAGACCGCCCCCTCGCGTGCGCGTGCCTGGGCGATCTGGGGCGCGATCATGGGCCTGACCATGGTGCTCGCGCCGTTGATCGGTGGCGCCATCGCCACCTGGTTCGGCTGGCGCTGGGCCTTCCATATCAATCTTCCCCTGTGCCTGCTGCTGGCCGGCCTGGCGTGGGCGTTCGTGCCGGAATCGCGCGATCCGGTCAGCCGTCGCATCGACGTGCCGGGCGTGCTGCTGTTCGCGGGGAGCATGCTGTCGTGGACCTGGGCGCTGATCCGTGGGCCGGTGGAAGGCTGGGGCAGTACCGCTGTGTTGCCCTGGCTGCTGGCCGGCACGCTGCTGGGCGCGGGCTTCATCGTGGTCGAGCAGCGCCGCGCCCAGCCCATGCTCGACCTGCGCCTGTTCCGCGTGCCGGCGCTGGTCGGCGCGGTGCTGGCGATGTTCGCCTACGCCGCCTGCGTACAGGTGATGGCCTCGTTGCTGCCGCTGCTGCTGCAGAACGCCCGCGGCGACAGCGTGCTGCAGGCCGGCGTGCACATGCTGCCGTTCGCGCTGGCGATGCTGCTGCTGCCGTTCCTCGGTCGCCGCCTCGGCACGCGATGGGCTTCCGGCCAGATCCTGGCGCTCGGCCTGGGCGTGGCCGTGATCGGCAACCTCGGCATCGCCGTGGCGCTGTGGCAGCACAGCAGTGCGGGCCTGCTGCTGGCGATGGCCGTGCTCGGCAGTGGCGGTGGCCTGCTCAATGGCGAAACGCAGAAGGCGATCATGAGCGTGATCCCGCCGGACCGCGCCGGCATGGCCTCGGGCATCAGTACCACCGCACGTTTCTCCGGCATTCTGATCGGGTTCGCCACGCTGGGCGCGGTGCTGTCCAGCCATGTACGTGGCGCCGCCCGCGGCGCGCTGACCGAGGCCGGGCAGGCATGGACGCCGGCGCTGATCGAGCGCGTGGTGGTGGGCGAGCTGTCCGTGCAGGGCGCGGCCAGCGACAGCCTCATGCGGCTGGCCCGCCACGCCTATGCGGAGGGGGCCGCCTATGCCTTCGTGACGGCCGCCGCGATCGCACTGGGGGCGATGTTGCTGACCCACACGCTGATGGCGAGGCGCTGTTCGCCGGGGTAGAGCGCCGGCGGGTCGCATCCACGCATGGCGTGGATTTACCACGCGCGGGCGCGCACCTCCCAGCAGGCGGCGGTGAACGTCACCGCATCGCCTTCAACGAACGGCGCAAAGGCCTGCAGTACCGTGTCCATGACCTGCGACCGTGCAGCCGCATCGAGTGGCGCATTCCGCAACGCGCTCCCTACCGGTCCCAGCAAGGTCACGTAGGTCGCCAGGTCCGCACGGTCGATCCGGCAGACCACGTCCAGCGGCAGGATCTCGACATCCTCCCAGCCCGCCGCCGTCAGGATCCCCTCGACCTGCGCACGGTCGGCGAACGCGAACTGCCCCGGCCCCCCGGGCTGGCGCGCTGGCAGGGTCAGCCACGGTGCGGCCGCGCGCTCGGCCGTGGTCATGAAGCCATTCTCGTCGGGGTCGCGCCAGGCCAGGGCCTGCAGCACGCCGCCGCGTTTCGCCGCCCGCTGCAGCTGTCCGAAGGCCTGCACGGGATCATCGAAGAACATCACCCCGAAGCGCGACACGATCCGGTCCAGGCTTCCCGGTGCGAACGCATGCTGCTGCGCATCGGCGACGATGAACTCCACGGCCAGCCCGGCACGCTGCGCGCGCTCACGCGCCAGCGCGATCATCGGGGCCGAGATGTCGACCCCGCTGACATGCCCGCCAGGCTCCAGACGCCCGGCAATGGCCAGCGCCACCGCGCCGGTCCCGCAGCCCACATCCAGGACGTGCAGTTCGTCGCCGGGCGGGATCGCCTCGACCAGGTGGGTGGCAAGCGGCGCGAACATCTGGTCGAGAATGCGCTGCGCCTCCACCCACGCCTCACCGGCGGGGCCATTCCATAGCGCGTGCTGCGAGGTGTCGGTCATTGCGTGGCTCGATCTGGGCTTGCCAGTGGGGTAAGGAGCTCGCACTGTGCCACCTCAACCATCGTTGAGGTCAAGTGGGGATGCCTCAGCCCCGCCACACATCCACCAGCAGTTTCACGTTCAAGACGATGATCAGGCCACCGATCAGCCATGACAGCGCGATCAGCCGGCGCGGCGCGACCAGCGCCCCCATCTTGGCCTTGTCCGACACGAACCGCACCAGCGGCACCACCGCGAACGGCAGCTGCATCGACAGCAGCACCTGGCTCAGCACCAGCAATCGCGCGGTGCCTTGCTCGCCGTAGATCGCGGTGACCACCACCACCGGCACGATCGCGATGCCACGGGTGATCAGGCGCCGTGCCCACGGCGCGATCCGCAGCCGCAGGAAACCCTCCATCACGATCTGCCCGGCCAGCGTCGCGGTCACCGTCGAGTTGATCCCGGAGGCGAGCAGGGCGACCGCGAACAGGGTGGAGGCCAGCCCCACGCCGAGCATCGGCGCCAACAGTTCGTACGCCTGCTCGATCTCCTGCACGTCGGTACGGCCGTGCGCATGGAACACCGCGGCGGCCAGGATCAGGATCGAGGCGTTGATGAAGAGTGCCAGCATCAGGGCGATGGTGCTGTCGGTCACCGCCCAGCGCAGCGCACTGCGGCGCCCGGCATCGGTGCGCGGGTAAGCCCGGGTCTGCACGATCGAGGAGTGCAGGTACAGATTGTGCGGCATCACGGTGGCGCCGATGATGCCGATCGCCAGGTACAGCGCCTTGGGGTCGGTCACCACCTGCGCGTGTGGGATGAAGCCGGCCAGCACGGCCTGCAGCGGCGGGGCGGCGATGAAGATCTGGATTGCGAAGCAGCCGAAGATCACCAGCAGCAGCGCGATCACGAAGGCTTCCAGCGCGCGGAAGCCGCGGTTCATCAACAGCAGCACCAGCACCACGTCCACCGCGGTGATGATCGCGCCGGCCAGCAGCGGGATGCCGAACAACAGCTTCAACGCGATCGCCGTGCCGATCACCTCGGCCAGGTCGCAGGCGATGATCGCGATCTCGCACAGCAGCCACAGGCCCAGGTTCACCGGCCGCGAATAGTGATCGCGGCACGCCTGCGCCAGATCGCGCCCGGTCGCGATGCCCAGCCGCGCGGACAGCCCCTGCAGCACGATCGCCATCAGATTGGAGAGCAGGATCACCGAGAGCAGCAGATAGCCGAACTGCGCGCCGCCGGCGATGTCCGTGGCCCAGTTGCCCGGGTCCATGTAGCCGACCGAGATCATGTAGCCGGGGCCGAGGAAGGCCAGCAGCCGGAACCACCAGTGGCCGCCGCTGGGAACGGCCACGCTGGCGTTCATCTCACCCAGGCTGGGCGTGTGCCCGGCCGAGGAAGGCCAGGCAGGGGAGTTCCCGGGGCGGCGTTCGATGTCCACGGCGGCAATATAGCAGAGGCTATGTTAGTAAGGCTTTGCAATTTCAGGTCATGCGAGCTGCTTCCAATCAGCGTGGCGGCGGCAGGCGGCGCATCCCATGGGTGTGTGGCAGGGAGGCCTTCATCGCGTCGATGAAGGCACGCAGCCGACTTGGCATCTGACGCGTCGTGGGATAGACGAGGTGCACCGGCAAGGGAGGCGCCTCCCGCTCCGGCATGAGACGGATCAGCCGACCGGCTCGCAGCGCCTCCTCCACCAGCCAGGCGGACACGACGGCGGCTCCCAGGCCCGCCAACGCCGCCTCGCGCACGACGAATAGATTGTCGGTGAACAGGCGGGGCTGGATCGCGATCTGCAGGGACGGTCCACCGTCGTCGGGCAGCAGCGTGATGCGGTCGCGGTAGTAGGTGGTGAGCGCGATCCAGGGCACGGCGGTCAACAGGGCGGGGTCGCGCGGATCCGCTTCGCCGATCAGCTGTGGCGAGGCAATGACGATGCGAGGCACCTCGGCCAGGGGCACTGCAACGAGGTGTGGCGCGTCCACCGTGCCAACCCGGATCGCACAGTCGATGCCTTCGGCGATGAAGTCCGGATGGCGATCTTCCAGGATCCACTCCAGATTGACCTGGGGATGGCGCGTCAGGAACTGCAGCATCGGGGCCAGCAGTTGCGCCTGCCCGAACGCGTGCGGCACCAGCACCCGCAGCCGCCCGCGCGGCACGTTCACCTCGCCGCGCAGGTCGGCCTGGATCGCGTCCCAGTCGGCGACCAGTGCCTCGGCATGGGCGAAGCACCGCTCGCCGTCTTCGGTGAGGGTCATGCGGTGCGTCGAGCGCTTGAGCAGTTGCAGGCCGAACAGGCGCTCCAAGGCCTGAAGACGCCGGCTCACGGTTGGCTGCGAGGTGCCGAGTTGGGCCGCAGCGGCTGAAAGGCTGCCGCTTTCCACGATGCGCACGAAGGTCCGCAGCAGATCGATACGGTCGGCGCTGGGGACGGGACTGAGGCTGGTCATGCGCGTGGTGTATGAAGAATATGCGGGAAAGCCTACTACACGCCGCGCCTGGGGAGGACGATGCTGGCCCCACTTTCCCCGTGGTTGGAGCTGCCCATGTCTGTCCTGCATATACCTGCCATCGCGCCGCCCGCGCAGACGCTGGCACCGAGGTTGATCCTGGCGATGGCCGCGGCGACCGGTTTTTCCGTTGCTTCCATCTACTACAGCCAGCCCATGCTGGGGGTGATGGGACCCAGCCTGTCCGCGGCGCCCGCCGCCATCGGCCTGGTGCCTACGCTGACGCAGCTGGGTTATGCGCTCGGCATTCTGCTGCTGGCGCCATTGGGCGACCGCTTCGATCGCCGTCGGCTGATCCTGGTCAAGGCCGCGCTGCTCGCCATGGCGCTTGGCGGGGCGGCACTGGCTGGCAGTCTGCCGACGCTGCTGCTGGCCAGTCTGCTGGTGGGCCTGACGGCGACAGTCGCCCAGGACGTCGTACCCGCGGCAGCCAGCCTTGCACCTGAGGCAAACCGGGGCGCCGTGGTCGGGAAGGTCATGACCGGGCTCCTGCTCGGCATCCTGCTCTCACGCGTCGCCAGCGGGCTGGTCGCTGAATGGCTCGGCTGGCGCACGATGTTCGGCCTCGCGGCGCTTTCGGTCGGGCTGATGGCGGTGGCCCTGGGACGGGAGCTGCCGCGCTTCGCGCCGAGTACCACGCTGCGCTATCCGGCCTTGCTGGCGTCGCTGGTGGCGCTGTGGCGCGGGCAACCAGCGCTGCGCCGCGCCGTGTTCGCGCAGGGGCTGCTGGCGGTCGGGTTCAGTGCGTTCTGGTCGACTCTGGCCCTGATGCTGCACAGTCGCTATCAACTGGGCAGTGCGGTGGCCGGCGCCTTCGGCATCGCCGGTGCGGCGGGTGCGCTGGCGGCACCGCTGGCCGGGCGGTGGGCCGACCGGCTCGGCAGCCATGCGGTGGCCCGGATCGCGATTCTGGTCGCGCTGTGCGGGTTTGCGATGCTCCTGCTGGATCCGTGGCTGCCGCGGGTCACGGTGGTGCCGCTGCTGGCGGTGAGTGCCATGGTGTTCGATTTCGGCTTCCAGTCGGCCCTGGTCTCGCACCAGACCCTGGTCTACGGGCTGATGCCCGAGGCGCGCAGCCGGCTCAACGCACTGCTGTTCACCGGCGTCTTCCTCGGCATGGCCGCGGGCGGCGCGCTGGGAAGCTTGGCCCTCGCGGAGTGGGGCTGGATGGGCGTGGCGACCCTGGCGACCGCGGCAGCGGCCCTGAGCCTGTTCGTGCGCCGCCCGCGCCCCCTCCCAACGTCTTAACCCTGAACCGCGTATCTTCACCGCTCTTTTCAGCTGGAGTGGATGCATGCGTTGGATCGTGTTGTTGGCCGCATTGGCGATGCCCGTAGTGGCATGGCTCTCACAGACCGGCATGTTCGGCCCGACCAACGGCGCAGTGTCCGACCAGTATCCGACGCTGCTGGTGGCGGCCGGGTACGCCTTCGCGATCTGGGGCGTGATCTTCCTGTGGGACGTGCTGTTCGGGTTCTGGCAGCTGCGCCTGCGCAAGCCCGACATCACCGGGGTGCGCCCATGGGCCGCCGCCGGTTTCGCGCTGACCGCCGCGTGGATGCCGGTGTTCTCCAACCAGTGGTTCCTGCCGGCGCTGGCGATCATCTGGGCGGCCTTGATCTGCCTGATCGTGGCCGCCTACCGCGCCTCGCCGATCACCGCTCCGGGCGGTCAGCGCGCCTGGGCCGCCTATCCGCTCGGGTTGCATGCGGGCTGGCTGTCGCTGGCGGCCTACCTCAACACTGCCCAGGTGATCGTCGCCTACCGTTGGTTGCCGACCGACACCATGCTCGGCTGGAGCCTGGTGCTGCTGGTCCTGGCCACGCTGCTGGTGCTGGTGGTGAACCAGCTGCTGCGCGGGCATTTCGCCTATCCGGCGGCCGTGATCTGGGCGCTGGCGGGCATGTACGTCAAGCAGTCCGGCTGGGATCTGCCGGGGGCGGGCAACATCGCCACCCTGGCCCTGGTGCTGATCATCATCGTGGTGATCCAGACCGTCTGGCTGCGCGTACGCGCGTACCGCCAGCCGCGCGCGATCGCCGCCGCCCACCGTCATCGTCGTTGATTCCCGTTGCAGGAGACCCCCATGAACATCGTGAAGAAGGAGCGTTGCTGATGCGCGCTGCGATCCATACCACCTTTGGTGACCCCACCCAGGTACTGCACGGCGGCGACGTGCCGCAGCCGACCCCGGCGGCCGGCGAGGTGCGCATCCGCACCGTGCTGGCGCCCATCCACAACCACGACCTGTGGACCGTGCGCGGCCAGTACGGCTACAAGCCCGAGCTGCCGGCGATCGGTGGCAGCGAAGGCACCGGCGTGATCGACGCGCTGGGCGAGGGCGTCGAGGGCCTGAAGATCGGCCAGCGTGTCAGCGCCGCCTCGGTGCATGGCACCTGGGCTGAGCACTTCATCGCGCCGGCACGCATGGTCATTCCGATGCCGGACAGCATCGATGACAACACCGCCGCGCAGCTGATCGCCATGCCGCTGAGCGCGCTGATGCTGCTGGAATTCCTGCAGGTGAAGGAAGGCCAGTGGATCCTCCAGAATGCGGCCAACGGCGCGGTCGGCAAGGCGCTGGCGATGCTGGCCAAGGCGCGCGGCGTGCACTGCATCAACCTGGTGCGGCGTGACGCGGGCGTGGCGGAGATGAGCGGCCTCGGCATCGACCACACCATCTCCACCGCGCAGTCGGACTGGATGGCGCAGGTGCAGGCCGCGACTGGCGGCGCCTCGATCGCCGCAGCGGTCGACTCGGTCGGCGGGCGCGCGAGCAGCGAGCTGATGACCCTGCTCGGCGATGGCGGCACGCTGGTCTCGTTCGGCTCGATGACCGGCGAGCCGATGCAGCTCAGCTCGGGCGACGTGATCTTCAAGCAGGCTACGGTGAAGGGCTTCTGGGGCAGCAAGGTCAGCCAGGCGATGGCGCCGGAGGACAAGCGTCGCCTGGTCGGCGAACTGCTGCAACTGGCCGCCCGAGGTGGATTGAGCCTGCCGGTGGACGGCGTGTTCGGGCTGGATGAGGTCGGTGATGCCGCCAAGGCCAGCCTGGAGCCGGGCCGCAACGGCAAGGTGCTGCTGCGCCCGTGACAGCTACGGTAGAGCCGACCCATGGTCGGCTGTCGCGGAGCCCGCCGGAATGCAGCCGACCCTGGGTCGGCTCTACCGGCACGCTCCATTGATGAGCTGGGCTCATGACGGCATGCCGGTTGTGGCCGCTAGTCCCGGTGCGGCCGCGCCCCTACAGTGAGGGTCAGCGGCGAGCTGCGCCGTTCCTTCAGGAGATCGCGCCATGCCCACCGAAACCGCGCCCATCCGCATCACCAGCGCGGGCACCACCGCCTCGGCGGCCGGTCCGGCGGACTATTTCACCGGCCAGGTGCGCATCGATGCACCGTTCCAGACCGATGCGCCCGCACGGGTCGGCGGAGCCACTGTCACCTTCGAGCCCGGCGCACGCACCGCGTGGCATACCCATCCCTTGGGCCAGACCCTGATCGTCACCGCGGGCGTGGGCAGCGTGCAGGAATGGGGCAAGCCCGCGCGCGACATCCGACCCGGCGACATCGTCTGGATCCCGCCGGGCGTCAAGCACTGGCATGGCGCGAAGGCCGCTACCGCGATGACGCATATCGCGATCGCAGAAGCGGTCGACGGTTCGCCGGTGACGTGGATGGAGCAGGTCAGCGACGCGCAGTACAGCGGCGGCTGAACGACGACGCGCGTCGGGACGGTCGTGTCACATCCGCCTGCGTACCCTTGCAGGCCGATTGAAACAGGAGAACCGTCTTGAGCACTGTCTTCATCGTCGGCGCGGCCGGCAAGGTCGGCCGTCACCTGGTCAAGCAGCTGACCGACAAACAGCATCGCGTGCTCGCACTGCATCGCCGCGCCGGGCAGGGCGCTGAACTGGAGGCACTGGGCGCTACGCCGGTCACCGGTGATCTCACCGCCACCGACGTGGCTGCACTGGCCGCACAGATGGCCGGCAGTGACGTGGTGGTGTTCACCGCCGGTGCGGGTGGCGCAGGCGTGGAAGTGACCAACGCCATCGATGGCCGCGGCCTGGAACTTGCCGTCGATGCCGCCCGGCAGGCCGGCGTGCGTCGCTTCCTGCTGGTCTCGGCATTCCCGGAAGCGGGCCGCAACAAGGGTATGGGCGAGGGCTTCGAGAATTACATGACGGTCAAGAAGCGCGCCGATGTGTATCTGGCCGCCACCGATCTGGGCTGGGTGATCCTGCGCCCGGGCACGTTGAGCGATGCGCCGGGCACGGGCCGCGTCAGCGCCGGTCCGGCGATTGCGTACGGCGATATCCCACGCGCCGATGTGGCTGCCACGCTGGTCGCGCTGGTCGAGCACCCCGAGGTGCGCCGCACGATCATCGAGCTGACCGAAGGCGACCGGCCGGTGGAGGACGCTGTCGCGCAGCTTGCCCGGACGTAAGCGGGCAGCCCGGCGCGGCGAGGCTGAAGGCGATGGTAAAATCGCCGTTCCACACCGCAACACAGACGAGCACGCCATGAACGACGCCTCCTTCTATTCCATCGGCACCCCCGGCCAGCCGTGGGGCGCGGCGGAGAAGGCGCAGTGGCGTGCCCGCCAGGTGCCGCAGCGGCGCTATGCCGAGGACGTGCTGCCAGCGGTCGACGCGCTGCGCGATGCGTTCGATGTGAGCCAGTACGGCACGCTGGACTACGCGCCGGACCAGTACCCGCTGTTCGCGGTGCGCAGCCGCGACTGGAATCCGGCGCTGCCGACGATGCTGGTCACCGGCGGCATCCATGGCTACGAAACCAGCGGCGTGCAGGGCGCACTGCAGTTCCTGCAGACCCGTGCAGCGGAGTATGCCGGCCGCGCCAATCTGCTGGTGGTGCCCTGCGTCAGCCCCTGGGGCTACGAGCGCATCCAGCGCTGGAACGCCGATGCGATCGATCCGAACCGCTCGTTCATGGCCAACAGCCCGGCGGCCGAATCCGCAGCGCTGATGGCCCTGGTCGCGCCGCTGCGCGGCAGCATCGCGATGCATATCGACCTGCACGAAACCACCGACACGGATGAGACCGAATTCCGCCCGGCCCTGGCCGCACGCGACGGCAAACCGTTTGAGCCGGGCCTGATCCCCGATGGTTTCTATCTGGTCGATGACAGCGAGAACCCGCAGCCCGCGTTCCAGACCGCGGTCAATGCGGCGGTCGAGCGGGTGACCCATATTGCCCCGGCCGACGACAAGGGCGAGATCATCGGCTCGCAGGTGGTTGCGCCGGGGGTGATCGAGTATCCGCTGGAGAAACTGGGCCTGTGCGCCAGTGTCAGTGGCGCAAGGTATACCACCACCACCGAGGTGTACCCGGACAGCCCGCGTGCCACCCCGCAGCAGTGCAACGACGCCCAGGTGGCGGCGATCTGCGCGGCGATCGATTACGCTATCGCGCATCCAGTCGGCCGCTGATCCGGCCTGGGAGTAACTGCATGGGAAACGCCAAGTCCTCGGACGAGTAAGCCGCAACAACCCTGGTCGTTGTTGCGGCGCTCTGTCGAACGGCATTGCCTGATAGGACAGACGCTGCGCTGTGTTCTTCACTGCGCGGAGGTCTACGCATGTCTGCTCGAAATCCTGTCTGGACCCACTCCCTGCCTGCAGCGCTCTGGCTGATGGCACCGTTCGATATCCTGGCCTCGCTGGCGATGGATATCTATCTCCCCGTCGTACCCCAGATGCCAAGGGTGCTCGGCACCACGCCGGCAGTCATCCAGCTCACCTTGAGTGTCTACATGGTGCTGCTGGGCGTGGGGCAACTGCTGTTCGGTCCGCTCGCGGACCGGCTCGGCCGGCGCCCGGTCCTGCTCGGAGGAGGAGCGCTGTTCGCAGTCGCCTCGATCGGCATGGCCGCCTCCTCGGACGTGCCGATGTTCATCACGTTCCGCGTGCTGCAGGCCCTGGGTGCCTCGGCGATGCTGGTCGCGACCTTTGCCACCGTGCGCGACGTCTACGCCCATCGTGAAGAAGGGACGACGATCTACGCCGTGTTCAGCGCGATGCTTGCCTTCGTCCCGGCGTTGGGACCGATTCTCGGCGCGTTGCTTGCCGGGGGGTGGGGCTGGCGCGCGATTTTCATCGCTCTGGGGCTGGTTGCGTCACTTGCGCTGGCGAATGCAGCTCGTGGCTGGCATGAAACCCGCCCCATCCGGGCCGATGCGTCGCCGCGACATGTCGGGCGGGTGCTGCGCAGCCTGCGGTTCTGGACCTACACGCTCGGCTTCAGTGCCGCGATGGGCACGTTCTTCGTGTTCTTCTCCACCGCGCCGCGCGTCCTCATCGAGCGCGCGGGCTACGCACCGCTGGCCTTCAGCCTGACGTTCGCCACAGTGGCGTTGGTGATGGTGATCACCACCCGCTGGGTCCGTCGTGGCGTGATGCGCTGGGGCGAGGGCGGCTGCCTGGCGCGTGGCATGGGACTGCTGGTCATGGGGGCGGTCCTGCTCGTCGCGGGACAGTGGTTGGATCGGCCGTCATTCGTGACGTTCATCCTGCCGATGTGGGTGTCGGCCGTCGGCATCGTGGTCACCGTGGCGGTGACCGCCAATGGAGCGTTGAAGGCGTTCGACGACATGGCGGGCCTGGCTGTCGCGGTGTACTTCTGCGTGGAGAGCCTGCTGGTGGGTGTAGCCGGCACCGCGGTGGTGCTGGTGTTGCCCGGGGACACGGCGTGGCCGCTGATCGTATTCCCGCTGGGGATGGCCGTCGTCGTGCTGCTCGCCCTGGCGGCGTTGCAGCGCAGGGAGCAGCCCGCGTCCTGAGGGGGCGCGTCAGGGGGTCGGCAGCAGGAAGTGATCCAGCAGCCACAGCGCCGCCGGCCCCAGCGGCGTGCCCTTTTGCCATACCGCATCGGTGGAGACCAGCCGCGGCCAGCCGGGCAGCGGCAGCTCAACCAGCATGCCCCGGCCATAGCGCGTCACCAGCGAGCGCGGCAACGCCGCCCAGCCGAACCCGTCCTCGGCCATCTCCAGCACCATCAGGTAATCCGACGCCGACCAGGTGCGGCCGCGTGCGTGGCCCTCGCGTGCGGCATCGCCGCTCAGGCAGATCTGGCGGTGGCTGGCCAGATGCGATTCGTCGGGCGCAGGCAGCGCCGCCAGCGGGTGGCCGGTGGCGACGAAGATGGCCATGTCCGCGCGCAGGGGCAGGGCACGCACGGCCAGTTCGGACGGGTAGGCCGGCTGATGCGGGATCAGCCCGAGATGGGCGCGCCCCCGTTTCACCACGTCGAGCACATCGCTGCCTTCGGCATCCAGCCATTCCAGCTCGATATCCGGGAAGCGCTGCTCGAACCGACGCAGCAGATGCTGGTCGGGGTTGAGCTGGTAGATGTCCGAGAACACCAGGCTCAGGCGCGGTTCGACCTCGTCGGCCAGCCGGATGCTGAGCTGCTCCAGGCGATCGGCGGCGGCGAGGATTTCCTGCGCATGGCCCAGCACTTTGCGGCCGTCTTCGGTCAGGACCGGATAGCGGCTGCTGCGGTCGAACAACGTGAGGCCCAGGTCGGCCTCCAGCGTGGCGATCGCGGTGCTGATGGTCGATTGGGTCTTCTTCAGGCGGCGGGCGGCGGCGGAGAACGAGCCGAGTGCGGCGGCTTCGACGAAGGCGTGCAGGGATTCGGGGCCGTAACGCATGGATGTATCGCCTTTGTCGATGGATTCCATCTTTGGAGTGATGGAAAAGGCGATGATAATGGGCGCGTCGCTTGGGTACCATGGTCCGGCCCGCGTGTACCGACCAACGGTCGGTACCTACCGGTGCGGTGCCGATGCGGTCGGTACCTGCACGATGCGGTGCCGATGCGGTGCCGACCTGGTGTCGGCCGCCATGTCACCCGGCCCGCTGCGACGCACGTGCATCCGCCATCCCGGCCGATGCCCCGGTGTCCGACGTTCCGTCGGTGTGCGCCGGCCGCAATCAAGGAGCTTTCCATGCACACACAGGTGCATTCGCAACCCGGTGCCCGTGGCGGTCTGATCGCCTGGGCATGCCTGACCGCGGCGATCGTCGCCGAAGTGGTCGGTACCTCGTTCATGGCCGATGCCGCCCGTCATGGCGGCCACCTCGGCTATGTCGTCATGGCCGTGGCCCTGGCCATTTCGTACTACTTCCTGGCGCTGTCCGTGCGTGGCATCGCGGTCGGTGTGGCCTACGCGGTCTGGGAAGGCCTCGGCCTGACCCTGCTGACGCTGGTCGGCATGTTCGTGTTCAAGGACAGCCTCTCGGTGCAGCAGATGATCGGGCTGGTGATGGCGGCGGCCGGCATCGTCTGCGTCACCCTCGGCGAGGAGCACACGTCATGAATCTCACCGCGTTCCTGTTCGTGCTGTGCTCGGCGCTGATCGACATCGCCGCCAACATGATGGTCGCCAAGTCCGATGGCTTCCGTAAGCCGGCGTGGGGCGTCGCCGCGATCGGGCTGGTCTGGATTGCCTTCGCGTTGCTCGGCCAGGCGGTCAAGACCATGGACCTGGCCACGGCCTATGCGATGTGGGGCGCCATCGGGGTGACCGGCACCGCGCTCTGCGGGCGCGTGCTGTTCGGCAACCGCCTGCGCCCGATCGGCTGGGTGGGGATCGCGCTGGTCACGGGTGCGGTGGTGGTGCTGTCCAGCCACTGAGCCTGATCAGCGGAACAACTGATTCAACACCGCCCCGGAGGCCGCGTCGGCGAACCCGTCGAAGCGGCCTTCGTCCATCAGCAACTGCGAGGCGCGCATCATCCCGGCCCAGGCGGTGCGCGCCATCGCACCGCCCACGCTGACCCGGCGCACGCCCATGCCGGCGATGTCCTGCAGGGTGAAGGGCAGTGCGCTGCCGACCAGCAGGTTGACCGGACGCGGCGCCACCGCAGCCACGACGGCCTCGATCTGTTCGCGGGTGCTGATGCCCGGCGCGTACAGACAGTCCGCGCCGGCGTCGGCATAGGCCCGCAGGCGGGTGATCGCATCGTCCAGGTCGGGGCGGCCGACGAAGAAGTTCTCGGCGCGGCCGATCAGCAGCACGTCCTCACCGGAGGCGTCGATCGCACGGCGTGCGGCGCGTACCCGTGCGACGGCATCCTCCAGCGTGCGCAGCGGATGGGCGGGATCGGTGCTGGCGTCTTCGATGGAAATGCCCGCCACCCCGGTGGCGATGGCGCGGGTGACGTTGCGGCCGACATCCTCCAGCGTGCCGAAGCCATCGCCGAAATCGGCATTCAACGGGAGCGGGGTCGCGGCGGCCAGGCCGTGCAGGTGCGCGAGCGTTTCGTCCAGGGTCAGCGTGCCATCGGCCTGCGCCTGGCTCCACGCATAGCCGGAGCTGGTCGAGGCCAGCGCCTGGAAGCCGAGGCTGTGCAGATAGCGTGCGCTGCCGGCATCCCACGGATTGGGCAGCACGAAGCAGCCGTCCTCATGCAGTGCGCGGAAGGCAGCGCGGCGCGGGCGGGGATCGAAGGGCAGGGCCGTCATGGTGCGCATCCGGTGGGCAGTGGACCGATGGTAACGCCATCGTCCGGCACGCCCGTCGGGCCTTTTCCCACCGCGCGCACAGCCCCACCCGCACCAGCGTCACCGCCGTGCGCCGCTCATGCCATCGGCAACAGCTCCGGCCGGATCACCGCCGCCGCCCAGTCCATGAACGCGGCCACCCGGCGCGGCAGATGACGGCGCTGGGCATACAGCAGCGTGACCGGCATGGGCTCGGCCTTCACTCCGGTGAGAATCTCCACCAGCGTGCCCGCCGCCAAGGCCTGGCGCACGCCCAGCCGTGGCACCTGGATGATGCCCAGCCCGGCCAGCGCCGCCGCGCTGTATCCATCGCCGCTGTTGACCGTCACCGCGCCCCCCATCGGCAGGCTGCGATAGACCTCACCGTCGGGGTACTCGAAACCAGGCGAGCGCTGGCCGAGGGTGCCGACGTAGTGGATCAGGGCGTGGCCGGCCAGATCGTCCAGCGTCGTGGGTGTACCGCGCGCGGCCAGATACGCCGGGCTGGCGCAGTTGATGATCGGCAGCTGCCCGAGCGGGCGGGCGACCAGCGTGTTGTCATCCAGTGGGCCGACCCGCAGCACGCAGTCGAAGCCTTCGCGGATCAGATCGACCCGACGGTCGGTACCGCTCAGCTCGATCTCCACCCCCGGATGCCGGGCCAGGAACTCCGGCAGCTGCGGAATCACCAGTTGCCTGGCCAGCCCACTGGACATGTCCACCCGCAGGCGGCCCTTCAACTGGCTGGTATCGATCCGGAACATGCCCTGCAGATCGTCCATCTCGTGCAGCAGATCGTGCGCGCGCGCCTGGAACTGGGCGCCATCCGCGGTGAGCTGCACCCGGCGCGTGGTCCGGTGCAGCAGCTGCACGCCCACTTCCGCTTCCAGCCGTTGCACGGCCAAGGACACACTGGCTTTGGGCAGGCCGAGGCTGTCGGCCGCGCCGGTGAACGAGCCCAGTTCGGCGACCCGCAGGAAGCAGCGCAGTTGATCGAGGCGATCCATGGATTGTTCGCGAAGTATGGACAGTCAAATCAGCATCCGCTCATTTATGCCGCTCTGCAATGCCAATACGCTGGCCTCCCTTATCCAAGCAGGTGACTGACATGCACAACGCACGCCGAATCGTTCTGATCACCGGCGGCAGCCGTGGCCTCGGCCGCAATGCCGCCCTCGCGTTGGCCGCCGATGGCGCCGACATCGTGCTCACCTACCGCAGCCAGGCCGAGGCCGCCCAGGAGGTGGTCACCCGGATCGAGGCGCTGGGGCGTCGCGCCGCGGCCATTCCGCTGGACATGGCCGACAGCGCCGGGTTTGCTGCCTTCGCCGGCCAGGTCCGCACCGTGCTGGACGGGTGGGGCGAGACCCACCTGCAGGGGCTGCTCAACAACGCCGGCGAAGGGTTGCACGCGATGATTGCCGACACCACGGTCGCGCAGTTCGACGCGCTGGTCGCCGTGCATCTGAAGGGCCCGTACTTCCTGACCCAGGCGCTGTTGCCGCTGATCGCCGACGGCGGCCGCATCCTCAACGTCTCCAGCGGGCTGGCGCGTTTCTCCCTGCCGGGCAGCTCGGCCTACGCGATGATGAAGGGCGGCATCGAAGTGTTCACCCGCTACCTCGCTAAGGAGCTTGGCGCACGTGGCATCAGCGCCAACACACTCGCGCCGGGCGCGATCGAAACCGACTTCGGGGGTGGCCGCGTGCGCGACGATGCGCAGGTCAACGCGATGGTGTCCTCGGTCACCGCGATGGGCCGGCCGGGCAAGCCCGATGACATCGGCCCGGTGGCGGTGGCGTTGTTGTCGCCGCAGACTGCATGGGTCAACGCGCAGCGGGTGGAGGCATCGGGGGGCATGTTTGTCTGAGGGTCGTGTGGCGGCGCTGCGACCGGCGGCGCCGACATCGGTGGGTCACGCCCTGAACGGTGGGGCACGACCGTTGGTCGCGACGCCTTCATGCATGGCTGAGAATGATTCGCATCACTCGCCGTCACTGGCTATGATGCGGGTCCTTTCCGTTACGACCCCGAGCCCCTCTTGAAGCATGCGTCGCCAATCAGCCCCATGGGCCGCGTATTCGCCACGGTCGCCTTCGTTGAAGCCTTGACCTGGGCCGGCCTGTTGATCGGCATGTATCTCAAATATCACGCGGCCGATCCGACCCCGGTCGGGGTCAAGATCTTCGGGCCGGTGCACGGCGTGGCCTTCATGGTCTATGTCGTTGTGTCGGTGCTCGCCGCCATCCGTCTGCGCTGGCCCTGGTGGGCGGCACTGCTGGCGCTGGCCGCGGCGGTACCGCCGCTGGTCACGCTGCCGCTGGAATGGTGGTTCAAGCGTCGCGGGCTGTTGTCTGCGCCGATCGCACGGAATGGCTGACGACAGCATCGGGCCTCTATGTTCGCTGGCCATATGAAGTGAAGAAGGGAGTGTTGCCTGAATTGCAGGTACCGCTTCAATGGAAGTGCTGTGTCCCGGTCGCGGGTTTATATTATCGGAGTGGTTTGGACGTAGAGCTTGCCGATGAGCCAAGGCGTCCGATTGCGATTCAATATTGATAGGCAGCCGAGGTCGTCGCAGACCAAGGTTGGCCTGCGACGATTCCACGTGGCGAGTTCCCCCTACCTCCGAATGTCTGTAGCAAGTTGCGAGTGGTCTCTGCAGGCTTGCATGCAGTTCGCATACTCCTCCGTGCACTTTACCGGGTCTTCCCCTATTTTCAGACAGGTCTTGTAATCGTAATCGCATTGCTTCTCGCAGAACGGAGGTGCGCCATCCGCCACGTATGCTGTGAATACGGCTACCCCCGAGATGATAGCTGCGGTCAATAATTTGACCATCTGCATGGTATCTCTCCATCATGGGCCTGATCATTCAGGCATGCTGATAGTGGATGCAGGGCATTTCGATTTTTGCAACGCAACGCCCAATGTAAGTTTGGATCGAAAGATCTAATCGAATTAGAGCGTTTAAGAGGCTGCAATCCGTATATGCCGACAGTCCCAGCTTCTCACGGCGACGTTGCGCACTGGCGAGGCGCCAGCAAGCGGCGGCCGCGCCCCCTTAGCGAGTTCAGACGTGCATATGCGTCACCCAGCGCCGAGCACGCCAAGAATCTGCTTCGGCGACTGGAATCCCGCCAGCCGCGCGGTTTCGTGACCGTCGCGGACCACCAGCAATGTAGGGGTCTGCCGCAGCCCGAGCTCGCGGAACAATCCTTCTCCAACCGTTTCGAGTCTGACCTTCAGCAGGGTCATGCCAGCGTCTTGAATCGCGCCGGCAACGCTCGCCAGTGACATCTCCAGCATCCGGCATCCCGGGCAGTCGTCCTTGTGGAAGTCCACCAGCAGGGCGGGATGTTCGCGCAGGGCGGCGTGGTAATCCTCGGGGGTCTGGGCGTGCAGGGTCAGCATGTCGTCGTGCTCGTGGTGTGGGCCAACACGGTGTCGGTCCAGTGGTGGATGGCGTGGGTATCTTCGGCGCCGTGCGGCATCTGCTCGATTTCGAGTACCGGGCAGGACGAGCTGAAGAACCGCGCCAGCCGATGCGCGGCGCCGCAGTAGTACTCCTCGCCCCATTGGGTTTCGCCGGTGCCGAACACCGCCACCGGGAAGGGCAGCGGCAACCCGAAGCGGTCACGCAGCGCGGCGACGCAGTCCTTCATTTCCGCCGGGGTACGCCCGGCGTTGTCGGTCCAGGAACCGAGCAGGCACAGCGTGGGTGCCGCGTCCGTCAGCACGGCGGCCACGTCGCCGGCATCGACGTCGAGCCAGTCCACGTGATGCCCCAGCGCTTCGCAGCGCGCCCGGATCAGCGTCGCCACCTCCCGGGTGTTGCCGCTCAGCGAGGCGAAAGCCAGCAGGATGTGCATCTTCCCGGACCCCTTACAGATCGTCGAACCCATTGTCCGAATTGGTCTTCTTGTAGCTGGCGTTGCGCATCTCGAAAAAGTCGGTCTTGGTCTCGGTGAAGTTGTCGGCGTACGCCTTGATCCACGGCATCACGTTGACGTTGGTCTCGCTGTACAGCTTCTCGATGCCGAGCATGCCGGCCATCTTGTTGGCGCGGTACTTCACGTAGCGGATCATCTCGTCCACGTCGATGCCGTCGATGCCGTCGAGCACTTCACCGGTCCAGCGCGTCTCCAGCTGGATGGCGTGC
This sequence comes from Stenotrophomonas sp. JAI102, assembly GCF_013409105.1. Classification (NCBI taxonomy): domain Bacteria; kingdom Pseudomonadati; phylum Pseudomonadota; class Gammaproteobacteria; order Lysobacterales; family Lysobacteraceae; genus Stenotrophomonas; species Stenotrophomonas sp. JAI102. Next base: position 826,868 of record NZ_JACCCI010000001.1, read on the forward strand.
TCGAAGGCTTCATGCACATACGCGGTCAGCTGCTCGCCCTGCAGGGCCGGGTTCTCGCCGATGATGGCGCGGATCAGCTCGCTGATGAACTTGGTGTGGGCCAGCTCGTCGCGGTTGATGAAGCTGATGATCTTGCCGGTGCCGGTCATGCGGTTCTGGCGGACCAGGTTGTAGAAGAACGCGAACCCGGAATAGAAGTTGATGCCTTCCAGGATCGAGGACTGGATCAGCGCACGGATCAGTGTCTCGGCGGTCTTCTCGCGCATGAAGTCGTCGTAGGACTGCATGATCGGCGCGTTGCGGGCGAGGATGGTGGGGTGGGTGCGGGCGATCTCGAAGACGCGGTTCTGGTCGGCGAGGCCGGCGATCGACGCCAGCACGTAGCTGTAGCTCTCGTTGTGGATCACCTCCTGCTGGCCGATGATCGCGGCGTTGGCGTGCGCGGCGGGATCGGTGATGTACTCGGCGACGTTGTAGATGAAGCGCGTCTGCGGCGAGTCCAGCGTGGCGAGCAGGCCGATGATGGAGTCGTAGGCGTTCTTCTCGCGGGCATTGAGCTCACCGTACTGGCGCGCGTCGCCCTTCATGTCGACTTCGTCGGGAATCCAGAAGTTGGTCGAGAGCTCCTTGTACGCCCGGTAGAAGGACGGGTAGGGGATGTCGTTCCAGTTGAGGATGCCGCTGGTGCGGCCGTTGATGATGCCGGTGGAGCGGTTGGGGTGGCGCGGTTCGAGGATCTTGATGCGTTCGAGGGTGATGGCCATGGGGGGTCCTTGGTTCTATGCGATTGCATGGGTTGGCGGGGTTGCCGGCCAGCGGCCGGCACTACCGGTCAAGGGGCTGACGACCAACGGTCGTCAGCTACCACACCATTCGCACTCCGAAATATCGATGTCGTTCGAGCGCACGTAATAGGTCGTCTTCAGGCCTTCGCGCCAGGCACTCATGTGCAGCGCGAGCAGGGTGCTGGCGCGGATGGTGCTGGGCACGTAGAGGTTGAAGCTGATCGACTGGTCCACGTGGCGCTGGCGGCGGGCGTTCTGGCGGATGCTGGCGAACTGGTCGACCCGGTACGCGCCTTTCTCGTAGTACGGGTAGGTGTCCAGCGAGAGCCCCGGTGCGGCGACCGGGCGGCGGAAGTCCTTCTTTTCTTCGTAGTAGAACGCGCCGTAGACCGGGTCGATCGAGGCCGTGGAGCCGGCGATCTGGGCGGTGCTCATGTTCGGGGCAACCGCCATCAGCCAGCCATTGCGCAGGCCGTTGACGCCCACCTGCGCCGCCAGTTCCCGCCAGGCCGGGCTGTCGTAGCCACGTGCGCGGAAGTACTCGCCGTTCTGCCAGTCGCTGCCGACGAAGGCGCGGTAGCGGCCCTTTTCCTTGGCCAACGTCATGCTCGCCTGGATGGTCAGGTAGTTGATGCGCTCGTACAGGCTGTCCGCATAGTCCTCGGCCTGGGTCGAGTTCCACTCGATCTGCTGCAGGGCCAGCAGGTGATGCCAGCCGAACGTGCCCAGGCCGATCGCGCGGTACTTGCGGTTGGTGATGGTCGCCTGCGGCACCGGCAGCTGGTTGAGGTCGATCACGTTGTCCAGCATCCGCACCTGGATCGGCACCAGGCGCTCCAGCACGTCGCTGCTCAGCAGGTCCGGGGCGGCCGTCACCGCGCGGCCCAGGTTGATCGAGGACAGATTGCACACCACGAAATCGCCGGCCTGCTTGGTCGTTACGATCTGGTCGCCGCTGATCATCTCCTGGATCATGCGGGTGGGGCTCATGTTCTGCAGGATCTCGGTGCACAGGTTGCTGGAGTAGATGCTGCCGGCATGCTTGTTCGGGTTCATCCGGTTCACTTCGTCCCGGTAGAACATGAAGGGATTGCCGGTTTCCAGCTGGCTGACCATGATCCGCTTGAACAGGTCGATGGCCTTGATCGTGCGCCGGCTGATGCGCTCGTCGGCCACCACCTCCTCGTACTTCTCGCGGAAGCTGCCCTGGCCGCGCTGCTCATCGTGGAAGTCCTGCAGGTACCAGCCCTTGATCCGCTTCACCTCATACGGATCGAACAGATACCAGTCACCCCGCCGCTCCACAGCCTCCATGAACAGGTCCGGCAGGCATACCGAGGTGAACACATCGTGCGCGCGCAGGCGCTGGTCGCCGTTGTTCAGGCGCAGATCGAGGAAGGCTTCGATGTCGCGGTGCCAGACATCCAGGTACACCGCGATCGCGCCCTTGCGCTGGCCCAGCTGATCCACGCTCACCGCGGTGTTGTTGAGCTGCTTGATCCACGGCACCACGCCGCCGGAGGAATTGGCCACGCCGCGGATCGAAGAACCGGCGGAGCGCACATAGCCCAGGTAGGCACCCACGCCACCGCCGTGCTTGGAGACGCGCGCCACGTCGGTGTTGGAGTCGTAGATGCCCTGCAGGCTGTCGTCCACCGTATCGATGAAGCACGACGACAGCTGGCCGCCCACCTTGCCGGCATTGGCAAGCGTCGGCGTCGCCACCGTCATGTACAGGTGGGACAGCGCCCAGTACGCCTCGCGCACCAGCAGCATGCGCCGCCGCCGCGAGCGCTCGCCGTGCTCGTGCTCGTGCTGCATCAGGTACAGCGCGATGGTCAGCCAGCGTTCCTGCGGCAGCTCGTACACCGCACGCGAGTGGTCGGTGGCGAGATAGCGGGTGGCGAGCAGGTACAGGCCGTTGTAGGCGAACAGGGTGTCGCGCTCGGGCTCGATCATCTGCCCGGCTTCCTCCAGTTCGTCCTTGGAATAGGCCTTGAGGATGTCGATCGAGTACACGTTACGGTCGGCCAGGCTCTCCTGCAGACCCACGTAGGAGCCGTACTTCAGCGTGGCATCGTAGAAGCGGTTCTTGCTGGCGCGCTTGTACAGGCGGCGCAGGTAGAGGCGGGCGGCGAAGTGTTCCCAGTCCGGCGCGGTGAGATCGATGCGCGATTCCGCCTCGCGGATCAGCAGGTCCACCATCTCATCGGCGCTGAGCTGCTGCCGGCGCGCGATCTGCCCGAGCACGCTGCGCAGGTAGTCCGCCACGTCCAGCTGCGGAAACTCGGCGTGCACGCTGTGTACGGTCCGTTCGAGCCGCCCCTGGTCGAACGGCATGCGCCGGTTGCCGCCTTCCTTGGTGATCCACAGCGTTTCATTGACAGTGGCCGCATCAAAGACGGTATCGGTGGGCGGGGTGAGGGTCGAGGCGACGGTGTCGTCGATGTTCATGCGATCTCCTTGCATGGCGCAGTGCCCAGCAGGCGGCGCGGCAGAGCCGAGCGGCAGCCGGACAGTAGGCGTGATGGGTGGGCAGGCCCTGCGTGTGCAGGAATACGTCGCCAGAGGCTCACATCGGTGGCGACGGGCCTTGCTTCCAGGCGCCGGTCAGGTGGTACGACGGGGCGTTCAAGCGCAACGCGGCGTCGTGACGGTGCACCGGGCCTGGCGGAAGCGGGGAGCCGATGGACACAACATAGTGGGGTGCGAGTGGATCGTCAACCGAAGATGTAGTGCTTTTTTGTCGCAGGGCACCAAGGTGGACATGAATATCTCATAAGGCCCGCCCTATCAAACGCAAATGCGAGCCGTTATCATTTAATCGATCACAGGGCGGTGATGCGTTGTGGTTCAACTTCTTATTGGCTGTGGTGTTCAATGTCTTCACGTCCCGTCGTTTCCGGTTTGCCCGCCCTCGTATCCGCCGCCCTGCTCGGCACCATGGCGATGATGGCGTTCGTGTCCGTGATCGGCCCGGTGGTGCGGGTGCTGGGTCTGGCCGAGTGGCACGCCGGCCTGTCGGTCACCGCGGCGGGGGTGTTGTGGATGCTCTCGGCACGCCGCTGGGGCGCGCTCAGCGATCGCATCGGCCGCAAGCGCGTGCTGCTGATCGCACTGGCGGCCTATGCCGTGATCTACGTGGCGCTGGCGGTGTTCGTCGATGTGGCGCTGACCTCACCGCCGGCGATCTGGATGTCCGTGCTGGTCCTGGTCGGCACGCGCGCCCTGGTCGGGTTGTTCTACGCCGCCGTGCCGCCGACCGCCGCCGCCATCGTCGCCGACCAGGCCGCCCCGGGGCAGCGCGGCAGCGTGATGGCCAAACTCGGCACCGCCAATGCGCTGGGCATGGTGCTCGGTCCGGCCGCCGCGGGTTGGATCGCCTACCAGAGTCTCTCGCTCACGCTGTATGTGGCCGCGTTGTTGCCGTTGCTGTCGCTGCTGATGATCTGGTGGCGGCTGCCGAATACACCCCCGGTCGCGCCGACGCACACAGGCCCCAAGCCCACGCTCGGGCTGGGCGATGCACGTCTGCGCCTGCCGTTGCTGGCGGTGTTCGCCGCGATGATCTCGGTGACCATCGCGCAGGTGACGGTCGGCTTCTTCGCGATCGACCGCCTGCGCCTGTCGCCGGCAGACGGTGCGCGCATGGCCGGGCTGGCCCTGACCGCGGTCGGCGTAGGCCTGATCTTCGCGCAGGGCCTGGTGATGAAGCTCAAGGACATCCGCCCGACGCGCTGGATCCTGGTCGGCGCACTGATCTCCGGGTTGGGCTTCGCGTCGGTCGCGCTGGTCAGCGTGCCGTGGCAGCTGCTGGCCAGCTATGCGATCGCGGCGTTCGGCATGGGCTTCGTGTTCCCCAATTTCCAGGCGCTGGCTGCCGATTCAGTGGAGGCGCACGAGCAGGGCGCGGCCGCTGGCACGGTGGCGTCGGTGCAGGGCATGGGCATGGTGGTCGGGCCAATGATCGGCACGCTGCTGTACCGCTGGTCGCCGAGCGCGCCGTACCTGCTGGTCGGCGTGGTGCTGCTGATCCTGGCCATCTCCGCAGCGGTGCACCGTGAGCGGGGTGCGGCATGAACGAGATGCTTGCCACCGGCGTGGCCGAGGAGATGACCGACGCCACCGCCATCGACGCCGCCGATGCGCCGTACTTCCTGCTGCGCAGCCCGCAGCAGGCGATGGAAGCGCAGGGTGTGCGTGCGCGGCTGCCGTCCGGCGCGGCCGCCACGCTGGCCGGGCGCGTCGCTGCGTTCTTCGCCGCGCCGCGCTCCGGCCCGCGCTTGCTGGTGGGTGCGGTGCCGTTCGATCCCGAGCAGGGCGATGCGCTGTATCAGCCGGACCAGGTGTCCGGCCAGCCCACGGTGGTCCGTGTGGAAACGCCAACGCTGGTCGGTGATGTGGTCGCTGAACCGTCTGCGGATGCGTATGCGCAGGCAGTGGCAACGGCCGTCACCGAACTGCAGCACAGCGACAGTCCGCTGAAGAAAGTCGTGCTCGCCCGCAGCCTGCGCGTCACCACCGCGCAGCCGCTGCATCCGCGCGTGCTGGCCGCGCGCCTGGGCAAGGATCCCAGCGTGGCCACCTACGTGGTGCCGGTGCCTGCCGCGGGCGCGGCCGACCCGGCCTGGCTGGTCGGCGCCACCCCGGAGCTGCTGGTCTCCAAGCGCGGTGACCGCGTGCTGTCGCACCCTCTGGCAGGTTCGGCCCGTCGTTCGGCCGATCCCGCCGAGGATGCGCGCGCCGCCGAAACGCTGCTGGCCTCGGCCAAGGATCATGACGAGCACCGCCACGTGGTCGAGGCCATCGTCGCCGCGCTCGCGCCGCTGTGCCACCACGTCGAAGCGCAGCCGCGCCCGACGCTGCATGCCACCGCGACCATGTGGCACCTCGGTACCCGCATCCATGGCACGTTGAGGGACGCCTCGGTGTCCTCGGCCGCCCTGGTCGCCTTGCTGCATCCCACCCCGGCGGTGTGCGGTACGCCGCGCCAGCAGGCGCTGGAACTGATCCGCCAGGCCGAACCGGTGGCGCGGGGTTTCTATGCCGGCGCCGTCGGTTGGACCGACGCCCAGGGCGATGGCGACTGGTACGTGGCGATCCGCTGCGCACGGGTGCAGGGCACGGAAGTGCGTCTGTATGCCGGGGCCGGCATCGTCGCGGACTCACACCCCGATCTCGAGGTGGCCGAAACAGCCGCCAAGTTCATGGCCCTGCTGACCGCGCTCGGCGTCCATGACGTTCGTTCTTTCTGATATGCGGGAGTTGTCCATGAACGCATCCTTCTCTTCCTCCCGGGTGCCGCTGCGCCAGGTCTGGCCACCGGCGCTGGTCGCGCGCTACCGCGCTGCCGGGCACTGGCGTGGCGAGACCTTCCCGGGTTTCCTGCGCGAGCGCGCCGAGCGCTTCGCCGGTGACATCGCCGTCGTCGGTGGTGACACGCGCCTGACCTATGCGCAGCTGTGGCAGGAGGCCGGCCGCATCGGTGCCGGTCTGCTGGCCCAGGGACTGGCACCGGGTGACCGGGTGGTGGTCCAGCTCGGCAACGTGCCCGAGTTCGTCACCGTGGTCTGCGGCCTGTTCCGTGCCGGCCTGATTCCCGTGTATGCGCTGCCTGCGCACCGCATCACCGAAGTCACGCATTTCGCGCGCAAGGCCGAAGCCAGTGCGTACATTGCGGCCGCGAACCATGACGGCTTCGATTACCGCACCCTGGCGCGCGAGCTGCAGGCGCAGCTGCCGGACGTGCAGCACGTCATCATCGCCGGTGATGCGGCCGGGTTCACCGCCCTAGACTCGCTGGCCGGTGACCTGGAACAGCTGCCGGCCGATCCGGACCCGCAGTCGGTCGCGTTCCTGCAGATTTCCGGCGGCAGCACCGGCCTGTCCAAGCTGATCCCGCGCACGCACGATGACTATCTGTATTCGTTCCGCGCCAGCAACGCGATCTGCGGCATCACGCGGGACAGCGTCTATCTGGTCGCGCTGCCGGCTGCGCACAACTTCCCGATGAGCTCGCCCGGGTTCTTCGGCACGCTGTACGCCGGGGGGCGCGTGGTGCTCAGCCCCGGTGCGGGCCCGGACGCCGCGTTTCCCCTGATCGCGCGCGAGCGGGTCACCTGTGTCGGCGTGGTGCCGCCGCTGGCGCTGCTGTGGGCCCAGGCCGCCGCGACCACAGCCCACGATCTCTCCAGCCTGCAGGTGGTGCAGGTCGGCGGCGCCAAGCTGGTGCCGGAAGCTGCGCGCCGTGTCATCGCCGGGCTGGGCTGCACCCTGCAGCAGGTGTTCGGCATGGCCGAGGGTCTGGTCAACTACACGCGCCTGCACGACAGCGACGAGCTCATCGTCTCCACCCAGGGGCGCCCGATCAGCGAAGACGACGAGGTGCTGGTGGTCGATGACCACGGCAACCCGGTCGCAGAGGGTGAAACCGGCCATCTGCTCACCCGCGGCCCCTATACCATCCGTGGTTACCACAACGATCCGGCCGCCAATGCGCGTGCCTTCACCGAAGATGGCTTCTACCGCACCGGCGACATGGTCCAGCGGCTGCCGGGTGGCTATCTGGTGGTGCAGGGCAGGGCCAGCGACCACATCAACCGCGCCGGCGAGAAGATCTCCGCGGAAGAAATCGAGGACCACCTGCTGGCGCACCCGAGTGTGTTCGATGCCGCCGTGGTCTCGATCCCCGATGACTATCTGGGTGAGCGCAGCTGCGCCTTCATCATTGCCCAGGGCGAGCCGACCAAGGCCGCCAGCCTCAAAGCCTGGGTCCGCAGCCGCGGCCTGGCCGCGTTCAAAGTGCCGGACCAGATCGTGTTCGTCGATGCCTTCGGCACCACCGCGGTCGGCAAGATCAGCCGTCGCGAACTGCGTGCCCGGCTGCGCGAACGTTTCATGCAACAGACAGGAGAAATGCGCTGATGGCGCTGCCCAAGATCCAACCGTATCCGCTGCCCACCCAGGCCGAGCTGCCGACCCCACGCGGCGCCTGGCAACCGGACACCGCGCGCGTGGCGCTGCTGGTGCATGACATGCAGCGCTACTTCCTGGCCGCCTTCGCGCCGGATGCGGCACCGCTGGCCCCGGCCGTCGCCAACATCGTGCGCCTGCTCACGCACTGCCGTGCGCGGGGCATCCCGGTGTTCTACACCGCCCAGCGCGGCAACCAGGACCGGCGTGACCGTGGCCTGCAGGCCGATCTGTGGGGCCCGGGCATGTCCGCCACCGAAGAACACGAAGCCATCATTGAGGCCGTGGCCCCGGTGGCGGGCGACCATGTCCTGGTCAAACACCGCTACAGCGCATTCCAGCGCAGCAATCTGGAGACGATGATGCGCGCCCGTGGCCGCGACCAGCTGCTGGTCACCGGCGTGTACGCGCATATCGGCTGCACCGCCACGGTCGCCGAAGGCTTCCAGCGCGACATCGAGAGCTTCATCGCCGCCGACGCGGTCGCCGATTTCTCGCGCGCCGACCATGACCTGGCCCTGCACTGGATCGCCCGCACCTGTGGCGTGCCGATGACCACTGATCACCTGCTGGAGACGCTGGCATGACCGCACTGACCCTGGAGCGCATGCGCGCCGATGTCGCTGGGATGCTCGGCGAAGCCCCCGAGGACATCCAGGACGACGAGAACCTGATGGACCTGGGGCTGGATTCGATGCGCGTGCTCGGTCTGGTGCTGGCCTGGGGCAATACCGGCATCCCGCTGGAATTCAGTCATCTGGCCGAACACGCCACGCTGGGCGGCTGGTGGACCGTGGTGCAGCGGCTGCAGGCCGAGGCGGCGGCCAGCGCATGAATGCCCGTGCGGTGCCGGGCGCGGCCGGGCCCATCGTCCGCGGGCTGAGCGAGGCCCAGGCAGGCCTGTGGTATGCGCAGCGGCTGGCGCCGGACAACCCCGCGTTCAACACCGCCCACGCCGTGTGGATCGAGGGGGCGCTGGATGTCGCGGCTTTCGTGCGTGCCGCCGATCAGGCCGCGCAGGAAGCGGAGGCGCTGGCCCTGCGCATCGTCGAGGACGCGCAGGGCGTGCCCGGCCAGTGGATGGACCCGCAGCACACGCCGACGTTGCAGGTGCTGGATCTGTCCGATCAGCCGGACCCCGCCGCCGCCGCGCGCGAGGCCATGCAGCGCGACCGGCTCAGCCCGGTCGATCCCGCCCGCGATCGGCTCAGCCAACAGCGTCTGTTCCTGCTCGGCCCGGCGCGCAGCGTCTGGTACCTGCGCGTGCACCACCTGGCCACTGATGGCTACGGCATGGGCCTGCTGACCGAGCGCGTCTGCGCGCTGTATGCAGGGCATCCGCAGCAGGCTGCGCTGGCACCGTTGCTGCCCGTGCTGGATGAAGACGCCCAGTACCGTGACAGCGAGCGCCGCACCCGCGATGCCGCTTACTGGCGCGAGGCCATGGCCGACGCGCCGGCCGCCACCGGGCTGCAGGCGGGCGTGGCGCCGGCCGCAGCGGATGCGCTGCGAAACGTGCAGCCGATCGACACCGCCCTGCGCGAGCGCCTGCACACGGCAGCAGCCGCGATCGGCCAGCCCTGGCCGGACCTGTTGACCGCGCTTGGCGCGGAGTACTGCCGCCGGATCAATGGTGAAGCAGAAGCGGTGATCGGCGTGCCCTTCATGGGCCGCCTCGGCAGCGTCTCCGCCCGCGTCCCCGCGATGGTGATGAACGTCCTGCCGCTGCGGGTCGCGGCCACGCACGACAGCGTGGATGCGTATGTGCGCGATATCGCCATGCGCCTGATGCGTGGCCGGCGCCATGGTCGCTACCGGGGTGAGCAGCTGCGGCGCGACCTCGGCCTGATCGGCGGCCAGCGTCGCCTGCAGGGTCCGCTGGTCAATGTGCAGCCGTTTTATCGGCCGCTGCAGCTGGCTGGCGTCACTGCGACGCTCGACGTGCTTTCCACCGGGCCAGTCGATGACGTCACGCTGGGCTTCCGCGGGGATGGCACGGCCGTGCTCGATCTGGAGATCGAGGCCAATCCCACGCTGTACACCCCCACAGAGGTGCAGGCGCATGCCGCGCGCCTGCTGCATTTCGTGTCGGCCGCGCTGGACGTACAGGCCACCGGCGGCACGATCAGCTCGGTGCCGCTGTGCACGCCCGCCGAAGCGCAGCGCTATCTGCATGACATCAATCCCACGGCGCATCCGCTGCCCGAGCTCAGCCTGGCCGCGCTGATCAGCGCACGGATGGCAGCGACGCCGGCGGCCACCGCGGTGGTGTTCGGCGCGGATCGCCTGAGCTTCGCCGAGCTGGAGCAGCGCAGCCGTGCGCTGGCCGTGCAGCTGCAGGCGCAGGGCGTGGGCCGTGAGGCGAGGGTGGTGGTGGCGCTGCCGCGCTCGCTGGAGCTGATCATCGCCCTGGTCGCGGTGCTGCGTGCCGGCGGCGCCTACCTGCCGGTGGACCTGGCCCATCCGGACGAGCGCCTGGCCCGGATCCTGCGCTCGGCGCAGCCGGTCTGCGTGCTGGCGCTGGCGCAGGATCGCGCGCGGTTCCCGGGCACACCCGTGCTGGACCCTACCCAGTGGCAGCGTCACAGTGACGCCGCACTGACCACCGTGCCGCAGCCGAACGATGCGGCCTATGTCATCTACACCTCCGGCTCGACCGGCGAGCCGAAGGGCGTGCTGATCGAGCACCGCGCCATCGTCAACCGGCTGGAGTGGATGCGCGAGCATTACGCGATCCAGCCCGACGACCGCATCCTGCAGAAAACCCCGGCCACTTTCGATGTCTCGGTGTGGGAGTTCTTCCTGCCGCTGATCAGTGGCGCCACCCTCGTCGTCGCCCCGCCCGAAGCGCACCGCGATCCGCTGGCGTTGGCCGCACTGATCCGCCAGCACGCGATCACCACCCTGCATTTCGTGCCGTCGATGCTGGCCGCGTTCCTGGCGGCCCCGGCCGCGAGCGGGCTGCAGCTGCGCCGCGTGTTCACCAGCGGCGAGGCACTGGACGCCGCGCTGCGTGACCGCTTCCATGCCACGGTCCAGGCCGAGCTGCACAATCTGTATGGCCCCACCGAGGCGGCCGTGGATGTGAGCTTCTGGCCAGCCAGCCAAGACGACACTTCCGCGCCGGTGCCGATCGGCCATCCGGTCTGGAACACCCGCCTGTACGTGCTCGACGACTGCATGCAACCGCTGCCGCCCGGCGTCGCCGGCGATCTGTATCTCGGCGGGGTGCAGCTGGCACGCGGCTATCTGGGGCGCGACGATCTGACCGCCGAGCGCTTCCTGCCCGATCCGTTCGTTGCCGGGGGACGCCTGTATCGCACCGGCGACGTGGCGCGCTGGCGCGAAGACGGGGCAGTGGAGTATCTCGGCCGCAGCGATCACCAGATCAAGCTGCGCGGCCTGCGCATCGAACTCGGCGAAATCGACGCCGCACTGCGTTCGGCACCGGGCGTCACCCGTACGGAAGTGTTGCTGCGCGAAGACCGTCCCGGCGAGCCGAGGCTGGTGGCCTACCTCAACGCGGGTGGCCCGTCGCTGGAGACGCTGCGCGCTCATCTGGCCAGCCGGCTGCCGGACTACATGGTGCCAGGGGCCTTCGTGGAACTGGACCACTGGCCGGTCACGACCAACGGCAAATTGGATCGCGCTGCGTTGCCCGCACCAGCGCAGGCGTCTGCCTCGGGCGTTGCGCCGAGCACCGCGACCGAGCAGGCGCTGGCCGCGCTGTTCGCCGAGACGTTGGGACTGAGCACACCGGTCAGCGCCGATGCCGACTTCTTCGCCCTGGGCGGCGACTCCCTCAGCGCCGTGCATCTGCTGCTGGCGATCCAGCAGCGGTGGCGCTGCGACCTCGGCCTGGGCGCGGTATTCGCGGCACCCACGGTCGCCGCGCTGGCAGCCCGTATCGATGCGCCGCCCACCGCCACCGATCATGGGCTGGCCCCGATGATCCGGCTGGCCCGTGGAGATGCGGCGCTCGCCCCGCTGTATGTGATCCATCCTGCCGGCGGCATCGCCTGGAACTACCGCGACCTGGCACGCGCACTCTCACCCGCGCGCGAGGTGCAGGGCCTGCAGTCGCCGGTGCTCGATCCGAGCCGGCCGCTGCCGGACAGCATCGAAGCGCTGGCGGCCGATTACGCGGAGCGCATCCTGGCATTGGGCCGGCCCGGGCCGGTGCATCTGCTCGGCTGGTCGGTCGGCGGCATTCTCGCCCAGGCCATGGCGGTGCACCTGCGTGGGCGCGGCCACGAGGTCGGCGTGCTGGCGCTGCTCGATGCCTATCCCAGCGAGTGCTGGCGGGCCGAACCCGAGCCGGACCCGATCGCCGCGCTGCGCGCCCTGCTCGCCATCGCCGGGCATGACCCCGATGCACATCCCGAGCTGGACAGCCGCGCACGCATCCTGGCCTTCCTGCGCCGCGGCGACAGCGCACTGGGCAACCTGCCGGATATCGTCCTCGATGGCGTGGTCCGGGCCGTCACCGGGACCAACCGCCTGATCCGCGCCCACCACCACACGCACTACGACGGCCTGCTGCTGCACGTGCGTGCCGGCCGCGACCATGTTGCCCGCCCGCAGCTGCAGTCCGCGTTGTGGCAGACCCATGCGGACCACGTAGAGGCGATCGAGCTTCCCTACCTGCACGCTGAACTCACCGGCCGCGATGCCGTGGCGCAGATTGCACCCTGGCTGGATGCGCATCTTCGGCGGCACGACCTACACAGGACATCGGCATGAAACTCACCGGATTCGACAGCACCATCGCACTGGTCACCGGCGCGGGCGGCGGCATCGGGGCGGCACTGGTCGAGCAGTTGCGCGACAGCGGATGCATCGTGATCGCGACCGACGTGGTGGCGCCCGTACCTGTGGCCGGGGCAGGGCAGTCGAGCGTGCACGCCAGAGCACTGGACGTGACCGACCCGGCCGCGGTGGATGCACTGGTGGCCGAGGTGGAGGCCGGGATCGGGCCGATCGGGTTCGGCATCAACGTCGCTGGCGTGCTGCAGACCGGCACCGTCGTCGACACCGACGACACGGAATGGCGCCGGGTATTCGCGGTCAACGCGGACGGCGTCTTCCATGTCTCCCGTGCGCTGGCGCGGGTGATGTCGCCGCGGCGCAGGGGCGCGATCGTCACGGTCAGCTCCAACGCCGCAGGCGTCCCGCGCCACGGCATGGCCGCCTACGCCGCCTCGAAGGCCGCTTCCACCATGTTCACCCGCTGCCTCGGCCTGGAGCTGGCGCCGCTGGGCATCCGCTGCAACATCGTCGCCCCGGGCTCGACCCTGACCCCGATGCAGACCGGCATGTGGGCGGACGAACAGGGCGCCGAGCGGGTGATCCAGGGCAGTCCGGAGACGTACAAGGCCGGCATACCGCTGCAGAAGCTGGCGAGCCCGGAAGACGTTGCCAACTCGGTGATGTTCCTGCTCTCCGACCAGGCCGGTCATATCGCGATGAGCGATCTCTACGTGGACGGGGGCGCCACGCTGCGGGGGTAGGTCCGAACCATGTTCGGATAGCGCGAGGGCAGACCGGAGAGCATCCGACGATGCGTCGGATCCACCCCCGCACCTTGCGCATCACCTGTGCGCGGGTGATGCACTCGCCAGGTGCCGACCGGCGACGACAGGAAGTCGTCGCCGGGGTGCGTGATTTTACCAGCTGGCCCGCAACCCGATCTGCCCAGCCACATCGCGATACCCGCCCTGGCCCTTCTGAAGACCCATGTCGCCCCACGCCGTCCAGCGCTGGCCCAGCTGCAGCGATGCGCCGGCCTTGGCTTCATATCGATCCTTCGGCAGGCCGCCTTCCAGACGATCACCGTCGAAGCGCAGGCTGTTGTCGTCGGCACCATGAATCCAGTTCACGGCCACGAACGGCTGTACGCGGTTGCCGATATCGCTGTTGGCATGACCGAAGAGGCGCACACCCACGCGGCTGGTCAGACCACCAGCATCACTGCCGTCGATCACCGTGCCGTTGGTCTCCACGTGATGGTCCGCGCTGAAATCGGTGTAGCTGAGCTGCAGCTGTGGCTCAAGGAACATCGCCGTGCTGCTGCTGTCGAGCAGCTTGAAGCTGTAACCGGCCTCGACCGATGCGGTTTTCGCATCACTGTCGTAGCGTTCTTTGGTGAGTGCATCACCCTGCACGGTGTTCTTGAACTGCGCGTACTGCGCCCACGCATCAACGTACAAACCGGTCGTCTGCGCCGGATCCTGCAGCCAGCTGGCATAGATGCCCACCGCCTGGCCTTCGACCTTGCCCTTGGCCGAATAGCCTGTCTCGCGCGAGGTCACCGTGTTGTTGGCCCGCCCGCCGCCCAGCATCACGCCGAACTGACCGCGGCTGTCCGCGCCCCAGCTGAGGAGGTCGGTACCCACCTGCAGCACCGAGGTGTCGCCGTTGACGGAGAGCTGATCGGCGATCACGCCATAGTCGGCCTGGTTGCGGCTGACGCGGGCCCAAGCGCCGCGATCGGACAGGCCTCGCGCGGTACCGCCGGTGCGATCGCTCAAACGCATGCCGAACATCTGTGTCGCAGCGGCCTGATTGGCCAAGTACGCACCGGGCTCCGGGCGCAGCACCGGAATCGGCGGCTGGCACTGGGGCAGGGCGGGATTCACCACGCACGGATCCGGATCCGGCGGCACCACGACCGGCGTGCACCCCGGCAGGGTCGGGTCGGCCAGGCACGGGTCCGGCACGACCGGAAGCTCGGACCGCAGATACCAGTTGCCCTCGGTCGGTGCCGCAGTGGTGCCCTGGTGCAGGAAGTACTCGTACTGCCCACCCACCGCACGGCCGGCAAGGGTGAACACGCCAGCGGAGGCGCCGCCCACCTGGATCAGCTGGATGCCGTTGACGGTCTGCGCGCCGGCGCCGCCGACATTGTTCACCGCCACGTTGGTCTGGCCGCTGGTGCTGCCACCGATGATCAGCTTGTCACTGGCCGAGGCGTCATCACCGAGCACGGCGTTGAACAGCAGCGTCCCACCGGCGCCGACATAGTCGCCGCTCACGGTGAGGGTGTTGAAGGCAGTGCCATCGCCCAGCGCGACGGTGCCACCGCCGCCGAGGGTCAGCGCACCCACATCCGAATCACCCGCAAGCTCCCAGCGGCCGCCACCGGCCAGCGCGGCCGAGGTGACGTTGTCGAACACACCGGTGATGCTGGCGTTGTTGCTGAGGTTGACGTGGGTCGTCGAGGTGGCGTCGTTGATGACATTGCCGGTCAGCGCACTGCTCTCGACGTTGAAGTTCGCGGTGGAGCCACCTTCCACTTCGAGTATGTTGCCATTGCCGCCAATTAAGCGGGCACCGTTGCGTGCATATATCGTGCTGTTGGTGGTCTCGCCGTCAAAGCGGACGGCAATGGCGCTGCCCGAGCCGCCCTCTACCAGCGCATTGTCAACGGTCAGGCTGCTATCCGTCTGCGAAGGAGCGCCTGCGGTCACCAAGGTCATGACTACGCCATTGCGGTCGCCCCTGACCTCGCTCTGGCCGGCCACGATGGCCGTGCCAGCAAGCACGGCAATGCCAACGCCGCCGCCTGACGCCCCGGTTGAGCCATCGTCCAGTCCTGCGACCTCGGTACGAACGAGATTGACCGCCCCGCCTCCCGCGACAGCGATGCCGTAGCCCGGGCTGGTGACGGTACTGTCTGCAACGCTGACGGAGGAGGTCGGCTGCGAACTGCCGGCGTCTGCCGCAGTAACGATGCCTGCAAACGATGCGGAGACGATGGAGGAGTTGCGGATGTCACCAACGGCATTGGTGAAGTAGACGCCGCCAGAAGCGCCATTGACTTCCGCGCCAACCAGATTGACCGTTCCCTCCGTTGCCTCAATCGTCAATGTCTGGCCGCCGGGCGTCACGTTGAGCGTGCCGTTGGGATTGACGACCCACAGCTCGGCCGCGTCCCCAGCGTTCACAGTGACCGTTGTTCCCCCGGGTACGTTTCCCGCCATAGCGGGAGCAGCGCACAGCGCAAGACCAATGGCCCCGCCCAAGCGACTGAAGAAGAAGCGGCGGTGCGCGGCCCGACGGTGAGAACCATTGCGGTCGATATACATAATGAGTTCCTTTCAGAAAAGGGAGTTGACTGGTAGATGCTCTGATACTGCGTGTGTATTACCAGCTCGCACGCAACCCGATCTGCCCAGCCACATCGCGGTACCCGGCCTGGCCTTTCTGCAGACCCATATCGCCCCACGCCGTCCAGCGCTGGCCAAGCTGCAGCGAAGCACCGGCCTTGGCCTCGTAACGATCCTTCGGCAGGCCACCTTCCAGGCGATCACCATCGAAACGCAGGCTGTTGTCGTCGGCGCCGTGAATCCAGTTCACCGCCACAAAGGGCTGCACGCGGTTGCCGATGCTGCTGTTGGCGTGCCCGAACAGACGCACACCCACGCGGCTCGTAAGACCGCCAGCATCGTTGCCGTCGATCACCGTGCCATTGGTCTCCACGTGACGGTCCGCGCTGAAATCGGTGTAGCTCAGCTGCAGCTGCGGCTCAAGGAACATCGAGGTGCTGGCGCTGTCCACTACCTTGAAGCTGTAACCCGCCTCGACCGATGCGGTCTTGGCATCGCTGTCGTAACGCTCCTTGGCCAGTGCATCGCCCTGCACGGTGTTCTTGAACTGCGCGTACTGCGCCCAGGCATCGACGTACACACCGGTGGTCTGTGCCGGGTCCTGGAGCCAGCTCGCATACACGCCTACGGCCTGACCCTCGACCTTGCCCTTGGCCGAATAACCGGTCTCGCGCGAGGTCACGGTGTTGTTGGCACGGCCGCCGCCCAGCATCACGCCGAATTGGCCGCGGCTGTCCGCGCCCCAGCTGAGCAGGTCGGTGCCGACCTGCAGCACAGAGGTGTCGCCGTTGACGGAGAGCTGATCGGCGATCACGCCATAGTCGGCCTGGTTGCGGCTGACACGGGCCCAGGCGCCGCGCTCGGACAGGCCACGCGTGGTGCCGCCGGTGCGATCGCTCAAACGCATGCCGAACATCTGTGTTGCAGCCGCCTGGTTGGCGAGATACGCGCCCGGCTCCGGGCGCAGCACCGGAATCGGCGGCTGGCACTGGGGCAGGGCGGGATTCACCACGCACGGATCCGGATCCGGCGGCACCACGACCGGCGTGCAGCCCGGCAGCGTCGGGTCGGCCAGGCACGGGTCCGGCGCCACCGGCAGCGCCGAGCGCAGGTACCAGTTGCCCTCGGTCGGCGCCGCAGTGGTGCCCTGGTGCAGGAAATACTCGTACTGCCCGCCAATCGCACGGCCGGCAAGGGTGAACACGCCATTGGAGGCGCCGCCCACCTGGATCAGCTGGATGCCGTTGACGGTCTGCGCGCCGGCGCCGCCGACGTTGTTGACGGCCACGTTGGTCTGGCCGCTGGTGCTGCCACCGATGATCAGCTTGTCGCTGTCCGAAGCGTCATCACCGAGCACGGTGTTGAACAGCAATGCCCCACCGGCGCCGACGAAGTCGCCGCTGACGGTGAGCGTGTTGAACGCGGTGCCATCACCCAGCGCGACGGTGCCGCCGCTGTTGAGGGTCAGCGCGCCCACATCCGAGTCGCCGGCCAGCTGCCAGCGTCCGCCAACGGCCAGCGTTGCGGAAGTAACGTTGTCGAACACACCGGTGATGCTGGCGTTGTTGCCGAGGTTGACGTGGGTGGTCGCTGCCGCGCCGTTGATGATGTTGCCGGCCAAGGTAGAGCTTTCCACATTGAACGCAACGGTGACTGTGTCGGTCGCCTCAAGCAGTACACCGTTTCCAGCGACCAGGGTGGAACCGTTGCGGACTGTGATATCGGCGACCACAGGCTCGTCGCGTTCCCGCACCAGGATTGCTGGGCCCGAAAGTCCTTCGACACGTGCGTTGGTGAGGATGCGCGCGGCGCTGGCCTGCCGGGAGGCGAGCGCCCGCGCGTTGCGCTGGGCGTGGGTCACGGCAAGCAGGGTGGCCAGCAGGACAGCGCATAACACCGTGACCTGCAGGCGGTAGTGGGTCAGTACCGCACGGACGGTGGGCGGAGACCGATACAGGGCGTTGAGCCAGCGCTCCAGGATGTCCTGCCGGGTATCCAGCGGCAGCGAACGGAACGTCTGGTGGGCCATCTCCATCTCGCCCGCACGATGCGGCAGCGACGCCACGCGCATCTCCACCGGGGGCGCGTCGGGAGCAACCTGCACCGCCAGTCGCGTATCGAAACGTTTGCGGGCCAGCGGGGCCAGGACCGCGTCCACGCCCAGCGCGGCATCGATCGCCCCCCGATCCACCGCGTCGAGCATCTCGTCCACGTTGGCCATCTGGTAGATGTCGACGTCGGGAAAGTTCTGGGCCAGAAAGGCCCGGTATTCGCCATTGCCGATCACCCCGACCCGCATCCCGCCCATCGACGAGAGTGCTGCAGGCGCGGCAGTCCGGCGCGTGACCATCACGGTGCTCCCGCTGTAGAAGGACGGCGACAGTGCTACCGAGGACGGCAGCAGGGATACCGTGGAGGGCAGTGAGAACGCCAGTCCATCGACCTGCTGGTGTTTGAGCAGCAGCGCCGCGCGTTCGATCGACGGCGCGCGCACCAGCTCAAGTCTGAGACCCGACAGGGCCTGTACGGCCTCCAGGTAGGCGCTGGCGCCGCCGTTGGCAGGATCCCCAGAGAGCCCGTGCTGACTGATCAGTTGGGGCCCGATCGCCAGATGGTAGGGCACGCGTTGCGCCGTGGTGGGCCTCAGGGCCAACCATAGGAGGATGCCGCCGAGGGCAAGCAGGGTCGCCTGCCACGCCACGCGACGTGCACGCTTTCGGTCGAGGATCGATGGATACATGCGTGTTAGAAATACACGCGACAGCGCAATAGCGGTATGCAACAAGTACGAAAGCTATGGCCGCTATCGGGAACTGAGGCACGGGGCTGATTCTGTCCCAGGAACATTCGAGACGCCGGGACGTCATCCGCTCCGCCGCCGACCCGCTGTACTCGCGCCGCCGTCACGATGGTTCCACACCTTGCTGCCTCCGCGAACCCTACGATGGAACTCCCCTCCTGACGTTCTCCTCCCCATGACCACAGCACTGCATGATCTCGACGCACTTGAGCCCATCGATATCGACGGACTCAAGGCACAGGGTGTGCCGCCGGTCGCCCAGTACCTGGTGGACCAGGACAAGTTCGTTCTGCTCGGGGGCCAACGCGGCATCTATCGCCTGGCCGGGGCGGATACCGTGTGCTACTTCACCAGCCTGGATCAGATCCGGCTGCATCTGCTGGGACAGTCATTGACCCGACTGACGGTCGAATTGGCGTAAGACATGCGCTGATGATCACTGCTGATGCGATGCACGCACAGTTTTCGTATTTGTTGTATCGACCTGCCGGCATGACCTGCATAGGGTGGACGGTCGGCACAGGCGGTGATCACGCTGATCCCGTAGGTGCCGCTCCTTATCTGACAGGACATCGCGATGCATCTGGCAATACGCTTTTCCCGTGGAGTGATCGGCGTGGGCGCGCTGGCCTGCACAGCTTCCGCCCAGGCGGCTTCGCTGGCTGTCACCGCGCCCACGGTGCCCGATGGGCTTGCGTGGGTACTGGCCATGGCATTGCTGGGCGGGGTTGTGCTGAACCTGATGCCCTGCGTTCTACCGGTCCTGTCGTTGAAGGTGCTGTCGGTGCTGGGCACGGGTGCCGACCCGGTGCAGCTGCGGCGGCACGCACTGTCCTACACCGCAGGCGTCCTGATCTCATTCCTTGCCATCGGCGCGTTGATTCTGGTCCTGCGCTCCACCGGTAGTGTGCTGGGGTGGGGTTTCCAACTGCAGCAACCCGCGTTCGTCGCTGTGCTGGCCTGGATGATGGTGCTGGTTGGCCTGAGCCTGGCAGGCATGTTCACGCTGGGCGGCTCGGTAGGCAGTACGGGCCAGAAGCTGCTGGGCAAACAGGGCTACACCGGTGACTTCTGGGCCGGTGTGCTGGCCTGCGTGGTGGCGAGTCCCTGCGTAGCTCCTTTCATGGGGCCTGCATTGGCGTATGCATTCAGTGCCTCATGGGGCGCTGCGTTGCTGGTCTTCGTGATGCTGGGCCTTGGCCTGGCATTGCCCTTCCTGCTGATCGGCTTCTTTCCGGTGCTCGGACGCTGGCTGCCCCGGCCCGGCGCCTGGATGGAGACCCTGAAAGTCCTGCTGGCGTTCCCGATGCTGCTGACCGCTGTCTGGCTCGTGTGGTTGCTGGGAAACCAGAAGGGCATGAATGCGGTCGCCCTCATCCTGTCCGCCTGCGTGGTGCTGGCGCTGGGCCTGTGGTTGTTCGAGCAGGGCCGCTGGCGCAGCCAGACCTGGCGCAAGGTGCTGGGTGGGTTGGTGATCGTCGCCAGTCTAGCGTCGGTGGGCGCCATCCACCGTCTGCCCAATACCGATGGCAATGCGACCCGTCCCTCGAAGATGATCGGCGCGACGTCCTATTCTGCGCGTGACCTGGCCCGTGCCCGGAGCGAGGGGCGCCAGGTCCTGCTGACGGTCACCGCCGACTGGTGCATTACCTGCATCGCCAACGAGCAGACGGTGCTGGCCACGGACCGCTTCCAGTCCCTCTTGCTGAGCACCGAAACGCTGTACATGAAAGCGGACTGGACCCACAGCGATCCGCTGGTCGGCGCGTTGCTGAAGGAGCAGGGCGCCCCCGGTGTGCCGCTGTATGTGCTCTATCGGCCGCATCAGGAGGGTGAAGTGCTGCCGCAGGTGCTTACCCAGGAGACGATGCGCCAGGCGCTGGTGACGGAACCGGTGGAGGACCAGCAACTGTAGGGCGCCAGCTCGTTCTGTGCTTACATCGGCGAGACGGAGGTGCCACTGGCGAGCAGCAAGGCCAGGGCGGATGAAAGCAAGGTGGTCTTTCATCTAGTACGTCACCTGTAGGGCTCTTCCACTGAAAGACAATGGCCCCGAATGGTTCAGAGTAAGGGTGCCATGGCAATGAACAAGGGAACGCGCTTGGAGATGTTCGATGTGGCCGAGCACCTGCGTACACCCCACGAGATAGGGGCCTACGTCGATGCTTGCATCATCGAAAGCGACAGGGATGCGGCTTTCATCGCCAAGGCGCTGGGCGACATCCCTCAAAGTCACCCGTGCACCGGGCGTGACCCTGCGTGCAAGCGCGGCGTGATGTTGAATCCGTGGGACTTACGGGCACCAGCGTTGAGACGCTCAGCTGGCCACCTTCCCGCACGCGAGGAGTGCTCTAGGGTAGTGGCCGGGGTTTATCGCTGGGCAGACGTAGTCAGGTAGAGTGGCGCAAGAACGGGATGAACGGGGGTTTCAATCCATGTGGCGACAACTTGGGGCTTTGGTTCTGGTGCTGGCACTGGTATTCGGGGCCGCCTACTTCCTGGGCATCTCAGTAGTGGCTCGAAGCGATTTTGCATTCGATACGAGCGACGTGCTGTCCTCGGCTGCCGGCATGTGGTTCGCGCTGTTTGGCGGGCTGATCGCAAGGCAGTACCGGTTCGCGATCATCGTCGGGGTGCTGTACGTGTGCCTATGGGGAATGGCGACTTACTTCGTCAACGCGGTAACCCAGGCAGGCTTCCTGCCAATCTTCCGCATCAATGCGCCGAACATCGTAGTGTCCGTCCTGAGTGGCATGGCGGGCGCATGCGTTGGCGTGTTTGTTCGACGTGGTCTACGCCGCTCTGAAGAAAGCGCCGCTTAGCGTTGATCGTTCGACGGACAAAAACCCCACATATGCCAATGTACGCAGAATTGATCATTGCGCGATCTCTGAAGCTTGCAGCGATTGCGGCAGCGTTTGTTGCCTGCTTCGTACTTGCGCGCAACCTGGTTAGCATGAGTTGCCCGCTCGACGCCTACCCGCCGAGCGTACTGGCGGCGATGTATGTGGCTGTATTGATGCTGATGGTGTACTCGAGGTTCAAGTTTGCATCGAGGGGCCTGGTGAAGCTGCCTGCATCATGGGTTGGACGCGTGCTCGGTGCGGTGGTCGCGGTTGAACTGGTCGGTGTCGGCGTGCTGCTTGCGTGGAACCGTGACTGTGGGAGCATCGTTCGCGCACTCCCGGTCCCGGCAGCGCTTCTGATCTTCTATACGACGGTAGGATTCTCGTTGCTCTTTGGTGATGCCCATCTGGGCATACTGAGGAACGTGATTCGCCTGGGCGTCAAACCGAAGGACTTCCTCCGGGACGGTGATTTGAGATGATTGCACTCAGGGACGTCGTGCTCGGATGGTCAGTGCTTTGTGGCTGGATAGGGTTGCCATGGCTGCTCTGGTTCGCGGCCCATGGGTTGGACAACGTGGTCTGGTTCACCCTGCATCAGATGTATTACCTGCCGCTTGGCAGCTGGATGGGCGAGCCGTTCTTCAGGCCAGATTCCGAGGTGATGTTCTTCGTGCTTCCGGCCGGGCGTTTGCTCACCGTGCTGTTCTATCTTGCCGTCGCAGTAGCGCTCACCCTGTCCCGCCGCGCGTGGAGGCGTAGACGTACATAGGGCGTTCTCGACGCTTCGATCAGCCCGGCGCCTTACCCGCACGCGGCCGCCGCGGCTTCGCCCCACGCGGCACCACCTTCGGCGTCGCCACCAGCACGCCCCACTGATGCAGGTGCTCCATGCCCGACAGCGCATCCAGGTACGCCATGAAATGCGTCAGGTAACCGGGTGAGGTCTCTTTCATCAGCGTCAGGGCGCGATGGACCAGTACACCGGAGTTCAACGGCCCCCCATTGGTGGGCATCTGGGCCAGGGATTCCTTGAGCTGGCTGGCATTGCGAAGCCTGGCCCACGTCGCCCGGACCTCGCCCAGCACCGGCAATTCCGGATACGCAGCACTGTGCTGCCCCGTTAATTCCGTGACCAGCGCCTGCAGGCCGATGCGACCCGATGACAGGCCCGGCTCGGATGTCAGCGATGCCGACGCATCGGCAACCCGCTCAGCGTAACCCGCGACCAACGCGTCCAGCTTCCGTTGCAACAGCGCCCGCACCTCACCGTCATGCATCTGTGCGCGGGCATGCAGGGCCTCGATCACCGCAAAACGCGTGCGGTCCAGCCCGTCGAGCTTGTCCGCTCGCCAGTTCTCGAGAATCTCAGCGGTTGCAACAGGGTTACGGGGCATCCGCGGCCTTGCTCGCCTTGGGTTTCGGGATCGGGGCGATTTCGACGCGGCGGTTCTTGGCGCGGCCATCCTCGTCGGCGTTGGAACTCACCGGCTGCTCCGAGCCAAACGCCGCGGCAAACACCGCATCCGACGGCACGCCTTCGGCGATCAGGGTGCGGGTCACGGTCAATGCACGCTCGGCGGAGAGCTCCCAGTTGTCGGCGAAGCGCCAGTTGCCATCGCGCACCTGCTGGTCGTCGGTGAAGCCGCTGACCATGAGGATTTCCTCGCGCGAGGCCAGGTAGCCCTTCAGCGGCCCGGCCAGGCTCTTGAGGACGTCGACGCCCTCGGGCTGCAGCGTGTCGGAGTTCAGGGCGAACAGCACATTGCCGCGGATGCCGATGCGGCCATCCACCAGCGTCACGCGCCCTGCGGCGAGCGGGCCGGCCAGTGCCTGCTCCAGCGTCTGCCGGCGCTGCACTTCGGCCTGGCGCTGCTTGACCTCCTCATCCAGCCGGTTGGTCAGCTCCAACTGCAGCGCGACCACGCCGACCAGGATCAGTACGAACGCACCGAGCAGCACCGACATCAGGTCGCCGAAGGCGGCCCAGATCGGCGCGCCTCCGTCGGCTTCGACTTCGATCTCGTCGCTCATGCCGAGGCGGCTCCGGCCTTGCTGCTGCGGCGGCCGGCCAGCTGCTGCAGCTCATCGATGATCTGCTTCTGCGAGAGCACGCTGAGGTCGATGACCTCGCGCGCCTGGGCCACGTAATAGGCAAGCTGCTCGTCACTGCGTGCCAGCGACCCGTCCAGCGAGGCGGCGATCTGGGCCAGCCGCTCGTTGAGGCCGTCGCTGGCCGTCCCGAAGGACTGCACGGCACTGCCGAGCGCATCTGCCAGGCTCGCGACTTCCACCGCGCTGCCGGTGACCTGTACGGCCACGCTGCCCAGCTTGCCGGTCTCGGCTTCGATGTGATCGGTGAAGCGGGTGCCGACCCGGTCCAGCAGCTCGGCCGAGGTCGATACCAGTGCATCGACGGCGACGCGCTGTTCGTTGGCGGCGTGGTTGACCGCATCCAGCAGGGTCTCCACGGTCGCCAGCAGGCGGCTGCGTTCTTCCAGCGTAGCGGTGTCGCGGACCAGACTGTCGGACAGTTTGCTGCGCAGTTCGGCGACGACATCGGCCGCGGCCTTGGGCGCTTCCGAAGCGGCCTGGACCAGGCGCGAGATCTCGCTGATCGTCTCGCTGGCGTGCGCCTGGGCCTGCTGGGTGATGTCGTTGGCGGTGCGGGCGAGGGTGTCGCAGATCTCCTGCTGGCGACGGGCCACGCTGTCGCCGGTCTGCTCCCAGCGTTCGCCGAGGCGGGCGCTCATGCCGGTGAAGGCCTCGGTCCACGCGCTCAGACGCTGCTGATCGCGCGCTTCCAGGGCGTCCTGGAGCTGGGCATGCGACTGCTGCATCGCGTCGCCGAGCGACACCGCCTGCGCCTGCAGCGTCGCGGCGGCGGCATCCAGCGCCTGTTGATGACGCTCGCTCAGTGCCGTTGCGGCCGCGTCCTGGCGGGCCAGGGCCTGCTGCCATGCCTCGGCGATCTGCGCCGTGGTGGCGTCCATGCGGCTGCCGACCGAGTCGATCAATCCAGCGGCCCGGGCGTCATGCGTTTCGGTGAAGCTGGACAGCGCGCTGCGCAGTTCGGCAGTCAGCGCGGCATGGGTCTGTTGCTGCGCGGCCTGGGCATCCTGCCAGCGCGTCGCAATCGTGTTGAGCTCGGCGGAGACTGCCTCGAGCAAGGCGCTGGAGCGCTCGCCATGCTGCTCGGCGAACTTGGCCAGTGCACTGCGCAGTTCGGCCGCCATGGCTGCATTGGTCTGCTGCTGTGCGGACTGGGCCGCCTGCCAACCGTCAGCGCTGCTGACCAGCTTCGCGGAGACCGCGTCGAGCAGGCCAAGCGCGCGTTGATCGTGCTGCGCGGCGAATCCGTCCAGCGCGGCGCGCAGGTCGGCGGTCAACGTGGCATTGGTCTGTTGCTGGCCGTCCAGCGCGGCCTGCCAGGACGCGGCGTTGGCGACGCGGCTGGCATCGAAGCCTTCGGTCAGACCGGCCAGCTGGCGCTGCACTGCCTCGGTCACCGTCTCGTGCATGGCAGCGTTGGCGCGGGCGATGCCGGCCAGGGTGGTGTCCATCACCGGCTGCAACGCCGCACCTACCGCGCGTGCGCTTTCGGCGACGCTGTCCTTGAGTGACTGCTCGATCGCGGCCGTCAGGCGTGCGTACTCTTCGTCGGCCTTGGCGTGGAAACTCTGCTGGTTGGCCAGCAGCCGTTCGCCGGAGGCGCTGCTCTGCTGTTCGATCGCGGCCGTCATGGCCTGCAGCCGATCCACCAGCGCGGGCATGAGCTCGGCCTGCTGCTGCAGCAGCCGGAAGGCTTCATTGCGCTGCCAGGACTGCGAGTGCGTGTGCAGGGTGGTCGCGATCTCCACGTCCAGCCGCTGCACCGCCTCCAGGCGCTCACGCCGGCACAGCGCCGAGAGCAGGCCGAGCATGGCGGAGGTGGCGACACCGGCGATCGAGGTGCCGAACGCTACCGCGAGGCCTTCCACCGGCGCGCCCAGCGAACCACGGATGGCCTGCAGGTCGGTCGCGCTCTCCAGTGCCAGGCCGGTGCCACGCAGGGTGGCCATCATGCCGAGCAGGGTGCCGAGCATGCCCAGCAGCACCAGCAGGCCGACCAGGTACGGCGTCAGCACCGGACCGGGCAGGGCGACCCGTTCGCCTTCCACGCGCAGGCGCACCGCGTTGCGCAGGCTGGGATGCAACTGGCCGAGCCAAGCGGCGAGCCCTGCGCCTGCCGTACCCGCACTGGCGCTGGCCGACGCAAGCGAGGCGGTCGCCTGCCGATAGCGATACAGCTCGAGGCCACCGGCGAGGTAGCAGACGGCGATCAGCAGGGCGATCGCGAAGCCGACCGGATGGGTGCTGGCATACCCCGCCCCGATCCAGCACACCGCCACAAGGCCAAGCAGGAAAACTACGTAGTGAAGACTGGTTCTGAACATGACGTCCCGGTTATTGGGTGCGAAGCGCTGCAAGCAGGCCTTCGATCGGTTGAAAACGGAGATCCAGCTCGGCCAGCAGCAGGCTCTGCATGTCGCGGCGGAACACCTCGCGCCAGGCATCGTCGCTGCCGGCCTCGCGCAGGCGTTCGAAATGCACGCCGAGCAGCACCGGCACCTTGGCCAGCAGGCTGTGCTCGCGCGCGCTCAGGGTCTGTTCCATCAGCGCATCGACTTCGGCTAGCCTGGCCATCTCGGGCGAGATGCGGGTCAACATGTCGCGCAGACGGCCACGCAGACGGCTGGTGGCACCGAGCATCGAGCGCTGCAGGGTGATGTA
The DNA here is from genome assembly GCF_013409105.1 of Stenotrophomonas sp. JAI102. NCBI lineage: Bacteria > Pseudomonadati > Pseudomonadota > Gammaproteobacteria > Lysobacterales > Lysobacteraceae > Stenotrophomonas > Stenotrophomonas sp. JAI102. The sequence continues at coordinate 853,152 of NZ_JACCCI010000001.1, forward strand.
GCGCTCGCGGAACACGGTGTAATCGCTGGACGCTTCGGCACTGCCGGCGTCGACCACCCGGCGAGGCGGCCTGCCAGGCTCAGGTTCCTGAACAATGCTGGCCTCCAGCGTCGCGCGAATCCGCTGGCAGTCGGCATCCTCGTCGGCGTCGAAATCCGGGCCTTCCACCGCAGGCGGGAGCCGGCCATCGAGCGCCTTGGACAAGGTGACCGCCCGCGTCCAGTCCACCCACTCGCTGAGCCGGTCGGACAGGGCCGGGCCCGCCGAGGACAGGTTGCTTTCGGCGAGGCGGGCCAGCAGCCGGATGAAGGCCGGGCCCGGGACAGGCGTCCGTTGCGCGGTTTTGGCCATTGTTCCGGTTAAAACGACGAATTTTACACCGTAATGATCGACCACCGCCCGGGTGCGGGGTTCAGGCTCGGCTAAACGCCCCGTCGCCTGTGCGCCTGGCGAACCGTATCAGTCGATGGAATCCCGGCCCTGCTGCGTAGCGTCTGCGGTGAGGCAACGACTATTCTGTGATCCGATATCACAAGGGAGTGCGGAAGATGGGGTGGACCGGGAAGATCGCGCCGATGGCGCTGTGCTTGGCTGTCAGCGGGACCGTCATGGCGGCCACTCCCGCACCGTCAACCGTGGAAGGCGTGCGGAACGTCCCCGAATTCGCTTTACCGCTCTCGCCCTACCTGAGTCCTGAAGCACAGGCGGCGATGCGAAGCGCGGTGGTCAACGGCGACCCCGTCGCAAAGATGGACAACGCCACCGTGCTCAAGGAATTGGCAGCGATCCGCAAGGGCGCGGACGCGTGGGCCTACGGAGAAATCCAGGCGCTGCGCGAGCGCTATCCGGTTGAGCTGCACCATGAACGCTGGAACGGCGTGCCCGTGGTGCGGGTCGAGCCGCGCAGTGCACCCACCGACCCGGCGCAGCGGCGGCTGCTGATCGAGCTGCATGGCGGTGCCTTCGTGTTCGGGCGTGCGGACAGTCTCGGCCTGCTCGAGGCGATCCCGGTGGCGGCGATGACCGGTGCCACGGTGCTGGCGGTTGAATATCGGCAGGGGCCCGAGCACCAGTTCCCGGCCGCCAGCGAGGATGTCGCGGCGGTATATCGTGCCGCGTTGGAAAAAATGCCCGCGCAGCACATCGGCCTGTTCGGCTGCTCGGCCGGCGGCGTGCTGACCGGCGAATCGCTGGCGTGGTTCGACAAGGAAAAGCTGCCGATGCCGGCCGCGGCCGGGTTGTTCTGCGCCGGCGGCGATGCCCGTTACGGCGGCGACTCGCGCTATGTAGCCGCGGCGGTCACCGATGCCCTGCTGCCGCATGCCGATGGCACGCTGCCGATCATGGAAGACCTGTACTACGGCAAGGTCGATTTCCGGGATCCGCTGGTGTCGCCGGTGTTTTCCGATGCGGTATTGGCCCGGTTTCCGCCCACGCTGTTCATCACCGCCACCCGCGCGGCCGAAATGAGCAACGTCGCCTACACCCACTCCCGGCTGGTGGACCTCGGTCGCGCGTCGGACCTGCACGTCTGGGACGGCCTGGGCCACGCCTTCCACCTGGACGCGCGCTTGCCGGAAAGCCAGCAGGCCTACCGGGTGATGGCGCGTTTCTTCTCCAGGCACCTGCAGATGCCGCTGCCGGCATCCCCGGGGGAGTAGGGCGCACAGGGCCTGCATACGCTGTGCATACATCCGTATGCACGGTGCTTACATGCCGTTGCCTACGGTGGAACCCGAGTGCACCCGCGCTCGGTTTTCCCCATAAGGAGTAGATGATGAGTCAGCAGATTCCCGAAGGTACCCTGGTCGTTGTAGCCGATGGCGGCTCGGCCCGCGTGTTCACCAACGTCGGCACCGCGCACAAGCTGCAACTCAAGCAGGAGGGGGAACTGCAGCTGCAGGCCGTCAGCGATACCGGCGCGTCCGGGCAGGGGCCGTCCGGCTCGGTGCCGCAGGAGATGAGCATCTCCCAGCTCAACGAGGCGACCTTCGCCAAGCAGGTGGCCGCGCAGTTGAACGAAGATGCGCTGAAGAACCGCTACGCACACCTGATCCTGATCGCCGATCCGCAGACCCTGGGCCGCATCCGTCCGCTGCTGCACAAGGAAACCCAGGAGCGCCTGATCAAGGATCTGGCCAAGGACTACACCAACGCGCCGCTGGAGGACATCCAGCGCGCTCTGTCCTCCTGAGGGAAGCGTCCATGGCCTTCGTTCGTGAGTACAGCCCTGCCGACATCACCCGCGCCGATCTCGATGCAGGCAGCGGCTGGGTGCTGCTGGAGTTCGGCACGGGCTGGTGTGGCCACTGCAGCGCCGCACAGCCGCTGCTGCAGAAGTTCCTCGGTGGCTACGACACCACGCATCTGAAGGTGGAAGACGGGAAGGGGCGGCCACTCGGCCGCTCCTTCGCGGTGAAGCTGTGGCCGACCGTGATCCTGCTTAAGTACGGCCAGGAAATCGCGCGGGCGGTACGGCCGCAGGAGAGGGAAGATCTTGCGCCCTTGATCGATGCGCTGGAGCGCGATCCGTAAGTCATTTCATCATCGTGACGCTGGCCGCTGGTGCGTGCGCACTACCTGATGGGCGCGGCGGTGATCGGCGTGATCACCATGCTGTTCGTGCGTTAGACGGCCGGGATGCCGCTGCGTGGCTCGCCGCCGGCGGTCGGCCCGGCGCCGCCAACACCCGCACCGCAACATGCGACCCGGCCGCGCCAGTGCTAGGATCGAGCTCACCTGAATCGATCTAAATTCAACGCCATGACAAAAACGGGGACGGTGCGGTGGTTGGGGCTCGCGGTAGGGGCGATGTTGGTGGCCGGCACGGCCACGGCGGCACCAGCGACGCTCGGCGAACGTGCCTATGCGGCGGTCGATCCGTTCATCGGCACGGCCGGGGAGGGGCACACCTACCCCGGCGCGACCGTTCCATTCGGGATGGTGCAGCTCAGCCCGGACACCCGCATCCAGCCGCGCGAGAAGGCGTATGGCTGGGCGGCGGGGTACCGGCATGACGACACCAGCATTGTCGGTTTCTCGCACACGCACTTTTCCGGCAGCGGCCATTCCGACCTGGGCGATGTGCTGCTGATGCCGGTGCGCACCGATGCCAGCCTGGAGCGGGGCGACCCGGACAAACCCGGCAGCGGCTACACCTCGCGCTTCCGCCACGACGACGAGCGCGCCGAGCCGGGCTACTACGCCGTCACCCTGGATGATCCGAAGGTCCGCGCCGAGCTGACCACCAGCACCCGCGTCGGCGTGCATCGCTATACCTATCCGGCCCAGCAGCCCGCGCGCGTGCTGCTGGACCTGCGCACCAGTCTTTACGACTACCCGGGCAAGATCATGTGGTCACGCCTGCGCGCGCGCGAGGACGGCACCATCACCGGCTTCCGCGAGACCCGCGGCTGGGCACCGGGCCGGCAACTGTATTTCGCGATGCGCTTCTCGCGGCCGCTGACCGGTCACGCATTCCACAACACCGAGACCGACATCGCCTACAAGGGCTTCCCGCCGCCGGGGCACCAGAGCCCGGCCCAGCGTGCGCAGATTGAAGGGCGCCAGCTGGTCGGCACCTTCGATTTCGGCACGCTGGACACGCCGCTGGTGGTGACGGTGGCGATTTCGTCGGTCAGCGAGGCCGGTGCGATCGCCAACCTGGAGAGTGAAGTACCGGGCTTCGATTTCGACCGTGTCCGTGCCGAGGCTAAAACGCAGTGGACGCAGGCGCTGTCGGTGCTGGATATCGACGGCCCCGAGCACGACCGCCGCAGCGCCTACACCGCGCTGTACCACAGCCTGCTCGGGCCGACCGTGTTCATGGACAGCGATGGCCAGTACCGCGGCGCGGACAATGCCGTGCACCGCGCCGAGGGCTATACCAACTACTCGACGTTCTCGCTGTGGGACACCTACCGCGCCCTGCATCCGCTGCTGACTTTGGTGCAGCCGGAGAAGCGCAACAGCGATTTCATCAATTCGCTGCTCGCGCACCAGCACAACAGCGCCTACGGGATGCTGCCGGTATGGGCGTTCCACGGCCAGGAAACCTGGTGCATGATCGGCTACCACGCCGTGCCGGTGATCGCCGATGCCTACCTCAAGGGCATCCGCGGGTTCGATGAGAACAAGGCGCTGGCGGCGATGGTGGCCACCGCGAACTACGGCCCGTACGACGGCATCGCGCAGTACCGCGAACTGGGCTGGGTGCCGATCGATGAAGAAGGCGAGGCCGCCAGCAAGACGCTGGAATATGCCTTCGACGACTGGACCATCGCGCGCATGGCCAAGGCGATGGGCAACACCAAGGTCGCCGCCGAGTTCGAGAAGCGCGCCACGAACTGGCGCAATGCCTATGACAAGGACACCGGGTTCATGCGGGCGCGCAAGCGCGATGGCAGCTTCCGCACGCCGTTCGATCCGAGCGCCAGCGGCTACGGCACGGATTACACCGAAGGCAACGCCTGGCAGTACTCCTGGTATGTGCCGCACGACGTGGCCGGCCTGGCCGCCGCGCATGGGGGCAGCGACGCGCTGCTGGCCCGTCTGGACCAGGTGTTCGAGGCCAAGGTCGACCCCGCGATCTTCGAGCACATGGAAGACATCACCGGCCTGATCGGCTGGTACGCGCACGGCAACGAGCCCAGCCACCACGTGGCCTACCTGTACGCCCATGCCGGCCAGCCGTGGCGCACCCAGGCCCGCCTGAAACAGATCATGGACACCCAGTACGCCGACCGCCCCGACGGTCTGGCCGGCAATGACGACCTGGGCCAGATGTCGGCGTGGTACGTGTTCACCGCGCTGGGCTTCTATCCGGTGGCGCCGGGCAGCGGCGAGTACATCATCGGGCGCCCATTCCTGCCCAAGGCGGCGCTGCACCTGCCCAACGGCAAGACCTTCACCATCGTCACCGATGGGCTGGGCAAGGGCCATGACTACGTCGGCTCGGTGACGCTCAATGGCCAGCCGCTGCAGCGCACCTTCCTGCGCCACGAGGACATCCTGGCCGGTGGCGAGTTGCGCTTCACCCTCCAGGCCGAGCCGAACAAGGCCTGGCCGGGGCAGGGCGCGGAGCAGCCGTACTCGATGTCCCGCTGACCGGCTGCCGGGGTGCCCTTCTGGCCAAAATGGGATTTATGTCCAATTTGGCCAGAAGGGGTATAGTAGGGCCATCCCGTCCTGGAGCGTGCCATGACCCTGCCACTGGATCTGCCCGGCCTTGAAAAGGCCACGGCGTCGTCGGTGAAAACCCGCGGCTGGCCCAGCCTGATGCGGACCGTCCGCGAGAAACAGGCCCTGGTGATCACCAACCACAATCACCCCGAAGCGGTGATCGTGGACATCAAGACCTACCAGGAGCTGCTGGCCAAGGCCGCCGGTGGCGATGCCGACGAGCGGCTGGGCGAGCTGGAACGCCTGCGCGCCGCGTTCGATACCACGCTGGCCAGCCTGGGCCGCGATGGCGGGCTGGGCAAGGTGCTGGGTCAGCCGATCCGCCGTGGCCGCAAGGTCGCCCTCGGCAGCCCCCTCTGACCGATGGGGCGCATTCTGGTACTGGCCGGCGTCAATGGCGCCGGCAAGAGTTCGCTGCTGGGCATGTGGTTGGAAGAAGAAGGCCTGACCTGGTTCAACCCGGATACGTTCACCCGCCGCCTGGTGGAGACGGGATGGTCGCTGGGTGAGGCCAACGCTGCGGCCTGGAACGAAGGCGCGCGCCGGCTGCGGCAGGCGATCGACGAGGGCACCGACTTCGCGTTCGAAACCACGCTGGGCGGCAACACCATCCCGCGTCTGCTGCGTGAGGCGTGCGAACAGCACGACGTGGCGATCTGGTTCTGCGGCCTGCAGAGCGTGGAGCTGCACATGGAACGCGTCGCCGCGCGGGTCAGTCGCGGTGGGCACGATATTCCCGCCGACAAGATCCGCGCCCGCTACGACTCCTCCCGCGAAAATCTGCTGGCCCTGTTGCCGCATCTGGCGGAACTGCACGTCTACGACAACAGCGCCCCGGCCGACGCCGACGGCGCCGAACCGCTGCCGGTGCTGCAGCTGGATCGCAACGGGCTGCACTATCCGGCCTCGGCGATCGAGCTGCTGCAGACCCCGGACTGGGCGAAGCCCATCGTGATGCGGGCCATGGAGCTGCATACCCCTGCGTAGGCGTTACTGCAGGGGCCTGAGCAGCAACAGCACGCTCAGCGTCAGCATGAACACCGCGATGCCCGCGTCCAGCCAGCGCCATGCCCTGGCATGCGCGAACCACGGTTGCAGCCAGCGCGCCCCGACGCCCAGCAGGGTGAACCACGACACACTGGCCAGGCACGCGCCTGCCGCGAACAGCCACCGGGCATCGCCCGGGTAGCGGGTCGAGAGGCTGCCGAGCAGCACCATCGTGTCCAGGTAGACGTGCGGATTGAGGAAGGTGAATGCCAGGCAGACCAGCAGCGTGCGCTGCCATCCCGCCTGCATGTCAGCCGCTGCATCAAGCCCGCCACCGCCGGACCAGGCCCGGCGCGCTGCCATCAGGCCGTATACCGCGAGAAAGGCCGCCCCACCGAAGCGCAGGACCTCGAGCAGCAATGGGAAACGCGCCACGGCGGCACCGATACCGGCCACCCCCAGCAGGATCAGCACGATGTCGCCGGCCGCGCAGACCGCGACCACCAGCGCGACGTGCTGCTGTTTCAGGCCCTGGCGGAGCACGAAGGCGTTCTGGGCCCCGATGGCGATGATGAGACCGGCACCGGCGAAAAATCCGGCGAGGGCGGCAGCTGGCTGCATGGGGAAATCCACGGAAGGGGCGTGCAGGGTGGCTGCAGGAGGGGGATAAGCCCAGCTACATTTCCTGTGGCACGATAAGCATTCCTGATGCCGAGGTCGCCATGAGCCTGCTCCATCCCCAACTCGCCGCGTTCTCAGCCGTTCTGGAGGAGGGCAGCTTCGAGGCCGCCGCGCGGCGGCTCAACCTCACCCAGTCCGCGATCTCCCAGCGGATCAAGGCGCTGGAGGACCGTCTCGGCCAGGTCCTGATCGTGCGCCAGGCACCGTGCCGCCCCACACCCGCCGGTGAGCAGCTGCTGCGCCGCGTACGTCCGATGCAGACCCTGGAAGAAGAGGTGCTCGCCGACTTCCTGCCGGATGCGGAGGTGCGGCATCGCAACGTCTGTCTGGCGGTCAACGACGACTCGCTGGAAACCTGGTTTCTTCCCGCGCTGGCCGCGTTGCATGCTGCGCATGGCGATACCTTCGACCTGCGCGTGGACGACCAGGACCACACGCTGGATCTGCTGCGGGACGGCTCGGCACTGGGCGCGGTGACGGCGGAGGCCAAGGCCCTGCAGGGCTGCAATGTCCATCCGCTGGGCACGATGCGCTATCTGGCGATCGCGGCGCCGGCATTCAAAGCGGCGTATTTCGGTGTGGGCGTAAGCGCGGCATCCCTGGCCACTGCCCCGATGATCGTGTTCAACCGCAAGGACCGGCTGCAGGCGCGGTATCTACGCGCTGTCACGCGCGCCACGCTGTCCCCGCCGGTGCACTACCTGCCTACGTCTACGGGTTTTGTCGAGGCCGCCGCACTCGGGTTGGGCTGGTGCCTGGTCCCCGAGTCACTCGCACTCGCTGCCCTGAAGAGAAACGCGGTGGTCGAGCTGGATCCAGCGCGCTGGATCGACGTGCCGCTGTACTGGCAACACGCCGCGATCCGCTCGACCACGCTTCAGCGCATCACGGCTGCCATGCGGGACGCGGCAAGCAAGGTACTTCGCAATCCGTGACGCGGCCGGCGCGTGTCAGCCGACGGGCTCGTGGATCGGGCAGCCATTGAATCGCGAGCGGAACTGACGCGAGGCGGCCATCACCACGCGGCGTGCCCGATTCAGGCCGCCGAGCGGACGATGCTCGGCCAGCGCGTGCCACGGCGCGAACGCGAGCGCATCCTCGACGCCCGGCGAGGCGTCAGGCTGCCACGCCTCCTGCTGCGCCACGCTCAGGCGTGCGACCGGCAGGAACGGGCTGTCCGCCTCGGGCCAAGCAACCGACGCATCTTCGATCGGCATGCGCTCCACATCGCGGCACAGCTGCACGCGCAGCTCCCATTCGACCGGATTGGGCAGGTCGGTGAAGAAGGCCACCACCGCGTCGCGCTGCGCATCTTCGTCCGAACCGATTTTGTCGCCGGTCAGTGCGAGCAGGGCAGGTGAGATCGGCGCCAACGAAAACTTGGCCATGTACGGACCGTAGAGAAACGGCACCTGGCTGAAGAAGGTCTCCCCCAGCGGATGGTGCTGCGGCTCGCCGCCCATGCCTTTGAGCAGGGCGCTCTGGCCACCGACCGCCTCCAGCGCCGCCTCCGCACCCCGCAGTGTGGCCGAGATCATCCGCTTGGTACGCGGCATCCGCTCGGTGGTCGCGGCGAGCAGCTTGGCCGAACGCAGGAAGCCGGCCACACCGGGGGTGCTGAACGCGCGGCCGTTCACCATCAGGAAGTCCTGCGTGTGCTGCTCCTCGGCACCTTCCGCACGCGCGCCCTGCACGCCGATCACCTTGAGCGCCATCGCGCGCGGGGTGGAGACCGAATCGGGGAGCTGCTCGGCCGGCGGCGAGGACAGCCGCACCCGCGCGTCGTAGCTGCCGGGCCGCGCAAACAGGCCGTGGCGCAGCTCCGCCGGCAGTTCATCCAGCACCCGCAGCCGGCCTTTCAAGAGGCCCTGGCCCTTGGCATGCACGGCGCGGTGCGCGTGGCCTTCCTGTTCGGCTACCGTCAGTGCCATGCGCGCGAACACTTCGGTCAGCTCACGGATGTGGGTGGCCTCGTCCGCATCGGCGTGCTCGAGCGAGGCGTGGTAGAGAACGGGTGGGCGCAACGTCATGGAGGCTCCGATGGGGTCATGGTAGATGGGAGGCGCCGCGAGAGCATTCTGGCCGACACCACAGTCTTCGACCCTAGGCGAGCCGGCGTTAGCCTGGCGCGGAGTAGCGTGAAGAGGGCCTGCACGCGCGCTCAGGGCGCGTCCGGCCATGCCTTCAGCAGCGGCAGTGGATCGTAAGCGCCGTCGGCACCGTAGATGCCCCAGTGCAGATGCGGCGGCGTGCCCTTGGCGTTGCCGGTATCGCCGACGTAGCCCAGCACGGCGCCTTGTTCGATGACATCGCCGCGCGCCAGGCCTTCGCGCCAGTCGTCCAGATGCGCGTAGTAGTAGCGCTCACGCGCCGGGCCCATCACCCACACCTGGCGGCCACCCAGACCACTCTCACGGATATCCGCGACGATGCCGGGTGTCGCGCTGCGCACCTCGGTGCCACGTTTGGCGAAGATGTCCACGCCGGCATGCGTACGATCGCGTCCCCGGGGTGCGCCGAAGGTATCGGCCACTTGGCGTGCCGAAACACCGGCCACGGGAACGGGCAGGGCGGTTGGGGCTGGCATCTGCGACAGGCGCCAGAGCGCGCGGGGCGATTCCGCGATCGGGCTGTTCCAGAGCACGCCGGCCGCCACGATGCAGACGACAAGGACGAACATCCGCACCAGCCAGCGCCGTACGCGCCGCGCAGGGGAGGAGGTGGACGGCGAGGGACTCATGCTGTCCCGCCTGTCTTCGTCGCAGCCGTGCGTCCCGACACATGCAGATGCTCCAGCACATGCCAGCGCCACGGGAACTCGATCGCCTTGCTGATGCCGATACGTGGCCCGACCACCGGCGCCTCTGGTGGCGCCATTCCATCGGACACAATGCGGATGCCACGGTCATTGCGCACCAGATCCGCACCATCCAGCGCCTTGGTGATACCCATCGCCTGCGACAACCGCCCCGGACCACTGGCCAAATCGCGATCGCGCTGGATGGCCGGACGCGCTTCGCGGATCAGCTCCAGCCCCGCCACCGGCTCGAGCGCCCGCAGCAGCACGCCCCAACCCTGGCCGACGTCACCGCAGACCGCATTCGACCCCCAGTGCATGCCGTAGCTGAAATACACGTAGAGGTGCCCGGCCTCACCGAACATCGTGGCGGTGCGCGCGGTCATTCCGCGGTACGAATGCGCCGCAGGATCCTGGTCGCCGGCGTATGCCTCCACCTCGACGATGCGGCCGGCCCGACCGTCATCGCGCACCAGCAGCTTGTTCAGCAGTTCGGGCGCCACGTCGGTGGGGTGCCGCTGGTAGAAGCGTCGCGGCAGAACGGTCCACTTCTTCATGCCAATCCGCGCAATGGAGATACCTTTGCCAGTCCGAAACGAGTCCTTACTGTGACGCGCCGAAGGTCAATACACGATCAACGCGCCGCCATCGTCACGCGATGCTCGCCCGACATTCGCGGCAGGTTGATCTATACAGGGCAATCCTCGGCATCGGATTCCGCCGCCACGAAGCACGCGCCATGCCCGCCAGAAAACGCCTGAAGATCGCGACCTTCAACGTCAACGGCGTGCTGACCCGGTTGCCACATCTGCTCGCGTGGCTGGAGCGCGAACAACCGGACATCGTCGCCCTGCAGGAACTCAAGGCCACCCAGGAGGCGTTTCCGGAAGCCGCCATCCGCGATGCGGGCTACGGGTGCATCTGGCAGGGCCAGCGCGCATGGAACGGGGTTGCGCTGCTGGCACGCGGCCAGGACCCGATCGAAAGCCGGCGTGGCCTGCCCGGCGATCGGAAAGACGACCAGAGCCGCTATCTGGAAGCTGCCGCGCATGGCGTGATCGTGGGCGGCCTGTACCTGCCCAATGGGAATCCGCAGCCCGGCCCGAAGTTCGACGACAAGCTGAAGTGGATGCAGCGCCTGCACAAGCACGCCAAGAGCCTGGTCGCGCTGCCGCACCCCGTCGCACTGATCGGCGATTTCAACGTCGTACCGACCGATGGGGACATCTACGATCCCAAGTCCTGGCGAAAGGACGCGCTGCTGCAGCCAGAGGTGCGCGAGGCATACCAGGCGCTGCTCGGGCAGGGCTGGACCGACAGCCTGCGCGCGGTCCACGGTGACGCACAGATATTCACCTTCTGGGACTACTTCCGAGAGCACTTCGCCCGCGACCGCGGACTGAGGATCGACCATCTGCTGCTCAATCCCGTGCTCGCGCCCAATCTGAAAGACGCGGGCGTGGACCGGTGGGTGCGCGCCCTCGAAAAGCCCAGCGACCACGCGCCCACCTGGATCGAGGTGCTGGCGCCCACGAAACCCCGATAGCGGGCCGGCGCCCATACCGAAAATGCGCCTGAGGCGGTACAGTCGCCTGGCAGGCTGTTTTGAAGGGTATTGCCATGCCATATCGAAGAAGGGACATCGCCCCGGGCGTCGGCGAAGGCAAGCGACTGCCGGCCGGCCCGGAGACCCCGGTGTTCTGCCGGGCGCGTGAGTATCCGGCGGGCACGATCATCGCGCTGCATCACCACCCGGACCGTCATCAACTGGTCTACGCCGAGTCCGGCGTGCTGGTGGTGCAGGCCGGGGCAGGGCGCTGGGTGGTACCCAGCACGCGCGCGATCTGGATTCCGGCCGGCATGGGGCACAAGGTCAGCTGCATCGGCGCGGTCGGCATGCGCAGCCTGTACATCCTGCCGCAGGCGATTGCCCAGCCGCCGGCCAGCGCATCCACGGTCTCGGTGACGCCGTTGCTGGCCGCACTGATCCGCGCCGCCATGGACGTACCGTCTCCGTACCAGGCCGAGTCACGCGACGGGCGGCTGATGCAGTTGATCCTGGATGAGCTGCAGATGCTGCCGGTGCTGCCGCTGCACCTGCCGCAGCCGACCGACCCGCGCCTGCGGGTGATCGGCCAGCAGCTGGAATCCACTCCGGAGGATCCGTCCACGCTGCAGGACTGGGCCATCCGCCTGGGTGTGGACGTCAAAACCATCCAGCGCCTGTGCGCGCGCGAACTGGGCATGACCTTCGGGCAATGGCGCCAACAGGCGCGCCTGCTGCGTGCGCTGGAGCAGCTGGCGCACGGTGAAAAGGTGATCGACGTGGCGCTCTCGCTGGGCTATGCCAGTCCGAGCGCGTTTACTGCGATGTTCAAGAAGCGCTTCGGGCAGCTGCCGAGTCAGTTTTTTCACTGAAGGCGGCCGCAGGAATCCTCTCGAGGAACAGCTGGAGACCTTGCTGGAAGGCGGCGGGCTCCATCGCCTCGGACCGCTTCGGAATCCAGTAGGCCTTGCCGCGGCGATGCAGCGCGGCGCAGGCGATGCGATGGAAGTGCTCGGTTTCGGCCGCGTGCACGATCCCGGTCCAGGCCAACGTCACCGGGCGCTGAGGGTCGCGGCCCAGGCGGAAGCCGTGGTCATCGAAGCGGAGCACGTAGTTGCCTTCCTGCGACGCCAGACGTGTGCGCAATGTGATCTCGGCCAAGCGCAGGCTGAGCGCACCCAGACGGCCGGCGTGCCTGCCTGCACGCATCTCGATGCGCCGGTGCAGGGGCGCGAGGAGGCGATCGGCAAGACGCCACAGCGGCAGCGTGAGCAGTGCAAGCACGATCGCGGTGACCATCGTGGTGGGTGTCGCATCGCGTTGCAGCAGCAGATACGCGCTGGTCACAGGAAACGGCAGCAACAGCAAAAGCTTGAGTGCACCCGGCTGTCCGCGCGCCACCGCATCCAGCAACCTCGCGTCCTTTCGGGCCTCGTGCGCCAAGGCCTCGGCCACGCGCAGCCGGGTCATCGCCGGGGTGAGGGTGTAGTGCAGTTCGATAGGGGTCACGTCATTCTGGTCCTCGGCAGGAACGCGGTCGCCAGCCCAAGCAGCGGCATGTACGAGGTAAAGTGGTACACCCACACCAGGCCGTGCACATCCGCCAGGTTGCCCAGCCCCGCGGCACCGATACCGCCGATGCCGAACATCAGGCCGAACATCAGCCCCGAGACCATGCCTACGCGCCCCGGCACCGCTTCCTGCGCATACACCACCAGCGCAGCGAACGCCGAGGACATCACCAGCCCGATCACTACCGCCAGCACCGCCGTGCCCATCAGGTTGGCATAGGGCAGGGCGATCGCGAACGGTGCCACGCCCAGGAAGGAAATCCAGATCACCGCTTTGCGCCCGATGCGGTCCCCGACCGGACCCCCGATGAAGGTGCCCAGCGCGACCGAGGCCAGGAAGATGAAGAGGTAGATCTGGCTCTGCTGCACGCTCAGGCCGAAGCGCTCGATCAGGTAGAAGGTGAAGTAGTTGGTGAACGAGGCGATGTAGACGAACTTGGCGAACATCAGCACCGCGATGACGGCGATCGCCTGGACCACCTTGCCCCGACTCAACCCGATGCCGTGGCTTGTGGCCAGGCCCTTCATCTTGGCCTGGCCGTGCTGGATGGTCCAACCCGTGAGGCGGAACAGCACGGTGATGGCCAGCGCGGCGGCGAGCATCAACCAGGCGATCGCCCGCTGCCCGTGCGGAATCACGATGGTCGCCGCCAGCAGCGGGCCGATGGCCGAGCCGGTGTTGCCGCCGACCTGGAAGGTCGATTGCGCGGTACCGAAGCGACCGCCCGAGGCCATCCGCGCCACGCGCGAGGCTTCCGGATGGAAGGTGGCCGACCCGATGCCGACCACCGCCGCGGCGACAAGCAGCATTTCGTAGCGGGTCGCCGTGGCCATCAGGGCGATGCCGACGAAGGTCGCGATCATGCCGGACGGCAGCAGATAGGGAAGCGGCCGCTTGTCGGTGTACATGCCCACCCACGGCTGAAGCAGAGAGGCGGTGACCTGGTAGACCAGGGCGATGATGCCGATCTGCCCGAAGGTCAGCGAGAACTGGGCCTTGAACATCGGATAGACCGCCGGCAGCACCGCCTGGATCATGTCGTTGAGCAGGTGCGCGAAGGCAGCGGCGCCGACGATTCGGATGGCGAAGCCCTGGTTCGGGGCAGGGGCTATCGGTTCGGTGGGAATGACGGGCGGGGCAGCGGTTTCAGTGGTCATGGGGGAGAACGATCGGGAACGGGGGGGTATCCACGCGGCTGGGCTAGGCAGCCGGCGCCGTGGCACGACAGCAGGACGCCAAGCGTAGGCCGGAGGTGATGCCCCGTCTCTCGCGAATTGGGCGGTGCTCGTCGCGATTAGGACATGGCCACGTCGTCGGCAACAGGCTCAGCACGATCTGCCGGAACCGCACGTCGCTGACGCCGATGTACAGGCGGGTCCTTACTGACGGTCGGCAAACGCATCCGTCGCGCGCACCAGCGCATCGGCCGTTGCCGGTTCCATCGCGCTGTGGCCGGAGACCACCATCTGCAGCGAGGCCTCCGGCCAGGCACAGGCCAGGTCCCACGCGCTGCGCGCCGGGCAGATGATGTCGTAGCGGCCCTGCACGATCACCCCCGGCAGATGCCGGATGCGGTCGACATCACGCAGCAGCTGCCCATGATCGAGGAAGGCGTGGTTACGGAAGTAGTGTGCCTCGATGCGCGCCTTGGCGAGCGTGTGCAGCGGGTCATCCCCGGAGACGGCATCGACGTCGTGCACCAGAGTCGCGGCGTGATCCTCCCAGCCGAGCCAGGCCTGCGCCGCGGCGATGCGGGTCGCCTGGTCGGGGCTGTCCAGTCGGCGCCAGTAGGCCTCGATCATGTCGCCGCGCTCGTCTTCGGGGATATGCGCTTCGTAGCGCGCCCAGCGCTCCGGGAACACCCAGCGCGCACCGCCGTCGGCCTCGGCGAACCAGCGGTTTTCCTCGGCACGGCCGAGATACACGCCCCGCACGATCACGCCCGTCGCGCGGTCCGGATGGGCCTGCGCATAGGCCAGGGCCAACGTCGATCCCCACGAGCCGCCGAAGACCAGCCAGCGCTCGATGCCGAGCAGGGCGCGGATGACCTCGACGTCGGCCACCAGGTGCTGGGTTGTGTTGTCACGCAGCTCACCGAACGGCGTGGAGCGGCCGCTGCCGCGCTGGTCGATCAGCACGATGCGATAGCGCGCCGGATCGAAGAAGCGCCGATGGACCGGCGATACGCCTGCACCCGGGCCCCCATGCAGGAACACCACCGGGATGCCGTCCGGGGTGCCGCATTCCTAGACATGCAGCGTATGCAGCGCATCCACCGCGATGCGGTGCTCGGCGTAAGGGGTGGCTGTCGGATACAGGGTGCGCATGGTGCGGATCTCGGTGGCAGGTCAATGTGAGGATAGCCCCCGCTGTTGTCATCGTCATGTGCGCGTTTGCAAGAACTTGCAAACGCGCAATGAGTGATGCCTTTTCCAAGTTCTTGCATGGTGGCTGCTGCATCCAGGTGGTCTTCTGTTCGTCACCGGATCACCACATCAAATGCGGCCAAGGAAGCGTAGAAACCATGATGAGATTCTCCGTCCGCAGCAGGTCAGGAGCCGGCGGCGCGCACGGCTTCACCTTGGTGGAGTTGATGATCGTGGTCGCGATCATCGCCACTCTCGCGGCGATTGCCCTTCCCGCGTACAAGAACTACATCGCCCGCGCACGGGTCACCGCCATGGTGGCGGAGCTTTCCCGCGCCAAAGCGGCCGCGGTGTTATTGGTAGCCGAAGCAGATGGCGGGCAGCCTCCCTCTGATATCCCGCCCGCAGCATTGGGTTTGCAGGAATCGAGCGAACTATGCGAGAGAATCCACGTCACTACTTACACGAGGGGCCTGAGGATAGGTTGTAATTATGGACGTTCCGGAGTTGTCCATATGTACTACCAGAGCGAAGAGGGGTGGACATGTTTTGTCGACAACTTCGATCTAAGGGGCTGGGCGCCGGAAGGCTGCCGTCATTACAACCTCCCCCCCGATCCGTAACCAAGGTCACCGATAGAGCACGCCTTCGCCGTCCATCTTCGCGGCAGTGGGCGTGCTCGCGCTCAACTGCTGTCGCGCTGCACCCGTGTCCGATACGCACCCACGTTGTCCCCCCGGATGCGCCGTTCCTGCGTCCCCGTCACGGTATCGACCTTCCGGTCGGCGCCCGTCACCGGCTTGGCTTCGATGGTCGTTTCATGCTCGAACGCATGCGACTTGTCGGTGTTGCGGTAGTACCGGTACAACGCCCAGTACAACGCCGTCGCACCGGCCGGGCCGGCGGCAAGCAACCAGAGTCCACTGTCATCGCTCATGAGGCAGCTACCAGGAAGAAGAGAACGAGGGCTTCAATGATCGTGCCGGTGGTGAGCGCCGCCAGCAGCAGCTTCCACTGCTGCACGGGCACGCTGCCCATGGTTTCACCGGTGCGGCCATTCACCGCGATGTAGTGCAGCATGCCGCCGTTGCGGCCCGGCTGGTGATACGAATAAAGCCACACGGGCAGGTACATCGACACCCAGCGGGTACCGTGCACATCCACGCGTTCGCGCTCCCAGCGCACACCGCGATCGTAGCGGCGCACCGAGCCCTCGACCTGCGCGCGCGCGATCGACAGCAGCTGATCTTCCAGGCGCGGCCGCAGCTTCTCCACGTCGAGATTGCGTTTTTCGGAGGTGAAGCCCGCCAGATAGGAGGCGTTCCACTTCAGGGCGTTCTTGGTGTCGAACGGCAGGATTGCGTTGATGATGTTGTTGGTGTTGGCCTGCGTATCCAGGTTGCCGCGTTCGGCCGAGGATTCCATGGTGAGATCGTCCACGGTGAAATCCACCTGGCGATCCACCTGGTAGACATCGGCGTCGTAGTAGGTCTGCTTGTTCTTCTCGGTGCCCCGCGTGTACTGCCGGGTCTGGATTTCGCCCTTGCCGGACACGCTGGCGCTGACGTTGCTGTCCACGATCATGTAGGGCAGGTAGACGCCGGTGACGTTCTCCGGCGTGAACTGGTCCTTGAACGCCTTGAGCGCGAACAGGCGGCGCTTGTCCACGAACTGGCGGATGCGGGCGACCGCGTCGTCCTTGCTGATGTGGAACGGCAGCACCGCATCGGGCACCGCACCATTGGAAATCTGCTCGTTGACCCCGAACACATGGCGGCACCAGTGGCAGCGCGCCGTCATCGTGCTCTCGGTGTTGATGGTGACTTCGGCACCGCAGCCGGTGCATTTGAAGCTCATCAGGCTGGCGGTATCGGCCTCGATGTCGCGCGCACCCGAGGCCACCACCGTGCCGCGCAGCTTGCTAATGCCTTCGCCGAACCCGAAGGCTTCCTCCACGCGGTCGCCATGCCATTCGTGACGGCAGAACTGGCAGACCAGCACGTCGCTGCCCAGCTTCAATCGGATATCGCTGGAGCCGCACTTCGGGCAGCGGTTGAGGCCGTCCTTGAGCTCGGCCGCCGAGGTATCCAGCGCGACCGGGTCGGGCGCCTGCACTTCATCGCGGATGGGCTGGGGCAGGGTCTCCGGGTCCAGCGGAAAACTGCCGGGCAGGGGCGGCACATCCCGGGGCGAGCCCGGGCCGGTGACCGGTGCCGCCGGGGAAGGCGGCAACGGCGGCGGAACCGCCGGGATCGGCGGTGGGATCTTGGGGTCGGACATGGTGTCGGTGCGCTCGGTGTCTTACAGCCCCAGCGCCTTGGCCTTGAGCGTGTCGTAGTCGTCCTGGGTGATCAGGCCGAGGTCCAGCATCTCCTTGGCCTTCTTCAGCTTGGCGACCGGATCGTCCGCTGCCGGAGCGACCGGCTGCTGCATGCCACCGACCCCGAGCATGCCCGAGGCCATGCCGACGCCGACCAGGCCCGCCGCGCCGCCGTTCTCGCCGGCCGACTGGATGCCCTGGGCCACGCTGGCCTGCAGGTTGGAATTGCCGCGCGAGCCGGCCAGGGCATCGGCGCGCTGCACGGTCTTGAGCAGCTCGCGGGTGTTGGCGTCGTACTCGATCGAGACGATGGCGGTCTTGACGATGGCCAGGCCACGATCGGACTTCCACTGGTAGCCCTGCTCGACGGCAGCGGACAGGCTCTGCGCGAAGCCCAGCGAATCCTGCTGCAGCTTGGTGATGCGGTTGCCCTTGCCGGGATCGTTCGTATACAGGCTGAAGGCCGGGGCCAGCGAGCCGACCACTTCATTGAACAGCTGGCTGGCGGCGGCGTTGTCCAGATCGGTGAAATCGAACACCTGGCCCGGCTGCAGGTAGCTGGCCGGCACGAAGTTCTTCACGAACAGGATCGGATCGACGATCTTCAGCGTGTACGAGCCGCGCGTGACCGCGCCGACCTGGGTGCCGAGGAAGCCGTCATCCCAGTAGATCTCGGACTGCGTACCGAAGCGGTTGTCCGGCAGTTCCTTCAGAGAAACGAAGAAGGCCGCCTGCTGCGACCCCGGCTGGCCGCCGAACTTGAAGCGTTCCCAGCTTTGCTTGATCAACGGGCTGACGAAGCCGTCGCCGGCGAAGATCGACTGCGAATTGGCATCGTCCGAGCGCCATTCGTAGCCGCCCGGTTCGGCGACGAAGCCGGTGATCGCGCCGTCCTGGAACAGCAGCAGGCCGTAACCCTCAGGCACCACGATCTTCGAACCGTTGGTGATGATGTTCGAGGAGGCGCTGGTGTTCGAACCGCGGCCGGCATTGGTGCCGCGCTGCACGGCCGCGAACAGCGCTGCCGTGGAGGGCAGGCCGGTCGGCACGGTGTAGAAGTCCTTCCACTGGTCGGCCAGAACGCCACCGACTGCCCCTGCCACTGCCTGACGAAGACCCATGACCCGCTCCCTGTGATTCGTGGACGGGCACCGTGCCCGCCATGCTCGGCTGACTATATCAGCAGCCGGTGCGCCGGCAGGGGGTGGGGCAGGTCCGACCATGGGGCCTGGTCAGCTGGCGGTTGCATCCAAACTGCCCCGCTGCCCGTACAAGCCGCCATGAACCTCAAGTCGCCGATCGCCCGGAACTGGCCTACGATGGACGCCGACCCGTCTGCTGGAAGGATGACGCCTTTCGAGGCCGCCCGGATGATCGCCGTTCCCGCTCAACCCACCGCGGAGCTGAAGACCTGGGCTGCGGACGTGGCCGCGGTGGCCGGGGCGCGTGATCGCGAGTGCTTCCTGCGCATCTACGACCACTTCATGCCGCGGCTGTGCCGGTATCTCAACGGCCTGGGTGCGGCTGATGGCGTGGCGGAGGATCTGGCCCAGGAAGTGCTGCTCAAGCTGTGGAACCGCGCCGATCTTTACGATCCGTCGCGAAGCAGTCTGGGCACCTGGCTGTATCGGGTCGCCCGCAACCTCCACATTGATCGCGTCCGGCGAGAACACATATGGGTGCATGCCCATGAGGTGGTCGAGCAGGCCGCGGAACAGGATGATGGGCGCGGCTCCCAGGCCGAGCTGCATACCGAGCATGTCCGGCTCAAGCAACGGCTGGATGAACTTTCCGCCACCCAGGCACGGTTGATCCGGATGTCGTATTTCGAAGCAAAGACCCATTCGGAGATTGCCGAAGAGTTGAACATGCCGCTGGGTACGGTCAAATCGCACATCCGCCGGGCGTTCCTGCAGCTGCAGGCGCTGATGGGAGAGCAGCGGTGAACCCTCGCCACCATCTTGATCCTGCCACCGTACTTGGCTTTGCGACCAGCACATTGGCGCCGGAAATGTCCGTGGTTGCCGCCGCGCACCTGGAATCCTGCGCCCATTGCCGGGAGCAACTGCGCTCGGCCGAGCGCCTGGGCGGGCTGTTGATCGAACAGCAGTTGTCGCCGCCGTCCGAGGAACATCGCCAGGCAGCGCTGCGCGAGGCCATGCTCGGCAGGCTGGATGCGCAGGCCCTGCCGGCGGTACCGCGCGATGAGGTGGCGTGCAGCCCCCGCGCCGCCCACGATCCGGATCGTCTGCCCTCGGCGCTTGAGCCGCACTTCGGAACGTCCTACCGGTCGCTGAAATGGCGGTGGATGGCGCCGGGCGTGCACTGCATCCGCGCGCCGGACCTGCCGTCGCTGATCATGCTGAAGATAGCGCCCGGTAAATGCCTGCCCATGCACAGCCATGGCAACAGCGAGCTCACCCAGATTCTCCGGGGCGCGTACAACGACTCGCTGGGGCACTTCGCACCGGGCGACGTAGCTGACCTGGACAGCGAGGTGGAGCATCAGCCGGTGACGACCCCCGGGGTGGCGTGCATCTGCGTTTCAGCGCTGGATGCGCCGCTGGTCTTCAGTGGCTGGTTCGCCCGCAAGCTGCAGCAGGTGTTCAAGCTCTGACCGCCGCGGGAATCACGCGGCGGTGCCGGGCGGACCTTGACTGTCCGGCGGCTCGAATACCTGCATCAACAGGGCGGGCCGCATCGGCCGGCCGAGCAGGTATCCCTGGACCTCGTCGACCCCCATGTCTTCCAGCACGGCCAGTTGCGCGGGCTGCTCGACGCCTTCGGCGACGGTGACATAGCCAAGATCGTGGGCCAGGTGATGGATCGCGGACACTTTTGCGCGTGCCCGTGCATTGGTCGCCACGCCGTCGATCAACGACTTGTCCAGCTTTACGGTATCGATTGGAAGATCGGACAGGTAGCTGAAGTTGCTGTATCCACTGCCGAAGTCATCGATGGCGACCTTGATGCCTGCCTGCCCCATGGCGGTGATCTGCTCGACGGCCGGGGAGCCCGGGTGCAACCATTCCCCTTCGGTGATCTCGACCTCGATCATCGAAGACGGCAGTCGCCTGCGCTCAAGCTTGTCGCGGATCTCCCGCCACGCCGATGCGTTGGAGAGATAGCTGCTGGACAGGTTGATCGACACCGGGATGTCACACCCCTGGTTGCGCCAGGCCACGACCTGGTCCAGTGCGTTGTCCAGCACCCAGTCGGTGACCTCATCCATCAGCGCGGTCCGCTCAAACACGGGAATGAACTCCCCGGGCGGGATCGGCCCGAGGGTCGGGTGGGTCCAGCGGATCAACGCTTCGGCCGATACCGGGCGCCGGCCCGTCAGGGTGAAGCGGGGCTGATACTCCAGATGGAATTCGCCGGCCTGCAGGCCACGCTCTGCATCCGACGCGAGGCGGTACGCGCGGTGCATCGTCTCGTCGCGATGCTCGGAGTACCAGCACAACGGCTCCCGCGCGTCGAACGCCCCATGCATGCTGACCAGCAGCTTGCGGAGCAGGTCATGGCTGTCCCCGTCCTCCGGGTCAACCGCGCAGATCCCTGCGTGGAAGCGCGGCGACATCGGTACGGCTGCGGCCATCAGCGGGCGCAGCATCCGCGTCCGCAGCTCCAGGACCAGGCTCTCCACCTGCGCAGCGCTCGGCACCCTGACGATGAACGCAAAACGCGTCACCCCGACGTGATAGACCGTGGCCACATCCTCCAGCGCGGTGCGCAGACGCACGCCGGCGCGCCGGATCAGCGCTTCCAGGGGCCGCAGCCCCAGCACCTGGCCGACCTGGTTGGCGCGCGGGATGTCCAGGACATCGATCGCCACGGCATACGCCGTTCCCCGTTCGTATCGCGCAAGAATGCCGGGGAGATCCGCGTGGAACTGGTGGCGGCTCGGCAGGCCGCTGACCGGGTCCAGACGACCGGCCATGTTGCGCAGCTCCAGCTGCTCCATGACCAGCTGGGCCAGCGTGGCGAGCTGAGCCTGATCACGCGGGTCGAAGCTGCGGGGATGCACGTCCATGATGCACAGCGCACCGAGGGAAACCCCGTTCTTCGCCACGAGCGGCGCGCCTGCGTAGAAACGGAGGTGCGGGCTGTGGGTGACCAGCGGATTGTCACGGAAGCGGGGATCGGCCAGCAGGTCGGGCACGACCAGCAGGCCTTCGGAGGTCACGGCGTGGGCACAGATCGAGGACCGGATGTCGGTTTCGGCCATGGGCAAGCCGATCCGGGAGACGAAGCGCTGCTTGACGTCTCCCAGGATCGACACGAAGGCCACCGGTGCCCGAAAGGTGTAGCTGGCCAGCGCCGTGATCCGGTCCAGCGAGGGCAGCGCGCCGACGCCCTCGACCTGCATCGTGCTGCAGACCGCGCGTCGTTCGTCAGATGGAGAGGGGGGGCTCATTCCAGCGTATACGTGCAAAAAGGGCGCCCGGATGCGCTTACCAGTCGGTCGGCGCGTAATCCTTCAGGAACTGGCCCCAGACGTGCTCGCCGCTGTTGATGCCGTGGATGATCGGATCGACGATGCGTGCGGCGCCATCGACGATATCCAGCGGCGGGTGGAAGCGCTCTTCCTTGACCTTCTTGGCCGCGATATCCGCCGGATCCTCGTCGGTCACCCAGCCGGTGTCGACGCTGTTCATGTGGATGCCGTCGTTCTGGTAATCGGCCGCCGAGGTGCGCGTCATCATGTTCAGCGCCGCCTTGGCCATGTTGGTATGCGGGTGGCGGGTGGTCTTGAAGTTGCGGTAGAACTGCCCCTCCATCGCCGAGACGTTGACGATGTGCTTGTCGTGGCCGGGCGTGCGCAGCATCAGAGGCTTCAGCCGCGCATTGATGATGAACGGGGCGATTGCGTTGACCAGCTGGGTTTCCAGCAGCTCCACCGAGGGCACTTCGGCCATCAGCATGCGCCAGGAGTTGCGGCCGCGCAGATCGACCTGCTGCAGATCCTGATCCAGGCGACCGTCCGGGAACAGGTGCTGCTGGGCGACCAGCTCATCCTCCAGCAGCGGCACCTGGGACAGCTCGGCTGCCCGGGTCAGGCCATTGGCGGCGTTGAAGTCGCGGCCCTGGACCACCGGCAGCGCGGCCGACCCGGTGGTACCGAGCAGCTCGGCGCTGCGCAGCCCCTCGTAATCGCCGATCAGCCTGCGCAGCGTATCGGGCACCTCCTGCAGCGGAGCGGTCTCACCGGCCATCATGTGCGCGTAGAACTGCGGCGGACGACGCACGGTCTGGCAGGCGTTGTTGATGATGAAATCCAGGCGCGACCGCGTGGCCAGCAGCTCGTTGCAGAAGGCTTCCACGCTCGGCGTGTGGCGCAGGTCCAGGCCATAGACCTGCAGGCGGTGGCCCCACTCGGCGAAATCCGGCTCTTCGGCGTAACGCGCGGCCGAATCACGCGGGAAGCGCGTGGTGACGATCAGTTCCGCACCGGCACGCAGCAGCTTCAGGCCGGCCTGGTAGCCGATCTTGACCCGGCCGCCGGTCAGCAGCGCGACGCGGCCGGTGAGGTCGGCGGTCTCGGTGCGCTTGAAGAAGTTCAGCTCGGCACACGCCGGGCACATCTGGTCGTAGAAGTGATGCAGCTGGGTGAACTTCTGCTTGCAGACATAGCAGTGGCGCAGCTCGGGCGAATGCACCGGCTCCGGCGTGGCCGCGGCGTTCTCGCCGTTGGAAGCGTCGTGCAGACCCGCGGCGTGCGGCGGGAAATAGTTCGGGGTGCTGAACACCGGCTTGCGGCGCAGGGCGCGGATGCCGGTCTGCTCCAGCAATGCCTCGGCCTTGGCGACCTTTTCCTGATGACGCGCCTTGGCCTGTTGCTTCAGCTTCGCCCGGCGGGCCTTGGGCTCGGGGTGATAGACCTTGGCGACGACCTGGTGAAGGCGGACGCGGTCGGCTTCCGGCAGCGTATCGAGCACGCTGCGGTCGGCTTCGATGGCCTCCAGCAGGTCCAGCGCGGTGCGCAGGCGGTCGGTCAGGGGCAGGTCGTCATCGGCGAGGGGCAGGGCGGTGGTATTCAATTCGGATCCGGAAAAGCGGCAGGAAGGCAGGCATGGACGGCCGCGCAATGGCCGCCTGGGCGGGCATTCGCCGGCAGGCCGGGGCAGACGGTGGGCGGGTATTGTCCCTGATCCTGGGATTTGATGCCGGATCGGGTGTTCAGCGGCCGAAAACGCAGGCGCGCCCTGATCGGCCCACTGCCGGCGCGCTCAGCCGGCCGACAGCGAGGCCTGCAGCGCTGTCGCCAGTGCCGCATCACCGTTCACCAGTTCCGTCCACTTCAGGGTCAGACCGTTGCGCTTGCCCTTGGGCACCAGTTTCAAGCCCTCCGGGTCGATCGTGAGCGTGTAGCGCTCGTCGCCGATCTGGACTTCCCGGCGCAGTGGTTTATCGAGCGGCGTCATGACGTTCTACTGCTTCGGCGGCGATTCGCGCTTCGGCTCTGCCGGGGTCTGGGTGCCATGCCCGGAATCCTGCTCTTCGGAGGCTGCCGTTCCACTGCCGCCCCCGGGCACGTTACGCGCGGTATCGCCACCCGCAGGCGCCGTCGCCGCTGCAGGCTGCTCGATCGCGTCGGCATGTTGACCCTGATCGGTACGTTCGGCCTGGCCGCAGGCAGACAGCGCCATCGCCGCAAGGGCACTCAACAACACAGTTCGCATGGCAACGCTCCCGCAGTGATGACGAATCCGGTTTGTAGCGGTGTCGTCGTTGGCGATGCGTGATCAACCCGATGATCACTCTGTGATGACAATCGCATGGAGTACCCTCTCCGCCGTCGATGCTTAGCCGTTCCGTGGTCTACGGGCGGGGAGCCGGCGTGTTCCGGAACAGAGTTCACATCATGAGTATTCCCGAGGGATTGGACGAGAATCGGCGGGCGCACGGTCTCACACGAAGAGGCTTCCTGCTTGCGGTCGGTTCGGTTTCGTTGCTCGCGGCCTGCGGTGGGAAAGCGCCTCCCGCAACAACGCCTGCTGCGGCAGCACCTGCGGCCAAGTCCGATACCGCCTTCCTCGATCTCTCCCATGCCCTGACCGGCAAGACCGATCTGGACCCGGCCACGGCCGACCGGATCGAAAAGGCGTTTGCCCACCTTCAGCCCGAGCTGCATGCGCAGTTCCCCGCTCTGGTTACGCTGGCCGGGCAGGTGAGGGGTCCCACTGCACTGGTCGCCGCCGCCGGCGAGGCCAAGCCGGCAGCGCTGGCCATCATCACCGCGTGGTACACCGGCACCGTGGGCAAGGGCGTGCATGCCGTGACTGTCTCCTATCGCGATGCGCTGATGCAGCGATGCGTGGACGACGGCCTCTCCCCGCCGACCTACGTCCAGGGCGGACCCGCCTGGTGGACCGCCGCGCCCCCGGCCCCCATTCGAGCCCACGCATAAGCCTGCGCGGTTCTCTTTCTTTCTGTCATTGATCTGGAATTCCTCTCATGAAAGCTCCGGTTTTCCGTGATGGCGACGCCGATGCCGACGTCGTGATCGTCGGTTCGGGCGTCGTCGGTGCGTTGATCGCTCACCAGCTGGTGCGTGCCGGCAAATCCGTCCTGGTCCTGGAGGCCGGCCCGCGCTTGAACCGCTCCGATGTGGTCGAGAACTGGCGCAACGCCAGCTTCGAACGGCGCATCGGCAGCGACTTCCAGGGGCCGTACCCGCAATCGAAGTTCGCGACGGCACCGCTGTATTTTCCCGCCAACGATTACGTCGGCCTGACCGGCCCCGATGCCAGCAGCTTCCACCAGGGCTTCATCAAGGCGGTCGGTGGCACCACCTGGCACTGGGCGGCCTCCTGCTGGCGCCATCTCCCGGTCGACTTCAAGATGCAGTCCGCCTACGGTGTCGGCCGCGATTG
Organism: Stenotrophomonas sp. JAI102; assembly: GCF_013409105.1. NCBI lineage: Bacteria > Pseudomonadati > Pseudomonadota > Gammaproteobacteria > Lysobacterales > Lysobacteraceae > Stenotrophomonas > Stenotrophomonas sp. JAI102. Next base: position 878,479 of record NZ_JACCCI010000001.1, read on the forward strand.
GCCGATCAGCTACGAGGACATCGAGCCGTACTACTGCCGCGCTGAGGAGGCCATGGGTGTCTCCGGGCCGAACGACCCGGCGCAGCAGAGCCCCTCGGAACGCTCCAAGCCCTACCTGGCCGACATGATTCCGTGGGGCAACGGTGACAAGGTGTTCGCCGAGGTGGTCAATCCGCATGGCTACAACCTGGTGCCGATCCCGCAGGGGCGCATGATCAAGCCCTGGAACGATCGTCCTGCGTGCTGTGGCAACAACAACTGCCAGCCGATCTGCCCGATCGGGGCGATGTACAACGGCGTGCATACCGTCGAGGCCGCCGAGGCACTGGGCGCCAAGGTGCTGGCCGAAGCCGTGGCGTACAAAATCGACACCGACGCGCAGAACCGTGTCACTGCCATCCACTGGTATGACAGCGACAAGGTCAGCCACAAGGCTACCGGCCGCAGTTTCGTGATTGCCTGCAATGCCCTGGAGACGCCGCGCCTGCTGCTGCTCGCGGCCAACGAACAGAACCCGAACGGCATCGCCAACTCGTCCGACCAGGTCGGGCGCAACATGCTGGACCACTCTGGCTTCCACTGCTCGTTCATTGCGGATCGGCCGATCTGGCTGGGGCGCGGGCCGGCGCAGTCCAGCTGCATGGTCGGGCCGCGCGATGGCGCGTTCCGCTCCGAGTACTCGGCCACCAAGATCATCCTCAACAACATCAGCCGCGTGGCGATCGCCACCGACCAGGCGCTGAAGATGGGGCTGGCCGGTGAGGCGCTGGACGCCGAAATCCGCCGCCGCGCGATCTACGGGGTGGACCTGTCGATCAGCCTGGAGCCGTTGCCCGACCCGACCAACCGGCTGACGCTGTCCAAGACCCGTGTCGACGGCCACGGCCTGGCCTGCCCGGACATCCATTACTCGCTGGGCGATTACGCGCGCAAGGGGTACGACAAATCGTGCGAGCAGCTGCGGCACATCGGCACGCTGTTCAATGCGGAAGAGTTCGTGATCACCACGGCGCTCAACGCCAACAACCACATCATGGGCTCGACCATCATGGGCGCCGATCCGCGTGACTCGGTGGTCGATGGCGATTGCCGCGCGCATGACCACCCGAACCTGTGGCTGCCGGGCGGCAGCGCGATGGTCTCGGCCAGCGTGGTCAACAGCACCCTGACCATGGCCGCGCTGGCCCTGCGCGCGGCCGATGCCATCGAGCGTGCGGCATGAAGACCCTCCTGCTCATCACGATGACGCTGCTGGGTGGCCTCAGCCAGAGCGTGCGCGCCGACGATACGGTGGAGCGCGGGCGCTACCTGTCCGTGGCGGCGGACTGCGTGGCGTGCCATACCAGCCCGAAGCAGGGCAAACCGTATGCGGGCGGCTACGCGATCGCCTCGCCGCTGGGCGAGATCTGGGCCAGCAACATCACCCCGTCCAAGAGCCACGGCATCGGCAACTACAGTGAGGCCGATTTTGCCAAGGCGGTCCGCGAGGGCGTGCGCAAGGACGGTGCCCATCTGTATCCGGCGATGCCGTACACCTCGTATGCCAAGCTGACCGACGAGGACATCCACGCGCTGTACGTGTACTTCATGCAGGCGGTGGCGCCGGTCGATGAGGAAGCCCACGCGACCGAACTGCCATTCCCCTTCAGCGTCCGCTCGTCCATGGCGGTGTGGAATCTGCTTTTCCTCGACAAGAAACCCTTCCAGCCCGATCCCGCAAAAGACGCGCAGTGGAATCGCGGCGCGTATCTGGTGGAAGGGCTGGCGCACTGCTCGAGCTGCCACAGTCCGCGCGGATTGATGATGCAGGAAGTGGGCGACAAGGCGTTCGCCGGCGGCTCGCTGGGCGACTGGTATGCGCCGAACATCACCTCGCACCCGATCAGTGGCATCGGCGGCTGGACCGATGACGAGCTCGCCCAGTACCTGAAAACCGGCCGTGTGGCCGGCAAGGGACAGGCGGGCGGTGGCATGGCCGAGGCGGTGACCAACAGCCTCTCCAAACTGCGCGATGAGGACATCCGTGCCATCGTGACCTACCTGCGCACCGTGCCCGCGGTGGCGGACAAAGACGCCACCCGGGCTGCCTTTGCCTGGGGCGATGCCACCCGGACACCGGGCGAGCAGCCGGTGCGTGGCACGGACGCCCCCCTCGCGTCTGGTGCGGTGCTGTACTCCGGCCTCTGCGCAAGCTGCCACGGTTCGCGAGGCGAGGGCAGCCAGGACGGCTACTACCCGCCGCTGGTCCACAACAGCACCGTGGGCATGGCCCGTCCACAGAATCTCGTGGCCACCATCATCGGCGGCATCGACCGCGAAGTGAATGGCGAGCACGTGCTGATGCCGCATTTCTCGCAAGGCTCGTTCGTGCAGGCCTTGAGCGATGCCGACGTCGCGGCGGTCGCGAGCTACGTGCGGACGAGCTTCGGCCCCGGCGACCAGGTCACGGAAGCCCAGGTCGCGCTGATCCGCGACGGCGGCGAGAAGCCACTGCTGGCCAAGATCGCACGCCTGTGGCTGCCGCTGCTCATCCTGGGGCTTGCGGCCTTCATAGGGGTGATGCTGCTGCTGCGACGCGCCTGGAAAAAACGCACGCAGCGGAGGGCTTCGGCATGAAGCGCACGTCTCTCCTGGCCGGCCTCGCGCTGGCGGCATTCGCGGCCAGCGTCCCGGCGTGGGCAGCCGACCCGGACGCTTCCAAACCCAAGCCCGTCGACACCATTGCCCAGACGCCGCTCAGTGCCGACTGGGCGGCCCGGATCTGGCTGCAGGACCGCGGCGTGACGCCGAGCGCGCGCATCGTGATCGCCACGGGCGTCAACAGCGATGGCTACAAAGGGACCGGCTGGTCCACCGCCGAGCACGTCGATGTTGGCGCCCTGATCGATACCGGCAAGGCCTTCGGCTTCGACGGCACGATGCGCGTGGTGCTCTCCGACCGCTTCGGCAATGCGGTCAATGACCGTTCGACCGGCTCCTATGTGCAGAACCAGGCCTTCTATGGCCAAGGGCAGAACCTGCGCTTCAACGAGCTCTCCTATGAGCGGTGGCTGCTGGACAAGCGGCTGAGCCTGAAGGGTGGGTTCTCCTCGATGGGCAACGACTTCGGCGGCTTGCCGTACACCTGCAATTTCAACAACAACGGCCAATGCGGCCATCCGCTGGGGCCGATCTACAGTTCCGGCTGGCTGGACAACCCGACCGGCCAGTGGGGCCTGCGGGTGAAGTGGGCCGATCCCTCGGGCTGGTACGCGCAGACCGGCATCTACGATGTCGTTCCGCTGCGCAAGCAGGCCAACAGCGGGTTCCGCGTGTCCGATCGTGGCAAGACCGGCCTGTTCCTGCCCGTGGAAGTAGGCTACAGCCACGGCAATACCGGGGAGCATTACGGCGGCACCTACAAGGTCGGCTATTACCTGGACACGTCCAATGCCGACGACATCGGCAATCCGGCCGCACCGCGCGCGTCCCATCGCAGCGGCTCGTACATCCAGCTGGCGCAGCGCGTCCTGAAGCCCGAGGGCGACACGGTGCGCGGGCTGTCGGTGTTCGGGGTGGCGACACGTGCGGATGCAAGGACCGGCCTGATGCGGTACTCGTGGGAAGCCGGGCTGAGCTGGCGCGGCGTGGTGGCATCGCGGGAGGATGATGTCCTCAGCCTGGCGTGGACCCGGCTGGATATTTCCGATCGGCTTGCCCAGTACCAGCGCATCACCGGCAAGGACGTGCAGAGCAACGAGCAGTTCGTTGAACTGAACTATGGCGTGCAGGTCACGCCGTGGCTGATCCTGCGGCCCGCGGTGCAGTATGTCGCGCGCCCCGGGGCGTATGAAAGCCGTCCGGACAGCTGGGTGTTCACGCTGCAGGCGCAGGCGACGCTGTGAGGATCGAGGGCAGGGCGTCCGCGTTGCTGGCGCCCGGCCTCACGGCATCGCGGCGTGTCACCTTCGCGGTGTGCAGAACCGGCGGTGAGTGAGGGTCGCTACACTATGCGCCCACAGACAGGACCCTCCCCGTTGAATCCCCGCACTCTGACCTCCGCGCTGCTTCTGGCAGTCATCGGACTCGCCTTGGCACCAGCCACGCTGGCCTCGGACCCCGCCCGCACCTCGGTGCCCACCCGGACGCAGATCAATCAGGCGTTGAAGCTGGTGAACTGCAAGGCTGATCGCAAAGCCTTCCGGACGCTCGCGTTCGCCATGCGCGACGTTCAAGACAGTGGGGAAGCGAAGGCGGGCTGGCAACCGATCGCCACCGAAGGTGAGGGCGATGGCATGCCGCCGGGCGGCATGATGGGCGTCATCGCGGAAATGCGGCTGCCGGCCCCTGTGCGGGTCTTCGGACATGAGACCACCCGGTTGATCCTGTCGCGCATGTCCATCGTCGCGGCGTTCGATGATCCGGGCGTTGCCCGGGAACTCACCGGGACGCTGGAACTGGAGGGCCGGGGGGCAGAGGCACCGCCGGGCGGGATGCGAGTGCTCCATTCCGCGCCCGAGGAGCACGGTGATGGCATCGAGGTCATCGCGCTGGTAGCGGATCGGATCGAGAGCGATCCGTCGCCCATCTCAGTCGCCGGCTGCCTTTACACCACCCGATGACGCCGGCGGCCTGGCCAGTGCTTCCTCGACCCGTTGCTGCAGCGCCTTGACGTCGAACGGCTTGCTCACGAACGGCACCTGTTGATGCGCGCGTGGCACGACCTGGTAATACACCGCTGAGGCGAACAGGAAGGGCGTTCCAAGAGCCGCCAGGCGGTCTGCCACCGGAAACACCGGCCCGTCCCGGAGCTCGACATCCAGAATGGCGGCATCGAAGCGCTGGTGGGCGATGACGCTTAGCGCGTCGCTCACGGAATAGGCGGGAATCGCCGTATGACCCGACTCGTTCAGCACTTCGATGAACAGCCGGGAGAGCTCGATCTCGTCTTCGACGACCAGTACGGTGCGACCAGCAGAAGCAACAGCAGAACGGTTCATGGGGGTGGGGGCGGAGAAGGAGAGGGCATGGTCTGCCTTCGGGTGTCAACGACGGGCCAAGGCCGTTTTCCTGTTTGTTGACACGGGTCCGGCCGGTGCCTGATGCGTACCCAGGGTGCCACGGTTGTAAAATGACCTCCCGTTGACGCCGCCGAGGCCCACCCCGATGCCCTATACCAACCGCGACGCGATACAGCGGTTGCGCGAGCAGATTCCCTCGTTCCGCTGCGTGGTGGGGTGCCACGACTGCTGTGGCCCGGTCACCGCCTCCAGCGAGGAAGTGGCGCGCCTGCCGGTCAAGAGCGATGCCGAGCATGCCGCCGCGCTGGCCGAGCTGAGCTGCCCGTATCTGGGCAGGAACGGCTGCGAGGTCTACGAAGAGCGGCCGTTGATCTGCCGCATGTTCGGCACCACGCCGACGCTTCGCTGCCCCAATGGCCAGCGGCCGGTATACATGCTGGACGAGGCGGTCGAGAACGAGATCCATCAGTTCCTGCGCAGTACCCGGCAGGTCCTGATCTAGCCGGCAGCGGAACCGGGCGCGCACCCCGTCAGTTTGATCTGCGTGCGCCGAGGCGCCACACCGCCAGGCCGCCATACAGGATCAGCAGCACCACCAGCGTCCCTAGTTCGTGGCTGACTTCGCCCAGGCTCGCATCCATCTGGTTCAGGCGCACCATCAGGTTGATGCCGGGCGTGGTGGGCAGCAGGTGGGCCAGCGCGACCAGCGCAGGCGGCGAGGTGACCGCCGGCCAGGACAGGTTGGCCAGGAAGAACAGCGGGATCGAGCAGGCGATGACCACCTGGAACGCACGCTCGCGGGTGGCGAAGAAGCTGCCGACGAACAGTCCGAACGCCACGGTGGCGGCGATGAACACCGTGCCCCCCAGCAACTGGCCGATGGGATTGCCGCCGCGCGGATAGTCCTGCACCCAGGCGGTGAATCCCGCGTAGTAGAGCAGCCCGAGCAGGCCGATCGTGCCGAAGCCCACCGCCATGCCGGCCAGCGTCGGCAGGTCGAAGCGCAGGCGGCGGCCCAGCGCCAGTCGACGGGCGCCAAGCAGCACGCCGATGCCCATGAGCAGGGTCTGGTGCACGATCAGTTCAGCCACGCCGGGCACGATGGCACTGCCGTAGCCCTCCTGGGTGTTGAACAGCGGGCGCTGCACCAGGGTGATCGGCGGCGCCTGGGGTGCGCCCATGAACGCCGCCTGCGACACCGCCGCCTCGCGGGCGAAGGCGGTCAGGGCATCGGCCACGCCGCCCAGTACCCAGCTGGCGCGGCCCAGGTATGCCCCGTTGCCCATCAGCACCAGATAGCCATGGCCGCCGCGCAGGATGTCGCGTTCGAGGTTGGCTGGGATCAGCAGGATGCCCTCGGCCCGGCCGGCCTCCATCGCTTCGCGCGCCTGGTCGACGCTGGCCGGCTGGTCGACGATGCGGACCGTGCGCAGGGCATCGACCCGGCGCAGCAGTTCCCGGCTGGTGGCGCTCTGGTCATGGTCGACCACCACGATCGGCAGGTTGCTGGCCACCTGATGGCGGTAGGCGGCGGGGTAGAAGAACGAGTACAGCACCACCGCGCCCACCATCAGCACCACCGCATAGCGGTCGGTGAGTACCGTGCGCAGGGTCAAGCGCAGGCTGGCGGCGAATCGGTTCATGCGCCGGCCTCGTTCCGCGCAGCCGGCGGTAGCGGATCGGGGCTGCGGGCGGCGGCGATCAAGCGCCAGCCACCGATGCCGCCGGCCACGAGCACCATCAGCAGCAGGGTGCCCAACGGCCACAGCGAAACGCTCCAGGGCGCGCCGACGAATTGTTGCTGGGTCTGCAGCTTGACGTAAGCGGTGAGCGGCAGCAGCACGTTCCAGATCCGGGTGAACAACGGCGCGTCCACCACCGGGAAGGTGGCGCCCGAGAATGCCAAGGCCGTGCCGATGCTCAGGCCGATCGCGGAGAGGGAGGTGCCCATGTCGCGGGTGAGCCCGACAAACAGCAGCGCCACCGCCGCACAGGCGAGATAGAACAGCGGCTGGGCCAGCATCAGCAGCAGCGCGCTGCCGGCGATGCCGTCGCCGCGGAGCAGGGCCAGGTAGAGCACGCCCAGCGCACCGTAGAGCGAGAACAGCGCGACATACGGCGCGATCTTGCCGGCGATGGCCGCCCACGGTGCGGCGCCCAGCCAGTCGCGCAGGTGACCGTCACGGACCTCGCGGCCGAGGCTGGCCGCCACGGCAAGCGCGAGCCCCAGCGAGAGGACCGCAGGGAACAGCAACGGCAGCAGGAACAGCTCATAGCTGCGTGCCGGGTTGTGCAGGATGTCCGACTGCACCGCGATCGGCGGCGCGCGCAGCGTGGCCGGCCCGACCTGTTTGGCGATGCGCTCGCCCAGCAACCGCGCATTCCAGGCGCTGACCGCTTCAACGATATCGCGCACGGCCGACTGGCCGGTGGTGAGGTAGGTGGCGTTGTAGTACGCGAACACCGTGCCCTGGCGGCCGCGCAGCGCATCACGTGTCGCATCGCGCGGGACCAGGACCACCGCGAATACCTCCAGTCGGCGTATCTGTGATTGCGCATCGGCCAGGCTGGACGGCTGGCTGGCCACGCGCACGCCGGGGCTGGCATCGAGCATCCGCGTCAGCTGGCGGCTCTCGGCACTGCGGTCGAGGTCGACCACCGCGATCGGAATATCACGCATCACCGAGGCGGCGAACAGCCAGGCCATCACACCCAGCATCAGCGCCGGCAGCAGGGTGACCAGCAGCAGGTCGGCGCGGTCCCGACGCAGGTGGTGCAGTTCGCGCTGCAGCGAGGCGGTCAGCCCCGCCCACACCGGACGGTTCATCCCTGCGGCCACGCGAACAACACGCTCATCCCCGGCCGGAAGCCTTCGATACGCGCGACCGGGCGCAGCCGGATCTCGAAGCTGCGCACGTCATAGCCGGAGGATTGGCGGGTGGCGCGCCAGGTGGCGTAGTCGCCGGCCGGATTGATGAAATACACCTCGAACTCAGCGTCGCGATCCAGTGCGGGGACGTTGCCGCGCAGCCGGCTGCCCACCTTCAGGCCGCGCATCTGCGACTCACGCAGGTTCACCGAGACCCACATGTGATCGATGTCGACCAGGGTGAACACCGGGTAGCCGGCCGGCACCAGCTCGCCGATGTCGGACATGCGTTTGTTGATCTCGCCCGCCACCGGTGCGCGGCCGTTGACCTCGTCGCGGGCGACGTTGACTTCGGCCACCGCGCCTTGTGCCTGGCGCACCTGGCCCTGCGCGGCGCGCTTGTCCTGGTCGCGGGCACCCGCCAGCGCCTGGTCGTACTGCGCACGCGCCGCATTGGACAGCTCGCGCGAACTGCGCGCCTGGGCCAGGGCTTCGTCACGTTTCTGCCGTGTCATCACCCCTTCGTTGAACAGGTTCTGCACCCGCTGATAGGTGGCGTCGCCGAGGGTGGCACCGGCCTCGGCGCGTTTCCAGTTGGCCTGCGCGGCGCGGATATCCTCGCTGCGGGCGCCTTCGTCGGCCTTGTCGGCCACGGCGCGCGCCGCGTCCAGCGCGCCATGCGCCTGCTCTTCCTTGGCGGCCACTTCCGGGCTGTCCAGCACGAACAGGACCTGGCCGGCCTTGACCCGGTCGCCCTCGCGCACCTTCAGTTCGGCAAGCCGCGCGGTGATCTTGGCGGCGACGTTGACAGTGTCGGCGTCGGCCATGCCCTGCAACTGTTCGGCCGGGGTACGCCAGGCCAGCCACAGGCCGACCACCACCACGATCGCCAGCACGAGCACGATGAGGATGCCGAGCTTGCGCTTCTTCGGCGGCGGCGCGTCGGCCGGTGCCTGCAATGTGTCATTCATGCGCGATCACCTCGTCGCCGCGGCGGCGGAATTCTTCATATCGATCCATCTGTCCACTGATCTCCAGCAGCTGTGCCAGTGCCACGTCATACTGATAGGCCGCCTGCGCGCGTTCCACCTGCGCGCCGCCCAGTCCCAAGCGTGCATCGATCACGTCCAGCGAGGTCGCCTGGCCTTCGCGGAACGCCAGCTCCTGCAGGCGCAGGTTCTCACGGTTCTGTTCGATGCTGCTGTCCAGCAGCAGGTACTGCTGGCGTGCGGTGTCCAGTTCGTACCAGGCCTTGCGGACGCCGAGCGTCACCTGGTTCTCGGCCTCGCGCAGGCCGGCTTCGGCCTGCTCCTGCTGCGCGCGGGCGGCGCTGATCTGCGCGGGACGCGAACTGGGCGACAGGAAGGTGTACTTGAGGCCGATGCCGAACGCCCAGTCCGGATCGGTCAGCATTTCATCGCGACGACGGAAATCGTACTGGCCGAACAGGAAGACGGTGGGCTTGAGCTTGGCCTGCTGCACCCGCACGCCTTGCTCGGCCTGGGCCACCAGGGCACGCAGCCGCGCGATCTGGGGTTGCCGGGCCTGCGCGTCGCGTTCGAACGTGGGCAGCGCACCGATCGGCGCCCGGTGCACAAACAGGGGCGACAGTGGCCGGACTTCGCCGCCACTGCGGAGCAGGGTGGCCAGCGCCGCCTTCAGCGTCTGAAGATCATTCAGCGACTTCTGGTACTCGCGCTCGGCCTTGTCGCGGGCCACGTTGGCCTGCAGGCGCTGGGCACGGGTGGCGAAGCCTTCGCGCTCCAGTTTCAGGGCATCGTCGAGGTGACGCTGCAGGCCGTCGCGCACGTCACGGCGCACGTCCACTGCCTGTTCCGCCAGGCGCTGGCCGAAATAGGCCTGGGCCAATTGCACGCTCAAGGATTGCCGTTGCGATTCGCGCTCGGCGCTGGCCTGGTCGGTGGCACCTGCTGCGGCCTGTTGGGCGGCAGGGATCAGGCCACCGGTGTACAGCGGCAGGACCGCGGTCACCACCGGACGGGTCCGCCAATCGCGCTCGGTGAACTGCAGGGGCGAGTCGATGCCGAAGGCCTCGGCGACGGGGGCCAGCGAGCCGAGGGGCAGGGTCAGGGTCTTCTGGAACTGCAGGCGACGCACTTCCCCGGTGATCTCCGGCAGGCGCAGCAGGCGGGTGGCGTCCTGCAGGTCCTGTTTGTTGCGCACCGAGGCGTCCGCCGCGGCGAGGGCATCGGCCACCTGTTCCAGCCGCTGCTGGGATTGCTGCCAGTCCAGGGCGGGAATGGCGGCGTCGCCCGGTGCGACCTGGGCGACGGCAAGAGCACTGCAGAGCAGCAGGGGGAGACTGGTAAGTCCTTTTAAAGCGCGCGTTGGCGGCCAGTGCCGGCTCACGAGGGGGCAGCTCCGTGGGGTGTGACGGCAAGAGGGTAGTGTGCGTCGCGTGAAGTGCGGGTCTTCACGCGGGCACCTTCGAAGGACATCTACGTGGCGGCAGGCAGGACGATTCCTGCGGCGGGCGCGCAGGAGTACCGGCGCTGGAATGCGGTGATGATGCAGCTGCGCACGGTGGGTGTGTCGCTCGATTACAGCTTCTGATCGAGCGGCCGGGGCGGTGCGGCACCGGAGCAGATATGCTTGCACGGGTCCGCCCCACACCCGCAGGCCGCAGCGCGATGAGCTTCAGACTGGATTCCCTCCTGCGTTCTGCCGCACTGCTGGTGTGTGCGGCGCCGCTGTTGACGGGATGTGCCCGGACCCACCGGGAAACCGTGCTGTCCTCGGACACGTTGAAGGTCGTGGCCGTGACCGAAAGCCGGCTGGACATCAACGTCAGCCGGTATCAGCAGTACACGACGTACGTGCTGTACGTGGACGGCAACAGGCTGTCCGATCAAGGATTCTCGGCGCTCCTGCAGGATCCTGACGCGGCGGGCGATCAGTTCGTGCATACCGATGCCGTGGTGCTGGACGAAGACGCGGTGTTGATCGCCTCGCATAACCGTGACGGGTCACGCTGCTGGACGACGCGGCTTGCCGCACGCAATGGCACGCCGACACTGGACACGATCATGAAAGGGACGGCCGACTGCAGCATCCGCCCGGCCGCTCCGGGCTGGCGGGCACTTTACAGAGACCCCGGCGATCTGACCCTGGTCCGTGAACGACCCTTCCAGGTCCATCCCATCGCGGGGTACTGGTACGCGCTGTGGATCGACGGCGACACCGTCGCCCTGTACCGGAAGGACCGGGATCATGAGCGCCTGGTCGTCAGGCTGGCACGGATTTCTTCGGATACCCCGCTCGCCGAGCAGACCCTGCCGATGCAGACCTATGCGGAACCCGACCTCCTGCATGCCTCGCCCGAGCAGCGACGGCAATGGCTGTTCGACAACTTCACGGTCTCCACGGGCGCCTCTCCCTCGATCGCGCTGCGTTCGGACCATCGACTCGACACGATCACGCCCGAGGTATGGGCGGAGTATCAGGCGATCGAGCGGCAGAACAAGGAACTGGATGCCCAGGCACGTGCCACCGGGGACGCCTGGATCGAGGCCCAGCGCCGGGAGCTGATGGAAGCAGAGACGTCGAAGTGATCGAGACCCGTCTGCTTCAACAGTTCATCGCCGTGGCCGAGGAGCTGCATTTCAATCGCGCGGCCGAGCGGCTGCACATGGCGCAGCCGCCACTGAGTCAGGCCATCCGGAAGCTCGAGGGCCTCGTCGGCGCGCCGTTGTTCGAACGGACCCATCGCAGCGTGGCGTTGACCCCCGCCGGCGTGGCCTTCCTTGAAACCGCCCGGCGCACCGTGCAGTCCCTGGAAGAGGGCATCGCGCAGACGCGCCGGGTCGCACAGGGCATCGAAGGTCACCTCACCCTGACCTTCATCAACATCGCCCCGTATGTCCCTCTGCTGCGCGTGCTTCGCACGTTTCGACAGGCCAACCCCGGCATCACCTTCACGATGCGGGAGGCCACTACCCAGGAGCAGATCAACGCGCTGGAGCAGGGCAGGGCGGACATCGCCTTCATGCGGGCACCGGGAACGACGACACCGCACCTGCGCCTGGCCGCGGTGCTGAACGAGCCCATCTGCATTGCGCTGCCCGTTGGTCATCGCCTTGAAGCCAGCCCGGCCGTCGACCTGGCCTCTCTCAGGGACGAGGCGTTCGTTGCGTCGCCGAGGACACTGGGCAAGGGCTTTCACGACCGGCTCCTCAGCCTGTGCCAGGGTGCCGGGTTCGTGCCCGACATCGTGCAGCACGGCCGACAGATGCAGACCTTGATCGCCCTGGTGGCCGCCGGGTTCGGCATCGCACTGCTGCCCGCCTCGCTGGCGACAGACGGACGTCCGGATGTTGTGTTCCGTCCGCTCCAGGTCGATGCGCCCGAAGCCATGGCACGGTTGGACCTGTTCATGGCATGGAACGAGAACCGCGCCTCTGCGATCCGCGACCGGCTGATCGACGCCGTGCTGCAGGTGTTGCCATCGCGTTGAAGCGGTGAGACGCGCCGCATCTTGCCGCGGTATGCAGACGGTCCTTCACCCACATCCCAGCAGGCACTAGTCTTCGGCAGCTCCGCCGTCGAGGATCCGCAATGCCTGCTGCCATCTATGTGTTTTCGCTGTGCGCCTTCGCGTTCGGTCTGTCTGAATTCGTTGTCGCGGGGCTGTTGACCGCCATTGCCGATGATCTCGATGCGCGGATCTCCCTCGTCGGCACGGCCATCGCGGCCTATGCACTGGGCGCGGCCATCGGTGCACCCTTCATCACCGCCCTGGTCGCCCACTGGCGGGACCGGCAGATCCTGCTGCTGGCCACCGCATTGCTCGGGCTAGGCAGCCTGCTGATGAGTGCATCGCCGAATCTGGTGACGATGAGCGCCATCATCCACATACGTCGGTGAACAGCCGGGCGTAGTTGTTGCCCAGGATCTTCTCGATGCGCGCGTCACTGTGCCCGCGCCGGGACAGCAGGAGCGCCAGGCGGTCGAAGCGATCAGGTTGGTTGAGGTCGGGCAGGAAGGTGACGACATCGCCGCTTTCACCGGGCGCGGAGATGCCGCGCTTGATGCGCTCCTCGACGACGCTGCGCAGCCGCTCGCGGTACGCCGGGGTCAGATCGATCGAGGAGATCATGCCATCGGTGCCCAGGCAGACGTGGTCCTCGCCACAGACGTTGATGGCGTGTTCGATGTGGCGGATCAGATCGTCTGCCGTCGGCTGCCCCTGCTCGCGCAGGAACGGCATCAGGTAGATGCCCGCGACACCGCCCCGCGCGGCAAGCTGGCGCAGTTCCTCATCGCTCTTGTTGCGCGGGTTGTCGGCGAGCGCGGCACAGCCGGTATGACTGATCGTGACCGGATGCCGGGACGCTGCGATCGCATCCAGCGTGGTGCGCTGGCCCGCATGCGAGAGATCGATCAGCCCGCGGCCGGCATCGATCTTCTCGACCAGCTCGCGACCGAATCGGCTCAGCCCGGCATTGGCCGGCTCGAGGCAGCCATCACCGACCAGATTGCGGCGATTGTAGGTCAGCTGGTAGACGCGTACGCCCAGTCCATGGAAGGTCTCGAAGCGTTCAACATCTTCGCCGAACGGCGTCGAATCCTGGAAGCCGTAGATCACGCCAAGGCGCCCGCTGCGTTTGGCATCCACGAGGTCCGCACCGATACGCACGAGGCTCAGGGCGTCCTCATGCAGCGCCCGTTGCCCGTTCCAGTACGCGATGTTGCGCATCGTCAACGCATAGTCGTTGAGGTAGCTGCCGACGCCACTGACGGTAATGGTGCACGCGGTCAGCCCGGAGGCGCGCGCGTCGGCCAGAGAACGTGCACTCAGCGGCGCATAGTCGGTTTCCTCCCGTATATCGAGTGGCCCGCCACTGAGCGCATCGATCACGGTGGCGCGCCGATAGCCCGGCCACTGCGTGCGTGCGGAAGCCGTCGGGGCAGCGGCGCCCGCCTGCGCCGGCAGCAGCAGGGCCCCGGCGGCACCGAGCGCGCAGGCACCCAGAAAATGTCGTCGCGACTGCTTGGCTTCAGAGGGGTCGTTCGTCATCGCGTCCGTGTGGAAATTCATCGGGTCTGTCCCTGCTTGCGTGGCTGGAGGCCGAGTGATGGCGCGATGGCGGCTGGATCGAAGACTCGGCCACCCGGAAGCACCCTGTCAACCGAGCGGATCGCGCATGCCGGCATTTCCTGGCCGCACCACACTACAGTCCGGCTGCCTTGCAGGCATCCACGAAGGTCGCGCCCTGTTTATCCATCGCCGTTTTCACGATCTCATTGGCTTTCACAAGCGCAGCGCTGGGCTTGGCCCATTGCGCTCCCGGCAGTGCCTGGGACCAGGCCACCACTGCTTCCGGCAGCACAGGCCGGTCCCGGCGATGGACCCATTCGGCCAGCAGATAAGGCGCCTTCCAGAATGTCAGTACGCGCCAGAGGTACCAGCGACGAAGCGGCCAGTAGGAGCGCGTGCTGTATCCGTACTTCTCCCGTTGCTCCGGGGTCAGATCGTCGCCGCCATCGTCCAGCGAACCCATCGCGCGAGCATCCTCACGCTCGATCTCGAACGTGTGCATGCCCTCGTAGGTCTTCAGCCGATCCGCGCTCGGCGTGAGGCCCAGTGCCTTGAACCACGGGTTAGGCGCATTGAACTGCTGATGGTCTTCCATGTAGTTGCGGATCGCCGTCCACATGCCCAGGGAGTGCGAATCACTCGGCTGGGACAACAGGATGAACTGCACCCTGTCCAGCGCTTCATCCTCCAGCCCCATGCCGAAGGTGTATTGGCGGGTCGCGCCGTAAGCGGTCACGCCCTGGGAACTGGATACCCAGGCGACAACGCTTTCCCATGGCACGATCAGGACGCGGCGGGTCTTGCGGTCGATGTAGCAGACTTCGCGGCGCTGGCGGTTGAAGCGCACGGGGTAGGGCTTGTCACGCTTGAATGTGTCACCGAGCAGGCCGTAGGCGAATGCTCCCAAGGGAAGCAGGCCGCCAAGCGACCCCAGCGCAAAGACCTGGATGAACGATTTCAACTCGCCCCAGGGATCCGGCCAGTTCTGCGGATAGGCAAGCACGCCGTACAGAACCATCAGGGCCGGCACGCCGACCACCATCAGCACCAGCAACGAGATGGCCCCGGCCAGCCATTTGCTTCCCTCGACCGTTCCCCAGTTGCTTCCGCCCATCTCCAGGAACACATCATTCACGTCCGAGAAGTTTCGACGGGATGCCTGGACCTGGCCGGTGTGAACCGGCAACGGCGACAGGAACAGGGTTTCGCTCAGGCCTTCGACCCGGATTTCACCCGCTGAAGGACGTTGACCGCGGACGTCGAGACCTGGTTCGGCCGCAACCTCCTTGTTGCTTCTCTTGAAGAGACGTTTGAACACGCGCTGTTGCCGGATGGACAACGTTGCATGATTTCACACGGGATAACGACTGTCACCGGGCGGGAAAACAACCCGGCGTATAGTGAGCCCATCCTCACCGCAGGGATCAACGCTATGCAGAAGGGCTCGGATCTACTGGTCAAAGCGCTGGAAAACGAAGGCGTAGACCGCATCTTTGGTGTGCCGGGCGAGGAGAACCTGGACTTTCTGGAGTCGCTGCGGAACTCGCGCATCCAGCTCGTCCTCACCCGCCACGAGCAAGCGGCCGCCTTCATGGCCGCTACCCACGGCCGGCTCACCGGCCGGCCCGGCGTGTGCCTGGCCACGCTCGGCCCGGGCGCACTGAACTTCTCGACCGGCGCGGCCTATGCCCACCTTGGTGCGTGGCCGATGATTCTCATCACCGGGCAGAAGGCCGTGATGAGCGCCAAGCAGGCGCGCTTCCAGATCGTGGACATCGTGGCGTCGATGAAGCCACTCACGAAAATGACGCGCCAGATCGTCAGCCCGGCCGCGATTCCCGCCACGGTGCGGGATGCGTTCCGCGTGGCGATGGAAGAACGCCCCGGCCCGGTACACCTGGAGCTCCCGGAGGATGTCGCCGGTGAGGAAGTGGAAGATGTGCCCGTCATTCCCGTGCATCCCCTGGAACGTCCGATCGCGCCTGCTGCCGCGCTGGATAGGGCGGAAGCTGCCATCCTCGCGGCCAAGCGGCCGCTGGTGATGATCGGCGCGGCCGCAAGCCGGCCGTGGCTCACCGAGGCGCTGTCCGCGTTCGTGGCACGCACCCGGCTGCCGTTCTTCAACACGCAGATGGGCAAGGGTGCGGTGACCGGCGGCTCCAACCTCTACATGGGCACGGCCGCACTGTCCGAGGGCGACTATGTACATGAGGCCGTCGCCCGCGCGGACCTGATCATCGCCATCGGCCATGACACCGTTGAAAAGCCCCCCTTCCTGATGAAGAGCGGCGGCGGCCCCAAGGTCATCCATATCAGCTTCCAGTCGGCCACGGTCGAGCAGGTCTATCACCCCGACATCGAGGTGCTGGGCGACATCGGCCCCTCGGTGGATGCCCTGGCCGGGCGCCTGGAAGGGCGCCTGACGGCTGACGACGGCATGATCGAGCTGCGCCAGAACATCCTGGCCCGGCTCAACGACCGCGCGGAGGAGGACCGTTTCCCGGTCACCCCGCAGCGGTTGGTGCATGACGTCCGCCAGTCCATGCCGGACGATGGCATCGTCTGCCTCGACAACGGCATGTACAAAATCTGGTTCGCACGCAACTACCGCACGCATGTCGCCAACACGCTGCTGGTCGACAATGCGCTGGCCACGATGGGGGCCGGCCTGCCGTCCGCCATGATGGCCGCGATGCTGTACCCGCAGCGGCGCGTCATGGCCGTGTGCGGCGATGGCGGCTTCATGATGAACTCGCAGGAGATGGAAACCGCCGTCCGGCTCGGGCTCAACCTGGTCGTGGTGATCCTCAACGACAGCGCCTACGGCATGATCCGCTGGAAGCAGGCGGTGGATGGCTTCGAGGATTTCGGGATGCGCTTTGGCAATCCTGATTTCGTAAAGTATGCGGAGGCCTACGGCGCGAAGGGCAGCCGGTTGACGGCCGTCGACCAGTTGGTGCCGATGATCGAAGCCGCCTTCGCGGGCGGCGGCGTCCACGTGCTGGACGTGCCCATCGACTATTCCGAGAACACCCGCGTGCTGGTGGATGAACTGCGCAACCGCACCCCGAACGTGGGCTGCGCATGATCGCCTCCGCTGCCATCCCTTCAAGGAGTCCCGCATGTTGACCGTCGTACAGGCCTTCGACCGCGCCCCGATCGCAGAGGTCGGCTTCGACACTGCCACCGCGCTGGAGCACAAGCTCAGCGCCGCCGAGCGGGTGTTCAAGGACCGCGACGGCTGGCTTGCGCCGCACGCGCGCATCGCGATCCTGCGCAGGCTCGCCGCCTTGATGGACGCCAAACGCGACCACCTCGCCCTGCAGATTGCCCGCGAGGGTGGCAAGCCGCTGCCGGATGCCATCATCGAGACCACGCGCGCCATCGATGGCGTCCACAACGCCGCCGATGAGCTGCGCAACTTTGCCGGCCGCGAAATACCGATGGGGCTGTCGGCGGCGTCGGAGGGACGCTGGGCGTTCACCACCCGCGAGCCGATCGGCGTCGTGGCGGCGATCTCGGCGTTCAACCACCCGCTGAACCTCATCGTCCACCAGGTGGCACCGGCCATCGCGGTCGGTTGCCCGGTCATCATCAAGCCGGCCTCGGCAACGCCGCTGTCCTGCCTGGAATTCGTGGCGATGGTGCATGAGGCCGGACTGCCCGAACCGTGGTGCCAGAGCTTCCTCCCGGAAGGTAACGACCTGGCCGAGGCCTTGGCCACGGACCGCCGCGTTGCCTTCCTGAGCTTCATCGGCTCGGCGCGGGTAGGGTGGTCGCTGCATGCCAAGCTGGCACACGGCGCCCGTTCGGCGCTGGAGCACGGCGGCGTTGCGCCGGCCATCGTCGACCGCAGTGCCGATCTGGCCAAGGTCATCGAGCCGATCGTCAAGGGCGGCTACTACCATGCGGGCCAGGTGTGCGTCTCCACGCAGCGCATCTTCGTCCACGACGCTGTTGCCGATGACTTCACCCAGGCCCTCATCGCCCGGGTCGAACGCCTGCGCACCGGCGATCCCACGCTGAAGGACACCGAGGTGGGCCCGCTGATCCAGCCACGCGAGGCGGACCGCGTCACCGAATGGATCGAGGACGCCGTGCGCGGCGGCGCGCAGCTCGCCACGGGCGGCAAGCGCCTCTCGGAGACCACGCTGCAGCCCACCGTACTGCTCGATCCGGCCAGCGACGCGCGGGTGACCACGCAGGAGATCTTCGGCCCGGTGGTGGGGGTCTATCGCTACACCGACCTTGACGAGGCGATCGCGCGAGCCAACTCCCTGCCCACTGCATTCCAGGCCAGTGTGTTCGCCCAGGATATCGACATCGCCCTGCGCGCCGCCAACCGGCTGGATGCCTCGGCCGTGATGATCAACGACCCCACGGCGTTCCGCACCGACTGGATGCCCTTCGCCGGCCGCCGCGAGTCGGGCTACGGCACGGGCGGCATTCCGTACACGATGCGGGACATGTCGCAGGAGAAGATGGTCCTGATGCGCAGAAGCTGAGCGAGACGTGCAGGGCCGGGGACGTCACCCATGAATCCACCCTCCGAGAGGTATCTCCATGTCGACTCTGCACCACCTGCGCATGACCGCACTCGCTGACTCTGCGCGCCGGGTTGTACCACGGAAGGCAGCGACCGCCCTCGTCGTTGTTGGACTTGGGGCCGCGCAAGCGATGCTGGTTTCTCCAGCCGGCGCTGAGCCGCTTGTGGTGACCAGCGACGTCGACCGCTTCTATGCGATCTACGAGGCTTCCGATGGCAAGCCGACAGCGGATCAGCTGCAGCGCGACTATCTGGCGATGGGGTCCGAAGGCTTGAAGCACTTCGCCCGCATCCGCAATATCACCGGGGAGCGCATCGCCAAAGCCATCGCCGATAGACCGGAAATCTATGTCGACGCACGCAAGTGCGCCACGGTGCTCCCTGCCGCCAGGATCCGCGTGGGCCGCGCGTTGAGTCTCTTCTCAGAAATGTACGCTGGCGCCCGGTTTCCGGCGGTGACGGTTTCGGTAGGGCGCGGGCGCCCCGTTGCTGTCGCGGGCCCGAATGACGGCATCAATATCGGACTGGAGGCGCTGTGCGCGACCACCTTCATCAACCCGGATGTCGAAGATCGCTTCGTGCGCGTCATGGTCCATGAATTCGTCCATGTCCAGCAGAATCCCGCGCTGACCGACAAGCCAGACCCCACGGTTCTTGATGTATCGCTTGTCGAAGGCTCAGCCGAATTCTTGACGGAGCTGCTTACCGGTGATGTCGCCTACGCTTACATGGCTGACCTGGTGAAGGGGCGGGAGCTGGAAATCGAGTCAAAATTCCAGGCAGAGATGGGATCAATCGATCTGTCAAACTGGTTGTACAACTCCTCCGCATCCAATCCACAGGACATCGGTTACTGGGTCGGCTATCGCATCGTCAAAGCATACTATTTCAATGCCAAAGACAAGCGTCAGGCGCTCAAGGAGATCATCACGATGGGCGACCCCCACACCATCCTGGCAGGCAGTGGCTGGAAGCCGGGCGTGGTTATCGAGTGATAGCCGTGAGGCCGCGCGACGTTTTCCAGATATGCTCTGATCATCCTCGCAGGATTGGTCGGATGCGGCAGGCCCGGCGTATTCACGCGGTCGGCAACGACACATGCCCGACTGCATACACCTGCGCCGCCGCGTCCTCCAGGACAGGAGCCTGCTTCCATAGCTGGAGGCGCAGCTGAGTCCAGCCAGCGGGATCGAACCCATTTACCACCGCCAGCGCGCCGCGCGCGATTGCTTCGCCCGCCTCCGCAATGGCCTGGGCGCGCAGGGCCGCCAGATCGGCATCGGCGCTGATCGGAGTGAGGGTGCGGCTGGCGTGGCGCGCCTGCGCCAGCCCCGGCGCCAGTTCGGCATGCCACGGCAACCAGGTCTGCACCGCCGGCCGGCCCAGGTCGCGGCACAGCGTGGCAAATGGCGGGCTGGCCAGAAAGTCGGTTTGACCCTGCGGCGTTGCCCACAGATAGAACGGCGCGTACAGATTGACGCTGCCATGCACCCCAGGCTGCCGGCACGCACTGAGCCAGGCCTTCATGCGCAGTTGCGGGTAACCGTCGAACAGCGGCCCCTTGTCGGCGATGCGACGGTCGATCTGCGCCATGTCATGGGCGTCGTCCAGAACGACGCTGTATTGCATGGCGATCATGGTGCCGCCCCGCTGTCATCGGCCGCCGAAATGCCGCCACCGAACGACCAGTCCTCCCAGCCCGATTCGGCGATCACCACCATCACATCCTGGGCGGGAATGCCCGGCGCCTGTTCCAGCTCATCGACCAGTCGCCGGAAGAACGCCGCCTTGGTAGCAGCGGTGCGCGGCTTGCCGGTGGTGATATGGAACAGCACGTACTGATCCGAGCGCGGACCGCCACGGTAATGGCGGTCGAACACGAGTTCGCCTGGGGCATGCTGATGCACGGCCACGAAACGGTCGTGTGGCGGTACCTGGAAGCTTTCGACCAGTGCGCGGTCCAGGGCGTTGTTGAGTGCCCCGAGGTAGGCCGGCGAACGGCCGGCCAGGAGCGAGATGCGGGTAAAAGGCACGGAGAGCTCCGAAGCGGGGCGGGGAGGTGTACTCTCGCCTGCCTGAGGCGTCCTGAAAATCGGATTATTCGGGATCGACAATCCCGCAATATGGGACAGTTATATGCGTCTGACCAATCTCGACATGGATGCGCTGCGCAGTTTCGTGACCGGCCTGGATGCCGGTTCGTACGCGCGCGCCGCCGACCGGCTGGGCCGCTCCACCTCGGCGGTGAGCGCACAGTTGAAGAAACTTGAAGAGCAGGCCGGGGTGCCGCTGCTGCGTCGCTCCGGCCGCGGGCTGGGCCTGACCGGGGAGGGCGACGTGCTGCTGTCCTACGCGCGGCGCATGCTCGGGCTCAACGATGAGGCGGTCGCGGCGCTGCACCGCGAGCCACTGCAGGGCTGGGTGCGGCTGGGCATCCAGGAGGACTTCGGGCAAAGCGTGCTGCCGCAGGTGCTTGGGCAGTTCGCACAGGCCCATCCGCAGGTGCGCATCGAGGGCCGCATCGCACGCAATGCCGAGCTGCTGGACAAGGTGGCCAGCGGCCAGCTCGACCTGGCACTGGCGTGGGACGAGGGCCATGCCGCGGCGGCGCGGATCGCGGCGGTACCGCTGTGCTGGCTGAGTGCGGCCGACGGCGGCCCACACTGGCACCGCAACAGCGGCGAGCCGTTGCCGCTGATCGCACTGGAGGCACCGTGCCTGATGCGCACCCTGGCCTGCGAGGCGCTGGACCGGCTCGGCATCGCCTGGCG
Organism: Stenotrophomonas sp. JAI102; assembly: GCF_013409105.1. Lineage (NCBI taxonomy): Bacteria > Pseudomonadati > Pseudomonadota > Gammaproteobacteria > Lysobacterales > Lysobacteraceae > Stenotrophomonas > Stenotrophomonas sp. JAI102. The sequence continues at coordinate 899,723 of NZ_JACCCI010000001.1, forward strand.
GCTGGCCTTCACCAGCCCCAGCCTGGGCGGGTTGTGGGCAGCCACCGCCGCCGGGCTCGGCGTCGCGCTGCGCACGCCGATCGGACTGCCGAGCACGCTGCGCGCACTACCCCCCGGTGCGCATGGGCTGCCGCCGCTGCCGTCGCTGGGCTTGGCACTGCACCGCGCGCCGCAGCAGAGCAGCGCACCGGCCGCGCACCTGGCTGACATCATCGAGCAGGCGTTGCACGCGGCATTGCCTGGCGGTTGGCTGTTGCGGTGAGCTGTTATCTGGTGGACCTGCAGCCGAGGCGTCGTAGACCGCGCCCAGTTCATACAGCCTGCACAGGTATGCACAGGTAGCGCGAGAGGACGAGCTACCTGCGTGATAGCCTTGCCGCCAGGTAGGACAGCCTGACGGGGGGGGCGGCATGGATACCCGAGCCAGTGGGTTCATCATATTGGTTGCGGTCGGGCTGCTTGCATTGATACTGCCTGCCGAAACCCGCGCGCATAGCGGCGGGCTGGATAAAAATGGCTGCCACACCAATCGCGCGACGGGCGACCATCACTGCCATCGGGGCACACCAGCCCCGCTTCGCAACTCCCAGTCGCCCCGGAACACTCTCAGTCCTGTTCCCGCCGGAAGGGCTCGAGCATTTGCAAACTGTGCTGAAGCTCGCGCAGCCGGCGCGGCACCCGTGCGCCGCGGAGACCCTGGATACGGGCCTCACCTTGACCGCGACAACGATGGCATTGGGTGTGAGCCCTACCGTGGCCGCAAGTAGGGTGCCGCCCACCATGGACATCGCCTTGTTGCAGGGCCCCAGCACCTCTAAGATCGCGCTCTGCCACATCCTTCTCAAGCGCCTACGCATGCACGCGACGTCCATGAGTGTTCCCAGTAGTGCGTGGTTTCGCTGCCTCGTTCTCTCCGCCTCGCTTTTTGCCGTGGGCTGCGCGGGCGGGAAGGGCCCAACGAAGGATCTCGGGGCGGAGATCGATGAGGTCGCCGCAGCGCTGGTCGAGCAGCCCTTGCTCCACTCAGCCTCGATCGGCGTCGTGTACCGGGGCAAGAAGGTCATCCGGCATCGCGGCGACATGGAAACCGGGAAACCGGGCGCGCCGACCGATGCGACCCTCTACGAAATCGGTTCGTTGAGCAAGACCCTGGCCGGCACCCTGATGGCCAATGCCGTGCTGGATCGCAAGCTGGGCCTGGACGACGACGTTCGGATGTATCTGCAGGGTGACTATCCGAACCTGCAGTACGAAGGCGACCCCATCCGCATCCGGCACCTGCTGTCGCACACCAGTGGCTTGCCGAACATGTTGCCGGAACGCGCGAACACGGTGCTCGCCGACTTTACGGATCATCGTACGCCCGACGCGCTCAATGCCGTCTATGCGCGCTACGACAAGGCCGACTTCCTCCGGGACCTGCACACGGTCGAGATTCCCCGGGTGCCGGGGAAGGATTACGGCTATTCCAGTGCCGGGACGGAGCTGACGGCACATGTCCTGGAAGTGGTCTACAAGAAGGATTACGAGTCGCTGTTGCGCGCATACCTCGTCGACGCTGCGGGGATGACCGGCCTCAGGATCAGGCTGAGCGATGAAGAGGCGCCCCGTCTTGCGGTCGGCTATCACAGCGACAACCCAGTACCGACCACGCCGATGCCACCGTTGCCGTGGGGTGCATCCGGAAACGCAAAGGCGACGCTTGCCGACATGGTGAAGTACCTGAAGTTCCAGCTGGCCGACGGGCCCGTGGCAAAGGAATCGCATCGTACCCTGGTCACCTTTGATGCCGAGTCCAGCATCGGCTACTTCTGGAACATTGTCCGTGGCGACCCCCTGAAGGGCACTTACTATGCGCACCATGGTGGCGTGCCGCGCTCGCAGTGCTACATCTACATCCTGCCGAAGTACGACCTCGGCATCTTCGTGATCACCAACCAGAGCGGCGACCAGACTGCGCGCGCCCTGGAAACAGCGATCGATACGTTGGTGGAGAGCATCGCGGCGCGGGAGAACGGCGCTGGCAAGGGTGAAGTAATTCCGGATGCCTGACACCTGTCACTTGTGACGGGTTGGTGCAAAGCGAGAATGGACCCATTCCCGCGCGGCGTTGCATCGCCGGCACCCACCCACATCAAGGACTCCCCGTGATCATGCTGCAGCACCTCATCTCGAACACCCCTGTGTGGGTCTGGGCGCTTCTGGTTTTCCTGGTCAGCCGCGGCATCGCTGCCATGAAACCCGGTGAAACCTCGCTCACGAAACTGGCCATCGTGCCGGCTCTCTTCACCGCCTGGGGAGCCTGGTCGCTCGGCCACCGTTTCGGCGGCTCCTGGGACGCGTGGGGCGAGTGGCTGGTGGGCATCGGCGCAGGCATGGCCCTTGGGTGGATGCTGCTGCGACGCGCAACGCTCACCATCAACGCTTCAACCGGGAAGCTGTGGCGCAGTCCGGACTACAGCCTGCTGCCGCTGCTGCTGGTCACGTTCGCGGTGAAGTACGGTTTCGAGGTTGCGCTCTCCGCGTCTCCTTCACTGAGCGCCGATGGCAGTTTCCGCGCGGCCTACCTGCTGTTGTCGGGCGGTTTCACCGGCATCTTCATTGGCAAGTACGTGCGATACCTGCGCGCCGCGCGGCTTGTCATGCCAAGCGGAAAGCTGGAAGCGGCGGGCTGAGCCTGTGAAGCCCTGGCCGACGTGGAACCGGGGCACCCGTGGGGTCAGGGCAGGGCGCGTCGATCCATTCACACGCAGCGGCCTATATTCGCCGCTGTGACGCCGCGCTGCGGCCGAAGTGGAGGCTGTCCTATGAAAACCCGACGCTTGCTTGGCATTACGTTGATGGCCGCAGTGGCGATGGCCACAGCTCCCGCCTGGGCCGACCCGCCGCACCACGCACGGGGCAATGGCCCACCCCCTCACGCCGGCGGCCCCCACAACCGCGATGCCCCACCGCCGGGATGGCAGAAAAAGGCATGGAGACGCGGGGAGAGGCTGCCTTGGGCTGAGGTCGACCGCCGCTACTGGGTGGACGACTACGCGCACTATCGTCTGCGGGACCCTGGTCGCGGTCAGCGCTGGGTGCGACAGTCGGATACCGAGTACCTGCTGGTGGAGATCGCAACAGGCGTGATCATCGACGCACTGCACCGATAGGAACACGCCCCCCCGGCCGGCCGCCATGGCGGGTCGTGGCGTCGCACGCTCAGACTGCCCCAGCCCTCACCTCGATGAGGTCGGGCTGGGGTTTAGCGCGAAGGGGAAGAGGTCGCTGTTGACCTGAATCGCGGTTGAGGTAATAGGCTGCTCAGCCCAGCTTCCTCAGGATGGATTCCCCATGTCGTTGCCGACGTCGATCTGGCTGTTCCAAGCCGTCTACGCGACGGGCTTGACTGTCTGGCTGGCCATCGCCGTCATCGACAACATCAGAGCATTCCGCGAACTGGCCGGAGCGGTGGGCATCACCCTGTCCATGGCACTCCTGCGGCAGGCACCGCCGGTAGAAACCGCGCTTGCGACGCGTGCGGTGACGTCCAGTGTCCTGAGCAGAATCGCAGCACTTGCGCTGCTGGCCCTGAAGCTCCTGGCGCTTTCAGCGATGGCGATGGGATGCTGTCTGCTTCTGTTTGCGAGCGGCATTGATCAGGCCCGTCCGTGGTTGAACCTGGCGCTGAGTTTCTTCACCCTCCTGCTGCTCGCCATGCACCTCGGCGGACTCTGGTTTGCGTACTGGATCCGTCAGGACGACCTGCAGCGCGGGCACCTGATGCTGCTTGTCTGGATCCTGGGCGCATTCTTCCTGTTCAACGGCTCATGGGCGTGAGCGCTAGGCATCCCGTTTGAGCCACGCGACCAACGCGGAGAATGCCGGCGAGGGTTGCCGGCGGTTCGGATAGTAGAGGTGATAGCCGGGGAAGGGCACACACCACTTGTCCAGGACGGCCACCAGCCGCCCCTCGGCAAGGTGATCGGCCACCATCGGCTCGGGCGCATACGCCAGGCCCAGCCCGTCGAGTGCGGCATTGATGACGTGGACCATGCTGTTGAACACCAGCGGCCCGTCGCCACGCACGGTGAATTCCTTGCCCTTCTCCTCGAACTCCCAGGCATAGATGGCGCCGTTCGGGCGGTGCCGGATGTTCACGCAACGGTGGCGCGTGATGTCGGCGGGTTTCCTCGGCTTGGGATGCGTCTCGAAATACTCAGGAGACCCCACCACGACCAGCCGCCAATCCGGACCCACCCGGACCGCGATCATGTCCTTGCTCAGCGCCTCGCCCAGCCGGATGCCCGCGTCGAAGCGCTGTTCCACCACATTGGTGAAACCGTAGTCGACGTAGAACTCGAGCGTGATGTCCGGATACTCGGCGAGGAACCCGGCCAGGCGGGGACGGATGATGGTCTCCATGGAGTCGTCCGTGCAGGAGATCCGCAGCGTCCCGGCCGGGCGGTCGCGCAGGTCGCCGAGTGCCTCGACGCTGGCGCCGATGGCCTCGAAGTGCGGGGCGATGGAGCGCATCAGGCGCTCGCCTGCCTCGGTCGGGGCGACATTGCGCGTGGTCCGGGCCAGCAGCCGGATGCCCAGGCGCTCTTCCAGCAGCCGCATCGAATGGCTCAACGCAGACGGGGTGACGCCCAGGCGAGCCGCCGCCTTGGTGAAACTCTGCTCCTGCGCCACCACCAGGAAGGCTTGCAGGTCGTTGGTCTTCACTGCGCTCATGGGCCAATTGTGAGCTCAACTCAGTAATGCATCAACTTTCAGCCGGCTTATCGCGGTAACGGCCCGGGCCTATCGTGGCGTCCTCACTCCTCCAGAGGCGGTCCGCATGAAACCCACCACGCTGCTGCTGGCGCTGCTCGCCAGCCCCCTCGTTCCACATTCCGCGTGGGCTTCTGACGCGCCAGCGGCCACCAGGACCACGGGGGCGGACAATTTCTACAGGAGCGACCGGGTGACCGGCGAGCGCGTCCGGTTCAAGAACCAGTACCAGATGGAGGTAGTGGGCACGCTGTACCGGCCCGAGGGTCTGGGACGCGACGGCCGCGCGCCGGCCGTGGTGGTCGGTCATCCGATGGGCGCGGTGAAGGAACAGAGCTCGCAGCTGTACGCACAGAAGCTGGCCGAACAGGGCTTCGTGACGCTCGCGATCGACCTGTCCTTCTGGGGTGAAAGCGCGGGCACGCCGCGTCACCTGGTATCGCCGGAAATCTATTCGGACGATATCAGTGCGGCCGTGGACTTCCTGAGCACGCAGTCGTTCGTGGACCCGGAACGGGTGGGCGGCCTGGGCATCTGTGGCAGCGGCAGCTTCGTGATCAGCGCGGCGAAGATCGACCCGCGGATCAAGGCCATCGCGACGGTCAGCATGTATGACATGGGCGCCGCCGTGCGCCAGGGGCTGAACAATGCGCAATCGATGGATCAGCGGAACGAAATGATCCAGGCGGCCGCGCAGCAGCGTCTGGTGGAGTTCAAGGGCGGGCAGCGCGTGTATGTGCCCGGGACCGTGAACACGCTCGAGCCCGATACCCCGGACGTGCAGCGCGAGTTCTTCGACTTCTACCGCACGCCGCGCGGCGCTTACGCGGCCGCCGGCGAACGCCCTGAACTGACCACGCAGCCGCTGTTCAGCAGCCTGGTCAAGTTCATCAACTTCCATCCGTTCAACGACATCGAGACCCTTTCGCCACGGCCGATGCTCTTCATCTCCGGCGACACCGCGCACTCCCGTGAGTTCAGCGAAGACGCGTACCGGCGGGCCGGCCAACCGAAGGAGCTCTACTGGGTGAAGGGTGCCGGGCACGTGGACCTGTATGACCGCACCGACCTGATTCCGTTCGCCAAGCTGACGGCGTTCTTCCAGCAGAGCCTGGCCGGGAAATGAGTCGTCCCGACACCACCGTGGACAGGGGCAACTGGGGCGGCGTACTCGCCATGATGCTGTGCGTCTTCGCGTTGATCGCATCCGAATTCATGCCGGTGAGCCTGCTCACGCCCTTGGCCGCGGACCTTGGCGTGACCGGGGGCCTTGCCGGATACGGGATTGCCATTTCGGGCGCCTTCGCGGTGCTGACCAGCCTGTCGATCTCCCGGCTGGCCGGGACCATCGACCGCAGAACGTTGCTTCTTACGCTGACTGCGTTGATGGCGGTGTCGGGTCTGGTCGTGGCGCTGGCCCCCAACTATCCGGTCTACATGATCGGCCGTGCGCTCATCGGCGTGGTGATCGGCGGGTTCTGGTCACTGTCTGCGGCGACCGCCATGCGGCTGGTGCCCGCAGCACAGGTGCCGCGTGCCTTGGCGATCTTCAACGGCGGCAATGCGCTGGCAACGGTGATCGCCGCGCCGCTGGGCAGTTACCTGGGCGGCGTGATCGGGTGGCGCGGGGCATTCCTGTGCCTGCTGCCGGTGGCGGCTGTCGCGCTGGCGTGGCAGTGGGCCTGCCTGCCGTCCATGGCAGCGGAGCGCAGGCAGCCACAGCGCGGCGTGCTCGTGCTGCTCCGGCGGCGGGTGGTGGCGCTGGGCATGACCGCGTGCGGCGCCTTCTTCATGGGCCAGTTTGCCTTGTTCACCTATGTGCGACCTTTCCTGGAACGGGTCACCAACGCGGGTGATGCCACTGTCCCGCTGGTGCTGCTGGCCATCGGTGTAAGCGGCCTGGTCGGGACACTCGCCATCGGGGCGTTCCTCAGGCGCGGGCTCTACCGCACGCTGGTGACTGTTCCTGCCTTGATGGCGGTGATCGCCGCGGCACTGGTTCCGCTGGGTCCGCAGGTGTGGCCGACGGCCGCACTGCTTTCAGCCTGGGGCCTGCTGGCCACGGCGGCACCGGTGGGGTGGTGGAGCTGGCTGGCCCGCACCTTCAGCAACGACGACGCCGAAGCGGGTGGGGGGCTGATGGTCGCAGTGGTGCAGTGCTCGATCGCGCTGGGTTCCACCCTCGGCGGCCTGCTGCTGGACAGCGTCGGCTTCGCCGGCACATTCCTGGCCAGTGCCGGCGTATTGGTGTTTGCGGCGCTGCTGGCCTATCTCACGGCCGCGGACGCCGGGTCCGCCGCCCCGTCGGCGGTGGCTGCGGAGGCCCGAAGCTGATGAGGCGGATGACGTCGATCACTGGGCAGCTGCTGAGCGTTTGCCTCGCATTCGGTGCGCTGCCGGCAGGGTTGGCCGAGCCGAATCAACACATCGTGGCGCTCACGAAGGTGGCGTCCAACCCGAAGGTCCACTCCGAAACGCATACGAAGGAGACATCGATGAACATCAATCCCACTGACGTGCCAGCCACCACGCTGGATGCCAGGCAGCAGGCCATCATTCCGATCAGCGCCGCCGCGGCAGCCGGTGACATGGCCCGCCTTGGCGAGGCATTGAATCACGGCCTGGACGCGGGGCTGAGCGTGGCCGAGGCACGCGAGATCCTCGTACAGGTGTACGCCTATGCCGGCTTTCCCCGAAGCCTCAATGCACTCGGCGAGATGATGAAGGTGGTGGACGCGCGCAGGCAGCGCGGTATCCACGATGAGGCCGGTCGCGAACCGGTGAAGCCGATACCCAAGGGTGATGCGTTGCTGGCGGCAGGGACGGCCAATCAAACCACGCTGGCAGGTGCGCCGGTCGCCGGACCCTTGTTCGAGTTCGCGCCGCAGGCCAACGCCTATCTACGGACCCACCTGTTCGGGGACATCTTCGAACGTGACAACCTGGATTGGCAGATCCGCGAGCTGGCAACCGTCAGCATGCTGGCTGCGATGTCCGGGGTGGAATCCCAGCTGCAGTCCCACGTCGGGATAAGCATGAACATCGGCGTGAGCGTCGAGCAGCTGCGTGAGCTGGCCGATGTTCTTGACGCGCGTTTCGACCCGCACGCGGCAACGCGTGCGCGCGATGCCATTGAACGTCAACTGGACTCGCTGCGCACCGAGTGACGCGGAGAGAGGTTTTCATCGAATGACGCGCAGGCGTCGGAGAGAGCAATGAACAAGGCAATGTGGTGCATTTCAATCTGTCTGATCGCGCTTTCATTCAGCGCTCGGGCAGAGGAGGCGCAGATGACGAGACTGTCGAAAATCACCGTGGACGCTGCCCATCTCCCCGCCTATCGGGAGGCGCTGGCTGAAGAGGTCCGCGCTTCAATGGCGCTTGAGCCTGGTGTTCTGTCGCTGTATGCGGTGTTTGACAAGGAGGATCCGACACGACTGACCATCCTGGAGATCTACGCCAATCGCCAGGCCTACGAAGCACATGTAAAGAGCCCGCACTTCCTCGCGTACAAGAACGGAACACTGCACATGGTCACGTCGCTGGAGCTGGTGGACGTCGATCCGCTGCTACCGGAGTTGAAGATCAAGTGAGCCGACGGGCAGCGGCCCGCTCAAGGCCCTTGCTGATCGGCATCCGGAGCGCTGGCCGTATCGCCGTCCAGCGTCAGCGGCCTCGCCATGTCCTTGATCCAGCCCCACAGACCATAGAGGACGGCGTAGGCGCTGAGGGCGCTGAGCAACATCGGCCACATCGCTTCTTTCATCAGCTCCCCTGGGTCGCATTGGAGCGGGCCGCTGTTGCCCTTGCCCATCCGCATGCAGCCGTGTTCGGGATAGGCCATCGTATAGGCGCCCCAGGCGAGGAACGCGGCGAGCAGTGCGAACAACAGCATCACGCCGACGTCGGCATCACGATTGCCCAATCGCTCCCAGCGTTGCGCCAGCCGCAGCTTCAACATCCTTCAACATCCCTGTCCATACAGCCACCCATGATAACAGTGCACGATATCGCGCAGACATCGGGTCGGTAGACTTGGTGTCTGCCACAGATGGCGGCAAACTACTGCTGGACGTGGCGTAGCGCCACCGGCAGGAGTGACATGCGTGACTGATCCAGGAAAGGAAGCGCTGACCATCCGTCGCGCCAGGGTGACCGATACATCCGCTGTGCTGCGGTTGTTCGACGAAGTGATTGCGTGGTTCGTGGCCATCGGCAACCCGCAGCAGTGGGGCAGCGAAGCATGGTCGTCCATTCCGCGCCGCATCACCCAGGTGACCGACGCCTGCACGCTGCCCGGCGCTTGGGTGGCTGAAACAGGGCAGGGTGAGGTACGCGCATTCCTGGCGCTGGGCGAGGCCATGCCTTACGTGCCCGCGGCGACCGGGCCAGAGCTCTATGTCCGTGTGCTGGTTGCTTCGCGGGATCCGCGCGTGCGCGGTATCGGCCGCCGGCTGATGGCGTTCGCCGACGAGCAGGCACGTGCCGCGGGCGTCGCCTACCTGCGCGTGGATTGCTATGGCGGAGGCAGTGGCGACCTGGTGCGTTTCTACGAATCGTGCGGTTACGAAAGGCTGTCGACCTTCACCATAGACGGTTGGCCGGGCCAGGTTCTGGGTCGCCGCTTGTAAGGTAGCGGCGTTCCTCATGCAGGCCGTCGATCTCAGATGGGGCGTCTCGATACGTCGCAGCTGCGCGGCTTGGAAGATGGCTCTCGACTCGCTGCATCGGTGCCCTCCAACGTGTAATCTGCACCGCTGCTTTTGACGGCCTTCTCGATGAAACGCATTTTCCTCTGCTGGGTGCTGTGGACCCCGAGCCTGGCGATGGCGGCCCCTGGCGCGTTCGCACCGCAGTTGAGCGGATTCGAGGGTGAGCCGCTGATCAGCGCGGATGGCCGCCTGCTGGTAGCGCCCAACGCAGCAAGGATGGTTCCCTTGTCTGCCGACCGCTGGTATCGAACGGGCTGGTACAACGGAAGCGAGCACGGTCGTCAGACCCGGCCGCAGTGGTTCGACGGCCAAGGCCACATGCTGCGCGAGTCTTCAGGTGGCATCCGGTACGGCGACCGCCTTGAAGGCAGCAACACACTATGGAAGGTCGAACTGCGCGATGAGCAGGACAGCTACCTCGGTACCGGATTGGCAGATGCGCAGGGGAAGGTTCACTTCCAACCGACGCGCGAATCCGGGGACTGGAGGTTCGTCGCGCCGGATCGGATAGCGTGGCAGGGCCGTAGGGGTGGGGCGCGCATCTTCAGTCTGGACGGCCTCGAAGTCCTGCGCATCCAGGCACACGAGATATGGGTAGGCGGGCCCTTCGCAGGTCGCAAGGCCTATGTGATCTGTGGCGACTACGAGATGGCCTCCTGTCGCGTGCAGGAAGAAGGCGGCGCAGTGCTGTTTGAGGGGGACTTCGACGAGGCGCGCGCGGCTGGAGAGGGGTGGTGGCTGCGTAAGCTGGATACCTGGAGGCGTGTCGATGCGGCGGGCGTGGGTGTGGACCGCGCACGGTATCAGGGCATCGCGCTGTGGCCGCATTATCGCAGCAGCGTTGCGGCCGACAGCACCGCAGACCAACCACTGGAGGTCCGCCGCCATGCCAATGGCCTCGACAGCGACACGCCCGAACGCGGCTGGCTGCTGGATGATGGACACTTTGCCGCACTCCCGGCGTCCGGTACCGGCATGATCGTGGAGTACTGCCCGGGGCGCTGGCTGCTGCGCACCGAGTCAGGCGTCGAGCCGATTGTGGACGCGCGTGGGAAGGTACGGGCCCAGACGCAGACCATGGGCTTCAACGAACATCCTGAACTTCCATGGCGGCTACGCCAGGACTATGGCGGCAACGGTGCTGCGATCCTGGATTGTGAGGGTAGCGTGCTGTTTGAGCAGTCGGACGTGCTCAACGTCCGATCGGCGCACGCCGGTGCCATGGGTACGCTGGCCGGAGAGGAAGCGCCGCGACTATGGATTGACGCCGCTCTGCGACCGCATCTATTGCCCAGCGGGCTGCGGCTGCAGGAGCGCTACGTCGCGCCCCCCTTGCTGGTGGCGGAGGATGTAGAAGGCAACAGCCACCTCTACAACACATCGCTGGGCAAGGTCGTAGCGCCGTCTTTCGGCGCTGTCGAAGAACTGACGCCAACGCATCTGATTTTCCTCCGCGACGGACGCTACGGAATGCTGTTGCCCGATGGCCGCGAACTGCTGCCGCCGATCTATGCCCAAATCCTGCCCCTGTCGGCACAAAGAGTCTGGGCGCGGCAGGACGTGGGGCGCGATGGTGACTGGAGAAGCCAGGTCACTCTGTTCGACGGTGCCCTGCGCATGCTGGTGCGTCGGACGTTCGATTCGGGCGGGATGGACAGAGTTTCCGTGCGCGAGGGCGGCGAGCATGTGCCGGAGGTTCTGGCACTGTCGCTCGGGAGCATGACCGTGGGCGACATGACCTATGGGCTGAAGCAATGGCTGGGGGGTGACGGGCAGGTGCTGGCGAGTGCAGTTCACTGCGTGTCGGAGCAACGAGGCCAGGAAGGAGAGTCGGGCGTCCTGTTGGGCAGCGGCTGGCGTGTGGACAGCGATCCACAGCGCCCGTGCCAGGTGCCTACGGACGTGATGCAGGCCCTGCGGGCCAGTGACCTTTGATGTGCGGCCACTACAGGGCCCGCAAAGGCCGCGATACGGACGCCCGCGTGACCAACTGGTGCGGAAGCACATGGTTGACGATGCCGCGCGCCGAAGCAGAGGGGGGTCGAATCTCGCGCAACAGGATGTCGATGGCAGTGTCCGCCATCTCCGCCACCGGTTGACGGATCGTGGTCAGCTCCGGCCACACCATCGTCGACGCGGAGGTGTCGTCGAAACCGACCACCGACAGATCGCGCGGCACCTCCAGGCCGCGACGGTGCGCCACGGAAACAACGGCAGACGCCATGTCGTCGTTGCTGGCGAAGATCGCACTGGGCGGCGTGTGCAGGGCCAGCAGCCCTTTGGCCGCCTCCAGTCCGGAGCGGTAGGTGAAGCAGCCGGGCTGGACGAGTGCAGCGTCGTACGCGATGCCCACGTCAGCCAGCGCATCCCGGTAGCCCTGCCAGCGGTGCGCGCTGGCGGTCTGATTCGGATCACCCTTGATGTAGCCGATGCGGGTATGTCCCTGGCTGATCAGGTGCGACACCATGTCATGGCTGGCCTGGCGGTCATCAATGCGCACACAGGACACCCTGTCACTGAAATGACTGGACGCGATGGAGATGACGGGAATGCCGCCGAGCAGGAATTCGTCGACGATGTCCTTCGACTCACACAGGGGTGGGGGAAGAATCACGCCCGCCACGCTGCTGGACAGTTGCCGTGCCGCCTCGCGACGCGCCTGCGTGCCCAGGTCGTCCCAGGTGGCGATCACCAACTGCGCCGCGGCCCGGGTGGAGCCGCGCAGGGCCCCGACCAGCAGTTCGCGAAGATAGCTGGCGCTGGGATTGGTGTAGATCAACGCGATGCAGGTGTGCTGCGCCGCCGCCAGGGCGCTCGCCGCAGGATTGGGCCGATAGTCCAGTTCGAGCACGCTGCGCATGACACGCTCGCGGTTGCCTTCGCGCACCCCCGCATGGCCGTTGATGACGCGGGACACCGTCATGGCGGATACCCCGGCGTGCGCCGCGACGTCGTCGATGGTGATGGCACTCGCTTTTCGACGGACGGTTCTGTGGCTGTTCTTCAAGGGCTCGTTTCCTTTGCTGCGCTGCATGATGACAAGCGCGACCCCGGATGATTAGTCTGCGGCCGTGACGTGATGGTAGCGCTACCACCTGGCCGGGGTAAGGACCAGTGGGTACCCCCCCCTTTACCACGCGGCTGTTCTGGCAAGCCTGAAAGCGAGTGTGAGTCGCAGTGAGCGCACAGCGCACTGCGATGTTCGGTGTGGAAGACGGGCATCGCCCGTACGTGCCCCCAGGAGGGGCGGTACATCCATTCGATCGTATATGTCAGAGGGGAGAGTCATGAGCGCTTCTACGTTCCGTCGTACCCAAGGCCGGGGGGCTCGTTCATGAGCCGCACGCTGGCGAAGTTCACCTCCAGGGCCATGTTCACGTTTGTGGGCGGCGTCCTGGTCATCAATCCCGCCTTCGCACAGGACGCCTCAACGCCGGCGCCCGTCGCCCAAGCGCAGGCCCAGCCCAGCAGCCCGACGCAGCTGGATACCGTGCAGGTCACCGGCATCCGCAACAGCCTCAGCCAGGCGATGGACATCAAACGCGACTCGGCCGGCGTGGTGGATGCGATCAGTGCCGAGGACATCGGCAAGTTCCCGGACACCAACCTGGCCGAGTCCCTGCAGCGCATCACCGGCATCTCCATCGAGCGCCGTGATGGCGAAGGCGCGCAGGTCACGGCCCGAGGCTTTGGCCCGCAGTTCAACATGGTGACGCTCAACGGGCGCCAGATGCCGGGTGCTGATGCGTTCGGTGCCTCGGGACAGGTCGCCATCGGCGGCGTCGACGGCGGCACCCGCGCGTTCAACTTCGCCCAACTGGCCGCCGAGGCCATCAACGGCATCGAGGTCTACAAGACCAGCCAGGCCAATGTGCCCAGCGGTGGCATCGGTGCCACCATCAACATTCTGACGGCGCGGCCGTTCGACCATGATGGCACCGTCGCCAGTGCCGGTGCGAAGGTCGTCTCCGACCAGAGCCAGCCGTTCGACAGCGACCTGACGCCGGAACTGTCCGGTATCTTCAGCTACAGCAACCCGGAAAAGACCTTCGGCGTGGGTGTGAGTGCGAGCTACCAGAAGCGCAAGGGCGGCTCGGTGCAGGCCACCAACAACTACTGGAACATCCAGCCGTGGACCGGCACGTTGCCCGGCAACCCGACCGTGGTCAACGCACCGGCGATAGGCGCGCTGTACGGTCGCCCGAACGATCTCCGCTATGCGTTCTCCGAGTTCGAGCGTGAGCGCGTCAACGGCCAGGCGGTGCTGCAGTTCGCACCGACCGACGCGGTGACCCTGACCCTCGATTACACCTATTCGACGAACGAGATCACCGAGAATCGTGGCGAACAGGGCATGTGGTTGCAGAACAGCAACTACACCGATGTCACCTTCGACACCAGCGGCGCGGTCGCAACCCCGATCTACATCCGCGAAGTGGCGGGGACCAAGGATTTCGGGCTTGAACAGCAGCGCAGCATGCAGAAGTACAAGCTGGGATCGCTCGGCTTCAATGCCCAGTGGAACGTCACCGACCGCTTCAAGCTGAGCTTCGACGCGCACGACTCGAAGAACGAAAGCCGGCCGAACGATCCGCTCACCGGGGGCGGCTCCATCTTCAGCAGCATCGCCGGCACCAACAACTGCACCACCGGACCGCATTGCGGTGGGTCGTGGGTGCAGGAAATGAACTTCAACAACGGCCTGCCGGTGGGCACCCAGGTCTGGTACCCGAGCACGGCCGATGCCCTCGCCAAGACCAACGGCGTGGTCAATCCAGGCTTCGTGCCCGGCGAGATCGGGTCGCAGGTGCTGCGCGTCAATTCGCAGACCCAGATCAGCGAGATCAAGCAGGGTCGCGTCGACGGTGAGTGGAGCTTCGACAAGGGCCGCTTCCAGTTTGGCGTGGACTCGAGCAAGCAGACCACCCACCGCATCCAGGCCGCGGAGAACTACAACACCCTGGGCGACTGGGGCGTGGCCAACGTGGACGGGGATGTTGCCAACGGGCTGATGGACCTGCTGCAGCCGGTCAACATCGTCGGCTTGTTCAACGACTTCAATGCCAACAGCTTCACCGCCTGGCGCGGCGATGCGGGCCGCCTCGCGCAGTGGGCGGCGGACAACTATGGCGCCAGTCTCGGCGTGAGTCCGCAGCGCGCCGCCGACAACCTGGTGGAGGAGAAGACCAAATCGGCCTATTTCCAGGTCGAACTGGACGGCGAGCTGGGCGGCCTGCGCACCAATACCCGTCTGGGCGTGCGCTATGAAACCACCGATGTGGTGTCGACGTCGGTCATCGCCATTCCGGAAGCGATCGAATGGCAGTCCAACAACGACTTCCGCGTGGTGTTGTCCGACGAGCAACAGCCCTTCACCGAGAAGAACAGCTACAGCTACATCCTGCCCAACCTCGACTTCAGCATCGACCTCATGGACGACCTGAAGGGGCGCGTCTCGTTCGGCAAGAGCATCGCGCGCGCGCCGATCGGCAACCTCTATGCAGGCCCGACCGCACAGCAGCCGTTCGGCTCCGTGCTGATCGATCCGTCGTCGCGGGCCAGCGGCACGGCACAGAACCCGCAGTTGAAGCCGCTGGAATCGGACAACCTCGACCTGGCGCTGGAGTGGTACTTCGCTGACGCGAGCTACGTGTCCGTCACGTACTGGAACAAGCGGGTCGCCAACTTCATCGGCAACACCGTGGTCCAGGAGAACCTGTACGGCCTGCGGGATCCCACTTCCGGCCCGGATGCACAGTCGGCGCTGGCGTTCCTCAACAGCGGCGCCTGCGTGACCCAGGTCGGTGCGGCCAATGCGGCGGCCTGCAACGGCAACGACACCGCGCTGTTCACCGCGCTGGCGCTGCTGCGCAACAATCCCGCCGGGCTGGGTGCCTACAACGGTACGGACGCGCAGGTCCTGGCCACCGAAGCCAGCTACGATCTGTATGGCACGGCGGCCGACCCGCTGTACCAGTTCAACGTCAACCGGCCCATCAACCAGAACGAGTCCAAGCTGCATGGCTGGGAGCTCGGCGGGCAGTACTTCTTCGGCGACACCGGGTTCGGCGTCCTGGCCAACTACACCCTCGTGAACGGCGATGTCGGCTACAACAACGGGGGCGACCCGGGCATCGACCAGTTCTCGCTGACCGGCCT
The DNA here is from genome assembly GCF_013409105.1 of Stenotrophomonas sp. JAI102. Classification (NCBI taxonomy): domain Bacteria; kingdom Pseudomonadati; phylum Pseudomonadota; class Gammaproteobacteria; order Lysobacterales; family Lysobacteraceae; genus Stenotrophomonas; species Stenotrophomonas sp. JAI102. The sequence continues at coordinate 915,352 of NZ_JACCCI010000001.1, forward strand.
CAGTGATACTGCCAACGCCATGCTGATGTACGAAAAATACGGCTGGTCGGTGCGCCTGGCCTGGAACTGGCGTGACCAGTACCTGATCCTGGCCAACCAGGGCGCCAGCCGTAATCCGTACTACGTGGAAGCTTACGAACAGTGGGATCTCAGCGTGAACTACACCCTGGATGATCACTGGTCGTTTGGGCTGGAGGCGATCAACCTGACCGGTGAGGACGTCCGCTGGCGCTCGCGCACCTCGCAGATGATCGTGAAGCTGGCAGACCAGAGTCCGCGTTATATGCTTGGCGTTCGTTACCGGTTCTGATGTGTGGGGGTGCCGCTGCCCTGGCGGCGGCACCCGTTCAAGGGTCCTGATGGGGTTGAAAGAACACCATGCCGCGTTACGAAATGCTCAACAACATCGCCCACCGCGATCTGCGCGTGGCCACCGACTTCGGCCCCGAGTTCGGCGACGCGGTCGGCATGGTCCCGGCCTACCCGAGCGAGTTCGCCGAACTGCAGCGCGAATATCCCATTTTCCTTCGCAGGGACGCCGCCACGGGCGAGTGGCAGTCCGTGGCCCTGCTCGGGTTCGAGCAGCACGAAAATCTGTTCCTGCAGGACGGCCGATGGAATGCGTCCTACCTGCCCGGGGCGGCAGCCAAGGGACCGTTCCTCATCGGCTTCCAGGACAACCAGATCGATGGCACGCTCATCCAGGAAGCGGTGCTGCACGTGGATCTGGATCATCCGCGCGTGAATGCGATGCAGGGCGAGCCGGTGTTCCTGCCGCAGGGGGGCAACACACCGTATCTGGACCATATCGCAGGCGTGCTGCGTGGCATTCACGATGGCCACGCCTTCGGCGCGCAGATGTTTGCCGCGCTCGATGCCAAAGGACTCATTCAACCGATCACGCTCGACGTGCAGATCGCCCAGGAGCATCGGGTGGGTATCAACGGTCTGCACGCCATCGACCGTGACCGGCTTGGCCAGCTGGATGGCCCCGCCCTTGCCGAGCTCAACCGCGCCGGCTACCTGGAAGGTGCGTATCTGATGCTGGCATCGCTGCACAACATGCGGCGCCTGATCGCCGAGAAGCAGAAACGTCTGCGCCTGCAGGATGCCGCTGCGGCGGCGGGCAGGAACTGACCCGTGCAGGACGGCGTTGCCATGCGGACCCTGGAAGACCTGGAGCCCGGCGCGCTTCCGCTGGAGGCGCTGGTGGCCGCCGGCGAGCCGGTGGTGCTGCGCGGCATCGCGCGCGACTGGGGGCTGGTGCAGGCGGGGTTGCGCTCCACGCAGGCGGCGATGGGGTATCTGCGCGGCTTCGATGCGGGAATCCCTGTCCAATACTCCTTCGGCGGACCCGAGATCGAGGGGCGCCCGTTCTACAACGCGGATTTCACCCGGTTGAACGTCGAGGTCCGGCGTGGGGTGTTGAGCCAGGTGCTGGACGGGATTGCCGATCATCTCGACGACCCGAGGCCACCCACCTACTATCTCGCGTCGCTGCTGATCGATCGGGCGCTGCCCGGCTTCGCGGAGGCCAACGACGCCGGGCTTGCGGGGCAGGGCATCGAGGCCTCGGCGTGCATCTGGATCGGCAACCGCGTGACCGCCTCCTGCCATTTCGACACCCCGGACAACCTGGCGTGCTGCGCCGTGGGCCGGCGCCGGTTCACGCTTTTCCCTCCCGAGCAGATCGACAATCTGTATCCGGGGCCGCTGGAACCCACCCCGGGCGGGCAGGTGGTGAGCGTGGTGGATTTCGACCGCCCGGACTTCGCGCGCCATCCACGGTTCCGTGATGCATTGGCAAGCGCGCAGAGCGCCGAGCTCGAACCGGGGGATGCGATCTTCATTCCTGGCCTGTGGTGGCACCACGTGCGCAGCCTCGCGCCGTTCAATGTGCTGCTGAACTACTGGTGGCGCAGTTCGCCGGCCTTCCTGTCCTCACCGCTGCCGGCACTCCATCACGCGATGTGGGCCGTGCGCGATCTGCCGATCCGCGAGAAGCAGGCCTGGGCAAAGATCTTCGAGTACTACGTATTCGGTCCGGGTGAGCGGGCAGGGCAGCACCTGCCCGACGCCGCCCGGGGCGACCTGGCACCCTTCGACGAGACGCAGGCGCGCCGCATGCGCGCCCAGTTGCTGGCTCGACTCAACCGCTGATGGGAGCACCGCATTGAACGTGGCGAACACAACCGAAGGGCGCATCCGCAAGGTCGTCATCGCCGGGGGCGGCACCGCAGGCTGGCTGGCCGGCTGTGCGCTGGCGCACCAGTTCCGCGACCAGCTCGACATCACCCTGGTGGAGTCCGAGCAGATCGGTACGGTGGGTGTCGGCGAGTCGACCGTGCCGCCCATCCGCACGTTCCACCGTTTCCTGCAGATCGATGAGCAGGAGTTCCTGCAGGCCGTCGCGGGCACGTTCAAGCTCTCGATCTCGTTCGAGAACTGGCGTCGGCCCGGCGACCGCTTCATCCATCCGTTCGGCACGATCGGGCAGGGCACCTGGGCTACGCCGTTCCACCACTTCTGGCTGGACAGCCTGCGCCGCGGCATGCCGTCGGACCTGGGCGATTTCTGCCTGGAAAGCGTGGCCTCGCGGGAGGACCGGTTCTCGCTGCAGACCCAGCCCCAGGTCAATTACGCGTATCACTTCGACGCCGGGCTCTACGCGAAATTCCTGCGCCGCAAAGCTGAAGGCCACGGGCTGCGCCGGGTGGAAGGCAAGATCCGCGAGGTGCGGCAACATCCGCATGACGGCTCCGTTGCCTCCCTGGTGCTGGAAGACGGGCAGGTCATCGAGGGCGATCTGTTCATCGACTGCACTGGCTTCCGCGGCCTGTTGACCGAGCAGACCCTGCATACCGGCTATGAGGACTGGAACGAATGGTTGCCCAGTGACCGCGCCGTCGCGGTGCAGACCGAGTCGGTCGGCCCGCCGGTGCCGTACACCCGCGCCATCGCGCACGAAGCCGGGTGGCGATGGCATATCGCGCTTCAGCACCGGGTCGGCTGTGGCCTGGTGTTCTCCAGCCGCCACATGTCCGACGACGAAGCGCAGGCCAAGCTGCTGCGTGACGTCGACGGGCCGCCGCTGCGCGATCCCTGGCTGGTGCCGTTCCGCAGCGGGCGCCGGTTGAAGGCCTGGAACAGGAACGTGGTGGCGCTGGGTCTTGCGAGCGGCTTCATCGAGCCGCTGGAGTCGACCAGCATCCATCTGACCATCAGTGCGGTGGTGCGCCTGATCCAGCTGTTCCCGTTCGACGGCATCAGCCCGGCGCTGATGGACCTGTACAACGATGTCAGCCGCCAGGAGATGGAGCATGTGCGCGACTTCATCATCCTGCACTACCACGCCAACCAGCGCGACGAGCCGATGTGGAAGGCCTGTCGGGAGATGGAGCTGCCCGAATCGCTCGCGGTCCGCCTGCGCGCCTGGCGCGAACGTGCGCATGCCTGGCAGGACCCCGGCGAGTTGTTCCGGGTGGACTCCTGGACGAGCGTGCTGATGGGGCAGGGGATCCAGCCGGGACCTCCGCACCCGCTTGCCGCTGCCATCAGCGACGCGGACCTGCGCACGCTGTTGATGCGGCTCCGCCAGCCGGTGGAGCAGGCGGCCGCGACGATGCCGTCGCAGGCAGCGTTCATCGAACGCTACTGCAGGGCGGCGCAGGACGTCTGGCCACGGGCCTCAGCCCTGGCCTAGCAGGGCAGCACGCTGCTGCACAGAAATGGTAGCGCTACCTCCATACACCCACGGGATGAGATAGATGGATCTGGTTGCAGGAATCGATGCGGGTACACAGAGTCTGAAAGTCGTGGTGTACGACCCCGCCGGGCGGCAGCTCATTGCCAGCGCGAGCGCCCCTCTGGACCTGGCGTCCGCCGCCGATGGCAGCCGTGAGCAGCAGCCGGCCGCGTGGGTCGCAGCCCTTCAGGCCTGCTTCCGTGCGATCGATTCCAAGGTTCGTTCCCGCATCTCCGCGCTGGCGGTATCGGGGCAACAGCACGGCTTCGTCCCGGTCGACGCCGCGGGGGAGGTCCTCGCACCGGCCAAGCTGTGGTGCGACACCAGCACCTCGGCCGAGTGCGTGCTGATCATGGACGCACTCGGCGGACCAGCGCGCACGATCTCGCTGGCCGGCAACCCCATCCTGACCGGTTACACCGCGTCCAAACTGCCCTGGACGAAGACGCACCGGCCCGACGCCTACGCCCGGCTGGCCACGATCCTGCTGCCGCACGACTACCTCAACTTCGTGCTGACTGGGCAGCGCTTCTGCGAGTATGGCGATGCGTCGGGCACGGGCTGGCTGGACGTGCGCACCCGGACCTGGTCAGCCGACCTGCTGCGCGCGACCGATCCGGAGCGCGACCTGGCCCTCTGCCTGCCGCGCATCGCCGCGCCCGACGAACTGTTCGACATCGATCCGGCCACGGCGGGCGTATTGGGGCTTCCCGGGACGGTGAAGATTGCGGTTGGCGGGGGCGACAACATGATGGCGGCCATCGGTACCGGCTGCGTCGTGCCCGGCCGCCTGGCGATGAGCCTGGGTACCTCGGGCACCTTGTTCGCCTATTCGGACACGCCCGTGGTCGATCCGGACGGCGCCTGGGCCGCGTTCTGCTCGTCCACCGGTGGCTGGCTGCCGTTGATCTGCACAATGAACTGCACCGTGGTGACCGAACAGGTCGCCGACGCCTTCGGCTTCAGCACCCGCGATGGCGATGGGCACCTGCGTGCCACAACCCCCGGTGCCGACGGCCTGGTGATGCTGCCGTTCCTCAATGGCGAACGCACGCCGGACCTGCCGCTGGGCAAGGGCGTCCTGGCCGGTCTGGACACGACGAACATGACCCCGGCACACCTCTACCGCGCGGCCATGGAAGGCGCCACCTATAGCCTGAAGTATGGCTACGACGCCTTCGTCCGCGCGGGCATGCGGTTCGACCGCATCGTGCTGACCGGTGGCGGCAGCAACAGCGCGCAGTGGCGGCAGATGGTGGCCGATGTCTTCGGCCTGCCGGTGGACGTGCCGACCCAGTCCGAGGGGGCGGCGTTCGGTGCGGCATTGCAGGCCCTGTGGGCGCTGGGTCACGCGCGCGGTGACGCCGCCTCCATCGCCGATATCGCGGACCGGCACGTTGCGGTCGATCCGCTGCAGTCCACTCATCCGGATCCGATGCGTACGCACGCCTATGCCACGGCCTATGCACGTTTCCTGCGACATCTCGACGCCCTCACGCCGCTGTATCGCGGCTGATCCCTCTACGCACCACCTCGCACAACGACAGGAAGACGCACCATGAGCAATCAACCCTTCATCGGCGCCAAGGAATACTTCCCCGGCATCGGCCGCATCCCCTTCGAAGGCCGGGGCTCGGACAATCCGCTCGCGTTCAAGGTCTATGACGCGGACAAGGTCATCGGTGGCAAGACGATGCAGGATCATCTGCGCTTCGCGGCCTGCTACTGGCACACCTTCTGCAACGCCGGGCATGATCCGTTCGGTCCGGGCACCCGTAATTTCCCGTGGGAACGCGCCTCGCCGATGGCGACTGCCGAGGCGAAGGTGGACGCGGCGTTCGAGTTCTTCACCAAGCTGGGCGTGCCGTACTGGTGCTTCCACGATATCGACCTGGCGCCGGATGCGGACGACGTCGCCCAGTACGAGAAGAACCTGAAGCACATGGTGGGCCTGGCCAAGGCCCGGCAGGATGCGACCGGCATGAAGCTGCTGTGGGGCACGGCCAACCTGTTCTCGCACCCGCGCTACATGAATGGTGCGTCCACCAATCCGGATTTCGCCGTGGTGGCGCGCGCCGCCGTGCAGGTGAAGGCCGCCCTGGAGGCGACGGTTGAACTGGGGGGCGAACACTATGTGTTCTGGGGTGGCCGCGAAGGCTATGCCTCGCTGGCGAACACGCAGATGAAGCGCGAGGTCGATCACTTCGCGCGGTTCCTCACGATGGCGCGCGACTATGGCCGCAGCATCGGCCTGAAGGGCAACTTCCTGATCGAACCCAAGCCGATGGAGCCGATGAAGCACCAGTATGACTTCGACAGCGCGACCGTGGCGGGCTTCCTGAAAGAGCATGGCCTGCACAAGGACTTCAAGCTCAATATCGAGGCGAACCACGCCACGCTCTCCGGCCACACCTTCGAGCACGATCTGCAGGTCGCCTCGGACCACGGCCTGCTGGGCAGCATCGACGCCAACCGCGGCAACGCGCAGAACGGCTGGGATACGGATCAGTTCCCGACCGACCTCTACGACACGGTGGGCGCGATGCTGGTCGTGCTGCGGCAGGGCGGCTTGGAGGGCGGCCTGAACTTCGATGCCAAGTTGCGCCGCGAATCCACCGACATGGAAGACCTGTTCATCGCCCACATCGGCGGCATGGACGCATTCGCACGCGGGCTGGAAGTGGCCTACGCGCTGCTCAACGACTCGCCGCTGGAACAGTGGCGCACGGCGCGCTACGCCAGCTTCGACACTGGTGCCGGCAAGGAGTTCGCGCAAGGCGCGCTCAGCCTCACGGACCTGGCCGCACTGGGTGCCAAGGGCGGTGAGCCCCACCAGACCAGCGGCAAGCAGGAACGCTACGAGAACCTGCTCAACCAGTACCTGCTGCGCTGAGCGCGACAGTTCGCAGCGATGACACCGAACCGGGGAGGGGCAGGGCAATGAAGCAGGCAGCGAGCGGTGGGGAGAACACCCGGCTGATCGTATTGATCAGCGTGGTGGCGACGATTGGCGGATTCCTGTTCGGCTTCGACAGCGGCGTGATCAACGGTACCCAGGACGGCCTGCACCAGACGTTCCGGTCAGGCGAGTGGATGCAGGGGTTCGAGATTGCCTCGATGCTGTTGGGCTGCGCCATCGGTGCCTTCAGCGCCGGCCGGCTGTCCGACAGTCTGGGGCGCCGCAACGTGTTGATCGTCTCGGCGGTGTTGTTCCTGCTGTCGGCGATCGGGGCAGGTGCAGCGGCGTCGTCGACCATGTTCATCATCGCGCGGGTGATGGGGGGCTTTGCGGTGGGTGCGGCCAGCGTGATCTCGCCCGCGTACATCGCCGAAGTCGCGCCAGCCCGTTACCGTGGTCGCCTCGCGACAGTGCAGCAGATCGCCATCATCAGCGGGCTCACCGTCGCGTTCCTGTCCAACTATCTGTTGGCGGCCACCGCCGGCGCCTCGACCGAGCCGCTGTGGGGCGGGCATGCGGCGTGGCGCTGGATGTTCTGGATGCAGGCGGTGCCCTCGCTGCTGTTCCTGGCACTGTTGCTGACCATTCCAGAGAGCCCGCGCTACCTGGTGGTGAAGCGCCGCAAGGATGAGGCGCTGCACGTGCTGACGCGGCTGTTCGGCGGTGCCGAGGCGCAGGCCAAGCTGGCCGAGATCGACGCCTCGCTGTCGACCGATCACCACCGCCCGCGGCTGTCGGATCTGCGCAGCAAGGCCACCGGGAAGATGCGCCCGATTGTCTGGGTCGGCATCGGCCTCGCCATCTTCCAGCAGCTGGTTGGCATCAACGTGGTGTTCTACTACGGCGCCGTGCTCTGGCAGGCGGTCGGTTTTTCCGAGAACGATGCACTGCTGATCAACGTGCTGTCCGGTGCGCTCAGCATCGGCGCCTGCATCGTCACCGTGCTGCTGATCGACCGCATCGGGCGCAAGCCGCTGCTATGGGTCGGCTCGGCCGGCATGGCGGTGTCGTTGGCGCTGCTGGTGGCCGCATTCGCGAGTGGCTCGCTGGTCGATGGGCGCCTGCAGCTGCCCGGGAGCATGGGCACGCTGGCGCTGGTGGCGGCCAATGCCTACGTGGTGTTCTTCAACGTCTCCTGGGGCCCGGTGATGTGGGTGATGCTGGGCGAGATGTTCCCCAACCAGATCCGCGGCTCGGCACTGGCCGTGGCGGGTGCGGCGCAATGGACCGCGAACTTCGCCGTCACGGTGACGTTCCCCATTCTGTTGGCCGCCATCGGGCTCGCGGCGACGTACAGCCTCTACCTGGCGTCGGCCGTCATCTCGGTCTTCTTCGTGCTCAGGTATGTGCACGAAACCAAGGGCAAGGAACTGGAGCAGATGGAAGGATGAACACCATGACCAATCGACGCCTTACCCACGCCCGCCGTGGCGTGCTGCTGGCCGCGCTGATCGGGGTGCTGGCTGCCTGCGGAAACGATGACAAGGCCGTTGTGCCGGCGGCGGCCGATCCGGATCCGTGGCCGCAGGTGGCCTGGCCGCTGCCCCAGGATGCCGCGCTGGAGAAGCGGATCACCGACCTGATGGACACCATGACGGTGGAGGAAAAGGTGGGTCAGCTGGTGCAGGGCGACATCGCCAGCATCTCGCCGGAGGACCTCCGCACCTACCGGCTCGGCTCGATCCTCGCGGGCGGCAACTCCGATCCCGGCGGCCGCTACGATGCCTCGCCGGCCGAATGGCTGTCACTGGCCGATGCGTTCTATGCCGCCTCGATGGACACCTCGCAGGGCGGCAAGGCGATCCCGGTGCTGTTCGGCATCGACGCCGTCCACGGGCAGAGCAACATCACCGGCGCGACCCTGTTCCCGCACAACATCGGCCTGGGCGCGACCCGCAACCCGGAACTGCTGCGCCGCATCGGCGAGATCACCGCGCTGGAAACCCGTGCGACCGGGATGGAGTGGGCGTTCGCGCCGACCGTGGCGGTACCGCAGGACGACCGCTGGGGGCGTACCTACGAGGGGTACTCTGAATCGCCCGAGGTAGTGGCCAGCTATGCCGGCGCGATGGTCGAGGGCCTGCAGGGCAAGGTGGGCTCGCCAGGTTTCCTTGACGGTCGCCATGTCATCGCATCGGTCAAGCACTTCCTCGGTGATGGCGGAACGACCGATGGCAAGGACCAGGGCGACACCCGGATCAGCGAGGCCGAGCTGGTGCGCATCCACGCCGCCGGCTATCCGCCCGCCATCGCGGCGGGCGCGCAGACGGTGATGGCCTCCTTCAACAGCGTCAACGGCGAAAAGATGCACGGTAACAAGCCGTACCTGACCGATGCGCTGAAGGGGCGCATGCACTTCGGCGGTTTCGTGGTGGGCGACTGGAACGGCCACGGGCAGGTCAAGGGTTGCACCACCACCGATTGCCCGGCCACGATCACTGCCGGCCTGGACATGGCCATGGCGTCGGACAGCTGGAAGGGCTTCTACGAGACCACGCTGGCCGCAGTGAAGCACGGCACGCTTCCCCAGCAACGCCTGGATGACGCCGTGCGCCGGATCCTGCGGGTCAAGATGCGGCTGGGCCTGTTCGAGGCGGGCAAGCCGTCGTCGCGCGCCGTCGGTGGGCAGTTCGCACTCGTCGGCGCGCCGGAGCATCGTCAGGTTGCACGCCAGGCGGTGCGCGAATCGCTGGTGCTGCTGAAGAACCAGGGCGGCGTGCTGCCGCTGTCGCCGAAGCAACGCATCCTGGTGGCCGGTGACGGTGCGAACGACGTGGGCAAGCAGGCGGGCGGCTGGACGCTGAACTGGCAGGGTACCGGCACCACCCGCAAAGACTTCCCGAATGCGGACACGATCTACGAAGGCATTGCGCAGCAGGCCAAGGCCGCTGGCGGCGAGGCGCAGTTGGCGGTGGATGGCGCTTACACCACGAAACCGGATGTGGCCGTGGTGGTGTTCGGCGAGAACCCCTATGCGGAGTTCCAGGGCGACCTGCCGACCCTGGCCTACAAGCCGGGCGACGACGCGGATCTCGCGTTGATCAAGCGGCTCAAGGCCGACGGCATCCCCGTGATCGCGGTGTTCCTCAGCGGACGCCCGCTCTGGGTGAACCGTGAGATCAACGCCGCCGATGCCTTCGTGGCGGCGTGGCTGCCCGGTTCGGAAGGCGCCGGCATTGCCGATGTGCTGCTGCGCAGGCCGGATGGCAGCGTGCAGCACGACTTCAAGGGCAAACTGAGCTTCAGTTGGCCGCGCACCGCGACGCAGTACGCCAACAATGTCGGGCAGAAGGACTACGACCCCCTGTTCGCCTTCGGCTTCGGCCTGACCTATGCCGACAACGGTGATCTGGCCGCGCTGCCGGAAGCATCGGGCGTGACGGGCAACGAAGGGGCCGTCGGCGTGTTCTTCGCGCGTGGGGATGCCGGCTCCGGCATGGCCCTGCGGCTGGAGGGCAGCACAGGGCAGGGGGTGACCGTCACCCAGGTGCCGGAATCCCTCGAGGGCGATCTGCTGAAGGTCACCGGCGTGGATCACCTGGCGCAGGAAGATGGCCGCCGTCTCGCGTGGTCGGGCAAGGGTGAGGCGATCGTCGCGCTGCAGTCGCACACGCCGCTGGACCTGCAGCGCGAGAGCAACGGCGACCTGATGCTGTTGACCACGATGCGCGTCGACGCCGCACCCCAGAGCGAGGCGTGGTTGTCCGTGGGCTGCGGCACGGGCTGTTCGGCACGGGTCGCGCTCGGACCGGCGCTGGCAAAGCTGCCCGTGGGCCAATGGACCCGCGTGGGCGTGCCCTTGAAGTGTCTGGCGGCGGCAGGCGCGGAGGTCGGCAAGCTGGATCGCCCCTGGTCGATCGGGACGGCAGGCGCGATGACGCTCTCGGTGTCACGCGTTGCCCTCGGCGCCTTGAACGAAGCGGAGGCCACCATCGCATGCCCCGGCGCGTGACGATGTGGCTTCCGCCCTCAGCGCTTGGGCGGGCGCGCGACCGAGTCGCGCACCACCAGCCGGTGCGGCATGACGTGATCGGTCAACACGCGCGTGTCATCGCCCTTGCGGCGGATGATGCGCAACAGGATATCGATGGCGGCGTCGGCCATCGCGGCGATCGGTTGATGAATGGTGGTGAGCTCGGGCCAGACGGTCGTTGCCGCCGACGTGTCATCGAAGCCCACCACCGACAGGTCGCGGGGCACCTCGAGGCCACGTCGGTGTGCAACGGAGATGGCCGCTGCGGCCATGTCGTCGTTGCTGGCAAAGATGGCCGTCGGCGGCCGACGCTGGGACAGCAGCTTCTCGGTCGCGGCAAGCCCGGATCGATAGGTGTAATCCCCCTGTTGGACGAGGCCGGATTCGACCTGCAGCCCTGCGTCCTGCAGGGCGGTGACAAACCCATCGTAGCGTCGCGCGCTCGCACTGAGGTCGCTGCGGCCGCGGATGAAGCCGATCCGACGGTGCCCGTGCTGGATCAGGTGTTCGGCCATCTCCTTGCCCGCGTGGAAGTCGTCGATGCGGACGCAGGAGAGATCGTCTCTCAGGTGCCCCGACGCGATCGCGACCACCGGGATGCCGGCGCTGACCAGTTCGGTCACGGCCGCCTGCGACTCGCACAGCGGCGGCGGCAGGATGACGCCATCCACGCGTCCGCCCAAGGCGCGCGCAGCGTTGCGCTCGGCCTCGGGGTCGAAGTTGTCCCAGTAATGGATGACCAGCTGGATGGCCGCGTTGGACGCGACACGCAGCAGGCCCACCAGCAGCTCCCGCAGGTAGGCGCCGCTGGGATTGGTGTAGATCAGCGCGATCCGCGTGTGCTGCGCCGCGGCCAGCGAACTCGCGGCCAGGTTGGGCGTGTAGCCCAGTTCGCGCACCGCGCGCATCACCCGTTCGCGCGTGACATCGCGCACCTTGCCTTGGTTGATCGCGCGCGACACCGTCATCGGCGAGACCCCGGCCAGCGCAGCCACCTCGTCGATCGTCACGCCACTGGTTTTGCGGCGGACCGATTTCTTCGGCTTGTCCAATGCGTGTTGCCTTTCTTCTTTGTGACGCTGCCGCGAGGCGGGCACGTCCGCAGCTTACAAGGTTTGCTGGCGACACTGCTGCTGCGCCGGAATGTCGAGCGGTGTCACTGGATGTTGGGTGTCGCCCTGGCACTTTTCGCCTGCGCGGGCAGCGTGCGCGCGGAGGACGGCTACGCCCTCTGGCTGCGCTACGCACCGCTGGAACCTGCCCTCGCGACCGACTACCGGACACGGCTGGGCGGGGTCGTGGCCCCCGATCAGACCCCGACGCAGCGTGCCGCGCGCGAGGAACTCGTGCGTGGCCTCACCGGCCTGCTGGGTCGCGCGCCGCGTATGCAGAGGGCGCCCAGCGCGGACCCCAGCGTGGTGCTGGGCACCCCGGATTCGTCGGCCATGATCGCGCCCCTCCGCAAGGAGATGGAATCACTCGGCGACGACGGCTACCTGCTCAGGCGTGCGCACATCGGCGGGCGCGACGTGCTGCTGGTGGCCGCACGCCAGGATATCGGGGTCCTGTATGGCGTGTTCCATCTGCTGCGACTGCTGCAGACCGGCGCATCACTCGATGCCCTCGAGGTTCGCGAATCACCACGGCTTCGGCTGCGCGTGCTCGACCACTGGGACAACCTCGACGGCTATGTCGAACGCGGCTATGCGGGTCGCTCGCTGTGGGACTGGCAGACCCTGCCGGAGTGGCGGGACCCGCGTTATACGGACTATGCGCGTGCCAACGCCTCGCTCGGCATCAACGGCACCGTGCTGAACAATGTAAACGCGAGCGCGCAGAGCCTTGCGCCGGCATATCTCATCAAAGCGGCCGCGCTCGCGGACATGTTCCGGCCGTACGGCATCCGCGTGTACCTGAGCGCGCGCTTCAGCGCCCCCATCGAGCTGGGCGGGCTGAAGACAGCCGATCCGCTCGACCCGGACGTGCAGCGGTGGTGGCGCGACAAGGCTGACGAGATCTACGCGCGCATTCCGGATTTCGGCGGCTTCCTGGTCAAGGCCAATTCGGAAGGACAGCCCGGACCGCAGGACTATGGCCGCTCGCATGCGGACGGCGCCAATCTGCTGGCTGACGCGCTGGCACCGCATGGCGGCGTGGTGATGTGGCGCGCCTTCGTCTACGCGCATGAGGTGCCCGAGGACCGCGCCACGCAGGCCTACACCGAATTCGCCGGCCTGGACGGGGAGTTCCGCCCGAACGTGGTCGTGCAGGTGAAGAACGGGCCCATCGACTTCCAGCCGCGGGAGCCGTTCCATCCCCTGTTCGGGGCCATGCCACGCACACCGCTGATGATGGAGGTCCAGATCACCAAGGAGTATCTCGGCTTCGCCACGCATCTGGTGTACCTGGGGCCGCTGTACGAGGAGGTGCTGCAGTCGGACACCCACGCACGCGGCGCGGGCGCCACGGTCGCGCAGCGCCTGACCGGCATCGCCGGCGTGGCGAACATCGGCAACGATCGCACCTGGAGTGGCTCGCACTTCGACCAGGCCAACTGGTACGCCTTCGGCCGTCTCGCCTGGAATCCGGACCAGTCCGCCCGCGACATCGCGACGGACTGGGCAGCGATGACGTTCGCGCCGGATCCCGAGGTGGTGGCACCCATCGTCGACATGATGATGGTCTCGCGCGAGGCCGCGGTGAACTACATGACACCGCTGGGCCTGCACCACCTGATGGCGCGCGGGCACCATTACGGGCCCGGCCCCTGGGTGGACGGCGGTCCGCGCGCGGACTGGACCGCCGTGTACTACCACCGCGCCGACCGCGATGGCATCGGCTTCGATCGCACCGCGCGCGGCAGCAACGCGGTGGCCCAGTACGCCCCCGAACTGGCCGCCGTGTACGGCGACCTGACGCGGGTGCCGGAGCCGTTCCTGTTGTGGTTCCACCATGTCTCGTGGGATCACCGCATGGCCTCGGGACGACCGCTGTGGGACGAACTGGTGGGGCGTTACTCCCTGGGTGTACGCCAGGTAGAGGGCATGCAGGCCACCTGGGCAGGCATGCAGGGCAGGGTGGATGCGCAGCGGCATGCGCAGGTCGCCGCCTTCCTCGGCATCCAGCGGCGCGAAGCGCAGTGGTGGCGCGATGCCAGTATCGCGTACTTCCAGTCGATCAGCGGCAGGCCCTTGCCTGCGGACGAAACCGCGCCGCCACACGCGCTGACCTGGTACCAGCGCTTGCAGTTTCCTTCCGCGCCGGGAGATGGGCGATGAGTCGGACACGGGTGATCGTCTGGATGCTGGCGACCGCCGTGGCATGCGCTGCCATGCCGGCCGTGGCACAGGAACCGGCAACACCGCTGTTGCATCCGCTGTTCCAGGATCACGCCGTGCTGCAGCGCGACCAACCGATTCCGGTCTGGGGCCATGCTGCGCCCAGCACTCTGGTTTCCGTGGCGTTTGCGCGACAAACCGTCACCACGCGCGCGGATGCCGGCGGCCAGTGGCGTGCAACGCTGAAACCCATTCCCGCTGGCGGCCCTCACGAAATGACCGTCCGCGCAGGGCAGACCGCCCAGATCGTGCATGACGTGCAGATGGGCGATGTCTGGTTGTGTTCCGGGCAGTCGAACATGGAACTGCCGGTGTGGCGCGCGCTCGACGCAGACAGTGAGATCGCCTCCGCCACGCACCCGACGATCCGCCTGTTCACCGTGCCCAAGGCGGCAACCGTTACGCCGCAGAGCACGTTCCCGGCGCCGACGGCGTGGAAGCCGGCGTCGCCAGCCGCGGTGCGCGCCTTTTCCGCCGCCTGCTTCTACTTTGCGCGTGAACTGCAGAAGACCGTCGACGTCCCGATGGGGCTGATCCAGGCGGCGTGGGGCGGCTCGCGCATCGAGGCGTGGACCAGCGCCGACTCCCTGCGTACGCAGGGCGGCATGGATCCCGCGCTTGACCTGCTCGCGCTCTACGCGAGCAACCCTGCGGCGGCAACCGCCGGCTGGGGCGAGGTATGGCAGCGGTGGTGGTCGAAGCGCGACGGAGCCCGGCAAGGCGACACTCCCTGGCAGCCGGGCGCAGACAACACGGCATGGCACACGGCACCGGCCGCACTGGGGGCTTGGGAGCGTTGGGGCGTGCCGGACCTTGCCGCGTACAACGGCATGGTCTGGTACCGCACCCAGGTCACGCTGACCGCCGCGCAGGCGGCGCAGGGCGCACGGCTTGCGCTGGGCGCCGTCGATGAGACGGACATGACCTGGGTCAACGGCGTGGCGGTGGGCAGCCAGTACGGTGCAGGGGAGGCGCGGCGTTACACACTTCCGGCCGGTCTCTTGAACGCCGGTGAGAACACGGTGGTGATCAACGTGCTGGATACCTACGGCGAGGGTGGGCTGTCGGGACCGGCCGCCGCCCACGCGGTGGAGCTCGACGACGGCACGCGCATCGTCCTTGACGCACCGTGGCACTACCGGGTGGCGCCCGGTGCACAGGCACCGCCGCTGGCGCCCTGGCATGCCGCCACGGGTCTGTCGACGCTGTACAACGGCATGATCGCGCCGCTCGGCAGCTATGGCCTGCGTGGGATGCTCTGGTACCAAGGCGAGTCCAACACGGGTGACGGCGCCGCTTATGCCAACCGGCTGCGCAGCCTGCGCGATGACTGGCGCAGCCGGTTCGGTGCGCGGATGCCGCTGCTGGTGGTGCAGTTGGCCGGCTATGGGCAGCCGCCCCAGGCGCCGGTGGAGAGTGGCTGGGCACAGGTGCGCGAGGCGCAGCGTCGCGTCGCGGCGGAAGACCCGCATACCGGGCTCGCGGTGGCCATCGACATCGGCGATGCGTACGACATCCACCCGCCCAACAAACAGGAGCTGGGCCGTCGCCTGGCCCGGGTGGCGCGTCACGTGGTCTACGGCGAACGGGCGCTGGCACCTTCCGGCCCGACGGTGCGCACGGCGTCGCGCGCGCAGGGCGAAACAAGGATCGCGTTCGACAACGTCACCGGCACCCTGGTCACGACCGGTGCGAACGGCCCCATAGGATTCGAGCTCTGTGATGCCGACGCACGGCACTGCCGCTATGCCGAGGCGGTGCTGGAGCGGCGCGACGTGCTGCTGTCATGCCGGGATTGCCGGGATTGCGTGGATTGCGTGGAGCCGGCCAGCGGCCGGCACTACCGGAGCGGCGCGTTGCGTGTGCGCTATTGCTGGGCGGACGGTCCGGTCTGCACGCTGCGCGACAGCAGCGGTGCGCCGGCCGGGCCCTTTGAGCTTTCCCTTAACCCTGCGGAGGTTCGCTGATGCGCCTGCTGATAGCCACAGTCGTTCTGCTGTTGTCGGCGACGGTGTCGCCACTGGGTGCTGCGCCTGCGCCGCCGGTTTATTTCGACTGGTTCGAATATTCGGGTCACGACGCGGCCTTTGAAGCACCACTGCCCGCCGGTCACTACCGCAACCCGATCCTGGCCGGCTTCCATGCGGATCCGAGCATCGTCCGCGCCAACGACCGCTTCTATCTGGTCAATTCCAGCTTCACCTACTTCCCGGGTATTCCGGTATTCGAAAGCATCGATCTGGTGCACTGGAAACAGATCGGCAACGTAATCGACCGACCGACGCAGCTGGACTTCGATGGACTGAGCGTATCGCGCGGCATCTTCGCGCCGGCGATCGAATACCACGACGGCATGTTCTATGTGGTCACCACGGCTGTCGACAGTGGCGGCAACTTCATCGCGACCGCGCGTGACCCTGCCGGCCCCTGGTCCGACCCGCACTGGCTGCCCAGCGTGGAGGGCATCGACCCGTCGCTGTTCTTCGACGAAGACGGCACCGTCTACCTGGTCAACAACGATGTGCCGCCCGGTCCGCAGCGCTACGAAGGCCACCGCGCCATCTGGATGCAGCAGATCGATCTGGCCGCGTTCAAGCCGGTAGGGCCGCGCAGGGTGCTCATCGACGGCGGGGTGGAGCCGGCGAAGAACCCGATCTGGATCGAGGGGCCGCATGTCTTCAAGCGCGATGGCTGGTACTACCTTTCCGACGCCGAGGGGGGCACCGGGCCGCAGCATTCCCAGGTGGTCCTGCGCAGCCGCGAGGTCTGGGGGCCGTACCTCCCGTATGCGGGCAATCCGATTCTCACCCAGCGCGACCTGCCGGACGACCGGCCGCTGCCGATCACCAACGCCGGCCATGCCGATCTGGTGGAAGGTCCGGACGGCGCCTGGTGGGCGGTGTTCCTGGCCAGTCGCAATTACCAGACGCGCCACTACAACACGGGGCGTGAGACGTATCTGCTGCCCGTGCAGTGGCGGGATGGCTGGCCGGTGATCCTGCCGGCCGAGCAGGTCATTCCGTACGTGGTCAAGGCGCCGTCGTGGATGCAGGGCAATGCCTCGCAGGCGCCTTCAACCGGCAACTTCGTCGATCGCGACGGCTTCGATGGACCGACGCTCGGCACGGGATGGTTCCAGGTGCGCGTCCCCAAACAGGCATGGGCAGACCTGAGCGTGCGGCCGGGTAGCTTGGCCGTGCACCCGCTGCCGGAGAACCTGGACACACTGCGTAACCCGGCCTTCCTTGGCCGCCGGCAGCAGCATCTGCGCTTCGACGCCAGCACCGACATGACGCGGCCGGCGACGGGGGTGGCGGCGGGGCTTGCTGCGTTCCAGAGCGAAAGCTACTGGTACTTCCTGGGCGTGCGCAGCCTCGGCGGGGAACGCGTGGCGGTGTTCCTGGAAGGGCGCGATGGCAGCGGGGTGACCCGCACCCTGGCCACGCGCAACGCGACGGCGTCCACGTCACTGCGCCTGAAGATCGCCGGTGACGAGGGCAGCTATGCGTTCGCATTCGACACGGGTGATGGGCAGGGCTGGCAGACGCTCGCCGACGACGTGGACGGAACGGTGTTGAGTACGGATCGCGCAGGCGGCTTTGTCGGCGCGCTGCTGGGACCATTCGCGCGTGACGAGCGCGCCTTGAGGAGCAAATGATGACGCGTCCGCCTTACCTCTGCAGTGGCCGTCGTGGCCCCACCTTCCGCACCCTGGTGCTGTGCGCTGCCATGGCAGCGGCGACCGCCGGTCATGCCGCGGAAACCCAGCCCTGGCTGGACACCTCGGCCAGCTTTGAAATCCGCGCCGCCGCGCTGGTGGGGCAGATGACCCTGGAGGAAAAGGCCGCGCAGATGCAGAACGCCGCGCCCGCCATCGAGCGTCTTGGCGTGCCGGCCTACGACTGGTGGAACGAAGGCCTGCACGGTGTGGCGAGGGCAGGGCAGGCCACCGTCTTCCCGCAGGCGATCGGGCTGGCGGCCACCTTCGACGTGCCGTTGATGGAACAGGTCGCGACCACCATCAGCGACGAGGCGCGCGCCAAGCATCACCAGTTCATCCGTGAAGGGTCGCATGGCCGCTACCAGGGCCTGACCTACTGGTCGCCGAACATCAACATCTTCCGCGATCCGCGCTGGGGTCGGGGCCAGGAAACCTACGGTGAGGACCCGTACCTGACCGCGCGCATGGGCGTCGCCTTCGTGCACGGCCTGCAGGGCGACGATCCGGTGTACCGCAAGCTCGACGCCACGGCCAAGCACCTGGCCGTACACAGTGGTCCCGAGGCCGACCGCCACCACTTCGACGCACGGCCCAGCAAGCGCGACCTGTATGACACCTACCTCCCGGCCTTCGAGGCGCTGGTGAAGGAAGGCCAGGTCGACGCGGTGATGGGCGCCTACAACCGGGTGTACGGCGAGTCCGCCAGCGCCAGCACGTTCCTGCTGCGCGACGTGCTGCGCCGGGACTGGGGCTTCAAGGGCTACGTGGTGTCCGACTGCTGGGCCATCGTCGATATCTGGAAGCATCACAAAATCGTGCCCACCCGCGAGGCCGCCGCAGCACTGGCGGTCAAGAACGGCACGGAGCTGGAGTGCGGCCAGGAATACGCCACGCTGCCGGCCGCGGTACGCCAGGGGCTGATCAGCGAAGCGGAGATCGACGATGCGGTGACGCGGCTGTTCACCGCACGGATGCGGCTGGGCATGTTCGATCCGCCCGAGCGCGTGCGCTGGGCGCGGATACCGGCCTCGGTGAACCAGGCCCCGGCGCACGACGCGCTGGCCCTGAAGGCCGCGCAGCAGTCCCTGGTGCTGCTGAAGAACGATGGCGTGCTGCCGTTGTCACGAAACCTCAAGCGCATTGCCGTGGTCGGCCCGACCGCCGATGACACCATGGCCCTGCTCGGCAACTACTTCGGCACGCCGGCCGCGCCGGTGACCATCCTGCAGGGGATCCGCGACGCGGCGAAGGGGGTGGAGGTGCAGTACGCACGCGGCGTGGACCTGGTCGAAGGGCGCGACGATCCCGGTGCGACACCGCTGATCGAGGCGGCGTACCTGCGGCCGTCGGCCGATTCCCCGGAACGTGGCCTGCGCGGTGAGTACTTCCGCATGCCCGATCTGTCAGGGACGCCGGCCCTGGTCCGCACCGATGCGCAGATCGGCTTCCGCTGGGACCGGGGTTCACCCACCGACAACCTGCTGGCCCGCGGCGAAGCGGCGCCGGGGCAGGGCATTCCCAACGATGGCTTCAGCATCCGCTGGCGAGGCCAACTGCTGCCGCCGGTCTCGGGCCGCTACCGGATCGAGGCGGCCGCTGATGACGGCTTCCGTCTCTACGTGGATGGAAAGCGGGTGCTGGACCACTGGGCCAACAGCGATCGCCTGCGCAGCGACGGTGTCGACCTGGACCTGCAGGCGGGCCGCGCCTATGAACTCACGCTGGAGTACTTCGATAACGAACGCGACGCCGGCGTGCGGCTGGGCTGGCGCATGCCCGGGGCGAAGGCGCCGTTCGAGGAGGCGCTCGATGCCGCCCGCAACGCGGACGTGGTGGTCTTCGTCGGCGGCCTGACCGGCGATGTCGAGGGCGAAGAAATGACGGTGAACTATCCGGGCTTCGCGGGCGGCGACCGCACCGACCTGCGCCTGCCCGCCCCCCAGCGCGCCCTGCTGGAAGCGCTGCATGCCACCGGCAAGCCAGTGGTGATGGTGCTGACCGGGGGCTCGGCGCTGGCGGTGGAATGGGCCCAGGAAAACCTGTCCGCGATCCTGATGAGCTGGTATCCCGGGCAGCGCGGTGGCACCGCGGTGGGCGAAGCGCTGTTCGGCGACACCAATCCCGCAGGCCGGCTGCCGGTGACGTTCTACACCGCGGACCAGGCGATGCCGGCCTTCGACGACTACACGATGGAGGGCCGCACCTACCGTTACTTCCGCGGCACACCGCTGTATCCATTCGGCTACGGGCTGTCCTATACCCGGTTCGGCTACGGCAGACTCCGTCTGGATGCGCCCCGCATCGCCGACAACGGCACACTCAAGGTGCAGGTGGACGTCTCCAACACGGGCAAGCGCGCGGGTGATGAAGTGGTGCAGGTGTATGTGCGGCGGCTGGCCGCCGGCGCAGGCGATGCACAGCAGACCTTGCAGGGCTTCCAGCGCGTCCACCTGGCACCTGGCGAGCGGCGCACCGTGGCATTCGAGCTGGACGCACAGCAGGCGCTGCGCCAATACGACGACGCGCGCGGCACCTATGCGGTCCCGCCGGGGGAGTACGAAGTGAGGGTGGGCGGCTCCAGCGCCGACGCCCGTGTGCAGAGCCGCTTCACCGTGGAGGCACGTCGTGACTGATGCCCACCACATGGATGTTCCCGAGCACACGCTGTCCGTCCGGGAGAAGCTGGGCTACAGCCTGGGCGACCTCGCGGCCAACCTGATCTTCCAGACGCTGATCACCTACCTGGCGTTCTTCTACACCGATGTGTACCGGTTGCCGCCCGCCACGGCGGCGACGATCATCCTTGTCATCGGCCTGCTGGGCGCCTTCGTGTTCACCCCGCTGATCGGCATTGCCGCTGACCGCACGGTCAGCCGCTGGGGAAAGTTCCGGCCGTGGATCCTGTGGACGGCGATTCCCTTCGGCGCGCTGTCGCTGCTTGCCTTCAGTACGCCGGACCTCGGCGGACGCGGCAAGGTCATCTACGCGCTGGTGACCTATGGCCTGCTGATGTTCGTGTACGCGGCCAACAACCTGCCGTACTCCGCGCTCAGCGGCGTGCTGACCGGCAGCATGGCCCAACGCAACAGCCTGTCGGCCTACCGCTTCGTGGCGGTGATGATCGCGCAGTTCATCATCCAGGTGCTGCTGCTGCCGCTGGTGCTGATCCTGGGCGACGGGGACCGTGTGCAGGGCTTCGAGCGGGTAATGACCGTGTTCGCGGTCGTGGGCACGCTGTTCTTCCTGATCACCTTCGCCACCACCCGCGAGCGCATCGTACCGGCCAAGGAGCAGACCGGCGGGGTGATGCAGGACCTGTCCGACCTGCTGCACAACCGGCCGTGGAAGGTGATGCTGGCCCTGACGGTACTGGTCTTCATCAACCTCGCCCTGAAGGGCGGCACCTACATCTACTACTTCCAGTACTACATGAGCGAAGCCGCGTTGGCGGGTTTCCTCGACACCTCCGGCTTCAACGGCTTCATCGCGGGATTGAACGCGGCCCTCAACGGATGGGGCCTGTCCGGCTTCACCTGGCCGGAGGATCCGGCGACGTCGGCCTTCAGCCTGTTCAACGCCTGCGGCATCCTCTGCATGATCCTGGGCATCGGCGTCTCCCGCCGCCTGGCCGACCGCTTCGGCAAGCGTGATGTCTTCGGCGGCGCGCTGCTGGTGTCCACCGTGTTCCTGCTGGTGTTCTACCTGTTTCCGCCCACGGCGGTCGGCGTGGCCTTTGGCGCCTTCATGCTGCACGGATTCTGCTACGGCATCACCATCCCGCTGCTGTGGGCGATGATCGCCGACGTTGCCGACTATTCGGAATGGAAGAACCATCGCCGCGCCACCGCGATCATCTTCTCCGCGATGCTGTGCGGGTTGAAGATCGGGCTCAGCATCGGCGGTGCACTGGTCGCCGGGATTCTCGCGCACCATGGTTATCAGGCCGGTGCGGAACAGCAGCCCCAGGCCGTGGTAGACGGCATCCGCCTGACCGTAAGCCTCTACTGCTCCATTCCGTTCCTGGTCGCGGTTGCGCTGCTCTTCCTCTACAAGATCGACAAAGGGATGGAGACGCGCATCGAGCATGACCTGCATCTGCGTCGCCAGGGCAGCACCCTGGATCAGCTCGCGGCGCATGCCATTTCCCAGCCGCTGGTGACCCACATGTATACGGCCGATCCGTCGGCCCACGTGTTCGAGGGGCGCCTGTACGTCTATCCGTCGCACGATATCGACGGCGGCGCGCCCTTCGACGATGAGGGCGGGCATTTCGGCATGGAGGATTACCACGTGCTGCGGATGGATTCGCCCGAGGCCGACGCCACCGATTGCGGCATGGCGCTGCATGTACGCGACGTGCCCTGGGCCGCGCAGCAGATGTGGGCCCCGGATGCGGCCCACCGCGACGGCCGCTACTACCTGTATTTCCCGGCCAAGGACGGGCAGGGCATATTCCGGATCGGCGTGGCGGTGGCGGATCGCCCGGAGGGGCCGTTCACTGCCGAACCGGAACCGATGGAGGGCACGTACTCGATCGACCCGGCCGTGTACGAGGATGACGACGGCACGCATTACCTCTACTTCGGCGGCATCTGGGGTGGCCAGCTGCAGAAGTACCGTGACAACCGCTTTGATGCGACGCACGAGGAGCCCACCGGCGATGCGCCTGCGCTGGGCCCGCGTGTCGGCCGGCTGGACGCGGGCATGACACGGCTGGCGGAGCCCACGCGCGAGGTCGTCATCCTGGACGAGCACGGACAGCCGCTGCGTGCCGACGACCATGCGCGCCGATTCTTCGAGGGGCCGTGGCTGCACAAGTACCAGGGCCGCTATTACCTCTCGTACTCCACGGGCAATACGCACCTGCTGTGCTACGCCATCGGCGACAGCCCGTATGGGCCGTTCACCTATGCCGGCGTGATCCTGAAGCCCGTTGTGGGCTGGACCACGCATCACTCCATCTGCGCGTTCAAGGGACAGTGGTATCTCTTCTACCATGACGCTTTGTTGTCAGGCGGCGTGACCCATCTGCGCTCGGTCAAGTGCACGCCGCTGCAGATGGAAGCCGACGGCAGCATCCGGACGATCGATCCGTATGGCGCTTGAAGCGGCGTCACCGAAAGACGATGCGCAGGCGCCGCTGCCGGGTGGGCGCCTGCACTGGTTGCGGGCAGGCGTTCTCGAGGTCGCGCTTGCACCGGAAGCCGGCGGACGCATTGCCCAGATACGCTACGACGGGGTCGACTGGCTGGTGGGCGAGCAGGAGGGCGGGGCGGCTGCGATCGGATGGGGGTGCTATCCGATGGTGCCTTGGGCCGGGCGGATCCGACAGGGGCGCTTTGCCTTCGATGGCAAAGCGTATGCGCTGCCGCGGAACTTCGGCGGGCACGCGATCCACGGGGTGGGCTTTTCACGGCCGTGGCATATCGACAGTCTCGGGGCGGACAGCGCGGCGCTGTCGCTGGAGCTTCCCGAAGATAAGTATTGGCCCTTCGGGGGCCGTGCGACCCAGGTCATCCGTGTGCTGGCCGACAGCCTGGAGCTGTGCCTTGCGGTGCAAGCCGGCGACCAGGCGATGCCGGCGGTGCTTGGTTGGCACCCGTGGTTCCGGAAGCCGGATCAAGTGCTGTTCTCGCCCAGTGCGATGTATCCGCGGGACGGGGAGGGCATCGCTGCATTGCCCTGCATTGCTCCCACGCCTGGGCCTTGGGATGACTGTTTCATCAATGAGGCTCAGGTGACGCTGGTGTGTGGAGAGCAGCAGCTGCGGCTGCGGGCGGATACGGATCACTGGGTGGTGTATGACGGTGCTGCGCAAGCGACGTGTGTGGAGCCGCAGACTGGGCCGCCTGATGGGTTTACGTTGGTGCCGAACCACCTGCAGCCAGGCCAGCGGCTGCAGCTGACGTTCGAGCTTGAGTGGGAAAGCGACGACCTTGGGTAGCACCGGAACCGTGGCTGCCCATCGCTGCCGCCACCGTGCTGGGCGCGCACACTGTGGTGCCGATTCACTACGGCATCTCGGGAGTTGATGCGTACGACGAAGTGAACGATCCTCTTGACGCCCTGATCCGGGTGGCGCGGGGAACGGCCATCGAGGTTCAGTCAGTGCAACCGGGGGCGTGGGCGGCGTGGCGGTGAAGTCCTGCTGCAACGTCGACGCGCCCAGCCAGAAGCCACTCACCGCCACGGGAACCTGCATGAAGAACCTTGCCTTCGCTGCTTTCATTGCCTCCGTGTTTGTCAGCCCTCTGTCCCATGCGGCGGAGGATTCAGGCCCGTCCCGGCCCTCATTGGGCGCGCTGCAGCGCATCATTGAGTCCCGCAGTCCGGAGACAACGGTCGCCACGCCTGACCATGACAGGATCACTGCCCGACGCATCGATATTGTCGACGAGAACGGGGTTATCCGCATGACCCTATCAGGCCGAACGCCGGCCCCGATCATCGATGGGATCCAATACCGCCGTGCGTTCAACGTCGCCGGGATGGTGCTTTACGACGACAAGGGCAGCGAGCGGGGCGGCTTCGGCACCGCCGATGTGGCCGGAGGGATGGCCGTTCTGGCCCTGGATCATCCGGCGATGGATGCCATCGGCTGGCGCGTCTCACCGGACGGCGAGGTGGCGTTCTCGATCAACCAGGCGCCGCCGCTGCTGCGCGAGCCGGCCCTGGACAACCGATTGGTTCCCGGGGTTAAAACGTCCACGCGCATCCGCATGGTGGTGGGTGCTGACGGAACCCCTGCGATCGCGTTGAACGACAAGGCCGACAAGACACGCCTGCGGCTGACGGTAACCGAAGAGGGCTACGGCGCCATCGAGTTCCTCAATGCGAACGGGGAGGTGATTCATACCCTGGCGCCGGAGGCGGAGACAGAGCTGGCGAAGGCGCAATAGATTCGCCGGCGAACTTTGAAGATGTGGATCGACTCACGTGCAATGGCTGAAGAGCTGCAGTGCATCTCGACATGGAGCGCTACCTGGAGAATCGACGAAAATGCAGATTCTGGACTACGAAGAGCGACTTCGAGCTGCCATGCTGCATAGCGATGTAGCTGAGCTGGACGCCCTCATTGATGATGACCTACTGTTCGTCGGGCCAGCAGGCGTCATCTACACGAAGGCGGATGATCTGCAGCTGCATCGCTCGGGGTCGCAACACATGTCTCAAGCCGACTGGCATGCGGTAGAGGTGCATTCGTACGGCACGACATGCATCACGGTGGTAACTGCCCAGCTGTCTGGCACGCTCATGGGAGCATCATTCTCTGGCTGGTTCCGCTATCTCCGCACTTGGGTGCAGAAAGAGGGCGCTTGGAGAGTGGTTGCCGGTAGCGTGTCGCAGATTGCGGATCCGACGCTGCAAGTGTAGTGCTCATCCTTGCTGGGCTAGGTTCCCGGGAAGGGAGGCAAGACTTGATCCAAAGCCAGACCCGCGAAAGACGGCCCATCATTCATTTCGCATAATGTATATTATGTAAAGAGGCTGGCAGCAGCGGTGAGGTACCACCTAGGCCTGCTGAAGCTCCTGCTGGCATCGCTCTTGCCTCTCCGTGGTTCCAAGGACAAAGCGAGCATTGATGCATGTGCCAGTACCTAACCGGACCCTTCGCGGGCTGGAGCGTCAGAGGCAATTACCTAGTCAGCCCTGACGGCGACCGCATGACACCCGAACGGATTGCCGGGCTGGCATGGCGCGATCAGATGGAACTCAGGGTCGCCGGGTTCGCCTCCCGACGCAAAGCCGAGGCCGGACAGAGAAAAGCCGGTCAGCGCCAGATGGTCAAGGTCGTCGTTGTTGACCTCGGCGACTTCCGTGACCGGCACTTCGGGCGGTCCGCAGGCTGAGGCTAAAATGCCCGCAGGATGCAATCTAGGGGGATTCATGGACAGAGAACGGCAAGAGCCGACATTCAGCGCGCCGGACGTGACGGACCTTCAATTTCGCAGCGACCGGGTTCGTCAGATAAGCCGGGAGACCAGAGGGCCGCCTTGGGGATATATCGCGGCGGGCGTTGTGGTGACAATTCTCATCGCCATGGGCCTGATCGAATGGAATGTCCGCAGGCAGGCAGCAGCGATTACCGCAGAACTGACCCGGCCCATGACGAAGGCCGAGCAGGCAAAATTCGACGCAGACGTAGCGAAGCTCAACCGGGAAGCAGAGGCGGAAGCTAGGGCGTTCCGCCGATCAATGGAGCAGGCGTTAGACACCATGCCCGCTTACGCCGCACCCAATCCGCTGCGTACTGGCGAACGGTGCATAGGCGGAAAAAGGCTACAGCGGATTGAGGGTGGCTGGCGGGATGTGCCCAACGACCCGTGCTAGCCGCCACCCTACCGATTCTGCGCTGAATCGGGGACGTCCCCATGCATCGCTGCGGTGCGGGTCCTGAGCGGCAAGAGCGGCGCAGCTGACATTCATGGTGAGCACGAGCGCGATAAATCCCCATACGCGTGACGTTGGATATCCGATCCGTGCCCTGCCCTTTGGACCAGGTCTGCCTGAGCGGCACCCCGGCAGGATCTTCAGGCATGAATATTCCCATCTTGGGAATAGCTCTGTTGAACAGCCGGGACGCACAGAGTCAGTGACCACGGACGATTAGGAGTACGCTGGAACAGTTCGCTCCCCACGTCGGATACGCCATGAGCCACGGAGAATTTCATCGCAGTCAACGCGGCGGCTGGTTGCGTGCCGGGGTATTGGGTGCAAATGATGGACTTATATCGACCAGCAGCCTGGTCGTCGCCATGGTCGGTGCTGGCGCGGCAACTCAAACGATTCTTGTCGCTGGCCTCTCAGGACTGATCGCCGGTGCACTCTCGATGGCGGCGGGCGAGTACGTTTCAGTCAGCTCGCAGGCAGACGCCGAAAACGCAGACGAAGAGAAGGAGCGCGGGGAGCTGCTGAGCCAGCCGGACGCAGAGTTGCTTGAGCTGACAACGATCTACGAAAAGAGAGGGTTGACGCGACGGCTTGCCGAGGAGGTTGCCCGCGAGCTGACCGCGCATGATGCGCTGTCAGCGCATCTGAGGGACGAACTGGGCATTCACGATGTACTGAAGGCAAGGCCATTCCAGGCAGCGGGTGCCTCTGCAATATCATTCGTCGTCGGCGCCCTGCCCCCGGTTCTTTTGGCTGCAACCCTGGCGCATAGCAACCTGGCGGGAGTTGTCGTCGTAACCACGCTATGCGTCCTGGCCGCGCTCGGGGCTGTTGCGGCGCGGCTCGGTGGAGCATCCCAATTGCGTGGCGCGCTGCGGGTTGTGGTCTGGGGCGCCATCGCAATGGGGGCCACATACGCGATAGGTGCGTGGTTTGGGGTGCTGACCGCGCCCTGATCATGACACTCCGGAAGCCACCGTGGAGCCTTCGCAAAGATGAATCAAGGGCTTGCCGCGTGCAGGCCGCAGCTAAGGGTATGATCATCCTACCTATGCCGTAAGGGCGCGTCGATGGCAGTGCTCGAACGACCCCTGATCGCCCGGCCGCGCATCCTCCTGGTCGAAGACGACGAGGCCATCGCCGGGCTCACGACCCGCTTCCTGCAGAATCATGGCCTCGAGTGCCACATTGCCCCAGGCGTTGCGGCGGCGGAACAATGCCTGTCCCTAGGGGCCGTTGACCTGATCCTGCTGGACCTGGGCCTGCCAGATGGGGACGGGCTGACGATGTTGCGGGGTCAGTCCTGTCAGATTCCGGTCATCATCGTGACCGGCCGAGGTGACTCGGTGGATAGAGTCGTGGGCCTTGAGCTCGGTGCCGATGACTATGTCGCCAAGCCGTTTGATTACCGCGAACTGCTGGCCCGCATACATTCGGTGTTACGGCGTGCACAGCGCCCGTCGACCTCAGCCAGAGATGTTTTCCGCTTCGACGGGATACTCCTCAACGCGTCGGAGCGGGTGGTGCTTGACCGTAACGGAAACGCGGTCCGCTTGACCTCGGCCGAGTTCGATCTGCTTCACGCGCTGGTTCAAGGCGCCGGCACGGTGCTGAGCAGGGATCAGCTGATGAATTCGCTACACGGACGCGACGCGGGCCCGTTCGATCGTGCCATCGACGTCCACATCGGCCGACTGAGGCGCAAGCTCGAACGTGATCCGTCGCAGCCTCAGCTGATCCAGGCGACCCGAGGGGTCGGCTATCGGTTGGCTGCCAGCGTGTCGCCGTGACCGCACTGATGCTCCCGCAGCTGTTTGATATCGTTCCTGATGCGCTGCTGCTGGTGGATGCAGAGGGGCGCATCATCCGCGCCAATGGCAACGCAGAGCGTCTTTTCGGTCATGGCAATGACGGGCTCGTTGGCCTTTCCGTGGAGGCCCTGATGCCAGCCGACGCGCGAGAGCGCCATCTGCAGCATCGCCTCGGTTACATGTCTTCCCCGCGCGTCCGACCGATGGGCCAATCCGATCAGGTGCTGGTCGGCCAGAAGGCGGACGGTCAGCAGTTTCCGGTGGAAATCGCGTTGAGTCCGATCGAGACCGCACACGGACGACACTACCTCGCCTCGGTGCGCGATATTTCGGAGAGTCAACGCGTTCGGCAAGCCTTGGTGCGCGCCAGCTATGATGCCTTCATTGCACGGTTGGGACAGATGGCCCTGGACGCGGGCAGCGAGCAACAGCTTGTTCGCTCATTGCCTGGCATGCTTATCGATGAACTCCAGGCCGACGCAGTCGCGTTGGCCTTTCCTGAGTCGGATGGTCATGCGATAGATGTGCGCGTTGCCGGACAGATCAACGGCGAGGCCCTTTGCCACATACTGTCCTCGCGCTGGGCCCTGCTTGAAGCATCGCTTCCAGTGGACCGCGCCACCATCCTGGATGATCGGCAATTGGAACTGCTGGCCGAAGCTGGTGAGGGGTTTGCGTGTGGTGCAGCAACGCTGCTCCGTGACCGCGACCACCCGACAGGGATCCTGATGGTGCTTTCCACGGATACGCGACCGATCCAGCACGACATCCTTCATCTGATACAGGGCGTCGCAGTCCTGGTTGCGGCGATAATGCAGCGCCGCAGAACGGCGGAGCAACTCGCCCATGCGCAACGCCTGGATGCGCTCGGCCAGTTGACTGGCGGTATCGCGCACGATTTCAACAACTTGCTGACCATCATCTCCGGCAGCCTGCAGCTTCTTGATGACGAGTATGCTCCTCACCAGGGCGCGCGCGATCTTATCGCAGGGGCCCTCCACTCGGTGGCGCGCGGAGCATCCCTCACCTCCAAGTTGCTTGCCTTTGCAAGACGCCAACCCTTGGCTCCGCAATCGGTCAAGCTTCACCAGCTGGTCCACGATCTGGGCACCATGCTGCAACGAATCCTGGGCGAGTCATTCTCATTGACGATCGAATGCCACCGTGGCCTCCCACCTGCGCATGTGGACCCCTGCCAGCTTGAGACTGCGTTGGTCAACGTGGTGTTGAATGCGCGCGACGCCCTTCCGGGAAACGGCGAGATCCTGCTCTCGGTGGGCGAGCAATGGGTCAGACCGCAGGAGATGGAGGAGCTGCAGGCCGGGCACTACATTGTCATCCGGATCACGGACCGCGGCATGGGCATGTCCGCCAGTACCGCTCGGCGTGCAGTCGAACCCTTCTTCACCACCAAATCGATGGGCCAAGGAAGCGGGCTTGGCCTGAGCATGGTGTATGGCTTCACAAGACAGAGCCGAGGCATGTTGCACATTGACACCGTGCACGGCCGAGGCACAACGGTAAGCATGTACCTCCCGGTCGCAACGTCCCTGCCAGAGCGCGTGCTGCCCCCGCGACATCGCGTGGAAGGCGCGCGGCAGACCATTCTGGTGGTGGAAGACGATCCGGGCGTGCGACGGATTGCCGTATCGTTTCTCCAGGCGGCGGGCTATGTCACTTTGGAAGCATGTGACGCGGTCGAGGCACTTGCGATCGCAAAGATGCACCCGGAGACGGCCTTGGTCTTCAGCGACGTCATGCTGGGAGGCGCGATGAACGGCCATGCGCTGGCATCCACCTTGCGCGAGCAGCTGCCCGGCTTGGCGGTGCTCCTGACCACTGGCCACGATGACGCGCCCGATGTCAGTCCCGACCTCGGGCACTGCGGCACCTTGCTACGAAAGCCGTATCGGCGCGAGGATCTGTTGGTCGCGATCCAGCAACTGATCGCCTGACAGCGGTTTTCGCACCCGACATGGGCGCCTCAAGAGGTCAGTTCAGCGTTGTTGACTGCGCACGCAGGCGCGGCAGATCGACGATGCGTATATGGGAACGACTGACCTCGATCAGGCCTTGATCCTGCAACCTGTGCAACGCGCGGACGACTGTCTCGATCTGCATGGCAAGAAAACTGCCGATGTCGGCACGCGTCATACAGAGCAGCATCTGTGTCGCGCTGAAGCCGCGCTCGGCCAGGCGCGTGGAAAAATCAAGCAGGAACGATGTCAATCGCTGCTCGGCATTCAGGCTGCCGAGCGCCAGCATCCATTGCCAATCTCGTCTTATCTCCGAGGCGAGTATCCCGGTCAAGCGCGCCTCGAATCCAGGAAGGCACTGACGCAGAAGGAAGGGCTGCAGCTCCCATATCTCGCCGTCATTCAGCGCGATCACGTCGCATGGATACGCAGCCAGGTCCAGTGCTTCCTGCCCGAGCAGTTCGCCGCGCATCGGGAACGCCGTCACACGTTCTCGGCCGTCTTCACTGATGAGCGCACTTTTGAAGATGCCCGACCGCACCAGGAACAATCCACGAAATGGCTGGCCTGCGCGGATGACGTGCTGCTTCCTGCGAACACGGCGTCGGACCAGGGGCATGCCCTGCAGCAGGTGCTCCCAGCTCCCGCCAACACCGGCGGCGACGCCGCCTTGAAGGCCGACCAAGGGTTCCACACCCGCCGTTTCGAACGTGACGTGACTGGGAGTTTCCCACATATCCGTTCCTCCACCTGACCCATACCCAATCTAGGCACGGGCGGGCGCCTGGCGAATGGCGGTGGAGAACTGTTTTGTAAAGATCTGTAAAGAACCGCATCTCTTGATGCAGGTCAACACGCCCTTTTCCGGTACGCCGCCAAATGAAGACAGGTATGGGGGTGCTGTGCGCACCTCCGGCCTGAAGAGGACGCTCCAGATGAATCGATTGAAAGGAAAGGTCTGCATCATCACGGGTGCGTCAGTGGGCATTGGCCGCGCCTGCGCAGTTCGCATGGCCGAAGAAGGCGCCGCGGTAGCCCTGTTCGACATACATGACGGAGAGGGCAACGCATTGGTCAATCAGCTGGCTGGCGCTGGCTCTGCCGCGATCTACTGGCACGTCGACGTTCGGGAGGAAGCCAGTGTGCAGAATGCCATCGACGCCGTCGTGGATCGGTTTGGACGTCTGGATGTCATGGTCAACAATGCCGGAATCGCTGGCGCCAA
Source organism: Stenotrophomonas sp. JAI102 (assembly GCF_013409105.1). Classification (NCBI taxonomy): domain Bacteria; kingdom Pseudomonadati; phylum Pseudomonadota; class Gammaproteobacteria; order Lysobacterales; family Lysobacteraceae; genus Stenotrophomonas; species Stenotrophomonas sp. JAI102. The sequence continues at coordinate 946,491 of NZ_JACCCI010000001.1, forward strand.
CCGTCCGACCCACGAGCTCAGCGAGGCCGATTGGGACCAGGTGCAGGCAGTAAATGTGAAAGGCGTCTTCTTCTGCACCAAGCATGCCCTGCCCCACATGCGCAGGAACCGTGCCGGCAGCATCATCAATCTTTCTTCCATCTATGGCTTGGTGGGCGCAGCCGACCTTCCCGCTTACCACGCATCCAAGGGCGCGGTCACGCTGATGAGCAAGACCGACGCGTTGATCTATGCGAGCGATGGCATTCGGGTCAATTCGGTGCACCCTGGCTTCATCTGGACGCCGCTTGTCGAGCAGCACCTGCGAGACAGCGGTACCGCTGATCTGGTCGCCGGTAGACACGCGCTGGATCAAATGCACCCGTTGGGCCATGTCGGTACGCCGGACGATATTGCCTGGGGAGTGGTCTACCTTGCATCGGAGGAATCCCGATTCGTCACGGGCTCGTCCCTGGTGATCGACGGCGGCTACACGGCGCGCTGAGCTTGCAGGTAACACCACGTACGTTGACCTGCGTCAATTTGCTGGCTGCGGCAGGGTTCTAGCATGCATGCGTCCCCGTTAGCCGTGGCTGCCATGAACACTCCAGACCTCCCCTCTCCCCTTTCCCCCGAGCTTTTTCCACGCTGGATAGAGGTGCTGCGCGACCGCACGAGGGTATTGATTCGACCCATCACGGCGGCGGACAGGGATATCGAGCGCGCGTTCATTGAGGGCTTGTCGCCACAGGCCCGCCGTTTCCGGTTCCTGGGCCAGATTCGTTCGCCCAGCGAGCAATTGCTGACGCAGTTGACGGTGCTGGACCATACTCACCAGGTCGCCTTTGCCGCGGTCGTTTCCGACGAGTCGGGTGAGCAGTTGATCGGCGTAAGCCGTTACAGCACCACTGCCTCCGGGGATGCTTGCGAGTGTGCGGTGACGGTCGCCGACGAATGGCAGGGACGTGGACTGGGGGTGATCCTCATGAACCACCTGATTGCCATCGCCAGGTCGCAAGGCATCAAACATATGTACTCGATTGACGACGCTCAGAACACACAGATGCGGGAGCTGGCCAAGCATCTGGGATTCAGCAGCCGTATCGACGCCGACGACCATTGCCAGGTCATCCATGAGTTGCCCCTCGATCCCAGCACCTGACATCGCGGAGGGCAGCATCGTGTAGCTTCTGTGGTGCTCAGGCGATCACGGCTTTCCTGTTCCGAGCGAAAGACAGCCCGCGCACGTCCCGTCACCATCGGCCCATCGCATCGGCTTGGGGAACAACGCACGTACCGCCTGTCGGTCAGTGACCACGGGGTACTCCAGAAAGTGCGCGGCTACCGCATTGACCGAGTCTGTCGCGGCCAGATAGATGCACGCATCGGCCAGCCCCGACGCTCGTGCCAGGGTTTCCGTCGTGGTGACCGGTGCCGCATACACCAACAGCGCCGGACCATACACGCGTACCATTCGCAAGGCAGCCTCAATGGTGGAGGGTGTCGCCGAGCCGTCATCGAGCACGATGATCGTTCGCTGCGCCAGTCCAGCCGATGAGCAGATTCCACAGCGCCTGCGATGCGCCTGAGCCTGGGCCACGAGCGCTTGCTGCACATCCTCGAGACCGGCTTTGCCGACCGTTGTGTCTGGACTGCCCAAGGGCGGTGACGATTCCGCCCGCTCCCTGCGGCTGGCGATCGCCACATGGAATGAAGCAGTCGCCCGCACGGCGGGCATACCCGCGAGCCTCAGCTGCGCCCCAAGCGCATCGGCGATGAGCCGTGCCATCGGCAACGCGGCACATGAAACGGCCAGTATGGATGCCCGGCTTTGCTTGTACGCGCTCAACGCGTCCACGAGCCCGAGAGCTGCTTCAAGACAATCCCGGAAGACAAAGTGCGTCACGACGCTGTCCTGTTTGGCAGAAGGTGCTTCTCGCCGCCCATGCCGCAGGGTGGCGACGCTCTATGGCCTCTGCGGGCCATGCCGGACCGTGCTCATCCCGCGTCCAGGTCAGTGTGCTGTAGATGCTCGGGGATGCATGTAGAGCACCACAGCTGCCGTTCAACAGCCAATGGCTACCGCCCTTCCTCTGACCTCAGTGGGCGAACAGTACTGGTACCGGACTGTGCCGGATCAGTGTGCGGGTCACGCCGCCGAACAGGAATTCCGAGGCACGGGATCTGCCGTAGCCACCGGCGACAATGCAATCGGCGCCGCTCTCCTTCACGAAGTTCAGTATGGCCGGTCCTGCCCCGCCCTCCTCATAACCGCGGTGCACAGGCGAGGCTGTTACGCCATGGCGCCGTAGATGAGCGACCAGGCGCAGACTGGCGTCGTCCTCCCTGCTCGGATCGTCCGGATCGGAATCGATATACAACAGGTGCACGCGCTGTGCAGCGATCAACAACGGCAAGGCATCATGGACCGCGCGAATGGCTTCCCTGGTGCTTTTCCACGCAATCACAACATGACGCGGCACCGCGTCGCGGGCGCCCGGCGGGACAAGCAGCAACGGCACCCCCGATTCCACCAGCAACGAGGAGACCAGCGTGTCCTCAGTGCCGGGGTCATCGCGATGCAACCCCAGGATGGTCAGGTCAACGCATCCTGCCTGAGGCATCACCTGATCCACCGGCCCCTCCCACACCCTCTCGTTCGCACATACGAGCCAATCCACACCCGCGCCTGCCAGCCGCTCCTCCAGCGTGGTGGCAAGCACCCTGACCGTTTCCTTGGCCGGTTCGTGAAGAGCGGTGTAGACGGCTGGGTAGTACATCCAACCCGTCGCGACCGGCACAACCACACTGGCCCCAGCCAGTGCTACCAGGCGGCTCCCCTGCTCACGCGAAAGCGCCGTGGCGAGACCCAGCGCCTGCTCGTGCAGGCGGCCCAAGACGAAGGGCAACAGAATGTCGCAGTACATGCTCGCTCTCCCCGGGGTGAAAGAGCCGGTAGCTTGAACCCAGCGCGACGAATGAACTTGATCGAAGTCAATCAAAATTCCCTTGGATCGTTGACCTGGGTCAAGTCATCCCGGGATTCGTTCTGGACAAATGCCGGAGCAGAATCGCCTTTGACCGATTCCAGTGGGCAACCAGACATGCTGAGCATCGTCCAGGATCCGGCAGGCACCGCCGCGGGGCTGATTACCGCCGCTGTCGTGGGCGCCGTTGTTGGACTGGTCTGGCAGCGGGCAGGCGGGAGGATGGCGGCGGCCCACACGCGCTTTGGCGGCAGTGTTGTGCTTGCGCTGGTCGCGATCTCAGGCGGGTTGGGAGCGCTGCTGGGAGGCGCGGCTCTGGTAGCTGGCGCGGTACTGCTGGGCCTGGTTGTCTGCCCTCGCCGGCGATACTCCCAGGCAGCTGCCGCCCATCTGATTGTGCTGCCTGCCCTGTATCTGGTCGGCGCCCTTGCAGTAAGTACACCGGCAACGGCGATCCTCGCCGGCAGTGCCATCCTGGTGATACTGGTTGGGGGGCCTGCCCTGATACGGAAGGTGAATACGAATGTTTCCAACCGGGACCTTCGGGACATCGCAACGGTGCTGGCCGCGGGCTTTCTGATCCTTCCCTTGCTTCCAGACCGCACCGTCGACCCTTGGGAAGTCATCAACCCGAGTCGGCTCGGCACCCTCATCGTGGCGCTGATGGCAGTCAGCGTCGGAGCGCACCTAGCGCTGCGCCATCTGGGGCCCAGGTCGGCCCTGGCCTTGACCGGCTTCGCCGGTGGGTTCGTCTCCAGTACCGCCACCATTGCCGCAATGGCGGACGGGGCGCGGTCGTCGCCTCGACTGGCGCCTGCCTTCGCAGGAGCGGCCTTGCTTTCCAACGTGGCCATGATCCTGCAGTTGGGCCTGGTAATGGGCACGCTCGCACCTGCATTGCTCGCCTACAGCATGGTCCCGCTGGTCTGCTCGGCAATCGTGGCCATGGGGACAGCATTGGCATTCGGATGGCGGTCCTTGCTCAGTACCTCAGCAGTGTCCGGGCTGGCCATCGTGCGGCCATTTAAACCGTTGGCGATCCTGGTTTTTGTTGGGCTGATCGTCATTCTGCTTCTGGCAGCAAGTCTGCTGCGAGACTGGCTGGGTGACGAGAGCCTGCCCTGGACTCTGGGTATCTCCGGCATTGCCGACGTACACGCCGCCACCGCCTCTGCCGCCCAGATGGTGGGTGCGGAGCAGATCAGCAACGGTATCGCGATACAGGCGATCACCATCGCACTTGCGACCAACTCATTACTGAAATGCTTGATTGCCGCGGCAAGAGGCGGATGGCGCTTCTCTGCTCCGTTGTTGATCGGGACCAGCCTGATCGTCGGAACGTTCGCTGTGGCCGCCGGGCGTAGCGGGTGATCGTCAACACCTTGACCCACGTCAATATCTCCGCGCAGGACTGGCGGAGAATGAGGGGCAACGCCGGCCTCTGTGTGCAACAGCCACGATGGATATTCTTGTCCCTTTGACGGATACGCCCGCTGATGCTTCTGCCATGCAGCTGGCAGCAGCGCTTGTCGGCGCCCGTGGCGGGCACGTCACGCTGGTGCAGCCAGTGGAATCTCCGTTGCCCGACGTTGCACGCACCGAAGTCCCGCCCAGAGTCGCCACGCTCTTGCGCCGGGTCGCGCAGTGGAGCGTTCCTCATGACATCCAGATCGAGGACGGGCGCGCGGAACGTCCTGTGGACGCGATTGCCCTGCGCGCACAGGGTTTCGACCAAGTGATAATGGCGTGCGCCGGACATGACCACGCCGAGCGCAGGCTGCAACATGCTCAGTTCTCTTCACTGGTGAGCCGATCCGGACGCCCCATCCTGGCATTGCCAGGGAGAACCCGTTTCGACGGAATCTTCAAGCGGGCCGTCATCGGCTGGAGTGCAACCCCCGAATCCGCTCGCGCGGCACATGATTTCCTGAGCTTGGATTTCGCGTGCGCCCTTGTGGTTACCACCGTGGACGGAAGTGACCGGGTCAATGAACATGCTCAGGCGTTCGTCAACAGTCTGGTGCGGCAGGGGCGAGAGGCGACATTTACTCCCGTGTCGTCATATGGGAGGAGCGTGGCTGAAGCGCTGCTGGGCCACGCATTCGATAGTCAGGCGGATCTACTCGTCTGCGGCGCCTATGGCCATTCGCGCGCGCGCGAATGGCTGCTGGGGGGAACGACGAGGGAGCTCTTCGAGCGCACCCTCACTCCCCTGTTCCTGTCACGTTGACGCACCCGGATGCCAGAGCCATGTTGAAGGATATTCTTGTGCCTTTGTCAGACTCATCGGCAGATGACGCGGCCATCCGCTTCGCCGTCGAGATCGGCAGGTCGCAGGACGCGCGGGTGCGCATCATCGAAACGTTCGACCTGCCTCCGCCGGCGATCGGGACTGCTGATCCGACACCCCGCGCATCGTTCCTGGCTGCCCAGGACGCATGTCGGCGGGAGGCCTCGGAAAGAGCCTCAAGGATCAGGGCCAGAATCGCAGAGCACCCTGGTGTTTCCGTAGAAGTTCACGAAGCGGGCATTGAATCTCCTGCAGAGCTCGCCGCTCGACTGGCCTTCTCTGCGGATCTGGCCATTGTCGGGGGCTGGTCAGGATTCGCCAAGGCCGACCCAGCGGGCGTGGCCCTGTTCAATGCGCTGCTTTTTGACGCGGGAAGGCCCGTCGTGGTGGTGCCGCCGCATTGGCGGGCAAGCGACCACTCGTGTGCGATTGTGGGTTGGAAAGACACCCCAAACGCATGCCGCGCCCTGCACAGCGCGATCCCATTGCTACAGCAGGTGAAGACTGTCCTTCTGGTGGAGATATGCAGCCATTCGGACGAGATGGAGGGTGCTGCTGGCACTGTCACAGCTTCCCTCATTGAACACCTCCGGAGCTGGGGCATCGCCGCATCGGCCACCCGGCTGCTTGCCAGACACCGCCGTTCCAGCGAGGTCCTGCTCGATCACGCCCGCGCGACCAAGGCGACGTTGATCGTGGTTGGCGGATACGGACACTCCCGCCTGCGCGAGCGGACCATCGGAGGGATGACGATGGAGCTATTGCAGGGGGCGACCATTCCGGTCCTTTATGCCCATTGAGTACCCCCAACGCCAGGATCGTGCCTCGGCAACGGCGAAAGGCAGATTGGGGAGCACGCAGTCGGACTCCTGGCGCTTCGCGCTGTTCTGCCTTGGAATCTACATAGGGTGCTGGCTGCTTGCCGCAGTCGAACCCTACCACCGGCGCGACTGGTTGCTGGAGAATCTGCTGGTATTCATCGCCATTCCCTACGTTGTCTTCCAGCAGTGGAAGCGCCCGTTCCGGCCCGCAACCAATGTCTCGCTTCTGCTTTTTCTGTGCCTGCATGCCGTGGGCGCTCATTTTACGTACTCGGAAGTCCCTTACGACGCTTGGGCGCAGAAACTGGCGGGCTACAGGATCACCGACCTGTTCGGCTGGGATCGCAACCATTTCGACAGACTCGTTCACCTCGCCTACGGCCTATTGGTCTTTCCCGCGGCGAGAGAGCTCTACGCAAGGCGTGCTGTGGCCAGCGAGCTGACGCTGACCCTGATTGCCACTCAGTTCATCGTCGCCACGTCCGCTGCCTATGAACTGATCGAATGGGGCGCGGTTCTGGTGGTCGACCAGGACCTTGGAATGGCTTATCTCGGCATCCAGGGCGACGTGTGGGATGCGCACAAGGATGTGCTGTTGGCGTCGGCTGGAGCGATCATCAGCGCGGTGGGTGCCAGCGTACGGCACGCCACGTCTGCTCACTCCCGGTCGTCGGACTGATCCACGCAGAAGATCCTGTGCATGGCAACCAGCATCGCCTCAACGCGGCTGTCGTTGATGCGATAGAAGACTGAACGTGACTCTCGCCGGGTCGTCACCAGATGCCGTTGACGCAGTTCGGCGAGCTGCTGGGAAAGGGCCGGCTGTCGGATGCCGGTGGCCTCCTCGAGGGCACCGACGGTCGACTCCCCTTGGGACAGCTGACAAAGCAACAGCAGACGCGACGGCGTGGCCATGAAGCGCAGCAACTCGGCCACTTCAGGCGCCCGTTCCTTCATGTCGGCCAGATTGTTGGCGGTGAGGCGGTTGGTCAAGAGCGGGGCACCAGAAAGGAGAGCTAGAGCGTACCTGTTAATCCGCACGCCAGCTGAACCGGACAAAGGACACGAGAAGGCACTTACATAGTTTACGTAAGTATGTATTACTATCCATCATCCAACCACCGGGAGCGAGTCGTGAACAGGCCTGTCGTCGTCGATTCTTCATTGGAGAGAGCTCAAGACATCGTGCGTGAAGCGCGAGGTGGCCGCACGCCTTCGCCTTGCGTGAAGACGTTCTTCGACCCCGCCACCTTTACGGCCAGCCACGTGGTACGCGACCCCCGGTCTTCGGCGTGCGCCATCATCGACAGCGTTCTTGATTTCGATATGCCCTCTGGACGCACCTCGACCGACTCCGCCGCGGCGCTGGTCCAGTACATTCATGACGAAGGGCTGCAGGTTCAGTGGCTGCTGGAAACGCATGCCCACGCCGATCACCTTTCCGCTGCACCGTGGTTGCAGCGGCAGGTCGGCGGAACGCTTGCCATTGGCGAGCACATCACCGGCGTGCAGGACACCTTCGGCAAGGTGTTCAACGCTGGCAAGGAGTTCAAGCGCGACGGGAGCCAATTCGACCATCTGTTTGCCGATGGCGCGGAGTTCACCGTTGGGAATCTCCAGGCAACTGCCTTGCACGTGCCAGGCCACACCCCTGCGTGCATGGCCTACGTCATCGGGGATGCGGTCTTTCCGGGCGACACTCTGTTCATGCCGGACTACGGCACGGCCCGCTGCGACTTCCCCGGTGGCTCGGCCCGCCAGCTCTATCGCTCCATCCAGCGTCTACTGGCCCTGCCGGATGACGCCCGGGTGTTCCTCTGCCACGACTACAAGGCCACGGGCCGGGATCGGTTCGCATGGGAAACCACCATAGGCGCGGAACGAACCGCGAATATCCATGTGCATCAAGGCGTGACGGAGGACATGTTCGTGGAGATGCGTGAGAGCCGCGACGCGACGCTCCCCATGCCGCGCCTGATCCTGCCCTCAGTGCAGGTCAACATGCGCGCGGGCCATCTGCCCGACCCGGATGACAACGGGGTGCGCTACCTCAAACTGCCGGTGGACCTGCTATGACCCTCCCCTCTTTGGCGTGGTACTGGCCCGTCATCGGCGGCCTGATGATCGGTACGGCAGCAGGTGGATTTCTGCTGCTGACCGGTCGCATTGCCGGCGTCTCCGGCTTGCTTGCCAACACTCTTGGCCTGTCGTCCGCTGGCGACCGCTCCTTGTCGGCCCTGTTCCTGGCAGGGCTGCTGGTGGCGTCCGGGCTGGCGCTCGCGGTCAAGCCCATTTCGCTGCCGTCGCTTTCAATCTCCGCTACGCCGTTGTTGGTGTTGGCCGGGCTGCTGGTCGGCTTTGGAACGCGCCTCGGATCTGGCTGCACGAGCGGTCACGGCGTTTGCGGCCTGGCCAGGCTGTCACCACGCTCCATGGTTGCCACGGGCGTTTTCATGCTCATGGGCATGGCGACCGTGGCGGTTGTCCGCATGATGATCGGAGGCGGAACATGATCCGGCTGGCGGCAGTTCTGTGTGGCGCCTTGTTTGGCCTGGGCCTGGTCGTCTCGGACATGGCCAATCCCGCGCGCGTACTCGCCTTTCTTGACGTCACAGGCAGGTGGGATCCATCACTGGCACTTGTCATGGCCGGGGCGCTGATTCCGTCAGCGATCGCCTATCGATGGGTCCGCGCACGCAATGCTCCTGTGCTCGCTGCGGCGCTGCACATTCCCAATCAGCGTCAGATCGACCGGAACCTGGTCATTGGCGCGGCAGTGTTTGGCGTTGGGTGGGGGCTGGCAGGCGTATGCCCGGGCCCGGCCATTGCACTGTTGCCAACGGGTCAACCCTTTGCACTCGTTTTCGCGGCCGCCATGGTCGTCGGCATGCTCCTCCACTGGCTCCTCCCCCGTCCCCGCTCAACAGAGAATTCGCCATGAATCTGCACTCACTTGCGCCGAGCTTGCATGTGACCGACCAACTGGTTCCCACTGACATACCTGCCTTGAAAAAGGCGGGCATCTCGAGTGTCATCTGTAATAGACCCGACGGCGAGCAGCCGGACCAGCCCGATCACCTTGCACTGCAGGCGGCCTGCTCCAGGGCGGGCCTGGGCTTTGCCTATCTGCCCGTCGTGCCTGGCGCCATCACCGATGGACATGTGCAGCAGTTTGGCGTGCTGCTGGAACAACTGCCTGCACCCATCGTCGCTTACTGCAGGACCGGCACCCGCTCGACGTCGCTATGGGCCCTATCCCAGGTTCGTAACGGCGGCGCTACGCCCGAACAGGTGCTGTCCATTGCCGGTGAGGCTGGTTACGACCTGTCCTCTCTTGCTTCGCGCCTGCGAGGCGCCCCCTCTTCCGCTGCCTAACGGCCAACCGACATGGAAGCCCCTCCCGGAGCGCGCGCATCTGCAGCGCTGGCAGAGCACCGTGGAGTGTTGAATGTTGCATTCGCGCTACTCATTTTCATGACGGCGGCTTATATGCTCTGGCAGATGCCCTGACTACCGCGCCATCGCCCAACCCGCCATGGCAGCCAGCAACACCACCACGATCGGCGGTGCACGCGCGACGACCAGTAGCCCGAACGCAACCAGCGCCATCGTGACATCCCATCGGTCATGGATCGCACTCGTCCACACCGGGTCGTACAACGCTGCCAGCAGGATCCCGACGACCCCGGCGTTGACGCCTGCAATTGAACCCTGCAGATCCTTGCGGTGGCGCAGCGACTCCCAGAAGGGCAGCACTCCTACGAGCACGAGAACGGCAGGCATGAAAATGACCGCCAATAGCGTAAGACCTCCTGCCCAGCCACTCAACGGACCCGCGGCCATGGCCCCCAGGTACGCTGCGAATGTGAAAAGAGGGCCCGGCACCGCCTGCGCCGCACCGTACCCGGCGAGCAGATCTGTCGTGCTCACGGTGCCGCTCTGGACAACCGCGGTCTGCAGCAATGGCAGCACGACGTGGCCGCCGCCAAAGACCAGGGCGCCGGCGCGGTAGACCCCCTCCAACAGCATGGCCAAGGGGGATCCGCTCGCCGCGGCCCACACCGGCAGCAGAACAAGTGGCAGCACCAGTAGCACCAGTGCCACCGTGCCGGTTCTTCGCGAGACGGGATAGCCGCCGTCTGATTGTCCGGAAACGGGTTCGATCTTCAGCATCCAGCGACCGAGCAGTCCGCTGAAGATGATCACCACGATCTGGCCGACGACCGAGGGCATGGCCAAGGTCAACACAGCGGCAACAAATGCCATCCCTGCGCGCAGACGGTCCGGGCACAGGGACCGGGCCATTCCCCATACCGCTTGGGCCACCACGGCAACTGCCACGATCTTCAGGCCATGCAGCCAGCCGGATTCAACGATGCCCTGGTATCCGGCAACGCCCAAGGCAAACAGGATCATCAGCACGGCCGAGGGCAGGGTAAAGCCTGCCCAGGCGGCCACCAGACCAGGCCAGCCGGCTCGACGCAGGCCAAGCGCCATTCCAACCTGGCTGCTGGCCGGGCCCGGAAGTAGTTGGCACAGGGCCACCAGATCGGAATAGCTACGGTCCGTCAGCCAACGGCGACGCTCGACGAACTCGTGGCGGAAATAGCTCAGGTGGGCAATCGGGCCGCCGAACGACGTCAGTCCCAGTCGCAGGAACACCAGGAAGACGCGCCACGCGCTTTCGGTTGTTGCGGGATCGAGCGGCGACATAGGGCATGACCTCCTGTGGTTCTCAACGGCAGCGAGCCCAGCCAAGCAATGGGATCACGGCGTCGAGCTTCCGGTATGCCCGGTCACCCACTCTCCATCTTCCTTTCGGAACGGTCCGGGCAGCGGCGGCAGGATGTCCAGCACCACTTCTGATGGCCGACACAGACGGGTACCCCTATCGGTTTGTACGAAAGGACGATTGATGAGTATCGGGTGCGTCAGCATCGCATCAAGCAGCGCGTCGTCGCTCAGTGCAGCATCGCCCAGTGCCAGCTCGTCATACGGCGTGCCCTTCTGCCGGATGGCATCACGCACGCTCAACCCAGCCGCCGTGATGAGGTCGACCAGGCGCGCGCGGCTGGGCGGGTGGGCCAGGTAGTCGATCACTTCCGGTTCGATCCCGGCGAAGCGGATCAGCGCGAGTGTGTTGCGCGAGGTGCCGCACTTGGGATTGTGGTAGATGACAGCGTTCACGCACTTTCCTCCTGATTCAAAATGGTCTCGACCACGCCTGCAGCGGCCGCCAGCGCCGCCGCTTCAACGGCGCCCTTGCGCTCGCTGTAGCGGTCGACCAGGTAGTCACTGCGCCCGCGCATCAGCAGGGTGAACTTGACCAGTTCCTCCATCACGTCCACCACGCGATCGTAATACGCCGAAGGCTTCATTCGACCTTCGTCGTCGAACTCCTGCCACGCTTTGGCGACCGACGACTGGTTGGGGATCGTCACCATCCGCATCCATCGGCCGAGCACGCGCAGCGCGTTGACCACGTTGAACGATTGCGAGCCGCCGCAGACCTGCATCACTGCCAGCGTGCGGCCTTGGGTGGGTCGCACGCTGCCCTCTTCCAGTGGCAGCCAGTCGATCTGGTTTTTGAATACCGCAGTAAGGGTGCCGTGGCGTTCCGGGCTGATCCATACGTGGCCTTCCGACCACAGCGAGGCCTGGCGCAGCTCCTGCACCTTGGGGTGGGTGGCCGGCACCGAGTCAAGCATCGGCAGCTCATGTGGATCGAACAGGCGGGTTTCCGCCCCGAGCTGTTCCAGCAGCCGCTGCGCCTCCAGCGCCAGCTTGCGACTGAACGACTGAGGTCGCAGCGACCCGTAAAGGATCAGGATGCGCGGGCGATGCCGCTGCGCGGCAGGGTCGTTGAGCTTGGCGGCCGTCGGGATATCCAGGGCACCTGGGACCACGTTGGGGATCTGCTGCACGGGGTTGTCCTGCGGTTTCGATTCCACTATTCTAGAATCATGGAACATAACAACGCAACCCACGCTCTTGCTGCCCTGGGCCACGCCACCCGCCTGTCGATCTTCCGCCTGCTGGTGCAGGCCGGCAGCGGCGGCAAGCTGGCCGGCGACATTGCCCAGGCCCTCTCCTTGCCTGGGGCCACCCTCTCCTTCCACCTGAAGGAACTGCTGGCTGCGGGCCTGATCAGCGCCGAGCAGCGTGGCCGGACCATCTGCTACCGGGCCGAGTTTGTGGCGATGAACCAGCTGCTGGCCTACCTCACAGAAAACTGCTGTGCCGACGAACAGTCCTGCGAACGCCCCACTGGCTGCTGACCAACCCTCCCTTGGAGATCGCTCGAATGACCCGTCGCGTCTTGTTCTTTTGTACCGGTAATTCCGCGCGCACGGCCTGCGCAGCAAGTCCTGGGACGAATTTGCCGAAGCGGATGCCGCTGCAATGGATCTGATCGTCACCGTATGCGACAGCGCGGCCGCCGAGGCGTGCCCGGTTGTGTTTGGCGACGTTGTGCGGGTGCACTGGGGCCTGTTCGATCCGATTGCGCAGATCCACTGACCGTCCTCCCGGAAAATTCCATGACCACTGACACCTCCCGCTTGTCCTTTCTGGACCGGTACCTGACGCTGTGGATCTTCGCCGCCATGGCGCTGGGCGTCGGACTGGGGGCGCTGTTCGAAGGCATACCCAGCGCGCTGAACAGCCTCTCCATAGGGTCGACCAACATCCCGATCGCGATCGGCTTGATCCTGATGATGTACCCGCCGCTGGCCAAGGTGAAGTACGAAGAACTGCCACGGGTCTTTGCCGACAAGCGGGTGCTGATGCTCTCGTTGCTGCAGAACTGGATCGTCGGTCCGTTCCTGATGTTCGGCCTGGCCGTGCTGTTCCTGCGCGACTACCCCGAATACATGACCGGGCTGATCCTGATCGGGCTGGCCCGCTGCATCGCCATGGTGCTGGTGTGGAACCAGCTCGCCCGCGGCGACGCCCAGTATGTGGCTGGACTGGTGGCATTCAACTCGATCTTCCAGATCGCACTGTTCAGCGTCTACGCGTGGTTTTTCCTTTCCTGGCTGCCGCCGGTGTTCGGTCTGCAGGGCAGCATCATCGATGTCAGTTTCTGGACCATCGCCGAGGCTGTTCTGATTTACCTTGGCATCCCGTTCCTGGCCGGCTTCCTCACCAGCCGATGGCTGAAGGCGCGCAAGGGCGTGCAATGGTATGAAGAGAAGTTCCTGCCCGCCATCAGTCCGATCACCCTGGCTGCGCTGCTATTCACCATCGTAGCGATGTTCAGCCTGAAGGGCGGCGACGTGCTGCGGATTCCGATGGACGCGGTACGCATCGCGATCCCGCTGACGCTGTACTTCATCATCCAGTTCGTCATCAGCTTCTTCATGGGCAAGCTGATCGCCAAAGACTATCCCCGTACCACCGCGATCGCGTTCACTGCAGCAGGCAACAATTTCGAACTGGCGATCGCTGTGGCCATTGCCGCTTTCGGCCTGGCTTCGCCGGTCGCATTCGCCGCGGTCATCGGCCCGCTGGTGGAGGTGCCGGTACTGATCCTGCTGGTCCACGTCGCCTTGCGGCTGGGCAAGCGCTACTTTCCGGCTGATGCACGGAGCGACTGATCAAACCCGTAGTGGAAACCCGGTGCAAGGTCGAGGACAGACGAAGTCCTCCCGTTCGCCATTCAGCCAACATGGCAGGCCCATTTCACTACCGCTCGCACGCGCCTCACCGGGCAGGAGCCATCGAACCAGGCGGCGCCCCACCTAAGTGTCCGGAACTGCCCTTGGACGTCGCATTCTTGTGGCCGATGGATGGCGCGTCAGCCTCTTCGCTCCCATCGTGAGCATGTCCGCCGGTCGGGTCCTCGATCTGGATGACTGTCCCCTTCTGCCACGCATCCGCTCCTGCATCGATGGGCGGCGCGGCGATGTCGGCACGGCGTTTTCGCTTGTCCTCACTACTGACGCCCAACCGTGCGTCGCGTGCAGCCACCATCGCAGGGTCCGCCTGGCCATCTGCGGTGAAGCCCATCATCAGCTGCGGCATGCCTCGGGGCAGATCCTTGTCCAGGTCTGTGTGCCACGTGTGCCAGGTTTTGCCATACGTGTGGATGAGCTTCTCCATCAGCTCGTGCTCGGCCACCTCGGGAATCCCTGGCGCGATGAGTTGACCGGATTTCACCTCCTGAACGTGGCTGTGCCATAGCGCCTTCTCCTGCTCGGGAAGGCCTGCGAAGAGCTTCTCACTGATGATGTACTCCACCCCCATCAACTTGGCGTCTTTCACGTTGCCGTCGTAGATGGTGCACTGGATCACATCCTCGTTGAGGATGGAGCAGTAATGGTGCGCCTCCATCTGGACCTTCATCTGACCGTTGTAGAAATGGAACCCGTCCAGATAGGCGTTGAGGGCATCGACCGGCGGTCGGTCCTGCAGCACGGCTGCCCCGGTCTCGAGCGCTTTGGTCTTCGCGCTTTCTTCGGCCCCGGGCGCTTGGACGCTGGACTCTGTGTTTCCTCCCCCGCACGCAGACAAGGCGAAGATGACAGCGACACATACTACGGTTCGGTGCATGACGGCTTCTCGTGAAAGTCCCACTCGTCCAGCCTCTTTCTAGCCCTTCGACCGTCGGGCGGCCGTGAACAGGTGTGCATGCAGTGCGCAGAAGACATGGCAGGCGTGTAGCAGACCTTCACAGCTCTGCGCACGAACCTAACGGGAGAGCCCGTAGCTTCAGCGCTCCACCCGCCACCAACCTGGAGGACCATCATGGCGATCAAGACCGCTGAAGACCTGTTCATCCACGAACTGTCGGACATTTACAGCGCGGAGAAGCAGCTGACCAAGGCGCTGCCCCGCCTTGCGCGCGCCGCCGCCAACCCGGACCTGGCTGCCGCCTTTGAAACCCACCTGGAGGAAACCCAGGGCCAGATAGAGCGCATCGACCAGGTTGTCGAATTGCTCGGCATCCGTCTCAAGCGCATCAAGTGTGCCGCCATGGAAGGGCTGGTTGAGGAGGGGAAGGAAGCCATCGACAGCATCGAAGAGGGACCGGTGCGCGATGCGGCTCTCATCGGCGGCGCCCAGAAGGTCGAACACTACGAGATAGCGTCCTACGGCACGATCGCAGCGCTCGCCAAGCAGCTGGGCTACAAGGACGCGCTCCCGCTTCTCCTTGAAACCCTCGAAGAAGAAAAGGCAACCGATGAGAAGCTGACGATCCTGGCCAAGTCGGGTGGGAATGCCAAGGCGGCAAAGGCCGCCTGAGGCCCGTGGCCCGGATTCGGCAGCTGATCCAGGAGCGGCATGCACCGCCGCTCCTTCACTAGCCATTATCGAGCCGCTGCCGACGCCTTACGACCAGACGGACGATTGAGGTGGGAGGAAAGCCATGGGTATTCCCAACCCCGCGCTCGTGATCATCGATATGTTCACGTTGTTCGACTTCCCGGAAGCCGTCCAAGTGAAGCCCAAGGCTCTGGAAGCGGCTCAGCACATCGCAAGGCTCGCGCGGCATTTCCGCGAGCGCGGCCATCCGGTGATCTACGCCAATGACAATTTCGCGAATTGGCAGATGGACTTCAAAGAGTTGGTGCGGCTGTGCCTGTCCACGGAGGGCGCGTCATCGGCGATCGCGAAAATCCTCCAGCCGGAGCACGGTGACTACTTCGTGCTCAAGCCCAAGCACTCGGCCTTCCTCGCCACCCCACTCGCCGTGCTGCTTGCCAAACTTGGCGTAAGGGAGCTTGTCGTTGTCGGAATGACAGCGGAGTCCTGTATCACGGCCACATGCTTCGATGGCAACGCCAGAGAGTATGAAATGATCGTGGTAAAGGAAGCGGTCGCCGGCATCGGCTCTCGTAAGACCACGACATTGCAATTGCTCCACGCATCCAGCGCAGCCACCGTTCTGAAACTGGCCAGCTACCTGCGCCGTTGAGGCGTTGCATAGGCCCGAACAAACAGCGCGACGGTTGCATCGCTCCGAGAGACACGCCTGGGCCCCTCCGGCAAGCCATGCTCCGTGAGCACCAGCCTCAGGAAATTATCGCTGTCCGCGGCGTTGGTCGGGCACGCGGAAGCCTCGATGAAGACGTCTTCTGCAAGCGTCAGATACGGTTCCAGCACCGCATTCCACTGGTCTCTGTAGACGTCACTGGCGGGACCGGAGCGCGACAACGACCCGCAGAACGCCTGACACGAAGCATCCGCCGCCAATCGGCCGATGCCGTCAGCGATACGCCTCAACGCCTCGCCAAGATCGGCCATCCCCATGCATGTCGAGCATCACTGAGGGCATCGCTGCGAGATGGCCGTCCATGACCGTCCTGTAAAGACGCTCCTTGTCACGGAAGTGCGCGTAGAGGGTGACCTTCGTAATGCCACAGGCCTCTGCGATGCGCTTCATCGTCGCACGCTCAAAGCCCTCCTCCGCAAACACGGTGGCGGCGGCATCAAGGATGCTCCTTCGGCTACGCGCTCTCGCCCGCTCCCAACGCAGCGTGGTTTTGCTTGCGCCGCCGGTTGAGGCCACGGCATTCACAGGCGCCGGAACAGCGCGCTGGCATTCACCCCGCCGAAGCCAAATCCATTGGTCAGGGCGAACGCGATATCCGCCTTCCGCGGCACGCCGCCTACGATCGTCAGTCCTTCCGCCAATGGATCCGGCCGAATCAGGTTGAGCGTCGCGGGCGCGATCTGATCACGTAACGCGAGCACGGTGAAGATGGCCCCGATGCCCCCCGCCGCCCCCAGCAGATGCCCGGTGCTGGACTTGGTGGCGGAAATCAGAAGATCGGGTCGGGTACCGAACAGCGCACGCATCGCCGCGAGTTCTGCGCGGTCGCCCACCTGGGTGGACGTGGCATGCGCGTTGATGTGATCGACCTGCGCCGGCGTAATGCCTGCCTGTGCCAGCGCGATCTCCATCGCCCGCCGCGCCCCGCTGCCGTCGTCGGGCCCGGCTGTCAGATGGAAGGCATCGGAGGTCGTGCCGTAGCCAACCAGCTCGGCAAGCGGCTTGGCGCCGCGCGCCAAGGCGTGGTCCAGGCGCTCGATCACCAGCAACCCTGCCCCTTCGGACATGACGAATCCGTCCCGCTGCTCGTCAAACGGGCGAGAGGCGGCCTGGGGCGTGTCATTGAACGACGTGCTGAGCGCCTTGGCCGCCGCGAAGCCGCCCAGGCTGACCCGGTGCATCGCCGCCTCCGCCCCACCGCACAGCGCGATGTCCGCCTCACCGGACTTGATCAGCCGTGCTGCATCACCGATGGCCTGGACACCCGCTGCGCAGGCCGTGACGGGTGCGCCCTGCGGGCCTTTGAACCCGTAGCGTATCGATGCCTGCCCTGCCGCCATGTTGGCCAGGAAAGTCGGCGCAGTGAAGGGCGACAGCCGGCCAGGCCCACGGCTTTCGGTGGTGTGGACCGCATTGACGATCGATCCAAAACCGCCGATGCCCGTGGCAATCACGGTCGCCGTTCGCAGCAGCCCGCGCTCATCGGCATCATGCCAACCCGCCTGCGCAAGCGCTTCATGCGCGGCGACCAGCGCAAACTCAACGAACCGGTCCATCTTCTTGAGATCTTTCGGCGCGATGATGCCGGTCGAATCAAAACCCGCCTCCGGGTCTTGAACGCAGTCGGGCACGCGGCCGCCGACTTCGCAGCCGGTCCCCGCCGCAAGATCGGCACCCAGCGCCCCGATCCCGGAGCGCCCGGCCAGGAGGCGCGACCAGACGGTTTCAACCCCGCAGCCGAGTGGGCTGACCACGCCCATTCCGGTCACCACGATGCGGTCTTTGTCAGCAATGCTCATGAGTCACTTCCCATATAAAAGAGGTCCGGGCCAATATCAGGCAACGGGGGTCTTTTCCGCTCGGACCTTGAACCAGATGGCATACATCGCCGGGAGGAACACCAGCGTCATCACGGTGCCGGCGATGGTGCCGCCGATCAACGTGTAGGCAAGCGTTCCCCAGAACACCGAGTGGGTCAGCGGAATGAAGGCAAGCACCGCTGCCAGGGAGGTCAGGATCACTGGACGCGCGCGGTGAATCGTCGCCTCAATGATGGAGTGGAAGGTCTCCATCCCTGCTTGTTCGTTCTCATGGATCTGACCAATGAGGATGAGCGTGTTGCGCATCAGGATTCCCGACAACGCGATCAATCCAACCAGCGCGTTGATGCCGAACGGCTGCTGGAACAGCAGCAGCGTTGGCACCACGCCAATCAGCCCCAACGGACTGGTCATGAACACCATCATCATTGCCGAGATGGAGCGCACCTGCAGGATGATGATCAGAAGGGTCACCGCCAGCATGATCGGGAACAGCGGCAGCATGGCGCTCATTGCCTTGCCCGATTCCTCGATGGAACCTGCCTGCGCAATGGCGTAGCCCTCAGGCAGCGAGGCAATGAGTGGCTCGAGCTGCCTGCTGATCGCGGCGGATACGTCCGGTGGCTGCAACGCATCGTCGATGTCACCGCGCACGGTGATGGTGGGCACCCGATCACGACGGCGCAGCACCGGCTCTTCCATCCGGACCTCCACTGTGCCGATCTGGGACAGCGGCACGCGCTGGCCAGCCGCACCGACCAGGGTGAAGTCCGCAATCCGGCCAGGATCCAGGCGTGTGTCGCCGCCGGATCGAGCGACAACCTCGACGGTGCGGATGTCCTCACGAACAGCCGTGACGGGCACCCCGCTCAGGAAGAACTGCAACTGCTGCGAGACAGAGGCCGACGTCATCCCCATCGCTTGCAGGCGGTCCTGATCCAGCGTGAAGTGCAGCGTCGGCGTGCGCGCACCCCAATCGGTGTTGACCGTGCGCATCATCGGGCTGGCGTGCAGGGTCTGCTCGACCTTGGCCGCAATGCCACGGACGACATCCGGATCCGGACCACTGACCCGATACGCCACTGGGTAGGGCGAGTAAGGCCCGAACACCAACTGCGTCACCCGCACACGCGCCTCGGGCGCCAAGCCCTCCGCCACCGCTCGGCGAAGCTTGGCTTTCAAGGCATCGCGCTGTTCCTGGCTGTCAGTGCGCACCACGATCTTGGCAAACGCCGGGTCCGGCAGTTCCGGCGAGATGGCGAGATAGAACCGGGGCGCGCCCTGACCGATGTAAGCCGTGACGATCTTCGCTTCTTCCTGCGCCGAGAGCCACTTCTCGACCTTCTGGGTCGCCAGGCTGGTCTGTTCGATGGCCGTGCCGTAGGGCATCTGCACTTCGACCAACACCTCCGGACGGTCAGAGATGGGGAAGAACTGCTTTTTCACCAGCCCCATGCCCACCACCGAGAGCACGAACAGTGCGATCACCGAGCCTGCGGCAAGCCACTTGCGCGCAATCACGCGCGCCAGGATCGATCGGAAGCGGTTGTAGCGCGGCGTGTCGTAGAGACTGCTGTGCCCGCCTTCGACGGCCTTGAGTTCAGGGAGAAGCTTCACACCCAGGTAAGGCGTAAAGAACACCGCGACCACCCACGACACGATCAGCGCGATGCCCACGATCCAGAACATGTTGCTGGTGTATTCGCCCGCAGTGGACCGGGCAAAGCCGTTGGGCATGAACCCCACCGCAGTCACCAGGGTGCCAGCCAGCATCGGCGCTGCCGTATGGCTCCACGCGTAGGCCGATGCCTTGACCCGGCTGTAGCCCTCTTCCATCTTCACCACCATCATTTCAATGGCGATGATCGCGTCGTCTACCAGCAGGCCAAGCGCCAGGATCAGCGAGCCTAGCGTGATGCGGTCGAAATTCTTGCCGGTTGCGGCCATGACCATGAACACGGCAGCCAGCGTCAGCGGCACGGCCGCAGCCACCACGACACCCACTCGCCAGCCCATGCTGACAAAGCACACCAGCATCACCACCAGCAGCGCGGCGAAGAACTTCATCATGAACTCGTCGACCGACGCACTGATGTTCACCGCCTGATCGGTGACCTTGTCCAGCGCCATCCCTACCGGGAGGCCCGCATTGATTCTCTTGACCTCCGCGTCGAGTGAGGCGCCGAGATCCAGGCCGTTCCAGCCGTCACGCATGACGATCCCAAGCAGCATCGCCGGCTCGCCGCCGTTGCGGATCATGAAGGCCGACGGATCCTCATAGCCCCGCCTGACGGTCGCAACGTCCCTCAGCTTCAGCGTCCTGCCCTGTGCAACGACCGGCGTATCGCGGATCTTCTCCAGCTGGTCCAGCGCCCCATCCAGGCGGATGAAGATCTGCGGACCCATGGCCTCGACCGAGCCTGCGGGCGTCAGGGCATTCTGTCCGTTGAGCGCCCCGAACACCTGCTGTGGTGTGATGCCAAGGTTCGACAGGCGTTCGTGCGAAAGCTCCACATAGATGCGCTCGGGCTGCTCACCGATGATGTTGACCTTCTTCACGCCAGGCACGTGCAGCAAGCGCTGGCGCAGGGTTTCAGCGTCGCGTGCAAGCACACGGAACGGCTCACCCTTCGCTTTCAGTGCGAACAGAGCGAAGGTGACATCCGCGTATTCGTCGTTCACCATCGGGCCGATCACGCCTGCCGGCAGGTTCGCCGCTTCGTCGGCCATCTTCTTGCGCGCCTGGTAGAACTCTTCCTGCACGGCTGAAGGCGGCGTACCGTCCTGCAATGTCAGCGTGGTGAAGGACAAGCCAGGCCGCGTGTAGGTTTCGCTGCGGTCATACCAGCGCAGTTCCTGCAGGCGCTTTTCCAGCTTCTCGGCGACCTGGTCCTGCATCTCCGTCGGCGTGGCACCTGGCCAGGCCGTCACGATGGTCATGACCTTGACGGTGAACGCGGGGTCCTCCGCGCGGCCGAGCTGGAAGAACGACACGATGCCGGCAACGGAAATCAGAAAGATCAGAAAGACCGTGATAGCGCGCTCGCGCACCGCAAGCGCGGACAGGTTGAACCCACTCACTGATGCGCCCCATCTGCAGCGGTGCTCCTGGCCGTGTCAGCCAGACGAACCACCTGCCCTTCCCGCAGCAGGTGTGCGCCAAGCGCCGCCACGCGATCCGAGGCCTTCAACGGGCCCTCGACCAAGGCCTGATCGTCGCCCAGCTGCTTGACGGCGACCGGCGTCCAGCTGGCTTTGAGCGGCTCACCGCTGATCACCCATACGCCGGTTCCGGTGCCGGGATCGAACAACGCCCCCAGCGGAACCTCAAAACCAGCCGGGACGCCGGCAGGGGCCGAGCCTGCAAGCTCGACCGCCACCGTTGAACCCAGCGGCAGTGCGGCGCTGCCCTCTTCCAACGTGTAACGGGCTTCGAAGGTCCGGGTTGCGGCGTCTGCCGATTCAGAGAGCACGCGCAACCGCGCGGGAATCCTGCCGTTTCCCCCGAACGAAGACGCCAGGGCGACCGAGCCGATCAGGGGACGAAGCGTTTCCGGCAGTTGGACGACCGCCTCTCGGCTCCCCGCGCGGGCAAGCCGGGCAACCACCTGCCCCGCCGCCACGACCTGACCCGGCTCGGCGTTGATGGTCATGACCACCCCGTCGGCATCGGCAACGAGCGCTGTGTACTGGCTCGCATTGCGCGCAACCCGGGCCTGGGATTCGGCCGCTCCGAGCTGAGCGGCCGCCGCATCGGCCGCCGCTTTTATCTGGTCGTAGGATGATCGTGACACGACGCCCTTGGCCGCCAGATCGCGATACCGCGCTTCGTCGGCCGTGGCCTGCGCGCTCTGCGCACGCGCCGCGATGACGGCCTGCTGCTGGGCGGCCGCGGCCAGGTTCAGATCGTTGGGGTCCATCCGGTAGAGCACATCGCCGCGCTTGACCGTCTGACCCGTCTCGACGAGGCGCTCAGTAAGCTTGCCTCCCACACGGAATGCCAGGTCGCTCTGCACCCTTGCCGCGATGGTGCCGGTGAATGTGCGCGCGTTTCCCGCGCCCGGTTGCACGGTGGCAACCCGGACGATGGGCGGCGCGGTCCGGGGGTCGATGTCATCCGACGTTCCGCAGGCTGCAAGGAACAACGGAACAACACAGGAGATGGCTGTGAGTACAAAACGGCGCCGCATACAGACTTCCGGAGTGGGGTATCCGGACGCATTCTGTTCCTAGTGACCATTTACGTCAATGGTCACTGTCGTAGCGGGGACAGACTCCGAAGGACCAGGTCCTGCAGCGCGGTGGGCGCTTCCTCATGCCAGACCGACAGGTGGGGAAGCGTTACGGGGTTCAGATAGGGCACCAGCACCTGGTAGACCGCGCGGCTGGTCTCGCCAAGCGACGTTGAGCTCTCGAACGCGCCGGAGACACGTCCGTCTTTCAGGATCTCTTCGACAAGCTGCCGGATGCGGACTTGGTAGGCCTGGGTCGAGGGCCAGTGATCCGTCGCGGCCGCCACCGCAATTTCATAGAGCCGGCGTTCCTCGAGGAACAGGCGAAGACTGGCCTCCACGATGACGGTGAACAGAACACGAAGCCTTTCAGGCGGCGCTTGAACGCCCTTCAAGGCAGCATGCACCTCGCTTTCGATCTCCCCGAGGCAATTGGCGCAGATGACCTCCCCGATGGCTTGTTTGGAGGCAAAGAACTTGTAGATGTAGGCCTTGGAGAAGCCGATGGCCTTGGCAAGGTCGGACACCGTGGTCTTGTCGTAGCCGTAGTGACTGAAGTGCCCGGTGGCCGCCTTGATGATCTGCGTGCGCACATCGTGCTCGGCGGGGCCGCGGCCGGCGTCGAGCGCTGCGGAGGGTGAAATGGACATGGGCCAAGGGTAGCGCCGCGGAGTGAACCGGGCAATCGGTGACCGATCGGGTATGGGTTCACCCCAGCCTGTTGCCGTGGTGACCGCAACGGTACTCAGCGCCGAAGGACAGCCTCAGGCCACAGGGGCATCCGGCAACCGCGCCAGTATGTCGTCCCGACAGGCGTCCAGAATCTCGTCGGCGAGCGCCGCATCATCCGGGCAGGACCGCGACAACACCACCGCGCCCACCGCCTGCGCAATCAGGGCGATCCGCCGCGCACGGCTGCGCTCAGCAGCAGCGGCATCCACGTGACCCTCGGGACCTGCTCCCGCTGCCAGCCGCGCTTCGATACCGGTTGCGAACGCAGCCTTGACCGATGCCGGCTGACGCGCGGCGTCCGTGCACAGTGCCGCCATCGTGCAGCCCTGCCCTGGCGCATCCCGGTGTTCACGGGACAGGTAACACGTCAGGAACGCACGCAGATCTGTCTCGGCCAAGGCCTCGGCGGATGCCTCAAAACCACAGGTGGCCGCCTCCGCCATCAGGTCGGTCTTGGAGGCGAAGTGCTTGTAGAAGCCGCCGTGGGTGAAGCCTGCGGCCCCCATCAGGTCTGCCACGCCCACGCCATCGTACCCCCGCTCCCGAAACAGCGTGGAGGCGGTTTCGACGATGTGCGCCCGGTTGGCCTGCGCCTGTGCCTTGGTGACCTTCATGAACGATGCCCTGCAACGCTGTGCTGCGGAAGTAAGGCACTTTATCACACTTAGATTACGTGCATAATCAAACCGTTGACATCTAAGATTACGGTCATCATCATTGTGTCGCAGCCGCGCTCGTGGCCTGCCGCCTTCCTGAAGACCGCGCGACATTGAACGTATTGACAGATGCGACGCCGCAATAGCCGTTCGCCCCCCCCAATTTCCACGAGACACACCATGAGCCTGCTTCCCACCGTCCTCATCACCGGCGCCTCAAGCGGCATCGGCACCGTTTACGCCGAACGCTTCGCACGCCGCGGCCACGACCTGGTGCTGGTCGCGCGCGACAAGGCGCGCCTGGACACACTGGCCGCCCGCCTGCGCCAGCACACCGGGGTGGCCGTCGACGTCCTGCCGGCCGACCTCACCCAACACACCGATCTGGTCACAGTGGAAACCCGCCTGCGCGATGACGCCCGCATCGGCATCCTGATCAACAACGCGGGCATGGCCCAGACCGGCGGCTTCACCGCGCAGTCGGCCGACAGCATCCATCAGCTGGTGACACTGAATACTCTCGCCCTGACGCGCCTCGCCGCGGCCGTTGCACCGCGACTGGCCGACGCCGGCGAAGGCGCGATCGTGAACATCGGCTCGGTGGTGGGTCTGGCCCCCGAGTTCGGCATGACCGTCTACGGTGCGACCAAAGTCTTCGCCCTGTTCCTGTCGCAGGGGCTCAGCCTGGAACTGTCGCCCAAAGGCGTGTATGTGCAGGCCGTGCTGCCTGCCGCCACGCGCACCGAGATCTGGGAGCGTGCCGGCATCGACATCAATACGTTGTCGGAGGTGATGGATGTCGGCGAGCTGGTGGATGCCGCCCTGATCGGCTTTGATCGTCGCGAGACCGTGACCATTCCGCCGCTGCACGTCGCCGAACGCTGGGACACACTGGAGGCATCGCGCCAGGGCCTGCTCTCGGACGTCCGGCAGGCGCAGGCAGCGGAGCGCTATCGCGCATGAAAGCCTTCCTCATCGACCGCTATGGCAAGAACGAAACAGGGCGCATCGATGACGTGCCGACGCCGTCGCTGCGCGATGACGATGTGCTCATCCGGGTGCATGCTGCAAGCGTCAACGCGCTGGACACGAGGATCCGGCGGGGCGAGTTCAAGGTGATCCTGCCGTATCGCCTGCCGCTGATTCTGGGCAACGACCTGGCCGGTACGGTGGAGCGCGTCGGCGCCAGCGTTCGCCAGTTCAAGCCGGGCGACGAGGTGTACGCACGTCCCGACGATGACCGCATCGGTGCGTTCGCGGAGTTCATCGCCGTCAAGTCCACGTCTGTGGCACTCAAGCCCAGCAACCTCACCATGGTGGAGACTGCCTCGCTGCCGCTGGTCGCGCTGACCGCGTGGCAGGCACTGGTCGAAACCGCCCAGCTGAAACCCGGGCAGAAGGTGTTCATCCAGGCGGGCTCCGGCGGCGTCGGCACCGTGGCCATCCAGCTGGCCAAGCACCTCGGCGCGCTCGTTGCCACGACAACCAGTACGCCCAACGTAGCCTGGGTGAAGGACTTGGGCGCGGACGTGGTCATCGATTACAGGCAGCAGGATTTCGCTACGGAACTGCACGACTACGATGTGGTGCTCAACAGCCTGGGCAAGGATGAACTGGAGCGCTCGCTGCAGATCCTCAAGCCGGGTGGCCATCTTATTTCCATCTCGGGACCGCCCACGCCCAGCTTTGCAGCTGCGCGCGGGCTGGCCTGGCCGCTCAAGCAGGTCATGCGCCTGCTCAGCCTTGGCATCCGCAGGAAGGCAAAACTGAAAGGGGTGACGTACTCCTTCGTCTTCATGCGGGCTGATGGGGCGCAACTGAGCACCATCACATCGCTCGTCGAGTCCGGCGCAATCGCCGCCGTCATTGATCGGGTATTTCCGTTCCAGGATGCCGAGGGTGCGCTGGCGCACGTGGAGAGCGGTCGGGCGAAGGGCAAAGTGGTGGTGGAACTGCCGTAGGCACCCAGCCGCACCCGACCTTCACAGCTACCAAGGCACCCCAAATGCAACTATGAAGGCCGCGACCTGCCCCCCTCGGTAACCCATGCCCCACTTTCGTCGTCTTTTTGGTCGTTGGCTCCGCCTGCGTCGTGTAGTGCGTTGGCGTTGGCGTGAGCGCCAGGCCTCGGTCCCGGCCATCGAAGCCACCGAGGTCCCACTGCGTGCCGCGCTGTACAGCGTTGAACAGATGGAGGTGTACGGCCGCGCACTGGCGCGCCAGCATCGGGTGCGGATGCGACCTGGCGCAGAGCGCCTGCTCGATCGCCTGCAGGCCAACGAGCGTGTCCTGGAAGACGCCAACACGCTGCTCAGCAACGTAGTGCGCGAACAGCGGCCGGTGACCCCGGCCGGGGAATGGCTGCTCGACAACTACTACCTGATCGAAGAACAGATCCAGACCGCGCGACGCCACCTGCCGCGCGGCTACAGCCGGCAGTTGCCTTCGCTTGTCGGCGGCCCCTCGGCCGGGTTGCCGCGCGTGTATGAGCTGTCGATGCAGGCCATCGCGCACGGCGATGGCCGCATTGACGCCGATACCCTGGGCCGCTTCATCGCCTCGTATCAGTCGCTCGCGCCGCTGAGCCTGGGCGAACTGTGGGCCGTTCCCATCATGCTGCGCCTGGCCCTGCTGGAGAATCTGCGGCGCATGGCGGCGCGGGTGATGCGCGACGGGACAGACCGTGGCCTGGCCGCCCAATGGGCGGACAACCTCAATCGCGCGGCCTCCGACACCCCTACCGATGTGGTCCTGGTGGTGGCTGACATGGCACGGTCCGAGCCACCTCTGACCGGCGCCTTCATCGCCGAGCTGACCCGCTCGCTGCAGGGGCGCGGCGGCGCATGGGCCATGCCCGTCGCCTGGCTGGAACAGTGGGCAGCCGCGGCCGGGCAGCGCATCGACGAACTGGTCGCCGCCGAGGGGCAGCAACAGGCGGCCGATCAGGTCTCGATCGGCAACAGCATCGGCAGCCTGCGCTTCCTCTCCACCATGGATTGGCGCACCTTTGTCGAAGATATGAGCGTGGTCGAGCAGCGGCTGCGGGACGACCCCATGGGCGTCTATGCGCAGATGGATTTCGGCACCCGCGACGCCTATCGCCACGTGGTGGAGAAGATTGCCCGCGGCAGCCGCGTCGCCGAGGAGCGCGTTGCGACCATCGCGCTCGACCTGGCACGGGCTGCGCCGCTCGAGGGGCCTCGCACGCACGTGGGCTACTGGCTCGTCGGCGAAGGCGTGAACGCCACCATTGACGCAGTGGCCGAGGCAGCCCCGCGCCACCGCAAGGCACCGCGACTTGCGCATCGCGTGCCGCTGGCGCTGTACCTGCTGCCGATCATCCTGCTTGCGGTGCTGGCCACCGGCGGCCTGCTGGCCACCGGCAGTGGCGCGGCGCCCCTCTGGCTGGCCGCGCTGCTCGGGCTGCTGGTCTTCAGCGAGCTGGGCATCGTCCTGGTCAACTGGACCGCGACGGTGCTGGTCACGCCCAGGCCGCTGCCCAAGCTCGATTTCAGCGAAGGCATCCCTGCCGCATGCGCCACCGTGGTCGCGGTCCCGTCGATGCTGTCCAGCATCGAGGGCATCGACGTCCTGACCGAAGCGCTGGAGGTCCGCTTCCTGGCCAACCGCGATCCCCAGCTGCGCTTCGTGCTGCTGACGGACTTTCTCGATGCCGCGGCCGCCGAGACGCCGACGGACGCCACCCTGCTTGCGCATGCCGTGGAGCGGATCGAGGAATTGAACCGTCGTTACGCGCCAGAGCGCGGCGATCGCTTCTACCTGCTGCACCGCCCCAGGCAATGGAACCCGGGCGAAGGCGTGTGGATGGGACACGAGCGCAAGCGCGGCAAGCTGGCCGCGCTGAATGCCCTGCTCCGCCAAGGCAATGCGGCCGCGTTCATGCGCGTCGTCGGTGACGCGGCGGCTCTGATCGGCGTCCGCTACGTGATCACCCTGGATTCGGACACACAACTTCCGCGGGATGCGGCACGCGCCTTCGTCGCCACCCTGGCGCACCCACTCAACCGCCCGCGCTTCGATCCGACGCTGCAACGCGTGGTGGAAGGCTACGGCATCCTGCAGCCCAGCGTCGGCACCAGCCTCGGCCGGCGCCGCACCTCGCGTTTTGCCCGGATGTTCGGCAGCGAGCCGGGTATCGATCCGTACACGCGCATGGTCTCGGACGTCTACCAGGACCTGTTCGACGAAGGCTCGTTCGTGGGCAAGGGCATCTATGACGTCGAAGCCTTCGAGCATGCGCTCGAGGGCCGCCTACCCGAGAACCGCATCCTCAGCCATGACCTGCTGGAAGGCTGCTATGCACGCGCAGGGTTGGTGAGCGACGTGCGCCTGTACGAGGACTATCCCGAACGCTACGCCGCCGACGCCAAGCGCCGTGCACGCTGGATCCGCGGCGACTGGCAGTTGCTGCCGTGGTTGCTGCCGTGGACACCGCGCCCGGGATCCGGATGGGAACGCAACCGGCTCAGTCTGCTGTCGCGCGGCAAGTTGCTGGACAACCTGCGCCGGAGCCTGGTGCCGATCGCGGCCCTGGCCCTGTTGATGGCGGGCTGGCTGTATGCCGGGAACCCGGCCGCATGGACGGCGTGGGTGCTGGCGCTGTGGTTCGCGCCGCCGCTGATCGGCATGCTGCGCGATGCGCTGAGCGTTCCGGAAGACACGCCGCTGGAAGCGCACTACATCATGGTCGGGCGCGGTACGTTGCAGTCGTTGCTGCGCGCGTCCACCCAGATCGCCTGCCTGCCCTACGAAGCGTTGCTGGCCGGTGGTGCGATCCTGCGCACGCTCTGGCGGATGGCCATCACCCGCCGTCACCTGCTGCAATGGAACCCCTCCAGCGAAGTCGAGCGCCGCCTTGGCGGCGACCGCGGCGCGGAATGGCGTGTGATGGCGCCGGCGTCGCTGCTGGCGCTCGCGTTGGCGGCGGTCGTGGCCAGCGTGCATCCGCAGGCGCTGCCTGTCGCCCTGCCCTTGCTGCTGGCGTGGACCTTCGCGCCGGCCTTGATGGCGTGGCTGGGCCGGCCGCCGGCGGCGAGCGTGGCGGAACTGTCCGTGACCCAGCGGGCCTTCCTTGGCCGGCTGGCGCGGCGCACCTGGTCGTTCTTCCAGGCCTGGGTGCGCGAGCAGGATCACTGGCTGCCGCCGGACAACATCCAGGAGCATCCGACGCTGGTCGTCGCGCGCCGCACCTCGCCGACCAACATCGGCCTGTCCCTGCTGGCCAATCTGTCCGCGTGGGACTTCGGGTATCTCCAGCAGGGTGCGGTCGCCAGACGTACCGCCCTCACGTTCGATACGCTGGACCAGCTGCCGCGCCATCGCGGCCACTTCCTGAACTGGTACGACACCGAAACCCTGGCGCCGCTGCCGCCGCGCTACGTCTCCACCGTGGACAGCGGCAACCTGGCTGGCCATCTGCTGACGCTGCGCCAAGGCCTGCTCGCGCTGGTCGACGCGCCTGTCTTGGCGCCGCACACGTTCGACGGCCTGGCCGATACGCTCGGCGTGCTGGAGGAGGAACGGCAGCGCCATCGCCCGGATGACAGGCACCTCGGCGAGGCGCTCAACCACCTTCGCCAGCGCTTGGCGTCAACGCGTACCGACCTCCCCCGCGGGACGGCGCAGCTGCTGGCCCGGTTGCAGGAGCTGGCCGGTCTGGCCGACGCCGTGCTGGCGCAGTGGCCGGCACCGGAATCGCCCGAGGAAGGTGAGCTGCACTGGCCCGCCCTGTTCGCTGCCGAATGCCATGCCGCCCAGGCGGCACTCGCCGACCTCCCTGCCGCTGCCGGCGCGGACGGCGAGGCGCCGGTGCCCAGCCTGCGCCAGCTGGCCGCCCTGCCCGGTACGGCGGGTGCGGACGCGCGCGCGCGCATCGAGCAGCTGCACGCCCTGGCGCACCGTGCGGGGCAGTTCTCGCTGATGGAATACGGGTTCCTGTTCTACCGTAGCCGCAACCTGCTCTCGATCGGCTACAACGTCGACGACCACCGCCTCGACAACAGCTTCTACGACCTGCTGGCCTCCGAAGCGCGGCTGTGTGCCTTCGTGGCCATCGCCCAGGGCCAGTTGGCGCAGGAGAGCTGGTTCGCGCTCGGCCGGATGCTCACCGAGGTAAACGGCACGCCGACGCTGCTGTCATGGAGTGGCTCGATGTTCGAGTACCTCATGCCGCAGCTGGTGATGCCGAGCTATCCGGACACCCTGCTCGACCAGACCGCACGTCACGCGGTCGAGGCGCAGATCGTCTACGGCCGTACCTTGAACCTGCCGTGGGGCGTATCCGAGTCCGGCTACAACGCCGTCGATGCCCGCCTGAACTACCAGTATCGGGCGTTCGGCGTGCCGGGATTGGGCCTCAAGCGCGGCCTGGGCCAGGATCGGGTCATCGCGCCCTATGCCAGCATGATGGCGCTGATGGTGGCGCCGGAGGCGGCGTGCCAGAACCTCCAGGCGCTCGAAGGATTGGGCTTCTCCGGACGCTTCGGCATGTACGAAGCGATCGACTACACCCCTGCCCGCGTCCCGCCGGGGCAGGATCACGTGCTGTTGCGTTCGTTCATGGCCCACCACCAGGGCATGGGCCTGCTGTCGCTGGATTACCTGTTGCGCGACCAGCCGATGCAGCGTCGCTTCGTTGCCGATGTCGAGTTCCAGGCCACCCTGCTGCTGCTGCAGGAACGCATCCCGCGCATCGGCGTATTCCATCCCCATGAGGTCGAATCCCTGGGCGAGCACTCCGCCATGGCCGAGCACGAGACCTCCCTGCGCGTCCTGCGCGATCCGGGTGGTCCGCGTCCGGAAGTGCAGCTGCTGTCCAACGGCCGCTACCACGGCATGCTGACCCATGCCGGCGGCGGCTACAGTCGCCACGGCGACCTGTCACTCACCCGTTGGCGCGAAGACGGCACCACCGATGCCTGGGGCTCGTTCTGCTATCTGCGCGACGTGGACAGCGGCGAGTTCTGGTCTGCCGCCTACCAGCCCACCTGCGTGGCAGTGGACAATTACGAGGCGATCTTCTCCGACGCCAAGGCAGAGTTCCGCGGTGCCCGCCGCGGCTGCGAGAGCCACCTGCAGGTCGCCATCTCCGCCGAGGACGACATCGAGCTTAGGCGCCTGCGCCTGACCAACCGCAGCCGTCGCCAGCGCACGGTGGAAATCACCACCTATGCCGAAGTGGTGCTCGCCCCCGCCGCATCCGACGATGCGCATCCGGCCTTCAGCAACCTCTTCGTGCAGAGCGAGATCCTGTCGGCCAAGCAGGCCGTGCTGTGCACGCGCCGGCCGCGTTCGCACGACGAGGTACCACCGTGGATGTTCCATCTGGTGGCGGTGCATGACGCCGAGGTGGTGGCGATCTCCTACGAAACCGACCGCGCACGCTTCCTCGGTCGTGGCAACACGCCGCGGACGCCGCAGGCGTTGACCACCGATACCGAGCTCTCCGGCACGGACGGCTCGGTGCTCGACCCGATCGTGGCGATCCGCGTCCGCGTGGTTCTTGAGCCCGAGCAGACCGTGCAGCTGGACATGGTGTACGGCATCGGCGCCGACCGCTCCGGTTGCGAGGCACTGGTAGACAAATACCGTGATCGCCGCCTGGCCGACCGCGTCTTCGACCTGGCCTGGACGCACAGCCAGGTGGTGCGCCGGCAGATCAACGCCAGCCAGGCCGAGGCGTCGCTGTACGAGCGCCTGGCCAGCCACGTGTTGTATGCCAATCCGCTGCTGCGCGCGGGCGCCGCCGTCCTCCAGCAGAACCAGCGAGGACAATCCGGCCTGTGGGGCCATGCCATCTCCGGCGACCTGCCCATCGTCCTGCTCAAGGTCACCGACGCCGAGAACGTGGAACTGGTCCGGCAACTGGTGCAGGCACATGCGTACTGGCGCCAGAAGGGCCTCAACACCGACCTGGTCATCTGGAACGACAGCAAGGCCGGCTATCGGCAGGAACTCCAGGATCAGATCCTGGGGATGGTGGCGGCCAGTTCGGAGACCGGCCTGCTTGATCGCCCGGGCGGCATTTTCGTGCGGCCGGTGCAGAACATGAGCCACGAGGACCGCATTCTGTTGCAGGCGGTCGCACGGGTGGTGATCAGCGACGAGGACGGCACACTGGCCGCGCAGGTGGGACGCCAGCCGCTGCCGGTGCGACGGATTCCGGCCCTGGTGCCGCAGGCGGAGCAGCAGGAGCTGGCCCTGGCGATGGACGCGACGCCCGGGCTGCCCGTCGTCGCCGACCCGGGTCCCGAACCCGGACTGCCCCCGGGCGTCGAGCACGACGAAGAGGTGGACGACCCTTGGCCGTTCCTTCCGTATCGCGGCGCAGGCCGATTCGACAACGGCACCGGCAGTTTCAGCGAGGACGGCCGCGAGTACGTCGTGGTGGTGCGCGAAGGCGCCCCGACCCCGGCGCCGTGGGCCAACGTAATCGCGAACGCCCGCCTGGGCACGGTCGTCAGCGAGAGTGCACCGGGCTATACCTGGTTCGAAAATGCACACGAATTCCGCTTGACGCCCTGGCTCAATGATCCGGTGTCCGACACCGGCGGCGAGGCCTTCTACGTGCGCGACGAGGACACCGGCCGTGTCTGGTCGCCGATGCCGCTGCCATGCAGGGGCACCGGTGCGTACCGTACCCGCCATGGCTTCGGCTATACGGTCTACGAGCATATCGAAGACGGCATCGCCAGCGAGTTGTGGGTCTTCGTCGATGTCACCGCGCCGCTGAAGTTCTCGGTCCTGCGCTTGCACAACCTCTCGGGCAGGCCACGGCGGCTGTCGGCCATCGGCTACGTTGAATGGGTCATGGGCGACCTGCGCACCAAGTCGCGGATGCACGTCGTCACGGAACGCGACCCGCAGACCGGGGCGCTGCTGGCGCGCAACAGCTACAGCACCGAGTTCGGCGGTCGCATGGCCTTCTTCGACACCGATGCCGAGGGCTGCGGCTGGACCTGTGATCGCCTGGAGTTCATCGGCCGCAATGGCGGCCTGCATGCACCGGCGGCGTTGCGTCGCGAACGTCTGGATGGACGCTTGGGCACGGGGCTGGATCCCTGCGCGGCGATCCAGGTGCCACTGGTGCTGGCGCCGGGCGACCGCAGTGAAACGACGTTCCGCCTTGGCGCGGGGCGCGACCGCGAGGAAGCGGTCGCGTTGGCACGAAGCCGCCAGGGTGCCCATGAGGCCATCGATGCGCTGGATGCCGTGCGCATCCACTGGCGGAATGTGCTGGCCACCGTGCAGGTACGCACGCCGGACCCGGCGTTGGACGCACTGGCCAATGGCTGGCTGGTCTACCAGACCCTCGGCTGCCGCTACCTGGCGCGCAGTGGCTATTACCAGTCAGGCGGCGCGTTCGGCTTCCGCGACCAGCTGCAGGACGCACTCGCCCTCGTACACGCTCGCCCGGATCTGACCCGCGATCACCTGCTGCTCTGCGCTGCCCACCAGTTCGCCGAAGGCGATGTGATGCACTGGTGGCATCCTCCGCAGGGTCGCGGCGTGCGCACCCGTTGCTCGGATGATTATCTGTGGCTGCCCCAGGGTGCGTGCCGCTACCTGGAGGTGACCGGCGACGCCAGCGTGCTGGACGAAGTGGTCGGCTTCATCGAGGGACGCGCGGTGACACCGGAAGAGGAAGGGTATTACGACATGCCCACGCCTTCGACACAGCGCGGCACCCTGTATGCGCACTGCGTCCTCGCGCTGGAGCGCGGTTGCCGGTTGCTCGGCGAGCGCGGCCTCCCGTTGATGGGGACCGGCGATTGGAACGACGGCATGAACCGCGTCGGCGACCAGCAGCGCGGTGAGAGTGTGTGGCTCGGATTCTTCCTCCACGACACGCTTCGCCGCTTCATCGTGCTGGCCAACGCGCGGGGCGATGCAGCCCGTGCGCAGTGGTGCCAGGAGCAGGCCGAGCGTCTGCGTCAGAACCTGGAACAGCACGCCTGGGACGGGGCATGGTACCGCCGCGCCTGGTTCGACAACGGCACCCCGTTGGGCTCCTCGCAAAGCCAGGAATGCC
This sequence comes from Stenotrophomonas sp. JAI102, assembly GCF_013409105.1. Taxonomy (NCBI): domain Bacteria; kingdom Pseudomonadati; phylum Pseudomonadota; class Gammaproteobacteria; order Lysobacterales; family Lysobacteraceae; genus Stenotrophomonas; species Stenotrophomonas sp. JAI102. Next base: position 980,056 of record NZ_JACCCI010000001.1, read on the forward strand.
GCATCGATTCGATCTCCCAGAGCTGGTCGGTGCTGTCAGGCGTTGCCGCGCCGGAGCGTGCCCGGGAAGCACTGAATTCGCTCTATACGCATCTGGTGCGAAAGGACGCCAAGCTGATCCAGCTCCTCGATCCGCCCTTCGACAAGACAACGGAGGACCCCGGCTATATTCGTGGCTACGTACCGGGCGTTCGCGAGAATGGCGGCCAGTACACCCACGCGGCTGTATGGGCGGCGATGGCATTCGCACAGCAGGGCGATGCGGTGCGTGCCTGGGAGCTGGCCGGGATGATCAACCCGCTCAACCACACGCTGGACCCGGAGGCAGTGCAGACCTACCGCGTCGAACCGTATGTGCTGGCAGCCGATGTATACGCCGTATCGCCGCACGTCGGCCGCGGCGGCTGGACCTGGTACACCGGTTCGGCCGGCTGGATGTATCGCCTGCTGGTCGAATCCCTGCTCGGCATACGTCGTGACGGCGATCGTCTGTCGCTTGAACCGTGCCTGCCCGATCACTGGCCGTCCTTCGAACTGAGCTACCGCTTCGGGCGCAGCCTGTACGAGTTCGTGGTGACCCGCACTGCGCAGGGCCAGCCGACGCTGCATGTGGATGACGTCCTGCAGCCGGACCTCACCGTCCAGCTCCGCGACGACGGTCACTACTACCGCGTCGCGCTTGACTTGGCGGCGCCTCCGGGATGAACGTTCGCCCCGAAATACAGGTACAGCTCGATGCGCTGGCCGAGATGCTGGTCCACTGGGTGGCGCAGGTGCGCCATCCAGCGCAGTTCTGGCCCCAGTTCGAAATGCTCGCTGGAGAGATTCTGGATCAGTGCGCGCACGGGGAGAGAGACAACGCATGCGCATGCATCCAGGCCATGCTCAAAGAGCATGCGCTGGAGCTTCCGGCGTGGCACGAACGTGATGAAAGCGTGCCGCCGAAAGAGCCAGGGGCGTGATGACCATTGCTATGGAAGGTGGACAGCAGCAGCACCATTGGATCACTGCGGGATCTACTGCTGCCAGATGAATCCTACGATAAGAATGATCAGCACCTGGGCAAGCAGGACCATTGCGACCGGGCGTTTGCGTACGAGTGCCGCTGCGATCACACCCGCCACCACGGCGCAGGCCGCGCCGACAGGCAAAAGTAGAAGAAGCGAGCTTGATTCCCACATCGATAGCGGTTGAGCCGCCAGCGTGTAGAGCACAAGAATCAGGAAAGCACCGAATGCGGCAACGGCAGAGCGCTTCAAATAGACCATCAACGCCTTCCTGGTTCTGCCTGCTCCAGCAGCAGGCCATGCCAATTGCTGCGAGCCTTCATCCAGGCTGCCGCCAACATGCTGCCGAGTCGTACAGCGGACTATTGGCACCGATTCCGACGCCACATCTACGATGTGGTTGCCACAGTGCACTGCGTAGTGCTTGAACGGTCCTGGGTACTCGTCGTCAGCGAAGGTACCAGCCGTGACAAAGTCCAAAAATCTTGATTTGGAGTAGATTCGCAGTTGCTCGCCCTGCCATTCCTCTGTGTCGTCCCAACGGCAGTAAGATTCATCTCGCACCGCGTAGCTTACGTAGGTTCGCCAGATCAACTCGAAACGACGAGAATCCGTGGTTACCTCGATCGGCCGGATACCGCTGAGCGAGACGCCGTTGATTTCAATTGACTCCGTCCGATCCAGCACGAGCGCTTCATCAACTACGATGCGAAGCGCATTCTCTTCGGGCTCTCCGATCTCGGCAAGAATGAGGTGTTCGCAGGTATCCAACTGCTCAGCTGAGGTCATATCGTTCATCAGGTTAGGGAACTCAGTTTGGTACGGCCACATTGCCTGTCAAACCCCCCACGCCAACTGCGCACGGGCTCTTGTTACTTGCCGAGAGCGCGTTCGCTCTGAAGGGCCGACTCAAGCAGATTGACGTAGGTGTCTACTCGGGTGCGCAACCCGATCAGCAGCCAGCCCGCCGCATACAGCAGCACCATCATCCAGATGAGCAGGCCAGCCACCAGGTTCACATCGAACGCCGACGCCCAATCGCCCCATTTCCAGTTGCGGAACTGCAGGTAGAGCGCGACCAGGACCGGGAAAATCCCCAACCGCTGAAAGCCGCCGTAAACAAGGCCCATCCGCTCATTCATGCGATCGCGCAATGCGCTGGCAAATCTCAGCATCTCCTCTGTCTGCGCGCGTGGAAACCCACGCAGCTCTGCAACGAGCTGGCGCCAGTACGCAAGATCGACGTCCATCTCCGCGGCATGCGCCAACCGCGGCTTGATCAGCTGAGGCAGTTCACGCTTTGCCATGAGAATCAGGTGGATCGCGAACCCGGCAAGCTCCACCGCCAGACAGGCGGACAGGACCCCTGCTGCCAGCTGTGGGCCAATGACACGCGGCGACAGAGCGGCAACGAGCAACCCCACGCCAGCGGCACCTACCCCGACCCAGACCGACGCCCGCTCCACGCGGGAGGGTTTCGGATAGCGACTATGCGCAACGTACGCTGCCACTTTGTCGTGCAGCCAGGAAAAACTCAGCGCGAGTCCAGCGTCCCGCTGTCCAGATGTTCGTGATTCCGTCGTGGTGTCCATTCCTGACCTTTTGGCTCCCTGTCAACGGCAGATCATAGCCCCAGACACTCGGGTGAGGAGAGCGCCCGTCAGCGCACCCAGTACACGGCCTTGAGCGCCTCCGCCAATCGCGATGCCGCCTCTTCCTGCGTGAACGGTGGCGTGCGCGGCGGATCGTAGACCTCCGGGCGCGTGCCCGCCACAACCAGATCGATCGCGTAGCAGCTCCCGTCATGGACCGCGCGGTAACCCTCCGCGTTGACGTAATGACTCATCGCCGCATCGCCGGCGGTGAAGTGGGTGAACGGCACGCCACCAATATCGACGAACGCCACTGCTGCGGGACCCGTCGCTTCGGCAGGGATCTCCAGGCAGGCTCTGACTGCCGCCGCATCATTGCTTCGCCCGATCCGCAGTTCACCGGCCGTCACCCGATCCGAGCCGTCCAGCACCAACGCCACCAGCGGTGCGCCCACGCTGTCCGGCGGTGCGAACAGCTTCCACGTCGGCGAGGCAAGGTAGTCGCGCTGGAAATCGTGCGCCACCCGCGTTCCCGCGACCGGACCGACCGCAATGCCCGAAGCACTTTCCTGATAGACCGGTGCCGGCCGCCCGGCCGTGGTCACGGCGCCCCCGGGATCAGCTGCCTTCGCCGCCCCCGGGTCCGCGCCGCTGGGCGGCAGCAGCGGCGCAGCACCGCCCTCGCCCTGCGGTGAACAGGCACACAGCAGCACCGTCAAAGCGGCGGCCATCCATCCTGCGTTGTTCTGGATCTGCATCTGCATGGAAGGCTCCAGTGGCAATGATCCCAGCCTGCCTCGCGGTCCGTGAACGGCATGCCATGTCGTCCGCGGAGGGCACGGCCGGTTGCGAGCGCTGGCTGAAGAGCTGACCCGGTCAGCGCTGGGCGAGCGCGTAATCCAGTGCCGCGCAGATGGCCGCCACCTGCGCGTCATTGCACTCGGTAGGCGACGTGCGCGGGCTGTCCGGATACACCTCGGTCGTGGTGGCGTAGCGCGCGTCGGTGAAACCGGCGCACGCCCCGATCGAGCGCGACTCGCCCCAGACCACGCCCGGTGACTGCAGCGGCATGCCGATCAGCTCGCCGTTCGCATCGGCCGGGGCGATGTGTGTGATCTTCTCGACCGCGGCGATCAACGCCTGCTGGAAGGCCGGCTGCGGATCTTCGCTGTTGCCGATCACGTAGAAGCCGTCCGGAATGATGTCCGGCACCAGCGCGATACCGTCGCGCGCGCAACGCGCCGGATCGAACTCGTGCAGGTCACTGTCGGTGGTTTCGTGCAGGTCCATGTGCACCAGCAGCGTATCGCCGCGTGCCGCCATCCAGCGCATCAGGGACGCGGCTTCCTCGATGATGCCCTCGCCTCGGAAGCTGCGGTTCGGATCGATCGCCTCTGGATTCCAGCGCTGGATGCGCTCGTAACCCCACGGGCTGACACAGGGCGCGACGATCAGGTTGATGCGGCCCGCGTACGCCTCGGCGTGCTGGTCCAGGAACTGCAGCGCGCCATGCACGCCACTGGTCTCGTAGCCATGCACGCCACCGGTGACCAGCGCCGTCGGCAAGGCCGGATCCCAGTCGTGGCTGACCACCGCGAACAGCGGGTAATGATCCGGCGCGTAGTCGAGCTGACCGTACTGCACGACATCAAAGCGCTCGCCCAGCCGCTCCAGCGTGGCCACGACATCATCGTGGTAACTGCGCTGCCGTTGCTGCCCTGCCCGCCACTGCGCGCGTTCCGCGTCGCCCCAGGGCTGGCCGGGGGTGCCGATCGGGTAGAAATGCGTGTTGCTCATAGCGGTACTCCAAGGTGAAATCCGGTCGCTGCGCGGGTTGGGCTGCGCGCGACAGTGCGATGGATATTCTATGAAAAAAGGAGCCGGTTGCCCGGCTCCCCTTCTTTTTCCACATCAACGGTCAGGCCGTCTGCGCCGCCTCGTACCCGTTCAAGCGCATGTCGCTGGACGCGCGCCCCTGGGTCAGCGAGCGCAGCGAGGTGGTATAGCCACCGAGCCGGGCCAGCGGTGCATAGCCCAGCACTTCGGCCTGCCCATCCTGGTCCTCGATCGAGGCCACCCGCCCACTGCGGCGGTTGAGGTCGCCGACCACATCGCCGACGTTGCCCGACGGTGCATGGATGGCGATCTCCATCACCGGCTCCAGCAGCTGCGTGCCCGCCTGGGCCAGCGCCGCTTTCACCGCTTCACTGCCGGCACGATGGAAGGCCATGTCCGAGGAGTCCTTGACGTGGGTCTGGCCGTCGACCAGCGTCACCTCGATACCGACCACCGGATGGCCCAGCGGACCTTCGCCCAATGCCGCACGCACGCCCTTCTCCACCGCGTTGACGAATCCGCGCGGGATCGCGCCGCCGACGGTGCGGTCGACGAAGCTCACCTCGCCGTCCTCGCGCGGGGTGATGTCGATCAGGACCTGGGCGAACTGGCCCTGGCCACCGGTCTGCTTGGCGACCTTGCCTTCCACCCGCTGCACGGCACGCTTCGGCGTCTCCTGGTAGGCCACGCGCGGCTGGCCGGTGCGGACGTTGACGCCCCACTCCGTGCGCAGGCGCTCGACCATCACCTCCAGATGCAGCTCGCCCATGCCCCAGATCAGGGTCTCTCCGCTGTCCGCATCGGTCTCGACACGGAACGACGGATCCTCCTGCGCCAGGCTGGCCAGTCCCTGGCTGATGCGGATCAGGTCCGAGGCCTTCTCCGCCGTCAACCGCCATGCCAGCACCGCATGCTGCGCCTGGATCGTATCGAGCAGCAGCGGGCGCGAGGGCGCACTCAGCGTTTCACCGCTGACGGCATCCTTCCAGCCCAGCACCGCGACGATGTCACCGGCCACGGCCTGCTTGATGTCGTGGGTCTGGTCGGCCTGCACCCGCACCAGGCGGCTGACGCGTCGCCCGTGTACATGCTGCGAGCTGGCCAGCGCATCGCCCACCTTCAGCGTGCCCGAGTACACCCGCACGAAGCTCAGCGCACCGTGGTTCTGGTGCGTGATCTTGAACAGCAGCGCCGCGAGCGGACCATCGGGATCAGGGGGCAGCAGCAGATCGTTGCCGTTCTCGGTGGCGACCACCGCCGGCCGATCCAGTGGCGACGGCAGATAGTCGACCACGGCATCGAGCAGCGTTTCCACGCCCTTGCTCTTGAACGCCGAGCCCGCGAGCACCGGTACGCCGGCACCGGCCAGGGTGCCGCGACGGATCGCCGCGCGCAACTGCGCGTTGTCGATCGCCGCGCCTTCCAGCCACGCCTGCGCCAGCACGTCGTCGGCATCGGCCACGGCCTCGATCAGCGCCTCGCGCTGCGGCATCCACTGGGCCGCCTCATCGGTCGTCCAGGCATGACGCAACGCCGTGCCCTTGTCGTCCCAGTGCACGGTGCTGCGATCGACCAGGTCCACCCAGCCGTTGAACTGGCTTTCGGTCCCGATCGGCACCCCGAGCGCCCACGGCGTGGCCCGCAGCTTCTCGCTCAGTTGCGCGAGCACGCGTTCGAATGCAGCACCCGTGCGGTCCATCTTGTTGACGAAGGCGATCAGCGGCACCCCGTGGCGACGCGCCTGGCGCCAGACCGATTCGGACTGGGGCTGCACGCCATCCACGGCGGAGAACACCGCCACCGCGCCATCCAGCACGCGCAGGGAACGCTCCACTTCGATCGCGAAATCGATGTGGCCGGGGGTGTCGATCAAGGTCAGGTGGTGGATCGGCTGGTCGCGCGGCGCCCAATGCGCCTGGACGGCGGCCGCGCCGATGGTGATGCCGCGCTCGCGCTCGATCGCCGAGAAATCGGTGGTCGCCGCACCGTCGTGGACCTCGCCGACGCGATGGATCTCGCCGGTTTTCCACAGCAGGCGCTCGGTGAGCGTGGTCTTGCCGGCGTCGATGTGGGCAATGATGCCGAGGTTGCGCCGGAGGGACAGGGTCTGGGTATGGGTGTTCATGGGATGGGTCTCGCTGCCAACATCGGGGAGCCGCACGCCGCCGTTGGCTAACGGGCGTGCGGCCAGGTTTGGGGCTCGGCGATCTGGTGCATGGCACGTTCTCCTTCAAACAGTTCTGGTGCGTGGAAACGAAAAGAGCGCCCGGTGGGCGCTCTGCTTGGGGTCCAGGGTGACCGGTGTTCCGGTCAGCAGCCTCGCACTCCGAGTGACAGACGCGCCCGTGCCGCGTAATCGCGGGTCAGGGTAAAAAACGTCAGAAGCGGCATCGGAGTCATGAGGGTCACCTGGGGTGTAGCCGGCATTGTAGACCTCCCGTGGCCGGCTACAAGCCCTGATTAACATCACCCATGCAACACTGAACCCCACGCACTCCGATAAGGCTCGTTGTTGGCACACCGACATAATGAGCAATTCGGACATGAGAATGGGTCGCAATTGCGTATATGACGGGAATCCTTAAAATGGCGGCCTATGCGTCGCCAGCGGCGACGCCCGCGCGTCAGGCTCCGCCCCTAAAAGCAACGAGCCGCGCTCGCGCCCCTCCTTCCGCGTTGCCGAGTTGTTGCCCATGACCTGCTGCTCCTCCCCGAATCCGCGCCGGTTGCGCCCCAACCTGCTGGCCCTGGCCTGCCTGGCCGCCGCGCTTGCTCCTGCCGCCCATGCCCAGACCGCGACCGATCTGGATGCGGTGCGGGTCAATGCCTACCGCGCCGCCAACAGCACCAGCGGCGCGACCAAGACCAGCACCGCGCTGGCCGAAACCTCGCAGTCGGTCTCCGTGATCGAGCGCGCCGAACTGGATGCCCGTGGCGTGCAGTCGCTCAACGATGCGATGCGCTATGTCGCCGGCGTCAGCCTCGAAAGCTCGGGCATCGACAACCGCGTGGACGATTTCCGCATCCGTGGCTTCGATGCCGGCAGCTGGTCCAACAACGTCACCCTGGATGGCATGCGCGCGCCGCAGGGCAGCCAGTGGAACCGCAGCATGTTCGACAGCTGGAACCTGGAGCGGGTGGAAGTGCTCAAGGGTCCGTCCGCCGTGATGTATGGCCAGGTGGCGCCGGGCGGCATGGTCAACCAGGTCAGCAAGACCCCCACTCCGGACCAGATGCAGCAGCTGCGCCTGGGCGTCGATGCGAATGGCCAGTACAGCGCCGCTTTCGACGTGGGCGCCGGCACTGCGGGGGATGATCACCTGTTCCGCCTGGTCGGCCTGTACCGTGACGGCCAGACCCAGATCAAGCGCACCGAACAGGAGCACTGGTTCCTCGCCCCCAGCTACACCTGGCAGCTCGCCGAACGCACCCGCTTGACCCTGCTGGGCCTGTACCAGAAAGACGATGGCGGCTCGACCTACCAGTTCCTGCCGGCGGCCGGCACGCTCAATCCGACGGCGTCGGGCTACATGAAGAACAGCACCTTCATCGGCGAGCCGGACTGGAACACCTTCGACCGCACGCTGTGGACCGCCGGCTGGATGTTCGAGCACCAGTTCAACGACCACCTCACGCTGACCCAGAGCGCGCGCCGCACGCATGTCGATTCGCTGTTCCGCAGCGTGGTCACCTTCGGCGCACTGAATGCCGATGGCCGCACCCAGAACCGCCGCGGCGTGATGGGCACCGGCGACTCCGATGGCGACACCTTCGATACCCGCCTGCAGGCGCGCTTCAGCACCGGCGCGGTCGACCATACCGTGCTGCTCGGCTGGGACTGGCAGCGTGCGGACTGGGAAGGCGTGCGCAGCGCCATGAGCAGCCCGCGCCCGATCGACATCTTCAATCCGGTGTATTCGACCTACCGGCCGACGGTGAGCACGGAAACCCCGACCGCCGGGATCAATCGCCAGAGCGGCGTGTACCTGCAGGACCAGCTGGCGCTCGGCAACTGGCGGATGACGTTCGGCGGCCGCTACGACTGGACCAAGGACGACAGCAGCAGCGCCAACCGCAACATCGCCACCGGCATCTCCACGCCGGGCGGGCGCAACGTGATCAGGAGCGAGGCGTTCACCGGCCGCGCGGGTGTGCTGTACGTGTTCGAGAACGGGCTGACCCCGTACGTGAGCTACGCCGAATCGTTCCAGCCCTCGACCAAATCGCCGCTGGACAGCTTCACCCAGACCGCGTTCGAGCCGGTGACCGGATCGCAGTGGGAAGCCGGCCTGAAGTACCAGCCGGCCTCGGTGGATGGGCTGGTCACCCTGTCGGTCTACGACCTGCGCCAGCAGAACATGATCGTGGATGATCCGGTGGCCTCGCATCGCAACTGCGGCGCGACCGGTACCGCCACCTGCTCGATCCAGGGTGACGAAGGCCGCGTGCGCGGCATCGAACTGGAAGGGCGGATCACCCCGATCGAGGGCTTCAGCCTGATCGGTGCCGCCTCCCGCATGGACTCGGAAATGACCCGTTCGGCGCCCTACAAGGGCAGGGAACTGGCGATGGTGCCCGACTACAGCGCCTCGTTCTGGGCGGACTACACCTTCCAGGCCGGCGCCCTGCAGGGTCTCAGCCTGGCGGCCGGCGCACGCTACAACGGCGTCAGCTACGGCGACAGCGCCAACCTGTACCGGATTCCGTCCTACACCCTGTTCGATGCGGCGATCCGCTATGACGTGGGCCGGATCGGCGGCACCCAGGTGCAGCTGGCACTCAACGCCAGCAACCTGGCCGACAAGCGTTTCGTGTCGACCTGCACCGGCGTATCGTCGTGCTATTACGGCAGCGGCCGCACGGTGATGGCGACCGCCAGATTCGGCTGGTAATCCGTAAACGGCAGGGCTGGCCGATGGGCCGGCTCCCGTCACACCGTCAACGCGCCGGCCAACCCGGCGCTACGCGTCGGTCACCACCACCAACGGAACATCGCGCTGCGGATGCCGCAGCACCAGCACCGGCTGCTGGTAGACCCGCTCGATATGCTCGCGCGTCAGGACCTCGGTAGGCGTCCCGTCGGCGGCCACGCGGCCCTGTTCCAGCAACACGATCCGATCCGCGTAGGCCGCGGCCAGATTCAGGTCATGCAGCACCACGATCACACAGGCGCCGGCATCGGCCAGCTCGCGGACCGCGCGCAACGTGCGTTCCTGATGGCGGAGATCCAACGCCGCCGTCGGCTCGTCCAGCAGCAACAGCGGCGTGTCCTGGGTCAGCACGCGGGCGAAGGTCGTCCGCGCCGCCTCACCGCCGGACAGATGCTCCACTTCCCGCTCGATCAACGCATGCAGGTCGGCACGCGCCAGCGCATCGGCGATGCAGGCCGCGTCTGTGACCGGGTCCGGCGGATGCGGCAGGCGCCCCATCGCGACCACTTCATGCACACGGAAGGCGAACCGGACCGCGTGCTCCTGCGGCATCACCGCGCGCTCGCGCGCCAGCGGCTTGGCCTTCCACTCCGCCAGCGGCTGTCCACGCAGCAGCACGTGGCCCTGCTCCGCCTCCAGATCGCCGGCAGCCACCGCCAGCAGCGTCGACTTGCCCGCACCGTTCGGGCCGACCAGCGCCGTCACCGTGCCGGGCACGAAATCCAGCGTGATGTCATCCAGGATGCGACGTGCGCCGCGACTGAGCTGCACCGACTGCAGTTGCAGCAACGCGCTCATGCGCCGCTCCGATGGCGCTGACGCATCACCAGCCACAGGAAGAACGGCGCACCCAGCGCGGCCGAGAACAGACCCAGCGGGATCTCTGACGGTGGATCCAGCGTGCGTGCGGCGGTGTCGGCGACCACGATCAGCAGCGCTCCGGCCACGGCCGAGACCGGCAGCAGCCAGCGATGGCCGGGGCCGACCAGCAGGCGCACGACATGCGGCACGACCAGACCCACGAAGCCGATCGAGCCGGCGAATGCGACCGCCGCACCGACCAGCAGCGCGCTGAAGGCGATCAGCTTGAGCCGTGTGCGCTTCACATCCAGCCCCAGGTGCTGGGCCTGGCGCTCACCGAGCGCGAGCATGTCCAGCGGCGTGGCCAGCCGCAGCAGCGCGATCGTGCCGAGCACGAACACCGGCGCCACCGCGATCACATCCCGCCAGTCGGCCTGGGCCAGCGAGCCCATCTGCCAGAACACCAGCGACTGCAGCTCGCTCTCGCTGGCAATGTAGGTCAGGAATCCGATCATCGCCGAGCAGAACGCGGCGATGGCGATGCCGACCAGCAGCAATGTCGCCGTGCCACTGCCCTGCCCCGGCCGTGCCAGCAGGTAGGTCAATGTGATCGCGCCACCGGCACCGGCAAAGGCGGCCAGCGGCAGCGTCCATGCACCCAACGCGCCGGCCCCGAGCACGATCGCGGACACCGCGCCCAAGGCCGCGCCCTGGGTGACGCCGACGATGCCGGGGTCGGCCAGCGGATTACCGAACAGACCCTGCAGACTCGCACCGGCCATCGCCAGTGCGGCGCCCACCATCGCGCCCAGCAAGGCACGCGGAATGCGCAGCTGCCAGACCACCGCCAGATCGCGGGTGCTGACGCTGGCCGGATCAGCCAGCCCCAGCTTCACACCGATCGCCTGCAGCACCTCCATCGGCGGCAGCCGCAACGGGCCCACCGCGAAGGAGGCAATGATCGCGATCAGCAATCCCACCGCGGCCCAGATCAACACGGTCGCGCCACGGCGGCGCGCAGGACTCGACACCGCCATGCTTTACGCCCTCACGGACGCGGCACGGTGGCGAAGGCCGCGGCCAGAGCGACCGCGCCGCTGCCCGAGGCGACACTGGCGGACTTCAGCTCCACGTCCGGCATCACCCACACGCGATTGGCCGCACCGGCCGGCGTCTGCCGCAGGGTCGGATACGCGCGCCACAGGCCGGCCTGGCCACCGAACAGGGCCAGGTCGTTCTCGGTCACCAGGATCACGTCCGGCGCAGCGGCCACCACGCCCTCATTGCTCAGTGCCGAGTAGTTGGCCACGCCAGCCTCGTCACCGATGTTGATGCCACCGGCCAGCGTGATCAGCTTGCCCGAGGCGCTGTCCGAGCCCGCCACCGTCGGCGCGCCGCCGGCACCGGTCGCGGAAACATGGATCACGCGCGGGTGCCACGCCAGCGCCGCACCACTGGCCTTGGCCGCATCCAGCTGCGACTGCACCTTCGTGGCGAGTGCGTCACCCTGCTCGGCCATGCCGACCGCGGCGGCGACCTTGCGCACCTTGTCGGCCGCCGGCTGCAGATCATCGACGATCACCGCCGCTTCGCCTGCGCCGCGCAGCTTGGCGGCCAGATCGGAGTGACGGCGCAGGCTGTTTCCCAGGAACAGGGTGCCCTGCAGGCTCAACACGCCTTCCACGCCCGTGGTGCGGTTGAACAGGAATTGTTTGGGCGCCTTGCGCCCGGATTCGGTGGCGGAGCGCAGCGGCGCGGCGTACACCTGATCGTCCAGGCCAAGCGCTTCGAGCACGGCGATGATGTCATCGCCGCCGGCAATGATCTTCGAGGTGTCGGTCACCGTCGTGGCCACGCCATCATCGGAGTTGACCTGTGCCGGCAACTGCTGGGTGGCGCCGTCGATGTCGGGCACGTCCACGCCCACCACACGCTGCCAGCCTTCCGGCAGTGCTTCGGGAGTCTGCGCGGCCGATGCGGCAGCGGTGTCGGTAGCAGGTGCAGCGGGCTCTTTCGAGCACCCGGCGATCACGGCGACCAGGGACAGCGCCAGCAGGCTGCGGCGGACAACAATCGACTTCATGGCAGTTCCTCTTCAATCAGAACGGCGGGGCTGTACGCCCCGCCGCCGGTGCAACGCTCTCCGCGGAACTCAGTTCGCGCGGGCGCTGATGCGGGTGATGCGGTCGCCCTTGGGATCCTGGGCATCACGCGACTTGTTGACGGCAAACACGTTGCCCTTGCCATCTTCACGCACATGGTTCGGGAAGGTGCCGCCATCCAGGTTGCCGACCACCCTGCCGTTGCCGTCGACCACGGTCACCGTACCGGCACCGCGGTTGGTCACGTAGGCGAGCTTGGACACCGGCTCGAATGCCACGTTCAGCGCACCCGCGCCGACCGGCACGTCGTGCAGCACCTTGCCGCTGGCGACATCGACGATCAGCAGGTTGTCCGTGCCCTGCGAGGCCACGTACAGCCGACCTGCCGAAGCGTCATAGGCCACGCCGGAGGCGCTGATCGAGTTGCCCAGGTCGATGACCTTCTCCACCTTGCCGGTGGTGGTGTCGATCACCGCCGCTTCGGGCGTGCCGATGCTGACGGTGAACAGCTTGCCGGCCGCTTCATCCAGCACCAGGCTCATCGGGACGAACTTCTTGTCGTCCACGCCCGAGGCCAGGGTGATCGGCTCCAGCGGCTGCAGGGTACGGGCATCGAACACCGACAGATGGTCTTCACCGGCGGCCGAGGCGAACACCTTGCCATGGCGACCATCGACCACGATGTCGCGGGCATGCGGCACCGCGCCGACGTCGAACTGGCGCACCAGCGACAGGTCCTTCTGGCGATATACGGCCACGGTGTCCTGGCGGGTGTTGGTGACCCACACGTTGCCGTTGGCATCGTCCACGCCCACGCCATACACCGCGAATACCGCACCGCCCTTGCCGCCCGGCACTGCGGCCGGGGTGATCTTCGCGGTGACCTTGAGCGTCTTCGGGTCGAGCTTGAGCAGCTGCGACTGGGTCACCGGCGGGCGACCGACCGCCGCGGTGACGAACACCGCATTGCTGGCCGCGCTGTAGGCCGACTGGTACAGGCCCTGGACCAGCTTGGCCGAGGTCTGGTTGAAATTCTGCTGGCCGCTGAGCGGCAGGTTCGGCGAGACGCGCAGCGACAGCACCGTTGCCGCGGACGGCTGGCTGGCACGCACGATCACCGGCTGCTGGCCGGGCACGGCATCGGCGGGAATCGCGACGTTGCCCTTGAAGTTGCCCTCGGCGTCGACCACGTACGGGGTGGCGTTGAGCACGGTCTCGCCGCGCAGCAGGGTGACGTGCTGGCCCGGCACGAACTGGCGGCCGATCACCTCGGCATCGCTGCCCGGCACCACGTTCTGGCCACGGCTGATCACTTCACCACGGAAGCCGTTGGCCGGCGCATCGAACACCTGCTGCGCGAACACGGCAGGACTGGCCAGCGACAGCGCAATGGCCAGGGCGGCGACACGCGGGAGGGTTTTCAGGGTGTACATCAGCAGACTCCTTCTGTTGGGGGCGCGCCGGTTGGCGCGTTGTCACAGTGCTTGCCTTGGCGTGGCCGCGGTCCGTTGCGGCGGTGGCACAGGGCCACGGAACTGCCTGGGTAACGAAAAATCAGGACGCCGGCACGGGCGTGCCGCTGCGATCGGCGATGCCATACAACTGGCTCAGCGTGGCCCTGAGCGACGCCGGCAGCATCGGCCCATGGCCAAGGCCGGGAAATTCGCGGTACTGCACGGTCAGGCCCGGCACCTTGGCCAGGCGGGTGGCCAGCTGCTGCGCGGCATCGGGCGTCGCCCCGCCGATACGGCGCAGGTGCGCGACCACGCGCGGATTGGTCATGTCGCGCACCCCGCGGTTGCCGGTGCGCTCATCGCCGCCGAGCATCACCGTCACCTGTGCCGGCTGACCCTGGGTGTTGGCAATGAACTGGCGCTCCATGTCGCCCAGCGGCGCGCCCTGGCTCCACCACAGCGATGGGCTGGCCGACACGTAATGCTGGAACGCGGCCGGGCGGGTATACAGCGTGCTGACCACGAACAGGCCGCCCAGCGAATGGCCCCACAGCGACTGCTGCTGCAGATCGATGCTGGCGCGGCGCTGCACTTCCGGCTTGATCCGGCGCTCGATCAGATCGAGAAACGCATACGCACCACCACCGCTGGACTGCGACGTGCCGTTTTCGTCATCGGCGGTATCGATCCACGCGGTGTAATCGCGGGTGCGTGCCGCGGAATCGATGCGCAGGTCGTTGTCGTAACCGATGAACACCAGCACCGGCGCGGCATGCGCGGCCAGATCGGCAAGCATCGCCTGGTCGAGCACCATCGCCGCGGCGTTGCCGTCGAGCATGTACAGCACCGGTGCCGGCGTGGCCGAGGCCTTCGCCGGCACACCGACATTCACCCGCCAGCGTCGGGCGTGATCCGGACTGTCGAGCACGAAGTGTTCGAAGCGATAACTCTGCGCCGGCTGGTCCAGTACCGTCTCACCGACTTTCTGCTCGGGATTGCGCTGCTGCGCCGACGCCGGCGACAGCGCCGCCATGCCGATGGCGGTCGCCACGCCCAGCGTGCGCAACCACGGCGATACGGAAGAGATCAGCGACGACGAAACAATCATGACTACCCGGAGCGAGGGACGGTGCTATCGCGCCAGTGTAACTCAAATGAGAATGGGTATCACTGACGTTGCGCTGACCGCCCTGCCCGGGCGCCCTGGAACGCCCGAGGTTTCAGCGCGCGCAGTCACCCGACGCCGTGCGCGCCTCACCCACGGTCGCGCCCCCTTTCCCACTGGCCGACAGCCAGCCTGCCAGGGACATCGCATCCGGTATCCCCGCCGCCATCGGGGCGGACGAGATCACCAGTTCGCGCGACGTGCCGACCGGCTCCAGCTCGGCCAGGCGCGCCGCCTTGTCACCGTCGGTGCTGACGAAGTCGTCCGGCCCCGAACGCGGCGTCTTCGTGGTGTTCGCGGTCTTGACCGCCTTGACCCGCAGCTCGCCGGTGGCACCACCGGTAACGGTCACCGCGTACTGCTCCTTGCCATAGGCCCAGGAGGTCTCGCGCTGCACCGTGGCTGCCTGCCCATCGGCCGGCAGTTCCAGCGTATCGCCTGCGAGCCCCTGCACCATCGCCATGCCCCCCATCACCGCCATGTACATGCCGTACGCGCGCATCTGCTTCTCCTCGGCCGTCTTCGCCGCGGGCGCACCCGGCCAGCTCGCCTCGAGATTCAGATGCGCCTTGCCGCTGCACAGTGTCAGCACGACCGGCCGACCCTCGCCTTCGCCAAGGCTGATCAGACTGTCGCCGTTGTGGAACTGCTGTACGCGCCCGATCAATGACGCGCCGCGCGTCGGCACCTGGTTCACCTCGACACGGGACGCGCTTTTCAGACGCTCATTCAACGACACGGTCGTCGCGGTGGCGGGCAAGGCCGCGCCGATCGCGGCAGCGAGTACGAACACAGGGAAAAAAGCGCGCATGGCATCCAGTCCAGAAGGGCGGGACATCATACGCGCCCACTCGACGACCGCTTCGCACGTCCTCGCCCTGTCGTGCAGGCAGCGCTCAGCCGCGCGCCACCATCGCCATGATGGTCGCCGCCAGCTCCTGCTCCGCCTGCAGCGGCGTGATGTCGCCGGTGGTCGCTGCAGCAGAGAGACCTTCCGCGGCGCCGAGCATGCCCCACAGCCCCGCCTGCGCCAACGCGCCTGCGGGTGCGAAGGGTGACAACAGCGCGCGGCACTGCTCAAGAAACACGACGTCGTACTCGCGCTTGATACGCGCCAGTTCCGGTGAACCGGCCAGCGCAGCGATCACGCCCGGAATCTCACGCCCCTGTTTCATCACGCACGCCACGTAGGCTTCCGCGATGACCTGCGCCTTGTCCTCAAGCGTCGGGCCACTGCCGGCGAACCGCGCCTCCATCACCACACCCTGGCGCGCATCGAAGTCGCGGTACAGCGCGGCCAGCAGACCGGCCCGCGTACCGAAATGGTCATACACCACCGGCTTGGTCACGCCGGCCTGCTCGGCCAGACGCCCCAATGTGAGCGCATCGGTGCCTTCCTCGCGGATCAGCCGCCACGCCTCTGCCAGCAGCTGGCGCAGACGGTCATCGCGGGTCATGCGGCGGCGGGGTGCCACGGGGGCAGGCGCAACGGGCGGATTTGACATGGCTATATACCAATCGTAACTTACGTTCCGTAACTTACCGAAAGTATACAAGCCCTTCCCCGCCCCAGGAATCCCATGCACGCGCTCATCGTCGTCTCCCACCCCGATCCCGACTCCCTGACCCACGCCGTCGCGACCCAGATCGCAGCAGGCATCACCGCCAATGACGGCAGCACCGCCGAGCTCGCCGACCTCGACGCAGAGGGCTTCGACCCGCGTTTCAACCGGGCGGACCTGCAGGGCCACCACCGCAACGCCCCCGTCCCTGCCGATGTCCTGGCCGAACAGGCCCGGCTCGACCGCGCCGATGCCGTGGTGCTGGTGTTCCCGGTCTACTGGTGGGGCATGCCTGCCCTGCTGAAGGGCTGGATCGATCGGGTCTTCTCCAATGGCTGGGCCTATGACGACAGCAGCGGCCAGGGCGTGCTCAAGAAGCTCGGCCACCTGCCCGTCCATCTGGTCGGGCTCGGCGGCGCCGACGACCGCACCTGGCAGAAGCGCGGCTATACCGGTGCGATGAAGACCCAGATCGAGACCGGCATCTTTGACTACTGCGGCGCGCCGGTGCGGTCGTCCACGCTGTTGCTGGAGACGGACACGGGCGACGCACGCGCGCACCTGCAGACCGCGCTCTCACTCGGTCAACGCATTGCAGGCAACGCCGACGTACCCGGGCACTGAAGCCCGGGCGTACCGACAGGTATCAGGGCGTCGGTTTGGCGCCCTCTGCCTTCCACGCCGCGACCTTCGCTTTGGTCTGCTCGAGCAACGCATCGAGCGCCTTGCGGTCATAGCCCTGGCCCCGCAGCACCACGTACTGGATGCCGCGCGTGGCCTCGATGTCCTCCAGCGGATTGCGCTCCAGCAACACGAGGTCGGCCGCTTTGCCGGGCGCGACCGCGCCGTAGCGATCCAGCGTGCCGAACCAGGCCGGGCCAGCGCGCGTCGCCGCTGACAGGGCCTGCGCCGGCGTCAGCCCTTCCTTGACGAACAGCGACAGCTCGTCATGCAGGCCGATACCCGGATAGTTGAACGAATTGAGGAAGCCGGCATCGGTACCGGCCATGATCGTGACGCCGGCCTGCTGCAGCATCGGCAGCACGGCGGCGACCTGGTGGTATTCCTGGTGGCGGGCCTGGATCTGCGCGGGCGTCGCCTTGGCCGCGCGTTCGACGCGCCAGGCATAGGTCGCCTGCAGTTTCGGTCCGATGTAGGCCAGGTACGGATCATCGCGATGATCGTCCTGGTCGAGGAAGTCCAGGATGCGGCCGCCATTGAGGGTCGGGGTCACGAACACCCCCTTGGCCGCGAAGCCACGGTAGGCGGCCATGGCGGTATCGGGATCGAAGCCGGCATCCAGGCGTGCGGTGGCCTGCGCGCGATCGATGCGCTTGGCCGCGAAGTCCGCGGCGATGCCGGCTTCGTCCTTGACCCCCGCCTTGTAGGCATAGTCCAGGTGCTCGATGGAACTGATGCCGGCATCGACGGCCTGCTGCACGGTCAGCGCCATCGGAATATGCCCGGACGCACGCAGGCCGTTGGCGCGCGCTCCGCGTACGGCGGCCAAGAACAGCTCCGGCGTCAGCGTGCTGTCGGTGATCTTGACGAAGTCGACCTTGTCTCGCTTCAACCGCAGGAAGGCCGCATCCAGATCGGCCTGGCTGCCGACCTCGATCGTCCCCTTCCAGACCGGCTTCACGCCTTCGATCTTGGCGCCCGAGGTGAACAGCTGCGGGCCGGCCAACAGGCCGCGGGCGATCTCGCCACGCCACTGCAGCACCTGCTCGGGCAGATCGCCCGAGGCGTCACGGATGGTGGTGATGCCATGGGCGATGTACAGCGGCAGCAGCGCCTTGTTCTCTTCGATGAGCGCCGCCCCCCCACCGAAGTGCACATGCATGTCCCACAGCCCCGGGATGAGGTAGCGCCCCTTGCCGTCCACCTGCTGCGTGGCCTGCCATGCCTTGCGCATGGCCCGGTCGCTGCCCACCGCGACGATGTCCTGGCCCCGCACGACGACGGTCTGGTCGGCCCGCGTGGTGGCGTGCTCCACGTCGACGACGGTGGCATGGCGGATCATCAGATCGGCCTGCTCGGCCGCGAACGCGGCGGGGGCCAGTGCAAGCAGCACCGGAAGGGCAAGACGCAGGGACATGGGCAGTGCACCGGAGTTGAAGAACCGGGCCACCTTACGGTCGGGCCCGGTCCATTCACCAGTTAAATTTTGGAATGCGCCTCATGCACATTCCCGATGCAGCCAATGCCTCAGACCTCGCCCTGCATCGCGGGCCGTGCCTGCACCTGCTGCAACCAGGCCGCCACGGCCGGATGCGCGTCCACCGCCGCCCCCATGTAGGTGCCATACCCCACCACCTGGCCCACGACCAGATCCACCAGCGAGTACGCGTCACCGAGCATCCAGGGCTGCTGCGACAGGCGCGCCTCCAGCAGGTCCAGCAATCCGTTGGCGGCGTGGATGCCGGCCGCCGCATGGTCGGCACTGCGCAGCGCATCGTCCATGGTGGCCAGCCACACGCGGCCGATCACCGCGCCATAGGTGACATATGCCCAGGTGCACCAGGACATCGCCTCCAGCCGCGCCGGTGTTCCGTCCTGCGGCCACAGGCCCTTGGCCACGCCGTAGTGCTCGCCCAGCCACAGGTGGATCGCCAGGCCTTCAAACAGCGGCGTGCCATCCACCACCAGGCACGGCACCTTGCCGTTGGGGTTGATCGCCAGGTACTCGGGGGTGCGCTGCTCGCCGGCGCGGATGTCGATCTTGACGCGCTCGTGGGGCACCGCCAGTTCGGCCAGGGCGCAGGCGATGGGGGTGGCGCTGGACATCGGGTGCCAATAGAAGACGAGGGACATCGGAAACTCCTTGAGGGTGATGAGGGGTGCGACCGGAGCGGTCCTGCACCGTCGCCTCAAGGCTAGCCGCCCTTGCGGACAGAACCCGCCCGCAATGGCTGCTACGCTTTGCCCATGCTGACCGCCTCCGCCCGCCTGCTGAGCCTGTTGTCCCTGCTGCAGTCGCGCCCGCACTGGAGCGGCGCCACGCTGGCCGAGCGCATGGAGATCCATCCGCGCACCCTGCGCCGCGACATCGACCGGCTGCGGCAGCTCGGCTATCCGATCCACGCCAGCACCGGCGTGGCCGGCGGCTACGCGTTCCGCGCAGGGCGTGCCCTGCCGCCCCTGCTGCTCGATGACGAGGAAGCCTTGGCGGCGGCGATCGCCCTGCGCACGGCGGTGACCGGCACCATCAGCGGTATCGAGCAGACCGCGATCACCGCGCTGGTCAAGATCGAACAGGCCATGCCGCCACGCCTGCGGCCGCGGCTGGAGGCACTGCGTTCGGCGATCCTGCCGACGGACCAGATCGGCCCCCTGGTGGATGCCGGCCGGCTGACCACACTGGCCGCCGCCTGCCGCGACCAGGTGCAGCTCGCCTTCGCGTACACCGATCGCGAAGGCCAGCCGAGTTCCCGCCAAGTCGAGCCGCAGGGCGTGGTGCACACCGATCGACGCTGGTATCTGGTGGCCTGGGATTGCCTGCGGGCGGACTGGCGCACCTTCCGCATCGATCGCATCGCCAGCGCACCGGTAGTGGGCGCGCACTTCGCGCCCCGGGCGGGCCCTGGCGATGGCGACCTGCGAAGGTGGGTCGCCCGCTCGCTGTCGCTCGGGCAGTATCCCGATGAGGCGCGGATCATCCTGCATGCGCCGCTGGCCGCGCTGCGCCAGCGCATTCCCGCGTCGGCCGGCGTGCTGGAAGTCGTCGATGGCCAGCGCTGTCTGCTGCGTTGCGGCGCCAATCCGATGGGCTCGGTGATCTATTGGCTGCTGGCCATGGACCTGGAGTTCGAGGTGCTGGGCCCGCCGGCGCTGATCGAGCGGCTTCGCGAGACCGGCGAACGGGTGGCCCGCAGCCTGACACAGCACGCTGCCGAGGCCGCGCCGATGCCCGGGCGCGCTTAGCCGCCCGGCGTCGCCATGGCGGACCTCGCCATCGCGCTTCACAATGGCAGGATGACTGCCAGTGAAAACCCGAATCGCACCCTGTTCGACCTGGACCTGCTGCGCGCGATGGTGATGGTGGCCGACTGCGCCAGCTTCACCACCGCCGCGGCGCGCCTGCACTCCACCCAATCCACCATCAGCCAGAAAATCCGCCGACTGGAAGAGATGGCCGGCCATCCGCTGCTGGTCCGCGGCAACCGCGACGTGCACCCGACCGACGCGGGGCAGCTGGTGCTCGGCCATGCCCGCCAGCTGCTCGCGTTGAACGACCAGCTGCTGGAAGCGCTGGCCGGCACCACCGTCGCGGTGACGGTACGGCTGGGCGTTCCGGAAGACTTCGTCAGCGAAGCCACCAGCCAACTGCTGGGCGCCTTCAACCGTGACCACCCGCAGGTCAAACTGGAAGTCACCAGTGGACTGAGCCGCGACCTGGCCAACGCCTACGATCACGGCGAGCTCGATCTGGTGCTGGTCAAGCAGCGGCGCAGCAGCCGTGCCGCAGTGAGGTGCTGGCCGGAAACCATGGCCTGGATCGACAGTGCGCGCCACCCGAGCATCGACCTGGATCCGGTGCCGCTGGTGACCTTCCCTCCCCGCGGGCTTTACCGAGACGACATCATCGATGCCGTCGAGGGCATGGGCCGCCGTTGGCGGATCAGCTTCACGAGTTCAAGCCTGAGCGGCATCCAGGGCGCGGTAGCCGATGGCATGGGCATCAGCCTGCTGCCGGCGCGCGCCTTGCGTCGCGAGCACACCGTGCTGGGCATCGAACAGGGACTGCAGCCGATCGACAGCTTCGAGATCGCCCTGCTTCACCGCGCCACGGCCGACCCGCTGGTGAAAACGCTGGCGTCGCGGCTGTCCGGCCTGATCGACCAGGAGCGTGCGGGCGCGCTTACTTGAGCTGCAGCGGGTAGCGCTGCCACAGCACGTGCACCAGGAATCCGGTCAGTTCCGGATCCTTGCTGGTGATCGATGCACGGATCTTGTCCAGCAGCACCATGTCGCTGCAGTTGCGCACATCCGCGTGGCCGGCCTGGCCGGCGCGGCGCGCACGGTAGCGGGCGGCACGCTGTGCATCGGTCATCGCGTAGCCGAACGTGGGCGGACGGCCGCGCTTGCGCGGCAGCGTCAGTTCCAGTGTTCCGGGGTCTTGTTCATCGCGCATGACGGACGAGGATGCAAACGGGGGCGCGCACGATATCGTGAGACATCACTTTAATCCAGCGTTTTCAGCGGATTTCTGCGTTTGCGCAGCGTGGGCTCAGCGCAGCGCCTCCGCCACGCGCGCTCCCGCCCACACCAGCAGCATGCCACCCATCAGGCTGACGCCGAGGTACAGCGGCACCATCAGGCTCCGATCCGTGCGGGTGAACACCAGCGATTCGAGCATCAACGAGGAGAACGTGGTGAGACCACCGACGATGCCGACGATCAGGAACGCGCGCCAGTACACCGCCGCGGTGCCGCGACTCTGCAGCCAGATCATCACGTAGCCGGCGACGAAGGCGCCGAGCAGGTTCACCGTCAACGTGCCCCACGGGAAGCCCTGGCCGAAGTGGCGCAGCATCGCATCGCCGACCATGAAACGCAGGGCCGCGCCCAGCGCGCCGCCGGCCATCACCAGGCCGAGCTGTTGCCACCAGACACCGATGCCGTTCATCACGCCTCGCCCTTGTCCGCGCGTGCCTGCGCGCGCGCCGCACGCAGGCGGTCCAGCTTTTCTTTCAGCTTGATCTCCAACCCGCGCGGCACCGGCTCGTAATACACCCGCTCGCCCATCGCATCGGGGAAGCCGGTCTGGTCCAGCGCGATCCCGCCGTCGGCGTCGTGATCGTATTGATAGGTCTTCCCGTACCCCAGCTCCTTCATCAGCTTGGTCGGCGCGTTGCGCAGGTGCAGCGGCACCTCCTGGGTGCCGGTGTCGCGCACTTCCTGCTTGGCCTTGTTGAACGCGGCATAGCCGGCGTTCGATTTGGCGGTACTGGCCAGGTACAGCACCAGCTGCGCGAAGGCGAGCTCGCCTTCCGGGCTGCCCAGCCGCTCGTAGATGTCCCAGGCCTCCAGCGCCATCGACTGCGCGCGCGGATCGGCCAGCCCGATATCCTCGATCGCCATCCGGGTCAGGCGCCGCGCCAGATAGGACGGATCACAGCCGCCATCGAGCATGCGGGTGAGCCAATACAGCGCGGCATCCGGATTGGAGCTGCGCACGGACTTGTGCAGGGCCGAGATCTGGTCGTAGAACTGCTCGCCGCCCTTGTCGAAACGACGGGTGCGGTCGGCCAGCACCTGCACCAGCATCTCCGGGCTGATCCGCCCGCCATCGCCGGTCGCCAGTTCGGCGGCGATCTCCAGCAGGGTCAGTCCGCGGCGCACATCGCCATCGGCGGCGGTGGCGATCTCGAGCAATGCCTCCGGCGCCACCTGCAGATGCTCGCCGCCCAGACCGCGCTCGGTGTCCTGCAGCGCGCGTTCCAGCGCCTCGACGATGTCCGCCGGCGACACCGACTCGAGCACATGCACACGGCAGCGCGACAGCAGCGCCGAGTTCAGTTCGAAGGATGGATTTTCGGTGGTGGCGCCGACGAACACGATCGTGCCGCGCTCGATGTGCGGCAGGAAGGCGTCCTGCTGGGCCTTGTTGAAGCGGTGCACCTCGTCGACGAACAGCACCGTGCGTCGCCCCTCGGCGAAACGCTGGGCGGCTTCGGCCAATACCTGGCGCACCTCGGGCAGGCCCGACAGCACCGCCGAGATCGCGCGGAACTCGGCATCGGCGTAATGCGCGAGCAGCAGCGACAGCGTGGTCTTGCCGCAGCCCGGCGGGCCCCACAGGATCATCGAGTGCACATGGCCGGACTCGACCGCGCGGCGCAGCGCGCTGCCCGGTGCGAGCAGGCGCTTCTGGCCCACCATCTCATCCAGCGTCTGCGGGCGCATCCGCTCGGCGAGCGGACGCATGTTGTCCCGATCCACGGTCAGAAGATCAGGCCCATTGAAAGTCGTTCGGTTTCTGGCCACGTGTCTAGTGTATCGCGGCAGATTGCAGGGGGGATGCCGGCCAGCGGCCGGCACTACACCGTCATTCGCCGATGACGTCCACGCCCTTGGCCGGGGTGAAGCTGAAGGTGCCCGCGGCGAAGCTCGGGTTGCGCTTCCAGCCGGTGAAGTTGATCACCGTGCGCTGACCCACGGCATCGACCACTTCCATGCGGGCCAGGCCCTGGCCGTTGAAGCCCAGCGCGGCGTACTGGAAGGCGGTATCGGTGTCGCGCTTCGGGCTCAGCGCCAGCCACTGCAGGCCATCGCGCACGGCGGCTTCTTCGCTGACGTCGTACTGCTTGTCCAGCAGCGCCGGATTGATCAGGGCGGTCAGCGGGCTGTTCTGCTCTTCCTGGCCCTGCGGGCGCACGCTGGCCTGCTCCAGGTCCGGCTCGTAGACCCAGACCTTCTTGCCATCGGCCACGATCAGCTGTTCGTGCGGTTTGATGTACTCCCAGCGGAACAGGCGCGGCGCGGAGAGCGCGACACGGCCGCTGGTGGTTTCCTTGACCTTGCCCTTGCTGTCGAACACCTGCTGGCTGAACTGTCCGTCCAGGCCCTTCAGGCTCTGGGTGAAGCGGTTGAGCTCATCACGGGCGCCCGCCCAGGCCGAAGCCGAACCAACACTGGCCACGACCAGGGTGGCGGCAAGCAGGGAGCGGCGGAAGGTGGTGTGCATGCGAGGTATCCAGGCGAATGGGAAGGATGGAAGGGAGTGTGCCCATTCAATGCTGAATGGGCGATCAGGGGGAGCCGCGCCGGACCTGCCGGTACAGCGCGCGGAATACGGCGCGGGCAGCGCCCGGCTCCAGGCCAGGCCGAGCCCGGCGTTACTTGGGCGGCGGCGGCGCCAGCACGCTGCGGTCGCCGTTGTGCTCGGGCGGGCTGACCACGCCTGCCGCTTCCATCGCTTCGATCAGACGCGCGGCGCGGTTGTAGCCGATCTTCAGGCGACGCTGCACACCGGAGATCGACGCGCGACGGGTTTCGGTGACGATGCGCAGGGCCTCGTCATACAGTGGATCGGACTCATCGCCGCCACCGCCGCCCGACTCCGGCAGGCCGCCGGGGCCAACCACCACGCCATCGCCCATCATCTGCACTTCGTCCAGCACGCCGGTGATGTAATCGGTCGGGCCACTGGCCTTGAGGTGCTCGACCACCCGATGCACTTCCTCATCGGAGACGAACGCACCATGCACGCGGTCCGGCAGTGCGGTGCCGGGCGGGAGGTACAGCATGTCGCCGTGGCCCAGCAGCGTTTCCGCGCCGGACTGGTCGAGGATGGTGCGCGAATCGATCTTGGAACTGACCTGGAAGCCGATGCGGGTCGGGATGTTGGCCTTGATCAGACCGGTGATCACGTCCACCGAGGGACGCTGGGTAGCCAGGATCAGGTGGATGCCGGCCGCACGCGCCTTCTGCGCCAGGCGCGCGATCAGCTCTTCGACCTTCTTGCCGACGATCATCATCATGTCGGCGAATTCGTCGATGAAGATCACGATGAACGGCAGCGTCTCCAGCGGGCGCGGGGCCTCGCCGAGCTCCGGGTTCGGCTTGAACAGCGGGTCCATCATCGGCTGGCCGGCGTCCTCGGCGTCCTTGACCTTCTTGTTGAAACCGGCCAGGTTGCGCACGCCCACCGCGCTCATCAGTTTGTAACGGCGCTCCATTTCGGCCACGCACCAGCGCAGGCCGTTGGCGGCCTCCTTCATGTCGGTGACCACCGGTGCCAGCAGGTGCGGGATGCCCTGGTAGACACTCAGCTCGAGCATCTTCGGGTCGATCATCAGCATCCGCAGGTCTTTCGGCGAGGCCTTGTACAGCAGGCTCAGCACCATCGCATTGACCGCCACGGACTTGCCCGAGCCGGTGGTGCCAGCGACCAGCAGGTGCGGCATGCGTGCCAGGTCGGCCACGGTCGGGCGGCCGGCGATGTCCTTGCCCAGCGCCAGGGTCAGCGGGCTGGCCGACTTGTCGTACTCCTTGGAGCGCAGCAGTTCGGACAGGTAGATCATCTCGCGGGTGACGTTGGGGATTTCCAGCCCCACCACCGACTTGCCCGGGATCACATCGACCACGCGCACCGACTTCACCGACAGCCCGCGCGCGATGTCCTTGTCCAGCGAACTGATCTGGCTGACCTTGATGCCCGGGGCGGGCTCGATCTCGAAGCGGGTGATCACCGGGCCCGGATACGCACCGACCACCTGGGCGTCGATGCGGAAATCCTTGAGCTTGAACTCGATCTGGCGCGACAGCGTCTCCAGCGTGCCCTCGTCGTAGCCCTTGGGCTGCGGCTTGGGATCGTCCAGCAGCGCCAGCGGCGGCAGATCCGAGCCATCGCCGTTGACCCCGCGGAACATCGGAATCTGGGTCTCGCGCTTGGCGCGGTCACTCTTCTCCAGCACCGGCTCCGGGCGCGGCTCGATCTTGACCGGCTCGCGCTTGGCGCGGACCTCGGCGTCGACCTTGCGCACTTCCTGGCGCTCCTCGCGCATCGCGCGGGTCTGCTGCCACTCGGTGGCCTGCTCTTTCTTCTTGTTGAACAGCGGCGGCAGCGCCAGCACCCAGTTGCCGATCTTTTCCATCACCACGAACCAGGAAATGCCGGTCGCCAGGGTGATCGAGGCCAGCAGCAGTACCAGCACGAACAGATTGGCGCCCAAGGCGCCGAAACCGACGCTCAGTGAACTGCCGACCAGCTTGCCGAGAATGCCGCCGGCGTGCGCCACATCGGCGACGAACAGCCGCAGGTGCAGGAAGCCGGTGCCGGCGATCAGGAAGCCGACCAGGCCGACCAGGCGCAGCGCGGGATCGAGATCATGCTCGCCCTTGGCCTCGCGCTTGAGGCCGAACATCGCGATCCAGGCCAGTGCGCCCAGCACGATCGGCAGCACGAAGGCCATGTAGCCGAACAGCTGCAGCAGCACGTCGGCGATCCAGGCGCCGGCGCGGCCGCCCATGTTGTGGACCGGCGCGACCACGCTGCCGGTATGCGACCAGCCCGGATCGGTGGCCGAGTAGGTGAACAGACTGGCCACCAGATACAGCAAGGCCGGGGCGACCGCAATCAACCCCAGATCGCGCCACAGGCGCTGCCGGCGCGGATTGTCCACGCTGGCCGGTTTGCGCGGCGCTGCCTTGCTGTCGGACGCCTTGGCTCGTTCCGGGACCTGTTTCGCCACCTTAGACCACACCTTGGGAATGCACTGTTAGTGCTTGATAATAAACGACTGGACCCTACCCCGGTAGGTGTCGACCGCCGGCCGGCACGGCCCGCGTCAAAACACCGGCGCAGGGAGGTCAGTCGCGCTCGGCGGGTCGCCGCGTTCCACTGCGCGCCTTGAATCGCCCCGCCCCTGCCGCCACTCTATGACTTCGCTCGGATGCCGCGCAATCACTGTGCAGGCACCCCGTCCTACCTTCTATTGCGAGCTTACATGAGCAACTCCAAGCACTCCCGCCTGTTGATCCTTGGTTCCGGCCCGGCCGGCTGGACCGCCGCCGTCTACGCCGCGCGCGCCAACCTCAAGCCCGTCGTGATCACCGGCCTGCAGCAGGGCGGCCAGCTGATGACCACCACCGAGGTGGACAACTGGCCTGGAGATGCGCACGGCCTGATGGGCCCGGACCTGATGACCCGCATGCAGGCGCACGCCGAGCGCTTCGAGACCGAGGTGATCTTCGATCACATCCACACCGCCGATGTCTCCCAGCGTCCGTTCAAGCTGATCGGTGACAGCGCCGAATACACCTGCGACGCCCTGATCATCGCCACCGGCGCCACCGCCAAGTACCTGGGCATCCCCAGCGAAGAGGCCTTCAAGGGCCGCGGCGTGTCGGCCTGCGCCACCTGCGATGGTTTCTTCTACCGGGACCAGGACGTGGTCGTGGTCGGCGGCGGCAACACCGCCGTGGAAGAGGCCCTGTACCTGTCCAACATCGCCCGCAAGGTCTACCTGGTCCACCGCCGCGACACCCTCAAGGCGGAAAAGATCATGCAGGACAAGCTGTTCGCCAAGGTCGACGCCGGCAAGATCGAGACCGTGTGGCACCACCAGGTCGAGGAAGTGCTGGGCAACGAGGCGGGCGTGACCGGCGTGCGCGTGAAGTCCACCCTGGACGGCAGCACCCGCGACATCGAGGCCCACGGCTTCTTCGTGGCGATCGGCCACCACCCCAACACCAGCCTGTTCGATGGCCAGCTGACCATGAACAACGGCTACCTGGACATCCGTTCGGGTCTGGGCGGCAACGCCACCCAGACCTCGGTGGAAGGCGTGTTCGCCGCCGGCGACGTGGCCGACCAGCACTATCGCCAAGCGATCACCTCGGCTGGCTTCGGCTGCATGGCCGCGCTGGATGCCGAGCGCTACCTGGATGCCAAGGGCCAGGCAAGCTGATCCGACGCGCGTCCCGCGCAGCACACTAAGGCCGGTGAATCATTCACCGGCCTTTTTGCTGGGCGGCACCGTCCCTGCGCGCTGCGCCCGCCCCGGCTGCTCTATCCTCTGTCCATGCCCGATCCACGTTTCCTGCACCGTCTCTCCGATGTCCCCGCCGCTGCCTGGGACGCCCTGCACGACGGACGCAACCCGTTCCTGTCGCACGCCTTCCTCGCCGGCCTTGAAGAACACGGCTGCCTGCGCCCGGAATGGGGCTGGCGGCCGCGCCACTTCACCCTGTGGGAGGGTGACACCCTGCTGGCAGCGATCCCCGGCTACCTCAAGGACAACTCGCACGGCGAGTTCGTGTTCGATCACGCCTGGGCCCACGCCTATGCCCAGCACGGTCTGGACTACTTCCCCAAGTGGCTGGGCGCGGTGCCGTACTCGCCGGTGACCGGCCCCCGCGTGCTTGCGCGCACCACCGAAGACAGGCGCGCCCTGCTGGCACTGCTGGCGGGCGAAGTGGCGCGCCTGGGCTGGTCCTCGGCCCACGTCAACTTCCATCCTGCCGACGAGGACGCCAGCTTCAGCCCGGACTGGCTGCTGCGCGAGGACATCCAGTTCCAGTGGCACAACCCCGGTGGCTGGCAGACCTTCGACGACTTCCTCGGCGCGATGGATCACAAGCACCGCAAGAACATCCGCCAGGAGCGCACCAAGCTCGCGCGCAGCGGCGTCACGTATCGCATCGTGCAGGGCGATGAGGCCACCGAAGCCGACCTGCGTGCCATGCACGGCTTCTACCTGCAGACCTTTGCCGAGTACGGCAACTCGCCCGCACTGACGCTGCCGTTCCTCCAGCATCTCGCCCGCACGATGCCGCGCGCGCTGGTGATCTTTCTGGCCCTGCTCGACGGCGAGCCGGTGGCCGGTGCGCTGTGCCTGCGTGGCGCGGATACGTTGTACGGCCGCTACTGGGGCGGCGCCACCCTGCCCGGGCTGCACTTCGAGACCTGTTATTACCAAGGGATCGCCTACTGCCTGCGCGAAGGCCTGGCCCGCTTCGAACCCGGCGCTCAGGGCGAGCACAAGCTGGCCCGCGGCTTCCTGCCGCACACGGTGCGCAGCCGCCACTGGATCGCAGAACCGGCCTTTGCCGAAGCCTTGGTGGCGTGGTGCGCGCAGGAACGCGCCGAGGTCGCCCACTATGCCCGTGCGCTGGCTGCGCATACCCCGTTCAAGGCCGACAAGGTCGACCCGGCATGAGCCGACGGTTGCCCTGGCGCCTGGACGACGCATCCGACGCCCCGTTCCCGCCCGCGGAGACCGCGCTGCGCGATCCCGACGGCCTGCTCGCGCTCGGCGGCGATCTCTCGCCGGTGCGGCTGCTCAATGCATACGCGGGCGGCATCTTCCCGTGGTTCTCCGAGGGCCAGCCGCTGTTGTGGTGGTCGCCGGACCCGCGCATGGTGTTCCGCACTGACGCCGTGCACCTGTCCAGCCGCTTCCGCCGCTCGTTGCGGCAGAGCACGTGGACGCTGCGGGCCGATACCTGTTTCGAGCAGGTGATCGATGCCTGCGCGGTGAGCCCGCGCCCGGGCCAGGACGGCACCTGGATCACCGAGGACATGCGCGATGCCTATGTCCACCTGCACCGGCTCGGCTTCGCGCACTCGGTGGAGGTGTTCGACGACGCGCGGCTGGTCGGCGGCATCTACGGGGTGGCGATCGGGCGGATGTTCTTCGGGGAAAGCATGTTCAGTGCGGCATCCGGCGGCTCCAAGGTTGCCCTGGCCGGCCTGGCCCATCGGCTGGCCGGCTGGGGCTGGCCGCTGATCGATGCGCAGGTGGAAAACGCCCACCTGCTGCGCATGGGCGCCGAGCACTGGCCGCGGCAACGCTTCCTCGCGTTGGTGCGTGAACAGGTCCAACAGCCAGCTGCCGCAGGCGATTGGAGCGATCTGTTCGGTACGCTGGCCGCCGCCGCCCTGGCCGATCCTGGCGCGCCTTAACCAAAACTTTGCATCAAACGCCCGACGCGCGTAAAATGCCCGCTCTTCAGGCCAGCTCGGCCGGTTACAGAACTGCACAGGACTACATGTCGAAAGACGACTCCATCGAGTTCGAGGGCACCGTCAGCGAGACGCTGCCGAACACCACTTTCCGCGTACGACTGGAAAATGGGCATGAAATCATCGCCCACATCTCCGGCCGCATGCGCAAGAACTACATCCGCATCCTGACGGGCGACCGCGTCAAGGTCGAAATGACCCCGTACGACCTGACCAAGGGTCGCATCACCTACCGCATGAAGTAAGCGGTCCGGGGGTTGTTCCCGCCAGAAGGCCAGCCAGGTGCTGGCCTTTTCGCGTGGGCGTCCTTCAGTGCGGCAGGCCCCACCCTGCCATGCGGCACCCTGACCCAGTGCACCCTGACGTCGGTCAGGATGCCTTGCTGCAGATTCGCCCTGGCACGCAACGGTCCACTCTGGCTCTCGATCCAATCCGGATCCCGACCCGATGTCCCCCGCCATGAAGCGCCCGACCTCCCTGTTCCTGCTCGCCACCTGCCTTGCCGCCGCCGCGTCCGTCCAGGCCGCCGAACCGGCCGCGCCGGCCGACTGCATCACCCTGTCCCCGGACAAGCAGGTAGTGCGCAACCGGGCCGACCGCGATGTACTGCTGCGCAGCGGCGACCAGCACTATCTGGTCCGTTTTGCCCGCTCCTGCAGTAGCGCCGCCATGTCCCCCAAGCTCGACTTCGCCACCCCGGGCCAGGACGGCCAGCTGTGCGGTGGCGGCGTGAGCAAGCTGCACACCAACAGCCAGAGCTGTGATGTTGCCGCGGTCGAGCCCCTCACTGCAGAACAGTTCAATCGCAAGGCCCGCGCCCGCCGCTGAGCAGGCACCCGGTCCGCGCACAGAAAAGCCCCCTTGCGGGGGCTCTTCTTTGTTCCCTCGACAGGTTCGGCCGCGCGATTACACGGTGGCCGGCAACAGGCGCTCCGGCTCGGCCTCGGTCTCGACGAACAGCTGGTCGTCGCGCACATCGATGCTGACCCGGCCGCCGTTGACCAGCTTGCCGAACAGCAGCTCATCGGCCAGCGGACGCTTGATCTTGTGCTGGATCACGCGGGCCATCGGGCGAGCCCCCATCAGCGGGTCGAAGCCATGGTGGGCCAGCCAGTCGCGCGCGGTCGGCGTGGCCGACAGGCTGACGTGCTTTTCCTGCAGCAGCATT
Source organism: Stenotrophomonas sp. JAI102 (assembly GCF_013409105.1). NCBI lineage: Bacteria > Pseudomonadati > Pseudomonadota > Gammaproteobacteria > Lysobacterales > Lysobacteraceae > Stenotrophomonas > Stenotrophomonas sp. JAI102. Next base: position 1,011,147 of record NZ_JACCCI010000001.1, read on the forward strand.
TCCAGCTCGATCAGGAACTTGTCCACGACGCGCAGGATATGCTCGAAGCCCAGCGCCTGGAACTGCACGATCGCATCCAGACGGTTGCGGAACTCCGGCGTGAAGCTCTTGCGGATCACTTCCATCGCGTCGGTGGCATGGTCCTGTCGGGTGAAGCCGATCGACCGCCGCGAGGCCTGCGCCGCGCCGGCGTTGGTCGTCATCACCAGTACCACGTTCTTGAAGTTCGCCTCACGGCCGTTGGTGTCGGTCAGCACACCGCGGTCCATGACCTGCAGCAGGATGTTGAAGATGTCCGGGTGGGCTTTCTCCACCTCGTCCAGCAGCAGCACGCAGTGCGGGGTCTTGACGATCTTCTCGGTCAGCAGGCCGCCCTGGTCGAAGCCGACATAGCCCGGAGGCGCACCGATCAGGCGGCTGATCGAATGCGATTCCATGTACTCGCTCATGTCGAAGCGGACCAGCTCGATGCCCAACTGCAGCGCGAGCTGCTTGGTGACCTCGGTCTTGCCGACGCCGGTCGGGCCGGAGAACAGGAAGTTGCCGATCGGCTTCTCCGGATTGGCCAGCCCCGAGCGGGCCAGCTTGATCGCCGAGGACAGCGTCTCGATGGCCGGGTCCTGGCCGAAGATCACCATCTTCAGGTTGCGCTCCAGGTGCTGGAGCACGTCCTTGTCGGTCGCGCTGACCTGCTTGGCCGGAATCCGCGCCATCTTGGCGACGATGGTCTCGATCTCCTCGATGTCGATCAGTTCCTTGCGCTCACCGTCCGGCAGCAGGCGCTGGCGGGCACCGGCTTCGTCGATCACATCGATCGCCTTGTCCGGCAGCAGGCGGTCGTTGATGTGCTTGACCGACAGATCCACCGCGGCCTGCAGCGCGTCATCGGCGTAGGTCACGCCGTGGTGCGCTTCGTACTTGGGCTTGAGGCCCTGCAGGATTTCGTAGGTCTCGCCCACGGTGGGTTCCACGATGTCGATCTTCTGGAAGCGCCGGGCCAGGGCCCGATCCTTCTCGAAGATGCCGCGGTATTCCTGGAAGGTGGTCGAGCCGATGCAGCGCAGCTCGCCGGAGGCCAGGGCCGGCTTGATCAGGTTGGAGGCATCCATGGTGCCGCCCGAGGCCGAGCCGGCGCCGATGATGGTGTGGATCTCATCGATGAACAGCACCGCGTTCGGCAGCTTCTTCATCGCGGTCAACACGCCCTTCAGGCGCTTTTCGAAATCGCCGCGGTACTTGGTCCCGGCGACCAGGGCGCCCAGGTCCAGCGAGTAGATCACCGCATCGGCGAGCACGTCCGGTACCGAGCCTTCCACGATGCGCTTGGCCAGGCCTTCGGCGATCGCGGTCTTGCCCACGCCAGCCTCGCCCACGTACAGCGGGTTGTTCTTGCGGCGGCGGCACAGGACCTGGATGGTCCGCTCGATCTCATCGGCGCGACCGACCAGCGGGTCGATCTTGCCGTTGCGGGCCTGCTCGTTGAGGTTGCTGGCGAACTCGGCCAGCGCATCGCCCTTGCCCTCGCCTTCGGCGCCCTCGGCGCGGCCCTCGCCATCGGCGGCAGGCGGCACTTCGCCCTCCTCGCCCAGCTTGGCGATGCCATGGGAGAGGTAGTTGACGATATCCAGCCGGGTCACATCCTGCTGGTTGAGGTAATACACCGCATGCGAGTCCTTCTCGCCGAAGATCGCCACCAGCACATTGGCGCCGGTGACCTCCTTCTTGCCCGAGGACTGCACGTGGTACACCGCGCGCTGCAGCACGCGCTGGAAGCCCAGGGTCGGCTGGGTATCGCGCCCGTCATCTTCGGCCAGGCGGGAGACCGAGGCCTCGATGGCCTGTTCCAGTTCCTGGCGCAGGCGCTCGGCATCCGCGCCGCAGGCCTTCAGGACAGCCTGGGCGGACGGATTGTCGAGCAGGGCCAGCAGCAGGTGTTCCACCGTCATGAATTCATGCCGGGCCTCACGGGCGCGCTTGTAGCACTGTCCGATGGTGTGTTCGAGGTCTTTACTGAACATGATTAACTCCGGCGGCTGTTGGGAACAATATGCGGCCAACCATCACGATTTCCATCACCCTAGCGGATCAGTGCGTTCATACGGCGTTAGCACTCCGCCGATCGCGCCCTCTAGTGGACGAGCCTCCATCATGCACGAACTTCCGGCCACGAAATGGCAGCTCCACCGTGACGGCGATGTCATCGAGACCCGCGGGGCAGGCGCTGGCCGGTACGCCTGCCCCATGGCACCCCGGCGATGTTGAAGATGAGCACGCATGCCGAAGAACCCAACGGCCACCTGCTGCTGGACGGGTGGGACGGCGACGGCGCCGCGCGGGCGGTGCCCCCGCTTCAGGGGCTCAGCGATCTGCTGCCCCGTCTGGGGCGCGGTGGATGTTGGCGGGCGCTGTGATCGCTGGTGGAACAGTGCAGATCGCGGGTGCAGCGGCTGCTGGCCGACCCGCGCGAAGGGCTTGCGCCCTCAGCTGCTGGCCTTTTCCATCGTGCACAGCAGCGGATGCTGGTTCATGCGCGAGAATTCGTTGACCTGGGCAACCTTGGATTCGGCGACCTCGCGGGTGAACACCCCGCACACGCCGCGACCGCGGGTATGCACATGGAGCATCACCTGGGTGGCCTGGTCCAGGTCCATGGAGAAGAAGTGCTGCAGGACGGTCACCACGAAATCCATCGGGGTGTAGTCGTCGTTCAACAGCATCACCTGGTACAGCGGCGGCGGCGCGACCTCGGGACGTGCAGGCTCAAGCAGCACGCCGTGGTCGTGATGAGTTTCGTGGGAAGTCTCGCGGGGCATCCCCCCATTATAGGGCCCCGCTCTCCCGGATTGGACGTCGCCCCCTGCGGCCCTTCACAATCTGCACTCTCCAACCAGACATTCACAGGGATTTCATGAAAAGGATTGCTGCCGCACTGCTGCTGGCCGTGACTGCCACCGGCGCCCATGCGGCCGAGCCGGACAAGGCCGTCGGGCGTGCACTGGACAAGCTCGACTACACCTACGAGGTGGACGAGGACGGCGACTACAAGATGGTCTTCGACATGGACGACGGCCGCAGCCAGCTGGCCTTCGTGCGCTCCACGGTCGAGGAATTCGGCAAGCACACGATCCGTGAGATCTGGTCGCCGGCCTACAACGCGCCGGGCAAGCAGTTCCCCGCCGCCGTTGCCAACCGCCTGCTCGAAGATTCCCAGGACGCCAAGATGGGTGCCTGGGTGAAGCAGGACCAGCTGGCGATGTTCGTGGTCAAAGTCGACGCCAACGCCACGCCGGAGGCGCTCAGCGACGCGATCGATGCCGCGGTCCGCACCGCCGATGCGATGGAGCTCGAGCTGACCGAGCAGGACGAGTACTGAGGTGAGCGCCGTGCAGGAACCGCGCTGGACGCCCCATGTCACCGTGGCCACCGTGGTGGTCCGTGACGGGCGTCTGTTGCTGGTCGAGGAGGCGATCGACGGTCGCCAGGTGCTGAACCAGCCTGCTGGGCACCTGGAGCCGGACGAAAGCCTGGCCGCTGCCGCGGTCCGCGAAACGCTGGAGGAAACCGGCTGGACGGTGCGCCTGAGCGCCTTCATCGGCACCTACCAGTGGACCGCCCCGGACGGCACGCCGTTCCTGCGCTTTGCCTACGCGGCCGAGGCGCTCTCGCACGATCCCGCGCGTCCCCTCGACGCCGGGATCCTGCGCGCGCTCTGGCTGACTCCGGCCGAGCTCAACGCCGATCCGGCCCGCCTGCGCAGCCCGCTGGTGTGGCAGGTGGTCGCCGACTACCTCGCCGGCCAGCGCCATCCGCTGTCGCTGGTGAAGGAGGTCGCATGAGCACCCCACGGATCATGGTCGGGGTCTCCGGCGGCGTGGACTCCTCGGTCGCGGCCTGGCGGCTGGTCCAGCAGGGCGAGCCGGTGGCCGGCCTGTTCATGCAGAACTGGGCCGACGACGGCAGCGGCGACTGCCGCGCCGAAGATGACCGCCGCGACGCCGTAGCCGTCTGTGGCCTGCTCGGCATCCCGTTCCACTTCCGCGATTTCTCCGGCGAGTACTGGCAGGGCGTGTTCGAGCACTTCCTGGCCGAGTACGCGGCCGGGCGCACGCCCAACCCGGACGTGCTGTGCAATCGGGAAGTGAAATTCAAGCATTTCCTCGACGCCGCGCGTGAGCTCGGCGCCGAGCGCATCGCGACCGGGCATTACGCCCGCATCGCGCAGGTCGGCGGGCGCTGGGCGCTGCTGCGCGGTGCCGACCGCAGCAAGGACCAGAGCTACTTCCTGCACCAGCTGGGCCAGGAACAGCTGGCCGCCACGCTGTTCCCGATCGGCGATCTGCAGAAGAACGACCTGCGCCGGATCGCCCGCGACGCGCGGCTGCCGACCCACGCCAAAAAGGATTCGACCGGGATCTGCTTCATCGGCGAACGCGACTTCCGCGAGTTCCTCGGCCGTTACCTGCCGGCGAAGACCGGCGAGATCCGCGATCCTGATGGCGCCCTGATCGCCGAACATCCCGGCGTGTTCTACTTCACGCTCGGCCAGCGCGAGGGCCTGAACATCGGCGGCGTGCGTGGCCGGCCGGCCGCGCCGTGGTACGTGGTGGGCAAGGATGTCGCCAGCAACGTGCTGTATGTCGACCAGGACCGCGAGAGCCCCTGGCTGCAGTCGACCCGGCTGCATTCCGAAGTCGCCCACTGGATCGCCGGCGCTCCGCCCGCGCGCCGGTTCGACTGCACCGCCCAGACCCGCTACCGCCAGCCGGATGAACCGTGCACGGTCACCGTGCGCGACGATGGCACCCTGGAGGTGCGCTTTGCCCGGCCGCAGCGTGCCGTCACCCCGGGTCAATCGCTGGTGTTGTATGACGATGAGGTCTGCCTTGGCGGCGCCGTCATCGCCGCCACCGATGCGCCACTGGAACAGCGCCTGCGTGCCACCCCTTCTCCTTTCGAGGTATCTGCTGCATGAGTTTTTCCGTCGACGACCGCGTTCTTGCTCTGGCCGGCATCGCCCAGGCCCTGCAGCAGGTGCGCCGCATCGCCGAAACCGGCCACTCCGAAGCCGCCGTGGTCCGCACTGCGGTCGACAGCGTGTTCCGCATCGACGCGGCCAGCCCGCAGGAGATCTACGGCAGCGCCAGCAATGTCGCCCCGGGCCTGCGCCTGCTGCACAACTACCTGAGCAGCCAGGGCCAGGACGAGCACGTGCCGCGGCTGGCGCTCTCGGTCCTGCAGCTGGAGCGCCGCTTCGTGCGTGAGCACGCGCTCGTGGCCAAGGTCAGCACCGGCATCGAGCGCGCCCAGGCGCAGGCCAGCGAGCTGGGCGACAGCGCCCATCCCGACGTGCTCGCCGCGCTGGGCGGCCTGTACGCCGACACCATCAGCAACCTCAAGCCGCGCGTGATGGTCCAGGGCAACCCGCACTATCTGGGCCAGGCCGGCGTGGTTGCCGAGATCCGCGCCCTGCTGCTCGCCGCGGTCCGTTCGGCGGTGCTCTGGCGCCAGACCGGCGGCCAGTACTGGGATTTCCTGTTCTCCCGCAAGACCATGCTGGAAGCGATCGCCCGCCAGCTGCGCTGACCTATGCAGCCACCCATGGGGTGGCTCTACATGGGGGCCGGAACGTGCGGTTTTTGATCGAATGTGTGGTGCAGGACTAAAGCAAACCGGGGTACGGCCGATACAGCATCCGTGCACCTCCCCGAGAACGTCCATGTACTCACGCCTCTTCATCCGCCTGGCCGCCCCCCTGGTCCTGACCCTTCTGCTTCCCTTTGCCATTGGCTTCGAGTGGCCAGCCGCCCTGCGTTGGGCGATCCTGACCACGATGACGCTCAGCTGGCTCGGCTTTGCCTGGTGGTCCGCCCGCGCCCAGACCCAGCGTTCGCCTGAACAGGCCCGCATCCTGCGCGAGCAGGACCAGCTGCTGACCGAGCTGCGCTCGTTCGTCGGCAACGAAATCGACGGCTCGCGTGGCGAAGTCGAACGTGCCCGCGACCTGATCCGCCACGCGGTCAGCGGCCTGGGCAGCAGCTTCGATGCCATGAACCGCAAGTCGCGCCAGCAGAGCCAGGCCTTGGCCCGCATCGTCGACCGTGCCGGTGAAGACGGCGGTGCCGGCGTGGACGTGGCCCGTTTTGCCCAGCATGCCAGCCAGCGCATGGAGCAGCTGGTCGAAGCGCTTGAGCAGGTCAGCGGCCAGAGCAGCAACACCGTGCAGCACATCGACCAGATGGCGCAGCACCTGGACGGCATCTTCGCGCTGCTGGAAGACGTCAAGTCAATCGCCGACCAGACCAACCTGCTGGCGTTGAACGCCGCCATCGAAGCAGCGCGTGCCGGTGAAGCCGGTCGTGGTTTCGCGGTGGTTGCCGACGAGGTCCGCAACCTGTCCGAGCGCTCGACCACCTTCAACGAGCAGATCCGCAAGCTGGCGCACAGCTCCAAGGACGCCATCGCCAAGGTCCGCGAGACGGTTTCGCACATGGCCTCCCGCGATATGGACCGTTCCCGCGAAGCGCGCCACGAAGCGGCGCAGATGCTGGAGAACGTGGCCCAGATCAACGCCTCGCTGGGCGATGGGATGCGCGAGATTTCCGACTGCGGCCGTGCCATCGACAGCAGCGTCGCCGAAGCGGTCCGCGCCCTGCAGTTCGAGGACATCGCGACCCAGGCCCTGGGCGGCGTGCATACCCACCTGGATCGCCTGACCGCGATCAACCGCGAAGCCGTGGCCCTGCAGGAACTGCTGCACCGCAGTGGCGGCGTGTTCGACGAAGAAGTCGTGACCGCCCTGCAGCGCACCGGCGCCCGCCTGCGCGACATGCGCACCGAGTGGGAGCGCCCACCGCACAAGGCGGTCGCCCAGCAGAGCATGGCCGCAGGCGCGGTCGAACTGTTCTGATCCAGCGGTAACGTGCCGCACGCGGCACACCCTGCGGCCCCGGTACCCCCGGGGCCGTTGCGCTTGCCCCCCGCCCTCGCTGCAGATGATGGTCCGATGTTGAATGCGTCCGTGTTGTCCGTTGCATCCGTTATCCCCGCCGAGCTGGACCCGGCGGTGCAGAGCAGTGACGGCGTCGTTCCCGTTGCCCTGCCTGCAACCTTGGCGGTGCCGGCCACCCCGCTGCAGGGGCGCGACCTGATTGAACGGCTGGAGCAGCTCGCCCGCCAGGAACTGGCGCAGCTGGCCAGGCATCCCTCGCACGCTGTTGCCACCCTGCCCTCCGCCATCGATCCCGCCATCGCTGGCCTGGCGTGGGACCTCGGTTTGAGCGGTGATGATCTGGACGCGGCTGCGCGTTAAGGGCACGACAACCCGATATCGCTTCGCGCTGCCGCGAATGGCCTCGATACGCAAGACCTCAAGGGCCTGGACGCGTACGTCGACAGTGCTGCGCTGCAATCCGCACCCGCCTCCCGCGAGGAGGTCACGATTCTCTCGCCCTTCGACAACCTGGTCATCCACCGTGATCGCCTCAGTGCGCTGTTCGGCTTCGACTATCGGATCGAGTGCTACACCGCCGCCCCTAAACGCGCGTTCGGCTACTTCTGCCTGCCTGTCCTGTTCGGAGACAGGCTGGTGGCGCGGGTCGACTGCAAGGCCCATCGCGGAGAAGCGCGGTTCGAAGTGATCAGCACACACTGGGAAGCGGCCGCGGATCGGAATGAGGTCCTGCCACATCTCGCCAGTGAGCTCGAGCGCTTTGCCGGGTTCAATGGATGTGCCACGCTCGATGACGCTGCCCTGAGGAAGCGCGCGGGTCGGCCGAGGGCGCTTCAACGGGGCTAGCGATACCCTTGTCGCCGCCTCCGCCTGGCCGGCAGTGCCATGCCAGGCGCATGGCCCGTCAGGAGGCGACGCGGGCCATCCTCACACGCTTTGCGTCACCGCCACATAGCTCTCGCGCGAGGGCGTCTGGGTACCGAGCTTCAACCACTGCGCCAGATCGCGCGGCGCCAGCGGACGCGAGTACAGGTAGCCTTGGATTTCGTCGCAGCCCTGGCGGCGCAGCATCGCCTCTTCCTGCTCGGTCTCCACGCCTTCCGCGACGACTTTCATGCCGAGCGCGTGGCCCAGGTGCACGATCGCCTGGGTGACTTCGGCGGTGCCGGCGTCGTGCAGCATGCCCTGCACGAAGCTGCGGTCGATCTTCAGGCGGCCGACCGGGAAGCGGTTGAGGTAGTGCAGGTTCGAGAAGCCGGTGCCGAAGTCGTCCACCGCCAGCGGCACGCCGTGGCGCTCGAGGACATCGAAGCAATGCCGCAGCACATCGGTGTCGCGGATCAGGGCGGACTCGGTCAGCTCCAGCTCGAGGCGCTGCGGTGGCCAGCCGTGGGCGTGGCAGATATCGATCACGCGCTCGGCGAAGCCGCGGTCGCGCAGCTGCACGGCCGAGACATTCACCGCCACGCGGTCGAACTTCAGGCCGGCGGCGTCCCACGCAGCGGCCTGGCGGCAGGCTTCGGCCAGCACCCAGTCGCCGATCCGCACGATCTCGCCGCACTTCTCGGCGATCGGAATGAACTCGGCCGGGCTGCAGTAGCCGATGCCGGGACGATGCCAGCGCAGCAGCGCCTCGATCGCCGGGGGCTGGTCGTTCTCTGCATGCAGCAACGGCTGGTAGGCCAGGGTGAACTCTTCGCGTTCGATCGCGCCCAGCAGCGCGTGCTCGATCTCCAGCTTGCGCTGGATCTTGGCCAGCGCGTCCTGGCTGTAATACTGGTAGGTATTGCGCCCGGCTTCCTTGGCCGCGTACATCGCCGCATCGGCGGCGCGCAGCAGTGATTCGAAATCCTGGCGGCTGTCGTCGAGCATCGCGATGCCGACGCTGGCGCCGACCTTGAGCGTGCTCTCGCCGCGGTGCAGCGGCTCGGCCAGCGAAGCAATCAGCTTGCGTGCCACGTGGCCGGCATCTTCCGGTGCCGCCAGGTCGCGCAGCACGACGATGAACTCGTCGCCACTGAAGCGGCCGAACAGATCGTTGTTGCGCAGGCTCTGGTGCAGGCGCGAGGCGGCCGCCTTGAGCAGCGCATCGCCGGTGGCGTGGCCGAAGGTGTCGTTGATGGTCTTGAAGCCGTCCAGATCGATGAACAGCATCGCCAGCGGGCTGCCGCGATCGCGGGCTTCCTCGATGGCGTCGGCGGTCTGCTCGCGCAGCAGCATGCGGTTGGGCAGGCCGGTGAGCAGATCGTAATGGGCCAGCAGTTCGATGCGCTCGTTGGCTTCGCGCTCGCGGGTGATGTCACGGAACAGCACGACGAAGCGCGTCGGCAGGCCGTCGCGCCTGTCCAGTTCGATCAGCACCTGGACCCAGATGCGCAGGCCGGACTGGCGGTAGAAGCACAGGTCCAACTGCTCGGGCAATCCGCCGTCGGCGATGCGCAGCAGGGCCGCCTCGAAGGCGTCGCGCGAATCCTGGGTGTACAGGCCCAGCGCCTGGTCCAGGCTGATCGGCTCCTTGCGCAGCCCATGGATGCGGTAGCACTCCTCGGTCCACTGCATGTGGCGGGTGCCGACCTCGATCTCGCAGCCGCCGATGCGGCCCAGCGCGGAGACCCGGTTGAGCAGCTCGGTGCGCCAGCGGATCAGCGCGTCGGTCTGGTGTTGTTCGGTGATGTTCTGGACCTGGCCCAGCAGGCGCTGGATGCGCCCGTCCGGGCCAATCAGCGGCTGCATCCATACGCGCAGGTGCAGCGCGCCCGTGCCCCGGACCAGCTCAAGCTCCAGCGTGGTCGCCGCGCCATCGCGCCACATCCGGCGCCAGGCGCCGCGCAGCCGGCCACGCGATTGCGGCTCCAGCTGCCGCAGCCAGTGCCGTCGGCCGTGCATGGAATTCTCGCCCATCTCCAGCAGCGCCCGGAACTCGGGCGACCACCAGAACCGGCGTGCGTCCGGATCCCAGGACCAACTGCCCATGCTGGCGATGCGCTGGGCTTCGCGCAGGTGCACCTGCTGCTCGCGCAGCTGGGCTTCCATCTGCTTCTGGGCCTGGATGTCGGTATGGGTGCCGACCATGCGCAGCGGCTGCCCGTCGGCGGTGCGGGTGACCACCCGGCCGCGGTCCAGCACCCAGCGCCACCCGCCGTCCGGGTGGCGCGCGCGGAACTGGGCGGTATAGGCGTCGCTCTCGCCGCGCAGGTGCGTGTCCATCGCCACGCGCACCGTCGGCTGATCATCCGGGTGGACGTTCTCCAGCAGCGCGCTGACGCCCTCGGCGCGGACGTGGGAGTCTTCCACGGGCTGGCCGTCCCAGCGTCGTGAGCGGCGCACGCTGTCGCTGGGCAGGTCCCAGTCCCACAGGCCATGCCCGGCATGGTCCAGCGCCAGTTCCCAGCGGCTGCCCGCGTAAGCGGCGACCGGCTCGGGCACGCTCAGGGTGAAGGCCAGCAGGTGCCCATCCGGATCGTGCACGGCGCGCATCCAGCCATCGAACCGGCCGCCGGGCCCACCGGGAAGCTGGCAGGGCACCAGGCCGCCGTCGGCGGCGAGCAGGCGCAGGTCTTCCAGTACCTCGCCGTATGCAGCGATCGTGGCGGGCAGGCCATGCTCGCGCGCGGCCGGGTTGGCGGCGACCGGACGACCGGCACGGTCGAGGATCACCAGCGCTGAGGCCAATGGGTGCTGCAGCAGACTCGCGATAATCCCTTGGTCCACGCCCTGTAACTCCGATAACGCACCCGACAACCGGGGAACGCAATCGTTAACGGCGGGCGATGCGGATTATTGAGTTCCCTCGCGCCCTGCATCCTCACCCGGGGCAGGTAAGATGACGCTTGCCTTGTCCGATTGGCCCCGCCCTGCCCCATGTCCCCCCCCCTGCCAGGCCCTTCCGAACGCGCTGCCGAAGCCCCGCTCGCCCGCGATCTGCGCCGCGACCGCTGGCGCGTGGTCGTGGCCTACCTGGTCCTGGCCCTGGTCTGGATCCTGTGCAGCGACGCGGCGGTCAAGGTGGCGGCCGGGGATCTGCAGACGGCCGCGCAGTGGCAGACCATCAAGGGCACCTTCTTCGTGGTCGCCAGCGCCGCACTGATCTATCTGCTGCTGCGCCCGCTGGCCCAGCACGTGCTGCATACCCACGCGCGGCTGGAGCATTCGGAAACGCGCCACCGGCAGATGTTCGAGGGCAACCCCGGCCCGATCCTGGTCTATGACCTGGAATCGCTGGCGATCCTGGACGTCAATCCGGCTGCGGCAGGGTTCTTCGGTTTCAGCCGCGAGGCCTTCACCGCGATGCCGATCACCGCGCTGTGGCCGCCCGGGCACGAAGCCATGCTCGAGGCCAAGCTGGAACAGATCCGCGCCAACCCCGAGCAGCTGTGCGTGATCACCGCCGATCTGCGCCTGAGCGACGGCAGCACACGGCGCATGGAGATGCGCAGCAACTTCATCGATTACGGCGGCCGCCGTGCGCGGCTGCTGATCGCGATCGACCGCACCCGCGAAGACCAGGCCCTGCTGCGTCGCGACCAGGCCCTGGCCCGGGTCGAGGAAGCGCACGAGATGGCGCGCATCGGGGCCTGGGAAATCGACCCGGCGACGGGCCTGGGTCGCTACTCCAATCAGGTCTACCGCCTGCTTGGCCGGCGCCCGCCCGACGCCCGGCGCTGGCACCGCTTCGACGAGCTGCTGGTCCCGGCCGATCCGGCCACGGCGGCGCTCACCGAACAGCTGCTGCAGGAGATGAGCTCCGGCGAGCCGGTGCAGATCGATGTGCTGCTGCCGCTGCTGGCGATGGACGGGCGCGGCCTGATGGTGCACCTGCGCGCCGAGAGCGGCCAGGATGATGCCGGTCGCCCGCGCGTGCTCGGCACGCTGCAGGACGTCACCGAGCGCGAGCAGTCGCGGCGCCTGCTGCGCGAGCGCGAAGAACAATTCCGCGAGCTGGTTCGGGTGCTGCCCGATGGCGTGGTGATCCTGTCCGATGAGCACGTGCTGTATGCCAACGCGTGCGCGGCCACCCAGTTCGGCTACGGCCACAACACACTGCTGGGCGAACCACTGGCCGCGCTGGTCACCGCCGATGACCTGCCCCGCGTGCGCGCCCAGCTGTTCGCGCAGTTGCCGCCGCAGAGCGCGGGGGCTGGCGAGGTGATCGGCATGCGGCGTTTCAACGGCGACGCCTTCCAGGCCGGGCTGGCGGTCGGCGATGTGCGTTACGGCGGGCGCAACTGCAAGCTGCTGATCGTGCGCGACCTCAGCGAGCCCGAGCGTATCCGCGAGGCGCTGGAAACCAGCAACCGCGAGCTGCAGGCCATGGCCGGGCGGTTGTTCTCGCTGCAGGAAGATGAGCGCCGGGCCATCTCGCGCGATCTGCACGACGACATCGGCCAGGCGATCACCGCGATGAAGCTGTCGGCGTATGCCGCGCAGGACGAGCAGGATGCCGCCCGCCGCGACGAGGACCTGGCCCAGATCATCCAGTTGGCCGACGCGACCGTCGGCAAGCTGCGCGACATCTCCACCCTGCTGCGCCCACCGCAGCTGGACGCGCTGGGTCTGGAAGCGGCCCTGCGCTGGCAGGCGGGCGTGCTGTTCCGCTCGGCGCCGATCGAGCTGCTGCCGGATATCCAGTCGCTCCCGCGGCGGCCGGCCGGCGACATCGAACAGGCCTGCTTCCGCATCGCCCAGGAAAGCCTCACCAACGTACTGCGCCACGCACGCGCCAGCCAGGTCAACCTGCAGCTGCGCGATGTCGACGATCACGGCCTGCACCTGCAGGTACGTGACGACGGCGAGGGCTTCGATCCGGATGGCCCGCGCGGGCTGGGCCTGATCGTGATGCGCGAGCGCGCGCAGAGCGTGGGTGGCACGCTGCGCATCGAATCGGCGCATGGTGCCGGTACCCTGATCGACCTTTACCTGCCGTACCGCGCCAGCGGCGCGACGGCTCACGACACCCTGGAACACTGAGCGCATGTGGAACCCTTCTCTGCCCCTGGTCAGCATCGAAGATGCCCCCCCCCGCCTGGGGGCCGGCAATCCCGAACTGCAGGCGATGGTGACCGAGGCCGCCTCCGGCGGCACGCCGCTGATGCTGATGCATGTGGATATCGACCACTTTGCTTCGGTCAACGAGAACATGAGCGCCGAGGTCGGCGACCAGGCACTGGTGCTGGTCGCCCAGCGCCTGCAGCACCACCTGCGCGGCCGCGGCAAGCTGTGGCGGCATGGCAGCGATGAATTCCTGCTGGCGGTGCCGCGTTCGGCCGACATGCCGCTGCCCGAGGACCTGGCCGAGGAGATCCGCCAGCAGCTGGAGCTGCCGCTGTCGGTGCTGCCGTACACGCTGTTCATGACCGGCAAGCTGGGCGTGAGCCTGTGCCCGGAGCATGCCACCGGCGTGTCGCGCCTGCTCGACCATGCCGAGGACGCGCTGTACCAGGCGGCCCGCGAAGGCGGCAATGCGGTGCGCATCCACGCCGTGGACACGCCCTCCAGCGCGCACAGCGAGAGCATCATCGCGCGCCAGATTGTCGACGCCATCCCCAATGGCGAGCTCAAGCTGCGCTACCAGCCGCTGGTCAGTGCCCGCGACGGCCACGTGGTCGGCATGGAGGCGCTGCTGCGCTGGCAGTCCCCTACCCTCGGCATGCTGGTGCCGGAGCGCTTCATGCGCACCGCCGAACGCCTGGGCATCATCGTGCAGATCGGCACCTGGGTGCTGGAAGGCGCGCTCAAACAGGCCAGGCTGTGGCGCGACCAGGGTTTCGATGACTTCACCATCGCGGTCAATGTCTCCACCCTGCAGCTGCTGCGGCCCAACTTCTTCGCCGAAGTGATGTCGCTGATGCAGGCTGCTGGCGTCCCGGCGCAGATGCTGACGCTGGAGATCAACGAAAGCGCGCTGACCAACAATGTCAACTTCGTCCACGAAACCCTGGTCAACCTGCGCAATGAAGGCATCAGCCTGAGCCTGGACAATTTCGGTACCGGCGATTCCAGCCTCAGCGCGCTGGTCCGCTATCCGGTGGACAAGCTCAAGATCGACCGCAGCTTCATCAAGAGCGCGCCGGCCGGCAACCGCGAGGCCGCGATCGCGCGCGCGATCATCGCCATGGGCCACCAGCTGGGCATGACGGTGATCGCCAACGGCGTGGAATCGCAGGCGCAGCTCGGCTTCCTGCGCCGCAACGACTGCGACGTGTTCCAGGGCTATCTGTTCGGTGAACCGATGTCGGCTGATGCGGCCGGCATGACCCTGCGCCGGCGCTACCTGCGCCCGGAGGCCTTCGCCGAGACGCGCCCGGACCGGACGCTGCTGCTGCTGGACGACGAAGAGAACGTGCTGCGCTCACTGGTGCGCCTGTTCCGTCGCGATGGGTACCGGATCCTGGCCGCGGGCAATGTGCGCGATGCGTTCGATCTGCTGGCGATCAACGACGTGCAGGTGATCCTGTCCGACCAGCGCATGAGCGACATGAGCGGCACCGAGTTCCTGGGCCGGGTGAAGATGCTCTATCCGGATACGATCCGGCTGGTACTGTCCGGCTACACCGACCTCAACACGGTGACCGACGCGATCAATCGCGGCGCGATCTACCGCTTCCTGACCAAGCCGTGGAACGACGACGAACTGCGCAAGCACATCCACCAGGCGTTCCGCACGCATGAAGAACAGCGGCGTGCCAACACCGCCCCGGTGGCAGCGGCGCCGGCCGCCGACTGACAGGCGCGCGCAACCCGGGTAGTGCCGGCCGCCGGCCGGCTCCAGGGGATCTCCGATGCGTGCGAGGAGCCGGCCAGCGGCCGGCACTACCCATGTCTGATCGTTGCGAGGAGCCGGCCAGCGGCCGGCACTACCCCGCTTCTATCAGCGCGGCTGCTTGATCGGCAGCACCAGCCGGAACCGGGAGCCCACGCCCGGGGTGCTGTCCAGGTCGATGCGGCCGTGGTGCTTGTTGATGATGCTGTAGGAGATCGACAGGCCCAGCCCGGTGCCGCTGCCGACCGGCTTGGTGGTGAAGAACGGATCGAAGATGCGCTGGCGCAGGTCCGGCGAGATGCCGCCGCCGGTATCTTCGAACTCGACCCATACCGTGTCGCCGTCCACCCCGGTGCGCACGTTGATCGTGCCGCGGTCGGCGATGGCATGCCCGGCGTTGAGCAGCAGGTTCATGTAGACCTGGTTCAACTCGGACGGCAGGCACTCCACCAGCGGCAGTTGGCCGAACTCGCGGTGCAGGGTCACCTTGTACTTGAGCTCGTTCCAGATGATGTTGATCGTGGATTCCAGGCCCGCATGCAGGTCGACCAGCTTCCACGACTCATCGCGGCCGGAATACGAGAAGTCCTTCAGGTCGCGCACGATGCGCGTCACCCGCTCGATGCCCTCGCGCGATTCGGCCATCAGCTGCGGCAGATCGCGGCTGATGAAGTCGATGTCGAAGCGTTGGCGGATGTCGTCGATTTCCGGGATCAGCGCCTTCGGGTCCGGCGCACGCAGGGCCCGCTCGTAGGCTTCGATCACGGTGAACAGGCTGCGCAGGTATTCCTGCAGGCTGCCCAGGTTGGAGTGCACGTAGCCGATCGGGTTGTTGATCTCGTGCGCCACGCCGGCGGCGAGCTGGCCGATCGAGGCCATTTTCTCCGACTGCAGCAGCTTTTCCTGGGTGCCGTTGAGGCGCAGGTAGGCCTGGCGCAGCTCGGCATGGCGCTGCTGCAGCTCGCGCTCGTAGTCTTCCTGGCCTTCGATGCGCCGGAACAGCGCCAGGTAATGCCGCTGGCCGCCATCGTCGTGATGGTAGACATGCGCGATGACCATCCGCTCGCCGACCGGCAGGCTGCCGTTCCAGTGGCCGTTGAGGCGCGCCTGTTCCAGCGCGTCGGGCGGCAGCAGCTGGCGCAGCCATTGCGCCGGGGTCAGCTCGGCGTCGCGTTCGTCCTGGCCGAGGATTTCGCTGACCGCGGCATTGGCCAGGGCCACGCTGCCATCCTCGCGGAACAGCAGCACGCCCTCCTTGATCCGTTCAAACAGGGCAAGCAGGACCGGATGCGGAGGCAACGGCGCGGTGACAAGGGCGGAGGTTACGGTCACGGTCACATCGAGGCAGCAGGAAACAGGCGCTCAATATACGCGGTGACGTTCACATCGGCAGCCCGGGGCCGCCAGACGGGGGAGATCAGGCGACCGCGAGCGGCCGCCGGGTGTTGAGCGTGTGCGACTGGCCCTTCGCATCGTACGCCGCAGCATCTTCGCTGCGGCCCAGCTGGCGCAGCGCCCAGTTGACCTCGCGGCGGCGCCGCGAGAGCAGCACACCGTTGGCACGGTTGCGCTCGGCCAGCTCCTGCACGCGCTCGGCCTGGCCGAGCGGCAGGGCCGCCTCAAGGGCCCGCAGGGCCTCCAGCTTGGCGCCGGTCGCGCGGATCAGGGCCTGCACGTCATGCTCGACCAATGCCTGGCGTTCGACGTCCAGGGCATCGCTGAGGCGCTGCAGCGGCTCGCTCATCGCCAGCTTCATCCCTGCAGCTGCTGGTCCAGCTCAAGCATGCGCGAGGCGATCGCGTCGGGGTTGATCTTGTAGGTGCCGTTCTGCAGCGAATCGCGCACGGCCTGGACACGGTCGGCGTCGATCGCCGGGGCCGTGGACAGTTCGCGCTGCATCGCCTGCAGGGTGGTGGCTTCGCCGGTCAGGCGCAGGCTGTCAGCGGCTTCCACCGGGCGGGCCGGTGCATCGGTGCTGACGCTCGGCTTGTTGCCCGGAGCGACGCTGCGCAGATGGGCGGTGGCCTGCAGGTTGCCGTCGATTTTCTGGCTCATGGAGTTGTCCTGGGAATGCGGTTCACAAGGGATAACGGCCGGTCGGGCGCCATCTTTAGGGGAATATTGCAGGTTTTACGGGAAATGTGGCCCGTATTCACACTCGTGTTCAGCGCGTCACTAAAACGTCACCGCTGGCCGCGACGGTGCCCTGCACGATCTTGCGCGAGGAGAGGTTCTCGACCGAGACCCGCTCATTCTCGCCGGCATCGGCCATGGCGCGTCCGGCGACCCGGACCTCCACCCCGCCCCGCCGCGACACCAGCGCGACACTGTCGCCCCGGCGTACGAGCCGCTGCGCGACCAGATCATTGGCCGAGAGCAGGCTGCCGGCGCTGAGGGTCCTGCGCGCCACCCGGCCGACGGCGGCAGCCGGATCGGCCAATGCCGCACCGGCGATCCGGGCCGCATCACGCTGGCCGGTCGTGATATCGGCCGCCGACAGGGTTTCTCCAGCGGCCACGCCCCGGTTGAGAATGAGCACGGTCTGGTTGCGGCGCACCTTGACCGGTACGAACAGGCGCCAGCCGCCCGCATCGGGGCAGCTGACCTCCACGGTGCTGGTGCCGGTCGGCTGGGCCGCCAGCGGCTGGCCACAGGCCGGCAGGCGCAGGGCCGAGTCCAGCGTGGTGTCGCCTTCACTGCCGGCCGGCAAGGTGCCCAGCGCCGCTTGGCGGATGCTGTCCACCGGCTGCCAGCCACCGGCGGCCCAGGCGGGTGCCGCCAGCAGCAGCGCGGCAAAGACAAGAGAACGCATGGGCACTCCAGGGGCAAGGAACATGCGCAGCACGATGCAAGCCGCATGCCGAACCGGCGTGCACGCCGCGCTCAAGTCATCGCCACCGCCGCCGATATCAAGCCCATGTCCCATGACCTGCTCAACCGCATCGACCAGCGTACGCGACTGGCCGGCCACAATCGTCTGGCCCTGCTGCTGTTCCGGCTGGGTGGACGTCAGCTTTTTGGCGTGAATGTCTTCAAGGTGCAGGAAGTCCTGCGCCGTCCGGGCCTGTTCCAGGTGCCCGGGCTGCCCAGCCAGTTCGCCGGTGTGGCCGATGTGCGTGGCCGTTCGGTGCCGGTGCTGGACCTGGGCCTGGCGATCGGCCACCCCGAGCGTGAGCCCGATGCCGACAAGGCGCCGGGCTACCTGGTGGTGACCGAGTTCAACCGCTCGATCCAGGGATTCCTGGTCAGCGGTGTGGAACGCATCGTCAACATCGCGGTGGAGGACATCCACCCGCCGCCGGAACTGGGCGCTGAATCGAGCTACCTGACCGCCGTCACGCGCTTCCAGGGCGAGCTGATCCAGGTGATCGACGTGGAAAGCGTGCTGGCCGACATCGCCGAGATCCGCGGCGAGGCGGTGCTGGACCCCTCCATGGCCCTGCCTGCCGATGCCCCGCCGATGCAGGTGCTGGTGGTGGACGACTCGCGCGTGGCCCGCCAGCAGATCCGCAGCGTGCTCGACCAGCTGGGGGTCGGGGCGACCCTGCTGTCGGATGGCAAGCAGGCGCTGGACCACCTGCTGCAGATCCACGCGTCGGGCGAAAACCCCGCCGAGCGCTACGCCATGGTGATCTCCGATATCGAGATGCCGGCGATGGATGGCTACACCCTGACGACGGAAATCCGGCGTCACCCGGGCCTGGCCGGCCTGTACGTGCTGCTGCACACCTCCCTGTCGGGCGTGTTCAACAACGCGATGGTCGAGCGGGTCGGGGCGAACGCCTTCGTGGCCAAGTACTCCCCGCATGAGCTGGCGGACTTCCTGCTGGACCGCCTGCGCAAGGTCGCGATGGCGGCGTAACACGCCGCCGCGGACCGGCCCGCCGGCCCTCTGGCACGCCGCTTGCACTGCCCCAGGCATCGTCCCGTGGGAGTGCGTCATGCCCAATCTGATTTCGAACTATCTGGGTGTCCATGCCCAGGCCATGCCGTTGCGAGAGCAGCGGATGAAGCTGATCGCCAGCAACCTGAGCAACGCCGACACCCCCGGGTACAAGGCCCAGGACCTGGACTTCGATGCCGCCCTGCGCAACGCCCAGGGGCTGGATGCCAATGGTCTGATGAAGACCACCAGCGAGAAGCACTATGAGATCGGCGGCGGGTTGAACCCGTTCCAGATCGCCAAGGACGGCGTGCAGCCGAGCATCGACGGCAACACCGTCGACCCGGATGCCGAACGTGCCGCCTACGGCCGCGCCGCGCTGGAATACCGCGCTTCGCTGAGCTTCGTCGAATCCAAGGTGCGCTCCATGCTCACCGCGATCACGGGGCAATAAGCCATGAGCAACCTGCCCATCTTCGATATCGCCGGCTCCGCGCTGCAGGCGCAGTCCGTGCGCATGAGCACCATCGCCTCCAACCTCTCCAACGCCGACACCGTCGCCGGCTCGGCCGATGCGGTGTACAAGCCGCTGGAGCCGATCTTCCAGTCGGTGACCAGCCGCACCGACCCGAACATCACCACGGTGCAGGTCAAGGAAATCAGCCAGAGCAATGCCGCGCCGATCCAGCGCTACGAGCCGGGCCATCCGCTGGCCGATGCCGATGGCTACATCTACCAGCCTGACGTGGACCCGGTCGCGCAGATGGTCAACCTGATCTCCACCTCGCGCAATTACCAGGCGGGCGTGGAAATGCTGACCACCGCCAAGGAACTGGCGCTGGCCACGCTGACCATGGGTCGCTGACCCTCTTACCGCAGGAATCCACTCCCATGAGCAGCACCAACGGCGTTGGCCAGAACAGCAGCGACATCTACACCGCGCTGGGCCTGAACGCACCCAACAGCGATACCAGCAAGAAGAAGAGCACCCTGGACCAGGCCGATTTCATGCGCCTGATGACCGAGCAGCTGCGCCACCAGGACCCGCTCAAGCCGATGGACAACACCCAGATGGTCGCGCAGATGGCGCAGCTGTCGCAGGTCCAGGGCATCACCGACCTCAACAACACGGTCAAGGGCTTCCAGGATTCGATGTCCAGCGACCAGATCCTGCGCGGCGCGGCCCTGGTCGGCCACGAAGTGCTGGTGCCGTCGGAGAAGCTCGCGCTGGAGAAGGAAGGCGATGTCACCGGCATGGTCGCCGCGCCCGGCGCCGGCTTCGTGACGGTGGACATCACCGACGCCAACGGCGTCAAGGTCAACCAGATCAGCGTGGAAGCCAAGGCCTCCGGTGAAGTCACCTTCGACTGGGACGGCAAGGATGCCAACGGCAACCGCATGGCCGAAGGCACCTACACCATCGCGGCCTCGCACACCGATACCGCCGGCACCAAGACCAAGCTCAACACCTACGTGCAGGCCCCGGTGGAGAGCGTCACGGTCGGCACGGACGGCCTGTACCTCAACCTCAAGGGTCTGGGCACGGCCCCGATCGACTACGTGCTCCGCATCAGCTGAGCCGCCCCACCCGCATCCACAGGAGCATCCCATGGGCTTCAACGTCTCGTTGTCCGGCATCAACGCAGCCAATGCCGATCTGAACGTCACCGCGAACAACATCGCCAACGTCAACACCACCGGCTTCAAGCAGTCGCGCGCCGAGTTCGCCGACCTGTTCTCGGCCACCAGCTACGGCCTGTCCAAGAATGCGGTCGGCTCCGGTGTGCGCCTGACCAACGTCGCCCAGCAGTTCTCGCAGGGTAACAACGAACAGACCGGGCGCAGCCTGGACATGGCCATTTCCGGTGAGGGCTTCTTCACCCTGAACATGAACGGTGCGCGCGTGTACTCGCGTGCCGGCAACTTCCAGACCGACCAGGCCGGTTATGTGACCAACCCGCAGGGTGCGCGCCTGCAGGTATTCGCCCCGAACGCCGACGGCACCAACTTCGATGCCGGCCGCCTGACCGACCTGCAGCTGCTGACCACCGACAGCCCTCCCAAGCAGACCGGCAAGGTCGATGTCAGCTTCACCCTGCCGGCCAACGCCAAGGAACCGACGGTCGCCACCTTCGACCCCACCGATTCCAACAGCTACAACCACTCCACCGGCGGCATCACCGTGTATGACTCGCTGGGCGTGAGCCACACCCAGACCTCCTACTTCGTGAAGACCGCAAACCCGAACGAGTGGCAGGTCTACAACTATGTGGACGGCAAGGCGGCCGGTACCCCGACCACGCTGCAGTTCTCCGACGGCGGCGCACTGACCAGCCCGGCCAACGGCCAGATCGTGATGGATCCGTTCACCCCGACCACCGGCGCCGGCGTGCTGTCGATGTCGCTGAACCTGAGTGGCTCGACCCAGTACGGCGAGAAGTTCGCGCTGCGCAACACCCAGCAGGACGGCTACGCGGCAGGCAAGCTCAACGAGATCACCGTCTCCGAGGAAGGCATCGTCTACGCGCGCTATTCCAACGGCGACGACAAGCCGCTGGGCCAGGTCGCGCTGACCACCTTCAACAACGCGCAGGGCCTGGAAGCCAAGGGCAACAACCTGTGGACGGAGAGCTTCGCCTCCGGCACGCCGCGCACCGGTTCGCCGGACAGCTCCAACCTGGGCAAGATCCAGGCCGGTTCGCTGGAAGCCTCGACGGTCGACCTGACCGAGCAGCTGGTCAACATGATCACCGCCCAGCGCAACTTCCAGGCCAACTCGCAGATGGTCTCCACGCAGGACCAGATCACCCAGACCATCATCAACCTGCGTTGATGAGCCACTGACCGCAACACGGGAAAACACCGATGGACAAGGCACTCTACGTCGCAATGACCGGTGCACGTGCGTCCCTGCAGGCGCAGGGCACGCTGTCGCACAACCTGGCCAACACCGACACCCCCGGCTTCAAGGAGGCGCTCGCCAACACCGAGGCCTTCCCGATCAAGGGGACCGGCTACGCCTCGCGCGTGGATGCCCTGCACGTGGACGCCGGCTTCAACCGGCGCATGGGCGCCCAGCAGATCACCGGCAACCCGCTGGACCTGTCCCTGCAGGCCGGCAACTGGCTGGCCGTGCAGGCGCCCGGCGCCAATGGCGGCGAGGCCTATACCCGCGGTGCGGCCCTCTCGATCACGCCCAATGGCCAGCTGGTGACCGCCGGCGGCCATCCGGTCCTGGATGAGAACAGCAACCCGATCGCGATCCCCCCGCACCAGGCGATGGACATCGGCAACGACGGCACGATCTCGATCATTCCGCTCGGCGAAGGCCCGCAGACGATGGCCAACATTGGCCGCATCCGCGTGGTGCAGGCCGAGGATGCGCGGCTGGAGCGTGGCCTGGACGGGCTGATGCGCAACACCGACCCGCAACAGCCGTTCGTGCAGGCCCAGGGCAAGTCGCTGGAAAGCGGCCAACTGGAAGGCAGCAACGTCGATGCGGCCGGTGCGCTGGTGCAGATGATCCAGCTGCAGCGCCAGTACGAAATGCAGGTGAAGGTGATCAAGCACGGCGACGACAACGCCCGCAGCGCCAACAGCCTGCTGCGCCTCGGCAGCTGATCGCCCCGGTGACGTAATCCCGGCGCAGTTGTGGCACGCGCCATGCATTGCCCTTCGCAAGGGCCGCACCACGCGGCCATCCGCTACAACACAGGAATGACGCCATGAACCAGGCATTGTGGATCGCCAAGACCGGACTGGATGCGCAGCAGACGCGCATGTCGGTGGTTTCCAACAACCTCGCCAACACCAACACCACCGGTTTCAAGCAGGACCGTGCCAGCTTCGAAGACCTGCTGTACCAGCAGGTCCGTCAGCCCGGTGGTGCATCGTCGGCGCAGACCCAGCTTCCCACGGGCCTGCAGCTGGGTACCGGCGTGCGCGTGGTGGCCACCTCCAAGAATTTCGAGCAGGGCAGCCAGCAGCAGACCGGCCGCGCGCTGGATGTGATGGTCAACGGCCGCGGCTTCTTCGAAGTGCAGATGCCGGACGGTTCCTCGGCCTATACCCGTGACGGCTCGTTCCAGCGCAACCAGGATGGCGAGCTGGTCACCAACAGCGGCTACCCGGTGCAGCCGGGCATCCAGATTCCGGAAGGCGCCCAGTCGCTGACCATCGGCACCGACGGCACCATCAGCGTGAAGATGGCTGATGACGCCGCCTCGGTGGAAATCGGCGCGCTGACCCTGACCGACTTCGTCAATCCGGCGGGCCTTCAGGCCCGCGGTGAAAACCTGTTCCTGGAAACCACCGCCTCCGGCCCGGCGCAGAACGGCAATCCCGGCCTCAACGGCCTGGGCACCGTTGTGCAGGGTGCGCTGGAAGGCAGCAACGTCAACGTGGTGGAAGAGCTGGTCTCGATGATCGAAACCCAGCGCGCCTACGAAATGAACGCCAAGGCGATCTCCACCACCGACGCGATGCTCGGCTATCTCAACCAGAACGTCTGATCGGTCGACCCGGGAACCTGCCATGTCGCGTCTTGCCCCTACCCTCCGCCTGCTCGCCGCCGCCGTCATCGTCGCCACCTTGAGTGGCTGCGTGATCGCCGGCGATGTGCGTCCCTACCCGGCCATGGCGCCGGTCGAACCGGTCATGCCGCCGTCGGCCCAGGCCACGGCCGGCGCGATCTACGCCGCCGGACCGGGCCTGCAGCTGTACTCGGACCGTCGCGCACGCGATGTCGGTGACCTGCTCACGATCACCCTGACCGAGAGCACCACCGCGCAGACCACCGCCAACACCTCCACCTCGAAAGAGTCGGAGCTGAGCATCGGCACGCCGACGATCTTCGGTGCACCGGTGACGCTGGGCGGCAAGGATATTCTCAGCGCCAGCGCCGCCGGTTCGCGCGATTTCACCGGCAAGGGCACCAGCGCGCAGAGCAACCGCCTGCAGGGCAGCGTGACCGTCACCGTGATCCAGCGCCTGCCCAACGGCAACCTCGTCGTACAGGGCGCCAAGAACCTGCGCCTGAACCGTGGCGATGAGCTGGTGCAGGTGCAGGGCATCGTGCGCGCGGCGGACATCTTCCCGGACAACACCATTCCCTCCAGCCGTGTTGCCGATGCCCGCATCGTCTACGGCGGCCGCGGCGCGATCGCCCAATCCAATGCGATGGGCTGGTTGAGCCGCTTCTTCAACTCGGCGCTGTCGCCGTACTGAGCCTGACATGACTTTCTTTCTCTCCCTGTTCGGGCAGCGACGCATGGCGTCGCGCTACAACACGACGCGGGCGGTGCTGGCGCTGCTGGCCGTGTTCGCGCTGGCTGCGCCTGCGTCCGCCGAGCGCATCAAGGACCTGGCCCAGGTCGGCGGTGTGCGTGGCAACGCGCTGGTCGGCTATGGCCTGGTGGTCGGTCTGGATGGCAGCGGCGACCGCACCAGCCAGGCACCCTTCACCGTGCAGAGCCTGAAGAACCTGCTCGGCGAACTGGGCGTCAACGTGCCGGCCAACGTCAATCCACAGCTGAAGAACGTGGCGGCCGTGGCCATCCACGCTGAACTGCCGCCGTTCGCCAAGCCCGGCCAACCGATCGACATCACCGTCTCATCGGTGGGCAACGCGGTCTCGCTGCGCGGTGGCTCGCTGCTGATGGCGCCGCTGCGCGGTGCCGACGGGCAGGTCTATGCGATCGCCCAGGGCAACCTGATCGTCGGCGGCTTCGGTGTGCAGGGCAAGGATGGCTCGCGCGTCTCGGTCAACGTACCCAGTGTCGGCCGCATTCCCAACGGCGCCACCGTGGAGCGCGCCCTGCCGGATGTGTTCAGCGGCGGTGGCGACATCACCCTGAACCTGCACAAGAACGACTTCACCACGGTCTCGCGGATGGTGGCGGCGTTGAACAATGCGTTTGGCGAAGGCGCTGCGCGCGCCATCGATGGCGTCACCGTGTCGGTGCAGTCGCCGTCCGATCCGGGCGCCCGCATCGGTCTGCTGGCCCGTATCGAAAACCTGGAGCTCACGCCCGGCAGCGCGCCGGCCAAGGTGGTGGTCAATTCGCGGACCGGCACGGTGGTCATCGGTTCTCAGGTGCGTGTCGGCGCGGCCGCGATCTCGCATGGCTCGCTGACGGTGACCATCAACGAAAACCTCAACGTCAGCCAGCCGGGTGCGTTCAGCGGCGGCCAGACGGCGGTCACGCCACAGTCGACCATCACCGCGACCAACGATGGCAGCCGCATGTTCAAGTTCAACGGTGGCACCACCCTGGATGAAATCGTGCACGCGGTGAATGCCGTGGGCGCCGCCCCGGGCGATCTGATCGCCATCCTGGAAGCCCTCAAGCAGGCTGGCGCGCTCAGCGCCGAACTCGAGGTGATCTGACATGCGCATCCAACCGGCCCTGGAACTCAATCCCGCCCAGCCCAACAGCCCGGCCAAGGTCGACAAGGTCGCCCGCCAGCTGGAGGGCCAGTTCGCGCAGATGCTGATCAAGAGCATGCGCGAGGCGAGCTTCGGCGATTCCCTGTTCCCCGGTGAAAACACCATGTTCCGCGAGATGTACGACCAGAAGATCGCCGACGCGATGACCCGCGGCCGTGGCCTGGGCCTGTCGAGCATGATCGCGCGCCAGTTGGGGGGCGCCGAAGGCGACGCGGCCAAGCCGGTCGACACCACGCTCAACCCGGCCGCCGCGCTGCGCGCCTATCGGCTCAATGCACCCGCCGCGGCCATGCCGCTGCCGGCCAGCGCCGCACCGTCGGCACCGCGCGAGGTCGATCTGCTGCAGCAGCTGGGTGGCGGTGAGCCTTCCGCCGTGCTGCAGCCGATGGAACGCGCGCTGGACCTGATCGCCGGCCGGGAAAGCAGCCAGATGCATGAGGCCATCGGCCGCAATGATCCGTACGCCGCGGTCACGGAAACCGATCCGGCCGCATCCGACTGGGCGATGGCCGATGACCGTTGGAGCGGCGTCAACCGCACGACCGCGGCTGCCGGTCCCAGTGCGGTCGACAACCTGGCCGCCTCCACCGCGGCCGCCGAACTCGGTCCGCATACCCCGGCCGGCTTCGTCGCCAGCATCTGGGGTCATGCCCAGCAGGCCGCGCGCGAACTGGGCGTGGATGCCAAGGCGCTGGTCGCCCAGGCCGCACTGGAAACCGGCTGGGGCCGCAAACTGGTCCGCCGCAGTGGTGGCGACAGCTCGCACAACCTGTTCGGGATCAAGGCCAACGGCTGGCAGGGCGAGCGCGCCACCAGCGGCACCCATGAGTACGTCAACGGCGTGCGCCGCAACGAAACCGCGAGCTTCCGCGCCTACAACTCGGTGGGCGAGAGCTTCGCCGACTACGTGCGCCTGCTGAAGACCAGCCCGCGCTACCAGAACGCCCTGCAGGCCGGCAGCGACGTGCGCAGCTTCGCCCAGGGCCTGCAGCGCGCCGGCTATGCCACCGACCCGACCTACGCAGCCAAGATCGCCGCGATCGCCGGCGGCCCGACCATCGAGCGCGCCGTCGCCGCGGTGAGCGATGCCGGCCAGCGCCTGGGCCGCACTTTTGCCAGCACCGCCAGCCCGACCGGGCTGGGTGTCATCCGTCGTTGAGGTAATCCATGTCCAGCGTACTCTCCACCGGCACCAGCGCCCTGCTCGCCTTCCAGCGGGCGCTGGCGACCACCAGCCATAACGTCGCCAACATCAAAACGCCGGGCTACAGCCGGCAGAAGGTGGACTTCGCCACGGCCGACCCGCAGAACTACGGGTACGGCGACGTGGGCAACGGCACCCGCATCACCGACATCCGCCGCGTCGCCGATCAGCTGGCGATCTCGCGGCTGCTCGATGGCAGCGGTGAACTGGCGCGCCTGAAGCAGCTCTCCACCATGGCCGACCGTGTCGATGCGATGTTCTCGGACAAAGCCACCAACGTCGCCGGCGTCTGGTCGAACTTCTTCGATTCGGTCAGCGGGCTGTCCTCCAACGCCTCCGGCAGCGCCGACCGGCAGAACATGCTGGACAGCGGCAAGACCCTGGCCAACCGCTTCCAGCAGCTCAATACCCAGCTCAACAACCTCAACGGCGAGGTCAACAACGGCCTGATCGCCGGTGCCACCGAGATCAACCGGCTGGCCCAGGAAATCGCCCAGCTCAACGGCGCGATCGGTGGCAATGCGGCGACCGCCGCACCGGACCTGCTCGACCGCCGCGACCAGCTGATCGCCAACCTCGTCGGCTACACCGGCGGCACCGCGGTGATGCAGGACGGCGGGCTGATGAACGTCTACACCGCCGGTGGCCAGGCACTGGTGGTCGGCACCACGGCCTCCAAGGTCACCACCGTGACCGATCCCTACCAGCCCGAGCGGCTGCAGCTGGCGCTGGAAAGCCAGGGCCAGAAGATCACCATCGAGGGCAAGACGCTCGGTGGCCAGATCGGCGGCCTGCTGGAGTTCCGCGACACGGTGCTGACCCCGGCCCAGGCCGAACTGGGCAAGCTGGCGATCGGCATGGCCAGCAGCTTCAACGATGTCCACCGCCAGGGCGCGGATCTGTACGGCAACATGGGCGGTGACTTCTTCACCATCGGCAACCCGCGCATCACCGCCAACAGCGCCAACACCGGCACGGCCAGCATGAGCGCCAGCTTCGGTGATCTGTCCAAGCTGGACGGCCAGAACATCGTGATGAAGTTCGATGGCACGCAGTGGCAGGCTACCCGCGCCGACACCGGCGCCAGCATTCCGATGACCGGCAGCGGCACCGCGGCCGACCCGCTGGTCCTCAATGGCGTCTCGCTGGTCATGAGCGGCACGCCGGCCAAGGATGACCGCTTCCTGCTGCAACCCACCGCAGGCGTGGCCGGCGGCATGGAAGTGGCGATCACCGACACCTCCCGCATCGCCGCCGCCGCCCCGATCAAGGGCACCGCCGCGATGGCCAACACCGGCAGCGGCAAGCTGACCGGCGTCAAGGTAACCGATCCCAACAACGCCGCGCTGCGCACTCCGGCGGCGATCGTGTTCACCAGTGCCACCGAGTACACCATCGACGGCGTCGGCCCGCACACCTACACCGCGGGCCAGACCATCAGCGCCAACGGCTGGAGCTTCGTCCTGGATGGCGCGCCCAAACTGGGCGACACCTTCAACATCGGGCCGACCCCAGCCGGCTCCTCGGACAACAGCAACGCCCTGCTGTTGGCCAAGGTCGAGCAGGCCAAGACCTTCAATGACGGCACGGTCACGCTCGGTGGCGCACTGGGCGGGCTGACCACCCAGGTCGGCGCGGCGGCCCGCTCCGCGGAGTATTCCCTGCAGGCACAGCAGGTGATCACCGACCAGGCCCAGGCCGCACGCGACTCGATCTCCGGCGTGAACCTGGATGAAGAAGCCTCGGACATGCTCCGCCTGCAGCAGGCCTACCAGGCCGCCTCGCAACTGATCTCCACGGCCGACAACATGTTCCAGACCATCCTCGGAGCCGTCTCGCGATGAACAACCGCATTTCCACCGGGATGATGTTCAATCAGTCGGTGTCCCTGATGCTCGCCTCGCAGGCGAAGTTGAGCCACCTCGAGCGCCAGATTGCCACCAGCAGCAAGATCGTCTCGGCCAAGGACGATCCGGTCTCGGCCGGCAGCGCGGTCGGCCTGGACCGCACCCTGGCCTCGCTGGACCGCATGCAGCTCAACGCCGGCAACGTGCAGAACCGGCTGGGCCTGCAGGAAAACGCGCTGGCCCAGGTCGGCGACATGATGGGCCGCATCACCGAGCTGACCATCTACGCCAACAACCCCGGCCTCGCCGCGGCCGACAAGCAGTCCCTGGTCACGGAAATCGAGGCCATCCGCGGCAATCTGCTCGCGGTGGCCAACAGTACCGACGGCACCGGCCGCTACCTGTTCGGTGGGACGGATGATGGCAGTCCGCCGTTCAGCCAGGTCGATGGCCGCGTCGTCTACAACGGCGACCAGACCCAGCGCCAGGTCGAAGTCGGCCCGGACACCTATGTGCAGGATGCCCTCCCCGGCAGCGAGATCTTCATGCGCATCGTCACCGGCGACGGGCATGTGGACGGCAAGCCCGGCGCCGGCAATACCGGCAGCGGCGTGCTGACCAACGTCACCCGCGACAGCGATGGCAGTTGGAACGGCGAAGGTTTCAGCGTGCGCTTCACCGCCGCCGATGCGTACGACCTGCTGGATGCCGGCGGCAACGTGGTATCCAGCGGCACCCTGAAAGCCGGCGACGACGTGGTGGTCAACGGCGTGCGCCTGCATATCGAGGGTGCGCCGGCGGCGGGTGACACCTTCGAGGTCAGCCCGGCCGGCAGCCGCGACATTTTCGGCACGCTGGATTCACTGATAGGCGCACTGAAGATGGATACCGGCACCCCCGCCCAGCAGGCGGCCCAGCAGAACCTGCTGCAGAGCGGCCTGCGCGACGTGGCCCGTGCCTCGGAGCGGATGATCGACTCGCGCGCCGCCGGCGGTGCCCAGCTCAAGGCGCTGGACAACGCGTCGGACATGCGCGAATCGAACGTGGTCACGCTCAAGACCACGCTGTCGCAGATGCGCGACCTGGACTATGCGGACGCACTGAGCCAGTACCAGTTGGAGAAGACCGCCCTGCAGGCGGCGCAGACCCTGTTCTCGCAGATGCAGTCAATGTCGCTGTTCAACATGATCCGCTGACCGCTCCTACACCCTGGGTTGGCCTGAAGGCCGCGATGCATTGAGCATCGCGGCCTTTTTCGTTCTGGGGCGCCGTTGGCACCGGTCTACGCGGGAGACCATGCCCCGTACCTCTTCCCCTGCTTCCAGGCCCACGGCGGCCGAACGCCCCGCCCGGCACCGCTGCGGCCCGTGAAAGCCAGGCGCCTCCCCTCCGCTGAAGATCCGCGTGAATCTCTGCCTAAAGGTTGTTGACAAAGCGCCGTTATTGATTTGGCAACAGCGAAGCACACAGCCAAAAACAAAAAAACGGCGGCGCTTCGTTCCATTCACCACCGGGATACCATTAAGGGAGACGACCCATGGCACAGGTAATCAACACCAATACGATGTCGCTCAACGCTCAGCGCAACCTGAGCACCAGCGGCAACTCGCTCGCTACCACCATCCAGCGCCTGTCGTCGGGCCTGCGCATCAACAGCGCGAAAGACGACGCCGCCGGCCTGGCCATCAGCGAGCGCTTCGGCACCCAGATCCGCGGCACCGATGTCGCGATCCGCAACGCCAACGACGGCATCTCGCTGGCCCAGGTCGCCGAAGGCTCCCTGAGCGAAATCGGCAACAACCTGCAGCGCGTCCGCGAACTGGCCGTGCAGGCGTCCAACGCGACCAACTCCGCCAGCGACCGCAAGGCCCTGCAGGCCGAAGTCACCCAGCTGGTCAGCGAAATCGACCGCGTCGCCAAGCAGTCCGACTTCAACGGCACCAAGCTGCTGGACGGCAGCTTCACCAGCCAGCTGTTCCAGGTCGGCGCCAATGCCGGCCAGGCCATCGCCATCAACAATGTCGTCGATGCCAAGGCCAGCTCGCTGGGCAACGCCAAGTTTGCCGCACCGGTCGACAGCACCGCCGACGTCGGCGCCATCACTGACCTGGCCGGCGTCACCATCAACGGCGCCGCCATCGGCACCATCACCGGCAAGACCACCGCCGAGTTTGCCGCCTCCGCCGCCGCCCAGATCAACAGCAAGATCGGCGAAGCCGGTGTCTATGCCGAAGTGGTCACCACTGCCGGCACCCCGGACACCCATCGCCTGAAGCTGACCTCGGTCCAGGCCGACCGTGACCTGGTCATCGACGGCGCCGCCCAGCTCGGCCTGGCCGATTCCACCGCCGCCGCGCCCAGCTCGGTGGCCGCCACCGCGACCTCCAGCTTCGTGCAGGACCTGGACGTTTCGTCCTACGTCGGCGCACAGAAGGCCTTGGAAATCGTCGACAAGGCACTGGAATCGGTCAACAGCGTGCGCGCCGACCTCGGCGCCATCCAGAACCGCTTCACCTCCGTCGTCGCCAACCTGCAGACCTCCTCGGAAAACCTGTCCGCTTCGCGCAGCCGCATCCGCGACACCGACTTCGCCAAGGAAACCGCAGAGCTGACCCGCACCCAGATCCTGCAGCAGGCCGGTACGGCCATGCTGGCCCAGGCCAACCAGGTGCCGCAGAACGTGCTCAGCCTGTTGCAGCGCTGACATGAGCCGCTCCTGAAGCACGTCATGAGCGTCTAACCCAACTCACGTGCAACCGCTCAAGGACCTCTTCCCATGGCACAAGTCATCAACACCAATACGATGTCGTTGAATGCTCAGCGTAACCTGAGCACCAGCGGCAGCTCCCTGGCCACCACCATCCAGCGCCTGTCGTCCGGTTCGCGCATCAACAGCGCCAAGGACGACGCGGCTGGCCTGGCGATCTCCGAGCGCTTCGGCACCCAGATCCGCGGCACCGATGTGGCCATCCGCAATGCCAACGACGGCATCTCGCTGGCCCAGGTCGCGGAAGGTTCGCTGACCGAAATCGGCAACAACCTGCAGCGCGTCCGTGAACTGGCCGTACAGGCCTCCAACGCCACCAACTCGGCCAGCGACCGCAAGGCCCTGCAGGCGGAAGTGACCCAGCTGGTCAGCGAAATCGACCGCGTCGCCAAGCAGTCCGACTTCAACGGCACCAAGCTGCTGGACGGCTCCTTCTCCAGCCAGCTGTTCCAGGTCGGTGCCAACGCCGGTCAGGCGATCGCCATCGACAAGGTGGTGGATGCCAAGGCCAACGCGCTCGGTGGGGCGAAGTTCGACACCAACGCTCTGGCGCTGGCAGATCCGGGCACCAATGCCGACTTCAAGACCAGCGGCATGAAGATCAATGGTGTCGACATCGCCGATGTCGACGTCAAGCAGGGCGCAGATGCCGCTGCTACCGGCAAGGCCTCGCGTGAAGCGCTGGTCAGCGCGATCAACGCCAAGATCGGTGAAACCGGTGTTTACGCCGAAGTCAACGGCACCGCCGGCGTCACCCTGACCTCGGTCAAGGACAGCGTCAACACCGACGGCACCTTCAAGGCGATCACCGCCACTCCGGGCACCTGGACCGGCGCCACCGCACCGACCTTCACCGCCACGGCAGCCGGCGCCGCACCGGCAAACGAGTTCGCCAGCGAACTGGATGTCAGCACGGTCAAGGGTGCCCAGCAGGCGCTGGAAATCGTCGACAAGGCGCTCGGCTCGATCAACAACACCCGCGCCGACCTCGGCGCCATCCAGAACCGCTTCACCTCGGTCGTGGCCAACCTGCAGACCTCCACGGAGAACCTGTCCGCATCGCGCAGCCGCATCCGCGATACCGACTTCGCCAAGGAAACCGCAGAGCTGACCCGCACCCAGATCCTGCAGCAGGCCGGTACGGCCATGCTGGCCCAGGCCAACCAGGTGCCGCAGAACGTGCTCAGCCTGCTGCGCTGATCCACGGCTGCCGCGTCGGCGCCGGTCTGACCGGCGCCGACCCCGACGTCCCGTGTTCCACCCACGCCTGAAGGAACTCCCATGGCACAAGTCATCAACACCAACACGATGTCGTTGAATGCTCAGCGCAATCTGAGCACCTCCGGCAGTTCGTTGGCCACCACCATCCAGCGCCTGTCGTCCGGCTCGCGCATCAACAGCGCCAAGGACGACGCGGCTGGCCTGGCGATCTCCGAGCGCTTCGGCACCCAGATCCGCGGCACCGACGTGGCCATCCGCAATGCCAACGACGGCATCTCGCTGGCCCAGGTCGCCGAAGGCTCTCTGACCGAAATCGGCAACAACCTGCAGCGCGTCCGTGAACTGGCCGTGCAGGCGTCCAATGCCACCAACTCGGCCAGCGACCGCAAGGCCCTGCAGGCCGAAGTGACCCAGCTGGTCAGCGAAATCGACCGCGTGGCCAAGCAGTCCGACTTCAACGGCACCAAGCTGCTGGACGGCTCGTTCTCCAGCCAGCTGTTCCAGGTCGGCGCCAATGCCGGCCAGGCCATCGCCATCGACAAGGTCGTGGATGCCCGCGTCGAGTCCCTGGGCACCAGCACCTTCGCCACCGGCGCCACGGCTGCCGTTGCCGCGGTCGCCACCGACGTGCGCTTCGGCGGCACGGTGATGGGCGTGGACATCGGCACGGTCGAGGTCAAGAGCGGTGCCAGCGTCGGTGACGCCGCCAAGGCGATCGCCACCGCGATCAACGGCAAGATCGGCGAAGCCGGCATCTACGCCGAAGCCAACACCGACGGCACGTTGAAGCTGTCGTCGGTCAAGGAAGGCAAGGCCGTCGTTGCCGCCGACGTCGCCCTGACCCGCAGCAACTACCAGGCCGCCACCAGCGACTGGAGCGCCGCCGCGGCCACCAGCGCGTACACCGCCGGTACCGCCACCGATGCCAACGCACAGAAGCTGGATGTCAGCTCGGTGCTGGGCGCACAGCAGGCGCTGGAGATCGTCGACAAGGCGCTGGGTTCGATCAACAACACCCGCGCCGACCTCGGTGCCATCCAGAATCGCTTCACCTCGGTCGTGGCCAACCTGCAGACCTCCACGGAGAACCTGTCCGCATCGCGCAGCCGCATCCGCGATACCGACTTCGCCAAGGAAACTGCAGAGCTGACCCGCACCCAGATCCTGCAGCAGGCCGGTACGGCCATGCTGGCCCAGGCCAACCAGGTGCCGCAGAACGTGCTCAGCCTGCTGCGCTGATCCCGTTTGATCCGAAGGCGCCGGGCAACCGGCGCCGCTTCCACCGCAACACGTCCCACGTACGCCTGAAGGAAACCCCATGGCACAAGTCATCAACACCAACACGATGTCGTTGAATGCTCAGCGCAACCTGAGCACCTCCGGCAGCTCGCTGGCCACCACCATCCAGCGCCTGTCGTCCGGTTCGCGCATCAACAGCGCCAAGGACGACGCGGCTGGCCTGGCGATCTCCGAGCGCTTCGGCACCCAGATCCGCGGCACCGACGTGGCCATCCGCAATGCCAACGACGGCATCTCGCTGGCCCAGGTCGCCGAAGGCTCGCTGACCGAAATCGGCAACAACCTGCAGCGCGTCCGTGAACTGGCCGTACAGGCCTCCAACGCCACCAACTCGGCCAGCGACCGCAAGGCCCTGCAGGCCGAAGTGACCCAGCTGGTCAGCGAAATCGACCGCGTCGCCAAGCAGTCGGACTTCAACGGCACCAAGCTGCTGGACGGCTCGTTCTCCAGCCAGCTGTTCCAGGTCGGTGCCAACGCCGGTCAGGCGATCGCCATCGACAAGGTCGTGGATGCCAAGACCAATGCACTGGGCGGCGCGCAGTTCGCCACCGGTACGATCGCCGCATCTACCACTGCTGCCGACGACACCGACACTGCCGTTGCAGCGTTCACCATCACCGACAGCAAGGGCACCGTGGTCAGCTTCGACGCGATGACGGTCAAGAGCGTCGGCGATGAAGCAGCCAATCAGGCGGCGACGGGCAAGGCGATTGCAACGGCCATCAATGCCAAGATCGGCGAAGCTGGCGTGTATGCCGAAGCCGACGCGGCCGGCGCGGTGACGCTGAGCTCCGTGAAGGACAGCGTCAACGCCAGCGGTGCCTTCACCGCCTTCTCCACCACCGCAGCGGATTACACCGCTGGCGCGGCGCCGACCAAGGTCTACGCCGACAAGATCGATGTCTCTTCGGTCAAGGGCGCGCAGCAGGCACTGGAAGTTGTCGACAAGGCGCTGGGCTCGATCAACAACACCCGTGCCGACCTCGGTGCCATCCAGAACCGCTTCACCTCGGTCGTGGCCAACCTGCAGACCTCCACGGAGAACCTCTCGGCCTCGCGCAGCCGCATCCGCGATACCGATTTCGCCAAGGAAACCGCAGAGCTGACCCGCACCCAGATCCTGCAGCAGGCCGGTACGGCCATGCTGGCCCAGGCCAACCAGGTGCCGCAGAACGTGCTCAGCCTGCTGCGCTGATCCACGCCTGCATCGTCCCCGCCGCCGGCTTCGGCCGGCGGCGGGGGCAACCCGAGGCGTCGCAAGGCACGCGCAGGAACGGGCCATGGCCATGGGACCGGACTCTCTCCCGGTCGCCACATCATCGTGGCCATGGCCCGCCCCTGCGGCAGAACTGTTATCAGCGCTGTTTGTTTGACTGAACACCCCGGGTGGCTTCGTCTCCCCCCGCTTTTCAGTAGCCTGACCCCTCCTCTGCATTGGAGGAGGGTTTTTTACAGACCCCCTATCAAGGGCGCGGATCGCCGCCCCTGCCCCAGGGCTCCTGCAACCGGCGTGCCAAACCCGCCCTTGCCCTGGCTGGCACAACTCCTGCATCAACGTGGTTCTAAAGACCCGGCGGCTACGGCCGCTACTTTCGTTGATGGCATCGCCCTGCGACTTCACTGCAGTGGCAACAAACAGGAGATACAACGTGGCGGACTTCGGTTACGGCGGCATCGGTTCAGGACTGGATATTTCCGGCATGGTCAGCAGCCTGGTGGCTGCCGATCGCAAGCCGGCGGACAACGCACTGAACCTGCAGCAGTCCAAGGCCAAGATGCAGCTCTCGGCGATCGGCACGGTCAAATCCGCGTTCGACACCCTGAACACGGCGTTGAAGGCGCTGAAGGCCAACACGGCCTTCGATGCGCGCACGTTCACCGCCAGCAAGCCCGGTACCGACGAAATCTTGACGCCGAGCGGTACCAACGCGGCCGCGGCCGGCAGCCACGTCATCGACGTGAAGGAGCTCGCCACCGCGAACAAGTGGATCGCCGACACCTCGCTGCCGAAGACAGACACCTTCGGCGCCGGAACCCTGACGCTCACCGTGGGCGTGGGCGACAAGCAGAAGACGCTGAACATCGACGTCGAAGCGGATGACACGCTCAGCTCGATCCGCACCAAGATCGAGAAGGCCGGCCGCGCCTC
Organism: Stenotrophomonas sp. JAI102; assembly: GCF_013409105.1. Taxonomy (NCBI): domain Bacteria; kingdom Pseudomonadati; phylum Pseudomonadota; class Gammaproteobacteria; order Lysobacterales; family Lysobacteraceae; genus Stenotrophomonas; species Stenotrophomonas sp. JAI102. Next base: position 1,046,673 of record NZ_JACCCI010000001.1, read on the forward strand.
GGGCGTGCAGGCCACGCTGATCTCCTCGGGCGACAACCAGTATCTGTCGATCTCGCAGGAGAAGTCCGGTACGGCCAATGCCATCAAGCTGACCGCCGACCCGTCGAACGCCAAGCTCGCCGCGCTGGCCGACAGCCTGAAAGAGCGCACACCTGCCGCCGACGCCAGGCTGATCATCGACGGCGTGGAAGTCACCAGCAGCGAAAACACGGTGACCGACGTCGTCCCCGGCCTGACCCTGAACCTGAAGAAGACCGGCGAAAGCACCGTCACCATCAGTACCGACGTGGCGGCCGCACGCAAGGTGATGCAGGACTTCGTCACCGCCTACAACGGCGCCATCGCGGCGATCAACACCGCGACCAAGTACGACATCGAGAACAAGGAGCCGTCCTCGCTGACCGGTGATGCCCAGATGCGCGGCGCCTCCAGCCAGCTGCGCAGCATGATGGGCGGCATCCTCAAGGATCTCTCGGCCGCCGGCCTGGACCCCAAGAAGATCGGCCTGCAGACCCGCGCCTATCCCAACGCCGATGGCAGCCTGGTGCTGGATACCGCCAAGTTCGACGCCGCCCTGGTCAATCAGGGTGGCGCGGTACGCGAAGCCTTCACCGGCGATGACGGTGCAGCCGCCAAGCTGTTTGCGATGGTCGACGGCTATGTCAGCACCACCGTGGGCAAGGAAGGCGCGTTCGTCTCGCGCACCAAGAGCCTCAACACCACGCTGACCGACATCGACAAGCGCCGCAAGGCGCTGGATGTGCGCATGGAGGGTGTGTCCGAGCGTTACAAGAAGCAGTTCCTCGCGCTCGATTCGCTGATGAGCAAGCTGAGCCAGACCATGACCAGCCTCACCTCGCAGCTCTCGCAGCTCAGCGGCTGATCGATCGCGGCAGCGGACTCAAGTTGAACCGGTCCGCTGCCGATATCACTGGCAGGACACCCGCAGGCTCCACCCGGTGCCGACGATGTCGCGAACCTCGCGGCCCCGCATGAAGGAGACATGATTGATGTACGGTTCCAACCGTCAATTCACCGAGCAGTACCGCAAGGTCGGCGTGCAGAGTTCGGTTACCGATGCCGACCCGCACAAGCTGGTGGCGCTGCTGCTGGCCGGTGCCTGCGAGCGCCTTCGTCTCGCCCTGGCCTGCCTGGAACGTGGCGACCAGGCGCGCAAAGGCAAGGCGATCGGCGAGGTCTGTGCGATCGTCGGCCACCTCAACGGTTCGCTGGACCATGAGGCCGGCGGCGAGATCGCGGGCAATCTGTCCTCGCTGTACGACTACGTGATGCACCGGCTGACCGAAGCCAACCTGCACAACGATCCGGCCGCGCTGACCGAAGCCCTCGAGCTGCTCGGCGAGATCGACGCCGCGTGGAATGCCATCCCGCAGCAGCAGCGCCAGACTGCGCAGGCCGCCCCGTGAGTTCGCTCGGCGCGCTGAACGCCCGGCTCGATGCACTGGAAACCGCGCTGCGCGACGAGAATTTCGACGAGGCCGGGCTGCAGCTGGACGCCCTCGACGCTGCCCAGCGTGACTACCTGGCCGGCCCGTCGGCCCTGTTCGATGTGCCGGGCCTGTCCTCGCTGCAGGCGCGCCAGCAGCGCATCATGCTGTTCATGATGCGTCAGCGCGAAGACGCCAGCCGCCACATACACAACGGCCACCAGTCCCTTCGCGCCGCGCAGGCGTACCTGACCGCAGAATCCCTGTCATGACCGACCTTCGCACCAGCGCCATCCATCACCCGGCCGAAAGCGAGCTGTTCGATGAGACGCTGAGCTGCGAACTGGCGCTGCCGGCCGAGTTCCGCATCGGCAGCGCGGTGATCCGCCCCGGCACCGCCGAGACCCTGCTGCGCAGCGTGGCCCTGGTCGAAGACGCGCGCGGCGACGACGGCCATGACGACCGCAGCGACGCGACGCTGCAGGTACAGCGCCTGGAAGCCAAGCTGGATCTGGTCATGGTGCTGCTGGGCCGGCTCGTGCGCCAGACCACCCAGGACCTGCCCCTGCGTCCGCTGCGCTGGTCACGCCGCGGCATCCGCCTTGAACAGGGCGCGCGCAGCGGGGCCACGCCGGGAAGCATGGGCGTGATCCGCCTGCAGCCCTGCGACTGGCTGCCCGACCATATCGACCTGCCGGTGGTCATCGTCGCCGAAGCCGCCAATGGCTCTGGCGCCCACTATCTCTGGCTGCGCTTCGAAGGGCTCAGCGACGCGCTGGAGATGGCGCTGGAACGTCATCTGTTCCGCCTGCACCGCCGCCAGATCGCCGAAGCACGTCGTCTGCGCTGACCATACGCTCCCGACTGTGACCCATTCGGCTTGGCGGTAGGCCTTCACTCCGTTAAGGTGGCGGCCTCCCCGCTTCCCTAGCAGCCTGTGCGCGTTCTCATCGTCGATGATCACACCCTGGTCCGTGCCGGCCTCAGCCGCCTGCTGCAGGGCTTTGCCGACGTCGAGGTCATCGCCGAGGCCAGCAACGCCGAACAGGCGCTGCAACTGAGCGTGCAGCACGCCCCGGACGTGGTGCTGATGGACCTGTCCCTGCCCGGCCGCACCGGCCTGGAAGCCCTGAGCGACATCCTGCTGCGTACGCCCGGCTCGCGCGTGGTGATGATGACCATGCATGACGATGCCGTGCACGTCCGTGATGCACTCGACCGGGGTGCGGTCGGCTTCGTGGTCAAGGATGCTGCCCCGCAGGAGCTGGAACTGGCGCTGCGTGCCGCCCATGCCGGCCAGGTGTTCCTGAGCCCGCAGATCTCGGCCAAGATGCTGGCGCCCATGCTGGGCCGGGAAAAGCCGGTCGGCGTGGCAGCCCTGTCACCGCGCCAGCGCGAGATCCTGCGCCAGATCGGCAAGGGCGAAAGCAACAAGGAAATCGCCGCCGACCTCGGCATCAGCGTCAAGACGGTGGAGACCCACCGCGCCCGCATGATGGAATCGCTGGGCTGCCGCCGCGCCAATGATCTGGTGCTGCTCGCCGCCCGCCACCAGCACGAACTCGAGTGATGCGCGCCGGTTCTCCGGCACACAGCGGACAGCCGGGCCATCGGTGACGGATTATTGAAGCCAGGCCGGCGGTGCTGGCGACCACAGTACAAGGCCCGACCGTCCCTCACCGTCAAATTACCGCGCTGGTGTAGGGGTTCTCCCTACACGCTGTCAGGCATTTGACGACCCGACTCAGGAACCCCCTGATTCCCGGCGTACGGGAACAGAAGCAAGATGTGTTCCATAACGCACCGGGGAGTCGGTGCGAACGGGGAACCACCTTGAAAGCCTCCATGTCGACCCAGATGGGTCAGCAGCTCCACCTCACGCCGCAGCTTCTGCAGTCCATCCGCCTGCTGCAGCTTGATGGGATGCAGCTGGAACTGGAAATCCGCCGCGCACTGGATACCAACCCGCTGCTCGAGCTCGAGGAAGCGCCCGAGCCGGTGGCGGCCGAGACCGCCGAAGCCGCGACCAGCCAGGACGTGGCCGCCTTCGACGAACTGCCCGAGAGCACCATGTGGGACGTCGCCGGTGCTGGCTGGCAGGATGGCGACGATGACCGCATGCAGCGCGTGGCGGCCGGCGAATCCTCCGATCCGCAGCTGCGCGCTTTGCAGCGCCTGGCGATGGAACTGGATGCCCGCGAACTGGCCGTCGCCGGTTTCTGGCTGGAGCACTGCGACGACGCCGGCTATCTGGACGCCCCGCTCGCCCAGCTGACCCTGCTGGCCAGTGCCCGCTGCGATGTCGATGCCGCGGGCGTGGAAGCGGTCCGCCAGCAGATCCTGCACGGTGATCCGGTCGGCCTGGCCGCGCAGGACCTGCATGAATGCCTGAGCGTCCAGCTGCGCGCCCTGCCCGGTAGGGTCCCCGGCCGGCATCTGGCCCAGCGCGTGCTCGATCACGGCCTGGCCGCGCTGGCCGCACACGATTACCCGGCCCTGGCCCGGGACCTGGATGCCGAAGTCGCCGATATCCATGAAGCGGTCCGCCTGATCCTGTCGCTGCAGCCGCGCCCGGGCGAAAGCCTGCTGCCGGACAGCAACGGCGTGGTCATTCCGGACGTGGTCGCCTGGCACGCCGATGGCCAGTGGCGCGTGGCGCTCAATCCGGCCACCAGCCGCCGCCTCAGCATCAACCCGCACTACGAACAGGCCCTGGCCGAGACCACCGAAGCGGCCCAGCCGCTGCGCGACATGCTGCAGGAAGCGCGCTGGCTGACCCGCGGCCTGTCGATGCGCTATGACACCCTGCTGCGCACCGCACGGGTGATCATCGAGCGCCAGTCCGGCTTCCTGACCCGTGGCGAAGAAGCCATGGCGCCGCTCACGCTGAAGGAAGTGGCCGACGAAATCGGCATGCACGAGTCCACCGTCTCGCGCATCACCACCGGCAAGTACCTGCAGACGCCGCGCGGGACGCTGGAACTGAAGCATTTCTTCGCAGTGCGCCTGGAAGGTGCCAGCGTCTCCGGCCAGGCCGTCAAGGCCATGGTGCGTCGCCTGATCGAGTCCGAGCCGGCCGCGCGCCCGCTGGCCGATGAAGCCATCGCCGGCCTGCTCTCGCGCCAAGGGGTGAACATCGCCCGCCGTACCGTTGCAAAATACCGCGAACAACTGGACATCGCCCCGGCGCGCGAACGCCGCCGCAGCCATGCCAGCACCCCGCACCTCCTGGCCCGGGTGGGCTGAAGGAAATGGAAGACATGAACAAGCTCACCGTCCTGCTGGTCGACGACCACGAAGGTTTCATCAACGCCGCCATGCGCCACTTCCGCAAGGTCGACTGGCTCGATGTGATCGGCAGCGCCGCCAATGGCCTGGAAGCGATCGAACGCTCCGAGTCGCTGCGCCCGAAGGTGGTGCTGATGGACCTGGCCATGCCGGAGATGGGCGGCCTGCAGGCGACCCGCCTGATCAAATCGCAGGACGACGCACCCTACATCGTCATCGCCAGCCACTTCGATGACGCCGAACACCGCGAGCACGCCCTGCGCGCCGGGGCCGACAACTTCGTCAGCAAGCTGTCCTACATCCAGGAAGTGATGCCGATCCTGGAAGGCCTGAAGGGGAACGGATCATGAGCGAGTCACGCATCCTGGTCGTGGACAACGATGCGGTCCGCGCCGAACGCACCGTCGCCCTGCTGGAATTCATGGACTTCAACCCGCGCTGGGTGGCCGACGCGAACGATTTCGACATCACCCGCCATCGCCCGAACGACTGGATGGCCGCGATCATCGGCGGGCTGGACAGCGCCGAGCGCAGCGACGCGCTGTTCGCGTGGCTGGGCAAGGGGGCGCTGCCGCCGCCGGTGATGCTGATCGATGGCGACACCACCGCTTTCGCCCGGCAGCACGGCCTGCATGAAGCCAATGTGTGGCCGCTCGAAGCCCCGCTGCGCCATGCGCAGATGGAAGGCCTGCTGCGCCGCGCCAGCCTCAAGCGCCTGGATGCCGAGCACCAGGCCGGTGCCGTGCAGGAACAAGGTCCGACCGGCGACGGCCCGGCGGTCACCCAGCTGCGCCGCATGATCGAACAGGTCGCCGCGTTCGACACCACCGTGCTGGTGCTGGGCGAATCGGGCACCGGCAAGGAAGTGGTCTCGCGCTCGATCCACCAGCGCTCGCCGCGCCGCGACGGTCCGTTCGTGGCGATCAACTGCGGCGCGATCCCGGCCGACCTGCTGGAAAGCGAATTGTTCGGTCACGAAAAGGGCGCTTTCACCGGCGCGCTGAGCGCCCGCAAGGGCCGCTTCGAAATGGCCGAAGGCGGCACCCTGCTCCTGGACGAAATCGGCGACATGAGCCTGCCGATGCAGGTCAAGCTGCTGCGCGTGCTGCAGGAGCGCAGCTTCGAACGGGTCGGCGGCAACCAGACCATCCGCTGCAACGTGCGCGTGATCGCCGCCACCCATCGCGATCTGGAATCGCGCATCGCCGACGGCAAGTTCCGCGAAGATCTGTTCTACCGGCTCAACGTGTTCCCGATCGACGTGCCGGCCCTGCGCGAGCGCAGCGAAGACCTGCCCGCGCTGGTCACCACCATTGCCGGCCAGCTGGCCCGCACCGGGCGCGGCGAAGTGCGCTTCACCGGCGAAGCGCTGCAGGCGCTGGCCACCTACGAGTGGCCGGGCAATGTGCGCGAGCTGACCAACCTGGTCGAGCGCCTGGCCGTGCTGCACCCCAGCGGGAACGTGCGCGTGCAGGATCTGCCGGCGCGCTACCGCGGCGATTTCGCCGTCCCGGCCCCGGTCGTGGCGGCCGTACCGGCGGCGGCCGCCGACGAGCGCCTGGACCTGCGCAGCTTCTCGTTCCACACCCCGGGCGCCCAGGGCACCACGGCAGCGGACAACGGCAGCGGCCCGACTGCCCGCGCGCCGGCCCTGCCGGACGACGGCATGGACCTGCGCAACCACATGGCCAGCATCGAGTTGAACCTGATCAACGAAGCACTGGAACGCACCCAGGGCGTCGTCGCCCACGCTGCCCAGCTGCTCGGCCTGCGCCGCACCACGCTGGTGGAAAAACTGCGCAAGTACGGCATCGAGCGCGACCAGACCGAACTGGCCGGCTGAGCGGATTGGCAGCTGGAAAGCAGAAGCCCGGGCACGTCCCGGGCTTTTTTTTTTGACCCCACCCTCCGCCGGTTTTCCGGCGTCGGCTCTCCGGCGCGCCACAGCAACACACTGCCGCTGGCGCATGCCGCCGCACCGCGTCCGCCCTGTGCACAGGGACGGCTGAATACGCAAACCCCCGCCCCCCTTACAAAACTGAATCGCTCATCGGTTTCGGCACGGCACTTGCAACGTATTCACCCGTAACCCACCCCTGCTTCGGAACGTTCCAGATGTCGCACTCCGTCACCTCGATCCTTTCTCAGATCCGCACCTTCCAGACCCAGATGGGGCAGCCCGCCGTCAGTCCGCTGACGGAGGTGCCGCGCAGCAATGCCATCCAGGGCCTGGTGGCCCCCCAGGAGATCCAGGGCCCCAGCTTCACCGAAACCCTGCGTGGCGCCATCGCCGGCGTCAACGATGCGCAACAGAAATCCGGCGCGCTGGCCAAGTCCTTCGAACTGGGTGAACCCGGTGCGGACCTGGCGAAAGTGATGGTCGCCTCGCAGCAGTCCCAGATCGCCTTCCGCGCCACCGTGGAAGTCCGTAACCGTCTCGTCCAGGCTTACCAGGACGTGATGAACATGCCGCTGTAAGGATAGAAACGCATGGCCCTGTCGCTCTCCAAAGAATCGCTGAACACCGAAAAGGCTGGGCAGTGGTTCGACCGGCTGCAAAGCCTGCAGATCACCCGTCGGCTCGGCCTGATGGCGATGATCGCCGTGGCCGTGGCGGCAGGGCTGTTCGTGTTCTTCTGGTCGCAGAAGCCGGGCATGGTGCCGCTGTACACCGGGCTGGACCAGAAGGCCACGGCCGAGGCCACCGACCTGCTGCGCGCGGCACAGATCCCCTTCGAACTGGACCCCGCCACCGGCGGCATCACCGTGCCGGAGAAGAATCTGCACGATGCCCGCCTCAAGCTGGCCGGCTCCGGGCTGACCGGCAGCGGCCGCCTCGGCTTTGAACTGATGGAGCGCGACCCGGGCTTCGGCGTCAGCCAGTTCATGGAGAACGCCCGCTACCAGCACTCGCTGGAAACCGAGCTGTCGCGCACCATCAACACGCTGCGCCCGGTCCGCGATTCGCGCGTGCACCTGGCCATCCCCAAGCCCAGCGCCTTCACCCGCCAGCGTGACGTGGCCAGCGCCTCGGTGGTGCTGGAACTGCGCGGCGGGCAGCAGCTCGAACGCGGCCAGATCGATGCGATCGTGCACATGGTCGCGGCCAGCATCCCGGACCTTGCCCCCGAGCGCGTGACCGTGGTCGACCAGAGCGGGCGCATGCTCAGCGTCTCCGACCCCAATAGCGATGCGGCCATGAATGCCGCGCAGTTCGAGCAGGTCCGCCGCCAGGAAACCTCGTTCAACCAGCGCATCCGCGAGCTGCTCGAACCGATGACCGGCCCCGGCCGCGTCAATCCGGAAGTCAGCGTGGACATGGACTTCTCGGTGATCGAAGAGGCCCGTGAGCTCTACAACGGCGAGCCGCAGAAACTGCGCAGCGAGCAGATGAGCGAGAACAGCAGCAACGTGCCCGGCCCGCAGGGCGTGCCCGGTGCGGCCAGCAATACCCCGCCCGGCCCGGCGGCCGCCCCGGCCACCGCCCAGGCACCGACCGAAACCTCGAAGAACGCCACCCGCAACTACGAGCTGGACCGCACCCTGCAGCACACCCGCCAGCCGGCCGGCCGCATCAAGCGCGTCTCGGTGGCGGTGCTGGTGGACAACGTGCCGCGCGCCGGTGCCAACGGCAAGATGGCCGACCAGGCCCTCTCGGCCGCGGAGCTGACCCGGGTCGAAGCCCTGGTCAAGCAGGCGGTTGGTTTCGATGCCGAGCGTGGCGATACGGTCTCGGTGATGAATGCCCCGTTCGTGCGTGAGGTCACCCCGGTCGAAGGGCCGAAGTGGTGGGAGCTGCCACAGGTACAGGACGCACTGCGTCTGCTGCTGGGCGCGATCGTGGTGCTGGCCCTGGTGTTCGGCGTGCTGCGCCCGGCGCTGCGCTCGATCACCGGCCAGACCAAGCCGAAAGACGACGAACTTGAACCCCACACTGCCGATGTGCAGCTGGTCGACGATGGCGAGGGCCTGCCTGCGATCGGCAGCGAACGCCTGCACGCGGCTGGACATGAACCCCTGGCGCTGCCGGTGGACTCTTACGAGGAACGACTGCGCATGGCGCGTGAAGCTGTAAAGACCGATTCCAAGCGCGTGGCCCAGGTGGTCAAGGGCTGGGTGGCCAATGATTGATGCACCTCCCCCGCTGACCGGCGTGCAGCGCGCCGCCGTGCTGCTGCTTTCGCTGGGCGAACTGGACGCGGCCGAAGTGCTGCGCCACATGGAACCCAAGGAGGTGCAGAAGATCGGCATCGCCATGGCGACCATGACCGACATCACCCGCGAGCAGGTCGAGCGCGTCATGGACCAGTTCGGCAGCGAGCTGGGCTCCAAGACCTCGCTGGGCGTCGGTTCGGACGATTACATCCGCAACATGCTGGTGCAGGCCCTGGGCACCGAAAAGGCCGGCAGCCTGATCGACCGCATCCTGCTCGGCCGCAACACCACCGGCCTGGACGCACTGAAGTGGATGGATCCGCGCGCCGTCGCCGATCTGGTCCGCAACGAGCACCCGCAGATCATCGCCATCGTGATGGCCCACCTGGAAACCGACCAGGCCGCCGATGCGCTCAAACTGCTGCCCGAGCGTACCCGGGTGGACGTGCTGCTGCGCATCGCGACCCTGGATGGCATCCCGCCGAACGCGCTCAATGAACTCAACGAGATCATGGAGCGCCAGTTCGCCGGCAACCAGAACCTGAAGTCGTCCAACATCGGGGGCGTGCAGTGCGCGGCCAACATCCTGAACTTCATGGACAGCGGCCAGGACCAGGCGATCCTGGGCGAGATCGCGCGCATCGACGCCCCGCTCAGCGGCCGCATCCAGGACCTGATGTTCGTGTTCGACGATCTGGTCGACCTGGACGACCGCGAACTGCAGCTGGTGCTGCGCGAAGTCAGCGGCGAACGCCTTGGCCTGGCCCTGCGCGGTGCCGACATCAAGGTGCGCGACAAGATCACCCGCAACATGTCCCAGCGTGCGGCTGAAATCCTGCTGGAAGACATGGAGGCCCGTGGCCCGGTGCGCCTGTCCGATGTGGAAGTGGCGCAGCGCGAGATCCTGGCGATCGTCAAGCGCATGGCCGATGAAGGCACCGTCACCATTGGTGGCAACGCGGAGGCGATGCTGTGAACAACGCCGTGCGCTGGCTTGCCCCGGACCTGCTGGCGGTGCCCGAGCCGGCACCGGAAGAACAGTTCGACCTCACCGAACCGGATCTGGAGTTCGAGCCGGAGCCGTTGCTGCAGCTGCCGACCCTGGAGGAGATCCAGGCGATCCAGGACAACGCCGAGAAAGACGGCTTCGACCAGGGCCACGCCGAGGGGCTGGCCCAGGGCCAGGCCGAAGTGCGCCGCCTGATCGCGCAGATCGAAGGCATCCTCGACAACTTCAGCCGGCCGCTGGTGCGGCTGGAGAATGAAGTGGTCGCCGCGCTCGGCGAGCTGGCGGTGCGCGTGGCCGGCAACCTGGTCGGCCGTGCCTACGAAGCCGAACCGGAGCTGCTCGCACAGCTGGTCAACGAGGCGCTGGACGCCGTGGGCGGTGCAAGCCGCGACGTGGAAGTCCGTCTGCACCCCGATGACATCGCCGCGCTGGCCCCGGTGCTCAACCTGGCCCCGAACCAGCGCCTGACACCGGACCTGAGCCTGAGCCGCGGCGATCTGCGCGTGCACGCCGAAGCCGTGCGCATCGACGGCACGCTGGATGCGCGCCTGCGCGGCGCCCTGGACGCGGTCATCCGCAAAGCCGGAACCACCCCATGAATACCGAGCCCCTGCCCCCGCCCGCCGACTGGACCGCCGCACGCAACCTGCGGCTGGCCTCGCGGCTGGACAACATCCGTCCGGACACCGCCCATGGCCGCGGCCTGATCCGCGAAGGCGTGCTGCGCCGCGCGGTCGGCCTGACGCTGGAAGCGGTCGGCTGCGAAGCGCCGATGGGCGCCAGCTGCAAAGTCGAAGTGGCCGATGGAGGCTGGGTCGATGCCGAAGTGGTCGGCTTCGCCGGTGAACGTACGTACCTGATGCCGAGCGCGGAACTGCATGGCCTGCTGCCCAATGCGCGGGTCGTGCCGTCGCTCGGCCGCGGTGGCGTGGAGGTGGGTGAAGGCCTGCTGGGCCGCGTGATCGACAGCGACGGGGTGCCGCTGGATGGCAAGGGCCCGATCCGCGCCGAAGGCACGGTCGGCATGGCCGGCGTATCGATCAACCCGCTGGCGCGCGAACCGATCACCCAGCCGCTGGACGTCGGCGTGCGCGCGATCAACGCGCTGCTGCCGATCGGTCGTGGTCAGCGTGTCGGCCTGTTCGCCGGCTCCGGCGTGGGTAAATCGACGCTGCTGGGCATGATGACCCGCTACACCGCCGCCGACGTCATCGTGGTCGGCCTGATCGGTGAACGTGGCCGCGAAGTGCGTGATTTCGTGGAAAGCACGCTCGGCGAAGAAGGCCTGCGCCGCGCGGTGGTGGTGGCCAGCCCGGCCGACCGCCCGCCGCTGGCCCGCCTGCACGGCGCCTACCGCGCCACCGCGATCGCCGAGTGGTTCCGCGACCAGGGCTTGAATGTCCTGCTGCTGATGGATTCGTTGACCCGCTTCGCCCAGGCCCAGCGTGAAATCGGTCTGTCGGTCGGCGAGCCGCCGACCACCCGCGGCTATCCGCCGTCGGTGTTCGCCAAGCTGCCTGCGCTGGTCGAACGCGCCGGCAATGGCGCGAAGGGCCGCGGCTCGATCACCGCCTTCTACACCGTGCTGACCGAAGGCGACGATCCGCAGGATCCGATCGCCGATGCCGCACGCGCGATTCTCGACGGCCACATCCTGCTCTCGCGCCGCGTCGCCGACAGCGGCCTGTACCCGGCCATCGACGTGGAATCCTCGGTCAGCCGCGTGGTCACGGAAATCGCCGACGAACCGTGGCGTCTGCGCATCCGCAAGCTCAAGCGGCTGGTCTCGGCGTACTCGTCCAACCGCGACCTGATCGCGATCGGCGCCTACCAGCGCGGCAACGACCCGGCGACCGACGAGGCGCTGGAGCGCTGGTCGGACATTGTTGAATTCCTCGGCCAGGACGTCGGCAAAGCCGCCGACCTGCCGCACAGTCAAGCCGCCCTCAAGCGGCTGGTGGAACCAGAGACTTAAGCCATGATCCAATCCAAGCGCTTCGACCCCTTGCTGAAACGAGCCCAGGACCACGAAGACGAGGTCGCCCGCGACCTGGCCGAGCGCCAGCGCGCGCTCGACACGCATGTGTCGCGCCTGGATGAGCTGCGCCGCTACGCCGAGGAATACGCCGGCGCCCAGATGTCGGCCACCAGCCCGGCCCAGCTGATGAACCGCCGCGCGTTCCTGGATCGACTGGACAGCGCGGTTGCCCAGCAACGGCAGACCGTGGACAACAACCGCGAGAAGGTCGACGCCGAGCGCGCCCGCCTGTTGCTGGCCAGCCGCGACAAGCAGGTGCTGGAACAGCTGGCCGCCAGTTACCGCGCGCAGGAAAAGGTGGTCACCGACCGCCGCGATCAGCGCGAGATGGATGACCTCGGGGCCCGGCGCTCGCGCCAGGCGCAACGCGAAGACAGCGAGAACGGAGGCACCCCGTGATGCCCCCCGCCCTGCTCGGGGGTGCCGCATCCGCACAGAATGCGGGCGGCACCTCGCCCAGCCCCCGTGCGGACAGCGCCAGCGGCAGCGACCGTCGGGACTTTGACGCGCTGCTCAAGCCGGGCAATGAGGCACCGCGCAACGACACGCCGCCCAAGTCCGGCAGCAGCCGCGACGCGGGCAAGAGCACCACCACCACTACGCCCGGCCAGGACAAGGACGCAACGACGCGCCCCGCCAAGCCTGGCGCCGAGAAGGCGGACGACACGGTCGCCGCCACCGACGCCACTGGCAAAACACCGGCCACGGCGGAGAAGCCGGCCGCCGAACCGACCGACGACACCGAAGCCGCCTGGCCGCCACTGGGGCTGGCCGGGCTGGCGTTGAACGGGCTGCCGGTGCCGGCGCCCACGCCGGTCACGCCCGTGGCGACCGGTCCCGCCGCGGGCGCCAATGCGGCGCTGCCGGCCTTGGCGACTGCAGCACCGGATGCGAAGGCCACCACGCCGGCGCTGGCCACCGCGCCGTCCACCGACGGCAGCATCGCACTGCCCGCCGTGGCCGCCGAGGCCGCGCCGGCCGACGATGCGCCGCTGCTCAAGACCTTCACGGACGCCTTGAACGTGGCCACCAACGACGGCCCCGATGCCCCCGCCAGCCCGTTGCTGCATGCGCTGCAGGGCATGACCGAGGCCAAGCCGGCGGTCGCCAGCCTGTTCACCGGCTCGCCGACCGCCACCCCGCATCTGGGCGGCGAAGACTTTGACGATGCCGTCGGCGCTCGCGTCGGTTGGCTGGCGGACCAGAAGATCGGCCACGCGCATATCAAGATCACCCCGAACGACCTGGGCCCCATCGAAGTGCGTCTGCAGTTGGACGGCGACAGGGTGCATGCCACCTTCACCAGCGCCCACGCCGATGTGCGTCATGCGCTGGAAAGCAGCCTGCCGCGCCTGCGTGAGCTGCTCGGCGAGCAGGGTTTCCAGCTCGGCAATGCCGACGTTGGCCAGCAGCAGACCGCGCCCGACGGCGGACGTGGCGATGGCAGCGGCGGGCTGACCGGCGACGACGGAGAACCGGCGCTGGCCGACACCACCCTGTCCCCGTCCCAGCTGATCCGCCAGCGCGGCCTGGTCGACGCCTACGCGTGATCGCGTCGCGGCGGTGGCCTCAACCACCCCGCCAGAAACCCGACGCACGTCTTCTCCAGCATTCAGGCACGCACTTTGCATGTAGGCAGGAAGCAATCCTCTGGAGCTTCCCCTCGTGGCCGCAGCCGCCGATAAAACCAAGAAATCCGCCGACAAGGACAAGACCGCCAAGCCGCGCAGTCCGCTCCTGGTCACCGCCCTGGTCGCGGTGCTCGCCGCCGGCGCCGCCGGTGGCGGCGTCTGGTACTTCACCCAGTCCAAGCACGACGACAAGACCACCAAGCCGGCCACCAGCAAATCCGCCGTGCCTGCCCCGGCGCAGTACTTCGGGCTGGAACCGCCGTTCGTCGTCAACCTCAACAGCAGCTTCGACGGCCCGCGTTACCTGCAGGTCGAAGTGCAGCTGATGAGCCGCGACCCGGCCGCGATGGAAGCGATCAAGCTGCATGCGCCGGCCATCCGCGCCAAGCTGCTGATGCTGTTCTCGCAGGTCGAGCCGAGCGACATCGCCGACCGCGCCGGCAAAGAGCGCCTGCAGGCCAGTTCCCTGGCCGAAGTGCAGAAGCTGCTCAAGGCCGAGACCGGCAAGCCCGGTGCCGACGAATTGCTGTTCACCAGTTTCGTGACCCAGTAAGGGCGACCATGAATGACCTGCTTTCCCAGGACGAGATCGATGCCCTGCTGCATGGCGTGGACTCCGGTGCGGTCGAGACCGACATCGACGCGCCCACGCCCGGCGAGGCGCGCTCGTACGATTTCGCCAGCCAGGACCGCATCATCCGCGGTCGCATGCCGACCCTGGAAATGGTCAACGAGCGCTTCGCGCGCCTGTGGCGCATCGGCCTGTTCAACCTGATCCGGCGCTCGGCCGAACTCTCCGTGCGTGGCATCGAGCTGATCAAGTTCAACGACTACATGCACTCGCTGTACGTGCCGACCAACCTCAACCTGATCCGCTTCAAGCCGCTGCGCGGCACCGGGCTGATCGTGTTCGAGCCGACGCTGGTGTTCGCGATCGTGGACAACTTCTTCGGCGGTGATGGGCGCTACCCGACCCGCATCGAAGGCCGCGAGTTCACCGCCACCGAAATGCGCGTCATCCACCTGCTGCTCAAGCAGACCTTCGCCGACCTGCAGGAAGCCTGGGCGCCGGTGATGGACGTGGAGCTGGAGTACATCAACTCCGAAATCAACCCGCACTTCGCCAACATCGTGACGCCGCGCGAGTACGTGGTGGTCTGCCGCCTGCACGTCGAGCTCGACGGTGGTGGCGGCGACATCCACGTCACGCTGCCCTACTCGATGCTCGAGCCGATCCGCGAGCTGCTCGATGCCGGCATCCAGAGCGATCGCAACGACCGCGACGCGAGCTGGGGCGTGATGCTGCGCGAACAGCTCAACATCGCCGAAGTCACGCTCTCCAGCGTGCTGGCCAGCAAACGCATGACCCTGCGCGAACTGACCGGCCTGAAGGTCGGCGACATCCTGTCGATCGACATGCCGGCGCAGGTGCCGTTGTGCGTGGAGAACATCCCGGTGTTCACCGGCGAGTTCGGCATCGCCAACGGCTGCAACGCCGTCAAGATCACCGCCACCCATCCCCCGGGCACCCGCCCACGCGTTCCCGTACTCCAGGAAGTCTCGAAATGAACGATATCGAATCCAACGAACCGCTGTCCGCGGTGGAACCGACGCCAGCGCAGTTCACCACGCTGCAGTCCGATGAGAACCTCGGTCCCGAGCTGAACCTGGATGTGATCCTGGATGTACCGGTGACCCTGTCGCTGGAAGTCGGCCGCGCCCGCCTGCCGATCCGCAACCTGCTGCAGCTCAACCAGGGCTCGGTGGTGGAACTGGAACGCGGTGCCGGCGAATCGCTGGACGTGTTCGTCAACGGCACCCTGATCGCCCATGGCGAGGTGGTGGTGATCAACGACCGCTTCGGCGTGCGCCTGACCGACGTGGTCAGCCCGAGCGAACGGATCCGGAGACTGCGTTGAGTGCCGGGCTGCTGATCGCGGCCGGCGCCTCGACCGTCAAGGTCGGCCAGCATGCCGCGGCCGCACCGGGCATGTTCGGTGCGGTGCTGGCGTTGCTGGGCGTGCTGGCATTGATCGTCGGGCTGGGCTGGTTGCTCAAGCGCATGCCCGGCAGCGGCTTCCGCCCGGCCGAGGGGCTGCGCGTGGTCGCCAGCCTGACCGTCGGCGCCAAGGAGCGCGTGGTGGTGGTCGAGGTCAATGGCACCCAGCTGCTGCTGGGTGTCACCGCCGGCGGCATCAACACGCTGCATCAGCTGCCCGAACCGCTGCCGACCCCGCCGCCGGCGCGCCTTCCCGAGTTCAAACACCTCCCGAATTTCGCCCAGCTGCTGCAACAGCGGCTGCGCAAGGAATCCTGATCATGCGTGGCCCCCGTACCTCTTGGACCCGTTACCTGCCGCTGTTGCTGACCGCCCTGCTGTGCGCGCTGCCGGCCCTGGCCTGGGCCGCGCCCGGCGTGCCGGGCGTACCGGCGTTGCCGGACGTGAATGTCGGCAAGATCGGCGGCCAGCCGGTCAGTCTGCCGCTGCAGACCCTGCTGCTGATGACGGCGATCACCCTGATCCCGTCGATGCTGCTGGTGCTGACCGCCTTCACCCGCATCATCATCGTGCTCGGCCTGCTGCGCCAGGCGCTGGGCACCGGCCAGACACCGTCCAACCAGGTGCTGCTCGGCCTGGCCCTGTTCCTCACCGCGATGGTGATGCTGCCGGTCTGGCAGAAGGCGTGGGGCAGCGGCATGGCGCCCTACCTCAACGGCGAGATCGATTTCCAGACCGCCTGGACGCTGACCACCCAGCCGCTGCGCGCCTTCATGCTGGCCCAGATCCGCGAGACGGACCTGATGACCTTCGCCGGCATGGCCGGGCATGGCACCTACTCCAGCCCGGATGCCATCCCGTTCCCGATCCTGGTCGCCTCGTTCGTCACCAGCGAGCTGAAGACCGCCTTCGAGATCGGCTTCCTGATCTTCATTCCGTTCGTGATCATCGATCTGGTCGTGGCCAGCGTGCTGATGTCGATGGGCATGATGATGCTCTCGCCGATGCTGGTCTCCGCCCCCTTCAAGATCCTGTTGTTCGTGCTGGTGGATGGCTGGGTTCTCGTGGTTGGCACCTTGGCCGCCAGTTTCAATGCGGTCTGACCGCCCCGCCCTGTTGACCGATACGGACCCGAGACCGACATGACGCCCGAACTTGCCCTGACCGAACTGCGTGGTGGCCTGATCACCGTGCTGTGGGTCGCCGGCCCACTGCTGCTCACCGTGCTGATCGTCGGCGTGGTGGTCGGCGTGGTCCAGGCCGCGACCCAGCTCAACGAACCCACCATCGCCTTCGTGGCCAAGGCGGCGGCACTGACCGTGGTGCTGTTCGCACTGGGCAGCCTGCTGATCGGCCACCTGGTCGAATACACCACGCTGCTGTTCCAGCGCATTCCCCACCTGATCGGCTGAGGCCCGCCGCCGTGGATTCCGCGACCCAGATGGCAGCCGATGGCCTGCAGGCCTTCGGCATGATCGGCACGATCCTGTGGACCATGCTGCGCATCGGCGCGATGCTGATGGCCATGCCGCTGATCGGCACCCGCGCGGTGCCGTCGCGGATCCGCGTGCTGCTGGCCGGTGCGCTGGCGATCGCACTGTCGCCGATGCTGCCGCCGGTGCCGGAATGGACCGGCTTCGATGCGGCCACGGTATTGACCATCGCCCGCGAGCTGGCGATCGGTGTCTCGATCGGGTTCGTGTTGCGGCTGGTGTTCGAGGCCGGCGCGATGGCCGGCGAGCTGGTGGCCCAGGGCACCGGCCTGGCGTTCGCGCAGATGAGCGATCCGCTGCGCGGCGGCAGCTCCGGCGTGATCGGGCAGTGGTTCTATCTGCTGTTCGGCCTGCTGTTCTTCACCGTGAACGGGCACCTGGCGCTGATCTCGCTGCTGATGGACAGCTACAAGGCCTTGCCGATCGGCACCTCGCTGCCCGATCCACAGGCGTTCCTGAGCATTGCCCCGACCTTCCTGCTGCAGGTCTTCCGTGGCGCGCTCACCCTGGCCCTGCCGCTGACCGTGGCGATGCTGGCGATCAACCTGGCCTTCGGTGTGCTGGCCCGTGCGGCGCCGGCCTTGAACCCGATCCAGCTGGGCCTGCCGGTGGCGTTGCTGCTGGGGTTGTTCCTGCTCACGGTGCTGGCCGGCGAAATGGGCCCGCCGGTGCAGCGCCTGTTCGACGCGGCGTTCGATGCCGCCGACAGCGTCAGCCGCTGACCCGGGACACGCCGGGACAGCCACGCCACCGTCCCGCGGCGCCGCGCGCCTGCCCCTTGCGATCCCCCCCGGGCCTGGCGTTAGTCTTGGCTGAAGACGATGCCATCACCGGTACTCTTCGGTGATCGCGTTTTGTCGTATCGCTCAGATGTTGACCAGGGAGAGCGTCATCCATGCTGATCGGCAGTTACACCCCGTGGTTGGTGGTCGTTTCGTTCCTGGTCGCCGTGCTGGCCTCGTTCACTGCGCTGGACATGGCCAGCCGGGTCACCACCGCGGCCACGCCCCGCACCACCTGGCTGTGGCTGGTCGGCGGCGGCTGCGCGATGGGGCTGGGCATCTGGTCCATGCACTTCATCGGGATGCTCGCCTTCCGGCTGCCGATCCCGCTCGGCTACGCGCTCGGCCTGACCACGGTCTCGCTGCTGGCCGCCATGGCGTCTTCGATCTTCGCCCTGTGGCTGGTCTCGCAACCCACCCTGCCGCACGGCCGCCTCGCGCTCGGCGCCGTGCTCATGGGCAGCGGCATCGCCTCGATGCATTACCTGGGCATGGCCGCGCTGCACATGCAGCCCGGGATCGACTACCACGCCGGCTGGGTGGCGCTGTCGCTGGTGATCGCAGTGGTCGCTTCGTGGACCGCGCTGTTCATCGCCTTCCGCCTGCGCAGCACGCACCGTCGCCTGCGCGACCGCGCCGCACCGGCTCTGGTTCTGGGTACCGCGATCGTAGGCATGCACTACACCGGCATGGCGGCCGCGCGCTTCCCGGCCGGCAGCATCTGCGGCGCGGCGGCCGGTGACGGCCTGCAGGCGCAATGGTTGGCACTGGTGGTCCTGGTGCTGACCATCGCGATCCTGGCGGTGGTGCTGATCGTCTCCTGGCTCGACCAGCGCATGGAGGCGCAGCTGCTGCGGCTGCGCAACACCGACCTGAGCAGTTCGCTGGACGATGCCCACGCCGAGCTGACCCAGGCGGCACTGCACGATCCGCTGACCCGCCTGCCCAATCGCCGGCTGCTGCAGCAGCGCATCGAGCAATCGCTGGCCGAGGCCGAACAGCGTGGCAGCCGCTTCGCGGTGATGTTCATGGATCTGGACGGCTTCAAGCAGGTCAACGACGCCTACGGCCATCAGACCGGCGACGCCCTGCTGGTGGCCGTCGCCGACCGCACCCGCAGACTGCTGCGGCCGGCGGACATGATGGCGCGGCTGGGCGGCGACGAGTTCGTGCTGGTGGTGCCGATCGAGAACGACGAAGACGTGGCCACACTGGCCAGCCGCATCATCCAGACCGTCGGCTGCGAGCCGCTGCTGCCGCGCCACGATCTGCAGGTGACCGCCAGCATCGGCATCGCGATCTGCCCGGACCATGCCGCCAGCGAACGCCAGCTGATGGGATTCGCCGATGCGGCGATGTATCAGGCCAAGGAAGCCGGCCGCAACGCCTACGTGCTGTTTGCGGACTGGATGAATGACAGCGCCGAGCAGCAGTTCCAGCTGCTGGCCGACCTGCGCCGCGCGATCGGGACCGAACAGCTGTTCCTGCACTACCAGCCCAAGACCCGCGTGGCCGCGCAGTCGGTCAGCGGCGCCGAGGCGCTGATCCGCTGGCGGCATCCGCAGCAGGGGCTGATTCCACCGGACCGCTTCATCCGCCTGGCCGAGCGCAGCGGCGTGATCAACGAGATCGGGCGCTGGGCGCTGGATGAGGCCTGCCGCCAGCTGCGTAGCTGGCACGACGCCGGGCATGACGGCTGGACGGTCTCGGTGAATCTCTCGCCGATCCAGTTCGCCTCGCCCAACCTGCTGCAGGAGGTCCGCGAGGCGTTGCAGACCCACCGCATCGAACCACGCCGGCTGATCCTGGAGATCACGGAAAACACGGTGATGCGTGATACCGAGGCCAGCCTCACCCTGCTGCAGGCCATGGCCGCGCTGGGCGTGGGCATCTCCATCGACGACTTTGGTACCGGCTACTCCAGCCTGCTGTACCTCAAGCGCCTGCCGGCCACCGAGATCAAGATCGACCACGCCTTCGTGAGCGATCTGGAAAACAGCTCCGAGGACGTGGTGATCGTCTCGGCGATCGTCGCGCTGGGGCATGCCCTGGACATGGACATCGTCGCCGAGGGGGTGGAGACCGTCGGCCAGCGTGTCTACCTGGAACGACTGGGCTGCGATTACCTGCAGGGGTATCTGCTGGGGCGTCCGGTGGATGCCCAGCGTTTCATGCAGCTGCATGACCTGCCCCGGCCGCGGGTGGAGGTGGCGGCGGGATGGACGCCGCAGGCGCGGCCGGGCGCCTCGGCCGGGTGATGTCCGCCGCCGGCGGAATGGTTCTTGCACGGACCCGGGTATCTCCTCCCGTATCGCGCCCCGATGTCCGAGAACGAACAAGCCGGCGAAAAAACCGAATTACCCACCGAAAAACGCCTGCGCGATGCCCGGGAACAGGGCAACATCCCGCGCTCGCGGGAGCTGGCGACGGCGGCCGTGTTCGGTGCCGGTGTGCTGGCGCTGATGGCGTTCTCCGGCACCATCGCGCGCAACGCCAAGACCTGGATGCAGTTCGCGCTGAGCCCGGAGCCGGGCCTGCGCCTGCACCCGCAGGCGCTGTTCGGCCACTTCGGCGAGCTGCTCCTGCGGCTGCTGCTGGGCATGTGGCCCCTGATCGTGATCTGCCTGCTGGCCAGCTTCCTGTCGCCGGTGGTGATGGGCGGGCTGCGCTGGTCGGGCAAGGCGATGATGCCGGACTTCAAGCGCATGAGCCCGATGGCGGGCATGAAGCGGCTGTACGGCCCGGAAGCCATCGCCGAGTTCACCAAATCCCTGCTGCGCATCGCCTTCGTTGGCACCGCGGCCGGGCTGGTGGTGTGGCACGGCATCCGCCCGCTGCGCGACCTGCTCAACCAGCCGCTGGAGGCCGCCATGGTCCACGGCCTGGGCTTCACCCTGAAGCTGATGCTGGCCACCGGCGGCGCGATGATGCTGCTGGCCGCCATCGATGCGCCGTACCAGCGCTGGAACTGGATGCGCAAGCTGAAGATGACCCGTGAAGAGCTGCGCCGGGAGATGAAGGAAAGCGAGGGCAGCCCCGAGGTCAAGGGCCGCATCCGCCAGCTGCAGCAGCAGATGTCCAACCGCCGGATGATGGAAGCGGTCCCCACCGCCGACGTCGTGGTGGTCAACCCGACCCATTACGCGGTCGCCCTGAAGTACGAGGGCGGAAAGATGGGCGCGCCCACCGTGGTCGCCCTGGGCGTGGATGAAACCGCCCTGCGCATCCGTGAAGTGGCCGACGGCAACAAGGTCGCCATCGTCTCCGCCCCGCCTTTGGCACGCGCCTTGTATCGGGAAGGTCAACTTGGAAAGGAAATTCCCGTGAGACTGTATTCGGCCGTGGCCCAGGTGCTCTCCTACGTCTACCAGCTGCGCAGCTGGCGGACCGGCCCGATGCCGGCCTCGCCCAGCATCGATATCGATGAGTTCGGCAAGGGAGGCCGCCCATGAGCGCCCAGCCTGCCGGAATGAACGTGCGCCGCGCACTGGACATGATCCGCCACGGGCTCGGTGCCCCGCTGATCGTGCTGGCGCTGCTGGCCATGGTGGTGGTGCCGCTGGCGCCGGCGGTGCTCGATGCACTGTTCACCTTCAACATCGCCATCTCGCTGATGGTGCTGCTGGCGGTGGTGTACGTGAAGCGCCCGCTGGACTTCACCATCTTCCCCATCGTGCTGCTGATCACCACGATGCTGCGGCTGGCGCTGAACGTGGCCTCCACCCGCGTGATCCTGCTCAACGGCCAGAACGGCCACGAGGCGGCCGGCAAGGTGATCGCCTCGTTCGGCGAGTTCGTCATCGGCGGCAACTACGCGGTCGGCATCGTGGTCTTCGCGATCCTGACCATCATCAACTTCGTGGTGATCACCAAGGGTGCCGGACGCGTCTCCGAAGTGACCGCCCGCTTCATCCTGGACGCCATGCCCGGCAAGCAGATGGCGATCGACGCCGATCTCAACGCCGGTTTGCTGACGCGTGAAGAAGCCAAGGCCCGCCGCGAGGAGGTCCGCGAGGAAGCCGACTTCTACGGCGCGATGGACGGTGCCAGCAAGTTCATCCGTGGCGATGCGATCGCCGGCATCCTGATCCTGTTCATCAATCTGGTCGGCGGCCTGGCGGTCGGCGTGCTCCAGCACGGCATGCCGTTCGGCGATGCCGCGGCGACCTACACCCTGCTCTCCATCGGTGACGGCCTGGTCGCGCAGCTGCCGGCGCTGCTGGTCTCATCGGCGGTGGCCATGCTGGTCACCCGCGCCTCGCGCTCCCAGGATATGGCCCAGGCCATGATGAGCCAGGTCTTCGGCCAGTACCGCGCGCTGACCATTGCCGCCGCGATTCTGGCGGTGGTCGGTCTGGTGCCGGGCATGCCCAACGTCGCCTTCTTGACGCTGGCCGCCATCCTCGGCTTCATCGCCTGGAAGGCCTGGAAGAAGAGCACGGCCGAAGCCCGCGCCGCCGAATCCCCGGCGGCCAACCGCCCCGACACCCTCGGCCTGCCGGGTGCCGCGCCCTCGCCGACCGCCGAACTGACCTGGGACGAACTGCGCCCGGTCGATCCGCTGGGCCTGGAAGTCGGCTACCGGTTGATCCCGCTGGTCGACAAGAACCAGGGCGGCGAACTGATGGCCCGGATCAAGGGCGTGCGCCGCAAGCTCACCCACGACATCGGCTTCCTGATTCCCTCCGTCCACATCCGCGACAACCTGGAACTGCCGGCGAGCGCGTATCGCCTGCTGATCCACGGCGTGCCGGTGGCCACCGCCGAAATCCATCCGGACCGCGAACTCGCGCTGGACCCGGGCAGTGCCCTGGGCACGCTGGAAGGCATCGCCGGCAAGGATCCCGCCTTCGGCCTGGATGCCACCTGGATCCAGCCGCACCAGCGCGCCAATGCCGAATCGATGGGCTACACCGTGGTCGACCCGGCCACCGTGGTCGCCACCCATCTGTCGCACCTGATCCGCGAGCACGCCCCGGAACTGCTCGGCCACGAGGAAGTGCAGCAGCTGCTGGCCAACCTGGCCAAGAGTGCACCGAAGCTGGTCGAGGATCTGACGCCGAAGTCGCTGCCGCTGTCGGCGGTGGTGCGGGTGCTGCAGAACCTGCTGATCGAGCGCATTCCGATCCGCCAGCTGCGCAAGATCGTCGAATCGCTGGTGGAGAGCGCGCCGACCAGCCAGGACCCGGCCGTGCTGACCGCCGCCGTGCGCAACGCGCTGGGCCGTTTCATCGTGCAGGAGATCGCCGGGATGTCGCCCGAGCTGCCGGTCTTCACCCTCAACCCGCAACTGGAACGCGTCTTGCAGGAGTCCACACAGGGCAACGGCGCCGCGCTGGAACCCGGACTCGCCGAGCGACTGCATCAAAGCCTGGCCGAATGTGTCGGCAAGCAGGAAGCGAAGAACGAGCCCGCGGTCGTGCTGGTGCCCGGCCCGGTACGTGCCGCGCTGGCACGGCTGGTACGCCACAGCGTCCCCTCGCTGTCCGTACTCGCCTACAGCGAGGTGCCCGAGGACAAACGGTTGAAGCTGGTCGGCACGATCAGTTGAGCCGGACCTCCGACGGCACCGCGACAGAAAACAGACACCTCATTCGATTTCACCGCAGCAGGAAATAAAGGGACTCCCTGACCGTGCAGACCACCGACAACCAGCGTTTCCCTTCCACCACTCCGCCGCCCCAGTCCCGGTACCACAGCATGAAAATCAAACGCTTCGTCGCCTCCGATATGCGCTCGGCCATGAATCTGGTGCGCAAGGAACATGGTCCGGACGCCGTGATCCTGTCCAATCGCCGGATCGAGGAAGGTGTCGAGATCGTGGCGGCGGCCAACTACGACGAGAGTGCCGTGCAGCGTGCACTGGAAGCGGCCCGCAAGGACGTCGCCCCGGCGCCGGCACCGCGCCCACGCAGCGCCGCCGATGCCGTGATCGCCGCCGTGACCCGCCGCAAGGTCCCGGTCGCCACGCCGGAACCGGTGGCCGCCACCACCTCGGCCGTGGCTGCGCTGGCGCGCGCCGCCGTCGGCGCGACCGGCCGTACGCTCGATACCGCCAACGAAAGCGTCCCGCAGCGCGGCAGCGATGGCTTCGCCGCCACCCTGGCCCGCGCCAGCGTCAGCCCTGCCGTCAACGAACCGTCGCTGCCGGAGCAGATCTTCGCGCCGTTCAATGTCGAACAGGCCGCCGCGGCTTCGCCGGCCCTGCCGCACGAGGTCGCCGCACCGGCCCCGATCAACCGCGCCCGCTTCGTCATCGATCCGCCGCTGGAGGAGATGGACGAGACCGCCGTGCCGGCCGCCGCCGCCCTCGCGCCGCTGCCGGTCGTGGCCGCGGCCCTGCCGCCGGCGCTGCCGATCGCCGTGACCGTCGCCACCGCCGCCAATGAAGCGGCACCGGTCGTGGCCAGCGTGCCGGAACTGATCGTGGTTCCGCGCGACGACGAAGAGATCCGCCAGTTGCGCCACGAAGTGGCCGGCATGCGCCACGTCATCGAGCGCGAGATGCACCGCTTCACCGACGAACGCCTGCGTGGCTCGCCGGTCCGTGCCGCCGCGCTGGACCTGATGGACGAGTACGGCTTCGACGCCGGCATCAGCCGCGACGTGGCCATGCAGATTCCGCTGGATACCGAAGCCCACCGCGGTCGCGGCCTGATGCTCGGCCTGCTCTCCAAGAAGCTGCCGATCGCCCCGGTCGACCCGCTCGAAGCCGGCGGCGTGATCGCCCTGGTCGGCCCCACCGGCGCCGGCAAGACCACGACCATCGCCAAGCTGGCCTCGCGCTTCGCCGAAGCGCATGCCGCCCGCGACGTTGCCCTGGTCACCACCGACACCGGCCGCATTGGCGCCCGCGAGCAGCTGTACGGCTTCGGCCGCCAGCTCGGCATCGCGGTCCATGAGGCCAGCAGCGGCAGCGATCTGAACCAGCTGCTGGAGCGCCTGAAGGACTACAAGCTGGTCCTGATCGACACCGCCGGGCTGGGCCCGCGCGACCGCGCCCTGGCCGCCCAGCTGCAGTGGCTGCGCGCCGCCGAGCAGATCCGCACCCTGCTGGTGCTGCCGGCCAACACCAGTTTCGGCGACATGGACGAGGTCGTCCGTCGCTTCAGCGCCGCCAACCCGCAGGGCGTGGTGCTGAGCAAGCTGGACGAGACCGGCCGCTTCGGCACCGCCCTGTCGGTGGCCGTGGATCACCGCCTGCCGATCACCTGGGTCACCGATGGCCAGGACGTTCCCGAAGACCTACACCGTGCCAGTGCGGCCAATCTCGTCCTTCGCCTTGAAGATTTGCGCCGCGCGGCCGATATGCCCTGCAACCCGGAGTTGAACCATGCCGTCGCGTGAGTACGCCAAGCTGACCAAGACCTTCCCGTTGTCGGCTACCCGAAGCCAGCCGCTGGGCCCGGTCCGCACCATCGCCGTCACCGGCGGCAAGGGCGGCGTGGGCAAAACGAACGTTTCGGCCAATCTGGCCGTGGCGCTGGCGGACATGGGCAAACGCACGCTGCTGCTGGACGCCGACCTCGGCCTGGCCAACATCGACGTGATCCTGGGCCTGCAGCCGAAGGTGACCCTGGCCGACCTCGTCGCCGGACGCTGCACCCTGGAAGAAGTGATCATGGAAGGCCCAGGGGGCGTGCTGGTGGTCCCGGCCGCGTCCGGCCGCCGCCACATGGCCGAACTGCAGCCGGCCGAGCACGTCGGCCTGGTCAACGTGTTCTCCGAGCTCGAACGTGAGCTGGACATCATGATCGTGGATACCGCCGCCGGCATCACCGATGGCGTGCTGACCTTCTGCCAGGCCGCGCAGGACACTGTGGTGGTGGTCTGCGATGAGCCGGCCTCGATCACCGATGCCTACGCGCTGATCAAGGTGCTCTCGCGCGAACGCGGCGTGGACCGCATCCAGGTCGTGGCCAACATGGTCCGCGACCCGAACGAAGGCCGCGTGCTCTACGAAAAACTGACCCGCGTCTGCGAGAAGTTCCTCGCCGATGTCTCGCTGAACTACCTGGGCTGTGTGCCGCAGGACGACTGGCTGCGCCTGTCGGTGCAGCGCCAGCAGCCGGTGGTGAAGGCCTATCCGTCCAGCCCGTCGGCGCTGGCATTGACCGAGATCGCGCGCCGTACCGCGCGCTGGCAGGCGCCGACCGAGCCGCGTGGCGGGGTCGAGTTCTTCCTGGAACGCATCCTCAAGCAACGCGGGGTGACCGCATGAAAGGCGCTGCACAGTACAAAGAGGTCCAACGGGCGGCGGCCAACGAATGCATCGCCCAGCACTCCGACCTGGTCCGCCGCATCGCCCACCATCTGGCGGCGCGCCTGCCGGCCAGCGTGGAGGTCGATGACCTGATCCAGGCCGGCATGATGGGCCTGATCGAGGCCTCGCGCAGCTACGACGCCGACCAGGGCGCCTCGTTCGAGACCTATGCCTCGATCCGCATCCGCGGCTCGATGATCGACGAGATCCGTCGCGGCGACTGGGTCCCGCGCTCGGTGCACCGCCGTGCCCGCGATGCCGCCGCGACCATCCGCCGGCTGGAGCAGAGCACCGGCCGCGCCGCCAGCGCCACCGAAGTGGCCGCCGCGATGGACATGCCGCTGCCGGACTACCTGCGCCTGATGGAAGACGCCTCGCGCGGCCAGGTGCTGAGCCTGGAATCGCGGATCGAAGACCAGGGCGAGCTGGATACCGTCGCCCAGGGCGGACCGACCCCGCAGCAGGTACTGGAGCGCGGTGAGTTCGGGCGTGAGCTGGGCAACGCGATCGGCCTGCTGCCCGAGCGCGAACAGCTGGTGCTCTCGCTGTACTACGAGCAGGAACTGAACCTGAAAGAGATCGGCGCCGTATTGGGTGTCAGCGAATCGCGCGTGTGCCAGATCCATGGCCAGGCCGTGCTGCGCCTGCGGGGCCGGCTGAAGATCTTCGAGGCGGCCGACGCCGGCCTCGAGAACCATTGAAATCGAGGAAAGTGCTTTGAACAAGAACATGCGTATCCTGATCGTCGACGACTTCTCGACCATGCGTCGTATCGTCAAGAACCTGCTGGGCGATCTGGGCTTCACCAATACGGCCGAAGCCGAGGACGGGCATGCCGCGCTGGCGTTGTTGCAGAGCCAGCCGTTCGATTTCGTGGTCACCGATTGGAACATGCCGGTGATGACCGGCATCGACCTGCTCAAGGCCGTGCGCGCCGATGCCAAGCTCAAGACCCTGCCGGTGCTGATGGTGACTGCTGAAGCCAAGCGCGAGCAGATCATCGAAGCGGCGCAGGCCGGCGTCAACGGCTACATCATCAAGCCGTTCACCGCCCAGACCCTTGAAGAAAAGCTCGGCAAGATCTTCGAACGCCTGGCGGCGAGCGCCTGATGGAGACCCTGAGCGACAAAACCGCGCTGGTGCAGCGCCTGCAGGACGCCCTGGCCGCACTGGAAAGTGGTGACGAAGCCGGTTGGCGCCGGGAAATCGACGCCCTCGCCGCGCTGCGCACGCAGCCGATGATGGCCGGCCTGAACCGCCTGGCCCGCGAGCTCGGCCAGGCCCTGGGCGATCTGCCCAGCCTGCCCAGCGAAGCCGGCGAGCTGGATGACGCCTGCGCGCGCCTGGACCACGTGGTGGCGATGACCGAACAGGCCACCCACCGCACCCTGGACCTGGCCGAGGAATGCCGCTCGCTCACCGAACAGCTGCGCGCCAACGGGTTGACGCCCGACCAGGGCCAGCAGCTGGACCGGATCCGCCACAACCTCACCGAAATCGCGCTGACGCAGAGCTATCAGGACCTCACCGGGCAGATCATCCGCCGCGTGGTCGGGATCGTGCGTCGCGTGCACGAGGGCTTCGGTGCGCTCGGCCTGCCGCCGCAGGACGACGAAAAGAAGCGCGACAACAACGGCCTGGCCGGCCCGGCCGTGAACGGCCTGGATCGCCACGCGGTGTCACAGAACGACGCCGACGACCTGCTTTCGGACCTGGGACTGTAACGCTCATGAGTGCTGTTCCAGACGATATCGCTGCCGACTTCATCCTCGAGGCCCAGGAAATCCTGGACCGCCTCGGCGAACAGCTGGTGTCGCTGGAGCAGGCGCCCCAGGACACCGACCAGCTCAACGCCGTGTTCCGGGGCTTCCACACGCTCAAGGGCGGTGCCGGCTTCCTCGGCATCCAGGCGATGGTTGAGCTGTGCCACGCCGCCGAGGAAACCCTCGGCATGGCACGCTCCGGCCAGGCCACGCTGCAGGCCCACCACTTCGATGCAGCCCAGCAGTCGCTGGATTACCTGCAGTCGATGCTCGACTCGGTCTCGGCCGGCACCGAGCCGGGCTATGCCCCGCCGGAGCTGATCGCCCAGTTCGATGTCAACGGGCCGGCCACGCCGGCGCCGGCGCCGACGCCTGCGGCTGCGACCACGGCCAGCAGCGGCGGCGAGATGATCACCGATGATGAGTTCGAAGCGTTGCTCGACCAGTTGCATGGCGGTGCCGCACCGACCGCCGTCGCTGCGCCGACGCGCGATGACGGTCTGATCGGCGAGGACGAGTTCGAAGCCCTGCTCGACCAGCTGCACGGTGGCGCCGTTCCCGGTGCCAAGGCCGTCGCCGCCGCGCCCGCGCCTGCCCCGCGCGCCGTGGCTGCGCCGGCCACACCGAGCGCAAAGCCTGCGCCGGCCAAACCGGTCGCCGAAGCCGAACACACCGTGCGGGTGGATACCAAGCGCCTGGATGCGATCGTCAACCTGATCGGCGAACTCGTGCTGTCGCGCAACCGGCTCAAGACCCTGCGCGCACGCCTGCACGATGAAGAACTCGACCGTGCCGTGTCCACGCTGGACATCGCCACCGCGCGCCTGCAGTCGGCGGTCATGCGCACCCGCATGCAGCCGGTCGGCAAGGTGTTCTCGCGCTTCCCCAAGGTGGCCCGCGATGTCGCGCGCTCGCTCAAGAAGGAAGTCGAGCTGGAGCTGATCGGCGCGGAAACCGAACTGGACCGCAACCTGGTCGAGGCGCTGGCCGATCCGCTGGTGCACCTGGTCCGCAACGCAATCGACCACGGCGTGGAAATGCCGGACCTGCGCGAGGCGCAGGGCAAGCCGCGCAGCGGCCATGTGCGGCTCTCGGCCCAGCAGGAAGGCGACTACGTCAGCATCGAAGTCCAGGACGACGGCGCCGGCATCGACCCCGAACGCCTGCGCCAGAAGGCGCGGGAGAAGGGCTTGATCGACCCGGAAGCCGCCGCCCGGCTCAGCAGCGAAGAGTGCCTGCACCTGGTGTTCCTGCCCGGCTTCTCGACCAAGCAGCAGGTCACCGACATCTCCGGCCGCGGCGTGGGCATGGACGTGGTCCAGTCGCGCATCCGCGAGCTGAGCGGCCAGATCCAGATCCAGTCCGAGCTCGGCCGTGGCAGCCGCTTCATGATCCGCGTGCCGCTCACCCTGGCGATCCTGCCGACCCTGCTGGTGCAGGCTGGCGAGGACGTCTACGCCCTGCCCCTGGCCCGCGTGATGGAGGTGCTGCATGCCCCCAACACCTCGCTGGGCTGGTTCGACGGCCGTGCCGTGCTGGACCGCAAGTCGCACACGCTGGCCCTGGTCGATCTGCGCCATTGGCTCGATGTGGAGCCGATGCCGTCCTCGCTGCTGACCATCGTGGTGCTGCAGGCCGGTGAAGCCCGCTTCGGCCTGGTGGTCGATCAGGTGCGTGGCCGCGAGGAAGTGGTGATCAAGCCACTGCCCAAGGCCCTGCGCGGGTTGCGCGGCTATGCCGGTGCCACCCTGATCGGCGACGGCCGGATGGCGCTGATCCTGGACGTGGACGGGCTGCGCACCCACCACGATTGATCCCGTGAAAGTGTGACCGCCGCATCACTGGATTCCTTCGGCGTCTCAAGTCCCATTCACACAAGCCGATAACGGACCCATGGACAGACTCAGCCTCATTGGACTTTTCCTCGCCTTGGCCTCACTGGTCGGCGGCAGCATCCTCAAGGGGGCCGGTCTGGCGTCGCTGTGGTCGCCGGCCGCCTTCGTGATCGTCATCGTCGGCACCATCGCCTCGATCCTGCTGCATACCTCGCCGGCCGTGTTCAAGCACGCCTTCAAGATCGTGCGCTGGGTGATCCTGCCGCCGAGCAGCGACCGCCGCGAGCTGATCCAGCAGATCGTGGAGTGGAGCAACATCGCCCGCCGCCAGGGCCTGCTCGGCCTGGAAGCCCAGGTCGACGCCCAGGACGATCCGTTCCTGCGCAAAGGCCTGCAGCTGCTGGTCGACGGCGTGGAGCCGGAGACCATCCGGCACATGATGGAGATCGAGCTGAGCAGCCAGGAGAGCCAGGATCTGGCTGCGTCCAAGGTGTTCGAGGGCATGGGCATCTATGCGCCGACGCTGGGCATCATCGGCGCCGTGCTCGGCCTGATCGCGGTGATGAAGAACCTCGCCGACCCGAGCAAGCTCGGCCACGGCATCGCCGCGGCGTTCACCGCCACGATCTACGGCATCGCCTCGGCCAACCTGCTGTTCCTGCCGGTGTCGGCCAAGCTCAAGAGCGTGATCCACCACAACAGCCGCGACCGCGAGATGATCATCGAAGGCCTGATCTCGATCGCCCAGGGTGAGAACCCGCGCAACATCGAAACCAACCTGTCCGGGTTCCTGCACTGACATGGCCCGTCGCAAGCACCACGAAGAACATGCCAACCATGAGGCCTGGGCGATCCCCTATGCCGACCTCATGACGCTGCTGCTCGCCTTCTTCGTGGTGATGTACGCCATCTCCTCGCTCAACGAAGGCAAGTACCGGATCATGGCCGATGCGCTGACCACCGCGTTCGGCGGCGCGCCGCGCACGATCAATCCGGTCCAGGTCGGCAACCAGCAGGTCCAGGGAGGCGGCTGGGACAGCCCCTCGGTGATCAGGGCCGGCACCAGGATCGGCCCCTCCGCACCGGCACCGACCAACGACCCGACCCTGTTGCCGGCGATGGCCTCGCAGATGCGCATGCCGGTCTCGATCCGCAACCAGGAGCAGCTGCAGCGTGCCGAGCGCCAGCTCAACGGCATCGCCGACAAGCTCACCGCCACGCTGGCCCCGTTGATCGAACGCGGGATGATCACCGTGCGCCGCACCGAGCTGTGGATCGAGGTCGAGATCAACAGCGACATCCTGTTCCCGACCGGTTCGGCCACGCTGGACGTGCACGCACGCGACACCCTCTCCAAACTGGCCGAAGTGCTGCGCGATGCGCCCAATGGCGTGCGCGTGGAAGGCCACACCGACAACATCCCGATCGCCACCTCACTGTTCCCTTCCAACTGGGAACTCTCGGCCGGGCGCGCGGCCAGCGTGGTGCATCTGTTCGCCGACCAGGGCCTGCAGCCGGCACGGCTGGCGATGGTCGGTTATGGCCAGTTCCGCCCGCGCGAAGACAACGCCAGCGCCGAAGGCCGCAACCGCAACCGGCGGGTGATGGTGATCATCCTGGCCGATACCGCGCAGGGCATCGACCCGATCACCGACCGGCTCAGTGCCGATGCCGACGCGACCGATGCCGCCAAGGCACCTGCCGCTGGCACCCCTGTTACCCCCATCGCACCGGTGCAGTTGCCACCGGTGCCGGCCGGCAGCCGCGTTGGCGCCGCCGTTCCGCCCGCAATGAAGGAGTGAACCGCATGCGTATCTGGGCTGTTGCCAATCAGAAAGGCGGCGTGGGCAAGACCACCACGACGCTCGCGCTCGGCCGCGGCCTGGCCGCGCAGGGCCACCGCGTGCTGTTGATCGATCTGGATCCGCATTCGTCGCTGACCCGCGCCTTCGGCGTCGCGCTGGATCCGCCGCCGCAGGGCGTGCTGGAACTGTTCGGCGCACCGCCGGCCGAGCTCTCCACCCTCGCCCACCCCAGCGACATTCCGGGCCTGGACTACGTGTGCGCACAGGCGGCCCTGGCCACGCTGGAACGCCGCAGCGCCAACCAGCCGGGCCTCGGCCTGGCCCTGCAGAATGCGCTCGGTCGCCACCAGGGCCAGCATGACTACATCCTGCTCGACTGCGCGCCGACCCTGGGCCTGTTGATGATCAACGCACTGGCCGCGGCCGACCGCCTGATCATCCCGACCCAGGCCGAGCCGCTGGCCCTGCACGGATTGGACGGCATGGTCCGTACCGGCGAGATGGTCGAGCGCTCGCGCCGCCGTCCCCTGCCGATGTCGATCCTGCCCACCTTGTTCGACCGCCGCACGCGCGCCGGCAACGATACCGTCAAGCAGATGCAGGACAAGCACGGCCATCGCGTCTGGGAAGATGCAATTCCGGTCGATACCCGCATCTGCAACGCCGCCAGCCTGACCGTGCCGGCGCAGTCCGGGGATTACCCCGGCCGCGGCCTGGCCGCCTATCGCCGCGCGCTGGAATGGATCCTGGCCGACGATGCGCAGCAGATGGAGCGCGCGGCATGAACACCGCCGGCGTACTCGACGACTACCTGGAGCAGCTGCTGGGCGACGCGATGCCGGCAGCGGCAGAGGCGCCGCTGCACGTTGCAGCTGCCGACGCTGTGGAAACTGTGGAAGCTGTCGAAACTGTCGAAGCAAAGCAGGCGGACGCTGCAACGGTCGATGTGACCGTCACTGCGGCGGCGCCCGCCGCTGCGGAGGATGTCATCGCCCCGGGCTTCGATGACCTGCTGGATGAACTGCGCAACGATCCGCTGCTGAGCGGGGCGATGACCTTGTCCGCCGCCCCTGCGGTCGTCGAGGCCGCGGTTGAAACGGATGCTGCGATCGCGGCGGCACCCGTCGCAGCACCTGGCTTCGATGACCTGCTGGACGAACTGCGTAACGATCCCCTCCTCAGCGGATCGATGACGCTGCCCGCAGAGACGGCGGCGCCGGACACCGAGGCGTTGCCAGCGTCGGGCACCGCGCCGGCCCCGGGCTTCGACGACCTGCTCGACGAACTCCGCAACGACCCGCTCCTCAGCGGCGCCCTGCCCGCGCCCGCGGACGAGGCCCGCCCGAGCTGGGACGACCTGCCACCCGAGGTCGTCTACGAAACCGGCCCCGTGGCTGCCATCGCCCCACCCGTTGCGCCCCCCGCACCGGTCGTCGCGCCCACGCCTGCACCTGCCCAAGTCCCTGCAGCCGTCCCCGTTGCACCGGCCGCACGTGCACCGGCAGCGCGCTCGATGCCGGCCATGGCGCCCATGCTGGCCGCCACCAGCGCCCGCGCCAATGCACCCTCGCTGGCACAGAGCCGCCCCGGCAGCTGGGAAGAGTTGCAGCGGCAGGCACGCGACCCGGCCTCGAGCCCACGCGAGAACCGCCGCGCCGCCGAACGGACCTCGCGCTGGCTGCGCCTGCGGTGTGGCGCCCAGGCCTACGCGCTGGAACTGCTGAAGGTCCAGGAGGTAGTCCTGCCCGTGCCGCTGCTGCCGCTGCGCGGCACCTCGCCGGCGATGCTGGGCATCATGAACCTGCGTGGCCAGGTGGTGCCGGTGATGGACCTCGGCATCCACCTGGGCAGTAGCGCGGCCGGCAACGATGCCAATACCCGCATCGTGGTCCTGGAAGAGAACGGCGAAACCATGGGCCTGCGCGTGTCGGCGGTCGAGGATGTCGCCAACCTCACCGACTCCCAGATCGAGCCCCCGGACACCGCCCGCATCTGCCAGATCTCCAATGATCTGTTCCGCGGCGTGGCCCGCGGCGGCGCGCAGCCGATGATCCTGCTGGACGCGACGCAGTTGCTGAACTGACGTAGCGGCGGAGGCCGGTGCCGCGTTGCGCGGTCTCCGCTAAAGCTTTGTTGGTTTGGGCCGTTATAGACCTCGGAACCGTTTGTCCGGAGCAATGATGAGCACTGTGGCCTTGGGTGATGATCTCGGAATCGAGACCAGCACCGAGCTGAAAACCCGTTTGGCCCCCCTGGTGGATCAGGCCGGCGATCTGACGCTGGATGCCAGCCAGATCGGCCGTATCCATACCGCCTCGCTGCAGGTGCTGTGCGCATTCGTCGAGGCCCGCCGCAAGGCCGGGCATCCCACCGGATTCCACGGTTGCACCGCAACCTTCCGTGATGCCGCGCGCCTGCTCGGCGTCACCCAGGCCCTCGGCCTGGATGCACCCCATGACAACCTGAAATCTGTGGAGAACGCTGCATGAGCGCACGTATCTTGGTGGTGGACGATTCGGCGTCGATGCGCCAGATGGTCTCTTTCGCCCTCACCTCGGCCGGCTTTTCCGTCGAGGAAGCCGAAGACGGCGCGGTCGCCCTCGGTCGAGCCAAGGGCCAACGCTTCAACGCGGTGGTCACCGACGTCAACATGCCCAACATGGATGGCATCTCGCTGATCCGTGAACTGCGCCAGCTGGCCGAATACAAGTTCACGCCGATGCTGATGCTGACCACCGAATCGGCTGCCGACAAGAAGTCCGAAGGCAAGGCTGCCGGCGCGACCGGCTGGCTGGTCAAGCCGTTCAATCCGGAACAGCTGGTCGCCACCGTCCAGAAAGTCCTGGGCTGATCCCGCTTCACCCTTCCCTCCCCTCGCAACTGGACACCCCGCACCATGAGCATGGATCTGCAACGTTTCCACGCCACCTTCTTCGAAGAAAGCCGCGAGGGGCTGGATGCGATGGAAGCTGGCCTGCTGGCGCTCGAATCGGGCCAGCAGGACCCGGAAATCATCAACTCGGTATTCCGCGCCGCGCACTCGATCAAGGGGGGCGCCGGCACGTTCGGCTTCGACGCGATCGCCGCCCTGACCCACGTGCTGGAAACGCTGCTGGACGAACTGCGCGCTGGCAAGCGGGCGCTGGAGCCGGCCGCGGTCGACGCGATGCTGGCCTCGGTGGACGTGCTGCGTGCCCTGCTGCGTGAAGCCGAACACGGCCAGGCCGCCGATCCGCAGGCGGTCGCCGAGGTCAAGGCGCGGTTGGAAGCAGTGCTGTCCGGTCAGGCCGCCGTTGCGGCGCCGGTCGTCGCCGCCACGGTCGATGACACCCCCGAGGCGTGGCAGATCGGCTTCGTGCCGGCACCGTCGCTGTTCATGAGCGGCAACGATCCGCTGCGCATCATCCGCGAGCTCGAGCACCTGGGGTCGCTGCAGGTCGCCGCGCGCCTGGACCGCCTGCCCGGCTTCGATCAGCTCGATCCGCTCGAGGCCCACCTGGCGTGGGATCTTGGCCTGGTCGGCAAGGTGCCGCGCAGCAAGATCGAAGACACCTTCGCCTGGGTCGTGGACGACTGCGAACTGGACATCCGTCCGGCCGCACCGCCGAGCTTGGCCACCAGCGCGCCGGTCGAGGCCAAGCCGGCCGCCGCCGTCGCCGCTGCACCGGCCGCTGCTGCACATGAAGCCGAGACCTCGATCCGCGTCAGCGTCGACAAGGTCGATGCACTGATCAACCTGGTCGGCGAACTGGTCATCACCCAGGCCATGCTCAAGCAGGTCTCGCATGCACTGGACCCGGCGCAGGCCGAGCAGCTGCTGACCGGCCTGGACCTGCTGGAGCGCAACACCCGCGATCTGCAGGAAGCGGTCATCGGCGTGCGCATGCTGCCGGTGGACGCGGTGTTCCGCCGCTTCCCGCGCCTGGTCCGCGATCTGTCCTCGCGCCTGGGCAAGCATGTGCGCCTGCGCACCATCGGTGAAGGCACCGAGCTGGACAAGGGCCTGATCGAGAAGATCGCCGATCCGCTCGTGCACCTGGTCCGCAATTCGATCGACCACGGCCTGGAAATGCCGGACGTGCGTCGCGAGGCGGGCAAGGACGAAACCGGCACGATCACGCTCGCCGCCTCGCACCAGGGCGGCCACATCGTGATCGAAGTCAGCGACGACGGCCGCGGCCTGAACCGCGACAAGATCCTGTCCAAGGCGCTCGAGCGTGGCCTGAGCGTGCCGGACAACCCCACCGATTCGCAGGTGTGGGACCTGATCTTCCAGCCGGGCTTCTCCACCGCCGATGCCGTCACGGATCTGTCCGGGCGTGGCGTCGGCATGGACGTGGTCCGCCGCAACATCCAGGCACTGGGGGGCGAAGTCCAGCTGGAAAGCCAGGCCGGCAACGGCACCCGCGTGCTGATCCGCCTGCCGCTGACCCTGGCGATCCTGGACGGCATGACCGTCTCGGTCGCTGGCGAAACCCTGATCCTGCCGCTGGCCTACGTGCTGGAGGCCCTGCAGCCGCAGGCCGACGATGTGCGCACCATGGCCGGCGAAGGCCGCGTGCTGCGCGTTCGTGGCGAGTACCTGCCCATCCTCTCGCTCAGCGAGTACTACGGCTACGGCGGGCGTGCGCTGGACGATCCGCTGGTGGTGGTCGTTGAAGGCGATGGCCAGAAGATCGCGCTGGAAGTGGACGAACTGGTCGGCCAGCAGCAGGTCGTGGTCAAGAACATCGAGAACAACTACCGCCGCATCAGCGGTGTCTCCGGCGCCACCATCCTCGGTGATGGCCGGGTCGCGCTGATCGTCGACATCGGCGGCCTGGTGCGCTCGCTCAAGGTGCCGCAGGCCGCATGACGCACGGCAGGTGCCGGCCGACGGTAGTCGGCACCTGCGGGGTGGATCCACGCCATGCGTGGATGCTCTTCATTCCGGGCGCTTGAACGCCTGCGACAGGCGCTTTGGGTTGGCTTGAACCTCGGAAACTTGCCGCACGACCGGCGGCTGGCGTCTTCGGGTGCTTGTGCCGCGCTGCGCGCGGTCTCCACGCATGGCGTGGATCTACCGTCATCGCACCCGTTGCCCACCGGCAGCCGTGCCGTGCCTTGTCGTGTCGTGTCGTCACGACACGTCATGCCTCACCCTGCCTTGCACGAAACTGTGACCTCGAACGTTGCCGATACTCGGACGTACTGAGGCATACCTCGCGGCACTGAAACGCAACGCCCGCCACTGCTTGCTTCTGCAACCATCACGACAGCATCGGGGGCTGCCTGGCCCCAACGAAAAAATGTGACATCGAACGCTCAAGTTGCGGCGACACAGCGCCGCTATCCCGAGTGAGAGCGCTGACATTTTCTTCACGCGCCCTGCCCTGCGTCCTCTCCATCTTTCGCCCAGCGCCCCCACGGCTGTGCGCCACCGCCCTGCCCGGAGTTCCTGCCATGAAGTGGTTCCACGATCTGCCCATCGCCCGCAAGTTGGCCGTGGGGTTTACCCTCACCACGCTGATGACCGTCGTCCTGGGCGTGTTCGCCCTGGTCCGCCTCAACGGCGCCAATGCCGAACTGGTGTCGATGGCCGGCAACAACATTCCCAGTCTGCAGCACCTGGGTGAAGCCCGCTCCCTGCTGGGCGAGCTCCGCACCTATGAGCTCGCCCAGCTGAGCATGCTCGACCAGCCCGACAAGGTGGCCGATTACAACAAGCGCATGGACGCATCGACCAAGCTGGTCAAGGACGAACTGGCCGCCTATGCGGCCCTGCCGGCCAACGACCGCGAACGCGCGCTGTATGCGAAGGTGGCCGCCGATACCACTGCCTACTTCGCTGCCAACACCGAGATGCGCGCGGCCGTGGCTGCCGGCGACAGCGTGCTGGCACAGGACGTGTCGGACAACAAATCGCGCCCTGCACGCCGCCAGCTGTTCGAGGACCTCAAGGAACTGGGTGCCTACAGCAACAGCCTGATGGCCGCCCGCATCGCCGACGCCAATGCCACCCACCACGCCAGCGTGGTCGCGATCATCACCTGCATGGTGCTGCTGTCGCTGCTCGCTGCGGCCCTGGCCTGGGCGATCTCGCGGGTGATCACCCGCCCGCTGGTCCAGGCCGTGCACGCCATCCAGTCGGTGGCGCGTGGCGATCTGTCGGTCAACATCCAGGCCACCAGCAAGGATGAAGCCGGCAAGATGCTGGCCGCCACCCGCGACATGACGGTGATGCTGCGTCGCTTCTCCGAGCAGACCCAGCAGATGGTCGAGATGCACGCCGGCCCGGACATCAGCCACCGCATTCCGGAAGATTTCCCGGGCGTATACGGCCAGCTGGCTGTCGGCGTCAATACGGTGATCTTCGAGCACCTGGACGCGATCAAGGACGCGATCAACGTCCTGAACCAGTACGCCGCCGGCGACCTCTCGCCGAACGCCCGCCGACTGCCCGGCACCCGCGCGATCCTGCACGAATCGATGGATGCGGCCAAGAACAGCCTGCTGGCGATCAACACCCAGATCCAGTCGCTGGCCCAGGCGGCGGCGGCCGGTGACTTCACCCAGCGCGGCGATGCGCTGCGGTTCGAGCACGACTTCCGGGTCATGATCGAGAACCTCAACACCATGATGCAGGTCGCCGACGGCAACCTGTCCCAGCTCTCGCACCTGCTGCAGTCGATCGCCGCCGGCGACCTGACCGCACGCATGCAGGGCGATTTCCACGGCGTGTTCGCTGCGATGCGCGACGATGCCAACACCACCGTCGCCCAGCTGACCCAGATCGTGGGCCGCATCCAGCAGGCCTCCTCCAGCATCAGCACCGCGGCCGGTGAGATCGCCTCGGGCAACAACGACCTGTCGCGCCGCACCGAGCAGCAGGCCGCCAACCTGGAAGAAACCGCGGCTTCGATGGAGGAGCTGACCTCCACCGTGCGCCAGAACGCCGAGCATGCCCGCCAGGCCAACCAGCTCGCCATCGGCGCGCACTCGGTGGCCTCGCAGGGCGGCGACGTGGTCGGGCGCGTGGTCAGCACCATGCACGAAATCGACGCCTCCTCGCGCCGCATCGCCGACATCATCACCGTCATCGACGGCATCGCCTTCCAGACCAACATCCTGGCGCTGAACGCCGCAGTGGAAGCCGCACGCGCCGGTGAACAGGGTCGCGGCTTCGCGGTGGTGGCATCTGAAGTGCGCACCCTGGCCCAGCGCTCGGCCGGCGCGGCCAAGGAAATCAAGGGGCTGATCGACGAGTCTGTCGGCAAGGTGGCCGAAGGCTCGCAGCTGGTCAACCAGGCCGGTGCCACGATGGGCGAGATCGTCGCCTCGGTGCAGCGCGTGACCGACATCATGGCCGAGATTTCCGCCGCCTCGCAGGAACAGTCGGCGGGCATCGAGCAGGTCAACCAGACCGTCGTGCAGATGGACGAGACCACCCAGCAGAACGCCGCGCTGGTGGAAGAGGCCACCGCCGCCGCCCGTGCCATGGAAGAACAGGCCGGCCACCTGACCGACGCCGTCGCGCTGTTCAAGCTGGACGGGCAGGCCTACGCGGCTCCGGCGGCCGCACCCACCGCCGTGGTGCGTTCGCCTGCCGTGGCGCGAGCCGTCGCCCCGGCCAAGCCGCGCAGCGTCGCCGCCGCACCGCGCCGGGCAATGGCCCGGGAGCCGGCACTGGCCAACGACGCCGAGTGGCAGGAGTTCTGATCGCACCCGCCACGTGATCGACTGACCCTGACGACACCCCGCCCCGGCGGGGTGTCGTCGTTTCACCGGCGCCTCGCCGGCACGACACGCCGGAACTGCGGCCGGTCGTCTTGGCGGGGCGACACAATTCCCCCTACATAAATGTGAACTACTGCCGATAAACGGACAGAGCCCCGGTATCTACGCGTGCCGGCACCCGCCCAACCCAGCAGATTCCATGTCCGAAGGCAGCCACGACGCACACGACCGACTCCATGCCACGCACGACGATGGCACGGATGACCGGTACCTGGTCCGCAATCCCCGCCAGATCCGGCAGTTGCTGCAGGCGCTGATCGACCAGCGTTCGTTGATCAACGCCCACCTGGGCGGCCGCGACCAGTCCTTCCCCACTGCGGTGCTGGAACTGGACGACGACGAGGATTCGCTGTTGCTGGACGGCAGCCCCTCCGAGTCCTCCAACCGCGCTGCCGAAGAGGCCGGCCATCTGCTCTGCTTCGCGCAGCTGGACCGGGTCATGGTGCGCTTCCGCCTGGACGGCCTGGAGCGCGTGCGCAATGAAGGCCACGTCGCCTTCCGCGTGCCCTTCCCCGAGGAGCTGGTGCACCTGCAGCGCCGCGAGCTGTATCGGCTGGAAACGCCGATCACCGATTCGCCCCACCTGCAGTTCCCGATCAACGAAGACCGCAGCGAGATCCTGCAGTTGCGCGTGGTGGACATCAGCGGCGGCGGTCTGGCCGTCACGGTACCGGTGGACTGCAACGTGTTCTCGCTGCAGAAACGCTACGCCGCCCAGCTGGACCTGCCCGATGGCAGCCCGCTGCATGTCTCGCTGATCGTCTGCAACCAGTTGGCGGTCAAGCTGCCCAACGGCGTCGAAATGAAACGCATCGGCATGCGCTTCGACGACCTCCCGCGCGGCGGCGACAGCGCGATCCAGCGCTACATCTTCCGCATCGACCGGCAGCGGAGTGCGAGGAAGAATGGGGAGAGTTGATGGCTGCTTCAACTGCGTGGCGGTTTGATGCTGCGTGACTGAGTCGGCGCGGGTGGGTTGGCGGGACACGCCGTGAATCCGTCCATGGAGGCTCATGTCGCCGCATCCATGCGGCTCATGGTCCCACCAACCCACCCGCGCCGCCCCTTGGACAGTTGGCTGGGCCAGAGTTGAAGGCAGCGGCGATGGGGATGGAGAGCTGCCGAGCAAAGCTCGGCAAGACGCCCTCCGACTGAGGCGGTGTGCTGACGCAAAAAAGTGTGTGCGCCACGACGGGCCACGTCCGCTCCAGCTCCAGCTCCGGCTCCAGACTCTAGCTACAGCTGTTGGCCTCGCTGTTGGCCTTGTCGTCGTTCTCGCTGTTGCCATTGCTGCTACTGACACACCGACGCACTGTCGAGGGGCTGGTGTGGGTGGGTTGGCGGGACCATGAGCGCCATGGATGGCGCGACATGAGCCTCCATGGACGGATTCACGGCGTGTCCCGCCAACCCACCCACACCAGCCCAGCCGCCGAATGCAGCACCGCCAATGCCGTTGCTCTCGCCAAGCACCCCTAAAGTCGCCCCCGACCAGGCCGATATCCAGCGTGACCCCCGGTTATTCGACCGCCACGCCCGATCCAGGACCCCTCGATGAACGACAAGAACAGCAACGCCACCAGCGACGGCGGCGAATACCTCAGCTTCACCCTCGGCGCCGAGCACTACGGCGTGGACATCCTCAAAGTCCAGGAAATCCGCGGCTACGACTCCGTCACCCGCGTCCCCGATGCCCCCGACTACATCAAGGGCGTCATCAACCTGCGCGGCACCATCGTCCCCGTCATCGACCTGCGCCTCAAACTGCGCCTGGAAAATGCCACCTATGACGCCTTCACCGTCATGATCGTCCTCAACGTCGAAGACCGCGTCGTCGGCATCGTCGTCGACAGCGTCTCCGACGTCATCCCGCTGGCCGCCGACCAGATCCGCCCGACGCCCGAATTCGGCGCCGCCGTCGATACCCGCTTCATCTCCGGCATCGGCACCCAGGACGATCGCATGCTCATCCTGCTGGATATCGAAACCCTCCTCGACAGCGCCGACATGGGCCAGACCCCGGTCATCGACGACGTCGCCGCCTGAGACATCCGTCACAGAACAGTCCACGAGCGCTGCCCGGTCCGCACCGTGGCGGCAACTGAAGCAAAAACCCGCTTCAGTTCCGCCCGGGCCGGCCGATAGCTGGTCTCAGAACCCGGCTGCACTGGATCGCCCATGGCCGGGCCAACTGCCCCTATCCCCGGAGAATTTTCCCGAT
Source organism: Stenotrophomonas sp. JAI102 (assembly GCF_013409105.1). NCBI lineage: Bacteria > Pseudomonadati > Pseudomonadota > Gammaproteobacteria > Lysobacterales > Lysobacteraceae > Stenotrophomonas > Stenotrophomonas sp. JAI102. The sequence goes on from NZ_JACCCI010000001.1 coordinate 1,088,179, forward strand.
GAAGTCCCTGCTTGCCCTGTTCTCGGTCGCCGTGATCGCCTCCTCCGCCTCCACTGCATTCGCCCAGTCCGGTGAAATGATTCCGCCGGAACTGGCCCCGCGCTCGGTCGGCAAGGACGGCATGGTCTGCGGCAAGGTCGAGAAGGCCCGCTACGCCGAAGGCTCCGAAGGTCAGCCGACCTTCCTGTACATGGGCGGTGCGTTCCCGCGCCACACCTTCTCGGCCCGCATCGCCGGTGCCAACCGCGGCAAGTTCAGCTTTCCGCTGGAAACCCTGGAAGGCAAGACCGTCTGCGTGATCGGCAAGATCGCCCGCGATGCCTCGCGCGCTGAAATCGAAGTCAGCTCGCCGGCCGGCCTCAAGCTCGCCAACATCAAGTAATCCGCCGTACGCCCTGCCACGCCGGCACTGGCCGGCGTGGTCGCTGCAACCGGCCCCGACGGCCGGACGCGTTTGCCACTGGAGACCGCACCTGCCATGCCGTGGATCAACAACCTCAAACTGATGCCCAAGTTGATGCTGACTTTCGGCGTCCTCCTGCTGGTAATGCTGCTGCAGGGCATCGTGGCCTATCGTGGCCTGCACTCACTCAACAACGTCACCACCGAACTGGCCGGGCCCCGGATGGACAGCATCCGTCTGGCCGGCGAACTGCGCGGCATGGTCGGTGAGTACCGCAACTCTGCTTACCAGGGCCTCATCCGCGCCAGCGATGACGTGAAGGCCGAAGCCAAGTCCCGCGCCGCGCAGCTGCGCACCCAGATCGATGCCTCGATCAAGAAGTATCCCGCGCTGATCGACAATCCCCAGCAGAAGAAGCTGTTCGACACCTTCGCCAAGGATTGGACCGACTCGCTGGCGTCTTACGACGCCGTCACCGAAATGCTCGAGCTGGACCTGCCTGACGACGCCATCGACACGTTTGTCGGAGAAACCCGCGCCAAGCACCGCAAGGCCTCCGCCGCCCTCGAAGCGCTGATCGCCGAAGACAACCGCCTTGCGCGCGCCTCGCGCGAAGAAGCCGAGTCCACCTATGCCGCCTCGGCCACGCTGACCGTCATCACCCTGCTCGCCGGCGCCGCCCTGGGCCTGGTGCTGGTGTATCTGTTCGCCCGCTCGCTGGTGGGCAGCATGCGCGGTGCCGTATCGGTCGCCAATGATGTCGCCAGCGGCAAGCTGGATGGCCACATCGACGTCAGCCGCAAGGATGAAGTCGGCGACCTGCTGCAGGCCATGCAGCGCATGCAGCGCGACCTGCGCGAACGCACCGAAACCGACCAGGCCATCGCCCGCGAGAACCTGCGCATCCGGACCGCGCTGGATTACAGCTCCACCGGCGTCTACCTGACCGATGCCCAGCACACGATCGTCTACAGCAACCGCGCGCTGCAGCAGACCCTGAGCCAGTACGAAGCCGACATCCGCAAGGATCTGCCGGACTTCGATGCCGCCGCCTCGCTGATCGGCAAGTCGGCCGCCACGCTTGAACACGGCAGCGAGATGGATGCCAAGACCCTCGCCCAGCTGCAACAGCACGGCGTCAGCCGTCGCCCGATGCAGTTCGGCGAAGCCCAGTTCGCCCAGGTCATCTCCTCGATCGCCAACGAGCAGGGTGAGACCGTCGGCCACGTCATCGAATGGCGCGACCGCACCCCCGAAGCGCTGGTGGAAGCCGAAGTGGCCCGCGTGATCGCCCAGGCCGCTGCTGGCGATCTGTCCGGCCGCATCGACAGCGACGGCAAGGACGGCTTCTTCCTGCAGCTGGCCCAGCAGCTCAACGGCCTGCTGGACGCCAATTCGGCCAGCATCGAACAGGTCTCCAACCTGCTTGCCGCGCTGTCGCAGGGCGACCTGACGGTGCGCATGCACGGCGACTTCCAGGGCGTGTTCGCCCGGATGCGCGACGACGCCAACGCCACCGCCGAGCAGCTCAGCGGCATCGTCACCCGGATCAAGCACTCCAGCCAGCAGATCAACTCCGCTGCCAGCGAGATCGCCACCGGCAACAGCGACCTGTCGCGCCGTACCGAGCAGCAGGCCGCCAACCTGGAGGAAACCGCCGCCTCGATGGAGGAACTGACCTCCACCGTGCGCCAGAACGCCGAGCATGCCCGCCAGGCCAACCAGCTTGCGATCGGCGCGCACACCGTCGCCTCGCAGGGCGGTGACGTGGTCGGCCAGGTGGTCACGACGATGAGCGCGATCCAGACCTCGTCGAAGAAGATCGCCGAGATCATCTCGGTCATCGACGGCATCGCGTTCCAGACCAACATCCTGGCGCTGAATGCCGCGGTCGAAGCGGCACGTGCCGGGGAGCAGGGTCGCGGCTTCGCGGTCGTCGCTTCCGAAGTACGCACCCTGGCCCAGCGCTCCGCCGGTGCAGCCAAGGAGATCAAGGGGCTGATCGACGACTCCGTCGGCAAGGTCAACGATGGCTCGGCGCTGGTGCAGAAGGCCGGCGCGACCATGGGCGAGATCGTCGCCTCGGTGCAGCGTGTGACCGACATCATGGCCGAGATTTCCGCCGCCTCGCAGGAACAGTCGGCCGGCATCGAGCAGGTCAACCAGACCGTCGTGCAGATGGATGAAACCACCCAGCAGAACGCCGCGCTGGTGGAAGAAGCCACCGCCGCCGCCCGTGCGATGGAAGAACAGGCCGGCCAGCTGACCGATGCCGTGTCGATCTTCAAGCTGGACGAGCAGGAGGTTGCACCCGCTCCGGTCGTGGCCGCCCCGCCGCGTGCCGCGCGTGCGCCGCTGGCGCAGGCAGCCGTGCGTCGCCCGGCCTCGCGCCCGGTGGCCACCGAACTGGCCGACGGCGACTGGCAGGAGTTCTAAGCCCCTCTGCCGCTTGTCGTGAACTCAAGCCCCGGTGCTTCGGCACCGGGGCTTTTCGTTGCCCGACTGAATGGTCGATGGCCGTCGCACTCAATAGTCGGCCATATCGGCCGATAACAGCATTGCCCGACACTTCGTCGCGGCCAGCCAGGATGGTGATCGCCACCGCGTGCTCCTGGCATCGCCACGTGCTTTTGCCCGCTCAGATGCCCTGCCCATGAATCTATTCCGCCGCTGGAACCCGTACTTCTCCAACCTGTCCGTCAGGCGCAAGCTCAACCTGCTGACCCTGCTGATCGCCTTGGGCGTCATCGCCCTGTCGGTGGTCGCCGCGCGCATGCAGTACCTGGATTTGACCGACACCCGCAAGGACAGTCTGAAGACGCAGGTCGAACTGACCTACGGCATCCTGGGGCATTACCATCGGCTGGCGGACAGCGGTGAACTGACCGAGGCGGCGGCCAAGCAGGCCGCGCTGATGGCGCTGGAAAGCATGCGCGCCGACGGCGATACCTATTACTACAACGTCTACGACACGCATTACCGCATGCTCATGCACCCGTTCCGCAAGGAACTGATCGGCCAGGACATGAAGGATTTCCGCACCGATGACGGGGTGCGCGTGTACTACGACCAGATCGGCATGGCTCGCCTAGGCGGCGGCTTCGTCTCCTACCAGTGGGCCAAGCCGGGCACCGACAAGGAGGTCGAGAAGGTCGCCTTTGCGGGCATGTACGCGCCCTGGAACTGGGTGGTCAGCACCGGCGCTTACATGGACGATGTGCAGCAGCAGGCGCTGGTGTTCACCGCGATCATGGCAGCCACCGGCGGAAGCGTGGTCCTCATCGTGCTGGCGCTGAGCTGGCTGATCGGCAACCGCATCACCCTGCCCCTGCGCCAGGCTACCCACGTGGCCGAGAACATCGCCCGCGGCAAGCTGGACAGCCGCATCGGCGAGCAGGCCCACGACGAGCCCGGCCGCCTGCTGGAAAGCATGGCCCGCATGCAGGAACAGCTGCACGCCGTGATCAGTGGCCAGCGCGAGATGGCCAGCCGCCACGATGCGGGCAATACCGGCTACCGCATGGACGAGACCGCCTTCCCCGGCGAGTACGGCCTGATGGTGCATGAAACCAATGCGCTCGTCGGCGCGCACGTGCAGACCATGGACGATGTGCTGGCCGTGGTGCAGCGCTATGCCCAGGGCGACCTCAGCGCGGACATCGCGCGCTACCCGGGCGAGAAGGCCGCGATCACCCGCACGGTCGATGCGGTCAAGCAGAACCTGGGCAGCATCAACGGCGAAATCCAGCGCCTGGCCGCGGCCGCCGCCGCCGGTGATTTCAGCCAGCGCGGCGACACGACCCGCTTCGATCATGATTTCCGCCGGATGATCGGCCACCTCAACGCGATGATGCAGGTCAGCGACGAGAACCTCGGCAAGCTCTCGCAGCTGCTGTCGGCCATCGCCGAAGGCGATCTGACCGCACGCATGCAGGGCGATTTCCAGGGTGTGTTCGCCACCATGCGAGACGATGCCAATGCCACCGTGGCCCAGCTGACCCAGATCGTCGGCCAGATCCAGGAGGCCGCCGGCAGCATCAACCTGGCCGCCGGCGAAATCGCCACCGGCAACAGCGACCTGTCGCGCCGCACCGAGCAGCAGGCCGCCAACCTCGAAGAAACCGCCGCCTCGATGGAGGAACTGACCTCCACCGTGCGCCAGAATGCCGAGCACGCGCGCCAGGCCAACCAGCTCGCGATCGGCGCGCACTCCGTCGCCTCGCAGGGCGGCAACGTGGTCGGCAAAGTGGTCACCACGATGGCCGCGATCCAGACCTCCTCGAAGAAGATCGCCGAGATCATCTCGGTCATCGACGGCATCGCGTTCCAGACCAACATCCTGGCACTGAACGCTGCGGTGGAAGCCGCACGCGCCGGTGAGCAGGGCCGCGGCTTCGCGGTCGTGGCCTCCGAAGTGCGCACCCTCGCCCAGCGCTCGGCCGGCGCGGCCAAGGAGATCAAGGGGCTGATCGATGACTCGGTCGGCAAGGTCGCCGAGGGCTCGCAGCTGGTCAACCAGGCCGGCGCCACCATGGGCGAGATCGTCGCCTCGGTGCAGCGCGTGACCGACATCATGGCCGAGATTTCCGCCGCCTCGCAGGAGCAGTCCGCCGGCATCGACCAGGTCAACCAGACCGTGGTGCAGATGGACGAGACGACCCAGCAGAACGCTGCGCTGGTGGAAGAAGCCACCGCGGCCGCGCGCGCGATGGAGGAACAGGCCACCCAGCTGGCCGACGCCGTGGCGATCTTCCGCCTCGACAACCAGGTTGCCCAGGCCGTGAGCGCGGTCACCGCGCGCGCCGTCGCCGCGATGGGGCCGGTACGCCCGGCCAGCCGCCCGGCACCGCCGGCATCCCCTGCCCTGCGTGCCGCCGCGCCGGTGCGCACACCGCGCAGCACGCCGGCCGATGACGGCAACTGGCAAGAGTTCTGAGTTCCCGCGGCGATCCGTGATCGCCGCACCCCCTTTCCCTGCGAGTCCGCCCGTGTCCACGCCCCCAGCCAACGCCGCTTCACCGAATGCTCGCGAATTCGAGTTCGCCGATCGTGATTTCCGCCGCGTCTGCGAGCTGATCTACCAGCGCGTCGGCATCTCGCTGGCGCCGGCCAAGCGCGACATGGTCTACGGCCGGCTGTCGCGCCGGCTGCGAGCGCTTGGCATGCGCAGCTTCAGCGACTATCTGGACCAGCTCGAGTCCCATGGCGGCGACGAATGGCAGGCGTTCACCAATGCGCTGACCACCAACCTCACCGCGTTCTTCCGCGAGCCCCACCACTTCGAGAAGCTGGCCGACGAACTGCGTCTGCGCGCCGGCCACGGCACCCTGCAGCTGTGGTCGTGCGCGGCCTCGACCGGCGAGGAACCCTACTCGATGGCGATCACCGCCTGCGAGACCTTCGGCACGCTCAAACCGCCGGTGCGCATCCTGGCGACCGATGTCGACACCCAGGTGCTGGCCACCGCCAGTCGTGGTGTGTACGCCATCGACCGCGTGTCCGGGCTGGACCCTGCGATCAAGAAGCGCTATTTCCAGCGCGGCAGCGGGCCCAACGAAGGCCATTGCCGGGTCAACCCGGCCCTGCGCGACCTGATTGACTTCCGCCCGCTCAACCTGCTCGCCAACCGTTACGACGTCGGCGGCCCGTTCGATGCCCTGTTCTGCCGCAACGTGATGATCTATTTCGACAAACCGACCCAGCGCGGCATCCTCTCGCGGCTGATCCAGCACATGGGCGATGACGGCCTGCTGTATACCGGCCATTCGGAGAACTACCTGCACGCTGCCGACCTGATCCAGCCCTGCGGCCGGACCCTGTACAAACGTGCGCCCGGAGCGCCGGCATGAGCCTGCCGATCCGCAACGACGAGGTGATGCGCTATTTCGACAGCCGCTTCCAGGTCACCGCCGCCAAGCTGCTGCCGACCCAGTACCTCGCGGTAGACGACAACACCGCACTGACCACCACGCTGGGCTCCTGCGTGGCCGCCTGCCTGCGCGACCCGGTGCTGAAGATCGGCGGCATGAACCACTTCCTGCTGCCCGAGGGCAACGTCGGTGATGGCGCGCCCGCGCGCTACGGCAGCTACGCCATGGAGCTGCTGATCAACGACCTGCTCAAGCGCGGCGCGCACCGCAAGCGACTGGAGGCCAAGGTGTTCGGTGGCGCCAACGTGCTCAAGGGCTTCACCAGCAACCCGGTCGGCACCCGCAACGCCGAGTTCGTGCGCCAGTACCTGCAGGCCGAGCACATCCCGATCATCGCCGAGGACCTCTGCGGCATCCACCCGCGCAAGGTGTGGTTCTTCGCCGATACCGGCCGCGTGGTGGTGCAGCGCCTGCCGCATGCCCATGAAGCCGAAGTGGCCGCGACCGAATCGGCCGTGCGTGCCCGCCTGTCCAAGGCCCCGGTCACCGGCGGCGTGGAGTTGTTCGAATGACCCACGGTGCACCCTGCAAAGTCCTGATCGTCGACGACTCCGCGGTCGTGCGTCATATGCTGAGCGAAATCCTCGACAGCGATCCCGGTATCGAAGTGGTCGGCACCGCCGCCGACCCGCTGCTGGCGCGCGAGAAGATCAAGCGCCTGGCCCCGGACGTGATCACGCTGGACGTGGAAATGCCGCGCATGGACGGCCTGGCCTTCCTGGAAAACCTGATGCGCCTGCATCCGCTGCCGGTGGTGATGATCTCCTCGCTGACCGAGCGCGGCGCCGACACGACCCTGCAGGCGCTGGCGCTGGGCGCGGTGGACTTCGTCTCCAAGCCGAAGTTCGACGTCGCCCGTGGCCTGCAGGCCTACGCCGAAGAGATCATCGGCAAGGTCAAGATGGCGGCCCGCTCAAGGGTACGTACGCTCGCGCGTCCCCCCACGCCGCGCATCACCCTGGATGCGGTGGCACCGAAGGCGCCACCGCGCAGCATCCAGTTCCGCACCACCGACCGCCTGATCGCGATCGGCGCCTCCGCCGGCGGCACGGAGGCCCTGCGCGTGGTGCTCGAAGGCATGCCGGCCGACGCCCCGGCCGTGGTGTTGACCCAGCACCTGCCCGCCACCTTCAGCACCCCGTTCGCCGAGCGCCTGGACCGCCATTCGGCGATGTCGGTGCGCGAGGCCAGCGATGGTGAAGCGGTGTTGCCCGGCCACGCGTACCTGCCGCCGGGCGGCAAGCACCTGCGGATCATCCGCGACGGCGCCCGCTGGCGCTGCCGGATCGACGACGGCCCGGCGGTCAACCGGCACAAGCCGGCGGTGGACGTGCTGTTCCGTTCGGTGGCCGAAAGCGCCGGCGCCAATGCCATCGGCGCGATCCTCACCGGCATGGGCGACGACGGTGCCCGTGGCCTGCTCGATCTGCGCAACGCCGGCGCCCCGACCCTGGTGCAGGACGAAGCGACCAGTGTGGTCTGGGGCATGCCGGGTGCGGCGTTCAAGCTGGGCGCAGCGGAGGAGATGGTGCCGCTGGAGCGGATTGCGGAGCGGTTGATGGCGTTGGCGCGGGGTTGACGCGGCTGGCGCGCGAGACCCTGCTGCCGCAGATGCTGGCGCGCTTCACCCGTGTGAAGTCGGCTGAGTCGGTTAACGACATCGAGGGGCCCTGTGCGGAGCAGGTGAGCGATCTGCGTGCAGGAAGCTTGGGCCTGCTGATAGGTGCGATGCGCGACATCCTGCGACTATGCAATGTCGCGCAGCAAGGCCGACTCGAAGATGACCCAGTGATTGTCGGGCGCAGCGGGCACCCGCTGGCCGGTGCGTACGCGCTGGGAAAGCACGTTCCGCCAGCATGGACATTAACCGCCGCGCCTGCGCATCGAATGCGGCTCGGTGCTGATCCACCCGCAGCCTGCTGCTGGAGGACGCCTGGCTCACCCTCATGTCATGCGACCAGTTCGTGACCGAACGCCGCGCCGGCCTGCTCTGCGAAATCGGCGGTGCCGGCGATGACCTGCGCCGCCGCATCGGCCTCAGCATGCGCGCCGACTGGCACCGGACCCGCCTGCAGCAGGCGTTAGTGGAAACTTTCCGCGCCGTCTGCGCCGAGCGCAGCAACGACGCTGACAACGCGTGGCCGTTCCGGTATCCCCGACGGTAACGATCGCAGAAACGAGGCCATGATCACCGTGGCGGCAGGCTGCAACCCTACCGACGGCTCGCAGAGCGGTCGGCTACGATGCATCTTCTCCTGCATGCGAAGGCACTGGAACAGTTCGCCATGTCTAGCTGGATGAAAGTCATTTGTCCAAGCCTTGCGGCAGCCTAGGCTGCAGGTCAGCACAGGAGCCAACAAATGGAAGCATCCTTGGGCCGCTTGCAATCGTCACAGTTCCCAACGTCGCAAAGTCTCCGAACGGCTGGTCGGAATAAATGCCCTGTACGGTGATTGGACAGAGGGCCTCGTCCTTCCAGTCTCCCTCGCCAAGGATAGGACGCATCTCGGCAAGTGCGGCCTCCAACGTTGTCTGGTCCATTTGCACCGCGATGCCGCCGACTGCCTTCTGGTACAGAAAATAGTCTTTTCCTGAATACAGAACCAGTTGGCCAAAGCCGCGGACAAGGTGTCCACTGATTTCGATCCGGCGTCCCGCGTATTGCTCGCGCGAACCCCAAAGATCACCAAAAGAAAGTGCGCAGGTCTGGTCCTTCCCCTCCCCGTAGCAGTGCCGCGGTGCAGCAGCTGCTGCACCGAATGCAGACGCAAGAATGAGCCCACTAAGGAGCGGAATACTCAACATTCTCATCAGTGTTGCCACCATTCTGCAGGTATGACCAACCATACATCTTACCGTTCGTCAGTCCAACAAACACTTCGAAATCCAGAGGGACGGATCGACCAGAATTCACCTCTCTATACATTGACTGGGCCATCTGGATGTCTTCACCACTGAAGAATTTCGTGCCGGGATGTGTATGAGCGTAGCCGATGGGGGCGAACTTTTCTCCAAGCCCCGACACGGAGCTGTTGAGTGTCATCCGCGTGATGGAATTCTTCATGCCGTCGCTGACCGAGCTTCCCAGAATTGCGCCTTGGCCCATGCCCTGGAAGATTCGTACACCTATCTCAGAGCCGAATTTTATGCCTACTGGCATTACAGCGTCGAACCATGCTTTGGCAGCAGCACCTGCGGTCTTGAATTCTCTATTGCGGAGCCCGGAAGTACGCGCCGTCGCTTCTGCGGCAGCTCTCCCACCGATATTGCCTGCGTCACTTGGGCTACGATCTTCCTGCGCGCAGCGTCCACCCGTTGACCAGCAGCGACCAGTTGGACTCCGATCAGCTGCTGGAGTGACCCTGGGTGATCTCCGCCAGCGGCGCCCCCGTACGCGTACGATGGGAGCGCATGTTCCGCCGGCATGGCCATGAACCGCCCCGCCTGCGCATCGAATGCGGCTCGGTGCTGATCACCCGCGGCCTGCTGCAGGAGGACGACTGGCTCACCCTGATGTCACGCGACCAGTTCGTGATCGAACGCCGCGCCGGCCTGCTCAGCGAGATAGGCAGTGCAGGTGACGATCTGAGCCGCCGCATTGGCCTCACCACCCGCGCTGACTGGCACCCCACCCGCCTGCAGCAGGCGTTCGTGGAAACCTTCCGCGCCGTCTGCGCCGAACGCAGCAACGACGCCGACAACGCGTGGCCGTTCCGCTACCCGAGACGATGATGACGGCAGAAACCGGCGCCTGATCATCGTGATCGCAGGGCCGGTTCCCAAACGACCGCCGATACCTGCTCCTGGTGCATTGACGCATTGAGCTCTAAGGAAATCAGCCCCGGCGCATTCGTTACGTGACAGCTCCATGAGCCAATGAATCGATCAACCCCCAGCAGTTGCTTGGGATGAGACCCCTACCGTTACGTGGCGGCAGGAGTTGACACGGCAGACCACGGCACCTGCGCGTTACGGCGACTCAGATGAAGGGTAAACGAAAACAAGCGCGAACTCTGTTGCAGCTTCGTTCGAAGGAACCTCGAATCTGTATTTCTTCAAGGTTTCCCGGGCTGCAACATCCATCGACCGGTTTTCGGAGCTTCTATCAATTCTGACATCTATGGGACGCCCGTTCTCATCGATCTGGAATCCAATCCTGACACAGGCGTCGGGGTACTTTGAGCCTAGAGGATCCCTTGGCACCTTGAACGGCTGCTTGTAGACAACAAGCTCCTCTGTGTTCTCTACAACCTTATCCCAGCCCCCAGACCTGCAATCGCATCCAGATACCGCGGCAGCCGTCATCATCAAGTAGGCAGTGATGCCGATCATCTTAATTACCTCCAACCAAGGGGTCTGGCACCGAAAGTCCAGAGTAATGGGTTCTCAGTGGCATTCCCAAGTATTGCCTGTAGGGGTTCTCCAGGAATCGAACTGCGTTGAACTCGTCGGCATCAGCGTTTGAGGTTGCCGCACTGTAACCAAACGTGGCACCAGCCATAGGCGTATGACCAATCTCGTGGGCCAGTAGAACATCCAGGCCAGCACCGGAGAATTCTCTTCCGAATTTATTTGACTTCAAGAATTCGCGCCACTGCAAACTGTAGGTCACAATATTAGTGCCAGCGTAACCGGCCGAGAATACTGGAGGATAGCCAGAACTAGGAAGAATCTGTTCAAGATCTATCTTTTCACCACTCTGTACGGCGCGTCGTCCGATGGCACCGCCAACGCCAGATCCCAAGAATTTTTTCAAAGCTGTTCGAGTCTCACCTGGAAAAGCTGAAGCCGTTGCCTCCCCTCCCATCGTCGAAACCGAGCTATGAGTGAAAACCTTGTCTACGTTTCGTGCGTCCAAGCTAGTTGCGGATGAAGCCTGGGTCGTGAACTCCCCCGTACTTTTGCACGTTCCGTCACCATTCGCCATCCTTGAGCCGGTGCATCGCCCATCCGGGTCATAAAATCGATAGGGATTACTGTTCGCGTATCGATAACGATTGAACATCGAGACCGGGCTCGCGGAAGCTGTCACAGGGTCAGAACTAAGGAATAATCCGACCACTGGATCATAATAGCGCTGCTGCATATAGGTCAGCCCCGTTTCCTTGTCCGAGACATGCCCGGTAAACCCTGGCGAATCTTCCGGCGCACTCCCAATGTTGGCGCCATAAGGCTCGTACACGAAACGAGCGACGACAGCTCCACTTTCGTCGCTCTCCGCTACCGGAGACCCCAGCGCGTCCGTATGAATATAGCGCACCACCTCCTGCGCACTGGTCGCGAATGCAGAAAGTCCCAGGCAGATGGTCGCAGCACCACGCAATACCATGTTGGTCCTCATCAAAGTATCCAGCGCACTCATCGCGGCACCCCACCACCATCTTCATCCAGATCACCGAGGTCATTGATGGGCTGCGGCGTTGGTGGATCCGACCATGCCGAACAACCACTGGCGTTGCATGCGCGAATCACATGGCTCGGCGCGCAGTAATTCGAGGAGTTCTGAGGCGAGGACACAGACGTTGCGGGGCCGTCGTACTGAAGACTTCCGCCGGGCACCTGCAATTGGTAAGAGGTGGCGCCCACACTGGCCGCCCACTTCATATCGCAGCGCTGCTTGGAAAGGCGGGCGATACGCCAACGGGTCTGCAGCGAATACGTGATCTGGGGCGTTGCAGGCGGCGGCGTAGAGACAACGCTGGCAGTGTTGGAGTAGCCACTGCAGCCTGCCTCATTGCAGGCCTTGACCTGGTAGTAGTACGTAGCGAACCCCAGCCCCGCAAGTGAGGCCTGGGTGGATCCATCGTGCTGGACACCCGTCCAGCCAGCGCCATTGACGTTCTGCTCCAGCAAGTAGCTGACCGCCATCGGAACGGGCGTCCAGCTGACCGTAACGCTGCCGTTTGAACTGCTTCCCGGCGCACTGAGCGAGGGCGCCGTAGGCGGTTGGATCACCGTCACGGCGCCTGCACCCGAGTACGGGCCCCAGCCCGCCGCATTGCCGGCGCGTACGCGGTAGGAATAGGTGCCGGTTGGCTTGCTCCCGAAACCCTGCGACGTTGACGCGTGAGACACCACCAGTGCCCAGCCACCGCCATTGATGCTCTCTTCCAGCCCGTACACGTCCGCACCAGCCACCGGCGCCCAGCTCACGGTGTAAGTGCCACCCAGGCTCGTGGCCTGAACGGAGAGGACCGGCGCGGAACCTGGCGCGTACACCACCGTCGTCGACGCCATGTTGCCGGGCCCGCATCCGGATGCATTACAGCCATGCACACCATAGTTGTAAGGACCGGCAGGCTTCGCGGTGAGGGTCAGCGTCCGCCCTTCCACGCACTGGAGCGATGCCCACGTCCCGCTGCCGATCTGCTCGGTCACGCAGTAGCTGGAAGCGCCTGCCACTGCAGTCCAGCTGAGGGCGATGGTTCCGCCCCCGGAAACGCTGGGTACACTGAGCTGGGGCGCCACCGCAGGCGGCAGTTGAACCGAAACCTTGGCCGCTGCGCTCCAGGCGCCGCAGACGGTCTGAAGACAGGCCCGAACCGTGTAGGAGTAAGTCCCGCCCGGCCTGCCTGCGGTCGACCAACTGCGCCCCGCGCCTGAGAAGACGTCGGTTGCAGTCGCTGAGTCGATCTGCTCGCGAAGCTCGTAACGATCCGCCGTGGCCGCAGCTGTCCATGACACCTCGAACGTGCCAGTTCCGCTGAAGGACGGAGCCGTCACAGTCGGCGCGGCCGGGGCGATGTACTGCGTAGCTTTCGCCACCAGGCTGCCATTGAGGTGGACATACTCGGTGCTGGTGCCTGCGCGGTAGCTGCGCTGGCGCTTGAGTAGGCCGTCATTGCCGTAGAGCGACCAGATTGATGCAGAACCATCCGACGCCAACTGCAGCAGACGACGCCCATGCATTTCATAGCGGTAGCTTTCGGCGCCGGCTGCCTGCAGCAATCGGTTACCGAAGTCGAACACGAAGGCAGCGCCGTTGCGCTTGACCATGTTCCCCTGCACGTCATAGTCCAGGGCGATGGTCGTTGCGCCACCGCTGTTCTGCACGTTCGTCATGCGATTGCGCGCGTCGTACCAGTAGCCATGGTCCTTCACGCCACCCAGCCGAGCCGACCGGATGTTGTCCAATGCATCGTAGGTGTAGCGGAACGCGCCATCTCCACCGAACGAGGGAGAATCAGCGCTCACCAGACGGTCGAGCCCGTCATAGGCCATCGTCCGAGTGCGGTCGGCATCAAGATGGTCCACGATTCTGCCCACGTTGCCATTGGCATCGTACTCATACGTGGTATCCAGTGCCCCGCCGCCGTCGGTCACGCGCGCCGGAAGCTGCCGGGCGTTCTGTGCCATCGAGTGGACCAGACCGTTGCCATAGGTGAACTGCTTCATGCCACCGTTGGGGTAGTACTGGACGTTTGAAGCATACGACCCTGCCTTGGTTGCCTGTCCAAGGCCATTGGGCGCGTAATCAACCTGGCGGCCGCTGGGATAGGTGATCGATGCCAGTGCCCCACCTGGGTCGTACGCATACTGGATGACCTCCGAGCCGATCGTCATCTCGCCGACGTACTCTGCACTGATCAATCCACGCTTGTTGTAGATATAGGAGTTGGCGGCATGCGATGTTCCGCCTTCACTCAGCGTGTAGACCTTGAGCGGCTTGCCATCCGGCGTGTACTCCCAGTTCTGGTCGCCATTGAGGTCTGGAAAGTGCAGGTTTGTTACCCGATTCCGCGCGTCATACCTGCGGATCACCTGTCGGGCCGTCGCCGCGGCAGCGCCGGCGTCGCAGCTGTCCGTCTCAGGCAGGTCCAAGCCTGCCGCACTCCACGCAAGGTTCCCAGCCCCATCGTAGGCCATCAACGTGGAACCAGTCTCAGGTTCGACGCTCTTGCACAGCAACTGATTGCCGTCGTACACATAACTCCGCGTCAGGCGCGTGCTTCCATCCTGGCTGCGGCGGGTGATGCTGCGTGGTTTGCCGAACACGTCCCGCTCAATCTCGGTCACCACTCCCTCAGGGTGAGCGATGGTCAGCGGCGCATCGGTCGAAGGCCCACCGAAGGCCTGGAAGCGCGTCGTCGTGCTTTGGCCGCGCGGGTTGGTGACACGCACCTGGCCGCCAGCCAGATAGTCGGTCAGTGTGGTCAGCAGGCCCTGTTCGCTGTCCACCGAAGCGGATCGCGCACGCCCCAACGCGTCGTACGTCGTCCACACGCCAACACTGACTGCCGGCGAGGTCGACGGCTGCGATGCGAAGGCCTGACGCCCCGCCTCATCGTAGGCGAAGCGCTGGAACCGCTGGGTAGCGCCCTGTTGTGCGGCGTCATACTCCTCGGTGACCAATGGCCGCCAGAACGCATCGAAATACACGTACTTCCGCGCGTTCCCCGTTGCCGTGGTCTGCCGCCAGTGCCCTGCCCCGATTCCATGTTCGGCTCCCGCAACCTGCTCGAACGACTGCGTTGTCTTTGCCCACGCAGTCGTGTCGCCAGTCGGCCAGTTGATACCCGAAACTCGCCCCATCGGATCGTACTCATAACCTATCTGAGTACCGACTTCATCAGTGACACTGGTCAGCCAGCCATTGTCGTCCACCAGCGCAGAGCGGCTGGTGCCGTCGGCAAAACCAATCGATTGTGGAATGCCCCGCTTCCACCCGGAAACGTTTGTCACGTTTCCGTTGCCGTCGATCACCGAAGCTACAGTACCGTCGCCGTTCCACGTGAGCCTCTGCGCCACCTTCCCATACTTCAGTATCTGCATGGGACGCATTAATTCGTCGTACTGCGTTTGCTCGACTGCAACGCCAGTCTCCGCATTGATCACTTTTGCCACACTGCCCAAGATCCAGCGCCCACGCTCATCCTGATATTCCGTCACATCTGTGCGGGAGCCGGTTGGGCTCGATTGGTTCACACGGATGGGGCGGGCCATATCATCGAAGGCCAGCATGCTGGTTTGATAGCTCACTCCATCCTGTTCAATGGCCTCCGCCACAACGGGGCGCACCTGTGCTGTGCTTGGGTCCTCACCGTTCCAGATAATGCCGAAGCGCGGCGCGAAGGGCTGGCTCACCACTTCGGTGCTGGTCATGTACAAACTGGAGCTCGACCTAAGGATGTTGCCAGCTGCATCCAAAGTACTGGATCCCAGAAGGCGTCCTTCATTCAGCGCGTATTGCGATCCGTAACGATAGCGAACCGAGGATCCATCCGGATTCTTGACACTGACAGTCTTCTCGCTCTTGCACGTCGTGCACGGATACACGCCACCCGTATCAGGGTTGCCCCAAAGTGCTTGGTAGCCGCTACCGTAGCCGTAGGACCAGGTAAGCGGCGCATCTATTCCAGGACCAGTGACCGTCTTGGAGAATAACGAAACCACATCAAAGAAGTTGGGCGTTGCGAGTTCGTAGTAGTACGATCCATTGCTTGCAGTCTTTCGTGAGCACTCTGAGGCGTGTATGCCACTCCGATAGTGACGTGCGTTGCGGAGATTGAACTCGCCCACTGCTCCCGACGGATGACCAATTACCATTGTCAGCGCAGCCGTCAACTCAGGTGGTTGCTCTCCGCATCCTGGACGTGTGTTTCCATCCCAGAGAGGCGAAGAGACGCGCAGAGCACTGGAATAGCTATACGTCCAACGGCTCCCATCTGGCTGTACCACCGCCGTGAGCCGATCAGCACCGTCCACTTGCCCGTGAGAGTACGACCACGTTCGCCCCGCTGCGGACGCAGTTGCGAGGAGATTTCCGTTATATACCAGGCTGATCTCGCGGCCGTCGCTTGACCAGATTCGTACGGGCCGTCCGTCTCCGTTGTAAGCGTACCGAACCCAGTTTCCGAAGCGATCCTCCACCCGGGTCGCCAACAGATAGATGCGCTCCCGTGAAGATCTTGCCCGCGAAATCCCTCCAAGAGACTTCTCCAACGTACCTGCATAACGCGTTGTGGAAGTGTCGAAGTAGTAAGAAAGACCCTCCGTCGTACGGACACGATATCCTTCGCCGGTCAAGCCCGACTGCATTGGAATGCAGTCAATTGCGTCCCGTTGAGAGGTTGACCACTTTCGCGCGACCCCGTCACTGGGACGGGGGGTATTTGCCTCCGCGAGCAGCATGACCCGGTCACTACCATCCGGGATGTGGATAGTATTGCCCTGCCATATGTCGGTGAGCTTGAATGCTATGTTGTAAGTAGGAGCCATTGACACGGAGCATCGGGTGTCAGGCCATGAGCCGACACCTCCGAACGTACCGGATACGTGGGGCACATCTACTTCCCAACCGCCTATTCCATCAATGTTGGCATTGAAGCTGGCCGGAGTTCCTACCAGGTCAAGCTCTACGCTAAAGCGACGCGTCAACCTTACAGGTAGGCTGTTGTTGCCTGGCAGATCGATATCAGTAGCTAAGAACTGGGTTTTCCCCGTGTAGAGGTTGACCTTCTCTCCGAAGAGATCGTCCTGCAGCGCAGTAAGGTTCTGAGCCGACTCGATGAGTTTTCGATACTCCTGATACGGCTCAATCGCCGCTGCGGGGAGAATGACTGCCCCCACCATCGCCGCAACTGCGACACGCAGTCGCCAAATTCGTACTTGCACCTACGGACCTCTCCCTTTGACCGCATACGCTCGCGCTGCCCTCAGCAAACGACGCGTCCATGCGCTTTTCGATTCGCCCAGTCTATCAATGCCCTCTCTGCGAAAAGGGAGACGAGCGTCGCAGTAGTGCACTTAGCAACATCAGGCGGTCACCCGTAGATGCAACAAAAAACCCCCGGCTTTCACCGGGGGTTTCTGTTTTCAGCCCATCGACCAACGGTCGATGGCTACCGGTCGCCGGGCAGCGCCCGCCGCCGGATCAGGCAGCGACCGTACCGGCCACTTCCTGGTAATCCTCGATCTGGTCGAAGTTCATGTAGCGGTAGATGTCCTTGCTGCTGGCATCCAGCACGCCGATGTCGGCCATGTACTCTTCCTTGGTCGGGATGCGACCCAGACGCGAGCAGATCGCGGCCAGTTCGGCCGAACCCAGATACACGTTGGAATTGCGGCCCAGACGGTTCGGGAAGTTGCGGGTCGAGGTCGAGAACACCGTCGCGCCCTCACGCACCTGCGCCTGGTTGCCCATGCACAGCGAGCAGCCCGGCATTTCCATGCGTGCGCCGGCGGTGCCGAAGGTGCCGTAATGGCCTTCCTTGGTCAGCTCCGAGGCATCCATCTTGGTCGGCGGTGCCACCCACAGCTTGGTCGGGATGTCGCGCTTGCCTTCCAGCAGCTTGGCGGCCGCGCGGAAATGACCGATGTTGGTCATGCACGAACCGATGAACACTTCGTCGATGGCCGCACCGGCGACGTCGGACAGCGTCTTGACGTCGTCCGGGTCGTTCGGGCAGGCCACGATCGGCTCGTGGATGTCGGCCAGGTCGATCTCGATGACGGCGGCGTATTCGGCGTCGGCATCCGGGGCCAGCAGCTCCGGGTTGGCCAGCCAGGCTTCCATCTTCTCGATGCGGCGTGCCAGCGAACGGGCGTCCTGGTAACCCTCGGCGATCATCCACTTCAGCAGCGTGATGTTGCTGGTGAGGTACTCGATGATCGGCTCCTTGTTCAGGTGCACCGAGCAACCGGCGGCCGAACGTTCGGCCGAGGCATCGGACAGTTCGAACGCCTGCTCGACCTTCAGCTCCGGCAGACCTTCGATTTCCAGGATGCGGCCGGAGAAGATGTTCTTCTTGCCGGCCTTGGCCACGGTCAGCAGGCCGGACTTGATCGCGTACAGCGGGATCGCGTTGACCAGGTCACGCAGGGTCACGCCCGGCTGCATCTTGCCCTTGAAGCGGACCAGCACCGACTCCGGCATGTCCAGCGGCATCACGCCGGTGGCGGCCGCGAAAGCCACCAGGCCCGAGCCGGCCGGGAACGAAATGCCCACCGGGAAACGGGTGTGCGAGTCGCCGCCGGTGCCGACGGTGTCGGGCAGCAGCATGCGGTTGAGCCAGCTGTGGATCACGCCGTCGCCCGGGCGCAGCGAGATGCCGCCACGGGTGGAGATGAACTCCGGCAGGGTGTGGTGGGTCTTGACGTCCACCGGCTTCGGGTACGCCGCAGTGTGGCAGAACGACTGCATCACCAGGTCGGCCGAGAAGCCCAGGCAGGCCAGGTCCTTCAGTTCGTCACGGGTCATCGGACCGGTGGTGTCCTGCGAGCCCACCGAGGTCATCTTCGGTTCGCAGTAGGTGCCCGGGCGCATGCCCTGGCCTTCCGGCAGGCCACAGGCGCGGCCGACCATCTTCTGCGCCAGCGAGAAGCCCTTGCCGGTATCCGGCGGGTCCATCGGCAGGCGGAACAGATCGGTCGGGGCCAGGCCCAGCGCTTCACGCGCCTTGGCGGTCAGGCCGCGGCCGATGATCAGCGGAATGCGGCCACCGGCGCGCACTTCGTCGAACAGCACATCGGACTTGACCTTGAATTCGGCGATGACGGCGCCGTCCTTCAGCGCCTTGCCGTCGTACGGGCGCAGCTCGATCACATCGCCCATGTTCATCTGCGACACGTCGAGTTCGATCGGCAGGGCGCCGGCGTCTTCCATCGTGTTGTAGAAGATCGGGGCGATCTTCGAGCCCAGGCACACGCCGCCGAAGCGCTTGTTCGGGATGAACGGAATATCTTCGCCGGTGAACCACAGCACCGAGTTGGTGGCCGACTTGCGGCTGGAACCGGTACCGACCACGTCGCCCACGTAGGCGACCAGGTGGCCCTTGTCCTTCAACGATTCAATGAACTTCACCGGGCCGCGCTTGCCGTCTTCTTCCGGCTCGATGCCATCACGCTTGTTCTTCAGCATCGCCAGGGCGTGCAGCGGGATGTCCGGGCGGGTGGTGGCGTCCGGGGCCGGCGACAGGTCGTCGGTGTTGGTTTCGCCGGTCACCTTGAGCACGGTGATGGTCAGGCTTTCCGGCACCTGCGGACGGCTGGTGAACCATTCCGCATCGGCCCAGCTCTGCAGCACGCCCTGGGCGTTCGCATTGCCCGCCTTGGCCTTTTCCTGCACATCGTGGAAGGCGTCGAACACCAGCAGGGTGTTCTTCAGCGCATCGGCGGCGATCGCACCGACGGCGGCGTCGTCCAGCAGCTGGACCAGCGGCGCGACGTTGTAGCCACCGAGCATGGTGCCCAGCAGTTCGGTGGCGCGCTCGCGCGTGATCAGCGGATTGACTTCGCTGCCCAGGGCGATCGCGGCCAGGTACGAGGCCTTGACCTTGGCAGCGTCATCGACGCCGGCCGGCACGCGGTGGGTCAGCAGTTCCAGCAGGAACTCGGCCTCGCCGGCGGGCGGGTTCTTCAGCAGTTCGATGACGTCGGCCGTCTGCTGGGCGCTCAGCGGCAGCGGCGGGATGCCAAGCGCGGCGCGCTCGGCTACGTGGTGGCGGTAGGCTTCCAACATGACAACTCCCGGGTGATTCTTTGAAAGAATGCGGTTTAAAAGTATGGGCTCAGGCGTGCGGCACGATCAGCTTCAGGCCCTTGAAGTAGTCGCGGTAAAATTTGTCGTTCCAGGTGATCAGGCCGTCGCACTGCAGCAGTGCATGCGACCCGACCATGAATTCATCCAGCCCGCGCGGTTTGGCGCCGCGCTGCCGGTGGCGGCGATGCATCTCGCCGGCGCGCAGGGCCGATTTGGCCTCCAGTGGACTGAAGTGGACGCCCATTTCCTCGAGCGCCTCCTGCACTTCGGCGCCGCCGCGCAGCGATGCGCAGATCTCGGCCAGGGTCACCCCGCAGATCACCACGCGGCCGCCGACCAGGCTCTGGCGCAGGCCGGCTTCGACTGCGTCGGCCTGCGGACCATTGCTGAGCAGCTCGATCAGGACCGGTGAATCGACGGCGATCATCACGCGCTCATTCCTCGTCGCGGACCGCGCGCACGGCCGCTTCGGCCGAATCGAAACCATCCAGCGCGAATTTGCCGCGGGCACGGGAGATCGCATCGTCCACGCTCTTGCGCAGGATGATGCGGCTGCCTTCGAGCTCCACCTTCAGCTGCGTGCCCTTGGTCAGGCCAAGCGCATCACGGACCGCCTTGGGCAGGGTGATCTGCCCGCGCTCTGCAACGGTAGCTTCCATCGGTACGCCCTCCAAAGTATGCACAAATTATACATACTTCCGGGGGCATACTTCCATCGGAGTACTGATCTGGCCGCCAAGACCGTTGGCACAGAAAGGATCTGTCTCATCCATGACACGAGGGATACATATCTCCGTGTAGCCTGAGACCAACTGCCGCAGGTGGCATCCGGCTGAATCGTTCATACTCGGAGCGATCGCCGGCCTACCGGTCAGCGGCGAACGCAAGCAGGTCTGCCTCGGGCGGGCCACTGCAAGCCATCCGCAAGAGGAGTCACCCGCAATGAGCGATTCGTTCTCCACCCGCAGCCAGCTGGACGTCGGCGGCACGACCTACGACTATTTCAGCCTGCCCAAGCTCGGACAGACGTTCGACATCTCCCACCTGCCCTACTCGATGAAGATCCTGCTGGAGAACCTGCTCCGGCATGAGGATGGCGGTGTCACCGTCGGCAAGGACCACATCCAGGCCGTGGCCCAGTGGGATCCCAAGGCCGAGCCGGACATCGAGATCGCCTTCATGCCGGCCCGCGTGGTGCTGCAGGATTTCACCGGCGTGCCCTGCGTGGTCGACCTGGCCGCGATGCGCGATGCGGTGGTCAAGCTCGGCGGTCGGCCGGAGCAGATCAATCCGCAGATTCCCTCCGAGCTGGTGATCGATCACTCGGTGCAGGTCGATGTGTTCGGTACCCCGGACGCGCTCGATCTCAACGGCAAGATCGAATTCCAGCGCAACCAGGAACGCTATGGTTTCCTGCGCTGGGGCCAGAAGGCCTTCGATAACTTCAAGGTGGTGCCGCCCAATACCGGCATCGTCCACCAGGTCAACCTGGAGAACCTGGCCCGCGTCGTCATGACTGCGGACAAGGATGGCAACGCAGTGGCTTATCCGGACACCGTGTTCGGCACCGACAGCCACACCACCATGATCAACGGCATCGGCGTGCTGGGCTGGGGCGTCGGCGGCATCGAAGCCGAGGCGGCCATGCTCGGCCAGCCGTCGTCGATGCTGATCCCGCAGGTGGTCGGCTTCAAGCTGACCGGGCGCATGCCCGAAGGCGCCACCGCCACCGATCTGGTGTTGACGGTCACCCAGATGCTGCGCAAGCACGGCGTGGTCGGCAAGTTCGTCGAGTTCTTCGGCGAAGGCCTGCAGCACCTGCCGCTGGCCGACCGCGCCACGATCGGCAACATGGCCCCGGAATACGGCGCCACCTGCGGCATCTTCCCGATCGACGAAGAGTCGCTGACGTACCTGCGCCTGTCCGGCCGCAGCGAAGCGCAGATCGACCTGGTCGAAGCCTATGCCAAGGCCCAGGGCCTGTGGCACGACGCCAACACCGCGCACGCCAGCTACAGCGCCACGCTGGAACTGGACATGGGCCAGGTCAAGCCGTCGCTGGCCGGCCCGAAGCGCCCGCAGGACCGCGTGCTGCTCGAAGACGTCAAGCAGAACTACCGCGAGAACCTGGTCGGCCTGACCACCAACCGCGACAAGCGCAACGATGACGTGTCCACGTTCGTCAACGAAGGCGGCGGCGCGGCGGTCGGCAACGAGCAGCTGGCGAAGGGTTACAGCGACGTGGAGCTGGAGGGCAGGAAGTTCCGCCTGAAGGACGGCGCGGTGGTCATCGCCGCGATCACCTCGTGCACCAACACCTCCAACCCGGCGGTGATGATCGGTGCCGGCCTGCTCGCCCGCAACGCGGCGGCCAAGGGCCTGGACCGCAAGCCGTGGGTCAAGACCTCGCTCGGCCCGGGCTCGCGCGTGGTCACCGATTACCTGGAAAAAGCGGGTGTGCTCACCGAGCTGGAAAAGATCGGTTTCTACG
This sequence comes from Stenotrophomonas sp. JAI102, assembly GCF_013409105.1. NCBI lineage: Bacteria > Pseudomonadati > Pseudomonadota > Gammaproteobacteria > Lysobacterales > Lysobacteraceae > Stenotrophomonas > Stenotrophomonas sp. JAI102. The sequence continues at coordinate 1,110,483 of NZ_JACCCI010000001.1, forward strand.
TGGTGGGCTATGGCTGCACCACCTGCATCGGCAACTCCGGCCCGTTGCCGACCGAAGTGAGCGCCGGCATCGCCGCCGGTGACCTGGTGGTGGCCTCGGTGCTGTCGGGCAACCGCAACTTCGAAGGCCGCGTGCACCCGGAAGTCAAAATGAACTACCTGGCCAGCCCGCCGCTGGTCGTCGCCTACGCCATCGCCGGCACCACCGACATCGACCTGACCACCGAGCCGCTGGGCACGGGCAGCGATGGCCAGCCGGTGTACCTGCGCGACATCTGGCCGAGCAACAAGGAAATCGGCGACGTGATCGCCGCGACCATCGGGCCGGAGATGTTCAAGAAGAACTACGCCGACGTGTTCAAGGGCGACACCCGCTGGAACACCATCAAGTCGCCCGACGGCGATCTGTATGAGTGGGACGGCAGTTCGACCTACATCAAGAACCCGCCCTATTTCGAGGGCATGACGATGGACGTCGGCCACATCGACGACGTGCATGGCGCCCGCGTGATGGGCCTGTTCGGCGACTCGATCACCACCGATCACATCTCCCCGGCCGGCAACATCAAGAAGGATTCCCCGGCAGGCCGCTTCCTGCAGGAACGTGGCGTGCAGCCAGCCGACTTCAACAGCTACGGCAGCCGCCGCGGCAACGATGACGTGATGGTGCGCGGCACCTTCGCCAACATCCGCATCAAGAACCTGATGTTCGGCGGCGAAGAAGGCGGCAATACCCTGTACTTCCCGAAGGACGGGGGCGAGCCGCAGAAGCTGGCGATCTACGATGCGGCCGTCAAGTACAAGGCCGAGGGCATCCCGCTGGTCGTGTTCGCCGGCAAGGAATACGGCACCGGCTCCTCGCGCGACTGGGCGGCCAAGGGCACCAACCTGCTGGGCGTCAAGGCGGTGATCGCCGAGAGCTTCGAGCGCATCCACCGCTCCAACCTGGTCGGCATGGGCGTGCTGCCGCTGCAGTTCAAGAATGGCGACAACGCGCAGAGCCTGGGCCTGGACGGCTCGGAAGTGGTGGACATCACCGGCCTGCAGGATGGCGCCAGCAAGTCGGCCACCCTCACCGCGACCCGGGCCGACGGCACGAAGAAGACCTTCGAGGCCCATGTGATGCTGCTGACCCCGAAGGAAGTGGAGTACTTCAAGCACGGCGGCCTGCTGCAGTACGTGCTGCGTCAGCTGGCGGGCAAGAAGTAAGCCAGCCGCCGCGTTGCCGGCGGCACCGGGTCACGCCCCCGCGGTCGTGACCTCCCGGTAGCCCACGACCGTTGGTCGTGGGCAGGAACCGCACATGTCGCAAACAACGCGCTCCGCTGCCCCGCCTCCCCCTTTCTTCACCGGCCCTTCGCCTTTTCCATTCGGGACGGTATGCTGCCGAGGCATGAAACGGCGGATACTCTCCGTCATCGCATCACATCATCCACGTTTCCTGGAGGGGGAATATGAGTCTGGAACGACCCTGGCTGCAGAGTTATCCCAAAGGCGTACCCGCCGAGATCGACGTCAACGAGTTCCAGTCGGTTTCGGCCGTCTTCGACACCTCGGTGGCCAAGTTCCGCGACCGCCCCGCCTACTCCAGTTTCGGCAAGGTCCTCACCTACGGGGAAACGGACGCGTTGGTCGAACAGTTCGCCGCCTACCTGCTCGGTGAACTGCAGCTCAAGAAGGGCGACCGCGTCGCCCTGATGATGCCCAACTGCCTGCAGTACCCGATCGCCACCTTCGGCGTGCTGCGTGCCGGCCTGACCGTGGTCAACGTCAATCCGCTGTACACCGCCCGCGAGCTCAAACACCAACTGGTGGATTCCGGCGCGGCCGTGCTGGTGGTGGTCGACAACTTCTGCGATACCGTGCAGCAGGTCATCGCCGATACGCCGATCAAGCAGGTGGTGACCACCGGCCTGGGCGACATGCTCGGCGCCAAGGGCATCGTGGTGAACTTCGTCCTGAAGTACATCAAGAAGATGGTGCCCAACTACAGCCTGCGTGGCGCGATCCGCTTCAACCAGGCACTCAAGCTGGGCAGCCGCCACACCCTGCCCAAGGTCGAGATCGACCACGACGACGTCGCCTTCCTGCAATACACCGGCGGCACCACGGGCGTGGCCAAGGGCGCGATGCTGACCAACCGCAACCTGGTAGCCAACATGCAGCAGGCCTCGGCCTGGATCTCCGCCTCGGGGATCGAGATGGGCAAGGAGGTGATCATCACCGCCCTGCCGCTGTACCACATCTTCGCGTTGACGGCGAACGGCCTGGTCTTCATGAAGTTCGGTGGCTGCAACTACCTGATCACCAACCCGCGCGACATGAAGGGCTTCGTCAAGGAGCTCAAGGCGACCCGCTTCACCGCGATCACCGGCGTCAACACGCTGTTCAACGGCCTGCTCAACACTCCCGGCTTCGAAGAGGTCGATTTCTCCTCGCTCAAGATCACCCTGGGCGGCGGCATGGCGGTGCAGCGCGCCGTCGCCGAGCGCTGGAAAAAAGCCACCGGCGTGACCCTGATCGAGGCCTATGGCCTCACCGAGACCTCGCCGGCCGCCTGTATCAATCCACTCAACCTGGCCGAGTACAACGGCGCCATCGGCCTGCCGATTCCCTCCACCGATGCCTGCGTGAAGGATGACGCCGGCAAGACCCTGGCCGCCGGCGAAGTCGGCGAGCTGTGCATCAAGGGCCCGCAGGTCATGAAGGGCTATTGGCAGCGCCCGGAGGACACCGCCCAGGCGGTCGATGCGGAAGGCTGGCTGCACACCGGCGACATGGCGCGGATGGACGAACAGGGCTTCTTCTTCATCGTGGACCGCAAGAAGGACATGATCCTGGTGTCCGGCTTCAACGTGTACCCCAATGAGGTCGAAGACGTCATCGCAATGATGCCAGGCGTGCTCGAAGTCGCGGCGGTCGGCGTGCCCGATGACAAGTCCGGCGAAGTGGTCAAGGTGGTCATCGTCAAGAAGGACCCGAACCTCACCGCCGAGATGGTCAAGGAGCACGCGCGTGCCAACCTGACCGGCTACAAGCACCCGCGGATCGTGGAGTTCCGCAAGGAACTGCCGAAGACCAATGTCGGCAAGATCCTGCGCCGCGAACTGCGCGATACGCCCGCGCCGTAACGGTTCCCCAACGGTTTCATCTTCACAGGGCCCCTGCCGGCAACGGCGGGGGCCTTTTGCGTTGCGTGAGATGGCGGGGGTGTAGGATCGCGGCGTGTGGACCCGTCAGGCCCGCCGCCCACCGTCCTCCCAGCGGGCCAGCCTCCGAGGAAATCGCCATGAGCACCATTGAAAAGCTGCCCGTCAACCACCGCTACGCCACCATCCGCACCGAGACCACGGGTAACGACGACGCCCATTGGCTGTACATGCATGCCGATGCCGCCAGCGGCATCCGACCGTGCTGCCGCAAGGACATGCTCGATGAAATGTGGACGTTCATGAGCGCCATCACCCGCACCCCGGCCGAGCGCAACAGCGGCAAGCTGCGCCATTTCGTGCTCGCCTCCGATGCGAACGCGTACAACCTGGGCGGCGATCTGGACCTGTTCACCCGCCTGATCCGCGAGGGCAACCGCGACCGCCTGCTGACCTACGCGCAGCGCTGCGTGGAAGGCGTGCACCACCTGCACACCGGCTTTGGCGGCGACGTGCGTTCGATCGCACTGATCCAGGGCGACGCGCTGGGCGGTGGCCTGGAGATGGCGCTGGCCTGCCACACCATCGTGGCCGAGGAAGGCTGCGGCATGGGCCTGCCGGAAGTCCTGTTCGGGCTGTTCCCGGGCATGGGGGCCTACTCGTTCCTGTGCAAGCGCGTGGCGCCGCAGCTGGCCGAGAAGATCATCCTCGACGGCCGCGTGTATTCGTCCGAGGAGATGCATGCGATGGGCGTGGTCGATGTGCTGGTGCCTAAGGGCCAGGGCGTCAAGGCGGTCGAGGACCTGATCCGCCAGCACCAGCGCATTCCGCATTCCTACCTGGCGATGAATGCCGCACGCAACCTGGCCCAGGCCGTGCGTTACGACGAGCTGCTGGAAATCACCAAGGTGTGGGTGGACTCCGCGCTCGCGCTGGGCGACAAGTCGCTGCGCACCATGGATCGCCTGATCAAGGCCCAGACCCGCCGCGCCACCCTCGACGTCGCCTGAGTCACCCCCCTCCCCTGTGTTGTTCAAGCCCGGCGGCCGCCGGGCTTTTTTTCAGCGCATGTCGCCGCCGTCGTCCGCCTGGCCCTGGGTCCGGCGCTGCGCACGCGCGTCCAGGGCCTGCCGGCCTTCCTTGATCCCGGCCTGCAGCAGGGTCACGCGCTGCCGCCATTCACTCTTGAGCTGCCAGTCGGCCATGCGCATCAGGTCGCCGGCACGATTGGCGACGCGGACCAGACCGAGATTGCTGGCCACGCCCTTGATCGCGTGCGCCTGCTCACGGAAATGGACCCAGTCGCTGCGCTCCCCATCGGCCAGTGCGACGCCGACGCACTGCTCGGCATCGGCCAGGCATTGGCGGATGAACTCACGTTCGAAGCCCTCGCCCATGCCAAGCGAGGCCAGCTCGTCGAGCACGCCCGGATCCAGCACGCCATCAAGTACGGTGGCGGTGCGCACGATCGGCGCACTGGCCTTGAGCTGGCCGTTGGAGGCGATGTCGGCCAGCACGTCCAGCAGCCGCACCGCGACGACGGGCTTGGCCAGGAAGGTATGCGCACCGGCCTGGGTGCAGCGCTGGATCGCCTCGGGGGTGACATCGGCGCTGAGCACCAGCACCGGCGTGCGCGGACCACCACCGGCCTGCATCACGCGCAGCTCCTTGAGCATGTCCAGGCCACTCATGCCGGGCATGTGCAGATCGACGATGGCCGCATCGAAATCGCTCTCGGCCATCGCATCCAGCACTGCTTCGCCACCGTTGACGCACAGCACCTTGTGGCCGGCTTTCTGCAGCAGCCGCTGCAGCACCATCCGGTTGGCCTCGTGATCGTCGGCGACCAGGATGTGCATGCTGCGCACGCGCGCGCGATGGCGCAGGAAGGGATCGGCGAAGGCGATGACATTGCCGTTGCGGTCCGGCAGCCCGTCGCCGACCAGGGCCGGGGTGACCGTGCCCAGTGGCACGCGCGGCGGCGCGAACGGCAGCTCGAACCAGAAATGGCTGCCCTGCGGCGGATTCTCTTCGTAGCCGATAGCGCCGCCCATCGCCTCGACCAGGCCCTTGGCGATGGTCGTGCCCAGGCCGGTGCCTTCGTGGCGGCGCGCCATGCTGACGTCGGCCTGCTCGAATGCCTCGAACAGCCGCGGGCGCATTTCCGGCGCGACGCCGATACCGGTATCGAGGATGTCGAAGCGCAGGCGCACCCCGCTGTTGGATTCGGCATGCAGCACCGCGACGCGGATCTCGACCCGGCCGTGGTCGGTGAACTTGACCGCGTTGCCCGCGATATTGAGCAGGATCTGGCGCAGGTGACCGAGATCGCCGCGCAACAAGGGCGGCACGGTATCGGCGACCTTGACCCGGTAGTCCAGCCGCTTGGCCTTGGCCTGCGGCAGCAGGATCAGCCCGATCGCCTGGATCACATCGGCCAGCGCGAAATCCTCGGCGGTGACGCGCAGCTTGCCCGCTTCGATCGCGGAGATGTCGAGAACTTCCTCGACCAGCGCCAACAGGCTGCGCGAGGAGGCCTGGATGGTGTTGACGCACTCACGCTGCTCGTCATCGAGCTTGGTCGTGGCCAGCAGCTCTGTCATGCCCGACAGGCCGTTGAGGGGCGTGCGGAACTCATGGCTCATGTTGGCCAGGAAGCGGCTCTTGGCCTCGTTGGCGCGGCGCGCCTCGGCCATGGTCCGGGTCAACTGGCGCAGCAGCGTGGAGAAATACAGCGGCACCGCCGCCAGGCCCAGCCACAGGCCGAACGCCAGCCGGGCATTCTGCTCCCAGTACGGCGTGAGCAGCGCGGTGCTGCCGAAGCTGACCATGGCCATCGCCACGGCCACGTACAGATAGTTGTTGCCGTAGCGCATGCCGTTGCCGACGGTCACCCACATCACCACGATGTAGACCCAGGCCAACGGCTCGCCCATCTGCACCATGCCGGCGGCAATCAGTCCGTAGTCGGCGAGCATGCCGGCCACGCGGCGCGGATCCGAGCGCCCCGGCCGCCACAGCAGCCAGCCGAACAGCCCCAGCGACAGCGTCAGGCCGGTCAGCACGATCGCCAGCACGCCGTGGTACTGCGCCGGCGGCAGGTCGTGGCGGGGTCCCGGCATCAGGACATACAGCAGGATCAGGGTGATCAGCACGATGCGCACGATCGCCTGGCCGTGCTCGGTGTCCGGGCGCTGCGCCAGACGTTGCTTCAGGCGCGGGTACAGACGACGCATATCACATCCCCGGGCGGGATGACGCAGTGGAGTGCTGTGCGCAGATCTCGTCAAGCTGGAGGCGGCCGCGCAGCAGGGCATCGACGCAGCGCGGATCGAACAACCGACCACGCTGGGCGTACAGATAAGCCAGCGTGGCTTCCATGGTCCATGCTTCCTTGTACGGACGGGGTGAGATCAGGGCGTCGAACACGTCGGCCACCGCCACGATCCGCGCTTCCAGCGGAATCGCATCGCCGACCAGGCCATCGGGGTAGCCGCTGCCGTCGTAACGCTCGTGATGGCGCAGCGCGATCAACGCACCGACCTGGATGAAACGGTTCTGGCTGCCGCTCAGCAGTTCATAGCCGATCCGCGGGTGCCGGCGCATGATCGCCTGCTCCTCGTCGTTCAACTTGCCCTGCTTGAGCAGCACGGCATCGGGAATGGCGATCTTGCCCATGTCGTGCAGGGGCGCGGCCATCTCGATCAGCTTGACCTCCTCTTCCGGCAGCCCGAGCTGCTCGGCGATCAGGCCGGCGACATGCGCCATGCGCTCCAGGTAGGCGCTGGTGCCGGCATCACGGAACTCGATCGCCCGCGCCAGCCGCGACAGCGTCTCGCGCTCGCGTTCCTCGACCTCGTGCATGCTGGCCAGCAGCCGCTGCTCCAGCGACAGCGCGCGCTGCTTGACGTTCTCCGACTGCTGGCGCAGCTGCAACAGGTTGTAGCAGCGCGCGCGCAGTTCCCGCGGGCGGATCGGCTTGACCAGGAAATCGATCACCCCGGCCTCCAGCGCGGCCTGGCGGACCGGCTCGTCGCCGACCACGGTGATCAGGATCACGGGAATGTCGCGGTGCTTGGGCAGGCGACGGAAACGGCGGGCGAACTCCAGCCCGTCCATCTCCGGCATGCGGTAATCCAGCAGCAGCAGATCCACCGCGTGCGACTCGCACCAGGCCAGCGCCGTCAGCGGATCGCCGAAGTCGTGCACGGACAGTTCCGGCGCGATGTCCTCGATGACATGGCGCAGCATGGTACGCGCGGACGTCTGGTCGTCAACGATGACAATATTCAAGGCTGCTTCTGCCTTCTTCCTTGACCACACTGGAACATGCTGCGGAGAGAATACTCCGCCGCTCAGCACACTGGCACCTTGCATGGGTCCGCCTCCCGTCATGAACACCCCAGTTCATGATCGTCGTCACAGTGTGATGCCGGTGTCGGCATCCCCCTGCGACCCGTCATGGTCTGTGGCCAACACGCATAGCGCCTGTTAAAGCCACGCAGAAACCATACTCGCGCGGCCACGGGAGCGGAACCCCCATCCGGACGTGCCCCAAGCACGCCCGGACGCAGGTCTCAGTTTTCGGGACGCATATACGGGAACAGCAGCACGTCACGGATCGAGCTGCTGCCGGTCAGCAGCATCACCAGGCGGTCGATGCCGATGCCCAGGCCGCCGGTCGGGGCCATGCCGTACTCCAGCGCGCGGATGTAATCGGCGTCGTAATGCATGGCCTCGTCGTCGCCGCCTTCCTTCGCCGTCACCTGGGCCTGGAATCGGGCCGCCTGGTCTTCCGGGTCGTTCAACTCGGAGAAGCCGTTGGCCAGTTCCTTGCCGTTGATGAACAGCTCGAAGCGGTCGGTATAGCCCGGCTGGTCGTCGTTGGCACGGGCCAGCGGCGAGACTTCCACCGGGTGGTCGGTGATGAAGGTCGGCTGGATCAGGGTGTGCTCGACGGTGGCCTCGAAGATCTCCAGCAGCAGCTTGCCCCAGCCGTAGGACGGCTTGATCCGGATCTTCAGGCGCTCGCAATGGGCGGCCAGCGCATCGCGGTCAGTGCAGTCGGCCGCGCTGATCTCCGGGTTGTGGTGGCGCACCGCCTCGTCCATGCGCCAGCGGCGGAAGGCCGGGGCCAGGTCGATGGTGGCGCCATCCCACTCCACCGTGGTGGTGCCCAGCACCTTGCTGGCCACGTCACGGATCACGCCTTCGGTCAGGTCCATCACTTCGGTGTACGTGGCGTAGGCCTCGTACAGCTCCATCATGGTGAATTCCGGGTTGTGGCGGGTGCTGACGCCTTCATTGCGGAAGTTGCGGTTGATCTCGTACACGCGCTCCAGCCCACCCACGACCAGGCGCTTGAGGTACAGCTCCGGGGCCACGCGCAGGTACAGATCCAGGTCCAGCGCGTTGTGGTGGGTGGTGAACGGCTTGGCCGTGGCGCCGCCGGGGATGTAATGCATCATCGGCGTTTCGACTTCCAGGAAGTCGCGGTTGTCCAGCCAGGCGCGCATGGCGCGGATGATCCGCGAGCGCTTGATGAACACTTCGCGCGACTCCGGGGTCACGATCAGGTCGACATAGCGCTGGCGATAGCGCTGCTCCACGTCGGCCAGGCCGTGCCACTTGTCCGGCAGCGGGCGCAGCGACTTGGTCAGCAGGCGCAGGCTGGTGGCCTTGACCGACAGCTCGCCGGTCTTGGTCCGGGTCAGCCCACCCTCGACGGCGATGATGTCGCCCACGTCCCAGCCCTTGAAGGCGGTGTAGGCATCGCCCAGGGTGCTGCCCTGCAGGAACAGCTGGATGCGGCCGGACTCGTCCTGGATCTGGGCGAAGCTGGCCTTGCCCATCACGCGCTTGGCCATCAGGCGGCCGGCCATCTTGACCTGGCGGCCACTGGCTTCCAGTGCTTCGGCGGTCCACTGTTCGGCGTCGGCGAACTCGGCCTGCAGGGTGCCGGCGAAGTGCTCGCGGCGGAAATCGTTCGGGTAGGCGATGCCCTGCCCGCGCAGGGCGGTCAGTTTCGCGCGGCGCTCGGCGATGAGGCTGTTCTCGTCGACGGGGGGCTGCGGCGCGGCGGTCTGATCGTTCATGGCGTGGGTCTATGTATGTCGGGGGGAGGTACGGTCCCCGCCATCATGCCGATGGTCGGGGCGGATTGCGAAACCGGGCGCGGCCCGGGCACAACGGATCGGGGCCGCGCGTGGCGGCCCCGACGGTCAGGCGTCGGTGCGTTTGGCACCCACGGCCAGGCCGGACTTCAGGCTGGCTTCGACGAATTCGTCGAGATCGCCGTCCAGCACCTTCTGCGTATCGGAGCGTTCGATGCCGGTGCGCAGGTCCTTGATACGGCTCTGGTCGAGCACGTAGTTGCGGATCTGGCTGCCCCAGCCGATGTCGGACTTGGTGGCTTCCACCGCGTCGCGCTCGGCGTTGCGCTTCTGGATTTCCAGCTCGTACAGCTTGGCGGCCAGCATCTTCATCGCGTTGTCGCGGTTCTGGTGCTGGCTGCGGCCGGTCTGGCAGGCCACGACCGTGTTGGTCGGGATGTGCGTGATACGCACCGCCGATTCGGTCTTGTTGACGTGCTGGCCACCCGCGCCGGAGGAGCGGTACACGTCGGTACGCAGGTCGGCCGGGTTGATATCGATCTCGATGTTGTCATCGACTTCCGGCGACACGAACACCGAGGTGAAGCTGGTGTGGCGGCGGTTGTCCGAATCGAACGGCGACTTGCGCACCAGGCGGTGCACGCCGGTCTCCGTCTTCAGCCAGCCATACGCGTAATCGCCTTCCACGCGCAGCGTGGCCGACTTGATGCCCGCGACGTCGCCGCCGGAGACTTCCATCAGTTCGGTCTTCCAGCCGCGCGATTCGCACCAGCGCAGGTACATGCGCAGCAGGATTTCGGCCCAGTCCTGGGCTTCGGTACCGCCGGCACCGGCCTGGATGTCGACGAAGGCCGCCGCGGTATCCATCTGCCCGGAGAACATGCGCTGGAACTCCAGCTGTTCGACGTGCTTCTGGTACTTGTCCAGGTCGCTGACCACGGCCAGGGCGGTTTCTTCGTCCTGTTCGCTTTCGGCCAGTTCCAGCAGTTCGCCCGACTCGGTCAGGCCGTCGAGGATCGTGGCGATGCCGCCGACGGTTTTGTCCAGATTGGCGCGTTCCCGGCCAAGGTTCTGGGCGTACTCGGCGTTGTTCCAGATATCCGGGTTTTCCAGTTCCCGGGTTACTTCTTCCAGACGCTCTTTCTTGGCGTCGTAGTCAAAGATACCCCCTGAGCGAGAGCACGCGATCGGTGAGATCGGTGATGCGCTGGCGGACAGGATTGAGCTCGATCATGTCGGCGATTAATGCGTGCGAAAAGACTGTCCATCATAGCCTATCCGGGGCTTGCCCGGCCAAGCCCGCGGGGTGCCGGCCCCCGTGCGCATTGACCTCACGCCGCCCCCTGCACAGCCAGCGCCTGCCGGAACGAGGGCAGCTGCCGGCGACTGCACGGTATCCGGCCTCCATCGTCCATGTGCAGCAGGGCCTCGCCCCCGTCCAGCGGCTCGATCGAGACCAGGTGCCGCACGTTCACCAGCCAGCTGCGGTGGGCGCGCACGAACAGGGCCGGATCCAATCGTTCTTCCAGCGCCGCCATGGTGCTGCGCAGCGGGTAGTCATGCCCGCGCACCCGCAGGTTGACGTAGTTGCCGGCCGCCTGGGCGTACTCGATGTCACCGGTGGCGACCAGGAAGTCGCGGCCCAGCTTGCGCACCAGGAACCGCTCCGGACGCTCCACGGCGTCCACCGGCGGCGCATCGTCCGGCGCGGCCAGCAGATGCGCCTCGCCCTGCCGACGCCGCCCGAACCAGCTGAAGAAGTGCTCGATCGCCACGAAGGTGAAGAAGGCACGGACATCCTTGAGGTACTCGTACATCAGGCGCACCGGCCAGGTGGCATCGTCCTGGTAGTGGTAGCCGAGCGCGGCATAGGCGAGATGGCGCAGCCCCATCATCCCGGTGACATGCACCAGTGACCACCCCACGCTGGCCAGCAGGTACAGCGGCAGCCGCCGCTTCCAGGTATCGGCGTGCAGCGGCCAACGCTGGCAGCCCGACCACAGGACCGGCAGCGTCAGCAGGATCATCGTGACGCTGCTCAGCTCCCAGATCATCGGCTGCCACAGGCCCAGGTCTTCGCCACGGCGGCCCGCATCCATCACTTCCACCAGCGCATTGGCCACCGCCGTGGTCAGCAGGATCACCGACCACACCAGCATCCGCGCACCCGGCCGCCACCGCGCGGCACGTCCGTTCGCCATTGAATCGTCCATTCGCAAAGGGTCGTCAGCCTGACTCATCCCGCCATGGTAGTGCGCCCCACCCGTCCCTTGGCGACCGCCATTCGTCACTTGCCCCCGGCGGCAGGCCCCTTCGCCATGGCAGACCGCGCGGCGACTGCGCACCGTGCAGCCTCCTTTCCTGCCTGCCCCGTCCATGCCACGCCGCCACGACATCGACGCCCTGCGCGTGCTCGCCTTCGCCCTGCTCATCCTCTATCACACCGCCATGGCCTACGTGGACGGCTGGGGGTTCCATCTCAAGAGCGACTACACCGCCGAGTGGCTGCAGTGGCCGATGCTGCTGGTGAACCGCTGGCGGATGCAGCTGTTGTTCCTGCTCTCGGGTATCGCCATCGCCTTGATGCGGCCAGAGACGCGCATCGCGCGCTTTGCCATGCTGCGCACGTGGCGGTTGCTGCTGCCGCTGCTGTTCGGCATGGCCGTGGTGGTGCCGATCCAGCCTTATGCCGAGGCGCTCACCAACGTCCATATCGAACCCGGCTTCGGCGCCTTCCTGCTGCGCTACTGGCAGATGCCGGCCTGGCCGCAGGACACGTTTGCCGGCTGGCAGCTGCGCATCACCTGGAACCACCTGTGGTACCTGGCCTACCTGTGGGTCTACACACTGGTGCTGGCGCTGCTGATGCCGGTGCTGGATACCCCTGCGGTGCGCCGCGCGGTGGAGCGCTTCGCCCGGGCGCCGGCGCCGATCCTGATCGGGTTGCCCACGCTGCTCTCCTTTGGCTGGGTGGCCTGGCTCGATCCCCGGTTCCCCTCCACCAACCTGCTGTTCGGCGACTGGTACCAGCACGCCAAGTACGGCACGGTTTTCCTGGCCGGCTACCTGCTGGCCCGCGCCACTCCGTTCTGGGCGCGCGTGGTCGACCTGCGCCGGATCACCCTGTGGGTGGCGGTCATTGCGGCGGGCTGGTACTTCGGCATCCGCATCCTGGGGCGGGTATTGCCTGCCGATTCGCTGCTGCGGCAATGGCCGGACAGCATCTGGACGCTGCAGGTGATGGCCAGCCAGTCGCTGTATCTGTGGGCCGTGCTGCTGACCCTGCTCGGCTGGGCCAAGGTGCATCTGGATCGCCCGTTCCGCTGGCTGCCGTACTGCACCGAGGCCGTGTATCCCTGGTACATCCTGCATCAGAGCCTGATCATCGCCCTGCTGTTCTGGCTCAAGCCGCTGCAGCTGGGGCCGTGGTGGGAGCCGCTGCTGGTCCTGACCGGAACCGTGGCGGGCTGCCTGCTGCTGCACGAAGGGCTGATCCGGCGCGTTGGTTGGCTGCGCCCTCTTTTCGGACTGCGCCGGCAGCGGCTGCCGCCGATGCGTCCCGCCACCCGTGGCGCAGCGGCGGGATCACCGGAAACGAGCTGAGCAGCTACTTCACCTCGAACTCCCCAACCAGCACCGTCTCCGCCCGGTCCTTCAAGCGCAGCGTGACCTGCTGGTCGCGCTGGTCGCGGCTGCCCCACTTCGTGCTCAGCCGCAGCATCAGCGTGGTGGCACCGGTGACCAGCTGCTCGCGGCTGCCGAAGTAGTTCGCCTCGATCCTGTAGGTGCCCGGCTTGGCATCACGCAACGAGAACTGCTCCGGGCCGTAGCCGCCGGTGAAGTCCTGCGACATCTGCCCGCCCTGGTAGGTCAGCCGGTTGCCGTAGTAGGCGCGCTCGCCGTTGGGATCGGTGACCCACAGATCCATGTCGCTGTTGTCGCTGTCCCAGCTCAGCACCACGCGCAGGTCCAGCGGCATCGCACGACGCAGGCGCGGGTCGATGGCCGAGGCGTCGACGCGCTCCCGTGCGATCAGCCGGGTCAGTTCATCCAGCGCGATCAGCGAGATGCCGTCGAAGCGGCCATCCCACGGCCGGACCACCACCTCATAGAGCGACGCCACCGCCGCCTGGTACTGCCCGGCTGCTTCCAGGGCCAGGCCCAGGTCACGGAAACTCTGCGGCTCCTCCTCGCCCATCGCCAGCACCTGGCGGAACACCGGCACCGCCAGCGCCGGCGCCTTTGCCTGCATCAGGCGGTAGCCGAGCACGCGCAGCACGTGGCGATTTTCCAGGTCCATCTCGGCCAGGTTGGAGAGCACGCGCAGCGCGAGATCACGCTGTCCGCTGGCCAGCAGCTGATCGGCCACGTCCAGATAGAAGGCGCTGCTGCCGGCGTGCTGTTCGCGCTCCTGCAGATACAGCGGATACAGCTGCGCCGGCGTGGCATCGCGCAGGCGGCGTGCATAGGCCGAATCCGGTGCCCACGGCGCCAGCGTCAGGGTGATCTGGCCGCTGTTGGCCTTGGGTGCCGACTTGGCGCGACGTTCAGTGGTGGCCTCTGCCTGATCGGCAACCGCCGAGGCAGTCAGCTCGACACGGTCCAGCGCCATCGGCGCCGCAGGTGCCGGCGGTGGCGCGGCCATCGCCATGGCGACTGGCGCGGCGACGGCGTGCACGTCCGGCTTGGGCCGCGGTGGCGCATCCTTGGGCCAGCGGGTATTCCACCACTGCTCGCGCTCGGCGAACTGGCGGGCGATGCCATCCAGGCGGCGTTTCCGCTCGCTTGCCAGGTCCGCCACCGTCACTGCATGGCGCTGGTCGTAGGCCGCGCGCAAGGGTGCAGACGGACGGATGCCGTAACGCAGGTAGTCCTCCAACGTTTCAAGAACCAGCAGCGAGGTATCGGCGGTCACCACACCGAACTGCTGCGACAGCGCCTTGGCCGCCGGCGCCCCGGCCGGGTCCGCCGCCAGTGCGGCCAATCGGGCATTCACCCACGCGTGGGCAACCAGGCCGCCTTCCACCCCACGTGCGTTCGCGACGTCGAGGGTGATCGGCTGCGGATCGCTGCCGCCACCGCGCAGAGACAGCAGCACCGTCGCATCGGGACGCAGCACGCGACCGGTGACGCGGATCCAACCCTGCGTGGCGCTGGAGGCATCCACGTTCACGTCCTCCACGCCACGTGCCCGCACCTCGGCGACCTCGACCGGCTGCTGGAGCAGCAGCGGCATCACGCCTGGCACCTCCGCCTCGCTGCTCACCTGCAGCAGTTGGCCATGATGGGCGCTGGTCCAGGCGCGCAGGCGCGGCGTGTCGGTCTTCGCACCGGCGCTGCTCAGCGCATACAGGCGTTGATCGCGCGACAGCGTGGGCAGCGTCTGGCTGCCGTAGTTGGCCAGGCCATCGCTGACCAGCAGGTACTCGCGGATGGCGGGGTTGGGGGTCCAGTCGCCCAGTGCGCTGGCGCCATCGTTGGGCAGCGCCCGCAGGTACTCGCGCAGTGCCGACCAGTCGCCCTTGTTGATGGTGAACTCCCGCGGCGTTTCGCTGCGGTCACGCAGCACGGTCAACTGGACCTGGCCGGTGCCGAGGGCCCGGAAGTAGCGATCCAGCACAGCGCGTTCCGCCGCACCGTTGCGTGTACCGGCCGAGCCCGATGCATCCCAGAGCAGGCCGATGCGCCGAGGCAGGACACGCGCAGCGGTGGACGTGCGAACCGGCACGCTGGCCAGCAGATAGCGCTGCCCCTCATGCAGGCCAGTGACCACGTCAGTGCTGCGCGCGAGCGGAAGGCTCCACTGCAGTTGTGCCGGCAGATCCGCGCCCCGCCCTTTCCACTGCGCCGCATAGGCGCGGGTCTTCAACGTGAACCCGAGTGGATTGACCCCCACGGCGACCGGCTTGCCCGTCCCGCTGGCCTCCAGCCGGACCGTTACCTGCTCCGCCTGCCGTGCAAAGAACACGGGCAGCGACCACTGCAGGCCCTGCGGTACGGTCGGCAGGCTGTCGCGCAGCACCAGACGGACGCGACGCTCACCGCGCGCCGGGATCGGATAGAGGCGCAGTCGGAACTGATTGCCAGCGGTCTGCTCCAGAAGCCCTGGATCGACCTGGCGACGCTCGATCGCCTCGAAGACCTGGCGGCCCTGCGCCTTGGGGACCGGCACCGCGTCGCGCAGCTCACCACCGATATCCAGTGCGAACCCGGCCACCTGTTGGCCCGCGGCCAGTGGGAACGCCAGCTGCCCTTCCAGCACCCGGGCATTGGGATTGTGGAACGTCATCTCGATCGTGGTTTCACCCAGTCCCGCCATGACACGGCTGTCGATACGGGCCTCGGTCAGCCGCACCGGCACTTCGGCGCCCGCCACCTGCAGGATCGGCGGCCGTGGCGGCGGGAAACGCCGCGCCTGGGCGTGGACGCTGGGCGACTGCCAGCACAGAAGAGCGAGCAGACCGATACTGCGCAGTGCGAGTCCCATGTGACGCTCCTGATCCGATGACACTCCATTGAACGCGCGGCGATCAACAACGGGGTTGAGCGCTGGCAACCGCCTGTTCCGGTCATGGACGCCTCACCCGTGCTGGGCCAAGATCGCCCTCCACGGATTGATGGACCAAGGATGCCGCATGCGCCTGTTGTTGACCGCCCCGCTGTTGATGGGGCTTGCCCTGCCCGGCTACGCCGCCGCCCCCGTTGAGGGCGTGACGTTCGGCCACCGCGACTGGATGCTGGCCTGCGACAACACCCGCACCTGCCGCGCCGCCGGTTACCAGGCCGATGAGAATGGTGGCGACCCGGTCTCGATCCTGCTCACCCGCGCGGGTGGGCCGGGCCAGCCAGTGCAGGCCGAACTGATGCTGGGCCAGTACGACGACAACACCTCCACCCAGCGGCTCAGCCTGCAGATCAATGGCGCCTCGCTGGGCCCGATGACGTTCGATGCCGCCGAGGGCACCGCCACCTTTTCCGCGAAGCAGCTCGCGGCCCTGCTCGCTTCGCTGGCACGCAACAGCCGGATCGAGTTGATCGGCGACGACGGCGCGCGCTGGACGGTGTCCGATAAAGGGGCTTCGGCCGTGCTGTTGAAGATGGATGCGTTCCAGGGCCGCCTGGGCACGCCGGGCGCACTGATGCGAAAAGGCACCCTTGCCGAATCCTCGGTGCCGCCCGCACTGCCGGTGCCGGTCGTGCAGCTGGGCAAGCCGGTGGCGACCCGCCCGGCGGACGAGGCGCTGGCCGCATCACCGGCGCTGCGCGCCGCCCTCGCAGCGATGACCTCGGCCGACGACTGCGAAGCGCTGGGACCCAGCGGCAGCCTGTCGCCGGATGGTGAACCCGAGGCACTGACCGTGCAGCGGCTCAGCGCCGACAAACTGCTGGTGTCGCTGAGCTGCTGGCGCGCCGCGTACAACACCGGTGACGGCTACTGGGTGATCAACGACCGCGCGCCGTACCAGCCGCGGCTGGTCACCACGGCAGCCGTGGGTGATGACGTACGCACCATCCAGGAGGCGCACAAGGGCCGTGGCCTTGGCGATTGCTGGTACTCCACGACCTGGGGCTGGACCGGCACGCAGTTCGTCAGGACCGCCGACAGCAGCACCGGCCTGTGCCGCCTGGTGGCCGCCGGTGGCGCCTGGGAAATGCCGACGCTGGTGACCGAGGTCCAGGAGTAAAACATCACACAGCCATGCGCGGCGACGCTCAGCCGTCGTCGTCTTCCCAGCCGTCGAAGGGGAACAGCGCCGGAAGGATCGTCTCCATGATCGCCATGCTCTGCATGACGGCGTGGTCGGCCGAGTACGGGCGCGAGAATACGGCGTGGTGTGCGTGCACAGGCCGGTCCGGTGCGCTGGACAGCTGTTCGACGTAAGCAGCAAGCAGACGTTGCGCGGCCTGATGCCGATCCGGACCGTCCTGGGTCGCGCGCAGCGCTGCATACACGGGGCGCAGCGTTGCGGGATCGGGCAGCTGGCAGGTGTACGCCAACGCGCCGGACTGATCGTCCGCATCCCGGTAATCGTCCGGGTCGTCCGAGGGCTGGTAGTCCGTGGCCACGCAGCGGGTCCTGCTCAGCCGCGCCATCACCGCGGCAACCGCGTCATCGACTGTGATCGGACCGGTGGACGCGCCGTCTCCGCCCTCGATCCGTGCGGCCAGTTCGTGCCGCAGCAGCCACGCCACGCTCTGGCGCGAGCCTTCCAGGTCGGGGAATTCGAAGCCCTCGCGGGCGGAGAGTTCGGTGCGTGTAGTCTCGTCACCCTGCAGCACGATGCGGCTCTGCAGGTCGAAACGTTCGGTGGGCGATGGGAGCATGTGGGCGTCTGCGGAAAGGGAAAGCGAGGACAGCAACAGGCTGGCCGACAACAACAGGCTGCGGCGCAGGTCAAGCATCCGCGCAGTGCTCGATGATCAGCTGGATCGCGCCGCCTCCCCGGTAGTCATCACTGACCAGCCGATAGGCGATGTGGACGTGGTTGGCCGGCGCATTGCCGGTCCAGCCGCTGAAGTGGATCGCGCTGACCGGCTCGGGGCGGCCCGGCACGCGCAGGCTGAGCTTGAGGTGCTTCTCTTTGAGCACCTGCCAGCGCGCCACCTGGAAGTGACCATCGAACAGCGGCTCGGGGAAGCCCTGCCCCCACGGCCCGGCCAGACGCAGGGCCTCGGCATGGGCGAAATCCAGCTCCTGCGGCAGCAACTCGCCGTCGGTGAGCAGCAGCTGCTGCAGCGAGAGCGGATCCAGCGTGCGCTCCACCACGTCCACGAAGGCCAGCTCGAACGCGGCCAGCTGCGCATGCGGCAGGCTGAGGCCGGCGGCCATGGCGTGGCCACCGAACTTGTCGATCAGGCCCGGGTGCGCGGCGTTGACCAGCGCCAGCGCATCACGGATGTGGAAGCCGGGAATCGAGCGCGCCGAGCCACGCAGCGAATCACCGCCCGGCTCGGACGGCGCAAAGGCGATCACCGGGCGATGCAGGCGATCCTTCATCTTGGAGGCGACCAGGCCGACCACGCCCGGATGCCACTCGGCATCGAACAGGCAGGCGGCGACTGGACGCACACCCTCGGCACTGAGCACCGCACGGGACACCGCCAGTTCCGCGTCGTCGGTCATCAACTGCTGGACCGCACGGCGCTCGGTGTTGATCGATTCCAGTGTCGTGGCGATCTCACGCGCGTGGGCGCGGTCTTCGGTGAGCAGCAGCTCGATGCCCAGCGCCATGTCTTCCAGCCGGCCGGCCGCATTCAAACGTGGGCCTAGCGCGAAACCGATGTCGCTGCCGGTGAGGCGCGAGGCATCGCGCCCGCTGGCCTCGATCAGCGCCTGCAGCCCGACGCAGCCCTTGCCGCTGCGCAGCCGGCGCAGGCCGGCCGAGACCAGGGCGCGGTTGTTGTCATCCAGCGCGACCAGATCGGCGACCGTACCCACCGCGACCAGATCCAGCAGGGTCAGCAGGTCCGGCTCCGGCGTCGTGGCAAACGCGCCCTGCCCGCGCAGGTGGCGGCGCAGCGCCATCAACACGTAGAAGATCACCCCGACGCCGGCCAGCGCCTTGCTTGGGAATGCATCGCCGCTGATGTTGGGGTCCACGATCGCATCCGCGGGCGGCAGGTGCTCGCCGGGCAGATGGTGATCGGTGACCAGTACCTTCCAGCCGAGTGCTTTGGCCGCGTTGACGCCGGCGTGGCAGGCGATCCCGTGATCGACCGTGACCAGCAGGCCCGGCTGCAGGTGCGCCAGGTCGGCCACCAGCGACGGGGACAATCCATACCCGTGCAGGACGCGGTTCGGCACCGCGTGCACCACGTCGCACGCCCCTAGCATGCGCAACCCACGCACGCCCACGGCGCACGCTGTGGCGCCGTCGCAGTCGAAATCGCCAACCACCAGGATGCGGGCGTTGCTGGCAATCGCCCCGGCCAGCAGTTCCACCGCGTCCTGCATGCTGCCCAGCAGATCCGGCGCATGCAGCTGGGCGAGCTTTGGCTGTGCCTGCGCGGCATCGGTGACCCCGCGTGCGGCGTACAGGCGCTGCAGCAGCGGCAGCATGTCCTCGGGCCAGCCGGCCACGGGCACGGCGTCGCGACGCTGCAGGGTGACGGCGTGCGTGGTGGTCGGGGAAGCGGCGAGCGGCGCAGCGGCGGCGGTGGAAGACATCGGCATCGCCGGGTTGCAGAGAGTGCCGCCATGATACCGGCTGGCTCCGGTAGCTGCTCTGCGGGTACATCGGTCGACACGTGCGTTCCCGTTCATGCGCCGATGACGGATACTCCCCTCCGGCTTCCACCCGGCTTTTTCATGTCTTTCTCTGCATTGCCGCTGCGCCTCGCCATGGCCCTCTCACTGGCACCGGTCGCCGCCGCAGCGGCTTCTTCACTGGGTACGTCGTTCTTCGAGCACGACTGGCTGCTGGCCTGTGACAACACCCGTACCTGCCGCGCCGCCGGGTTCACTGCCGACGCACCGATTGCCTTCAGCCTGCTGTTCGAACGTGTCGGCGGGCCGGACACCCGGGTCACGGCGATGCTGGGCTACGTGGACGGCGCCGAATACGGAGACGCCGGAGAGAAGACGCCGGCGCCCAGGCCCAGCGGCGCGCTGCAGCTGCGCGTGGACGGCCGTGCGCTGGGCACGGTGGTTCCCACGCAGCCGGAGGCACCGGCCACGCTCAGCCAAGCACAGGTAGACGCGCTGCTGGTGGCGCTGCGGCGCGATGCGCCCATCGCGATCGTTGATGCGGCCGGCAGCGC
Organism: Stenotrophomonas sp. JAI102; assembly: GCF_013409105.1. NCBI lineage: Bacteria > Pseudomonadati > Pseudomonadota > Gammaproteobacteria > Lysobacterales > Lysobacteraceae > Stenotrophomonas > Stenotrophomonas sp. JAI102. The sequence continues at coordinate 1,130,505 of NZ_JACCCI010000001.1, forward strand.
CTGGCCCATCTCCAACCGCGGTGCCACGGCCATGCTGCTGAAGATGGACGCGGCGCAGGACCGGCTTGACACCCCCGGCGCGCTGATCCAACGCGGCACCCGGCCAGAGTCGAGTGTGCCGCCAGCCTTGCCCAGGCCGGTGCTGAAGAATCCGCCACCGCTGGCGGAAACGCGGCCGGAAGATGCGGCGCTTGCCGAACGCAAGGACCTGATGGACGCGCTGCTGGCCGGCCGCGACATGCAGGCGGTGTGCGCATGGCAGGAGGATCGGGTTGAATCGACGTCACTGGACGTGCACCGGCTGGACCCGGCGCACCTGCTGGCGTCCATGACCTGCCACGGGCCGGGCTACTACGCGAGCGGGCCGAGTTGGGTGATCCGCGCGCAACCGCCGTTCGAGCCGGCGCTGGTCAGCACCGCGCACGTGTTCCTGAGGCATCCGGACGCGGTGCTCTACGAAGAGAGGGACGAGCGGACGCTGGGCCGCTGCGGGTTCGGGCGCTACTGGGTATGGGATGGCACGCGGTTCGTGGTGAGCCGCGAATACGTGACCGGGTTGTGCCGGGCCATGCCGGGCGGCTTCTGGCACCTGGCCACGTTCGAGACGGAACTGCGCTGAGCCCAGGGCTGGCCAGAGGCACGAACGCCGACCCTCGGTCGGCGCTGCACTCAGGTGTCGTGCAGCTGCACCGGCTTCTTCCAGAACCGCCAGCGCTGGCCTTTGTCGATCTCCACGCACGTGCCGTCCTCGAAATCCAGGACCAGCCGCGTCAATTCCCCCCGCGCGATCGCCGCCAGCAGCGGCCGGATCGCCTCGTTACCCAACTGCTCCAGCGAACGCAGCTGGCGCAGGTCCACCAGGGCATCCACGGTCTGCTCGCCATCGGCCTGCAGGCCTGCCGCCTTGGCCAGCGCCTGCAGCAGCGCATCGCGGCTGCGGACCTGGGCATGCGCGGTGGTCACGCGTTCGGGCAGCTCACCGCCGCCCCAGAACCACAACGAGTTGATCGCCCGCTTGCCATCGGCCACGCGCTGCTGGTTCCTCGCGTGCTGATGCAATACCACCTGCGCCTCGGTCAGCAGGGCGCGCCAGCGGCGGCCCGCATCGCCTTCAGGGAGATGGGCAAACAGATCATCGCCGAGCACTTCATCGGGCTCGGCGAATACCGGCAGCGTGGTGCCGGCCGGCAGGCGCAGATACCAGCGGGACGGCACCGGGGCATCCAGCACGAAACCGTAGCCGGCAAACAACGGCTGCAAGGCCGGCAGCAGATGCATGACATCGGCCAGATCGGGCCGCAGGGTATCCCCGTGCCCCATCAGGCGTGCGCCATGCATGTCCGGCACCACGTTGGCCGGATCGGCCCGCAGCCACACCGCGCCGTCGGCGTCGCCGACATCCAGCTGCCGGGTCAGGGCTGCGGCCGACCACGCGTCCGGCTGCGCCTGGAAGTGCCGACGCAGCTGGGCGCGCTCGCCCGCCTCGACGCTGCGGCGTTCCGCACGCCCCAGCGCCCTGGCGACGTCATCGGGCAGCGGCGCCGCCGGAAACCGGCTGCGCGCCGGCAGCAACAACGTCGCCGTGGCCATCGCCGTCAGTCCAGGTACTGGACGCTGACGATTTCGTACTCGCGCTGGCCGGCCGGTGCGTCGATGGTGACCGCATCGCCTTCCAGCTTGCCGATCAAGGCACGGGCCAGCGGCGAGGAGATCGCGATCAGGCCCAGCTTGATGTCCGCTTCCAGGTCACCCACGATCTGGTAGCGCTTTTCTTCTTCGCTTTCCACGTCCGACAGCTCGACGGTGGCGCCGAACACCACCTTGCTGCCGGCGTTGAGCTTGGTGATGTCGATGATCTCGGCATGCGAAAGCTCGCCTTCCAGCTGCTTGATGCGGCCTTCGATGAAGCCCTGCTCCTCGCGCGCGGCGTGGTACTCGGCGTTCTCCTTGAGATCGCCGTGCTCGCGTGCCTCGGCGATCGCCGCGATGACCTTCGGGCGCTTGACCGACTTCAGGTGGTCAAGCTCTTCGCGCAGACGCTGCGCGCCCTTCAGGGTGATCGGTGCTCTCATGCGTTCAACTCCTTGTGCAGTTCCTGCAGCGACCAGACCGGGCCGGTCCCGCGGAATTCCAGTGATTGCACCAGCGCCATGGCGCCGGCGATGGTGGTCGAATAGGTGACGCGATGCTGCAGCGCTTCGCGACGGATCGAGAACGAGTCGTTGATCGCCGCGCGACCTTCAGTCGTGTTGACGATGTAGACGATCTCGCCGTTCTTGATCGAATCGACGATGTGCGGACGACCTTCGACGACCTTGTTGACGATCTCGCAGTCCATGCCGTGCTCCTGCAGCCACGCGCCGGTGCCACGGGTGGCGACCAGGGTGTAGCCGCGCTCGAGCAGGGCCTTGGCCACCGGCAGCACGCGCTTCTTGTCCGGATCACGCACCGAGACGAAGGCCTTGCCCAGCGGCGGCGCCTTGATGCCACCGGCTTCCTGCGCACGCGCGAAGGCGGCGCTGAAGCTGCGGCCCACGCCCATCACCTCACCGGTGGAGCGCATCTCCGGCCCGAGGATCGGATCCACGCCCTGGAACTTGGCGAACGGGAAGATCGCTTCCTTCACCGAGTAGTAGCCCGGCACGATTTCCTTGGTCGCGCCCTGCTCGGCGAGGGTCTTGCCGGCCATGCAGCGCGCGGCGATCTTGGCCAGCGGCATGCCGGTGGCTTTGGAGACGAACGGCACGGTGCGCGATGCACGCGGGTTCACTTCCAGCAGGTAGACGATGTCTTCGCCGTTCTCGCCCGCCTGGATCGCGAACTGGGTGTTCATCAGGCCGACCACGTTCAGGGCCTTGGCCAGCTCGACGACCTGGCGACGCAGCTCGGCCTGGGTCTCGGCGGACAGCGAGTACGGCGGCAGCGAGCAGGACGAATCGCCCGAATGCACGCCCGCTTCTTCGATGTGCTCCATGACGCCGCCGATCAGCACGTTACCGTCCTTGTCGGCAATGATGTCCACGTCCACTTCCACGGCGTTGTCGAGGAAGCGGTCCAGCAGCACCGGCGAATCGTTGGAGACCTTCACCGCGTCGCGGACGTAGCGGGCCAGATCGGATTCACCGTAGACGATCTCCATCGCACGGCCGCCCAGCACGTAGCTCGGGCGCACCACCAGCGGGTAGCCGATCTCGCGGGCCAGCAGCAGGGCTTCCTGGTCGTTGCGGGCGATGCGGTTCGGCGGCTGCTTCAGGCCGAGCTTGTCGACCAGCTGCTGGAAACGCTCACGGTCTTCGGCCAGATCGATGGAGTCCGGCGAGGTGCCGATCACCGGCACGCCGTTGGCTTCCAGCGCGCGCGCCAGCTTCAGCGGGGTCTGGCCGCCGTACTGCACGATCACGCCCTTCGGCTGTTCCAGCTCGACGATCTCCAGCACGTCCTCCAGCGTCAGCGGCTCGAAGTACAGGCGGTCGGAGGTGTCGTAATCGGTGGAGACGGTTTCCGGGTTGCAGTTGACCATGATGGTTTCGAAGCCATCATCGCGCAGCGCCAGTGCCGCGTGCACGCAGCAGTAGTCGAACTCGATGCCCTGGCCGATGCGGTTCGGACCGCCGCCCAGGATCATGATCTTGTCGCGGTTGCTCGGCGCCGCTTCGCACTCGTCCTCATAGGTCGAATACAGGTACGCGGTGCTGGTGGCGAACTCGGCGGCGCAGGAATCCACGCGCTTGTACACCGGGCGCACCTTGTGGGCACGACGCAGCGCACGCACGGCCGCTTCGTTGGTGCCGGTCAGCTCGGCCAGGCGGGCATCGGAGAAACCGGCGCGCTTGAGCTTGCGCAGGCGCGCGGCGTCCAGCGCATCGATGCCATCGGCGGCCACCCCGGCCTCGGCCTGGATGATCTCTTCGATCTGGTCCAGGAACCACGGGTCGATGTGCGACAGGGCGAACACGTCTTCCACGCTGAAACCGGCGCGGAATGCATCACCGACGAAGAACAGGCGCTCCGGGCCCGGGGCCTTGAGCTCGCGCTTGATCGTGGTGATGTCGTCTTCGTTGGACAGGTCCAGGCCGGTCGGGTCCAGGCCGATCTTGCCGGTTTCCAGGCCACGCAGCGCCTTCTGCAGCGACTCCTGGAAGGTGCGGCCCATCGCCATCACCTCGCCCACCGACTTCATCTGGGTGGTCAGGCGCGCATCGGCGGCCGGGAACTTTTCGAAGGCGAAGCGCGGGATCTTGGTGACGACGTAATCGATGGACGGCTCGAACGAGGCCGGGGTCAGGCCGCCGGTGATCTCGTTCTTCAATTCGTCCAGGGTGTAACCCACGGCCAGCTTGGCCGCGACCTTGGCGATCGGGAAGCCGGTGGCCTTGGAGGCCAGCGCCGAGGAGCGCGACACGCGCGGGTTCATTTCGATCACGACCACGCGGCCGGTGGTCGGGCTGATGCCGAACTGCACGTTCGAACCGCCGGTATCCACGCCGATCTTGCGCAGCACGGCGATGGAGGCATCGCGCAGGCGCTGGTATTCCTTGTCGGTCAGGGTCTGGGCCGGGGCCACGGTGATCGAGTCACCGGTGTGCACGCCCATCGGGTCCAGGTTCTCGATCGAGCAGACGATGATGCAGTTGTCGGCGGTGTCGCGCACCACCTCCATCTCGAATTCCTTCCAGCCCAGCACCGACTCTTCCACCAGCACTTCGGTGGTCGGCGACAGCTCCAGGCCGCGGGTCACGATATCGACCAGCTCTTCGCGGTTGTAGGCGATGCCGCCACCGCTGCCGCCCAGGGTGAAGCTGGGGCGGATGATGGTGGGATAACCGACGCGGGTCTGGATCTCGATCGCTTCTTCCAGCGTGTGCGCGACCGCGGCGGACGGGCACTCCAGGCCGATCTCACCCATGGCCACGCGGAACAGCTCGCGGTCTTCGGCCATGCGGATGGCATCGCGCTTGGCGCCGATCAGCTCGACGTTGTACTTCTCCAGCACGCCGTTGTCGGCCAGGTCCAGCGCGCAGTTCAGCGCGGTCTGGCCACCCATGGTCGGCAGCAGCGCGTCGGGCTTTTCCTTGGCGATGATCTTCTCGACCGTCTGCCAGTTGATCGGCTCGATGTAGACGGCGTCGGCCATCTCCGGGTCGGTCATGATCGTGGCCGGATTGCTGTTGACCAGCACCACGCGGTAACCCTCGTCGCGCAGCGCCTTGCAGGCCTGCGCGCCGGAGTAGTCGAACTCACAGGCCTGGCCGATGACGATCGGGCCGGCACCGATGATGAGGATGGTTTTAAGGTCAGTGCGCTTGGGCATTGTCTTCTCTAAGTCTGGACAGCGAGGCAGATGGGGGTGATCGCACGCTGTCGATCAGGAAATATCGTCGGGGTTCATCACGATCCGGCACTGGTCCTGCAGCGGCTTGGCCAACTGCGCGCCCAGATTGTCCGGCATCGCCGGCCCGCTCTCGAACGACGCCACCAGCCGACGATAGGCCGGGCTGCCGATGAAGGCGGCAAGCTGTGCGCGGTCCGGCCCAGCCAGACCGGCAGCGGCCTTGGCCTCGGTGTTCTCGGGCGTGGAATTGGCGAAGCCGCCCGCCAGGGCCTTGCCCGCCGGCGTGGCCAGGAAGCGCGACCACTCGGCGATCACGGCGTCGCCATCGCTGCCCAGACCCGTGATGATGGAACCACGGAACTGCGCATCCAGCAGATCGCGCACGGGGGCCTGCGCGCACTGCTGATCAGCCTCCGGCAGCGCCTTCAGCGCCGGCGTGGTGTCGATCACCAGGCTGGCCATGGTGGTGCCCAGCGTGCCCAGGCCCAGCGTCTTCACCACCGCCGCCACGTCGGCATCGGCGGCGGGCGCAGCCTGCGCCGCACCCGCGACACACCACAGCAACGGCAGCAGCGCGAGGCTGCGCATCAAGCGTTCGCCTCGGCCATCAGCGCCACGAACCGGTCGAACAGCGGACCGACATCGTGCGGGCCCGGCGAGGCTTCCGGATGACCCTGGAACGAGAACGCCGGGACGTCGGTGCGCGCGATGCCCTGGTTGGTGCCATCGAACAGCGAGCGGTGGGTCACGCGCAGGGTCGCCGGCAGCGACGCTTCATCGACCGCGAAACCATGGTTCTGCGAGGTGATCATGACGCGACCACTGTCCAGGTCCTGGACCGGGTGGTTGGCGCCGTGATGGCCGTGACCCATCTTGACCGTCTTCGCGCCGGAGGCCAGCGCCAGCAGCTGGTGGCCCAGGCAGATGCCGAAGGTCGGCACCTTCTTTTCCAGGAAGGTCTTGATCGCGCCGATCGCGTAATCGCACGGTTCCGGATCGCCGGGGCCGTTGGACAGGAACACGCCGTCCGGATGCATCGCCAGCACTTCGGCGGCCGGGGTCTGCGCCGGCACCACGGTGAGCTCGCAGCCGCGCTCGGCCAGCATGCGCAGGATGTTCAGCTTGGCGCCGAAGTCATAGGCCACCACCTTGAAGCGCGGCGCGGCGTTGACGAAGGCGTTGCTGTCCAGATCCAGCTGGCCCTCGGTCCAGGTGTAGCTCTTGTCGGTGCTGACCACCTTGGCCAGATCCATGCCCTTCAGGCCCGGGAACTTGCGCGCCGCTTCCAGCGCCGTGTCCACGTTCAGCCCCTCGCCGGCCATCAGCGCACCGTTCTGGGCGCCGCGCTCGCGCAGGATGCGGGTCAGCTTGCGGGTATCGATGCCGGAGATGGCGACCACGCCGCGCTGGAGCAGCCAATCCTGCAGCGACACCTGGCTGCGCCAGTTGCTCGGGCGGCGCGGGACATCGCGCACGATCAGGCCGGCCGACCATACCTTGGCCGCTTCATCGTCCTGGTCGGTCATGCCGGTGTTGCCGATATGCGGGTAGGTCAGCGTGACCATCTGCCGGGCGTAGGAAGGATCGGTCAACACTTCCTGATAGCCGGTCATGGCGGTGTTGAACACCACCTCACCGACGGACAGGCCGGGCGCGCCTACGGATTCGCCCTCGAATACGGTGCCGTCTTCGAGGACGAGGATTGCGGCTTGGGTCACGGAAATCTCACTTTGGCTACCGAGGGGTCGCCGAAGTCACGCCTGCGCTTCACGAAAAAGCGGCTGCAAAAAAGCGCGGACTGCGGTTCTGGACCGGTCCGGCTGTCGTGATTCGGCGAGCGGGAATTGTAAAGGGAAGCCGGGTTCGACGCCAGTATCCGCGTGCAATTGCCCTGTTCAGGCCGATAAAGGGCGCAGCGCCGGTTCAGGCGCGCGCCCCGCTGGCCCCGCGGGCCCCATTCAGACGGCAGGCGGCGGCGTCGCCCCATCCAGCAGGTCGCGCACGCGGTAGCTGCCCGGCGCACGGCCCGGCAGCTGGCGGGCGGCAAACAGCGCCCCTCGGGCGAAAATGTCGCGGTTGGTCGCGCGGTGGGTCAGTTCGATGCGCTCGCCCAGCCCGGTGAACTGGACCAGGTGTTCACCGACGATGTCGCCGGCGCGCAGGCTGGCGTAGTGCGGCTCGGCCCCGCCCTTCTCCGCCGCCGCGCCCAGGGTCAGGGCCGTGCCGGAGGGCGCGTCCTTCTTCTGGGTGTGGTGGGATTCGACGATGTCGCAGTCCCAGCCCTTCAGCGCGGCGGCTGCACGCTCCACCAGCTCGTCCAGCACCGCCACGCCCAGGCTGAAGTTGGAGGCCCAGACCAGCGGAATCCGGCCGGCCGCCTGGATCAGCGCCTGGCGCTGCGCCTCGCTGATGCCCGTGGTACCGGAGACGAAGCCGGCGCCGCGCTCCACGCACAGCGCCAGCACCGGATCGAACCCCTCGGGCAGGCTGAAATCGATGGCGACATCGAACTGGGGCGCACCGCCCAGCTCACTGCTGGCGAAGTGCGGCACGCCCTCGACCACGCGCTGGGCCGGCGAGCGGCGGGTGACCGCGGCCACGACCTGCAGGGCGGGGGTGTCGGCGGCAAGGCGGAGCAGCGCCTGGCCCATGCGGCCGGAGGCACCGTGGATGAGCAAACGTAGGGGAGTGGTAGTCATGCCCGCAGGCTAGCGGGTGGTGGCGAGGATGTACAAGAGGTTTTGTCGCGGCCCCGCCACGTACGTGTAGAGCCACGCCATGCGTGGCTATACCTGGGCTGTGTCAGTGCTGCTTGGGCGGCGTCGGCCCACAACTGTCGCAGCCGCCACACGCACCACCGCCACCCGTGGCCGGTGGCGCGATCCTGCGGCCCAGCGCCTGCAGCCAGGCGGCACGCTGCGGCTTGACCAGCCCCAGCGCGATCGCCCCGCGCGCCCGGCGCACGGTGCCCGGGAACTGCTTCTTCATCACCACCCACGCGCTGACCAGCACGGCCAGCGCGATCACGGCGTACTGCAGCAGCAGGCCGGTCTCCATCAGCCGCCGCCCAGTGCCACGGTCACCTGGTAGGTGATCAGCGAGGCGATGTAGGCGGCCGCGAACAGGTAGAACGTGGCAAAGCCCATCTGCTTCCACGAGTTGGTCTCGCGCTTGATCGTGGCCAGCGTGGAGATGCACATCGGGGCGTAGATGTACCAGACCAGCAGCGACAGCGCGGTGGCCAGCGACCAGCCATCGCTGATCAGGGGCGTCAGTGCCTGGCTGGCCGCATCGTCATCGGCGGCGGACAGTGCGTACACCGTGGCCAGAGAAGCCACCGCCACTTCGCGCGCGGCCAGGCCCGGGATCAGCGCGATGCAGATCTGCCAGTTGAAGCCCAGCGGCGCGAAGAACACCGCCATCGCGTGACCGATCTGGCCCGCGAAGCTGTAGTCGATCGCCGGCATCGTCGCGTTCTCCGGCGCCCCGGGGAACGACAGCAGGACCCACAGCAGGATGGTCAGCGCCAGGATGATGCCGCCCACGCGCTTGAGGAAGATCATGCCGCGTTCGTACAGCCCGACCGCCAGATCGCGCGGGTGCGGGATGCGGTAGGACGGCAGTTCCAGCATCAGCGGATGCTCGCTCTTGTCGCGGCGCCACTTCTTCATCGTCCAGGACATCAGCAGCGCGCTGACGATGCCGGCCGCGTACAGCCCGAACAGGACCAGGCCCTGCTGGTTGAACACGCCCCAGATCTGCTTCTGCGGGATGAAGGCACCGATCAGCAGCGCATACACCGGCAGGCGCGCCGAACAGGTCATCAACGGAGCGACCAGGATCGTGGCGAGCCGGTCGCGTGGGTCCTGGATGCTGCGGGTGGACATGATGCCCGGCACCGCGCAGGCGAAGCTGGACAGCAGCGGGATGAACGAGCGCCCGGACAGGCCGGCCGCGGCCATCATGCGATCCAGCAGGAAGGCCGCGCGCGGCAGGTAGCCCGACTCCTCCAGCGCCAGGATGAAGGCGAACAGGATCAGGATCTGCGGCAGGAACACGATCACCCCGCCGACGCCGGCGATGATGCCGTCGGTGAGCAGGCTGTTGAGCGGGCCTTCCGGCAGCGCGCCCCCGATCCACCCACCCAGTGCGGCGGTGCCGGCCTCGATGAGGTCCATGACCGGGGTGGCCCAGGCGTAGACGGCCTGGAAGATCAGGAACATCACCACCGCCAGGGTCAGCAGCCCGAACACCGGGTGCAGCAGCCAGCGGTCCAGCGCGTCGTCGATCTTCGCCGTACGCGTCGGCATGCTCACCGAGGCGGAGAGGATGTCGCGCACCTGGGCGTGGTAATCGGTCTCGGCCGCGGGCACTGCCACCGGTGCCTGCAGGTGCGGCACCATCGCATCCAGGCGCTCGACCAGCCTGGCCGCGCCATTGCGACGCACCGCCACGGTCTCCACCACGGGCACGCCCAGCGCCTGTTCCAGCGCCTGCACGTCGATCTTGATGCCGCGGCGCTCGGCCGCATCCACCATGTTCAGCGCCACGATCATCGGCTTGCCCAGCTCGCGCAGCTCCAGCGCGAAGCGCAGATGCAGGCGCAGGTTGGTCGCATCGATCACGCACAGCAGCACGTCCGGGGCAGCCTCGCCGGGGTAGAAGCCCCGGCACAGATCACGGGTGATCGCCTCGTCCAGGCTGGCTGGCTGCAGGCTGTAGGCGCCGGGCAGATCGAGCACGGCGAACTCACGGCCGGACGGCGCACGCAGGCGGCCTTCCTTGCGCTCGACGGTCACGCCGGTGTAATTGGCCACTTTCTGGCGGCTGCCGGTCAGCTGGTTGAACAGCGCCGTCTTGCCGCTGTTCGGGTTGCCGACCAGCGCGATGCGCAGGGCGTTGGTCGCGGCGCTCATGCGTGGGCCTCCCGGGCCTGCAACGCGGTGACCAAGATGCGGGCCGCCTCACTGCGGCGCAGCGCGAAACGCGTGAACCCGACCTGCACCAGCAGCGGCTCGGCGCCAACCGGACCACGGGCGACCAGACGCACTTCTTCCCCTTTGACGAAGCCAAGCTCCTTCAGTCGGCGGGCGATCGCATCGTTTGCGTGTAGTTCCTGCACAGACTCCACCACGGCGGAGCTGTACAGCGCCAGATCGGACAACGTCACGGAGCGCCTTCTCGATGATAGGAATGGTTATCAATTGTACCATCGGCGCACCGCGTCATTGCCGCTGACCCATGGCCCGCTATGATCTGTACATGTAATGGAGCAAGCCGACCCATGAGTGATGCACTACGGATTGAACGCAGCGCCTCGGTGCTGACCCTGTGGCTGAACCGCCCGGCCCTGCACAACGCCTTCGACGCCTCGTTGATTGCCCAGCTGACGGCCGCCCTGGAGGCCGCCGGCCGCGACGACCACGTCCGCGCGGTGGTGCTCGCCGGCGAAGGCGCTTCGTTCTCGGCGGGCGCGGACATGCAGTGGATGCGTGGCATGGCCGCCGCCAGCGAGGAAGACAACCGCCAGGACTCGCTGGCCCTGGCCCGGCTGATGCGGACCCTGGACGAGCTGCCCAAGCCGACCATTGCCCGCGTCCAGGGCGCCGCCTTCGGTGGTGGGGTCGGCCTGGTCGCCTGCTGCGACATCGCCATCGCCAGCACCAGCGCCCGCTTCGGGCTGACCGAAAGCCGCCTGGGCTTGCTGCCCGCAGTGATTTCGCCCTATGTCATCGATGCGATCGGCCCCCGCCAGGCGCGGCGCTGGTTCGCCACTGGCGAGCATTTCGACGCCGAGACCGCCCTGCGCATCGGCCTGGTCCACCAGCTGATCGAGCCGGAACGGATCGACGAGGCCGTCCAGCGCCAGCTCGGCCTGCTCGACAAGGCCGGCCCGGTCGCCTCGTCCTCGGCCAAGGAGCTGGTCCGCCGGGTCGCGCTGGGCCGCGACCGCGACGCCACCGACCGCGACAACGCGGCCCTGATCGCCCGCCTGAGGGTCTCGGCCGAAGGCCAGGAGGGCCTCGGCGCCTTCCTCGACAAACGCGCCCCGCATTGGGTCACCCAGGACTGAGCCCGTCAGGGCTCCCTCCTACGCCGGCGGGATGGCCGCTTTGCCGCCCATCCCGCGTATCCCCTTTTCGTGGCCTGCCGGGGACCGTGGGCCGCCTTTCGTCTGACAGGAATCTCCGTGACCTCTACCCCGCCCCGCCCCCTGCTGGTCGTCCGTCGCTCCGTTCGCGGAGGACTGGCCCATGGATGATTTCGTCCGCATCGTCGAGGTCGGCCCGCGCGACGGGCTGCAGAATGAAGCCCAGCCGGTCGCCACCGCCGACAAGATCGAACTGATCCGCCAGCTCTCGCTCACCGGGCTGCGCACCATCGAGGCCACCAGCTTCGTCAGCCCGCGCTGGGTGCCGCAGCTGGCCGACGCCGCCGAGGTCTACACCGGGATCGACCGTCGTCCCGGCATCGACTACCCGGTGCTGGTGCCCAACGAACAGGGCTACGACCGGGCCCGCGCGGTGGGCGTCCAGGAAGTGGCGGTGTTCACCGCCGCCTCGGAGACGTTCAACCGGACCAATACCAACGCCGGCATCGAAGAGTCGCTGGCGCGCTTCGCGCCGATCCTGGAGCGGGCCAAGGCTGACGGGGTCAAGGTGCGTGGCTACGTGTCCACCGTGCTCGGTTGCCCGTACCAGGGCGAGGTCGCGGTGAGCGAGGTGGTGCGCGTCGCCCGTGCGCTGCACGACATGGGCTGTTACGAAATCTCGCTCGGCGACACGATCGGCGTCGGCACGCCGCGCAAGGCACGCGCGATGCTCAAGGCCGTCGCCAGCGAGCTGCCGATGGCCGCGCTTGCCGTGCACTTCCACGACACCTATGGCCAGGCGTTGGCCAACATCGATGCCTGCCTGGACGAAGGCGTGCGCGTTGTCGACTCGGCGGTCTCCGGTGCGGGCGGCTGCCCGTATGCCAAGGGTGCCAGCGGCAACGTCGCCAGCGAGGATGTCGTCTACATGCTGCACGGCATCGGCATGCGCACCGGCATCGATCTGCCGGCGCTGGCCGCCACCGGGCGCTGGCTGGCCGCGCGCCTCGGGCGCGAGACCGGCAGCAAGGCTGGCAAGGCGCTGGCGGCGACATGAAAAGCGGCGGCCGGCGCAAGGACGCTGCGGTCGGTGATCACCTCACCGCCCACGTCCACGCGCTGGCCGCCCTGGAACGCGCACTGGCGCACTCGCCCGGTGAGTTGCGCGGCCTGCTCGAAGATGTCCAGCAGGCCCTGCAGGAAGCCATGGACGAGCGCCAGCTGGCCCTGCGTCGCTATGCCGCGCTGTTCGATGCGGTCCCGGACCCGGTCAGCATCCTCAGCGAACGCGGCGTGGTGCTGGACCTCAACAAGGCCGGCGTGCGCGCCTACGGCCGCCCCCGCGAGGAGATCGTAGGGCAGCCGATCGAGCTGTTGAACCCCGACCTGCCCGGCGACCATCTGGACCCGGTCTGGGAGGCCCTGCACCGGGGCGAAACCTATGTCATCGAAGTCACCAACATGCGCGGCGACGGCAGCCGGTTTCCCGTCGAGGTGCATTCCGCCGGCTTCGAACACCAGGGCGAGCACTGCATCGTGGCAGTGGCCCGGGATCTGAGCAGCCGCTGGCAGGCCGAATCGCGCTACCGGCTGCTGATGGAGTCGATCGACAAGGGCGTGATCCTGTTCGATCGCCAGCTGCGCGTCGTGTCCGCCAATCCGGCCGCTCACCGCATTCTCGGCACGGCCGGCAATGGCGGCAGCCTGCAGGCGATGCTGGCGCCGGAAGACTGGATCAGCGTGGACGAGCACGGCCACCCGCTCACCCGCGAGCAGTGGCCGGCCGCCGTGTCACTGCAGACCGGCCGCATCGTGCGCAGCACCATCGTCGGCCTGTACCACCGCCCGCGCGGACGGATGATCTGGATCTCCACCACCAACGTGCCGGTGTACGGCAACGGGCGCGATGCACCGGACCATGTGTTCGGTCTGTTCAGCGACATCACCGAACTCAAACGGAACAACACCCTGTTCGACCGCGCGCAGTCACTGGCGCACATCGGCGGCTGGGAGTGGGACCGTGGCCTGCAGCGCCTGTACCTGACCGACGAGGCGACCCGCATCCTCGGCCAGGCGCTGCCGATGCGCGACATGGCCGAGCTGCTCGAGTGCCTGCGCCTGGATGACCGTTCGCAGCTGCAGCAGGCACTGCTGGACGTGATCGACAAGCAGGTCTCTTTCGAGCTGGAACTGCAGGGCCAGCGCAGCGACGGTCACTCGTTCTGGGTGCGCATGATCGGCGAGGCCGAGGTCGGGGATGTGGATGCCGCGCGCATCGCCGGCACCGTGCAGGACATCACCGCACGCAAGCAGGCCGAGGAGACACTGCGCATCCAGGCGCGCACCGATCCCCTCACCGGAATCATGAACCGCGACGCGGTGCTCAATGATCTGGCCACGCGCATGGCCAACCCGACGCACTGCCGGGTCGCCGTGCTGTACATCGACCTGGACCGGTTCAAGATCGTCAACGATCTGCTCGGCCACAACGCCGGCGATGAACTGCTGATCGATGCCACCCGCCGCATCGCCACGGCGATCGGCACCGAAGGATTGCTGGCGCGGTTCGGCGGCGACGAGTTCCTGGTGGTCTGCGATACCCGCGACCAGGCCGACCAGCCCGAGCAGCTGGCCGAGGCCATCACCCGCGCCTTCAGCACGCCGTTCCGTTTCGGCGCCGACGAGTTTCCGGTGACCACCAGCATCGGCATCGCGCGCGCGCCGCAGGACGGACTGCGCCCGCAGCAGCTGATCCAGAACGCCGACATCGCCATGTACGACTGCAAGCGGCGCAGCCGCAACGGTTGGCAGGTATTCTCGCCCGAGCTGGCCCAGCGCCAGCACGATCGCCTGCAGATCGAGAGCCGCCTGCACCGCGCGCTGGACGACGATGAGTTCCATCTGGTGTACCAGCCGCAGGTCAACCTGCACAGCGGCCAGCTGATCGCCGCCGAGGCACTGATCCGCTGGCGCAACACCCAGCTGGGCGAGCTGCGCCCGGATATCTTCATCGGCCATGCCGAGACCACCGGCGACATCGTCCGGATCGGCCTGTGGGTGCTGCGCGAGGCGTGCCGGCAGGTACGCCGCTGGCAGGACGACGGGCTCGGCATCGTACGGGTGGCGGTCAACGTGTCCTACCGGCAGTTCGTCGGCGAAGACCTGGCCCGGCACGTGCGCGCGGTGCTGGATGAGTTCCACCTGCCCGGCAGCGCACTGGAGCTGGAATTCACCGAACGGGTGTTGATCGAGGACGCGCCGGACACCCTGCGCACCTTCGCGCAGCTGCGCGAGATGGGCGTGCTGCTCACCATCGACGACTTCGGCGAAGGCTACAGCGCGCTGAACTACCTGCGCCGGCTGCCGATCCACGGACTCAAACTGAGCCAGCTGTTCGTCGAGGGGGTCCCGGGCAACCGCTCGGATGTCGCCGTCTGCGAAGCCGTGTGCGGGATCGCCCGCAGCCTCGGACTGGGACTGGTCGCCGAGGGCATCGAATCGGAGGCTCAGCGCCAGTTCCTGCAGACACTGGGGGTCTCGGTCGGCCAGGGCTTCCTGTTCGCGCCGGGGCTGGCACCGGATGAGTTCGCCCGGCGGCTGGCGGCGCGCGCAAGGGTGGCCGTGGGCAGTGCACAACCGTGATCGCGACCGCTTCCGTTAGAATCGGCGGTTCTTGAACCAGCGGGATCGTGCAATGCAGCTGTCTTCTGTCCGCGCCGTCATCACCGGCGGTGTCTCCGGCCTCGGCTTGTCCGTGGCCCAGCACCTGGTCGCCCATGGCGCCAAGGTGGCCCTGTTCGATCTCAATGACGAGAAGGGTGCCGCGGCCGTGGCCGAACTGGGCCAGGCCAATGCGCGCTACTACAGCACCAACGTCAGCGATGAAGCCGCCGTGGCCGCGCAGATCGAGGCCGCCTGCGACTTCCTGGGCGGGCTGAACGTGGCGGTCAACTGCGCCGGCATCCTCGGTGCCGGCCGCGTGCTGGGCAAGGAAGCGCCGATGCCGCTGGCCAACTTCCAGGGCACGGTGATGGTCAACCTGGTCGGCAGCTTCAACGTCGCCAAGGCCGCCGCCAACCGCATGCAGCACAACACCCCGGGCGAGGACGGCGAGCGCGGCGTGATCATCAACACCGCCAGCGTGGCCGCCTATGAGGGCCAGATCGGCCAAGCCGCGTATGCCGCCTCCAAGGGCGGCGTGGTCAGCATGACCCTGCCGATGGCCCGCGAGCTGTCGCGCTTCGGCATCCGCGTGATGACCATCGCCCCCGGCATCTTCTGGACCCCGATGGTCGACGGCATGCCGCCGGCCGTGCAGGAATCGCTGGCCGCCTCCATCCCGTTCCCGCCGCGCCTGGGCAAGCCGGACGATTTCGCCGGCCTGGTCGCCTACATCCTGGGCAACACCTATCTCAACGGCGAGACCATCCGCCTTGACGGCGCCGTGCGTCTGGCGCCGAAGTAAGCGAGCACGCAACCCGTTGGGTGCCCGGTTCCGGCACCCGCCACCTCCACGAACCGACCTTCATTCCCATGAAAGCCAGCGACATCAAGAAAGGCAACGTCGTCGAATTCAACAACGGCGTCTACCAGATCCGCGACATCGAACGCAGCTCCCCGCAGGGCCGCGGCGGCAATGTCCGCTTCCGTTTCATCATGTACAGCGTGCCCGGCGGCAACAAGCTCGATTCCAGCTTCGATGCCGACGACAACCTGCCGGAAGTCGAACTGCTGCGCCGCCAGGCGACCTACTCGTACATGGACGGTGACGCGTTTGTCTTCCTGGACGACGAGGACTACACCCCGTACATGGTCGACGCGGACGTGCTCGGCGATGACGCCGGCTACATCACCGATGGCCTGACCGGCATCTACGTGCAGGTGATCGACGAGACCCCGGTGGGCGTACAGCTGCCGACCAGCGTGGTGCTGGAAGTGGTCGAGACCCCGCCGGAGCTCAAGGGCGGCACCGCCACCAAGCGCCCGAAGCCGGCCAAGCTCAGCACCGGCATCGAGATCATGGTGCCGGAGTACATCGCCAACGGCGAACGCGTGCTGGTCAACACCACCACCGGTGAATTCGCCGGCCGTGCCGACTAAGCGGTCCGCACCGACGGTCCTGCTCCTGCTGCTCGCGGCGTGCTCGCCGCGGGCAGTGGAGAGCGAGACGCTGGACCCCAACGCCGCGGCCGCCGCGGCAGCGGTCGATACCACCGGCAATGCACGCTGCGACGTGCCCGCCGAGCTGTTCGTGGCCGAAGACATCCGCATGTACTGCGCGATGCCGGGCGACGTGCAGGCGTTCCTGGGCCGCGAAAGCGCGTGCCAGCACTTCGCCGGCGAAGAAGCGTACGACGAGGACCGCGCCCGCGAACTGGCGTATGCGATCCATGAGTACTGCGACGACCGCGCCGGGCTGTTCAACCAGCTTCTGCAGCGCCATGCGGACAATTGCCTGGTGCACACCGAACTGATGCTGCTCGGCACCCGCAACGAACTGGTCCTGGATACGCGCAGCCGCGCGCTGCCCAATCCCTGCCCACGCGGCATGTGATGCGTCACCGGACGCGCATGCGCGCATCCGGTGACGACGGATCGATCAGGGCTTGGCCGCCAGCGAGGGCGCACCGGCAAAATCGCCGCAGCCGTGGTACTGGCGGGCGCCGACGGTCAGCATCGCGGTGGCCCCGAAGGCCTGCCCGCTCATGTCGTCCTGGCACACCGTGCGCTGGAAGGTCAGCTTGACCGGGGTGCCATCGGCGGCGGTACCGGACCAGCCATCACGGCCCTGAGTGGGGCTGGGAATCTCGAGCTTGCGCTCGCCGTAATCCATCTCGATGTGCAGCGCCGGCGTCGCGCCCGCACCGACCTGGGCCAGCCACCCGGGCTCGTTGCCGGTCGCGCGGAACCCGCCCGCCGCATCATCATCCGCATTGGCCGTGGCGTTGGCCGGCGGTGCTTCGCCGCCCTGCTCGCCGGTACCGGTGCAGGTGCGATCCGGTTCGCCCTTGAGGATCAGGATCCCGTCGGTGGTGCCCTTGGTCCAGAATTCGTTCCCCTGCCCATCGCCATACTTGGCACCGGACGCGGCCGGCTGCGACGACATCGCGAAGGTGCGGTCGCCCACCACCACCGTCGCCGAATCCTGGCCGCGGTAGGTGGCATGCACTTCCAGCTCGCCACAACGGAACGCGTAGCTGCGCTCATCTGCCGTGGAGGCATCGAGAGGGGGTGGCGCTTCGCTGCCGTCGGCGGCGGGGCTGCTCTCGGTGGCCGGTTGGCAGGCGGCGAGTACGCCGGTAACGGCCAGGCTCAACAACCAGGGAGATGCGCGCATGAGGAACTCCTTGCGATAACGTCGACAACACTTGATCGTACCTGCCGCGCCGTGAGGACAGGTGAAGCGGCGCTGACCCCGCCCGCCCCGCTGAACGCGCGGTTCAGTGCCACGGCAGCGATGCGGGGAGCACGCACATCGACAGCAGATGCACGCCGGGCGCGGTGCTGCTGCGCGCCCAGACCCGCAGCAGGCGCATTGCGTGCAGGCGTGTGCCATGGTCGCCGTCAAGGTGCACACGCACCTCGCCGGTGACCAGCACCATTCCCCCGCAGGCCAGGTGTTCGGTGGCACGGCGCTCGATCGCAGCGATCCGCAAACGCTGCTCGGCCCAGCTTGCCAACAACGGGGACGCATCCTGGCGGTGGCCGTCGTGGTCGGTCAGGAACAGCGCCGGCGACAGCAGCGCGCGCACCTGCTGCGGCTGCCACTGGACCAGCGCATCCCAGAGCCGCGCCTCGGCTGCCTCGACGTGTGCCGGTTGCAGCAGCGTGGTCATGGGTGCACCCGCCATCGTCGCAGCCTCATGCGACTGCCGCGCACGCGCCGTGTCTCGTTCGCCGCCCCAAGGGCAGGCATCCATCTGGAGTTCTTCATCCGCAGCACCGGGCCGGAACACCGGCTGAAATCACGATGGCGGCAGTCTGCGCGGCCACGGTGGGGTTTCGATGGAGGAAGTGTGGAGATACGATGGAGCACAAGCACCTTCCGGCCCTGCCCTGCATGCCCGCCTCCGATTCACCCGGCGCCCCTACCGCGCGCTGGGATCATTCGCTCAACGCCCTGGTCCTGATTGTCGAGGACGAACCCGAGATCGCCGACATCGTCGCGGCCTACCTGGCCCGCGAAGGCCTGCGCACGCTGCGCGCGCAGGACGGCCTCAGCGCCCTCGCCCTGCATCGCAGCGCGCGGCCGGACCTGGTCCTGCTCGACGTGCAGATGCCGGGCATGGACGGCTGGACCGTGCTCAACACGCTGCGCCAGCGCGGCGATACGCCGGTGATCATGTTGACCGCGCTGGACCAGGACCTGGACAAGCTCACCGCGCTGCGGATGGGCGCGGACGATTACGTGGTCAAACCGTTCAACCCAGCCGAAGTGGCCGCGCGGGTGCGTGCGGTGCTGCGCCGTACCTTGAATGCGCCGCGCCCGAGCGCACCGGAGATCCTGCGCGTGGGCAGCTTGGTGATCGATCCGGCGCACCACGCCGTGCATGTCGAAGGCGATGGCTACAGCCACGAACTGCTGCTCACCCTGACCGAATACAAACTGCTGCACTGCATGGCGCTGGCACCGATGCGCATCTTCAGCCGCAGCGAACTCATGCACGCGTGCCTGCCGGAAAGCGAAGCGCTGGAGCGCACCGTGGACAGCCACGTCAGCAAGCTCCGGCGCAAACTCGATGATGTCGGCCTGGCCAACGTGCCGGCCAGCGTGCGCGGCGTCGGCTACCGGCTGGCGGCGGACCATTGATGCGCCGCTCGGGCCTGAGCCGGCACATCGTGCTGTCGATGTCGATGATGGTGCTGGCGGTCATCGTGATGGTGATCCTCAGCTCCTACCTGCTGTATGCCGTGCTGGTGGCGTTCTACCCCGGTGCCGCCGAGGAGTCGGCCAGCTGGGTGCCCAGCGGCCCCGAGCTGGTCTGGATGGTGGGCGTGACCCTGATCGGGCTCACCCTGGCCGTCGCCGCCTCGGTGCGACTGTCCCAGCGCATCCTGACCCCGCTCAATGCGGTGGTGGACAGCATCGGCCGGCTCGCCGATGGCGACCTGGGCGCGCGCGCCGCGATCAGTGATCGCTCGCTCGGCGAAGTAGCGCTGCTGGTGGACGACTTCAACGCGATGGCGCGCCGGCTGCAGAACATCGAGGCCGACCGGGTGATGTGGCATGCGGCGATCGCGCACGAGCTGCGCACGCCGGTCACCATCCTGCGCGGCCGCCTGCAGGGCCTGGCCGAAGGCGTGTTCGCCCCGGATGAAGGCCAGTTCCGCAGCCTGCTGGCCCAGGTCGAAGGGCTGTCGCGGCTGATCGAGGACCTGCGCGTGCTGAGCCTGGCCGACAGCGCCCGCCTGGATGTCCGCCGCGCCCGCAACGATGTGGTGCAGGAGGTGCAGTCGGTGATGACCCTGGTCGACCCGGGCTTCCGCAGCAGCGGCTTCGTGCTGGAGCTGGAAACCTCGCGCGAGGAGCATCCGGCGCATTGCGACCCGACCCGGGTCCGCCAGGCGCTGCTGGCGCTGCTGGAGAATGCGCGGCGCTACGCCACGCCCGGCAGGGTCCGCATCGCCGTGCACGACACCGCCACCCACGTACAGATCGCCATCGACGACGAAGGTCCCGGCATCGATGCGCCGCTGCGTGAGCAGATCTTCGATCCGTTCCTGCGCGGCGATGGCTCGCGCTCGCGTCAGCGCGGTGGCAGCGGGCTGGGGCTGGCGGTGGTCAAGGCAATCGCCGATGCGCATGGCGGCCATGTGGCCTGCACAGCCAGCACGCTGGGCGGCGCGCGCTTCGTCATCGAGCTGCCGCGGCAGTGACGCCGTCTTCCCGGGCCAGTTCGCGCATCCGCGCGCCGAGCCGGGCCAGCGAGCTGTCGATCGTGGCCAGCTCGCGTTGCTGCCGCACCGGCAGGCGTTGCTTCAACTGCCGTTGCAGCGCCTTCCAGGCCGGCGCGCCCTGCGCACTGAGCTGTGCTGCAGCTTCGGCGGCCATCGCGCGCTCATCGGCGGAGGGCAGACCGTAGCCTCCACCCTTCACCAGGGCCGCCGGGCTGACCAGCTGCCCGGTGTCCTCGAGCAACGCGCGCAGCGTGTCGCGCGCCGCGGGATCGCCCGCGTCCGGATCGCCGAGCAGCCGCTTCAGGACATCGCGCGCACGGAGTTCTTCGCGGCGCAGTGCCGCCTGTTCCAGCAACAACAGGGCCGCCGTGGCGCGCAGATCGCCCTGCTCCACCCAGCGTGCCCGCTCACTGGCCGGCTGCCGCAACCAGTCGCCGACGTTCGCCGTGCCCAGCGGCAGCTGCCGGCGGGCGACATCGAACAGCTGCTGGTAATGCGCTTCCGCCGACGCGAAGTAATAGCCCTGCCGGGTCGCCTGCCCCCGATCGTCCAGCACGCTGGCATCCGCCACGCCCAGCCGCTCCAGACGGGTCAGCAGGCCGCGCGGGGTGAGCCGGTTCAAACCGGGCGACGCCAGGCGCGGCACGCCTTCCTGCAGCAGCTTGCCGGTTTCCACCGCGCAGTTGTTGCTGACGAACAGATAGCGCCCGTCGTAGCTCCAGTGCACCTGCGCGACACGCTCGAGCAGGCTGGCGATGTCCTGCTCATCCATCGCCAAAGGCACCGAGGAAAGCCCCCGCAGTTCGAGCTGGGTGTATTCGTTGATGACCTGGTTGAGCGGCAGCACGAACAGACGCGAGGGATAGGCACCGGTCAGCCCGCGCCAGCTGGAAATCTGCACATCGCCGACGAAAGCGCGGTAGGACAGCACGCGGTGATGGGACAGGTCCATCCGGCAGGCCGGCCCGCGTGGTCGTCCCGGCGCGCAGATCACCAGCCGCAGCATGCTGTGGCCCCAGCGGCTCATCAGCTGGTCATTGCCCTCGGCGAGCAGGTAGTCGACGCCGTAAACCCGCGCTGGATCCAGCTCGAGCAGCGTCGCAGCGCCCGCCTCCTCTTCGGCCTGCATCAGCGGCAGACGGGCGTCGCAGTCGACCGCGTGCGCGGTCGGCCCCAGGTGCTCGGCGAACCACGCGGCGACGGCCGGTCGACGGCAGGCGTACCCGGGATCGAGCAGCAGATGCTCGGCGTTGACCGCCAGGAACTCGGCCGGGCTGGCACGCTCGTAATCATCGGGGCTGCGCCCGCTGAAGGCGTTGCCGGTGCGGCCGAGTTTCCACGGGCGTCGTTGCCAGCCGGCCAGATCGCGCAGCCGCGCGTCGCGTGACCAGCCGCCCTGCGACGAACGGTCCAGCACGTGGGTCAGTTCATGGATCAGTGCCGCCTCGAGCGGGCGCGGCAATGGTTGATCCTCCCGCACGCTGTCGAGCAGTGCGCGCTGCAGGGTGATCGTGCCGTTGCGGGCACGGCCGTGCACATGGGCCGGCAGCGCGTCCGACCAGCGGACCAGGACCGGCTGCTGGAACCGTGCCTGCCACCCGGAAGGAAGGCGCGTGCGCACCTGCTGCAGGGCGCGCTCGGCGGCGACGATCTGCGCCGTGTTCAATCCCTGCGGCTGCAGTTCCAGCTGCAGCGCGGCGTGCGCCCAAGGCGCGGCCAGCCACGCGATCAGGACCGCCCAGCGCCAGCGGCGGACCTGACCGGCGGGTTGCATCAGCGTGCCAGCAGGGTCCTGGCCAGCGCCATGTCACTGGCCTGCTGCGCGGCACCCTGCTCGCGCAGGTGCAGCAGCGCCGCTTCCAGGCGTGCGCCACGGATGGCGCCGTCGCTGGCCACGAAGGCCGCGGCATCATCACGCGCATCGAGCACGATCTTGTCATCGCCCGAGCTGGACGAACCGGCCGAGGACGCGCCGGATGCGGAGCCGGCGGAGCTGCCGGCAAAACTGGACGCCATCGCAGACAGCGGCAGGGCAAGCACGGCAAGAAGCAGGATCGGACGCATCATCAGGGTGTCGTTCGTGGTGGAAAGCACAGAGCGTATAGGCTGCGTGAAATCCTGTCTTGTCTCAGAGGTCGAAGACCTTGCCGGGATTCAGCAGCGCTTGGGGATCAAACGCGCGTTTGACCGCCTTCATCAAGACGATTTCCGCGGCGCTGCGGGTGCTGTCCAGATAGCCCTTCTTGACCAGGCCGATCCCGTGCTCGGCCGAAATGCTGCCGTCGAACCGGCTCAGCACGCCGGCGAGGAGCTTGGTGACATGCTCGCACTGGGTCAGGAACTCGGCATCGGCGGTGTCGTCCGGCTTGAGCACGTTGATGTGCAGGTTGCCGTCGCCGATGTGCCCGAACCAGACCACGTCGAACTGCGGGTACGCCTGCCCGATCAGCGCCTGGGTTTCGGCGAGAAACGCCGGCATCGCCGAGATCCGCACCGAAACATCGTTCTTGTAGGGTTTGTAGCGCGCCACCGCCTCGGTGATGCCTTCGCGCAGCCGCCACAGCTGCGCGGCCTGCGCATCGCTCTGGCTGACCACGCCATCGCTGACCCAGCCGTGCGTCATGCAGTCTTCGAAGGCGGCCATCGCGGCGGCTTCCTGGGCCTCATCGCCGGCAGCGAATTCGGTCACCACGTAATACGGATGCACCTCATCGAACGGTGCCTGCGCACCGTGCGCCAGCACGTGCTCGAGCGCGCGGTCGGTGAAGAATTCGAAGGCCTGCAGCTGCAGCCGTTCGCGGAACGCGGCAAACACCTGCATCAGCACCTCGAACGAGGGCAGCGCCAGCAGCATCACGTTGCTGGCCGGCGGCGGGTCGGTGAGCTTCAGGGTCGCTTCCACGATGACGCCCAGCGTGCCTTCCGAGCCGATCAGCAGCTGGCGGAAGTCGTAGCCGCTGGAATTCTTGATCAGGCCCTTGTTGAGCTCGACCCGCTCCCCGGCCATGGTCACCACCGTCAGGCCGGCGATCCACTCACGGGTATTGCCGTAACGGATCACGCGGATGCCGCCGGCATTGGTGGCGATGTTGCCGCCGATCGAGCACGACCCGCGCGCGGCGAAATCCACCGGGTAGATCAGCCCGTGCTCGAGCGCCGTGTTGTGGACCGCCTCCAGCGGCATGCCGGCCTGCACGGTCAGGGTGCGGTCGACGGCATCGAAGGCCAGCGGCTTGTTCATCCGTTCCAGGCTGAGCACCAGTTCCCCATGGGCTGCCACGGCGCCACCGGACAGGCCGGTCCGGCCGCCGGAGGGCACCACCGCCACGTTGCGGGCACTGGCCCAGCGCAGGATCGCCTGCACCTCCTCGACCGTGCCCGGCAGCGCGATCGCCAGCGGCGCCGGCGTCCAGCGGCGGGTCCAGTCGCGGCCGTAGTGCTCCAGATCGGCCGGATCGGTCTTCAGGCGCAGCCCGGGGCAATCGTGCAACAGCGAATCAAGGCGCGGATCGGTCATGGGGCGTCTGGCAGTGCCGGGGGAGCCCGCAAGCCTGCCAGCCGCTACCGGCCGCGTCCAGTCGCCAGGGCGTCGATCGCCCTCGCCAGCCCTACCTAAATAGGTGCATCTGAAACTGTCTGGCCATCGATTGGCGCACCGCACCATGGGCGCCGGCTTCTGGCATAGTTGGGGGCTCCCGCCGCCACACGTCGCACGCCGCCCATGTCGCCGAAAAAGACCTCGTTCCCGAAGCAGGATATCCGCGTACTGTTGCTCGAGGGGGTCAGCCAGACCGCGATCGACGTGTTCACCGCGGCCGGCTATTCGCAGATCGAACTGCACAGCAAGGCGCTGCCCGAAGACGAACTCAAGGCCCGGATCGCCGAGGCCCACATCGTCGGCATCCGCTCGCGCACCCAGCTGAGCGCGGACGTGCTGGTGCATGCCAAGCGCCTGATGGCGGTCGGCTGTTTCTGCATCGGCACCAACCAGGTCGACCTGGAGGCGGCGGAACTGGCCGGCATCCCGGTGTTCAACGCGCCCTACTCCAACACCCGCAGCGTGGCCGAGCTGGTGATCGCCGAGGCGATCATGCTGACCCGCGGCATCCCGCAGAAGAATGCCGAGTGCCATCGCGGTGGCTGGTCCAAATCAGCGGCGGGCAGCCACGAGGTGCGCGGCAAGACGCTGGGCATCATCGGCTATGGCCACATCGGCACCCAGGTCGGCGTGATGGCCGAGGCGATGGGCATGCAGGTGATCTTCCACGATGTGGAAACCAAGCTCTCGCTGGGCAATGCCCGGGCAGCGATCAGCCTGGACGACCTGCTGGCGCGCGCCGACATCGTGACCGTGCACGTGCCCGAAACCCCGGCCACGCAGTGGATGATCGGCGCCGATGAACTGGCGCGGATGCGACCTGGCGCGCACCTGATCAATGCGGCACGCGGCACCGTGGTCGACATCGATGCGCTGGATGCGGCGCTGCGCTCGGGCCATCTCGGCGGCGCGGCGCTGGACGTGTTCCCGGTCGAGCCCAAGGGCAACGGCGATGCCTTCGTCTCCCCGCTGACCGCCCACGACAACGTGATCCTGACCCCGCACGTGGGCGGCAGCACGCTGGAAGCGCAGGACAACATCGGCGTGGAAGTGGCGGCGAAGCTGGTCCGCTACAGCGACAACGGCAGCACCCTCTCGGCGGTCAACTTCCCGGAAGTGACCCTGCCCGAGCACGCCGAGAGCCTGCGCCTGCTGCACATCCACCAGAACGTGCCGGGCGTGCTGTCCAGGGTCAACGAGATCTTCTCGCGCCACAACGTCAACATCGACGGCCAGTTCCTGCGCACCGATCCGAAGGTCGGCTACGTGGTGATCGACATCACCGCCAGCGAAGCCCAGGCCGGCGCGGTGCGCGACGAGCTGGCGGCGATCCCGGGCACGCTGCGCACCCGTGTGCTTTATTAACGCGCCAGCCAGCGCTTGGCCATGCGCGGGAGGGAATCGTCCCCATCCGGGGTCTCGATCGCCGCGTTGGCCACGTCACGGATATCGCGCCAGGCCAGTGCCAGCGACTCTTCGCTGACCGCGAACTGCTCGCTGCCCAGCGCCCGCACCACGTAGCGGGCGTCGTAATGCCAATGCCCGGGCACGTCCCTGCGTTCGGGAATCCAGTGCTTGTCGATGTCGAACAGTTCGCCATCCTCCAGCACCAGCGCGGTCAGCCCGGACTCTTCCTCGGCCTCCTTCAGCGCGACCTGGGCCAGATCGCGCTCGCCGTCGGCATGGCCGCCCAGCTGCAGCCAGCGGTCCAGCTTGCGGTGGTGGGTCAGCAGCACGCGCTGCCCGTCGGCGCTGACCAGCCACGCGCTGCCGGTGAAGTGCCCGGCCAGGCGCTCGCGCAGGAACGGGTTTTCCGGATCGTCCAGCAATGTGCTGAATTCGTCAGCGAGCGCCGCGTCCCCGGGGTGTCGGCGGGCGTAGGCGTCAAGCTGACTGCGCAGGGCAGCGTCAGGAACGGCAATGGATTCGGGGTTCAACGACATGGCAGGCGCGGGCATCGTGCGGATTTGGCCGATTATCGCTCGGCCATGCTGCATTTGTGCTTGTACAGCGGCTTCAGCTTTGGCTAAGGTACAGCGGGCCCCGCACCGCTGGGGCGCCCAGTCGCCATCAGGGCGTGCGGCAATGTACCGCGCGCCTCACCTTTGTTCATTTAGGGAAGCACTGCATGCTGAAGTCTCTGTTGAGGGTCAAACCGGTCGCACCGGCACCGCACGTCGATGCCGGCGAGCCCATCGAAGGCAGCCTGGACGGCGAGCCCACACTGAAACGGACCCTCACAGCGAAACACCTCATCCTGCTCGGCATCGGTGCGGTGATCGGTGCCGGCATCTTCGTGCTCACCGGTCAGGCTGCGGCGAACCACGCCGGCCCTGCGGTGATGCTGTCGTTCGTGTTCGCCGGCTTCGCCTGCGCACTGGCCGGCCTGTGCTACGCGGAGTTCGCGGCGATGATGCCGGTCTCCGGCAGCGCCTACTCCTATTCTTACGCCACCCTCGGCGAGGGCATGGCCTGGTTCATCGGCTGGTGCCTGGTGCTGGAGTACCTGTTCGCCTCGGCCTCGGTCGCGGTGGGCTGGTCGGCGTACCTGATCAGCTTCATCACCACCACGCTCAACATGCCGTTCCCGGACGCGCTGAGCGCCGCGCCCATCGCCTGGACCGGCCATGAGTTCATCGCCTCCGGCAAGCTGTTCAACCTGCCGGCGGTGCTGATCGTGGCGGCCGTTTCCGGCCTGCTGTACGTCGGCGTGACCCAGTCGGCCTTCGTCAACGCGATCATCGTGGCGATCAAGGTCACCGTGATCTGTCTGTTCATCGGTTTCGGTGCGGCGCATCTGGACCCGGCCAACTGGACCCCGTTCATCCCGGAGAACACCGGCGTGCCGGGTGAGTTCGGCTGGAGCGGGGTGTTCCGTGCGGCGACCATCGTGTTCTTCGCCTACATCGGCTTCGACGCGGTCTCCACCGCCGCCGGCGAAACCAAGGATCCGCAGCGCAACATGCCGATCGGCCTGCTCGGCTCGCTGGCCGTGTGCACCATCGTCTACATCATCGTCTGCGCCGTGCTGACCGGCATGATGCCATACCACCTGCTGGGCACCGACAAGCCGGTCGCCACCGCGCTGGAGCCCTACCCGACCCTGTCCTGGCTCAAGACCGCGGTGGAAATCGGCGCGATCGCCGGCCTGTCCTCGGTGGTGCTGGTGATGATGATGGGCCAGACCCGCATCGCCTACACGATCTCCCGCGACGGCCTGCTGCCGAAGATCTTCGGCAAGGTGCACAAGCGCTTCCGCACCCCGTACTGGAGCACGATCGTGGTGGGTGCCGTCGCAGCCACCCTGGCCGGCACCGTGCCGCTGAACGTGCTCGGCGAGCTGGTCTCGATGGGCACGCTGCTGGCATTCGCCACGGTCTGCATCGGCGTGCTGATCCTGCGCTACACGCGCCCGGAGCTGGAGCGTCCGTTCCGCGTGCCGCTGGTGTGGGTGATCTGCCCGCTGGGCGCGCTGGCCTGTCTGTTCCTGTTCTACCAGGCGTTCGTGGTGCACTGGCACCTGTTCGTGGCGTGGACCCTGCTGGGTCTGTGCATCTACTTCGGCTACGGCATCCGCCACAGCAAGCTGAACAAAAAGAACGCCTGAATGCTGCCGGGCCGGCCCAGTGCCGGCCCGGTCGTTTGATACGTCGCGCCTGAGAAGAATTCCAAACCATGTTCAAGCAACTGTGGGCCACCAAGCATCCGCACGCCGCCCATGAAGACGCCAACGGGCTGAGCCTGCGCCGTACCCTCGGCCCCTGGGGCCTGACCGCGCTGGGCATCGGCGCGGTGATCGGCGGCGGCATCTTCGTGATCACCGGCCAGGCCGCGGCCAACCATGCCGGCCCGGCGATCATGCTGTCGTTCGTACTGGCCGCGATCTGCTGCGCGTTCTGCGCGATGGCCTACGCCGAGTTCGCGGCGATGGTGCCGGTCTCCGGCAGTGCCTACACCTATACCTATGCCACGTTCGGCGAGCTCTCGGCCTGGTTCATCGGCTGGATGCTGGTGCTCGAGTACGGCGTCTCCGCCTCGGCAGTGGCGGTCAGCTGGACCGGCTATTTCCTGAGCCTGCTCAGCCATTTCGACATCCATCTGCCGGCCGCGCTGGTCAGTGCGCCACTGGATGGCCAGCTGCGCCCGACCGGCGCCATCGCCAACATCCCGGCCGCCGTGCTGGTGCTGCTGCTGACCTGGCTGTGCTACGTGGGCATCAGCAAATCCTCGGCCATGAACATGGCGATGGTGGTGCTCAAGACCGCGCTGATCCTGCTGGTGATCGTGGTGGGCTGGAAGTATGTGGATCCAGCCAACTGGACGCCGTTCATTCCGGAGAACGAAGGCCCGGGCAAGTACGGCTTCGATGGCGTGCTGCGCGGCGCGGCGATGGTGTTCTTCGCCTACATCGGTTTCGAGGCGGTCTCGGTGGCCGCGCAGGAATCGCACAAGCCGCAGCGCGACATGCCGATCGGCATGATGCTCTCGCTGGTGATCTGCACGGTGCTGTACATCGCCATGGCGGCGGTGATGACCGGGCTGGTGCCGTACCAGCTGCTGGGCACGGACGAGCCGGTGGTGACCGCGGTGGCGGCGCATCCGCAACTGGGTTGGCTGCGCGTGGTGGTGGAAATCGGCGCGCTGATCGGGCTGTCCTCGGTGGTGCTGGTGATGGTGATCGCGCAGCCGCGCATCTTCATGATCATGGGCCGCGACGGGCTGCTGCCGCCGCTGTTCACCAAGATCCACCCCAAGTACCGCACGCCGCACATCAACACGGTGATCACGGGCATCGGCATCGCGCTGCTGGCGGCGGTGTTCCCGCTCGACGTCCTCGGTGAGCTGACTTCGATGGGCACGCTGATCGCGTTCGCGGCGGTCTGCGCGGGCGTGCTGATCCTGCGCCGCACCCAGCCGGACCTGCCGCGTCCGTTCCGGATGCCGATGGCGTGGCTGATCTGCAGTCTGGGCGTGCTCAGCTGCATCGCGCTGCTGACGGCGATGACGGCGCACAACTGGATGCTGATGGGCTTCTGGACGCTGGGCGGTTTCGCGATCTACTTCAGCTACGGTTATCGCCATAGCCGCCTGCGTGGAAAGTAAGAATCACGCCTAAGCCAACGGCCGACGCACCGGCCGAAGCGTCAGCTGTCCTGTTTCGGCCGGTTTGGCGGGGTGGTGTGGGTTCGCGGGGGACGCCGTGAATCCATCCATGGAGGCTTATGTCGCCGCTCGCTCATATGCGCTTTCCTGCGCATATGGCGAGACCGGGGCTTGGCTCCTGCCCAACCCGTCTGGCGCATGCGCCCGACCCATGCGGCTCATACCCCGCCAACCCACACCACCCCGCCTATGACAGAGTCCGGGTGACGGTGCCCACGTCAAATGCGACGTCCAGACTCGGCTTTGCCTTTTCCTCGGGCTCCGGCTTGGGCTAGGGCTTGGTGCCAGCGCCCCTCGCCGTCTGCGAGGCCGGACGCGGCAAGGTTTGAGGGAGCATGAGCGCTTCGTCGGCCGCGTGTGCCCGAGGGGCTGAGCGCCTCGACTATAAGCAGGAAGCGATGTCGTAACCGACATGTTGTCGTCTATTCTCCTGAGGGGACCCCCTATGATGTGTCCAACTCTCGGATGAAGACGGTCGAATGACACCAAGACCGAATGGAACATATTTCGCCAAGACGGGAAGTGATGCAAAAGCCTTCGACGAAAATGTTCCCAAGTCGGTCCTTGATAGCCCAAGGCTGAATCAATGAAGATTTATCAGGGTAATATTTCAAAAGAGTCGTTGAATCTGTTTTTCTCGGATATTGGCTCCGGGGAATTTTTCTCGTATGCGGGGCACTTCGTCTCATTGGAACAAGCGATTTCTGTTCTGGGCCTACTCTCTCCCGACTTTATTGAGGTTGATGGCCACGTTTTCTGGCTACCCAACGCCAAGCAATACGATCCGCAAAAATTTCAGTTGACGGGACTGGTCGAGACCGAATTCGGCGCATTGAAGAAAAGCGCATCACCTAGAGACGTTGAGCGATACAGGAATATATTTTCAATAAATCAGTTCTTCTCAAAGTGGGAAGATGCACAAGATCGCCCCATATTTAAGGCTGGCCTCTCGAAGGAAGATTATCGCCCTTGCCATCTGTTTGCCGAGCAGATCATGCGACATTGGAGGCGCGCGCTATCTGAATCCTTCCCGCAGAAGGTATTTCATTTTGAGATATCCGATGATCTCCTTGATGAATATGGGGTTTGCCTAACATTCTGGCAATGGCACACCCACATTCCCAAGCAACTCATCACACATCCAAATCGCTGAGAAGATCGCATACTCATCCCTGCGTTCCGACCTGAAATCCCCCTGCCGCCGCGGACCTACCACGAAGACCACAGTCCCTAATTTCGGGTGGATCATCGCTTCCCAGTGGCTGCGTGATCACCTGATCGACAGCGGTTTGACCCGCGACGACGATTTGCTTCATCCGCAGAGCTGCCCCAGCGACATCCTGGCCCATGACCGTAGCTATATGGAACGTTCTGGGCAGGACGACCAGCCCCGGTCCCACCACCCCCGTCCAGCCGAACATAGAGCCTGCTTTTAGCGCTTGACCTAGCTAAAATGACCGGCATGAGCACCCCCACCTTCCCGTACGACACCGCGCGCCTGAGCGAACTGGCCCAGCTGCTGATCGACAACGTCCGCGAGCTGGCCCACGCCGGCTGGACCCCGGCCACCAGCAGCAACTTCTCCCACCGGCTGGATGACCGCCATGCCGCGATCACCGTCTCCGGCAAGGACAAGGGCCGGCTGGTGGAGGACGACATCATGGTGGTGGATTTCGACGGCAAGGCCGTCGGCCGCCCGCTGCGCCCCTCCGCCGAGACCCTGCTGCACACCCAGCTGTACCGCCGTTTCCCGGAGATCGGCTGCGTGCTGCACACCCATTCGCCGGTGCAGACCATCGCCTCGCGCCTGTATGCACCGCAGGGCCACATCCGGCTGGAAGGCTACGAGCTGCTGAAGGCCTTCCACGGCAACAGCACCCACGAGATGGCGGTCGATGTGCCGGTGTTCGCCAACACCCAGGACATGGACGTGCTCTCGGCCCAGGTCGATGCCCTGCTGGACACCCAGCCGCTGTGGGGCTACCTGATCGACGGCCACGGCCTGTACGCGTGGGGCCGCACCATGGCCGAGGCGCGCCGCCACATGGAAGCCTTCGAATTCCTGCTGCACTGTGAGCTGGAACTGCGCAAGCTGCGCGGCGGATCGCGCTCAGATTCCTGAAGAGAATCTGTATTCCGCGCTTCGGCATCAGTGCGTCGCCCCCACCCCGGCGCCGCACTGGTACCCTTTCCTTCCCCTCTTCGCCTCGATGCCGCCGCCATGAGCCGACTCCGCAT
This sequence comes from Stenotrophomonas sp. JAI102, assembly GCF_013409105.1. Classification (NCBI taxonomy): domain Bacteria; kingdom Pseudomonadati; phylum Pseudomonadota; class Gammaproteobacteria; order Lysobacterales; family Lysobacteraceae; genus Stenotrophomonas; species Stenotrophomonas sp. JAI102. Next base: position 1,161,825 of record NZ_JACCCI010000001.1, read on the forward strand.
ATTTGATGACACCGCCCCGGATGTCCCGCTGTTCGACAGCCGGGATGGCGAGGCGATCGCCGCCGAACTCAAGCCGATCGGCGTCACCTTCGAGCGCTGGCAGGCGGCCCACGACGTCGCGCCGGGTGCCAGCCAGGACGAGGTCTTCGCCGCGTACAAGGTCGATATCGACCGGCTGGTTGCCACGCACGGCTTCAAGAGCGTGGACGTCGCGTCGATCGCGCCGGACAACCCGAACCGCGCCGAGCTGCGCAGGAAGTTCCTGGACGAGCACTTCCACAAGGAAGACGAGGTCCGCTTCTTCGTTGCCGGGTCGGGGCTGTTCACCCTGCATGTGGACGGCAAGGTCTACGAGATCGAGTGCGTCAAGAACGACCTGATCGCCGTGCCCGATGGCATCACCCATTGGTTCGACATGGGCGAGGAGCCGAGTTTCGTGGCGATCCGCTTCTTCACCGAGCCGGATGGCTGGGTCGGCCATTTCACCGGCAGCGACATCGCCCAGACCTTCCCGCGTTACCACCCCGCACAGCACCAGGCCGACTGATCCATGCCGCATCCGACCGTCATCCTCACCGATATCGAGGGCACTACCAGCAGCATTTCGTTCGTCAAGAACGTGCTGTTCCCGTATGCGCGCAAGGCGCTGCCGGCGTTCGTTGCCGCGCATGGCCAGGAGCCGCAGGTGCGCCGCTGGCTGGACGCGGTGGCGGTCGAGATCGGCGGCGCCTGCCAGGACAGCCTGATCGTGGAGACGCTGCAGGGCTGGATCGACCAGGACCGCAAGCACACCGCACTCAAGGCGCTGCAGGGCATGATCTGGGAAGCCGGTTACCGCAACGGCGATTACAAGGCGCACTTCTATCCGGAAGTGGCCGCCGTGCTGAAGGGCTGGCATGCCGAGGGCAAGCCGCTGTACGTGTATTCCTCCGGTTCGGTCCCGTCGCAGAAGCTGTTCTTCGGCTTCAGCGAGGCCGGTGATCTGACGGGGCTGGTCTCGGGCTGGTTCGACACCGAAGTCGGCGGCAAGCGCGAGGCGGACAGTTACCGCCACATCGTCGATGCCATCGGCGTGCCTGCCGCGCAGATCCTGTTCCTGTCCGATGTGGTGGAGGAGCTGGATGCCGCCCGCGAGGCCGGCCTGCAGACACGTCTGCTGGATCGGCGTGAGGATTACCCGTTGCCGCGCAGTGGTGAGGCCACGCACGGCCATGACCGCGTCGAGAATTTCCAGCAGATCACGCTGTAACCGGGTACATCCACGCGCCTGCACGTTCGTGAGGTAGATCCACGCCATGCGTGGATGCTCTTCGCGCGATCCCAGCACCGCGCCAGCCACGCATGGCGTGGCTTTACCGGATGACGTCTGCCAGGGACTGCAGGCGCAACGTCCGGCGCAGCGTCGCCAGATCCGCATCCGCGCGCAGCCGGATCGTCACCGTCTCGCCCGGCACCAGTTCCAACGCATTGTCGTCGAGCGTGGCATCCAGCCCATCGAACGCGATCCACAGCGCACGCACCAGCGTGGGCGAGCGCAGGGTCAACACGTAGCCGTCACTGTCGGCGCGCAGTTCACTGTCGATGGTCGGGCGTGACAGCGCCAAGGCCTTGGCCGGCATGAAATACACCACCTGCTGCGACAACAGTCTCCCGCCGTCGAACAGCTCGACCACCGCCACGGTGCGGGTCGGATCGGCCCCCTTCAACAGGTCGGCATCGGCAAATCGCCCCACCTCCAACGCGGACAACGGCGGCAGGGCCACGGTATGCCGCTGCTCGCTGCGCAGCGCGCCATCGAGATCGATCACGCGCAGCCGCCAAGTGGCCTGCAGGCCCTGCTGGCGATCATTGAGCAGACTCACCCTGGTCATCCCGTCGTCGCGCAGCGCCGCCACCGCGTGGTCGGCGAAGAAGCGCCGGGCGTGGAAATGCAGCGCCTTCCAGCGCCCGGCGTAGTCGATGCTCGACCACGACGCCCCCGGCCACACATCGTTGAGCTGCCAATACAGCGAGCCCATCGTGTACGGCCGTGAGACACGGTGATGCAGGGCGGCCAGCTGGATGCCGTCGGCCTGCATCACCTGGCTCAGGTACACGAATGCCGGGAAATCACGGGGCGTGCCGTACTCCTCCTCGATGTACTTGAGCAGGCGCTGGTTACCCTCGCCCGCCATGAATTTCTGGTGTGCGCGCACCGTCGGGCTGTCGACCCGCTGCTCGGCGGCGGGAATGATGCCGTCCAGCGTGCGCAGCACCGGCCAGGCCTGCAGCCCGTACTCGGACATGAAACGCGGCGTTTCGCGCAGGTAGGCGGTGACCGGCAGCGCCGGATTGCCCCACACCTGCCAGTAGTGCTTGTCGCCGCGGGTGGAATCGTTGGCCTTTTCGTCCAGGTCGTTGCTCGGCGAGCTCGACCAGTACGGCACGCCCAGTCCCTCCTCGGCCACCACCTGGCGCAGATCATGGCCGAACAGGTCCACGTAGCCCTGCCAGACCTTCGCGGCGAACACCGGATCCGCAGCCGTCAGGTCACGGCCGTGGCCCCAGTCCTTCCACGCGGTCTCTTCTTCGTTGTTGCCGCACCACAGCACCACGCTGGGGTGATGGCGCAGGCGCCGCACGTTGTCGCGCGCTTCGTCGACCACGTTGGCGCGGAACGCCGGATCGTAGCCGGGCTGCATGCCGCCGCCGAACATGAAGTCCTGCCAGACCAGCAGGCCCAGCTCGTCGGCGATGTCGAAGAACACGTCGTCTTCGTAGTAACCACCGCCCCAGTTGCGCAGCATGTTCATGTTCGCATCGCGCGCCGCGGTCAGCTCGCGCCGGATCCGCGCCTCGTCCACGCGCGCCGGGAACATGTCGAACGGAATCACGTTGGCGCCCTTGGCGAAGATCGGCACGCCGTTGATCACGAACGCGAAGCCCTGGCCGCCGTTGCGGTCCGCCTCCCGCCGCAGTTCGACGGTGCGCAGGCCGGTGCGCTGCTCGATGCGGGACGCCTCGGCAGTGCCCGGTGCCAGGGTGGCACGCACGGTATAGCGCGCCTGCTCGCCCTGCCCGACCGGCCACCAGCGCCGCGGCTTCTGCAGCGTCACCGGGATCGTGATGCGGTTGTCGCCCGCCTGCAGCATCGCCCTGCGATCGATGCGGGCTACGCGCTTGCCGTCCGGATCCAGTATCTCCAGCTGCACCGGGGCGGTGCCCACCGCCGCACTCTCCACCTCGACCGCGACCTCGAGGTCCGCGCGGGCCACATCCAGGGTGCGAGTCTGCACAGCCACCGCGGTCAGCCGCTGTGCGTTCCAGCTCTCCAGCCGCACCGGCCGCCAGATGCCGGCGGTCACGTAACGCGGGCCCCAATCCCAGCCGAAGTGGTAGCCCGGCTTGCGCACGAAATTGCCGACCATCGCGTCCTTGGGCTCATCGCCATAGGGCGAGGGGTAGTTGCCGGCGATCTTGTGCGGCATCGCCTGCACGTCCGGCAGCAGCGTGCGGATCGGCGAGCGCAGCACGACGCGAAGTTCATTGCCGCGGGCGCGCAACCTGCCGTCGACCCGCGCACGCCAGGTGCGATGGCTGTTGTTCGCCTGCAGCAGCGGCTGGCCGTTGAGGGTGACGGTCGCGAACGTATCCAGGCCTTCGAACGCCAGCTCGGCATGCGCGCGCGCCAGCGTCGCCGCATCCACATCGAACTGCGCACGGTATTCCCAGTCGGCGAGGCCGATCCACTGCAGGCCGGCCTCGGGGGCGCCAACGTACGGATCGGGAATCTGTCCCTGTGCCAGCAGGTCGGTATGCACCGCGCCAGGCACCTGCGCGTTGCGCCACCCGGCCAACTGTGGATGGGCGCGCAGCTGGGCATCGCCGGGCAACAGGCGGAAGCTCCACTGGGCCTGCAGCGGCGCGGCCGTCGCCGGCAGCCCCCACGATCCCACCAGCAGCAACAGCAGCCAGCAGGCCGCACGGACGACACGGAAATGACGCATGGCAGCCTGCCTCGTTGTTGACCCGCTTATGCCGGCCGGCCCGGGGCCGGCACGTTCAGACACCCACTGGCGATCCGCCGATCAACGCACCACGTTGAGCACTTCGTAGCAGGCGCCCATGGTGTGGTAATCGGTCTTGCCCGCCGGGCTCTTCTCGTCGCTGTACTTGCGGTTGTCCGCATCCAGGATGCGATACCAGGCGCCATGGCGATGATCGATCATGTGCTGCCAGGCGTAGCCCCACATCCTGTCATACCAGTCCCAGTACGCGGCGTCGCCGGTGCGCGTGGCCAGCAGCGCGGCGGTGGCCAGCGATTCGGCCTGCACCCAGAAATACTTGTCGTCATCGCAGACGCTGCCATCCGGCGCGAAGCCGTAGTACAGCCCGCCGCGCCCGGCGTCCCAGCTGCGTTCCACCGCCACATCGAACAGATGCCGCGCCGTCGGTACCAGCCAGTCGGCCTGCACGTGGCGGTCCAGGATCAGCAGCAGCTTGGCCCACTCGGTCTGGTGGCCCGGCTGGAAGCCCCACGGGCGGAACAGGTGCTTGGGGTCGTCGCGGTTGTAATCCCAGTCGATCTGCCACTGGGTGTCATAGTGCTCCCACACCAGGCCATCGCCCTGCGCCGCCTGGCGACGGGTCATGTGATCGGCCAGCAGCAGTGCGCGATCGAGATAGCGCTGCTCACCGCTCGCCTCGAACGCGGCCAGCATCGCCTCGCACATATGCATGTTGGCGTTCTGGCCACGGTAATCGCTGAAGTGCCAGTCTGCGTCGGCTTCGTCCTTGTACAGGCCGAACGCCGGTTCCCAGAAGCGCGTCTCCAGCAGCTGCCAGGTCTCGTCCATCCACGAACGCGCCTCGCCGATCCCGGCTTTCAGCGCGCAACTGTAGGCCAGCAGCACGAAGGCCACGCCATAGCAGTGGTTGGTGGCATCTTCGACCACGCCATCGCGCAGCGTCCACGCATAACCGCCGGTCGCCGGGTTGCGATGCACCTCGCGCAGGTAGCGCAGACCATGCTCGACCGCCGCCAGGTCCTCGGGCTTGCCGAATTCGCGGTAAGCCATCGCATGGTTGAACACGAAGCGGGTGCTGCTGACCAGATGACGGTGGCTGGCGTCGTACACGCTGCCATCGTCACGGTAGTAATGGAAGAAGCCGCCGCTCGGGTCGACTTCATGCGGCTGGTAGAACGCCATCGTCTGCGCGATGTGGGCGCGCAGGAACGCGGGCGAGCGGAAGTCGGGGGTCGGCGGAACCGGCGTGGTCATGCGGCGTCATCCTGTTGTTGCTGCAGCAGTTGCTGGACTTCATGGAGGCTGGGCATCGCGGCGAAAGCGCCCTTGCGGGTCACGGCCAATGCACCGACGGCCGCGCCGAAGCGGATCGCCTCCACCAGCCCGGTGGGGTCCTGGCAGAACGCGGCGAAACCGGCGCCGTCACCGCCGCGCTCGCCGATCCCGAACAGCAGACCGCCGACGAAGGCATCGCCGGCCGCGGTCGAATCGACCGTGGTGACGCGGAAGCCGGTGAGCACGCCGTGGGCGTGGCGGGTATGCCAGCGGATCGGTGCGGCGCCGTCGGTGATCACCACCGCCTGGGCCTGCGCGGCGAGCAGGCGCTCGACCACCGCGGCATCACCGCCGGGCACCGAGGCCGCCAGGTACTCCAGTTCCTCACGCGAGAGCTTGACCAGGTCGGCCAGCGACAGCGCTTCCCACAGCCGCGGCAGCGGGTCGACACCGGTCGGCCACAGCGCCGGGCGCAGGTTGAGATCGAGGCTGACCATCGCACCGGCCTGGCGGGCGCGACGCATGCCCTCCAGCGTGGCATCGGCGATCTCCGCCTCGGTCAGGCTGTTGGAGCACACATGGAAGCTGCGCGTACCGTCGAAGCAGTTCGGGTGGAAGTGCGCGCTGCGGAACAGCAGGTCGGCCGCCGGCGGGCGGTAGAAACTGAAACTACGCTCGCCGCTGGCGTCCAGCGCGACGAACGCCAGCGCGGTCTTGGCCGCGTCGGTGCGCACGATGCAGTCGGTCGCCACGCCGGCACTGGCCAGGCTCTCGGCAAGGAAGTCGCCGAACATGTCCTGGCCGAGCATGCCGGCGAAATGGGTATCCGCACCGAGCCTTGCAGCCGCTACCGCGACGTTGGCCGGTGCGCCACCGGCGTACTGCAGGAAGGCCCGAGGGGTGTCCGGGGTGGCCGGCGGTTGGGCAAGTAGATCGATCAAAATCTCGCCGAAACAAACAATCTTGGACATCGTGGCCTCAAGCTCCCTGGCGGAATCCGACGGCCGGGCGCGAACCGGACAGGCCGTAGAAGATGATGTAGCCGTAGCAGATCAGCGGCAGGATGAAGGACTCATGCAGCCCGATGCTGTCGGCCAGCAGACCCTGCAGGTACGGCACCACCGCGCCACCGACGATGGCCATGATCAGCAGGCTGGAGGCCTTGTTGGTCAGCGTGCCCAGGCGTTCGATGCTCAGCGCGAAGATGGTCGGGAACATGATGGAATTGAACAGACCCACCGCCACGATCGAATACAGCGCGACCTGCCCCTGGCTGAGCATGGTCAGCGCCAGCAGTGCGACGTTCATGCCCGCGAACAGGGTGAGCAGCACGCGCGGCGAGAACCGGGTCATGATCGCCGAGCCGGCGAAACGACCGATCATCGCCAGCGTCCAGTACGCCGAGACGTAATGGGTGGCTTCCTTCTCGGTGAAGCCGCCGATGTTGGGCAGCGACAGGTAGTTGACCAGGAAGCTGCCGATCGACACTTCCGCACCCACGTAGAAGAAGATCGCCAGCACGCCGAACAGCACGTGGCGATGGCGCAGCGCATCCATCAGAGTGTGCTTGCTGGTATCGGCCTGCTCGGTGGTTTCAGTCAGCGCCGGCAGGCGGAACAGATAGACGAACACCGCCAGCAGGAACAGCGCCACGGCCAGGCCCACGTACGGGCCCTGCACGGACTGCGCTTCCTGCACGCGGTAAGCGATCTGCTCGGCGGCCGGCAGCGCGCCGATCTCGTCGGCACTCTTGACCGTGTTGCCCAGGATCAGCAGCCCGCCGAAGATCGGCGCGATCGCGGTACCCAGCGAGTTCAGCGCCTGGGCCAGGGTCAGGCGGCTGGAGGCCGTCTGCTCCGGGCCAAGCAGCGCCACGTACGGGTTGGCCGCGACCTGCAGCACGGTGATGCCGGTGGCCAGCACGAACAGGGCGCCCAGGAAGGCTTCATACACGCGCAGTTCGGCGGCCGGCCAGAAGCCCAGCGCACCGACCGCGGCAATCGCCAGGCCGGCCACGATGCCCTTCTTGTAGCCCAGATGCGCGACCAGCCGGCCGGCGGGGAGCGACATCAGGAAGTACGCACCGAAGAAGGTGAACTGCACCAGCATCGCGCGGGCGTAGTTCAGTTCGAACACCGCCTTCAGATGCGGGATCAGGATGTCGTTGAGGCAGGTAAGGAAGCCCCACATGAAGAAGATGGTGGTCGCCACGGCCAGCGCGACACGCGTGTTCACCACGGGCGCAGCGGAGGATGAGGATGGGAGGCGGGGCGTAGGAGAGATGGGCATTCAGGTACGCGCCTCAGTGCGCGAGCAGGTGATTGGGGAAACCATCAGACGGTCATCGCGCCACTGCTCTCGCGAACGCGGAGCTGGACCGGTGCAACGGTGCGGGCCGGCGCAGCGTCGGGATGGTCCAGACGCAGCAACAGCAGTTCGGCTGCCTGCCGCCCGCGCTCGCGCGGGTTGACGGTCAGCGTGGTCAGCGGCGGCGATGCCACCGAGGCCTCGGAAATATCGTCGAAACCGGTCACCGCGAAGTCGCGGCCCGGCTGCACGCCGCGAGAGGCCAGGCCCAGCATCAGGCCCAGCGCGACGCTGTCGTTGTAGCAGACCGCTGCGGTCGGCACCTCGCCCAGCGCGAACAGCTCGCCCGTCCGCGCCGCCGCATCCAGGCGACTGGGCGAGGTTTCGATCAGCCACGCCGGCTGCACCGGCATGCCCGCCTCGACCAGCGCCTGCGCATACCCGGTACGACGCTGATGGCACGAACTGGAGACCGCATGGCCACCATAGAACGCGATGCGGCGGTGGCCCTGTTCGATCAGATGACGGGTGGCCAGGTAGGCACCCTGCTGGTTGTCCAGGGTCAGGAAGTCCCACTCGGCGCCGGGCAGTTCGCGGTTGAACAGCAGCACGTTGGCATGGCCGAGCACCTGGCGGAGCTGCGCGGTATCGCTGCCTTCGGCCGGCGACAGGATCAGCCCGGCCGGCATGTGCTCCATCAAGGTGGTCAGCACGGCCTGCTGCCGCTCCGGCGATTCACCGGTACTGCCGAGCAGCGTCACGAAGCCCTTGCCGCCCAGCGCTTCGTCCACCCCGGAGGCGAATTCGGCGAAGAACGGGTTGGACAGGTCGTTGATGACCAGGGCCACGCTCGAGGACGTGCGCCGACGCAGGTTGGCCGCGCCGCGGTTGTAGACGTAGCGCTGGCGCCGCAGTTCGGCCTCCACCTTGGCACGGGTGTCGACGTTCACCAGGGGGCTGCCACGCAGCACCAGCGACACGGTCGCGCGCGACACGCCGATCGCTTCGGCGATGTCGGTCACGGTGACCGCGCGCGTGCCTTTGCCGGCGGGGGTGGCCTTGTCTTTCATCGGGTCGTCGGGTTCCTCAAGCAAGGTGCAAGCCTAAACGATCGCATTGGCCAGCGGTCCGCGCCCGTGCCGGCGGTCAGCCCCGGGGGGACGACCTCGGCGCAGGCGGGCGCGCCGCTCATTCCAGCACGGCGCCGGGGGTGGCGCAGAACGAGGCCGGCAGCGCCTCGGCCTGCGTGCCCCAGCCGTTCTCCGGGGCGGTGCTGCCCAGCGCGAAGGCGATGGTGCCACCGCGCTGCAGCTGCGCCCAGTCCAGCCACACCGGCGCATGCGCGCGGCCGTCGACCTGGACGTTCTGGACGTACTGCAACTGGCGGCCATCGGCGCCCGGCGCCTTCAAGGTGAGTGTCCTGCCCTGGCCCAGATCGATCTCGGCACGGGCGAAGCGCGGCGTATGCAGCAGGAACTCGCCGCTGCCCGGCACCGCCGGATACAGACCGAGCGCACTGAACAGGTACCAGGCCGACATCGTGCCCAGGTCATCATTGCCGGTCACGCCGTTGGGGGCGTTGGTGAACAGCTGCTGCGCGGCGCGCACCACGGTCGCGGTCTTCCACGGCTGGCCGATCAGCGTGTACATCCACGGCGCGTGCAGGTCCGGCTCGTTGTTGGGGTTGTAGCGGAACTGGTTGTAATAGCTGTACGGCCCGACCACCCATTCCTTGCGCGCGGCGGTCAGCGGCGACTTCACCAGTGCGTCATAGGCGAAGAACGTATCCAGACGGCGGGCCGCCTGCTCACGACCATGCATGGCCTGGACCAGGCCGGGCACGTCCTGCTGCGCCAGCCACTGGTACTGCCACGCGGTGCCTTCATGGAAACCATGGTGCGAGCGCGGGCTGTACTTGCCGTCGGCGGGCAGGTACCACGCGCCATCTTCCATGCGCGGACGCGGGAAACCGTTGAAGTCGCCCTCCTCGTCCCGCACCGACGGGTCCCACACCTTGTGCCAGTTGCGGCCGCGCTCGCGCAGCACGCCGGCATCGGCGGCATGCCCGAGGCCATCGGCCATCTGTGCCAGCGCGCAGTCGGCCAGCGCGTATTCCAGCGTCGCCGAGCCACCGTGGTGCGGATCCACGTCCATGCCCTTGGAGGGGAACGCGCGGTCGTACTGCACGTAGCCGTTGGCCAGGTAGCTCGGATTGCCCGAACGGCCTGCATGACGGGAGTTCATCGGCGGCACCTCGAACGCGTTCTTGCGCAGCGCGGTGTAAGCCTCGCCTTCGCGGCCAGCGAGCGCGCCGAAGCGCCACAGGTCCACCAGGAACGGCGTGACCGGATCACCCGTCATGATGTTGGTTTCGAAGTTGGCATAGCCCCAGCGCGGCAGCCAGCCGCCCTGCGCTTCGATGGCCAGCAGGGTCCGGCCGATATCGCGCGCGACCTCCGGCTTGGTCAGCGCCAGCCACTGATTCTGTGCGCGGTAGGTATCCCACAGCGAGAAGTACTCGTAGTAGGTCCAGCCTTCGGCATGATGGATGGCGTCGTCGTAGCCACGGTAGCGGCCATCGGCATCGCTGCCGGTCAGCGGCTGCAGCAGCGCGTGGTACAGCGCCGTGTACAGCACGGTGCGGTCATCGGTGCTGCCGCCCTGCACGCGCACCGCCGCCAGTTCCCTGCGCCACTGCTGCTGCGCCAGCTGGCGCATCTGGTCGAAGCCGAGCAGGCGCTCGCCCTGCATGCCATCGCTGCGCAGGTTGGCACGCGCGCCTTCGGCGTCCACGTGCGAGATCGCGCTGACCGCGGTCACGGCGCGGCCCTTGGCCAGGTCGAAGCTGAGCCAGGCGCCGCTGGGTTTGAGTTCGCCTTCCATGCCGTGGCGTGCGCCCGGCAGGCCGCCGCCCTCGCCCCAGGTACCGAACGCTTTGAACGGGCGATCGAACTCGATGCGGAACCAGGTGGTGTACTGATGCCCACCGCAGAAGCTCTTGGTGACCAGCTTGCCTTCCACGGCACGGTCGCCGACCACGTCGACCACGCTGCCGATCACCGAATGGCGCTCGTTGGCCTGGCCAAGGTTGACCAGCACATGGCCGGTCGTCGCATCGGCGGCGAAGGTGTAGCGTTCGGCCGCAGCACGGGTGCGCGCGGTGGCCTCGGCATCGATGCCGCCGTAACTGGTCAGGCGCACCTTGTAGTAGCCGGCCTGCCCCACTTCGCCGTCGTGCGTATAGCCGGAAGCGTAGCGCTTGTGGTCGAAGCTCTTGGCGTCGTCGGTGTTGAAGTCACCGCCCGGGCCGATGCTGCCGGTCACCGGCAGGACCGACACCTGGCCGCCCTGCTCCCAGCAGCCGGCACCCGACAGGAAGGAGTGGCCGAAGCCGCGGATCTTGGGATCGTCGTAGCGCCAGCCAGCGTAGTGCTCACCGATCGGGCTGACCTGGATCAGGCCGAACGGCGCCGAGGCGCCCGGGAACGTATTGCCATCGTCCTTGCTGCCGATGAAGGTGTTGACCTCACGCTCCAGTGCAGCGGGCGCGGCCTGCAGCAACAGCGGCGCGCAGCTCAGCGCCAGCAGGCAGGCCAGGCTGGCCAGCGGGCGGCGGCGGGCCGGGACGTCATGGGCGGCGGGGACAACGGAAGGACGGTTGGAAAAACGGGTCACGGACACGGACTCCTTGGCGGACGTGGCGGCAGCGCGAACCTTTGGCGGTGGGCGCCGCGGGTTCCCTGGACTGGGCGACCCAATCCACACCCCGGTGAATTTAGATCGATTTAAGTAAAGCACGGGAATTTCAACGGATGCATTCTGCGCTGCAACATCGATGGCCGATTGCCAGCACCCGACCCTGCCCGAGGCTGCGCAGTGCCTGGCAGTGCCCGGTGCCGACGGCCGACAACCCGCCCCATCGGCCGATATACCAGGCTAAAGCCCCCGACCCAGCAATATCGCGGGATCGGCCGGGGTCAAGCGAAAGCACGCCCCCTGTCCATATTGCGGAGCAGCATGCTTCCCTCGCGCGGTCGTGCTAAAAATCCCCCGCCAATCGTTTAGATCGATCCAACTTAAAACGGTCACGATTGCCGGAAGTGGGGAGCCGGGGGACTGCCCCACGCGATGCATGCGGGACGCGCCAGGCAACTCGACGCTCTGGAAAATGGGCTCCAAACATTAGATCGATTCAAAGAATTCGTATCGCCACCGTTTCAATCCAGGAGAGGGAGAGAGTGGAATGAAGATGTCACGCATGCACCGCCGCGTTACGTTGTCCGCGGCCATCGCAAGCGCCTTGGCCGCGGCCGTCGTGCCCGCCAGCGCGTTCGCGCAACAAGCGACCCCGGCCGCGACCGGTACCCCTGATGCCACCACGCTCGACAGCGTGACCGTCACCGGCTACCGCTACGCCATCGAAAAGAGCCTGCAGCAGAAGCGCGACGCCAATGCCGTGGTCGAAGTGATCACCGCCGAGGACGTGGGCAAGTTCCCCGACAAGAACGTCGCCGACGCGCTGCAGCGCGTGCCCGGCGTGGTGATCACGCGCAGCGGCGGCGAAGGCAAGAGCGTCAGCGTGCGCGGCCTCGCGCCCGACCTGACCCTCACCCAGTTGAACGGCAATTACGTCGCCACCTCGGAAACCAACAACGAGGCGTCGCGCTCGTTCAACTACACGCTGCTGCCGTCGAACATGCTGTCCAGCGCGGAACTGTTCAAATCGCCGGAAGCGCGCATCGACGAAGGCGGCATCGGCGGCACGGTAATCCTGCACACCCGCCGTCCGCTCGATATGGAAGCCAACTCCGGGTACGTGAACCTGGAAGGCACCTCGTCGGACACCAGCCACGACATCGATCCGCAGGCCTCGGCGCTCTACTCCTGGCACAGCAAGGACGAACGCTTCGGTGTGCTGGTGGGCGTGACGCAGCAGACGCGCACCAGCCGCACCATGGAAGCCAGCACCGAGGACTATCAGTGGTATGGCGCCGGCGACGCGCGTGATGCCAACGGCAACGTGCTGCCGCAGGATGGCATCCACTACTGGTGGGGTCAGTCCGGTTTCAACAACCAGACCGGCGGCAACTACAGCGACTTCTTCATGCCGACCTCGGTGAATTTCGCCGTGAAGGAAGAGAAGCGCGAGCGCAAGGGCGGCCAGCTGACCTTCCAGTTCAAGCCGCTGGACAACCTGACCCTGACCGCCAATTACTTCCGCTTCGAGCTGCAGGGGGATTACACCCAGAACATGCTCAAGGTGCCGGAGTGGAGCATGGCCCGCTTCAACGGCGACGGTAACTGGGCCGGCGGCCGGCTGCTCAACGGGCTCGACTTCGATCCCAGCGGCAGCATCGTGACCGGCGCGCAGTTCGAGAAGCTGCCGGGCAAGGCCTACATCTGCAGCGAAGAACAGGCCGCAGCGGCCGGCCTGGCGCCGGGCGGCTGGGGTCCGGACGATTGCACCCTCCCCACCCCGCAGCTGACCGGTGGCTACAGCAAGGAGAAGGCGCTGTCGCAGACCGCCGACCTGTCCGTCGAGTGGGACATCAGCCCGTTGTGGAAAGCGTCGTTCACCGGCGGCCGTACGTGGTCCGAAGGCGGCCCGTCTATGAACTTCCGCATGTCGGCCAAGCCGCGCCGCAAGGTTGGTGCGGACTACCTGTCGGGCAATCAGTACACCGCCTGGGACCTGACCGGCACGCCGTCGGTGCAGTTCTCGCCGGACCTGCAGCAGCAGCTGATGGCCGGCATTGCCGAAGTCGACACCGGCTCGACCGACTCGTCGTGGATGCAGACCGAGGTCGAACAGAACTACTTCCAGGCCGACTTCACCAAGCTGTTCGAAACCGGCTGGCTGGACTCGATCCAGTTCGGCACCAAGTACCGTGACGGCAAGGTCCACCGCAACACCGGCAACACCTACTGGGTGTGCCAGGGTCTGGACCCGTCCGACTACGACAACAACCGTTACCAGGCTGGCTGCGATTCGACCGCCGGCGATGCGCAGCCGGGCTTCTTCCTGTCCAACCCGATCAGCAACATCGCGGGTGGCTTCAACGCCAACGTGTTCCCGGGCATCAACTACCCGGCCTACATCAACTACCTCAACCAGACCTACGGCGGCTCGCACAACCGTACCGAAGAAGACTTCGTCTACGACGTCAACGAGAAGATCTACTCCGGCTACTTCCAGGCCAACTTCCGTACCGAGCGCCTGCGCGGCAACGTCGGCGTGCGCGTGGTGCGCACCGAGCAGTTCGCCCAGTCCAGCGATTCGGTCGAGCGCTTCAACGACTACTTCGTCGACAACGCCAATGGCTCGCCGATGAGCTGCGATGATCCGGCCGCGGATCCGACCCTGCGCTGCCAGGGCGGCTTCGTGCGCCTGCCGGACAACCAGGTCCGCGACAAGGTCTACACGCTCAGCTCGCTCGACAAGACGTACACCGACTTCCTGCCGAGCTTCAACATCGCCTGGGACATCACCGACAGCCTGGTGCTGCGCGGTGCAGCATCGAAGGTCATCGCACGTCCGGGCTATACCAGCATCGCCTACCCGGGCGGCCTGAACTACATCAGCGAGGAGTACAGCAACGACCGCCGCGTCGCCGGTGGTACTGACACCCCGGGCTGGTACGGTTCCGGCAGCAACAAGAACCTGGAACCGTTCAAGGCCATCCAGTTCGACCTCGGCGTGGAGTGGTACTTCAAGCCGGGCTCCGCCGCGGGTGTGGCGCTGTTCCGCAAGAACGTGGACAACTTCACCGTGCCGGTGGTGCGCGACCAGCAGATGACGGTCGGTGGCCAGACGGTCACCGTGCAGAAGTACCGCACGGAAGCCAACGGCCGTGATGGCGTTTCGCAGGGCGTGGAAGTGTACGGTCAGTACACCTTCGACATGGGCTTCGGCGTACAGGCCAACTACACCTACAACGACACCAACCTCGCCTCGATCGTGCTGGATGGCGAAGAAATCGGTGCGTCGCCGCTGGTGGGCAGCGCCAAGAACCAGGCCAACGTCACGATCTTCTACGAGAACGACACGATCCTGGCCCGCGCCTCGTACAACCGCCGTGGCGAGGTGGTGGGCGGCCTGAACAACGGCCTGACCACGTACACCAAGCCGTACGACCAGCTCGACCTCAACGTGGCGTACAACATCACCCCGGACTGGACGGTCACCGCCTCGGTGCTGAACGCCACCAAGTCCGAGCTGCGGAGCTACATCGGCGGTGACAGCGAAGCCCGCCTGCTGTCCAACATCTACGCCGGCCGCCAGCTGTACTTTGGCGTGAACTGGAAGTTCTAAGCACCACCCGCCCCGCCTCCGGGCGGGGCAACGGTCCTCCACGGCAGCTGCGCTTGTACAGGCGGCTGCCGTTTTTTTAACGGCGTTTTTCTTAACAGGGACGGAGGTAGTTAATTGCGGCCATGCGTCACGGATTAACTACCTCCGTCCCTATTATCAAGAGCCGCGCGCAGTGCGCTGACGTGCGCTGTGTCGGTCACGTTCCAGTCCGGCGACAACCCGGTCAACGCCGGATTGCGGTGACGCATCGCCGAGGGCTGCCTCGCCTTCGCGGAGGCGTGCAGTTCAACGCACCCGCTGCGGTCGGCCACCTCGATGACGTTGTCCGCAGTGATCCCCGCGCCGGCCATCAGTGAGAGCCGATCGCCTGCCTGCGCCACCAGGGCGGCCAAGACATCGGCACCGGCCAGGGCACTGGCCTGCCCGCCCGAACTCAGGATGCGCTGGCAGCCCAGCGTCACGATCTGCTCCAGCGCTGCCGGCAGATCACGCGCGGCATCGAACGCACGGTGGAACGTGATGCCGAGCGGGCCTGCCGCGGCCACCAGTTCACGGCACAACGCCATGTCGATGCCACCGTCGGCATCCAAGGCACCGATCACCACACCGTCGCAGCCGAGCGCACGGCAGTACGCGATATCGCGCAGCATGATCTCGGCCTCCAGCGCGGTGTAGAGGAAGTCGCCGGGACGCGGCCGGATCAGCACGAACAACGGAATCTGCAGGCGATCGCGGGCAACAGCGATGCTGCCCTGCGACGGCGTGGTACCGCCCTCGGCCAGGTTGTCGAACAGTTCGATCCGATCCGCGCCGCCCTGCTGGGCGGCCAATGCGGAGGCCACCGAATTCGAGGCGATTTCCAGCACCCGCCGCCGCGCGCTCACGTCTGCTCGCTCGTGTAGACCGAAGCGGAATCGCGCAGATCGTCCTGCCGGTCCTTGTCGCAGACTGCGTAGACGAAGCCGCGATGCAGCGCATAGGCGCCGACCTCACCGTGCTTGTTCAACGCGAGGAAGCACACCTGCAGAGTTTTGCTTGCCTCAGGGCGCTTGCGCACTACCCGGGCGATCGCCTCGCGGCAGGCCTCGGCCGGCGAGCGGCCCTGGCGCATCAGCTCGACCACCAGGAAGGAGGCCGCGTTGCGGATCATTTCCTCACCCACGCCCGAGGCCGTCGCCGCACCGACCTCGTTGTCCACGTACAGGCCCGCGCCGATGATCGGGCTGTCGCCCACGCGGCCATGCATCTTCCAGGCCATGCCACTGGTGGTGCAGGCACCGGCCAGACGCCCTTGGGCATCGATGGCGAGCATGCCCAGCGTGTCGTGGTTGCTGCTGTCGCCGGGGCGGCTGCGTCGCTCGGCATTGATCTCGGGGGTGTACTGCGCGGTCTTGAGCCACTCACGCCACGCCTTCTCGGCTTCCGCGGTGAGCAGCTTCCTGCGTTCGAAACCCTGCTGCACCGCGAACTGCTGCGCCCCCTCGCCCACCAGCATCACATGCGGGGTCTGTTCCATCACTCGCCGCGCCACCGAGACCGGGTGTGCGATATCGCTGAGCGCCGCCACCGAACCACAGCGGCCGTCGCCGTCCATGATGCTGGCGTCCAGGCTCAGCACCCCATCACGATCCGGATTGCCACAGCGCCCGACCGTGGGGTTGCACAGGTCGCTCTCTGCCCAGCGTGCGCCGGCTTCCACCGCATCAAGCGCGGAGCCGCCGGCCGACAGCGTTTTCCAGGCCACCTGGTTGGCCCCCACGCCGAAATCCCAGGTGGACACGACGCGCGCGCCAGTGGCGGTGCGTGCCTGCAGCGTCGGCAGCGCGAGGGCGCCGGCCGCCAGGGCACTGGCCTGGAGAAATCGCCTGCGGTCAGTCATGGGTACGTCTCCAGGTATAGGACAATGGAAAAACTACGCGACGCTACAGCGATGCTCCGCATGCCAGACCGCCGCGCCGAGCACGCCGAGTTCGCCGTGGTCCACGCGCCAGATCGGCACCTGGCGGAGCACGTCCTGCATTACGCCCTTGGCCAGGAAGCGCTCGCGGAAGCGGCCATCGCGCAGGAAGCGGTCCACGCGCGTGGAGATGCCGCCGGCCAGATAGACCGAGCGCGCGCCGAAGGTGGTGGCCAGATCGCCGGCCAGACTGCCCAGCCAGGCGCAGAACACCTCCAGCGTCTCGACCGCAAGCGGATCGTCGCCTTCGTGCGCGGCCGCGATGAGGGCTTCGGTGCTGGTCCAGTGCGGGGTGACGCCACGGATATCGCACAGGCAGGGATACAGGTTCATCAGGCCGCCCCCGGACAGCACGCGCTCGTTGTCCACGTGCTCCCAGCGCTGCAGCAGGCGCGAGAGCACCTCCAGTTCCAGCGGATTGCAGGCGTTCAACGCGGCGTGGCCGGCTTCGCTGGCCAGCACCGGACGCTCGCCGCCCTCGAAACGCAGCGCCGCGCCCAGTCCAGTGCCCGGGCCCAGCACCAGCGCCGGCCATCGCGGGCCCACGTCGGGTTCGCCGTTGAGGGCCACCATGGATTCCGGCGCCACGTGCGGGATCGCATAGGCGACCGCTTCGAAATCGTTGATCAGCGCCAGCGACACCAGCCCCGAATCGTGACGGGTCTGCGCGACCGACACCGGCCACGGCAGATTGGTGTTGACCAGGTGATCACCGTCCAGCAGCCCGGCGATCGCGACCACGGCACTGTCCGGCGCTGCCGGCAGGGTGGCGACGAAATCGGCCAGGATCGCGGCCAGGCTGGGATGATCAGCGCAGGCATAGCGCTGAAGGCCGCTCAGCCGTGGCGCAGCGCCCGCGCACACGGTGGCCAGCGCGACGCGGGCGAACGTGCCGCCGACATCGGCCACGATCAGCGTGTCAGAGTGGGAATCCCGCGGGGCCGCCGTCCGCGACACTTCAGGTTGAGCCGGAACCGGTACCGCTGCGCTCACTCGTTTGCCTTGGTTGAATCGATTGAATCCCGGCGATTCTCAGGCATCGCCGGGGGAATGCAAAGCCACACCTGCCATACAGCGCCGTACTGAAACGACCGCGGCGCGATCAGGGCTTGGCGGTCTGCAGGCGGTAGCTGGTGCTGGCCGTCGCGGTCGGGCCGTCGCCCTGCACTGCACGCACTTCCACCTTGTGCTCCCCCACGGCAAGGTGGGTGGGCAGCGCGCCGCGCCACAGGTGCGGCGACGGCGTGGCTTCCGGCGAGCGGTCGAAACCACGCAGGCGCTCGGCGGTATCGTCGGCCACATTTTCCTGCAGCAGGCGCGGATCGGGCTGTTCGACGCGCTTCATCGGCTGCCAGGCGCCGTCGTCCACGCGGTACTCCACCAGCGAATCGGCCTGGCCCATGAACACGTTGGCGTACACGCCCCAGGCCGGGTACGCGCCCTGGCGCAGCACCTTCGGCGCGTGCAGGGCGATCTGGTAATCGTCCGGCGCGCGCGCCACGTAATAGCGCAGGCCATACTCGCCACCGGGCTTGACCGAGAGCACCGCATAGCCGTTCGGGGTGCCATCGCTCATGGTCGCATCCGGGATGCCGTTGCTGTCCTTCACACCCGACCAGAACGCGCCGCAGGCCGCGCCCACGTTGTACTCGTGCAGCGGCGTGCTGCCCTGCCAGCCTTCGGCGGCACCGTGGTAGTAGTGCTGCTGGGTGTGGCTGTGGCCGCTGAGCACCAGCACGTTCGGGAAGTCCTTGAGCAGCGCGAACAGCCTTGCGCGGTCGGCATGGCGGAACGTCTCGCGGCCCGGCGCCGCATCGAACAGTGGGATGTGCATGCCGAGCACGATCAGCCGATCGCGCGGCAAGCCCTTCAGATAGTTGCCGAGGAAGGTGAACTGGTCCGCGCGCAGGCCGCCGACATAGCTCGGCTTGGCTTTGGGGTCGTACACCACGTCATCGAGGAAGACGAAGCTCGCCCCGCCCTCTTCCACCGCGTAGGTGTCCGGGCCGTACACGGCGCGCCAGCTGTCCAGCGAATGCGCGTCGTTGCCGGCATCCATGTCCAGGTCGTGGTTGCCCGGCACGTGGAACCACGGCACCTGCAGCTGCGCGGTGACCTTGTTGATGTCCGGGTAGAGGCTCAGATCGTCGTTGACGATATCGCCCAGGGTGGTACCGAGCCGCGCCGGATGCTTGCCGATGATCGGATCGACGATGGCGCGCTGGTAGTAGCCGATGTCCTGGCGGCTGGCGGTCTGCGAATCGGTGAAGACCAGCATCTCGAAGCCGTTGCGCGCCGCGTCCGTGCCCTTGGCCGGTTCCAGCGCGAAATCCCAGTTGCGGGTCGCGCCGCCGGTGGCGTGTATGCCGTCGTACTTAAGCTTCGGCGAGCCCTGCGGCGCATAGTGGCGCCAGTACGAGGGCAGCCCATTGGCGGCCGCCGGGAAGCGGTATTCGTCCGGCTTGATCACGAACACGGTCTGGCCCTCGCGTACCGGCAGGCTGTAGCTGCCATCGGCGGCGGTGCGCACGATCGTTTCGCCGTTGGACACCTGCACACCGGCCAGGCCGGGATCGGTCGGCCCGCGTCCCGGCTTGCCGTCGCGCTCCTGATAGACCTTGCCGGTAATCGTCGTGCCGGCAGCCCAGGCAGGCGAAGTCATCAACAGCAGGCAAGCCAGCCAGGCGGCAGTACGGGTCATCGAGGGCGGTCCGATCGGGGGGGGGAATTGTAGAGCCGCACATCATCGCCTGCACCGCGTTTCACCGACGTTAAACGATGTCCCGCCCGGGCTTACCCCGCGTGGCGCGCCGCCAGCACCGCCACCGCGTCGTGCAGCGAGAGGCCACGCGCACGCAGCAGCACGGTCAGATGGAACAGCAGATCGGCCGACTCGCCCAGGAGCGCGTCATCGTCCTGGACGACCCCGGCCAGCGCGGTTTCGACGCCCTCCTCGCCCACCTTCTGTGCGATGCGGCGGATGTCGCCGTCGAACAACGACGTGGTGTAGCTGCCGGCCGGGCGCTGCTGCTCACGTTCGCGCACCACGGTATCCAACCGGCCCAGGAAGTTGCCCGGCGCCTGCGGGAAGCAGCTCTCGCTGCCGGTGTGGCAGGTCGGCCCGGCCGGGCGCGCACTGACCAGCAGGGTGTCGTTGTCGCAGTCGATCCGCACGGCGGTCACCGCCAGCACATTGCCGGAGGACTCGCCCTTGGTCCACAGCCGCTGCTTGCTGCGGCTGTAGAAGGTCATGTGGCCCGTGGCCAGGGTCTGCTCCAGTGAAGCCGCAGTGGCGTAGCCGAGCATCAGCACGCGCAGTGTGTCCGTATCCTGCACCACCACCGGCAGCAGGCCATCGCCCTTGCCCCAGTCCAGCTGCGCCAGCGCAGCGCGCGACGGGCGCACGTCAATGGAATTCACTTCAATAGACATCTCGAACCTCGATCTGCTGCTCGCGCAGGAACTGCTTGAGCGCGGGAATGGCGATGGCACCACTGTGGAAGACGCTGGCGGCAAGTGCGCCATCGACGTCGGCCTGGTCGAACACATCGGCGAAGTGCTGCATTTCGCCGGCGCCACCGGAGGCGATCAACGGCACCTGGCACAGCGCGCGCGCCTGGCGCAGCTGGGCCACGTCGTAACCGCGGCGGACGCCATCGCTGTCCATGCAGTTCAGCACGATTTCGCCGGCACCCCGGCGCTGTGCCTCCACCAGCCAGTCCAGGGTGCGCACCGCCACCGCCTGGGTCTTATCCGGGTCGCCGCTGAAGCGGCGCACCCGCCATTCGCCATCCGGTTCGCGCACCGAATCGATGCCGACGACCACGCACTGCACGCCGAAGGCATCGGCCAGTTCTTCAATGAGCTCCGGCCGGCCCAGCGCCGGGGAGTTGATCGAAATCTTGTCGGCGCCGGCGTGCAGCACGCGACGCGCGGTCTCGACATCGCTGATGCCGCCCGCCACGCAGAACGGAATGTCGATCAGGCGCGCGATGCGCTCGATCCAGGCGACATCGACGGCGCGCCCCTCCGGACTGGCGCCGATGTCATAGAACACGAGTTCGTCCGCGCCCTGGTCGCGATAACGCATCGCCAGCTCGGCGATGTCGCCCATGTCCACGTGGTCGCGGAAACGCACGCCCTTGACCACGCGACCATCGCGCACGTCCAGGCACGGGATCAGGCGGCGGCTCAGCATGCCAGCGCTCCTTCCAGGGTCATGCGCCCTTCCAGCAGCGCCTTGCCGAGGATCGCGCCGCCGCAGCCGACGGCCTTGGCCTGGGCCACGTCGTCGGCATCACGCACGCCGCCGGAGGCCTGTACCGCCACGCCCGGCAGCAGGCGCGCCAAGTGCTGGTACAGAGCGATGTTCGGCCCCGAAAGCATGCCGTCGCGGGCGATATCCGTGCACAGCAGGTGCCGCATGCCGGCCTCGGCGTAGCGCTGCGCCAGCACGTCCAGGGTGTCCTCGGCGGTCTCGGTCCAGCCGTGCACCGGCAGCAGCCAGCGACCATCCTCGGCCTGGCGCGCGTCGAGCGCGATGGTCAGCCGTTCCGGGCCGAATTCGCCCAGCCAGCCGATCACCGCGTCCGGCTCGCGGACCGATACCGAACCGACCACCACGCGGGTGGCACCGGCGTCGAGGATGCGCGCAACGTCATCGCGCGAGCGCACGCCGCCGCCGGTCTGCACCTGCAGGCCGGTCTGCGCCGCGATCGAGGACAGCAGCGGTGCCAGGGTGTAACCGCCCGCACGGGCTGCATCCAGATCCACCAGATGCATCCAGCGCGCGCCCGCCGCGGCAAACGCGTGCGCGCGCGGCAGCGGGTCATCGCCGTAGGTGGTCTGCTGCGCGTAGTCGCCCTGCAGCAGGCGCACCACGCGGCCTTCGCGGATATCCAGGGCGGGATAGACGATGAAACTCATGTCGGTTCGTTCTCGATGAAGTTGCGCAGGATGCGCGCGCCGGTGTCGGCCGAACGCTCCGGGTGGAACTGGGCACCACTGTGCCGGCCGCGCTGCACAACGGCCGCGAACAGCCCGCCGTGATCGCAGGCGGCCACGGTGTCCTCGCCCAGCGGCGCGGCGTAGCTGTGGACGAAGTACGCGCTGGCCCGTGCCGGCACGCCGGCCAGCAACGGCGACTCACGCAGCGGCAGCAGCCGATTCCAGCCCATGTGCGGCACGCGGATGCCGGTTGCAGGGCGCAGGTGGCGCACGACCCCGGGCAACAGGCCCAGGCATTCGACGTGGCCTTCTTCAGAACCATCGAACAGCAGCTGCATGCCCAGGCAGATGCCGAGCAACGGCGCCTGCAGGTCGCGCAGCGGCTGGACCAGACCCTGTGCATGCAGGCGTGCCATGCCGTGCGGGGCCGCGCCGACGCCGGGCAGGATCACCCGCGAGACCCCCTCCAGGCCCTGCGCATCGCGGACCAGCCGCACCTGCACGCCCAGCCGCTCCAGCGCATAGCGGACCGAGCCGAGGTTGGCGCCGCCCGCATCGATCAGCGCAACCTCGGTCACAGCGCCCCCTTGGTGCTCGGCAGCGCGGTGCCCTGGCGTGGCAGGGCCTGGCGCAGCGCGCGGGCCAGCGCCTTGAAGCAGGCTTCGACCTTGTGATGGTCATTGTCGCCGCGCACGCTCAGGTGCAGGTTCAAGCCGGCCGCATCGCACAGTGATCGGAAGAAGTGCGGCACCAGCTCGGTCGGCATGTCGCCCACGCGCTCGCGCTTGAACTCGCCTTCGAACACGAAATACGGGCGGCCGCTGAAATCCAGCGCGGCGCTGGCCAGGGTTTCATCCATCGGCAGGGTGAACCCGTAGCGGCCGATGCCGCGCTTGTCGCCGAGCGCCTCGCGCAGGGCCTGGCCCAGCGCCAGGCCGGTGTCTTCAATGGTGTGGTGCTCATCGATGTGCAGATCGCCCTCGGCCTGCACGCTCAGGGCGAAGCCACCGTGCTTGCCGATCTGCTCCAGCATGTGATCGAAGAACGGCAGCCCGGTGTGGGTCTGCGGTTCGGCGGTGCGATCCAGATCGACCTCGACCCGGATCCTGGTTTCCTTGGTGTTGCGCTGCACGGTGGCCCGACGCGGCGCATCGGCCAGCTCGTGCGCGATCGAGGTCCAGTCCCAGTCGCCGCCGAACTGTTCGGTGCGCAGCTGGAAGCCACGAATCTTCATGTTGGCGGCGAACTGGATGTCGGTCAGGCGGTCGCCCACCATCGCCGAGCGTGCCCAGTCGATGCTGCGGTCCTGCAGGTACGGCAGCATCAGGCCGATGCCCGGCTTGCGGGTCGGCGCGTTGTCCTGCGGCCAGGTGCCGTCGATCAGCACGTCGCGGAAGGTAATGCCCTGGCTGGCGAAGATCTGCAGCATCAGGTCGTTGGGGCCATCGAAGCTGGCCTGCGGATAGCCTTCGGTGCCCAGGCCATCCTGGTTGCTGACGATCACGAACTTATAGCCGGCATCGCGCAGCTTGAGCATCGCCGGGATCA
This sequence comes from Stenotrophomonas sp. JAI102, assembly GCF_013409105.1. NCBI lineage: Bacteria > Pseudomonadati > Pseudomonadota > Gammaproteobacteria > Lysobacterales > Lysobacteraceae > Stenotrophomonas > Stenotrophomonas sp. JAI102. Next base: position 1,185,178 of record NZ_JACCCI010000001.1, read on the forward strand.
CATCGCGCACGAAGCGCAGCTTCTCGTAGGCGTCGATCTGGAAATCGGCGGGCTCTTCGATCAAGGTACCGTCGCGGTCGACGAACAGAATCGGGTTCATGCGGCAGCCCTCCGGGCCGTCAGGGCAGCGAGTACGCGGTCGTTCTGTTCCGGGCTGCCGAGGGTGATGCGCAGTGAATCGCCCAGCTGCGGCGCGGCACGCTGGTCACGCACGACCACACCGGCTGCGAGCAGCGCATCGAACGCGCCCTGTGCGTCGGCGAAGCGGGCCAGCAGGTAGTTGCCCTGCGAGGGATAGACGCGCAGCACGCCGGGCAGCGTGGCAAGGCCGGCCTGCAGCCGCGCGCGTTCGGCCTTGATCTGTGCGATGCGCTGGCTGGTCACCGCGAGGTTCTCCGTACCAAGGCCCGCCAACGCGAGCTCGGCACAGGGTGCGGGCACGGGATACGGGGCCTGGCAGCGGCGCAGCACCTGGATCAGGGCGGCATCGGCGATCAGGCTGCCGATGCGGGCGGCGGCCAGCGCATGCGCCTTGGACAACGTCCGCAGCACGGCGATGTTCTGGTAGCGGCCCAGCAGCGTGCTGGCGGAGGCCTGCTCCGCATACTCACCGTAGGCCTCGTCCACCACGACCAGCGCCCTGCCCTGCAATGCGGTGGCCACGCGCTCGATCTCGGCCAGCGTGATCACGCTGCCAGCGGGATTGGACGGCGAGCACAGGAACACCAGCTTGGCGTTGCCCGACAGTGCAGCGGCGATCACCGCATCGATATCGGCAACCAGCGCATCGCCCTGCTCGACCAGCGGCACCTCGATCACCGGCGCGTTCTGCAGGCGGGCGCAGACGGCGTACATGCCGAACACCGGCGGCGTGGTTACCACGGCATCCCGGCCCGGCTCGCACAGGGCGCGCACCAGCAGATCGATGGCCTCGTCACTGCCACGGCCGATCAACAGCTGCTCCGGCGCGCAGCCATAGAGCTCGGCCAGCCGATCACGGAGGGCGGCCGGCTGCGGATCGGGGTAGCGGCGCGCGACACCGGTGACGTCAGCCGGATTGGCCCAGGCCGATTCGTTGGCGTTGAGCCAGACATCGCCGACCAGCGCGCTGCTGCGCGCCGAGGAGTACCCGGTGAACGCCTGCAGGTCCTCGCGGACCAGCGACAGAAGGGATCCGGTGCTCATGCCGCCGCCTCCATGCGCAGGGTCACGGCATTCTCGTGCGCATCCAGGCCTTCGGCGCGCGCCAGCACGCGGGCGCACTCGCCGATCGCGGCGATGCCCGCAGCGGTGGCCGACTGCACGCTGATCAGGTTCTGGAAGCTGGCCACGCTGACGCCGCTGTAGGCGCGCGCGGCGCCCGCGGTCGGCAGCACGTGGTTGGTGCCGCTGCAGTAATCGCCCAGCGCTTCGGGGGTGTAGTCGCCGAGGAAAACCGAGCCGGCCGCTTCCACCTTCTCAAGCCACGCGCGCGGATCGCGCAGCGCCAGGATCAGATGTTCCGGCGCATACCGGTTGCTGATCGCGAACGCATCCTCCAGCGCATCGACCAGGATCAGGCGCGAGGACGCCAGCGCCTGCGCGGCGATCTCCGCGCGCGACAGCTCCGCCAGTTGCGCTTCAACCTCAGCTTCAACCCGGTCGACCATGCCTGCGTCGTCGGTCAGCAGCAGCACCTGCGAATCCGGACCATGCTCGGCCTGCGAGAGCAGATCGGCCGCGACGAACGCGGGATTGGCGCCGGCGTCGGCAATGATCAGCACTTCCGACGGCCCGGCCGGCATGTCGATCGCAGCGGCGCCGTCCTGGGCGACCTGCTGCTTGGCTTCGGTCACGTAGCTGTTGCCCGGGCCATACAGCTTGTCGCAGGCCGGGATGCTGTCGGTGCCATACGCCATCGCCGCGATCGCCTGCGCGCCGCCCAGCTTGAACACGCGGTGCACGCCGGTCAGGCGCGCGGCCACCAGCACCGCAGGATCGGCACTGCCGTCCTTGCGCGGCGGCGTGCACAGCACGACTTCCCGGCAGCCGGCCAGCTGTGCGGGCACGCCCAGCATCAACGCGGTCGATGGCAACGGCGCGCTGCCGGCCGGCACATACAGACCCACCCGGCCGATCGGGCGCACCACACGCTCGCAACGCACCCCGGGCGCGGTCTCGACCGCATACCCCTGGCTCATGCCGGCCGTGTGGAAGGTCCGGATACGCGCGGCGGCATCGATCATCGCCTGGCGCAGTTCGGCCGGGACGGCCTGTTCGGCAGCGGCGAACTCCGCCTCGCTGATCTCGAAGCTCTCCGGTGCCACCCCGTCGAAGCGCAGGGTGATCTCACGCAGTGCGGCATCGCCGCCTTCGCGCACCGCCGCGATCAAGGTCGCGACGGACTCACGGGTACGCGCCGCCACGGCCTGGACCGGGCGCTGCAGCGCCTGCGCCTGGGCGCCGGCATCCAATTGGGACCACGTCAAACGATTCATGCCAGCGACCGCTCCACACTCAACACCATCAAGCCCTGCGCACCCGCGCGCTCCAGATCCTCCAACCGCTGCCAGGTCAACGCACCGTGGCACATGGTCTGCAAACGCAGGTGGCCGCCGTCATCGGGCAACTGCACCAGCGGATCGGCATCGGGCAGCAGGCGGGTCAGTTCGGAGACGCGGTCCAGTGCGGCGCGGAACATCAGCAGCTTGCTGTCCTGCACCTTCACTACCCCATCGAGGCGGCGCAGGAGCATCGCCATCAGGCCGGCGCGGGCGTCATCGGGCGTGCGTACCGGCCCGGCCAGCACCGCCTCGCTTTCCAGCAGGGTTTCGACCGGCTTGAGCTGGTTGGCGGCCAGGGTGGCGCCGCTGGAGACCAGATCGCAGATCAGATCGGCGGTGCCCAGCCGCGGGGCGATCTCGACCGAGCCGGACAGTTCGACCACCTGCGCATCCACGCCGCGCTCGGCCAGCCAGTCGGCCAGGATCGCGGGGTAGCTGGTGGCGATGCGCTTGCCGGCCAGCTGCTCCACGCCCGTCCATTCCCACTCCTCCGGCACCGCCAGCATCAAGCGGCACTGCCCGAAGTTCAGCCCGCGCAGCGCCTGGTAGGCGTCCGGCAGACCGATCCGGCGGCGCGCAGCGCCCTGCTCGTCCAGCTCATTGCGGCCGACGATGCCGAAATCGCACACGCCATCGGCGATCAGGCCAGGGATATCGTCGTCGCGGACCAGCAGCAGGTCCACCGGCAGCGATTCGCCGTAGCAGAACAGCTTGTCGCGGCTCTGCCGCCAGCTCAGCCCGCAAGCGGTCAGCAGGCTGCGCGCAGGCTCGGCCAGCCGCCCGTTCTTCTGGATGGCGATACGCAGCCGGTCACGTGCCGGGGCGGTCTGGGTTGCACTCATGGGAGAGGTCTCTACTCGGATTCGGGGGAGGTCGGCGTGGCGGCGATGGCGGCGGCGTAACCGCCGTGGCCGTGCTCCAGCGAGCGCGCCACGCGCCCGGTGGTGGTCACGCTGACCCCGGTCAACTCATGGATCTCGCGATACGGCACGCCCTGCTGCAGCAGCGGCACGACCTTCCAGCGGTCGGACAGCGCCTCCAGCTCGGCCGGCGTGCACAGGTCGCGCAGGAACGCGGTCACCGCCCCGGGATCGGAGAGGGCAGCAAAGGCGCGCGCCAGGGAGGCCAGATCGGCCTGGGCATCTTTTTCACGGGGGATCGGACGTAGTTTCATCGTATCAATGTAATAGCGTGCTATTACATTAGCCCAAACGAGGGGGCACGGTCAAACCGCTGCAGTGAGCGGACCGGGAGTGTTCAGGGTCCGGAAACGAACAACGCCCGCGTGGGCGGGCGTTGTTCCGGGTCTCCAAGGAAGCGTGCCGACCCACGGTCGGCACCTACCGGCAGCGGACCTCGGCGCGCAGCGCGCCGCTGCCGAGGCATTCGCCCAACAGGCTGCCCTGGCGGCTGGGAAGCTGCTCCAAGGCCTCCAGGGGGCCTGCGCCGCTGGGGCACACGCTGCTGGCCAGCTCGCGCAGGTCGTGCTCCAACAGCTGCTGGTCAACCATGTGGCAGCGATCGACGGTCAACCGGTAATGCCCGGGGCCGATCCGTTTGCTGCGCAGCTGCGGGTCGCTCTGGCAGCCGGCGAGCAGGAGCAGCATCAGCGCCCCTGCGGCGGTCTGCTTCATGCCATCGCCTTGGCCTGCTCCAGCTCGACCTGCAGTGCGCTGGCCAGCTCGTCGCGGGCGACCTCGAACTGCTGCTCGCGCAGCAGGTCCTTGACCGCGACCACGCCACGCGCCAGCTCGTCCTCACCGGCCAGCACGACGAAGCGGATGCCCGCCTTGGCCGCGTACTGGAACTGCTTGCCGATCTTCTTCGGCTCCATCTGCACTTCGGCATTGATGCCGCCGACGCGCAGGCGACGGGCGATATCCAGCGACTCGGGCAGGCCGTTGTCGTCCATCAGGGCGACCAGCGCGTGCACGCTGCTGTCCTCGATACCGGCGATCAGGCCGGCTTCGCGCAGCTGCCAGAACAGGCGGGTCAGGCCGATCGAAATGCCCACGCCCGGCAGCTTGGACTTGCTGTAGTGGCTGGCCAAGTCTTCGTAACGGCCGCCCGAGCAGATCGAGCCGATCTGCGGGTGGTCGGTCAGCGTGGTCTCGTAGACGGTGCCGGTGTAGTAATCCAGGCCGCGCGCGATGGAGAAGTTCAGGCAGTACGCGGTTTCCGGCACCCCCAGCGCCTTGACCAGCTGCAGCACTTCGCGCAGTTCGGCCACGCCCTGCGTGAGCGTTTCGCTGGCAGCCCCATCAACCAGCAGCGCATCCAGCTGCGCCAGCGCATCGGCATGGCTGCTCGAGCGCACGGCCACGAACGCCAGGATGCGCTCGACCTGCTCGGCCGGAATTGCAAAGCCCTCGCCCACCAGCGTCTCGCGCACGTAATCGGCGCCGCGCTTGTCCAGCTTGTCCACTTCCCGCAGCACGGCCAGCTGGCGCTCGCCATCGGCCACGCCCAGGCTTTCGAAGAAGCCGCGCATCAACTTGCGGTTGTTGAGCTGCACCGAGAAATCGCCGATGCGCAGTTCAGCGAACACCGCATGGATGACCGCCAGCACTTCGGCGTCATAGCGGGTGCTCAGCGTGTCCTTGCCGATCACATCGATGTCGCACTGGTAGAACTCGCGGAAGCGGCCGCGCTGGGCGCGCTCGCCACGGTACACGCGCTGCATCTGGTAACGGCGGAACGGGAAGGTCAGGTCGTGTTCGTGCTCGGCGACATACCGCGCCAGCGGCACGGTCAGGTCGAAGCGCAGGGCCAGTTCCGGCAGCGCTTTCTCTTCCGCTTCGGCGGCGTTGGCCAGCGCACCGGTGGACTGCACGAAATACACCTGGCGCTCGGTCTCGCCGCCGGACTTGGTCAGCAGCACATCGGACAGCTCGAACACCGGCGTCTCCACCGGCAGGAACCCGAACCGCTCGTAATTGCGGCGGATGACGTCCAGCATGCGCTGGAACGCGATCTGCTCACGCGGCAGCAATTCCATGATGCCGGGCGGCGTACGGGGCTTGATCACTTGCGGGACTCCTGCGGAAACGGGGGGATGAGCGAGCGGCATATTCTAGCCGCAGCCGGCGCAACCAGCCGCATCCCGGCGCCGGGGCCGGGCCAAGGGCGGCATGAAGTATCATGGGCAGGCCCCGCTTGCTGACCTGACATGACCCGGCCTCACCCCGGTACCGCGCTTTCCGCTGTTGAAGACCCCGCCGCCCCCGGCTGCTCGCCCCTGCGCGACTGCCTGCATTGCTCGGTGCGGCACCTGGCGGTCTGCTCGGCGCTGTCGCCGGATGAAGTGCAGGCGCTGGAACGGGTCACCGTCTCCCTGGCACTGCCGCTGGGCTCCACCCTGGCCCGTGCCGGTGAGCCGCGCCAACATGTCTATACGATTACGGCCGGTGCGCTGCGCCTGGTCCGCACGCTGGCCGACGGCCGGCGCCAGATCAGCGGCTTCGTACTGCCCGGCGATTTCCTCGGACTGAGCGGCAGCGATCATCACCGTTACGATATCGAAGCCATCGCCGACAGCCGCGTCTGCCGCGTGGCCTTGCCGCAGATGAAGGACCTGCGCTCGCGCTTCCCGCACCTGGAACGCAAGCTGCTGCAGCGCGCCTGCCAGGAGCTGGATGCCGCCCAGGACGCCGCGATGGCGCTGGGCCGACTGCAGCCGGCCGAGAAAGTCGCCGATTTCCTGCTGCGCCTGGCCGCGCGCGAAGCACTGCTCGGTGAACCCGGCCTGCGCGTGACCCTGCCGATGGGCCGTGGCGACATCGCCGACCATCTTGGCCTGACCATGGAAACGGTCAGCCGCACCTTCACCAAGCTGCGCCAGCAGGGCCTGATCGCCCTGCCCCATCTGAACACCGTCGAGATCCTGGACGAAGCCGGCCTGCAGAAGCTCTCGGCCGACGAATCCTACTAGGCGTGCCGGGTGCTGCCCGGCTCTCCGGCGTTCCGCGCGTCAGCCGCCTCACCCGCGCAACAGCACCTCGCGCAGCGCCCCATACTCGGGGGCACATGCCTCGGCCGCCGCAGGCCGCTCCAGCAAGGCGGCCAGTGCCGGCGGCACCTCCAGCGGCGTCCCGATCAGCGGCTCCACCACCGACTCGAACTTGGCCGGATGCGCCGTCGCCGCGACCGCCCAGTGTCCCTGCACGCCCGCGGCCCGCAGATGCTCCAGGCGCGCCACTGCGGTTGCCGTGTGTGGACAAAAGACTTCGCCATGCAGGTCATGGCGGCGGCGGATCAGTTCGCGGATCGCCGCATCATCCACCGCCTCGGCAGTGAACGCGGCTCGGAGCGCCACATCATCGTCGTTGTACAGCCAGCGCAGTCGCTCGAAGTTGCTCGGCGCGCCCACGTCCATCGCATTGGCGATCGTCGCCACGCTGGTCCGCGCCTGGTAGGCCTCGCCGTGGAAGTAGCGCGGCAGCACATCGTTGGCATTGGTGGCCAACGCGATCTGCCCCAGTGGCAGGCCCATCGCGCGCGCCAGGATCGCCGCCATCGCATTGCCGAGGTTGCCGGTGGGAATCACCAGGTTCAGCACGTGGCCGGTCTGCGCCTGGTGCACCAGCGCCGCGTGCGCGTAGTAACTCATCTGCGGCAGCCAGCGGCCCAGGCTGATGCTGTTGGCCGAGCTCAACGGCACCTGGGCCTGCAGCCCGCGATCGCCCAGCGCCTGCTTCACCATCGCCTGGCAATCGTCGAAGGAACCGGCCACCCGCAGCGTCTGGATGTTGTCGCCGAAGCAGCCCAGCTGATGCGCCTGCCGCGGCGAGACCCGGCCATCCGGGTACAGCACCACCACGCGGATCTCCGGCTGACGGTGGAAGGCGGCCGCGACAGCCGCCCCGGTGTCCCCCGAGGTGGCGACCACGATCGTCAGCGGTCGTTCGCGCCCCTGCTGCAATCGGGTCAGGCATGCGGCAAGGAAGCGCGCACCGAAATCCTTGAACGCCGCCGTTGGGCCATGGAAGAGCTCGAGGACATGGTCATCGGCGGTCGCCAGCGGACGCAGTGGCGCATCGAAATCGAAGGCCTGCCCGCACAGTTCAGGCAGCGCCTTCTCCAGGGCATCGTCATGGAAATACGGGGCCAGCACCGCCGCGGCGGTCTGTGCGAAGGAACCCTGCGCTGACCAGCTCTGCAGCTGCGGGCGATGGTCGGGAACATACAGGCCGCCGTCCGGGGCGAGGCCGGCGGCAAGCGCCTGGCTGAGCGAAGCGGCGGGTGCAACGTGACGCGTGGAAACAAACTTCATCGGATATCCCAACGTAGAAAGAGTGGAAGCGTCACAGCAGGCGCGCGGCGGGGGCATTCAAGGGCGACACCCAGCCCTGACTCGCGAAGCCTGCGTCCGCGAACGCCTGCTGGACCGCGCCCTGCGCAGCAAGCGCCGCATCACGCTGCTCGAACCAGGCAAACACGCTCGGCCCCGCGCCGGAGATGCTGGCGCCCATCGCCCCGGCATCCAGTGCCGCATCGCGCGCGGCGGCAAACCCGGCGATCAGACCGGCCCGACGCGGTTCGATCAGTACGTCACGCAGGCCGGCGCGGACCAGCGAGGCATCGGCGGTGTAGCAGCCACTGAGTACCAACGCCAGATTTGCGCTCTGCGCAACAAATTCGCCGAGCGCGTAATGCCCCTGAAGCGCGGCGCGTGCGCGACGCGTCTCCAGCACCGCATCCGGATGCACCAGCAGGCTGTGCCACGCGGCCGGGACCGGCACCGGCACCAGGCGATCGGCGGTGCTCAGGACCACGCCACCCAGCAGCATAGGGCCGAGGTTGTCGCCATGGCGGCCACCACTGGCCACCGCCTCGCCGGTCAACGCGAACGGATACAGCGCCTCACGCGACAACGGCTGCGGCAACAGCGCATTGGCCGCGACCAGCGCCGCCACGCACGAGGCCGCCGAACCGCCCATGCCCGAGCCCAGCGCGATGCCCTTGTCGATCTCCACCTCGAAGCCGAACGGCAGATCCAGCGCGGCGCGCAGCGCGATCAACGCGGCGCCGGCGGTGTTGTCCTCGGCGACCCGCGGCAGATCCACCGTGGTGCCGCGGATCGCGTGGATGCGTACCACCGGCTCCGCGATCCGCCGCACCGTCACGGTATCGCCGACGCCCTCGATGGCGTGGCCGAGGATGTCGAATCCCACCCCCACATTGCCGACCGAGGCCGGCGCGAACGCACGTGCTTCAACGATGGTGCCGTCACTCACAGGCGTGCTCCTTCGCCCACCGCCACGCGCAGCACATCGGCGAACACGCCGGCGGCGGTGACCTCCGGCCCGGCCCCCGGGCCCTGCACCACCAGCGGGTTGTCGCAGTAGCGGCGCGTGGTGAACTGCACCACGTTGTCGGTCAGGCGCAGGTTGGCGAAGGCATGCCCGGCCGGCAGCGCGACCAGGCCGACTTCAGCGCCGTCCGGCGTCAGGCGCGCCACATAGCGCAGCACCGCGCCGTCCGCTTTGGCGACTGCCAGGCGCTCGGCGAACATCGCATCGATCTGCGGCAGGCCGGCCATGAAATCGTCCACGCTGGCCTGGCGCAGTGCTTCAGGCACCAGACTCTCCACGCGCACCTGCTCCAGGCTGAGCTCACGGCCCGCCTCACGCGCCAGGATCACCAGCTTGCGCGCCACATCCACGCCGGACAGATCATCACGCGGGTCCGGCTCGGTATACCCCATGCCCCGCGCCTGGCTGACCAGCGCGGAGAACGGCACCTGGCCATCGTATTTGTTGAACAGCCATGCCAGGGTTCCGGAGAAGATGCCGTCGATCGCCAGTACTTCATCGCCGGTATCGACCAGGTCGCGCAGCGTGGTGATCACCGGCAGGCCGGCGCCCACCGTGGCCTCGTAACGGAAGCGCGCGCCGCTGCCGGCGGCCGCCTCGCGGATCGCGTGATAGCGCTCCAACGGACCGGCACCGGCCTGCTTGTTCGGGGTGACCACGTGGATGCCCGCCGCCAGCCAGCCGGCATAGCGATCAGCCACGTCGGCGCTGCCGCTGCAGTCGATGATCAGCGCGTGCGGCAGGTGGGCGGAGAGCAGGTGTTCGGTGAATGCGTCCAGATCGCTCGGCTGCGCAGGACCGGACAGGGCCGCGCGCCAGTCGCCTTTCAGGCCGCGCTCGTCCAGCACCATCCGCGTGCGCGAGGCCACCGCGCGCAGGCGCAGATCCACGTTGGCGCGGCCGAGCAACTGCCCCTGCGCCGCCTGCAGCTGGTCCAGCAGCGCCGCACCCACGTTGCCCGGGCCGATCACACCGACCGAGAAGGTCTGCGGCGACAGCCAGAAGCCGGCATGCGCCGCGCGCAGGGCCTTGGTGGCGTGGCGGCTGTCCACCGCCACGGAGATGTTCCGCTCGGACGAGCCCTGCGCGATCGCCAGGATGTTCACCTGTGCGCGGCCCAGCGATTCGAACAGGCGCGCGGCCACGCCGGGCTGCCCGGCCATGCCATCGCCGACCGCGGCCAGCACGCTGACGTTGTCGGTGAGCTGCACGCGCTGCACCTGGCCCAGGCTCAGCTCGTGGGCGAAGGCCTGCAACAGCGACTCGCGCGCACGCACGGCCTCGGCCTGTTTCACCACACAGCAGATCGAATGCTCGGAGGAGCCCTGCGAGATCATCACCACCGACACATGCGCATTGCGCAACGCCGCGAACACGCGCTCGGCCGTGCCCGGCACGCCGATCAGGCCGGTGCCTTCCAGATTGAGCACGGCCAGGTCCGGGCTCAGGGTCAGCCCCTTGATCGGGCCGGAAACAGTGCGCTCGGCGGTGATGCGCGTCCCCGGATGATCCGGATGGAAGGTGTTGCGGATGATGATCGGCAGGCCACGCTCGATCGCCGGGGACATCGTCTGCGGGTGCACCACCTTCGCACCGAAGTACGCCAGCTCGCAGGCCTCGTCGTAACTCAGCGCTTCCAGTTGGACCGCCTCGGGCACCACCCGCGGATCGGCCGAGAGCACACCGTCCACATCCGTCCAGATGTGCAGCTCATCGGCGTTGAACAGCGCGGCGAAGATCGCACCGGAATAGTCGCTGCCGTTGCGGCCGAGCGTGGTGATGCGGTTCTGGCGGTCGCGGGCGACGAAGCCGGTCGCCACGATGCGCACCTGCGGGTGCTGAAGGCGCCACTGGGCCAGGCGTTCGGCGCTGCGCACCCAGTCCACATCCACGCCCAGCTCACCGCGCTCGATCACCAGCACATCGCGCGCATCCAGCACCGCGCAGTCTTCGCCCAGCGTCTGCAGATATTTCCCGAGCAGCTGGGCCGAATACACCTCGCCCATGCCCTGCACGCGGTCCAGCACCTCGGTGGGCAAGCCACCGATCACCGCCAGCGCGCCCAGCACCTCGGCCAATGCGTCGAAGCGCTGGTCCAGCCACTCCACCGTCGCGCCGGCGTGCTCACCCAACAGGGCCACCGCCGCGCCGCGATGGCGCGCACGCAGCGCATGCCACTGCTCGCGCCAGGCCGAGCCCTCTTCGGCCGCCAGCGTCGCCACCGCGATCAGCGCATCGGTGACGCCCTTCATCGCCGAGACCACGGTGACCTGCGTCGCCTCGTCACGCGCCAGCAGCAGCTGCGCCACGTGGCGATAGCGTTCGGCATCGGCAACCGAGGTGCCGCCGAACTTGTGGACCACGGTGGCCACGCCGGCCCGCGACGCGACGGAAACGGCAGGCAGGGCGGAAGGTGGAGCGGAAGCGGCGACAGAAGACATGCTGACCTCGATGGGAGGCCCCGCGTCATATCAGGTTCGAGAGTCTTCCCCGCCACCTGATCTGGGTGCGGGGCCGTGGTTTTCGGAAATTACGCGAAGACGACGGGCCGCACCGGGCGAGTGGTGGCGGTGGTAATGATGGTGGTACCGGTCGACACGGCCTGGCCGCCCGCGGAGGCGGGAACGAGCAGGTGGGCGTGGGCGACGGTGATGACCATGGGCCAAGAAAACTACGCCGCCGCCCTGCTTGTCAAGTGCTGCACCGCAAAAGTTCGCCGAACGTCATCTGCACTGATCGTCGGCCAACAAGTTGCGAATGACACCATCCAGGCGGCACAACGGCTGCCCTAGCCCACGTGCTCGGCCACCGCCGCGGGCGGCCGATGCGCATGCGCGCACATCAGCACGCCGGACACCAGGCAGATGATCGCCACCGTCTCCATCAGCGTCGGCCAGCGCTGCTGCCAGGCAAAGCCATAGAGCAGCGCGAACAGGGTCTCGAACACGATCATCTGCCCGGTCAGGGTCAACGGCAGGTTGCGGCTGGCGCGGTTCCAGCACGCGTTGCCGAGCACCGAGGCCACCACGGCAACGCCTGCGCTGATCAGCCAGAAGTTCAGCCACTCGCCGGGGGGATGCACCGTCGCGCTGGTCAGGAAGGCACTGGGCACCAGCACCAGGGCGAGCCCGCCGGTGGTGATGCCGGTCAGCAGCGACCAGTCGTGCCCGGACAGGTCCGGCCGGCGCGCCAGCCAACGGCTGTTGCCGATCGAATACACCGCCCAGGACAACAAGGCACCGACCGCGCACAGCAGGCCCAGCAGCCTTCGCCCGGCCGAGCCCTCAGCGTGTTCGGCCATCAAGGCCTCATAGCCCACCAGCGCCACGCCGAGCAGGCACAGCAGCAGCGCAGGGGCCAGGCGTCGCAGCGGCACGGCGCCTTCTTCGCGCACGCCGGCCAGGGTCACCACCACCGGAATCAACCCGACGATCAGCGAAGCGGCGGCACCGCCGGCCCACTGCACCGCGTTGGCCAGCAGCAGGAAATAGACCAGGTTGCCGGCCAGGCTCAGCCACAACAGGCCCCGCCACTCGGGCCCGCCGAGCCGGTCCTTGAGCTGCCGCCAGCGTGGCGCCAGCAGTACCACGGCGATCAGGCCATAGACCAGGTAACGGCCGGCCGAGAGCTGCACGGCGTTGAAGCTGTGCAGCATCGCCGGGGCCAAGAACACCACGCCCCACAGCGCGCCGGCGGCAATGCCATTGGCGATGCCCACGCCCATCGATCGTTTCATTATGGCTCGCGCCTGTGCATTGGCCGCGCAGTGTAGGAGCCGCGGGCGGCGGCGTCTTGACCGAGGCTATTGCCGCCGGAACGCCTGCGGGGTCAGCCCGGTTTCCCGGCGCAGGGCGCGGGTCAGTGCACTGTGCTCGGAATACCCGGCATCCAGTGCGATCGTGGCGATGCTGTCGGTGCTGGTGAGCAGCCGATGCTTGGCCCAGCGCAGCCGGCAGGCGCTGAGCCAAGCCTGCGGAGGCACCCCGAACTCCTGCACGAAGGCCGCGTGCAGGCGACTGCCACTGATGCCGACCAGCGCCGCCATGCGGGCCACGCTCCAGTCCGCGCCGGGACGGGACGTCAGCCGGGTGCACAGCGCATGCAGTCGCGCTGCGCTGCCGGCGGGCGCGTACTGCTGCAACAGCACTGCCAGCAGATCGTCGTTGGCGTGCGCGGCCGCACCCGTCAGGCACTGCCGCAACCCCTTGGGCAGGGCCAGCCAGCGCTGGCGGCGCAGGTGGTCGAGCGTATCGTCATCGATCACCCCGGCCGGGCAGTCGACGATCAGCATCAGGTGGTCGCCATCGCCGGTCTGCGCATGTCCCTCGCCGGGCGCGACGAAGGCACCCTGCAGCACATCCAGGCGGCCGCCAACCGCATCAACTTCAACGTCCAGGTCGCCGCGCAGCGGCAGCACCCATTGCGCGAAATCGTGCCGATCCACGTCGCTGGAGGTTCCGTAACACCGCAGGTGGCAGGCGCTGGCAGGCATGCCGATAGTCTGCGCGCACGGCAAAGGGCACCGCAAGCCGCGCTTGCGCGTACCATGGCGGCCGACCCGTACAACATGGAGCGTTTACCGTGGCCTGCAGCATCGTTCCCCTGAGTGATCGCCCCGACCTGCTGCCGGTCGTGGCCGGATGGTACTTCCAGGAATGGGGGAACCATGTTGCTGGACTGAAGCTCCTGGACGAGCAGCAACGGCTGGAAGTCTTCCTGCACGGGGACGAGCTGCCGCTGCTGCTGATTGCGCTGGACGGTGAGGTTCCCGTCGCCGCCGCGCAACTCAAGTTCCACGAACGCACCGAACGGCCCGAACGCCTGCATTGGCTGGGCGGCGTCTACGTCGATCCAGCGCACCGCGGGCGCGGCCTGGCCGAGAAGGTCATCGCTGAACTGGTGGTGCGCGGCCGGGCGCTAGGCGTCCGCGACATCTACCTGCAAACCGAAGCCGATGATGGCGGTCTGTATCGCCGGTTGGGCTGGGCCCCGTTGGAGTCCGTGCAGCATGCCGCCGGGATGCCGGTGCGGATCATGGTCCGCAGCGTGGCTGCCGATCCACTCGACTGAACGCGCAGTGGCGGCCGTCGGCCGCAGGGATGAATGCGACGCCGTTGAACGGCGTCAGCGGAAGCGCACCGGCTGCGGTGCCGGGCGGTCGGCGAGCGAGCCGAGGGTGAAGGTGTAACCGGCTTCTTCCAGCAGCTTGCGCATGCGCAGCTCCGCGCGCTTGGGATAGGCCAGCGACGTCGGTGCATGCAGCGCGTACGAGGTCGATTTCCCGGGCAGCGTTTCGCGGGTCACCGAGGACTGATTGGTCTCGCACGCGTTGGCCCACAGGTCCATCAGCACCTTCGGGCCGATGGATTGATTGTTGCTGAGACGAAGCGTCAGCCAACGCATGTGTTCCATGACAAATCCAAGCGGCTCTTTGTCCCGAGTATGCACCAATTCCCGCACCACCGTCCGGCGGCGTGCGGGCCCTGGCCAACGCCGGGGTTGCCGGGCACAAACGAACAGCCCCGGCAGTGCCGGGGCTGTTCTGGTGACGCCTCAGGAAGCGACTGGCACTCAGTGCTTCATGGCGTGCTTGCGGTCGCGCATCACCGCATGGCATTCCTGCACCTGCGGCAGCAGGCGCTGCACTTCCTGACGCGCGGCCGGCGAGGTGTCGGCGTCGGTCAGGGTGTCCTTGAACGCCTTCAGCAGGCGATCCTCGGATTCTTCCAGCTCGGCCACGTAACCGTACTGCTTGTCGCCCAGGGTGGCGCGCACCTTGCCGTAGAACTGCTGCATGGAACCGACGAAGGTGCCATGGTCGGCCGGCTTGCCGCCTGCGGCGACAACGGTGGCGCTCAGTGAGCGGACGATCTCATTCTTGACACCGGCAATACGGGTGAAGAGCGCCGCCAACTCGGCATCTTCGACCTTGCCTGCGGCCTCGGTGTAGAACTCCTGGCCATCGCGGGCGATTTCGATCAGGTCGTTCAAGTTATGCGCGGTCTTCGATTCGGTATTCACTGCGATGTACTCCTGTTGGTCCGGTTTGGCCCGTGTGTTGTTGTCGGGGTGAGTCGACTTTTCCGCATCGGCCATGAAGTCGGCGTGACACTGAAATACAAGTGTTCAGCGAGCTCAACGCACTGCGTGATCGATGTGCACGGCGCGTCGTCTTGGTGCGAAATGCGTGTTACTTCCCTGCCCTTTTCCGCTTGATCCATGACAGGCATTGCCCGGCCACCGCGG
This sequence comes from Stenotrophomonas sp. JAI102, assembly GCF_013409105.1. Taxonomy (NCBI): domain Bacteria; kingdom Pseudomonadati; phylum Pseudomonadota; class Gammaproteobacteria; order Lysobacterales; family Lysobacteraceae; genus Stenotrophomonas; species Stenotrophomonas sp. JAI102. Next base: position 1,200,281 of record NZ_JACCCI010000001.1, read on the forward strand.
TGAGCAGGATCAGCGAATTGGTCACCACGAACACGATCGATCCGGTGGCCGCGCTGTACGCGATGAACAGCACGGAGGCGGTGATCTGGCCGACGAACAACCACGTCGATACCGCCTGCGCGTCGTCGGCCGTCCACTGCTTCCAGATCTGCCGCCACAGCGTGGCGATCAATACCGCGGTCGCCGCCCAACCGAGCAGGTCGATCGGCTCCATCAGCGCGCCAGCAACGACGTCGGCGCGACGTCGCCCATCACCTCATCCGTCGCCAACGCAACGCGCTGCTCCAGGCGACGCAGGAAGTCGCTGAAACCATGCGGTGCACGCGCCTGCCGGCGGGCGCTGGTCATCACCCGCGGTCTGGCCAGGCGCGCGACCCGCATGCCCGCGCCCTGCATGGTCTGGATGAGCGCGACGTCCTCACCGGTCGCCAGTGGCGCGAAGCCGCCCGACTGCCGATACGCCGCCGCGCTGAAGCCCATGTTGGCACCGTGCACGTGCGGATGCCCGTCCACCGCATGCTCACCCTGCAGGAACTGCTCGCGCACGGCCTGCGGATAGTCCAGCCAGTCGCCTACCGCCACTACGCCGCAGAACGCACTCGCGCCGCAATGAAGCTGCCGCGCAATCCAATCCGGTGGGACCACGCTGTCCGCATCCGTGCAGCCGATCCAGCGGGCGCCGAGCGACAACGCCCGCTCGCTGGCCGCCGCGCGGGCGACGCCTACGCAGCCGGCCTCCACGCTGACCACCTCCACCCCCATGCGCTCGCAGATCCAGCCGGTCGCATCGGTGCAGCGATCCAGCGCCGCCACGATGACCACCCGCTCATCGCGCAGGGCCGGATGCAGGGCGGCTACCTGCAGCGACTGCAGGCAGGCAGCGATCAGTTGTTCTTCGTTGTGCGCGGGAAGGGTCACGGCAATCATCGCAGACCCTCGCGCTCGGCGACGGACGTGGTATCGGCTGACCACCCCTCCAGCAGCATGTCCTCGTCACGATAGGAAAACAGGCGGGGCAGACAGGCATCCAACTGCGCGTGCACGAACGCAGCGCTGCACCGCGCCTGCTCGAACGACACGCGCCAATGGCAGGCGATCACCACACCCTGCGGCGCCAGCGAGGTGACCACCTGCGCGGCGGTCTGCTGCATGTCGTCCGGGGTCAGGTAGTAGCCCATCTCACCGAGCACGATCAGATCGAACCTGCCGGCCGGCCATGACTGCGGGTGTCGTGCCTGCTCGATGGTGACGTGCGCATGGCCCCGCGTCATCACGCGCGCGGCGGCGACCGCGCCCTCGCTCAGGTCGGTGGCGAGCAGCTGGTCGCAGCGCTCGGCCAGGGCCGCCGTCAGGACCCCGTTGGAGCAGCCCAGCTCCCAACCCCGGGGAAAACGCGCACGCGGCAGGCTCGCCAATGTGAGCGCGCGCTTGCGGCGCTCGTACCAGCGGGTGCGGTACTGGAAGGGATCCTCTTCCTGGTACAGCGCGTTGAAGTAGGCGACATCGCTCATCCGATCAGTACCTCGTAATTCCGTTGGAACCGCTGCAGCACCGTGGCAGGCAGGATGGGATCGCAGTCCAGCCCCTCCACCGCACCGGTCTGGGTCACGAACTGCAGGATGGCCTCGCGCTTGCGCGCCACGATGGCGTCATCGAGCACATAGCGCGTGGCGGGCACCCAGGCCGTCGGCGCCACCTGCGGGTCCAGCCAATGCCACCCCCAGACGGGATATTCCTTCAGTGCCGCATCTCGCGTGGCGGAGGCCCGCACACACGCGCGGGCGACCGCTTCATGGTCCGGATGTCCGTCAAAGCGCCACGGCGCCAGCACCAGATCATCGGCCTGCAGGACGTCCGCGAGCTGCACGGCAATCCATGTTTCGCTGGCCGCCACCGCGCCATCGTCGATGTGCCAGGAGAGCCGCTCGGCACTCGCCAGGCCCAGGCAACGAAGCGCCTCGTCCAGTTCCGCGGCGCGGGCCGCGCGCAGCCGCTCCGGCGTCCACGCGGGGTGATCGGGGTAGCAGGCCTCGCCATCGGTTACCGAAACCACCGCGATTTCCACGCCCTGCTGGTGGGCAAGCGCCATCAGCCCGCCGCAGGCAAGCACTTCATCGTCGGGATGCGGCGATACCACCACCAGCCGCCGGGCAGTGCCGAACAACGCCGCAGGCGATCCAACGGGCAGCGTCTGCAACCAAGGCGATGCCGACCATTGCGCTTCAGTCACGCCGCCGCCTGCGATCTGACGATTCACAGCGTCCACGCACGCCCCTCCCGGTGCATCAGGTTGCCGAGATGCTGCCAGTCGCGGTCAGCATGGCTCTGGCGGATGAAGACGGTCAGGTCGGCCCAGCGCCGCGCGTGGGCGGGGTCCATGCACATCGGCCCAGGACCCAGTGCCCTCCCCACCCGGTCCAGGGTCAGGGTGGCAGCCCTTTCCACCACGCTGCGTGCCCGCACGATTTCCTTCTGGTGAGGCAGCTCGGGCTGCGCATCGATCAGCGCGGCCAGCTCGCGCAGCAGTGAGGCGCACGGCGACAGCGCCAGATCGATCTCACCCAGCAGGCCGGCCACCGTGCCCGGCTCATCGGCCCGCGCGTTGTGCAGCAGCGGCTCGGCCAAGGCACTGGCGCCACCGAACCAGCAGGCGGCAATACCTGCGCCGCCGTGCCAGAACCCGGGGCGCTGCAGGTAAGCATCTGCCGCCCCGACCTCGATGGCCGGCACCTGATCGAAGCGCGCGGTTCCACTCGGCACCCGCGCCATGCCCGTGGCCTGCCACGTCTGCGGCAGGAAACTCACGTTGGTGCGGCGCACCGGCGCCAGGAACAGGCGCGAGCGCCCGTCATCGCGCACCGTCACCAATGCGTGGTCGACCCAGCTGGCACCGGAGCACCAAGGCTTGTCACCGGAGAGGGTGCCGCTGGCCCGATCGAAACGCAGGGTCGCCGCTGGTCCTTCGGCCGCCCATACCGCTCCCAGCCGATCGCGGTCCGGTGTAGCGGTGCCCAGTTCTTCGAGGATCGCCTGCGCGTCGTAATGCGCTTCGAGCACCTTGGCCAGGCACAGATCTCGTGCCGCGATATGCGCCAACGCCTGCCAGCGCAACAGGGTGTCCCCGCCGCCGGGTCGCGGCAACGAGGGTTGATGTTCGATCCACGCGCGGGCCTGCGCCTGCAGGTCATCGGTCTCGGTCACCGGCTGCGGAGCGGCCGGTACGGCAACGGGAGCCACGGCACTCATGTCAGGGCGTCAGGATCACCTTGCGGCAATCCTCCTCTTTGCGGTCGAAGATTTCATAGCCACGCACTGCGTCTTCCAGCGACAGGCGATGCGTCACGATCACGCCCGGGTCCAAGCGGCCTTCGCCGATGTGGTCGAGCAGCTCCGGCATCAGCTTCTGCACATGGGTCTGGCCCATCTTGAAGGTGAGGCCCTTGTCGAACGCATCGCCGAGCAGGAAGCCATGGATGAAGCCGGCATACACGCCGGGAATGCTCACCGTGCCCCCGCGACGGGTGGCTGCGATGCACTGCCGGATCGCCACGCCACTGCTGCCTTCCACCTTGAGCGTGGTCAGCGCCGATTCCAGCGCGCTGCCCTCCGCTTCGAAACCCACCGCCTCGATCGTGGCGTCCACGCCGCGTCCGTTGGTCTGGGTGATGATGTACTCAGCGGGATCCTCGACCTTCGTGAAGTCGATCGGAGTGACCCCGTAGGTCTGCTGCGCGAAGGCCAAGCGATACGGCAGATGATCGACCATGAAGATCGTCTCCGCCCCCAGCAGGCGGCAGCACGCCGCGCTCATCAGCCCGACCGGACCGGCACCGAAGATCGCCACCGTGGAGCCGGGCTTCACCCCGGCATTGATCGCGGCCTGGTAACCGGTCGGCAGGATGTCGGAAAGGAACAGCACCTGCTCATCGGACAGCGCATCGGGAATGCGTAGCGGCCCGACGTTGGCCTTCGGCACGCGCACGAACTCTGCCTGCCCGCCCGACACGCCGCCGTAAAGATGGCTGTAACCGAACAGCGCCGCCGGCGGGCGGATGCCCTTCTGGTTCACTGCAGCACCCTTGCCGGTATTGGTGGTCTCGCAGGCCGCGAACTCGGCCAGGCGGCAGTGGAAGCATTCGCCGCACGCGATCACGAAGGGAATCACTACGCGGTCGCCCGGGCGCAGGTCCATCACCCCCGCGCCGACCTCCTCCACCACGCCCATGAATTCATGGCCGAGCACGTCGCCGGTGTGCAGATCGGGAATCTTCCCGCGGTACAGATGCAGATCCGAGCCGCAGATCGCCGTGGCGGTGACGCGCAGGATGATGTCGTCCGGGGCGGCCAGCGCGGGGTCCGGCACGGTATCGACCCGGACATCCTTGCTGCCGTGGTAAGTCAGTGCGCGCATAGCAAACTCCGTTATCCAAGTACCTCTTTGGTACGTGGTACGGCGTGGCAGCGTCGTGACCGCACCGTGTGCGGGGTGTCTATCCGGCCGATTCCGCGGCACGCCAACCCCGCTGCGCTTGGCGCCTCAGACTGCGCGAGCACTGAATCATTCATCCTGACCGCGCGGCCTGATCCAGCCGCACGGGTCGCTTACTCCACGGAAGGCGCCGAGGGCGTCTCGGGATCCGGCGGCATTTCCTGCGGCGGCGACGCTGGCGCAGGATCACCCTCCGGCGGAATTTCCTGCGGGGGATCCTGTGCCGGTGGATCGCCGCGGCCGGGTTCTTCCACCGGCGGCACGGGCTCCGGGGTCGGGTCCGGCACCTGGGCGATCACATCATCGAAGGAGGCCATCGTTTCACTGTCCAGTGTCATGTACATCGCGCGTGCTCCTGTTGTAGGACTGCGCCCGACGCTACGCGGCGTACCGTCAACATCCAGAGACGGCGAACTGCCGGGCGAACGATCCGGCTCAGTCACCTCCCTCGGAGCGGCTCTTGTTAACGGTGATCTCGCCGGAGGTTTCCAGCACCGCCAGCTCGACCTGTCCGAAGCCCTCGCAGCCATTGGCACGCATCGCCACCTCCAGGTCGGCCGGGCTGACATTGCAGCGCTTCACCTGGTCCCAGTAGATCGTGCCGTGCCGCGCCAGCACCACCGGCACGCCCTCCACGATCTGGTTGAGGCGCTTGCTGCGCGCCCCGACGAACCCGACGAACCAGTTCAGCCCGATCAGGGTCGCCGCCAGGATGAGCCCACCGGGCAGCGAGGTGTCCTCGCCGATCAGCGAGTTCTGCACCGCCGTGCCCAGCAGCACGATCACCAGGATATCGAAGGGCGTCGACTGCCCGATCGAGCGCTTGCCACTCATCCGGGTCAGCAGCAGGACCACGACATACACCGCGACCGCGCGGAACACGAACTCCCACCATTCCATCCCCAACTCGAACATCTCATGCATCGCGGCAGCCTCCGTGTGGCGAGGTCTGGACGATAGAAAGTCCGAAGTGAAGCCGGTGGGAGCACCCGCCCTTCACGGCACCCCCGCTCCTTCGTAACAGCCCCAGGGCTAGCGTCGAGCCATAACCGCCCTACCCGTTCGCGCAGGAGCTACACCATGCAGCACGACAAGACCCCGCCCGCCTCCACCAAAGACGCCCACGCGGCGCACAACCTGCCGCCGGCGGAAGGCAAGGTCGACAGGAAGCGCACCTCCGAGAACCACGACGAAGCGCTGGAAGAGACGTTCCCGGCCAGTGATCCCATCTCTCCGTTCGTCGCGGCCAAGCCGCCGAAGGATGACAAGGACGCGAAAGATCCGGACGCCGACCGCCTGAAGGCCGAGAACGACGGCTACAACCAGCACGGCCATGGCAAGGGCGGCAACGCCGGTGAAGGTGAGCCGGACGGCGTGCGCGAGGACGACGGCATTAACCAGCCGAACTTCGGCCAGCACGGCACTGCAGGCAAACAGACGCTGGATCACTGATCAACGAGGACATGTCATGAACACGACATCGCGAGCACCGGCCACGAAAGAAGACGACCAGCAGAAGAGCCACACGCCGGACAAGTTGAGGAACGATGATGCTCGGTGGAAGGATAAAGACATGCCGGAGGCGGAGCATGGGGCTACGCCTGAGGATTATGAGCGGCCGGGGAAGGTGTGACGTCCGGAGTGCCTGAGAAGGTCACTTCACTGCCGGGCGATCGAGCCTTCCGCCGCCGGCATCGCACCGCCCTGAACGGGCGACGATGGTGACCCCGGCCCGATTCGAACGGGCGACCTTCCCCTTAGGAGGGGGACGCTCTATCCAGCTGAGCTACGGGGCCACGGAGGGCGTAAAGGATACAGGCAAACCGCGCATTCCATCCAATCACCGCCACGCACGCACCACGAATGCCCCGTTACCCGCCACTCATCCCCGGGCGCGGCAACTGCCCTATGCTCCTGTGCCCCCGCGATGAGTGACGTAAATGCATTCCCTGTGGGTCCTGCTGTCCCAACTGGGCGACAGCCGCTGGTTGCTGCCGTTGAGCGCGGTGCTGTTGCTCTTCGGCGCCCGGGCGAACCGTGCGCTGCGCATGCGATGGGCGGCCGGACTGATCGTTGTCGGCGGGCTGTCCCTCGCCTCTAAACTGGCGTTCCTGGGGTGGGGCATCGGTTGGGCGCGGCTGGATTTCACCGGATTCAGCGGCCACGCAACGATGACGGCGGCGGTGTATCCGGTCGTCTTCTACCTGATGCTCCAGGGGCGGGTGCGGTGGCCGCTCGCCGGCGCGGTGCTCGGTGCACTGCTCGCCGCCGCAATCGCTTACTCACGGCTGCCATTGAACGCCCACTCGGTGTCGGAGGTCGTCAGCGGATCGCTGTTGGGCATCGCCGTCAGCGCCATGGCCCTGCGGGCCCGGGATGACACCGCCAGGACGCCACTGCCTGCCATCGCCGCCGCCGTGCTTGGCGCAGCGATGGCCCTGGTGCTCTTGTCGGGCGTGCGGACGCACGATCTGGTGATGCGCTTGGCGACCGGCTTGTCCGGACGCGGCGAGGTGTTTACCCGCGCCAGCGCCTGCAGCCACCCGGCCTCGCACGCGGCGCCTGCCTGCCAGCCGAAGCGCTGATCACCCTGGCGGGGCGAAGGGGGTCAGTGCGACGTCCGCCATACGCCGGGCAATGGAGGCGCCCAGGCCGCTGCACCGCCAGATGAGGCATTGCCCCCCTCTGTTACCATTCGGGGTTCAGCTCGCCGCCCCCCACCCTGCCAGCGGCCAGCGCCTTACAAACGCAACGCAACAGGAGTTTGCATGTCCTCTGACCTGCTCAAGGCCCTCGGCCTCGACGCGACCAACGCTGGCACCTACCTTGGCAACGGCGAGTGGTCCACGGCCACCGATGCCGGTGTGATCACCCCGGTGAACCCGACCACCGGCGAAGCCATCGCCCAGGTCTACGCGACCACCGACGCCGACTACGAAACCATCGTGGCCCGCGCCCAGGAGGCCTTCAAGGTCTGGCGCACCACCCCGGCCCCGCGCCGTGGCGAAGCCGTGCGCCTGTGCGGTAACGCCCTGCGCGCCAACAAGGATGCCCTGGGCTCGCTGGTCGCGCTGGAAATGGGCAAGAGCAAGCCCGAAGGCGATGGCGAAGTGCAGGAGATGATCGACATCGCCGACTTCGCCGTGGGCCAGAGCCGCATGCTCTATGGCTACACCATGCATTCCGAGCGCCCGGGCCACCGGATGTACGAGCAGTACCAGCCGCTGGGCCTCGTCGGCATCATCAGCGCGTTCAACTTCCCGGTCGCGGTGTGGGCATGGAACTCCTTCCTGGCCACGATCTGCGGCGATATCTGCCTGTGGAAGCCGTCCAACAAGACGCCGCTGACCGCGATCGCCTCCATGCGCATCTGCAATGAAGCGCTGCGCGAGGGCGGGTTCCCGGACCTGTTCTTCCTGATCAACGATGCCGGCACCGAGCTGTCGCAGAAGATGGTGGCCGACAAGCGCGTGCCGCTGATCAGCTTCACCGGCTCGACCCAGGTCGGCCGCCAGGTCGCCGAGAAGGTCGCGCATCGCCTCGGCCGCTGCCTGCTGGAGCTGGGTGGCAACAACGCCATCATCCTGGACGAAACCGCCGACCTGAAGCTGGCGGTCCCGGGCATCGTGTTCGGCGCCGTCGGTACCGCCGGCCAGCGCTGCACCACCACGCGCCGCCTGATCGTGCACGAATCCATCCATGACGACGTGCTGGCCACGCTGATCAAGGCGTACAAGCAGGTCGAAGGCAAGATCGGCGATCCGACCGACCCGGCCAACCTGATGGGCCCGCTCAACAGCGAAGGCGCGGTGGAGCAGTTCCTGGCCTCGATCGAGAAGGCCAAGGCCAGCGGCGGCACCGTGCAGACCGGCGGCACCCGCATCGACCGCGCGGGCAACTTCGTGCTGCCGGCCATCGTTACCGGCCTGAAGAACAGCGACGAGGTCGTCCAGCACGAGACCTTCGCCCCGATCCTGTACGTGATGAAGTACAGCACGCTGGACGAAGCGATCGACATGCAGAACGGCGTGCCGCAGGGCCTGTCGTCCTCGATCTTCACCACCAACCTGAAGACCGCCGAGCGTTTCCTCTCGGCAGCCGGTTCGGACTGCGGCATCGCCAACGTCAACATCGGCACCTCGGGCGCGGAGATCGGTGGTGCGTTCGGTGGCGAGAAGGACACCGGCGGTGGCCGTGAGTCCGGCTCGGACGCCTGGAAGGTCTACATGCGCCGCCAGACCAACACCATCAACTACTCCGACTCGCTGCCGCTGGCCCAGGGCATCAAGTTCGACCTGTGATGGACGCCGCGCCCCGCCTGCCGGCCGGCCCGCGCCTGGAGTTCACCGGGCGCCGGGTGCTGATCGCCGGGGGCAGCAAGGGCATCGGGCGCGCGATGGCGCTGGCGTTTGCTTCGGCAGGCGCCCGCGTCTCGGTCTGCGCACGCGGTGAGGCCGGTCTGGCCGCGCTGCGTGCGGATGCCGGGGCCCTCGGCTTGGCCGTGCATACGGCCAGTGCCGACCTCTCCCGGCTGGACGACATCGGCCGCTGGCTGGCCGATGCCGCGCAGGCCCTCGGCGGCATCGACGTGCTGGTCAACAACGCGACCGGCTACGGTATGGCCGACGATGAGGCGGGCTGGGAAGCCAGCTTGAACGTCGACCTGATGTCGGCCGTGCGTGCCTCGCGGCTGGCCTTGCCCTGGCTCCAGCAGTCCAGCGATGCCTGCATTCTCAACCTGGCCTCGATCGCCGCCCAGCAGCCGCGCCCGGGTGGCGCGCCGTATGCGGCCGCCAAGGCCGCGCTGATGCACTACACCACCTCGCAGGCCCTTGCGCTGGCACCGCAGCGCATCCGCGTCAACGCCATCGCCCCCGGCTCGATCGAGTTCGAGGATGGCTTGTGGGCGCGCCGGCGCGAGCAGGACCCCGAGCTGTATCGAAACACCCTGGCGAAGATTCCGTTCGGCCGCTTCGGCGAGCCGGCGGCCATCGCCAACGCCGCGCTGTTCCTGTGCTCGCCGCTGGCGGGCTGGATCACCGGGCACACCTTGAATGTCGATGGTGGCCAGGTCCTGATGGGATAAACCCGCCACTGGCCCTATCATCCAACCACCCCACCGCGACCAGGACCTGCATGAGCCTTCCGCCCCGACAAACGAGTGCCATGGCCGTGGTCAGCCTGATCATGGGCATCCTCGGCTGGACCGCCCTGCCCTTCATCGGCAGCATCGCGGCGATCATCACCGGCCACCTGGCCCGTGCCGAGATCCGCCGCCGGCCGCTGGAACTGGAAGGCGACGGCATGGCGCTGGCCGGCCTGATCCTGGGCTGGATCGTGGTGATCGGCAGCCTGCTCGCCATGGTGGTGGTGCTGTTGTTCTTCGGCGGACTGGCCTGGTTTGCCGCTACCCAATCGTGAGGTGCACATGAGCCGCTCGGATTCGACCGAACGCTTCAGCAGTCGGGTGGCCGACTACGTCCGCTACCGTCCCGACTATCCCCCGGCCTTGCTGGATTGGCTGCACCAGGACATCGGTGTGCCCACCGAAACCCTGGTCGCCGACATCGGCGCCGGCACCGGCATTTCCACCCGGCTGTTCCTGGCCGCCGGCCACCCGGTCATCGCGGTGGAGCCGAACGCGGCCATGCGCGAGGCCGCCGAGCAGTTGCTCGCGCCTGATTATCTGCGCCTGAAGGTCGCCGACGGCACCGCCGAGGCCACCGGCCTGGCCGACAACAGCGTCGGCCTGGTTGCCGCAGCACAGGCCTTCCACTGGTTCGATACCACCGCCGTGCGCCGCGAATGGGCGCGCATCCTGCAGCCCGAAGGCATGGCCCTGGTGTTCTGGAACTCGCGCCTGCTCGATGCGTCCCCGTTCCTGATCGGCTATGAGCAGCTGCTGCTGGAGTTCGGCACCGATTACACCGAGGTCGCCGAGCGCTACCAGGACGATGACACCATGCGCGCCTGGTTTGGCGAGGGCCTGCGTGGCATGGCCCGGCTGCCGAACGTGCAGCGCATGGACTACGACGGCCTGCGTGGCCGCCTGCTGTCCTCTTCGTATGCACCGCAGGCCGGTCACCCGCGCCACGCGCCGATGCTGGAGGCACTGCAACAGCTGTTCGACGCCCACGCGGTGGACGGGCAGATCGCCTTTGAATACCAAACCCGTGCCTTTGTCGGCACGCTGGACTGATTGAACGCCATGTACTCGCTTGCCCGCCCCTTCCTGTTCGCCTTTGATGCAGAACGCGCCCACGGCCTTGGCCTGAGTGCGCTGGACCTGGCCTATCGCACCGGCACCACGCCGCTGATGGGCCGCCGCATCGCCCCGCTGCCGACCAACGCGTTCGGAGTGAGTTTCCCGAATCCGGTGGGCCTGGCCGCCGGCCTGGACAAGAACGGCGAGCACATCGATGCGCTGCTGGCCCTGGGCTTCGGCTTCGTCGAGATCGGCACGATCACCCCGCGTCCGCAGTCGGGCAACCCGAAGCCGCGCCTGTTCCGGCTGCCAGAGCACCACGCCATCATCAACCGCATGGGCTTCAACAACCTGGGCGTGGATGCGCTGGTGCGCAATGTCGAACGCGCCAAGCGCCGCACCGGCCTGCTCGGCATCAACATCGGCAAGAACAAGGACACCCCCAACGAGCAGGCGTTCGACGATTACCAGCACTGCCTGCAGAAGGTGTATCCGCTGGCCGACTACATCACCGTCAACATCTCCTCGCCGAACACCGCCGGCCTGCGTGAGCTGCAGGAAGAGACCGCGCTGCGCCAGCTGATTTCGCAGCTGCGCGAAAGCCAGGAAAGCCTCGCCGCCAAGCACGGCAAGCGGGTGCCGATGCTGGTCAAGGTCGCCCCGGATCTGAGTGATCGCGACATCGATGCCGCCGCGCGCGTGCTCGGCGAACTCAAGGTGGACGGCGTGATCGCGACCAACACCACCATCGATCGCAGTGCCGTGGCCGGTGACCCGCGCGCGAACGAAGCCGGCGGCCTGTCCGGTGCACCGCTGCTGGGCCAATCGACCCTGGTGCTGCGTCGCCTGCGCGCGCGCCTGCCGGAGTCGATGCCGTTGATCGGCGTGGGCGGCATTCAATCCGGCGCGGACGCGGTGGCCAAGATGGCCGCCGGCGCCGCGCTGGTGCAGTGCTACAGCGGCCTGATCTTCCGTGGCCCGGAGCTGGTGCATGACTGCGTGGAGGCGATCCGGCGCCGCAGAGAGGCGCCCAGCCGCGGCGCGGTGGCACCGCTGTGAACGACGCCATGACCGCCTGGGCCATCACTGAAAACGCCTCACTGAAGGCGCTCAACACTTTCCATGTCGACGCCACCGCCGCGCAGCTGCTGGAGGTGTTCGATCCTTCCGTGCTGCCGGAGGTGCTGGCCCTGCCACGCGTGGCAGAGCAGCCGCTGCTGGTCTTGGGCAGCGGCAGCAACGTGCTGATCGCGGACAACGTGGAGGGCACCGTGCTGGTGTTCGCCAACCGCGGCATCGAGATTCTGGAGCACCGCGCCGACCACACCATCGTGCGTGCCGGTGCCGGCGTGAACTGGCATGGGCTGGTGATGTGGTCGTTGCAGAACGGGCTGTCCGGGCTGGAAAACCTGGCCCTGATCCCCGGCACCGCCGGCGCCTCCCCGATCCAGAACATCGGCGCCTATGGCGCGCAGGTCGGCGAGTTCATCCAGGCGGTCGATGCCTGGGACCGACACGAGAACGACTGGGTGCGCTTCGATGCGGAAGGCTGCCAGTTCGCCTACCGCGACAGCATCTTCAAGCACGACCCGGACCGTTACCTGATCACCGCGATCGAGCTGCGCCTGCCGCTGCTGCATGGCCTGCGCCTGGGCTATGCCGGGATCGCCGAGGAAATGGAGGCGATGGGCGTTGAGCTGCCGGTGGCTGCCGATGTGGCCAACGCGGTGATCAACATCCGCCGCCGCAAACTGCCGGATCCGGACGTGCTCGGCAACGCGGGCAGCTTCTTCAAGAACCCGATCCTGCCGCTGGAACAGGTGGAGGTGCTGCTGCAGCACTTCCCCGAGCTGCCGGTGTTCCCGGCCGACGACGACAGCCGTCGCAAGATCTCCGCAGCCTGGATGATCGAAAGCTGCGGCTGGAAGGGCTATCGCGATGGCGATGCCGGCGTGGCGCCGAGCCATGCGCTGGTGCTGGTCAACCATGGCCAGGCCACCGGTGAAGAACTGCTCGCGCTGGCGCGGCGGATCTCCGCTTCGGTCCTGGAGAAATTCGGCGTGCCGATCGAACCGGAACCCAGGCTGATCGGCGCACAGTGGTGAACCCCGCCCCCGCCTTACCGGTGGCCACGCCGTTGCGGGCCGCCCTGCTGATGCTCGGCAGTACGCTGGCCTTCGGCCTGATGGCGATCGCGATCCGCTACGCCACCCGCTACGTGCCAACCCAGGAAGTGGCGTTCTTCCGCAACGCCTTCGGCCTGCTGGCGCTGCTGCCGATGCTGATCCGCCCGGGCAGCGCGCCGCTGAAGACGCAGCAGCTGCCGCGTTACTTCCTGCGCAGCGCGATCGGGCTGGCCTCGATGCTGTGCGCGTTCTGGGCGATCGGGCATCTGCCGATCTCCCAGGCGATCTCGCTCTCCTATTCGACACCGCTGTTCGTGACCATCGCTGCCGTGCTGTGGCTGGGCGAAACCGTGCGCATGCGCCGCTGGGCGGCGGTGATCATCGGCTTCATCGGCGTGCTGATCATCGTGCGCCCGGGCTCGACCAGCTTCACGCCTGGCACCCTGGTCGCCGTCGGCGCCGCGGTGCTGAGCTCGCTGGTGGCGATCCAGATCAAGCAGCTCACCCGCATCGACAGCGCCGATACGGTGGTGTTCTACACCTATGTGTTCTGGGTGCCGCTGTCGCTGGTGCCGGCGCTGTTCGTCTGGGTCTGGCCGACCGGCCTGGCCTGGGTCTGGCTGGTCGCGACCGGCGTGCTCGGCACGCTCGGCCAGCTGCTGTGGACACGCGCCCTGCGCCTGGGCGAGGTCTCCGCACTCACTCCGATCAGCTTCATGCAGCTGCCGCTGGTCAGCCTGCTGGGCTGGCTGCTGTTCAACGAAACGCTGGACCGCTGGACCGTGATCGGTGCCGGCATCATCCTCGGCGCGAATGCCTACATCGCCCACCGCGAAGCGACGCTGGCACGGCGGGCGAAATCGCAGGCGGCAACAGCGGCGGCGAAGCCCGGGGAATGAACCGACGCGTCGCCGGGATGGGCCCCGTCCCGCGTAGATCCACGGCATGCGTGGATGCACTCGGACGATAAACGGATCTCGTTAAGCGTCATTCCTGGCACCTTACCACTAAAAATCGCAATAAAACGCCATTTATGTCACTTTGTTGAAGTGCATTTTAATGTCGTAACTCGCCAAACTTGACGCTTTATCGCAATAGTGCGATACAAAGCGCCAGGAGGGTCACCTTATGACGATCACACATCTGATGACGGACGAGGCTGTCCTGGCTGAGCTGGGGCAACGCCTAGCCCGCGTGCGACTCTCGCAAGGCATCACCCAGGAGCAGCTGGCCGATGCTGCGGGCGTCTCCAAACGCACCGTGCAGCGGCTGGAAGACGGCACGCCCGCCCAGCTGGCCAACCTGATCCGGTGCCTGCGCGCCCTCGGCAGGCTGGATGCGCTGGAGGTGATGCTGCCCAGCGACGGTCCCAATCCGATCGATCTGCTGGAGCGCCGCGGCCACCAGCGCCAGCGCGCTCGACCGGGGGTGGCAGAGCCGGCACCGGCCAAGCCTTGGACCTGGGGCGATGAGCAATGAACACCACGGCCGAGGTACGCCTGTGGGGCAGCCGGATCGGCGCGGTGACGCTGGCCGACGGCGAGCGGATCGCACAATTTGCCTACGACCCGGCATTCGCACGTTCCAGCATCGAGGTCGCCCCGCTGACCATGCCGCTCGCGGCGGATCGGATCTACGGTTTCCCCTCCCTCAACCCGGCAGGCTTCCATGGCTTGCCCGGCCTGCTCGCCGACGCCCTGCCGGACAAGTACGGCAATACCCTGATCAATGCCTGGCTGGCCACCCAGGGCCGCACCCCGGACAGCTTCAATGCGGTGGAGCGGCTCTGCTACACCGGCACGCGCGGCATGGGGGCGTTGGAGTTCTCGCCTGTACATGGGCCGCGCGTCCGCACGGCACACAAGATTCAGATCGATGCCCTGGTTGCGCTGGCCACCGAGGTCCTGAGCAACCGCGACAACCTGCGTGCCTCGTTCGGCGATGAAGAGCGCGCCGATGCGCTGCGCGACATTCTGCGCGTGGGTACCTCGGCCGGTGGCGCACGGGCCAAAGCCGTGATCGCCTGGAACGAAGGCACGGGCGAGGTCCGATCGGGCCAGGCCGCAGCGGCGCCAGGCTTCAGCTACTGGCTGCTCAAGTTCGATGGCGTGCAGAACAACCGCGACAAGGAACTGGCGGACCCCAAGGGCTACGGCGTGGTGGAGTACGCCTACGCCCTGATGGCGCGTGACGCGGGCATCCAGATCAGCGAGTGCCGACTGCTGGAGGAAGGCGGCCGCCGCCACTTCATGACCCAACGCTTCGACCGCACCGATGCAGGGGGCAAGCGCCATATGCAGTCGTTGGCGGCGATGGCCCACTTCGACTTCAATGATCCCACTGCCTACTCCTACGAGCAGGCCTTGCTGGTCATGCGCCAGTTGCGCCTGCCCATGGCGCAGCTGGAGGAACAGTTCCGGCGGATGGTGTTCAACGTGATCGCACGCAACCAGGACGACCACGTCAAGAACATCGCCTACCTGATGGACCGGCAGGGCCAGTGGTCGCTGTCACCTGCGTTCGACATCACCTGGGCGTACAACCCGGACGGCGACTGGACAGCGCGGCACCAGATGTCGATCAACGCCAAGCGCGAGGGTTTCGAGGTGGCCGACCTGGCCGCCTGTGCCGCGACCGCCTCGATCAATGCCCGCCGCGCCCGGGACATCATCGAGCAGGTCCGGCACAGCGTGCTGCGCTGGCCCCGGTTCGCCGACGAGGCCGGCGTCGCCGAGCACTGGCGCGATCAGATCCGCGGCAGCCTGCGTACGGACATTCGCTGAGGGCCGACCTCACGCCTGCGCAGCCTTCCAGGCGAGGGTCGCGCAATAATCTCGCGCAGTCCTGCGTGGTCACGCAGGTGGTGCAAGTGTCGCCTGTGAATGGTGTGGATGGTTTCCTGTACCACATCCGCCGGCAACAGCGCGCCCAACTGTCGGCGAACCGCCAGACCGTCGCCCGCTGGAATGGCAGGTGCTCGCCGAGGTGGTCCATTCGCGGCTGCGCTTCCCGCGTTATCTCGGCGACATGCCGCATGCCTGGATCGGCGCCGAATACGGTCGCACGCTGTTCGGGATGCTGATGCGCGAAGTGAGCTGAGAGCCAGAACCCGGTCAGCCCCTGCCGGTCGACGGGACGACGCAAGCCTTGGTCCCGTCGTGGCGGTGCTTGGCATGACCGGCATTGACATGCAGGCGTTTACCTGCATATTATCGGATCGTCGACGGGCGCCATCACATGCACAGGGCGTTACCTGGATCACGAGCAGCGAGGAACGTGGATGGATGCAGACAAGGTGTTCAAGGCGCTGGGCGATCCCACCCGCAGGGCGCTGCTGGATGCGCTCTGCCAGAGCAACGGTCAGTCGCTGGGGCAGCTCTGCGCGCACCTGCAGATGGCACGGCAATCGGTCACCCAGCATCTGGGCCTGCTGGAAGAGGCCAACCTGATCAGCACCGTCAGGCGCGGCCGCGAGAAGCTGCACTTCATCAACCCCGTGCCTCTGCACGAGGTTTACGAGCGGTGGGTACGCAAGTTCGAGCACCAACGGCTGAGCCTGCTGCATGACCTGAAAAAAGAACTCGAAGGAGAATGACGATGTCCACGGTGTCTACCTGCTTCATCCACGTGATCTATATCGCCTCCACCGCCGAAAGCGTATTCGAGGCCATCACCCGGCCAGAGATCGCCCGCACCTATTGGGGCCATGAGAACGTCTCGGACTGGCAGCCCGGTTCACGCTGGCAGCACGTCCGTGCCGACGCGGCAAGGAAGGTCGAGCTGGTCGGCGAGGTGGTCGAAAGCACCCCGCCCTCGCGCCTGGTCATCACCTGGGCCGCCGCGTCGCAGGCCGATGACGCGCAGGCCTACAGCCGGGTGACGTTCGATATCGTGCCGTATGACGGCATGGTCCGGCTCACCGTGACCCATGACCAGCTTGAGCCGGGCAGCGGCATGGATACCGGCATCCGGCAGGGCTGGCCGATCGTCCTGTCCAGCCTCAAATCCCTGCTGGAAACCGGCAAGGGCATGGACGTCTTCGCCAGGCCGCTGGGCTGAGCCAAGCGTTGATCCTGATGGTGCTGGCGGTCTTCGGCGCGGCCGCCGGCGAACTGGCGGCGACCATGTTCGGCTGGCCGCGGATGCCATCGGCGCTCATCCGCCACAGGCAAAGACCAGGAACTGATGCAGTGCGCGTGCCGGCGCGGACAGGTCTTCGTCCGGGCGCCAGACCAGGCCGACTTCCATCGGCGGCACCGCATCGGTGAGGGTGCGTACGTCGATCCGGCGCCCCTCCAGCGACCAGGGCCGATAGACCATGTCCGACAGGATGCTGACCCCGAACCCGTAGGCGACCATGCCGCGCAGCGCTTCCAGCGACGAGGTCCGGAACACGACGTTGGGTTCGCGCCCGACCGAGCGCCAGTAGCGCATCGCCGACTCCTTGCCCTCGTCGACCATCAGCATGATGTACGGATACGGCTCCACGTCGGCCGGGCTGATCACCTGCAGCTGCAGCAGCGGATGCGACTCGGCCAGCCACAGCTGGCGGCGCGAGCGGATCAGCACCTGGCGCCGCAGCACGTAGGGCTCGGCCATGTTGGAAATGATGCACAAGCCGAAGTCGAGGTCGCCGCTGCTGACGCCCTGCTCGATCGCGGCACGGTCCATGTCGACCAGGTCGACCTCCACCTGTGGGTAGGAGCGCTTGAAGCGCGCCAGCAGGCTCGGCAGGAAGTAGCCCAGCACCGTATAGGACGCGCCGATCCGCACCCGGCCCGGGAGGGTGTTGGCCAGGAACATCGGCTCGCTGAGCGCGTCCTGCAGCGTATCCAGGATGTGCCGCACATGCTGGTGGAAGCGGTGCCCCTCGGCGGTGAGGCCGACCCCGTGCGGCATGCGGTCGAACAGCTTCAGGCCCAGCGAGGCTTCCAGCTGGGCGACCGCCGTGGTGATCACGGATTGGGAGACGTGCAGCTTGCGCGCGGCCTGCGAGAACTGCCCCAGTTCAGCCGCTTCGGCAAAGTAACGCAGCTGGCGCAGGGTCATGTTGGCGGGGATTTGCATGCACGGGCTCCCACGGAATGAAGATATCTGAATAAACAATACCTCATACGCAATTAAACAAATTTACGATAAGCCGCTGTGCCTCTAGACTTCACACTGGGTGCAATGCGCCATGGCCCCAGCCGCCTTGCAAGCGCTGGTCCTTACCCGCTTCGCGACGAGATCCTGACCGGATGTCGGCGCGCCAACATCGCCATTACCGTTGCCCCCCGCCTGCGGTATGCCTGTAGCTCCATGACCCAAGCCCAGCGAGGCCCCTGACATGTCATCACCCCAGATTCCCGCCACGAGCGAGCCGTTGCATCTGCACGTGCCCGAGCCCAGCGCCCGTCCCGGCCAGGCCACCGACTTTTCCTATCTGAAGCTGAGCCCCGCCGGCGCGGTCGACAAGCCGCCCGTGGACGTGAGCGCCAGCCAGACCGCGCCGCTGACCGGCCAGCTGATCCGCGTGCTGGACGACAATGGCGACGCCGTGGGCCCGTGGGCCGCCGACATCGACGACGCGGTGCTGCTGCGTGCCATGCACGCCATGCTCAAGACGCGCGCCTATGACGCCCGCATGCTGATCGCCCAGCGCCAGAAGAAGACCTCGTTCTACATCCAGTGCCTGGGTGAGGAAGCGATCGCCGTCGGCCAGACCCTGGCGCTGCGCGATGACGACATGCAGTTCCCGACCTACCGCCAGCAGGGCATCCTGGTCACCAAGGAAGTCTCGCTGGTCGACATGATCTGCCAGGTGCTGTCCAACGCCGCCGACCCGCTGAAGGGCCGCCAGCTGCCGATCATGTATTCGTACAAGGATTACGGCTTCTTCTCGATCTCCGGCAACCTGACCACCCAGTACATCCAGGCGGTGGGCTGGGCGATGGCCTCGGCGATCAAGGGCGACACCCGCATCGCCACCGCATGGGTGGGTGATGGCGCGACCGCCGAAGGCGACTTCCACGCCGCGCTGACCTTCGCGCACGTGTACCGCGCCCCGGTCGTGCTCAACGTGGTCAACAACCAGTGGGCGATCTCCACCTTCCAGGCGATTGCCGGCGGTGAGAACACCACCTTCGCCGCGCGCGGCGTGGGCTACGGGATTCCGTCGCTGCGTGTGGACGGCAACGATCTGCTGGCCGTGTACGCGGCCTCGCGCTGGGCCGCCGAACGCGCCCGCAGCAACCTCGGCCCGACCCTGATCGAGTGGGTGACCTACCGCGCCGGCCCGCATTCGACCTCGGATGATCCGTCCAAGTACCGCCCCGCCGACGATGCCCAGCACTTCCCGCTCGGCGATCCGATCGACCGCCTGAAGCAGCACCTGATCAAGCGCGGCCTGTGGAGCGAGCAGCAGCACGACGAAGTGCGCACCGAGCTCGATGCCGAGGTCCTGCGTGCCCTCAAGGAAGCCGAAACCCACGGGTTGCTCGGCAGCGACAACCGTCCCGGCGCGGCCCTCATGTTCGAAGACGTCTACAAGGACATGCCCGAACATCTCCGTCGCCAGCGTCAGCAGTTGGGAGTCTGAACACCATGAGCGGGATTGAACAGAACAACACCGGCGGCACGCCGATGACCATGATCCAGGCGCTGCGCTCGGCGATGGACGTGATGCTGGAACGCGACGACAACGTGGTGGTCTTCGGCCAGGACGTGGGCTACTTCGGCGGCGTGTTCCGCTGCACCGACGGCCTGCAGACCAAGTACGGCAAGCAGCGCGTGTTCGATGCGCCGATTTCCGAAAACGGCATCGCCGGCGCGGCGATCGGCATGGCCGCCTACGGCCTGCGCCCGGTCGCCGAAATCCAGTTCGCCGATTACATCTACCCGGCCTACGACCAGATCGTGTCCGAAGCGGCGCGCATGCGCTATCGCTCCGGCGGCAGCTTCACGTCCTCGCTGGTGTTCCGCACGCCGTGTGGCGGTGGCATCTACGGCGGCCAGACCCACAGCCAGAGTCCGGAGGCGATCTTCGCGCACGCCACCGGCCTGCGCACGGTGATGCCGTCCAACCCGTACGACGCCAAGGGCCTGCTGATCGCCTCGATCGAGAACGACGATCCGGTGATCTTCCTGGAGCCCAAGCGCCTGTACAACGGCCCGTTCGATGGTCATCACGACCGCCCGGTCACCGCGTGGTCCAAGTACCCGAACAATCGGGTGCCGGAGGGCTACTACAACGTGCCGCTGGACAAGGCCGCCATCGCCCGCGAAGGCAAGGCCCTGACGATCATCACCTACGGCACCACCGTGTGGGTGGCCAAGGCCGCCGCCGAAGATGCCGGGATCGACGCCGAAGTGATCGACCTGCGCAGCCTGTGGCCGCTGGATCTGGACGCCATCGTCAACTCGGTCAAGAAGACCGGCCGCTGCATCGTGCTGCACGAAGCCACCCGCACCTGCGGCTTCGGCGCCGAACTGGTCGCGCTGGTGCAGGAGCATTGCTTCTACCACCTGCAGGCACCGGTGGAACGCGTTACCGGCTGGGACACCCCGTATCCGCACGCGCAGGAATGGGACTACTTCCCGGGTCCGTCCCGGGTCATCGATGCAATGCAGCGCGTGCTGGAGGACTGAACCATGGGACATCACGTCATCAAGATGCCGGACATCGGTGAAGGTATCGCCGAAGTCGAACTGATCACCTGGAAGGTCGAGGTCGGTGGCCCGGTCGCCGAAGACCAGGTCGTGGCCGAGGTCATGACCGACAAGGCCATGGTCGAGATCCCCTCGCCCGTGTCAGGCACCGTGGTCTCGCTGGGCGGCAAGCCCGGCCAGATGATGGCCGTCGGCAGCGAGCTGATCCGCCTGGAAGTGGACGGTGCCGGCAATGCCAGCGCGGCCAGTGCACCGGCCGCCGCGGCACCGGCCGAACCGGTTGCTGCGCCCAAGGCTGCCGCACCGGCAGCGGCACCTGCGGCCGCCGCAGAGTCTGCACCGGCTGCGACGCCGGCCAAGGCCGCCGCTGCCTCCGCACCCGCCTGCGCCGCCAAGCAGGACGCGCGTGGCGCGGTCACCAACGGCGTGCTCAACGCCGGTGAAGCCCCGCTGGCCTCGCCGGCCGTGCGCCGCCGCGCCTGGGACCTGGGGATCGAGCTGCGCTACGTGCCGGCCACCGGCCCGGGTGGTCGCATCCTGCAGGCCGATCTGGATGCCTACGCCGCCGCCGGTGGCAAGGCACAGCCGGTCGGTGGCAGTGCCGGCGGCAGCAGCTACGCACGCCGTACCGGCGAGCAGCAGGTGCCGGTCATGGGCCTGCGCCGCAAGATCGCGCAGAAGATGCAGCAGTCCTGGACGACCATTCCGCACATCACCTATGTGGAAGAGATCGACGTCACGGAAGTGGAAGCCCTGCGCGCCAAGCTCAATGAGCGCTGGGCCAAGGAACGCGGCAAGCTGACCCTGCTGCCGTTGCTGGCACGCGCGGTCGTGCTGGCCGCGCGCGACTTCCCGCAGATGAACGCCCGCTTTGATGACCAGGCCAACATCGTGACCCGCTACGAGGGCGTGCAGCTGGGCATCGCGACCCAGAGCGAGGTCGGCCTGTCGGTGCCGGTGGTCGCGCATGCCGAGTCGCTGGACCTGTGGCAGACCGCCGCGGAAATCGCGCGCCTGGCCAGTGCCGTGCGTGTGGGCAAGGCGACCCGTGAGGAGCTGTCCGGCTCGACCATCACCATCAGCAGCCTCGGCGCGATTGGTGGCCTGGTCTCGACCCCGATCATCAACCATCCGGAAGTGGCGATCGTCGGCGTCAACCGCATCGTCGAACGCCCGATGTTCCGCGAGGGCCAGGTGGTGGCACGCAAGCTGATGAATCTGTCGTCCTCGTTCGACCATCGCATCGTCGATGGCATGGATGCGGCCGAGTTCGTGCAGGCGATCCGTACGCGCCTGGAAACCCCGGCCCTGCTGTTCGTGGAGTAAGCGATGTCCAATACCCTTCAAACCCAGTTGCTGATCATCGGCGGCGGTCCCGGCGGTTACATCGCCGGCATCCGCGCCGGCCAGCTCGGCGTCAAGACCATCGTGGTCGAGGGCGTCAATCCGGGTGGCACCTGCCTCAACATCGGCTGCATTCCGTCCAAGGCGCTGATCCATGCCGCCGAGGAATTCGCCAAGGTCACCGCCTATGCGGCAGGCACCTCGCCGCTGGGCATCAGCGTGCAGGCGCCCTCGCTGGACCTGGCCAAGACCGTGGCGTGGAAGGCCGGCATCGTCAAGAAGCTGACCGGTGGCGTCAGCGCGCTGCTGAAGAAAAACGGCGCGCAGCTGATCAAGGGCTGGGCCACGATCGTCGACGGCAAGACCGTCGAGATCGCCGGTGCCGCGGAAGATGGCGGCACGCTGCGCATCACCTGCGAGCACCTGCTGCTGGCCACCGGTTCGGTGCCGGTGGAGCTGCCGTTCCTGCCCTTCGGCGGCAAGGTCATCTCCTCGACCGAAGCCCTCTCGCCGACCTCGCTGCCCAAGCAGCTGATCGTCGTCGGTGGCGGTTACATCGGCCTGGAACTGGGCACGGTGTACCGCAAGCTCGGCTGCGAAGTGACCGTAGTCGAGGCCCAGGAACGCATCCTGCCGGCCTACGACGCCGAGCTGACCAAGCCGGTGGCCACGCACCTGGAGAAGTCCGGCGTGAAGCTGCTGACCGGCCACAGCGTGCTCGGCCTGGCCGACAACGGCCAGCTGCGCGTGCGCGACAAGGACGGTAACGAAATCGCGCTGGACGCCGACCAGATCCTGGTCGCGGTCGGCCGTCGCCCGAAGACCGACGGCTTCAATCTGGAATCGCTGCAGCTGGATCTGACCGGCAAGGCGATCAAGATCGACGACCAGTGCAAGACCTCGATGCGCAACGTGTGGGCGATCGGCGATGTCGCCGGTGAGCCGATGCTCGCGCACCGGGCGATGGCACAGGGCGAACTGGTGGCCGAGATCATCAGCGGCAGGAAGCGCCACTTCGTGCCGGCCGCGATTCCGGCGGTGTGCTTCACCGATCCGGAAATCGTGGTGGTCGGGCTGTCGCCGGACGAAGCCAAGGCACAGGGCATCGAGACCAAGGTCGCGCTGTTCCCGTTCGCGGCCAATGGCCGTGCGATGTCGCTGGAATCCACCGATGGCTTCGTGCGCGTCGTCGCACGCAGCAGTGACCACCGGATCCTCGGCTGGCAGGCCGTGGGCGTGCAGGTCTCGGAACTGTCGATCGCCTTCGTGCAGTCGATTGAGATGGGCGCCACGCTGGAAGATATCGCCGGCACGATCCACCCGCACCCGACCCTGGGTGAGGCGGTGCAGGAAGCGGCGCTGCGTGCGCTGGGGCATGCGCTGCATATCTGAGGGTGTGTGGGTTTGATGGACGACGAAGGGCCCGCATTGCGGGCCGTTCGTTTTTTGGGGATCAGAGCTGCGGCACTCGCGGCATCGACCTGGGCCACATGGCGCGATGACCGTCCGCCAGGCCCCTACTTCTGGTGCCTGCTGGAATCCCGCGCCAAGTTCTTTTCGACCTTCAACTGCGTAACCAACCACCGCCCCACCTCCAGCGCCGAGGCCGGGTTCTGCCCGGTATTAGCTTGCGATCCACCACCACATGGGCGGTCCACGGCATGGTGTTGCTACTGAACCTCGCACCCGCCCGCTGCAGCGCGGTCTGCGGGCAGAACTACATTTCACCGCCGCCCAGCAGTGGCTTGGCCTGCTCTTCCTCCTGGTTGAGTGATCTGCTTCCCGGAAAATACTCACGGCAGACTTCGTCCAGCGCAACATCGAACAACGTCCGCTTCCGGCCAGCAGCGGACACCCGCGACCTGAGCAGCCGCTATCGAATTACCCCTTCGGGCAGGCGAGCATCCGAGCCATCAGTTGAGCAGTCGGCCACCAAACGATTGTTTTAAGAGACTCTTCATGAGTAGACGGGAGGTCGGCCTCACTTTGCTGGCGCGATACAGCGACCCGGATGTTCAAGGGTCGCCGCGCTGCTAAGTCAGGCTGCAGCGTTACATGTGTATGTATGCTCGACCGGAGCGGTCTCTACCCCATCGGCGTCGACCAACCATCGCTTGTACCGGAAGGTCCCGGACTGTCCTGCTTGGTTGCTGGTGCAGTTGATCTCCTGGGTTATGGGTGAACTGACCGGAGAATTCACCGTGCGATTGAAGCTTGAACAGTTCCAACCAGCAGCGCACGAAACAGGCTGAGAGTAGACTTTCACGGGATACGTCGGGTTTCCCGAGTAGGCGATGGTGTAGTTGAAGGGAGTGTTGACTGTGCCCGTTACCGTCGGGATGGAATCGATCTTGAATGTTTCACACTGCTTACCTTCATGGTAGAGCCTGATGCCTTTGGCCATACCTGCTACTGCTCGCGCACGAAAGTTGTCGCCTTGCAATGCAATTGCATCTTGTGGATTGCTGTGGAACCCAAGTTCAATAAGGGCCGCCCTTTTTGATGCATCGGTCAAACGAAGCTCGCCATAGTTCCCGTCCCGTGGCTGCACGTCGATGCTCCAGTTCGTATATGTCGGATGTGACTGAATAGTTTCCTTCATCGAGCAGAGGATCCGCGCGACGAAAACGGCGTCCTCCGCGCGACCGGTCTGATAAAAGCCCAACGTGCCGCGGACGGCGGTGTTCGGTAACCCATTGGTGTGAATATGCAACGAGTAGTTTGCGTTCATGTGATTGGCAAACAGCGGGCGAGCACGGATATCGTCGTCTTCCTGGCCATTCGGATCATTGTCATTGTCCAGTGAATTCCATATCCCCGGATTGCTCGGATACTGGCTCTCAAGCCAGGTCCTGGCCGACATCTTCCACCACGGGTGGCCGCTGGCCACATGCGTCGTGGTTCCATTGGTGCGCGCCTTGGCGACACTCATATGGGACTTGTTGATGAGATCGGTAGATACATCACGGGCGAAGTAAGGAGTGACAAAGTCTTCCTGCATACCGTTCATAAAAGGACGGCGGGTCTCCCACTGCCGGCTGATCGGGTTGTAAAAGTACCCATGTCCTGCAGACACCATGACGATCACAGGAGGATCATCCTGTCGGGTTTCCTTACCGGTGCTGAGCGCAGACTTCTTCGTCGGCAGATCCGGATGGTAGTAGAAGATGTCCTTACCGCCGTATTTACAGGTGTAGCCGTTGACGCTCACGACGTCCTTGAGAATGGAGATTGCTTCACTCACCAAGGAGTGGCATTGACGCTCCGATGCAGCGCCGGCGGTGTCAGGCACGGCATCGCGCCCCAGGTCTATCACCAACCTTCTTTCTTTGACTTCTAAGACGGTCGTGATCACGATCTTCTTCTGCCCTGGAAGCTTGGGCTCCATGTTCACAGCTTGCTGCAGCTCCTTGGCGAGCAGCTTCTCAATTTCGGCCCGGTCAAATGCATCCATCTGAGAGGCTGGTTTACCTGCAGTGTCAGGCACCTGTGCAAGGGCCAATTGCGTTGTACTGATTGCCGCGGCCACTAACGTAACTAGAACTACTCTGGAACCCAATTTGCTAAGAAGTTTCATGATTCATGGTCCTTTGATGATCGTCCATAAGTACGGGATACCTCTTGCAATCGTGTCGGTTCACGCCGGTTGGCGATGGACGTGGACAGGCTTTGCGATCCCAGTTTAAGCACGGGCGACCAGTATGCAGGTAGGATTATTCCTACATAACCTTGTGTTTCATCACGTTCTGCGACCTGAGTCGGAAAAATGGCTTGCAGGCCACACTTGACACATCGGATCAAGAACGATCTAGCAACCTGTTCCGACGGGCGCACTCAGCGACCACGCCTCTCACTTCGTCAGGGACTGGCAGGAGTCCATCGCGGGTCGGAAGGTCATCAGCCGCCGATACCCTCTGACCTGTGTTGATAGTTCGCGGGGCCGGAACTGAAATAGCAGGCAGATGGCTTGGCTAAGTTCGCTATCGGGCGCGGAGTTGATGTCTCTCAAAACTTCAAGAGCGGCGGCCAGACGTACCGCGTCCTGACGAAGGTCAGGCGTGGCAGGGCTCGTGGACGGCAGGGTCACCTCCCATCCGCACTGATTGCTTATGGAGTTGACCGACACGCTGATGGTGGCCCTCGCCCCAGGGGTACTCAAGAACTGAACCAAAGCCGCCTGGTCGAATGCGCGATTGAATCGCCCAGGCTTCTGTAGACAATTGCGGAGCAATATCGTTGTCCGCTTCCGGCCAGAAGCGGACACGATCCAAGGCGCTAGTCGGCTCTGCGGCCAAGCAGTGCCGCATTCACCTAGTCATTACCCATCCTTCTGCGCAGCCTTTGCGCCAAGCATTCCCTGAAGAAGTTCTATTTGTTCGGGATCGGTGAGCGCGCCTATACGAGGAACGGCCACTCGCCTGAGAAAAGTGAAAACATCATCATCGCTAGCGATCCACCCAAACTGGTTGTTAGCAACTGCCGCCGCGAGAATCCGCTGGACCTCTTTCAAAGAGAAATAGCCAAACTGTTCCAGTTTCGCAATGAGGTTGTGCGTGACAGCAAAGGATCCAGACTCTGCCAAGCTATCGATCAGTGCCTCTTTATCCTTGTCGTACGAAAACGCAACACCGTCAAAGTGCTCCTTGAGGAATGACGACAATGTCCTATAGACAAGGAGCTTTCCATGCATCGTATCGCTCCATTCTTTCGCCAAAAATGGATGAGGTCGGGTTTCATCAAGAGTTGAATAGTAGTCACCATCTTCGCTTATTACATGAAGATTCTGGCCGCCCGGCACCGCGCCGAGCAAGGCAATCCAGTTGACGGCATCTCCCATAGACCCGTTCTTTCCCGGAGGATTGCCCAACGCGCTCCGCATCTGGGCTTTGGCGAACAACTCTGGCGTAGTGGGAATGGGGTTGCTCTTCGCGAAAATTTCTTTGATCAGCGCATCCGTCAGTAGACCACTTTCAAGTACATCCGAGTCCACCTTATTCGAAATTGACTTCGCTAGCTCCTGCAGCTCCATGCTTTTCTGTCTGATCTGCTCATACTCCTCGTACTGCTTCATAAAAGCAGGAAGCTGTGCTGCGAACTTTACGTCCTTGAATTTCTTGAGGGCATCCTTGATCTTGTTCTCCCGATTGCGGGAAAACTCGTTGCAGACCTGCTCAGTGAGATGCACCGTCGCTGCGCCGTGTTCATGCGATGCAAAAATATTACTCAAGGCGTCGATCTCCTCCTTAGTGAAGTGAAAGAAGTTGAGAAGAATATTTGTGTCGATAAAGACATGCATGGATGTGTAGCACCTGAACTGATTGGGACCGCTAAGCGGGCGTGCCTCAAATTAATCGCTAGAAGGATGGCCTGGATTTATGGACTTGGATATTACAGACAAGAGGTAATCAATCCAGCCAAGGATTTGAAGCACCCTCTCAGCGGGCATTTCGCCAAGAAGCTTGTGCTGGACCTGATTTCGAATGAACCCGAATGTCCCTAGGAACAGCAATTGAGCAGCCTCTTGCTCAGCACGGACGTTGCTCACGGTTAGGATTGGGTTATCAAGATTGAAAGCTTGCGTTATTAGCTGCTTTGCGCTCTTCCCCTCATCACACGACGTAACGATTCTTAGGCGATTCTCGAGAATCCGTGTCGCTTCGGACACGACGGTGTCGTTCCTATCGCTCTGCCCGTTCTCTTGGAATTGATTGAACAGGTCGAGGCAGCGAGTGCGTAACTCATGATCTAAGATCTCGATTGAGCCAACCAATACGGGTCGCGGACGCGCCGTATTTAGAAGTGACTCGCTCTGCGGCTGGGGTTGAGAGTCCGCTGCCACAGGATCACTCCCGTAGGTGGCAAGAAGCTCCAACGGCGACGCGTTCTTGAATACTCCAGAGAAGTGAAACATCTCTTCTTTGGAGCTGATCTCTCGATCTACAGAGGCGAGGGTAGACGAGGTGACATTCGTTCGAGCAGCCAATGCGTTTCGACTCCGCCTTAGCTTGGCGAGGTAGAGTAGACCAACGGACTTCATGAATCTCACAAGCCAATGGGATGGCGAAAGGCTCACATCCCATGAGTCGTCCCTTTCTGCAAGCTTCTCCTCGAGCCATGTCTTGATCCGTTGCGTTCTTTCCTTGTCACGCTGAAGCCCAAGCTCACGGCGAGTCTCGTCGGTGATTAATGCGGCGAGATCTGGGTCCGACGACAACTCGACCTCTTCATCGCCCAAGAGAGTGAGATAAAAATCGATAGCGCGAAGTACGAAAAGGATGGTTCCCCGATCAAACATCACCCAGTTGTATTGATAATCGTCGTGGTTTTCAGAAATCTCCATGCCCCCCCCCCAATCTACTTAGTCGGACTCGTGGTCCGAGTATACGATTCATCCAAAGCAGAGCCACACCAGACCGTTGGCCCTGTCTGATTGCCGCCCAAGCGTTAGGAACTTGGGGCACGCCCCTAGATGCCAGCTTCGGGCTAAAGAACCAGCCCTCACCAAATGTCGATGAGAGCCTTCCAAGGCCGCTGTGTCAATGTCCGCTCCCGGCCAGAAGCGGACATTGATTAACACCCTAATTAAGCCGCGCCGCGACGCCGCGTCGCCTTGAATAAACTGTCAGGGCGCACTTGTGGCCACGCCTTGAAGTCGCTCCAGCTTTCTCAGTTTATGGACCAGGAGGCTTGCTCCACTCTCGTCCACGAAATCTTCATACATGACCGTGCTGTCTCTAAAATGCAGATCCAAGCGATTCAAGACGGCTCTTAGCACAGCGAGCATCTCCTCTACCAATGTCCTACTAATGCCGCTAAGAGGATCGGAATTGCGACTTCTGAGGTAGTCATGATCCTGATGAGCGATGCGCTTGTTTCGATGCTCGCGGGCGAACTCCGCTGCAACTAATGCCTTATCACAGAGATTCTGCACCTCGCCCTGCAGCTCTGTATTGGAGATTAGCGGAGGCAGAGACTGGATCGTAAGATTCTTCTTCTTCCCTGTCGTCGGCGGGTCCGTCATCCGAGAGACACCCAATAGAACACTGTCCCACAGCTCGTCTTGAACGATTTTGAAGAACAGGCCAGAGGTCCGGTTAAGCAGGTGGACCGTGTCGGGGTCGCCGCCGAAAAGCTGGCGGTACTGTTGCCAAAGAACGTGAAGTTCTACGAGCTTTCGGTACAGCTCATAGAAGCTGGCCCCAAGCTCTTGTCCCATCGAGGAGATGTACTCACTACGGACTTCATTCATGGACCGAGTGACCATTGGTGTGCGCCCCAACTACCTATTAGTCGGACCCGTGGGTCCGGTTAAACTAAGTATCCACAAAGCACCGTATGGTGGCTCCCCCCGGATACAGCTCGATATTAGGGCGGCTGGGTCCGGCTAACAAGCCAGCGTAGCACCGGGCTAGCGCTAGCGGACAACACAAACAACAAGGGCGCCTCGCGGCGCCCTCGTCATTCAACTCATTCCCACTCAATAGTCGCCGGCGGCTTCCCCGAGATGTCATAGACAACCCGCGACACCCCCCGCAACTCATTGATGATCCGGTTGCTCACCGTGCCCAGGAACTCATACGGCAGATGCGCCCAATGCGCCGTCATGAAATCGATGGTTTCCACCGCGCGCAGCGCAATCACCCACTCATACGCACGCGCATCACCCACCACGCCCACCGACTTCACCGGCAGGAACACGGCAAACGCCTGGCTGGTCTTGTCGTAGAGGTCAGCCTTGCGCAGCTCATCAATGAAGATCGCATCGGCCTTGGCCAGCAGTTCGGCGTATTCGCGCTTCACTTCGCCGAGGATGCGCACGCCCAGACCCGGGCCCGGGAACGGATGTCGGTAGACCATGCTGCGCGGCAGGCCGAGCTCGACGCCGAGGCGACGCACTTCGTCCTTGAACAGCTCACGCAGCGGCTCGACCAGGCCCAGCTTCATGTGCTCGGGCAGGCCGCCAACGTTGTGGTGGCTCTTGATCACGTGGGCCTTGCCGGTCTTGCTGCCGGCCGACTCGATCACGTCGGGGTAGATGGTGCCCTGCGCCAGCCACTTGGCGTTCTTCAGCTTGGTGGATTCTTCATCGAAGATGTCCACGAACAGGTTGCCGATGATCTTGCGCTTGGCTTCCGGGTCGCTGACGCCTTCGAGCTTGGCGAAGTAGCGGTCGGCGGCATTGACGCGGATCACCTTGACGCCCATGTGCTCGGCGAACATCGCCATCACCTGGTCGCCCTCCTGCCAGCGCAGCAGGCCGGTATCGACGAATACGCAGGTCAGCTTGTCGCCGATCGCCTTGTGCAGCAGCGCGGCCACGACGGACGAATCGACGCCGCCGGACAGGCCCAGGATCACTTCGTCATCGCCCACCAGTTCGCGCACGCGGGCGATCTGGTCGTCGATGATGTTGGCGGCGGTCCACAGGGTCTCGCAGCCGCACACGTCCACCACGAAGCGGCGCAGCAGCGCCTGGCCCTGCAGCGTGTGGGTCACTTCCGGGTGGAACTGCACGCCGTACCAGCGCTTTTCTTCGTTGGCCATCGCGGCCACCGGGATGCGATCGGTCACGGCGGTGACCGTGAAGCCCGGGGGTGCGACGGAGACGTGGTCGCCGTGGCTCATCCAGACGTTCAACTTCGGCTCGCCGCCGTGGTCGCTCAGGCCCTTGAACAGCGCATCCGGAGCGACGACGTTGACTTCGGCATGGCCGAACTCACGCTGGTCGGCCGCTTCGGTGGCACCACCAAGCTGCGCGGCCAGGGTCTGCATGCCGTAGCAGATGCCGAAGATCGGCAGGCCGCTGTCGAACACTTCCTGCGGCGCGGCGGGCGCGCCCGGCAGCGTGGTCGATTCCGGGCCACCGGACAGGATGATGCCCTTGGCGCCGAACGCGGCGATGTCGGCCGGGTTGTGGTCCCATGCCCAGATCTCGCAGTACACGCCGAGCTCGCGGATGCGGCGCGCGATCAGCTGGGTGTACTGGGCGCCGAAATCGAGGATGAGGATCTTGTCGTTATGGATGTTGGTCATGGTGCCCGGGCAATGCAGGAGTGAATACGGGGAACACAGATTCGTTACCGGCGGCGGATAGAGAAAGAGGAACGGGAATCAGCTTCCTCGTTCCTCTTTGCTCATGCCGCGTCAGGCGCGGTAGTTCGGCGGCTCTTTGGTGATCTGCACGTCGTGGACGTGGCTCTCACGTTGGCCGGCGCCACTGATCTTGACGAACTTCGGCTTGCTGCGCATGTCTTCGACGGTGCCGCAGCCCACGTAACCCATGGTGGCGCGCAGGCCGCCCATCAGCTGGTGGATGATGCCGCCGACCGGGCCGCGATACGGCACGCGGCCTTCGATGCCTTCGGGCACCAGCTTGTCGGCGCTGGAGGCGTCCTGGAAGTAGCGGTCCTTGGACCCCTTCTCCATCGCGGCCAGCGAGCCCATGCCGCGGTAGCTCTTGTAGGAGCGGCCCTGGAACAGCTCGGTCTCGCCGGGCGATTCCTCGGTACCGGCCAGCAGGCCACCGATCATGATGGTGGAGGCACCGGCGGCGAGCGCCTTGCCGATGTCGCCGGAGTAACGGATGCCACCATCCGCGATCAGCGGGATGCGGTCCTGCAGCGCCTCGGCGACCAGGTCGATCGCGGTGATCTGCGGCACGCCGACACCGGCGACGACGCGCGTGGTGCAGATGGAGCCAGGGCCGATGCCGACCTTGACCGCGTCCGCGCCGCTGTCCAGCAGCGCCAGTGCGGCTTCACCGGTACAGATGTTGCCACCGACGACCTGCACCTGCGGGAAGTGCTTCTTGACCCAGCTGACGCGGTCCAGCACGCCCTGCGAGTGGCCGTGCGCGGTGTCGACCACCAGCACGTCCACCCCGGCGGCGACCAGCGCCTCGACCCGGCGGTCGGTATCACCACCGACGCCGACGGCCGCGCCGACCAGCAGGCGGGTGGCGGTGTCCTTGGCGGCGTTCGGGTAGTCGGTGTTCTTCTGGATGTCCTTGACGGTGATCAGGCCGCGCAGGGCGAACTCATCGTTGACGACCAGGATCTTCTCGATGCGGTTGCGATGCAGCAGCTGCAGCACTTCATCGGAGGCCGCGCCTTCCTTGACCGTGATCAGGCGATCCTTCTTGGTCATGATGTGGCGGACCGGATCGTCCAGCTCGGTCTCGAAGCGCATGTCACGGTGGGTGACGATGCCGACCAGCTGGCCGCCGCCGTCCACGACCGGCACGCCGGAGATGTTGCGCGCCTGGGTCAGGGCCAGCACGTCGCGGATGGTGGTTTCCGGGCCGACGGTGATCGGGTCGCGGATG
Source organism: Stenotrophomonas sp. JAI102 (assembly GCF_013409105.1). Taxonomy (NCBI): domain Bacteria; kingdom Pseudomonadati; phylum Pseudomonadota; class Gammaproteobacteria; order Lysobacterales; family Lysobacteraceae; genus Stenotrophomonas; species Stenotrophomonas sp. JAI102. The sequence goes on from NZ_JACCCI010000001.1 coordinate 1,232,419, forward strand.
ACGCCGGCCTCGAACTTCTTGACCTTGGCGACTTCGGCAGCCTGCTGCTCGACGCTCAGATTCTTGTGGATGATGCCCATGCCGCCGAGCTGGGCCATGGCGATGGCCAGGCGGGCTTCGGTGACGGTATCCATGGCAGCCGAGAGGATCGGAAGCTTCAGCCGCAGGTCGCGCGTCAGGCGCGTTTCCAGACTGACATCCTTGGGCAGGATGATGGAATGAGCGGGGACGAGGGAGACGTCGTCGTAGGTGAGAGCTTCAGCCTGGATGCGCAGCATCGGCATACCCGAGATGTGGGGAAGCGCGACATTTTACCCTGATTCGGGCGTCTTTGGCAGGGGGCGGATGCGACGCTGTGTCGCGTACCCGGCTCTGCGGTTCAGCCATGGGCGGCCCGCGGGCCCGGCAGGGGGAGAGCCCCCGAAGTTCGGGGGCGGCCGCGAAGCGGCGGGGGCGTGGGTGCTGGTAAGTGGGGACCCAAGGTTTGCGCAGCAAACCTTGGGAGCGTCAGCGCGAATGCGTGGACGCGTACCCCTCCGCCGCCTCGATGGTGTTCTGCATCAACGTGGCCACGGTCATCGGCCCTACCCCACCCGGGACCGGGGTGATCCAGCTGGCACGCTGGGCGGCGGCCTCGAAGCCGACATCGCCGACCAGGCGTCCATCGTCCAGGCGGTTGATGCCCACGTCGATGACCACGGCACCCGGCTTCACCCATTCACCCGGGACGATGCCCGGGCGGCCCACGGCGACCACCAGGATGTCGGCGTTGCGCACCGACTGCTCCAGCACGTCCTTGGGGGTGAACTTGTGGCAGCTGGTGACGGTGCAGCCGGCGATCAGCAGCTCCAGCCCCATCGGGCGGCCGACATGGTTGCTGACGCCGACGATGGTCGCGTTGCGGCCGCGGACCGGCTGGTCGGTGTGACCCAGCAGGGTCACGATGCCGCGCGGGGTGCACGGGCGCAGGCCGAACTCGCGCAGGGCCAGGTGGCCGACGTTTTCCGGGTGGAAGCCGTCCACGTCCTTGCGCGGGTCGATCCGGTGGATCAGGCGGTTGGCGTCCGGAATGCCCGGCAGCGGCAGCTGGACCAGGATGCCGTGGATCTTCGGATCGGCGTTGAGCTGGTCGATCAGGGTCAGCAGCTCGGCCTCGGTGGTGCCGGCCGGCAGATCGTAATCAAAGGCTTCGATGCCCACTTTTTCGGCCGCACGGCGCTTGTTGCGCACGTACACGGTCGAAGCCGGGTCGCCACCGACCAGCACCACGGCCAGGCCCGGACGGCTGCCACCGGCAGCCAGGCGGGCATCGACCCGGACCTTGAGGCTGTCCAGCAGGTCTTCGGCGATGCGGCGGCCGTCGAGAATGCGGGCGGAAGAAGCGGTGTCGGAAGTCGGTGAGCTCATCGAGGGCGGCAGGCGTGGGGGCGACGGCCGTCTATTGTCCCCGATTCGGCCCGCCCCGCCCACCGGTAGTGCCGGCCGATGGCCGGCACGTGGAATGGGCCCACCTGGGTGCCGGCCAGCGGCCGGCACTACCACCCTCATTCTTCTTCGGGCACCTCGTCGGCGTTGAGCGTGCGCGCCTTGCGCTTGGGCGCGGTGAACGGCGTCGGCGTGGGCACGCCGGGCAGCGCAGTGCCGAACACCATGTGCGCGCCGGCGCGCAGGTCTCCGCCGGCCATCTCCAGCTCGAAGCGTTCCGCATCCCGTTCGCGGATCTGCTCGGCGATCTCGCGCGCATCGTCCGGATCGGCACCCAGCTCCATCAGCGCGGCCTGGCCGAACTGCAGGGCCGACTCGAAGGTCTCGCGGATCTGGAAGTCCACCCCGGCATGGATCAGGCGCAGCGAATGTTCGCGATCGAACGAGCGCACCAGCAGCTTGGCCTGCGGGAACTCGTGGGTGACCAGCTCGACGATGCGATCGGCATCCTGGTCGCTGTTGACGCAGACCGCGATCGCACGCGCCGACCCCGCGCCAGACGCATGCAGTACATCCAGGCGGGTACCGTCGCCGTAGTAGATCTTGAACCCGAAGCGCTCGGCGTTGTGGATCATGTCCACGTCGTTGTCGATGATGGTCACATCCACATCGCGCGCCAGCAGCGACTGACTCGCCACCTGGCCGAAGCGACCAAAGCCGATCAGCAGCACGCTGCCGGACAAACCGTCGGCTTCTTCGACGCCATCGAGCGAGACTTCGCGGTCTGGCATCAGCTTGTCGTGCAGCAGCACGAACAGCGGCGTCAGTGCCATCGAGAGCACGACGATCGCGGTCAGATTGGCGTTGACCTGCACATCGATCACACCGGCCACGGCCGCGGCGGAGAACAGCACGAACGCGAACTCGCCGCCCTGTGCCATCACCACGCCGCGATCCAGCGCCTGTCGATGATCACTGCCGAGGATGCGCGCGACCACGTAGATGCACACCGCCTTGGCCAGCATCAGCGCGAACACGCCCGAGACGATCAGCGGCCAGTTGTTGGCGACGACGGTGAGGTCCAGCGCCATGCCGACGCTGAGGAAGAACAGGCCGAGCAGGATGCCGCGGAACGGCTCGATGTCCGCTTCGATCTGATGGCGGAAGGTGGATTCGCTGAGCAGCACGCCGGCGAGGAACGCGCCCATCGCCATCGACAATCCGCCCAGCTGCATCAGCAGCGCGGCGCCGAGCACGACCAGCAATGCAGCGGCCGTCATCACTTCGCGCGCCTTGGCGGCGGCCAGGATGCGGAACAGCGGATTGAGCAGGAAGCGGCCGACCAGCACCAATCCGACGATCGCACCCGCCGCGATGCCGACGGTGACCCAGCGCGAACTCTCGCCGGCATCGCTGTGCACGGGCGCCATGAACGCCACGACAGCCAGCAACGGCACGATCAGCAGATCTTCGAACAGCAGGATCGAGACGATCTTCTGGCCGGTCGGCAGCGCGATGTCGCCGCGTTCGGCGAGCAGCTGCATCACCACTGCGGTGGAGGTGAGCACGAAACCGGCGGCGCCGATGAAGGCCACCGGCAAGGGGAAGCCGAGCAGCATGCACACGCCGGTCAGCACGGTGCCGCAGACCACGATCTGCAGCGTGCCCAGGCCGAAGATCTCGTTGCGCAGGCTCCACAGGTGCGAGGGCCGCATCTCCAGCCCGATCACGAACAGGAACATCACCACGCCGAGCTCGGCGGTATGCAGGATCGCCTGCGGATCGGAGAACCAGCCGAACCCGAACGGGCCGATCGCCAGGCCTGCGGCGAAATAGCCCAGCACCGAGCCCAAGCCGAGCCGGCGGAACAGCGGCACCATCACCACTGCCGCACCCAGCAGGGCGACCACTTTCACCAGTTCACTGGCACCTGCTTCCACCGCCATGCGGTTGTTTCCCCGGACTGCACAAGATGGGTCAACGATAGGGCAAAGCGGTGAAGGGCAATAGCGCGGATGATGCGTTTTATCGTGCTGAATTCAGAACGATATTCAATCCGGATGCCGCATCGTCCCAACATCACCACCAAACTCACCGATAGAGCCACGCCACGCGTGGCTGCGCTCACCCGGCGCCCCCTCGCCGACGGGATCCACGCATAGCGTCCCGGCGAACAGCATCCACGCATGGCGTGGATCTACGCGCCGCTACAGAACGCCGCGTAATCGATGTAGCCCGGGAAGGCGCGCCCGGGCGCACACAGCGGGCAGGCCGGATCCGGGCGCAGGCGTGTCTCGCGGAAGCGCATGCCCAGCGCATCGAAGCTCAGCAGCCGGCCGATCAGTGGCTCACCGATACCGAGCAGCAGCTTGAGGACTTCGGTGGCCTGGAGCAGCCCGACCATGCCGGGCAGCACGCCGAGGACACCGGCCTCGGCACAGTTGGGCGCGAACGCCGGGGGCGGCGGCTCGGGAAACAGGCAGCGGTAACAGGGCGCGGTGCCGCGCTGACGTCCGGCATCGAAGACGCTGACCTGGCCGGTGAAGCGCTCCACCGCCCCGTACACCAGCGGGATGCCGTGCTGGAGGCAGGCATCGTTGAGCAGGTAGCGCAGCGGGAAGTTGTCCGAGCCGTCCAGCACCACGTCGACACCTTCGAGCAGTGCATCGATGTTGGCCGAAGTGACCCGCGCCTGCACAGCCTCCACGTCCAGCGAGGGATTGAGGGCAAGCAGGCGTGTGCGCGCGGAGAGCACCTTGGGCTCGCCGACGCTGGCATCGGTATGGATGATCTGCCGATGGAGGTTGCTGCGGTCGACCACGTCGTCATCGGCGATGCGCAGGTGCCCTACCCCGGCCGCGGCCAGGTAGAAACTGGCCGGTGCACCCAGGCCGCCCGCGCCAAGCACCAGCACGCGCGAGGTCAGCAGCGTCTTCTGGCCCTCGACACCCACCTGCGGCAGCAGCAGATGCCGCGAGTAGCGCTCGTTGAAGTCGCGCTCGGCGTCGCTCTGGATCGGCTGCACCAAAGGCAGTCCCTCGGCACGCCATGCGGTGGTACCGCCCTGCACGGACGCGATATGCGTGTAGCCCAGGTTCGACAGGAAAACCGCGGCGTCCATCGAACGCCTGCCGCTCTGGCAGATCAGGACGGCCTCACGATCGAGTCCCGGCAGGTGCGTGCTCGGCTCGGCCTGGAGATCGCCCCTGGCAATGCCGAGCGCGCCTTCGGCCATACCGGTGGCACGTTCATGCGCTTCACGCACGTCGATCAGCAGGGCGCCGTGAGCAATGCGCTGGCGGGCCTCGGCGGGAGATAGCTGCGGGATGTCCATGCCGACATTATCGCGCACGAGGGTGTAGGCCGGTGCCCGGCCCTCTTCCATGTACAGCCGCCGGCCAGCACGTGGCGCTTGGCTCCTGGCGAGCTGGCAGCGTGGGTGTCGATGCGCGCGGCGTATAAAAGTAAGGAAGCTGCTCCGCCCTGGAAAGTTGGGGCGATTCACGTGCGTGTAGGGAAACCAGTGAATTGCAAATAAGCGTGACCGAGCACGCAATTTGAAGACAATCCCGGATATAGCCTGTCCGCGCCTCGATAAGCCCCCGATGACCAATGCCAAGGATTGCCATGCGCATCATCTATCTATCAAGAATGCCATTCATTTTCGCTACGCTAGCGGTACTGCCAAGCACGCCGGCCATGGCTTCATCGGCGCCCATCACCCATGCCAATGGAACGCCCATTGAAAACATCGGCCGTCCCGAGCGCGTGCGCATCGAAAAGATGCTCGACAAGGCGCTTTCGGAAGCTGCCGAAAACCTGGCACTCATCGAGGGTCAAACGGGATTCAACATCCGGACGCGGCTCGTTCCAGAGCGCCGCACCGTGATCATAGACCTGGGCGGGCGGGCGGTTCCCTCCCATACGGGCGCGGAACTGGAGGACCAGCAACACCGTCTGGCGCTTGTGGCGCTGGATCTGCTGCGCGGAGTCGTCGCCGTGGATGGCGCGGAGTTCCAGTTTGCCGGCCACGACATCCACCAGCTACGGCCGGATCCACTGCCCCCGATTGAACCGCGCCAGCGACAAGGCTCCAGAACGAACGTTGCTCCTCCGAAGGTTGCGCTGGCGGGTGGACATGGGCTGTATTTCAACTATCAGTACAACGATTGGCGTGCCCAGCGTCATCCGTCAAACGGGATTACCGAGGATTTCATCACTCCGTATGTTGCCCGCGTCGCGTGGCTGACAGATGCAAGCGGCATCAAGACCAAGGAAGTTGAGTACACCTACAGCTGTACAGCCAACGCTTGAAATGCGCTGCAACTGGATGCAGAAGAGCCGGCTTTCGCCGGCTCTTCTTTGGATCACTTGCCCTTGACGTGCTTGATCAAGCGGCGCTTGCGCTTGAGCTGACGTTCGGTGAGCACGTTCTTCTTGCCTTCGTACGGGTTCACACCCTCGCGGAAGATGAACTGCACGGGCGTGCCGACCAGCTTGAAGCGCTTGCGGAAGAAGTTCTCCAGGTAGCGCTTGTACGACTCCGGCAGGTCTTTCAGACGGGTGCCGTGGACGATGAAGGTCGGCGGATTGGAACCGCCCGGATGCACGTAACGCAGCTTGGACACGTGACCACGGATCGCCGGCGGCGGGTTGGTCTCGTACGCCGTTTCCAGCGCCTTGTTGACTTCGCTGGTGCTGAACTCGTGCGTCGCCGAGGCGTGCGCGGCGTGGATGCAGCGGAACAGCTCACGCAGGCCCGAGCCGTGCTTGGCCGAGATGCGCACCACTTCCGCCCACGGCACGAAGCCGAGCTTGCGCGATACCAGCGCTTCAGCCTGCTCGCGCTGGTAATCGGTCAGGCCATCCCACTTGTTGATCGCCACCACCAACGCACGGCCGGCATCGAGCACCGCGCCGAGCACGCTGGCGTCCTGATCGGTCACACCTTCGGAGGCATCCAGCATCAGCACCGCGACCTGGCACTGCTCGATGGCCTGCAGGGTCTTGATGACGCTGAACTTCTCGACCACTTCCTCGACGCGCGCCTTGCGACGCAGGCCGGCGGTATCGATCAGGCGGTACTCACGCCCGTCGCGCTCCATGTCCACCGCGATCGAGTCGCGGGTGGTACCAGGCACTTCGGAGGCGATCATGCGCTCTTCGCCGAGCAGACGATTGACCAGCGTCGACTTGCCCACGTTGGGGCGGCCGACGAAGGCGATGCGAATGCGGTTCGGATCGGTGTCCAGGGTCTCGGTGGTGCCCTCTTCCGGCAACCGTTCCACGACCTCGTCCAGCAGATCATCCAGGCCCTGGCGGTGCGCGGCCGAGACGGTCAGCATTTCGCTGAAGCCGTAACGGGCGAACTCCGAACGCACGGTGTCTTCGTTCATACCGTCGATCTTGTTGATCAACAGCAGGGTCGGACGGGCCAGCCTGCGCAGCCAGGACAGGATCTCGTCGTCCATCGGGCCCTCACGGGCATCGACCACGAACAGGATCAGGTCCGCTTCGGCGGCGGCAGCGCGGGCCTGGCGGGCGGTAGCGCCGGCCAGACCTTCTTCTTCACCGGCGATACCACCGGTATCGACCACCAGGAACGGGTGGTCCTCATCAAGACGACAAACACCGTAATTACGGTCCCGGGTCACGCCGGGCTGGTCATGGACCAACGCGTCGCGCGTACGGGTAAACGCATTGAACAGCGTGGACTTGCCGACATTCGGCCGTCCAACCAGGGCGACCAAGGGCAGCATCGCGGTAACTCCTTATTGTGCCAACCGGAACGCGGTCAGCTTTCCATCAACGTTCTGCACCAGCAGAATCCCATCGGCGGCTACCGGCTGGGCCAGGAGGGCGTCGCCGCCACTCTTGGCGCGCGCCGCGAACTCACCGTTATCGGTCCGCAACCAGTGCAGATACCCCTTGTAATCACCGACCACAACGTAATCGCCATGGATGACCGGACCGGTCAGCGAACGACGGGCCAGGCCCGTCTGCGACCACATGGCCGAACCGCTGGCCTTGTCCAGGCCGAACACGCCGCCCTTGTTGTCGGTGACGAACACAGTGCTCGAGGTCAGGGCCACGCCGCCGGCGCCACCATGATCACGGGCCCACAGCGGACGGCCGGTCGGGCCCTCGATCGCCATGGTCTGGCTCTTGAAACTGCTCACGAACAGCGTATTGCCTTCCAGCACCGGCGCGCCGTCGATATCGGCCATGCGGTCCAGCTCGGTACGGCCTTCGCCGGTGCCGACCATCTGGTCCCACAGCGTGCGGCCGTCCTGCATGGCCAGCGCGGCGACGGAGCCGTCGTCATTGCCGATGAACAGCACGCCCGGGCCGGTGACGACCGGCGCGTTGCCGCGCACGGTCAGTGCCGGCAGCTCGCGCGGGTTGAACCAGCGCTGGGTGCCGTTTTCGGCATCCAGGCCGGTCACGCGACCGTCGTTGCTGCGCACGAACACCATGCCCTGGCCCACGGCCGGTGCGGAAATCACTTCACCCGGCACCTTGGCACGCCACTTTTCGGTGCCGTCGGCCGCGTTCAACGCGATGACTTCGCCGTCCAGGGTGCCGATGACGACCAGGCCGTCACCCACGCCCGGGCCACCGGACAGACGAAGCTTGGGCTTCTTCTTTTCCTTGGCCGGCTCGTAGGTCCAGACCTTCTTGCCGGTCTGCAGGTCGATGGCATGCACGCCACCGTAGATGGCGGCTGCGTAGACGCGGCCATCGGCGACCACCGGGCCCTGGCGGACGCCGATGCGCTTCTCGCCCTTGCCGACGTTGGCCGTCCAGATCTTGTCGACCTTGGCGGTGGCATCGAACTTGACCAGTTCAGCCGGTTCCAGCGCCTTCTTGGCCGCCGCGTCCTTGCCGGCGAACCAGCCCTTCATCGTGCTGCAGCCGGTCAGGGCCATGCCCAACAGGGCAACCGTGGCAACGCGCTTGATCATGACCATCTGATTCATTACACCGACTCCGCAGGATCGGTGACGGTGCCACCGGCATCCGTCAACTTGGTTTCCAGCAGGCGCCGCTGGGGCGCTGCCACGTCCAGCGTCTTGAGCGCCTTCTCATACTGCTCGCGGGCAGCATCACGCTTGCCCTGCGCCATCAGTGCATCGCCATGGATTTCCAGGCTGGCGCTGTCGGTCGCGGTGCCGAGCTGGTTGATCGCATCCTCGGTCTTGCCGGTGGCCACCAGCAGGCGCGCGACGCGCTGCTCGATCACCGGCTTGAATTCGGGGTCGGCCTTGATCGCGCGCAGGGTCGCCAGCGCGTCTTCGTTCTTGCCGGCATCGACCTGGGCCTTGGCCAGCTGCAGGGCAGCCAGATCGGCATAGATGTTGGCCTTGCCGCTTTCCAGGTCCTTCACACCCTTGGCGGCCTGCTCCAGATCCTTGTCTTCCAGGCTCTTGAGGACGATCTGGTACTGGACATTGGCGCCGGCCAGGCTGTTGCTGTGCCGGGTCTGCCACTCTTTCCAGCCCCAGATGCCACCGATCGCGATGGCTACGCCAGCGAGGATGCTGACACCGTTCTTCCGCAGCCAGCCGCGGACGCGTTCACTTTGTTCGTGCTCGTCGAGCAGGTCGTCGATCGCCATGCGTACTCTCGCCCCGCCCATGAGGAGGAGCTATTTGAATTGGATTGGGGAAACGCGGTTCAGTGCGAAACTGGGACCACGGAGCCGTCAGAGGATACCGTAAAGCGTGCCACGTTGGCTCGCTGGTACGGCGAAAGGTCGACGATAGTGCCGGCCTGCTGAACCTCGACCGCCGATGCATTGCCCAGCACCATGCGGGCCACCTGGCCCGGTGCGAAGCTGCGGGTCTCGCCCGACTTGATCAGGGCCTTCTCGACGGTGGTGCCGTCCGGCCCGGAGATATCCACCCAGCTGTCGCCTTTGAACTGCAGGCTCAGTGCGCCGGCCTGCGGCATCGGCGCGGACGCCGGACGCGGGACCGGGGTCAGCGATGCCAGGTACGGCGCGGCCGGTGCCGTCGGCTTGGCCGCCTCGACCGCCACAGGTACGGCCGGATCCGGGGTCTCGCCCCCGGCCACCGGTACCGCCGCCGGGATCACATCCAGCGAGGCGGTGTTCGGGATGCTCGCCGTGCCATCGAAATGGCCGCGGGTGGCGAACCAGACCGGCACGGCCAGAACCGCGGTGATGCCGACATACAGGACGCGACGCCCCAGGCTCTCGGCAATGCGCCGGGCCCGCGGGGTATGGGTATGGCTGACCAGCTGCGGCGGCACGATCGGCCCGATATGGGCCTGCTCGAGGATATCGCCGATGTCCACCTTGAGCAGACGGGCGTAGCTGCGCAGCTGGCCGCGGACGAAGACCGGCGCGCCGAGGCGCTGCCACTGCTCGTCTTCGAGGGACTTCACGACCTGGACCGGCATGTGCAGCTGCTGCCCCACGGCCTCCAGGGTCAGTCCGGCCGCTTCCCGGGCCTGGCGAAGACGAGCTCCGCAACCGGCCGCAGAATCAAAAGCGTTCACAGTCTGGTCATCAATCACAGTGCTTCAACCCCGGGGATTAGGTGCCGCATCCTGCGGAAATTCGTCATGAATTCGCTGCAGATAGCGACCGGATGCCACGCTGTCGCCAAGCCGCGCCTCGATTTGAGACGCAAGTTGTAACACGGAACGTGTGGCCGGTGCAGCCGTCAAACGCCGTTGCGAAAAGGCGCGGGCCTCGAAATAACGCCCTTGGGCGAACTCGTTGCGGGCCATCGACTCCAGCGCGTAGGCATTGACCGGATCGATCTCAAGCGCCCGGCGCAGGTCCGGAACCGCCCGTTCGGGCTGCCCGGCATCCAGCGCACAGCCACCGGCATTGGCCAGGGCAGAGGCCGGCGTCGTATAGCCCGGCGCCTGGAGGGCCCGATCAAACCAGACCAGCGACTCGGCCGGACGGCCATGAGCACATAGCCACGCGCCATAATTGTTGAGCACATCGCCGCGCTCCGGGCCCAGCTCGGCGGCCTTGGCGTACAACTGCCCCGCCTCGGCCTGGTTGCCGCGCTGGGCGGCGATGGCCGCCAACAGCATGTAGGCCTCGGGACGCCGCGCATCGATCTTCATCGCCGCCCGCACCCGCTTCTCGGCCGCCTCCGGCGAGCCCGCACGCAGCGACTCGCCGGCCAGGACCATCTGGTCCTGGTAGTTCACGCGCTTGCGGATCTCGGGGTTGTCGCGGGCCTCATAGGTCGGCGCGACCTCGAGGGTACCGGACGGCGGTTTGATGCCCTGTTTGCCGCAGCCGGCCAATGCCAGCGCGATGAAAACAACGGCTGGCAATCGGCGATCAGGCAGCGGCATCCCGGTCTTTCCCGTCCTGCAGCGTTTTGTTGAACTCGGCCTGGCGGCGCGTGCGATCCATGACCTGGCCCTTGAGCTGGCCACAGGCGGCATCGATGTCGTCGCCACGGGTGCGCCGCACCATCGTCAGCACCTTCGCATCGAGCAGAATCTTCTGGAAGGCGCGGATGTCGGTTTCGCCGGAACGCTCATAGCGCGTGCCCGGGAATGGATTGAACGGAATCAGGTTGACCTTGCCCGCGTTCGAGGCCTGCACGGCGTTGTCGAACTGGCGCATCAGCCGCGCCAGCTGGCGGGCGTGCTCGGGCTGGTCGTTGATCCCCTTCATCAGGGTGTATTCGAAGGTGACCGATTCGCGGCGCTTGTTGGCGCGCAGGTAGCGTGCGCACGAGGCCATCAGCTCGACGATCGGGTACTTCTTGTTGAGCGGGACCAGGGTCTCGCGCAGGGCATCATTGGGCGCATGCAGCGACACCGCCAGCGACACGTCGCTCTCGGCGGACAGCCGGTCGATCTGCGGCACCAGGCCGGAGGTGGACAGCGTCACGCGCTTGTTGGCCAGGCCGTAGCCCAGATCGTCGCGCATCACGCTCATGGCGCGCACGACGTTGTCGAAATTCATCAACGGCTCGCCCATGCCCATCATCACCACGTTGGTGAGACGACGCTGCTTGTGCGGGATGTTGCCCAGATGGCGCGCCGCCACCCACACCTGGCCGATGATCTCGGCGGTGGAGAGGTTGCGGTTGAAGCCCTGGGTCGCGGTCGAACAGAACGTGCAGTTCAGCGCGCAGCCGACCTGCGAGGACACGCACAGCGTGCCGCGGTTCTTGTCCGGGATGTAGACCGCTTCGATCGCGTTCTTGCCGTCGGTGCCCATGGCCAGCAGCCACTTGTGGGTGCCATCGGCGGAGGGCTTGTCGAACACGATGTTGGGGACCAGCACCTCGGCATGCTGCTTGAGCTTGGCGCGCAGCGCCTTGCCGAGGTCGGTCATTTCATCGAAATCGGTGACGTAGTGATGGTGGATCCACTTCATCACCTGATGGGCACGGTAGCGCGCTTCGCCGAGTGTCTCGGCGAAGAAGCGCTCCAGACCCTCGCGATCGAGGTCGAGCAGGTTCTGCTTGGCCACAGCCGGGCTCGACACGAGCACGGATGGGATGGCGGTGGGCTGTACGACCTCGTTCACGGCATCACTCTCAGCGCGAGACGACTTCAGTCGCGGCGAAGAAGTAGGCGATTTCGATCGCGGCATTCTCAACCGAGTCCGAGCCGTGGGCGGCATTGGCATCGATGGATTCAGCGAAGTCGGCGCGGATGGTACCGGCGGCGGCTTCCTTCGGGTTGGTGGCGCCCAGCAGATCGCGGTGGGCCAGGACGGCGTTCTCGCCTTCCAGCGCCTGGATCATCACCGGGCCGGAGATCATGAACTCGACCAGCGCGTTGAAGAACGGACGCTCGCGGTGCACGGCATAGAAGCCTTCGGCTTCACGGCGCGACAGCTGCTTGTACTTGGCGGCGACGACCTTCAGGCCGGCCTTTTCAAAGCGGGCGTAGATTTCACCGATGACGTTCTTGGCGACGGCGTCCGGCTTGATGATGGAAAGGGTGCGCTCCAGCGCCATGGGAATACTCCGTTGGGCGGGCCACTTGATCGGCCCGAGGTTAACATGAAAAAAACCCGCGTCAAAACGCGGGCTTAGCCTGATATACGTGCGCCAATTCTAACGTGTAAGCCCGCGGTACGGTAGTGCCGGCCGCTGGCCGGCAACGCCATGGCTGCGGTGGTTGTGCGCCCCGTTCAGGGAATGAAGGGGTGCCGGCCAGCGGCCGGCACTACCTCGAGCGGGGATGAACAGATGCCGCGCTCTGCTGCGCCGCACAATGCGGCAGCGCAGCCACGGGTCTAATATCAAACAATCGTTTGATTGAACTTCCCTGCCCCATGGCCAAACCCGCCCACTTCTCCACCAAGGACCGCATTCTCGGCGCCGCCGAGGAACTGTTCGCCCTGCATGGGTTCGCGGGCACCTCGCTGCGCCAGGTCACCAGCCAGGCCGATGTGAACATCGCCGCGGTCAACTACCACTTCGGTTCCAAGGAAAACCTGGTCAACGAGGTCTTCCGCCGCCGGATGGATGAAATGACCTCGGCGCGCCTGGCCCAGCTTGACGCCGCCCGTCGCGAACACCCCGGTGAACTGCGCCCGGTGCTGGCCGCCTTCGTCGAACCGGCCCTGGCCATGGCCCAGGACCGCCAGACCGGCGGCGCGTTCGTGCGGGTCATCGCCCGCGCCTACGCGGAAAAGAACGACAACCTGCGCAAGTTCCTCTCCGACCATTACGGCCACGTCCTGCGTGACTTCGGCAAGGCGATCTCCGCCTGCGTGCCGGGGCTGAGCAAGGAGGAGCTGTACTGGCGCCTGGACTTCCTCGCCGGCTCGCTGACCTATGCCATGGCCGACTTCGGCCTGATCAAGCGACCCGCCGGTGTCACCGAAGCGGCGCATCGTGCCCATGCCGCCCAGGAACTGATTCACTTCGCCGACGCAGGATTCCGCGCCAGCGCGGCTACCGCCCCTGCGGCCACGACCCTCTCCACCCCGTAGAGCCGGGCCACGCCCGGCTTCCAGACAACAAAGGCTTATCGACATGTCCAATTCCCTGCTAGTCCGCCGTGCCGCCGTGCTGGGTGCCGGCGTCATGGGCGCCCAGATCGCCGCCCACCTGACCAACGCCGGCGTCGACACGGTGCTGTTCGACCTCCCCGCGAAGGAAGGTCCGGCCGATGGCATCGTGCTCAAGGCCATCGCCAACCTGGGCAAGCTCAGCCCGGCCCCGCTCGCCAGCAAGTCCTACGCCGAGGCGATCACGCCGGCCAACTATGAGACCGGCCTGGAGCAGCTGAAAGACTGCGACCTGATCATCGAAGCCATCGCTGAACGCATGGACTGGAAGCAGGACCTGTACAAGAAGATCGCCCCGTTCGTGGCCGATCACGCGGTGCTCGCCTCCAACACCTCGGGCCTGGGCATCAACAAGCTCGCCGACGTGCTGCCCGAGCAGCTGCGCCACCGCTTCTGCGGCGTGCACTTCTTCAACCCGCCGCGTTACATGCACCTGGCCGAGCTGATCCCGGCCACCACCACCGATGCCGCCGTGCTGGAAGGCCTGGAAGCGTTCCTGGTCACCACCCTGGGCAAGGGCGTGGTGTACGCCAAGGACACCCCGAACTTCATCGGCAACCGCATCGGCGTGTTCTCGATCCTGTCCACCATCCACCACACCCAGGAATTCGGCCTGGGCTTCGATGAAGTCGATGGACTGACCGGCCCGCTGGTCGGCCGCCCGAAGTCGGCCACCTACCGCACCTCCGACGTGGTCGGCCTGGACACCATGGCGCACGTGATCAAGACCATGGGCGACACCCTGCCCAATGATCCGTGGCATGAATTCTTCAAGTCGCCGAAGTGGCTGGACGCGCTGATCGCCAAGGGGGCGCTCGGCCAAAAGACCGGTGCCGGCATCTTCCGCAAGGTCGGCAAGGACATCGTGGTGCTGGACCTGGAAAAGCAGGACTACCGACCGGCCGATCGCACCGCCGCCCCGGAAGTGGTCGAGATCCTGAAGATCAGGAACCCGGCCGAGAAGTTCGCCAAGCTGCGCGAGAGCCAGCACCCGCAGGCGCAGTTCCTGTGGGCGACCTTCCGCGACCTGTTCCATTACAGCGCCTACCACCTGGCCGACATCGCCGAGACCGCGCGCGACGTCGACCTGGCCATCCGCTGGGGCTACGGCTGGTCGCTGGGCCCGTTCGAAACCTGGCAGGCTGCCGGCTGGAAGCAGGTTGCGCAGTGGATCGCCGATGACATCGTCGCCGGCAAGAGCATGAGCAGCGCCCCGCTGCCGGATTGGGTGTTCGATGGCCGCGACGGCGTGCACGCCGCCGAAGGCAGCTACAGCCCGTCGCGCAACGCCAAGCTGCCGCGCTCGGCGCTGCCGGTGTACCAGCGCCAGCGCTTCCCGGATCCGCTGCTGGGCGAGAGCTTCAGCCCGGGCGAAACCGTGTTCGAGAACGATGGCGTGCGCATGTGGCACGACGGCGACGGCATCGCGGTGGTCAGCTTCAAGACCAAGATGAACACCGTTTCCGACCACGTGCTCAATGGCCTGCAGGAAGCGATCAAGCGCGCCGAGCAGGACTACAAGGGCCTGGTGATCTGGCAGCAGAAGGAGCCCTTCTCCGCCGGTGCCGATCTGGCCGGTGCGCTCGGCCTTCTGCAGGCCGGCAAGGTCGACCAGTTCGAAGAGATGGTGCACAACTTCCAGCGCACCAGCCAGGCGATCAAGTATTCGCTGGTGCCGGTGGTGACCGCCGTGCGCGGCCTGGCCCTGGGCGGGGGCTGCGAGTTCCAGATGCACAGCGCCAAGAGCGTGGCCGCGCTGGAAAGCTACATCGGCCTGGTCGAGGCCGGCGTCGGCCTGCTGCCGGCCGGTGGTGGCCTGAAGGAGCTGGCCGTGCGCGCCTCGCACGCGGCCGGTCCGGGCGGCGACGTGTTCGCCGAGCTGAAGAAGACCTTCGAAACCGTCGCGATGGCCAAGGTCTCCAACTCGGCGGTCAACGCCAAGGAACTGGGCCTGATGCGCGCGACCGACAAGGTCGTGTTCAACAGCTTCGAAGCACTGCACATCGCCAAGGCCGAAGTGCTGGCGCTGGCCGAAGGCGGCTACCGTCCGCCGATGCCGGCCCGCCGCATCCAGGTCGCCGGTGACGTCGGCATCGCCACGTTCAAGATGATGCTGGTCAACATGCTGGAAGGCCGCTTCATCAGCCCGTACGACTACGAGATCGCCGTGCGCATCGCCACCGTGCTGTGCGGCGGCGAAGTGGATCGCGGCACGCTGGTGGACGAAGAGTGGCTGCTGACGCTGGAGCGCAAGCACTTCGTCGAACTGGCCCAGCAGGAAAAGACCCAGGCCCGCATCGCGCACATGCTCAAGACCGGCAAGCCGCTGCGTAATTGATGGCGCGCCGGGCGCGACGGACCCGTCCGCGCCCGGTAGGTGCCGACCGTTGGTCGGCACACCTGTCCCCACATTCAAGAGATCACTGCAATGACCAAGCAAATCCAGGACGCCTACATCGTCGCCGCCACCCGCACCCCGGTGGGCAAGGCGCCCAAGGGCGTGTTCCGCAATACCCGTCCCGACGACATGCTGGCCCACGTGCTCCGCGCCGCGGTCGCGCAGGCGCCGGGCGTGGACGTCAACCGCATCGATGACGCGATCATCGGCTGCGCGATGCCCGAAGCCGAGCAGGGCATGAACGTGGCGCGCATCGGCGTGCTGCTGGCCGGCCTGCCGGACACCATCGCCGCACAGACCGTCAACCGCTTCTGCTCTTCGGGGCTGCAGGCCGTGGCGATGGCCGCCGACCAGATCCGCTTGGGCAACTCGGACCTGATGCTGGCCGGTGGTACCGAATCGATGTCGATGGTGCCGATGATGGGCAACAAGATCGCGATGGCCCCGAGCGTATTCGACAACGACCACGTCGCCATCGCCTACGGCATGGGCATCACCGCCGAGAAGGTCGCCGAAGAGTGGAAGGTCTCGCGCGAGGACCAGGATGCGTTCGCCCTCGCCTCGCACCAGAAGGCCATCGCCGCGATCCAGAACGGCGAGTTCAAGGACGAGATCAGCCCCTACGACGTGCGCACCCGCCAGCCCGACCTGGCTGACGGCCGCCGCATCATCACCCGCGACAGGATCGTGGACACCGACGAAGGCCCGCGCCTGGATTCATCCGCTGAAGGCCTGGCCAAGCTGCGCCCGGTGTTCCGCAACGGCCAGTTCGGCGGCACCGTCACCGCGGGCAACTCCTCGCAGATGAGCGATGGCGCCGGTGCGGTGCTGCTGGCCTCCGAGCAGGCGATCAAGGACTACGGCCTGACCCCGCTGGCGCGCTTCGTCAGCTTCTCGGTCGCCGGCGTGCGCCCGGAAGTGATGGGCATCGGCCCGATTGCCGCGATTCCGAAGGCGCTCAAGCAGGCCGGCCTGACCCAGGACCAGCTCGACTGGATCGAGCTCAACGAAGCCTTCGCCGCGCAGTCGCTGGCGGTCATCCGCGATTGCGGCCTGGACCCGTCCAAGGTCAACCCGCTGGGCGGCGCGATCGCCCTGGGCCACCCGCTGGGCGCGACCGGCGCGATCCGCACCGCCACCCTGCTGCACGGCCTGCGCCGTCGCCAGCAGAAGTACGGCATGGTGACCATGTGCATCGGCACCGGCATGGGCGCGGCGGGCATCTTCGAATCGCTGTGAGGCAATGATCGGTGCCGGCCGATGGGTCGGCACCGGTCGCGTCGGTAGGCATCGACCGTTGGTCGATGCGGCAACCGGACCAAACGCAGAAGGGCAGCCGCGAGGCTGCCCTTTTCGTTGGGGTGCGTACCGACCAACGGTCGGTACCTACCGGTTGATCGCCTTGCGATCAGCCTTCGGCCAGCATCTTCTGCAGCACTTCGCGCGCAGGACCGGCCAGCTTCTCGTTGTCGAGGGCAAAACGGATCGTTGCCTCGACCAGGCCCAGATGGGTACCGCAATCGAAGCGGCGGCCCTCGAAGCGGAACGCATCCACGCGCTCGGTCTTGAGCAGTTCGGCGATCGCATCGGTCAGCTGGATTTCCCCACCCGCACCGGTACCGGTTGCTTCAAGCAGCTCGAAAATCTTCGGGCTCAGCACATAACGGCCAACCACCGCCAGATCGCTCGGGGCGTCTTCCGGCTTGGGCTTCTCGACGATGGCGCTGATCTTGCCCTGGCGGCCGTCGAAGGCCTCGGTGGCCACGATGCCGTAGCTGCCGGTCTTCTCATGCGGCACGTCTTCCACCGCGATGATGCTGGCGCCGGTGGCTTCGTTGGCATCAGCCATCTGCTTGAGCGCACCGTTGCCACGGTTCCAGATCAGATCGTCCGGCAGCAGCACCGCGAACGGTTCATCGCCGACGATCGCCTTCGCGCACAGCACCGCATGGCCCAGGCCCAGGGCTTCGGCCTGGGTCACGAACACGGCGCGCACGCCGTTCGGCAGCACATGGCGGACCAGCTCAAGCTGTTCCTTCTTGCCGGCGCGCTCGAGTTTCTGCTCCAGCTCGTAGGCCTTGTCGAAGTAATCGGCGACCGCGTGCTTGTAGCGGTTGGTGATGAAGATCAGCGTGTCACAGCCCGCCTCGATCGCCTCATCAACGGCGTACTGGATCAGCGGCCGATCGATAATCGGCAGCATTTCCTTGGGAACGGTTTTGGTGGCGGGAAGGAATCGCGTTCCCAACCCTGCGACAGGAAATACCGCCTTACGAATACGCTTGCTCATCAGAACCTGTTGGCCTCACGCGCCGGAAAGGCCAGCACTTTAGCAGAGCTGACGTGATCGTCCTGTTGTAGCGGAGAGAACTCCGGCATGGTGGCAAACAGAATGCTGTTGATCGCATCGGTGTCATAACTGATGATCGCCTCGCGCAGTTTCGGCACGTTGGCCAGTACCTGCTCGCGCGCGAACGTGCGCACGCCAGCTTCGAGAATCTTCGGATGCGCGGTCGGGCGATAATCTTCGTCCGAATAGAACAGCGTCTCGTGCAGTTTCTCGCCCGGGCGCAGCCCCGTATAGACGATGGCGATGTCCTTGTACGGCTGCTTGCCGGCCAGGCGGATCATCTGCTCGGCCAGCACGCGGATCGGCACCGGCTCGCCCATGTCCAGGGTATAGATCGCTCCATGCGAAGCCGAGGCGGCCGCCTGCAGGATCAACTGGCAGGCTTCGGGAATCGTCATGAAGTAACGGGTGACTTCCGGGTCGGTCACGGTGACCGGGCCGCCCTTGAGGATCTGCTCGCGGAACACCGGCACCACGCTGCCGGCCGAGGCCAGCACGTTGCCGAAGCGCACGGTCACGAAACGGGTGTGGCTGGTCTTCTGGTCCAGGCTCTGGCAGATCATCTCCGCATAGCGCTTGCTGGCGCCCAGCGCATTGACCGGGTCGACCGCCTTGTCGGTGGAGATGAAGACGAAGTGCTCGATGCGGGCTTCGACGCAGGCGCGGGCCACGGTCTCGGTGGACAGGATGTTGTTGCGCACCGCCTCGCGCAGCTGGCGCTCCAGCACCGGCACCTGCTTGTAGGCGGCGGCGTGGAAGACCGAATCCACCCGCGACAGCGACAGCGCGTGGCGGATCACCGCGGGATCGCCGCAGTCACCCAGCACCGCCTCCACGACCAGATCGGGGAAGCTGCGCTGCAGCTCGGCCTCGATGGTCAGCAGCAGCAGCTCGCTCATCTCGACCAGCACGATGCGCCCTGCCCCATGGCGCGCGCACTGGCGGCACAGTTCAGAACCGATCGAACCACCGGCGCCGGTCACCAGGACCGTGCGGCCGCCCAACCAGCCCCGGATCAGCGCCCAGTCCGGCAGGATCGGCTTGCGGCCGAGCAGGTCCTCGATCGCCACTTCCTTGAGCTGACCCGGCAACGAGTGGCCGAGCAGGATGTCATTGAGCTTGGGCACCATGCGGAACGGCACGCCGGTGCTTTCGCAGATGGCCACCACCCGCTGCATGCCCACGGCATCCAGCGACGGGATGGCGATCACCAGCAGCTTGGCGGCGGTTTCACGGACCACGGCGGGGGCGTCTTCCAGGGTGCCGAGGATCGGCAGGCCCTGCAGCTTGGCGCCCTGCAGATGCGGGGCATCGTCGAGCAGGCCGACCGGCTCGAAATCGCCGGAGCGACGCAGATCACGTACGAGAGCTTCCGCCGCCTGGCCGGCACCAAGGATCAGCACGCGGCGGGCGGTGACGTCGGACTGCAGCGCCTGGTAGTCCTTCCACGCGCGGTACAGCAGGCGCGGGGCACCCAGCAGCGCGGACAGCGCGAACGGATAGATCACCAGCACCGACATCGGCACGCCTTCGAAGCGCTTGTAGGCCAGCGCCACCACGATCGCGAGCAGGCCGATGAAGCTGGCTTTGAAGATGTTGAGCAGATCGGCGACGCTGGCGAAGCGCCACAGGCCGCGGTACAGGCCCACCCGCCAGAACACCACGGCCTGGATGACCAGCACCAGCGAGGTATCGATGTTCCACAGCGGCAACGCCGGCGCATCGGCCAGCATCGAATAGCGTCCCGCGTGCAGCAGCTGCCAGCACGCCCAGACCATGAACAGGTCGTGGGCGACGATGGCCGCGCGGGGCATCAAGCCGGTAAGTCGGTCCTGCCAAGGCGTCATAAACAGCGTAATCCTTCTAGTTGCGCATTCCCTTGCGCAGGAGCAGCCAAAGGCCGGACGCGAGGATCAACCACGCGATGGCCACGGCAGCCTCCCACCTCGGCTGCAAATTCGTGCATGCATTAAACACTGCCGCACTGAATATTCCAAAAACAAGATACATCCCGGTGACGGAAGTGTGGCTTGCACCCCCTTTCACCGCGCGCTGATAGAGATGCTGCGTGTGGGGTTCCATCCAGCGCTGTCCCGACAGGATGCGCGAAAGCAATGTGAAGCCCGCGTCCACAAGAAAGGCCGAAAGCGGCACCAGCAACAGCAGCCAGTGGATATCCGTGCGCACGCTGACCAGGCAGACCAGGGCCGCGATCGCATAGCCGAGCGCCCCGCTGCCGACGTCGCCCATGAAGATGCGTGCCCGCGGGTAGTTGAACGGCAGGAAGCCCAGGCAGGCCAGTCCCAGCACCACGCCGGCCAGCCCGTAGGGCGGGGGCAGCACCATCGCGAAGGCGAGCCCGGCCAGGATGGCCTGGGTGGTCGCGATGCCGTTGATCCCATCCATGAAGTTCCAGATGTTGATCAACGAAGTAGCAAACAACAGCGCCAGCAGCGCCTGCCAGGGATTGCCGCTGGCGTGCCAGACCAGCCCGGCCAGCAGTGCCGCGGCGATCACATGGACCAGCAGGCGACGTACCGCCGGCAGCGGCCGATGGTCGTCCCACCAGCCGATCCCGGCAACGAGCACCAGGCCCAGCGCGAACACCGCGAGCGTGATCCAGGCCGTGGGCCAGATCACCGCCGCGACCACGCAGGCCAGCAGCAGGGTCAGAACGATCGCGATGCCGCCGCCGCGCGGCGTCGCCACGCCGTGGCTGCGCCGCTCGCCCGGCTCATCCAACAGATTGCGACGCAGCGCATACGCGCGTGCGCCCCAGGTCAAGCCCGCCGATACCGCCAGCACCGCCAGCAGCCCCGCCATCCAGGCGACCATCATGGGTCAGAGCACCGCGTAGTTGAGCAGCGGCTTGACCGTGCCCCATTCCTTGCAGCTCGGGCACTGCCAATGGTGGGTGCGCGCACCGAAGCCACACCGGGTGCAGCGGTACGCCGGGTTGCGGACCAGCAACTGGTCGGTGATGTGCTTGAGATCGTGCAGGGTCGCGGTGGAATCAGCGCCCTCGGCCAGGGTCAGGTCGATCAGCGCCGATTCGCCACGTACCGACGGGCGGTCCTTGAGCTGGCGCCCGAGGTAGGCGCGGGCCGGGGCAACACCCTCCTGCTCTTCCATCAGCTGGGTCAACGCCAGCACCGGCGCGATGCCGCGGTAGTGCTCGGTCATCTCCGACAGGAACGCGCGTGCGCCGCCGAGATCACCGACCTTGCGGTAGTTCTGCATCAACGCCTGCAGCACTTCGGGCAGGTACTCCGGATCGTTGCGTGCCGCACGTTCGAAGGCACGGACCGCGGCTTCGGCGTTGCCGGCATCGTCTTCCAGGCGGCCTTCGATGATGCCGGCACGGACCGACATCGCATCGGCCTGGTAGGCACGTGCGATCGCAGCACGCGCTTCGTCGATCTTGCCGGCCCCGCGGTAGCGCTCGGCCAGCTCGCACTCGAACTGACCGATCAGCTTGCCCATCGGCTCGCCGGTGACTTCCTCGAAGCGGCTGGCGTTGTCGATCGCCTTTTCCCAATCGCGCTCGGCCTGGTAGATGCCGATCAGGTGCTTGAGCGCCTGCGGGGCACGCTGGTCGATCTGGGCCAGCTCGGTGAACACGGTTTCGGCGCGGTCGAGCAGGCCGGACTTCATGTAGTCCTCGCCCAGTGCCAGCAGTGCCTGGACGCGTTGCTGATCGCTCAGGTCCGCGCGGTTGACCAGGCCCTGGTGCAGGCGGATCGCACGATCGACCTCACCGCGACGACGGAACAGGTGGCCCAGCGCGACCTGGGTCTCGAAGGTTTCCTTGTCCAGTTCGGCGATGTGCAGGAACAGCTCGATCGCCTTGTCCGGCTGCTCATTGAGCAGATAGTTCAGGCCGCGGAAATACGTGCTGGACAGATGGCTGACCTGGTTGTCGCCATGGCGCTGGCCACCGCGACGCCCGATCACCCAGCCCGACAGCGCGGCCAGGGGCAGGAACAGGAAGAACCAGAACCACTCGGAGACAAATTCCATCGGCGCTCAGCGTCCGTCGAATGTAGAAGAAGAAGAAGGGGGTGCCACGACCACGGCGGGCGCGGCCTTCTGCGCACGGCGCAGTTTGGCGTACAGCGGGATCACCATGCTGGCGAGCACGAGGCCGCCGCCGATGAGGGCACCGGACAACAGGGCGATGATGATCGCCACGCCGGTGGTGGAATTGATCTGGGTAAAGCCCAGGCTGATGATGATCGGTTGCGAGTTGAGGGCGCCGATGATGAGGCCCACGACCAGAACCGCCAGCAGGATCAGCAGACGTACGATGTTCATGCAGCAGCTCCAGTTCCGTAGGGCTCAAGAGTAGCGGACTAACGCTCCGCTCTACCAGCCGACTCCATGGAAATCATGCATCCGCCCCGTGGCGGATGGACACTCAGGCAGGATCGCTTTCCAGCGGCACCACGGCGCTGACGCGCTCACGCAGTTCCTTGCCCGGTTTGAAGTGCGGGACATGCTTGCCCGGCAACGCGACCGATTCCCCGGTCTTGGGATTGCGCCCCAGCCGTGCCGGCCGGTAGTGCAACGAAAAACTGCCGAACCCGCGGATCTCGATGCGATCCCCGCCGGCCAGCGCCCCGCCCATCATTTCCAGCAACGACTTCACGGCCAGATCGACATCGTCCGACTTCAAATGCGCCTGTCGGCGCGCCAGGATTTCGATCAGCTCGGATTTGGTCATTACGGGCTCTTGGGGAGGAACTCAGACCCTGAAACGGCCCGGACTGATGTCCGGGCCGCCCAGGAAACTACGACAGCGACAGACCGATTACTCGGACTTGTTGCCGTTCAGCTGTGCACGCAGCAGCGCGCCGAGCTGGGTGGTGCCGCTGGAAGCCGAAGAGGACTGGTATTCCTCCAGCACTTCGCGCATTTCCGCGTCGTCCTTGGCCTTGATCGACAGCTGCAGGGTACGACCCTTGCGATCCATGCCCACGAACTTGGCTTCAACCTTGTCGCCGACCTTCAGGAACTGGGTCGCGTCGTCGACGCGCTCGTTCGCAACGTCGCGAGCAGCCACGTAGCCTTCGATGCCGTCAGCCAGTTCGATGGTAGCGCCCTTGGCGTCCACTTCCTTGACCACGCCTTCGACCTTCGAACCCTTCGGGTTGGCAGCCATGTACTGACCGAACGGATCCTGCTCCAGCTGCTTGACGCCCAGGCTGATGCGCTCGCGCTCCGGATCGACGGCCAGGACGACGGCGTCCAGGTTGTCGCCCTTCTTGAAGTTGCGGACCACGTCTTCGCCGGTGGTGTTCCAGCTGATGTCGGACAGGTGCACCAGGCCATCGATACCGCCGTCCAGGCCGATGAAGATGCCGAAGTCGGTGATCGACTTGATCTGGCCCGACACCTTGTCGCCCTTCTTGTGGATGGCAGCGAAGGTTTCCCACGGATTGGCGGCAACCTGCTTCATGCCCAGCGAGATGCGGCGACGCTCCTCGTCGACGTCCAGGACCATGACTTCAACTTCGTCACCGACCTGCACAACCTTGGACGGGTTGACGTTCTTGTTGGTCCAATCCATTTCGGACACGTGCACCAGGCCTTCGACGCCCGGCTCGATCTCGACGAATGCGCCGTAATCGGTGACGTTGGAGACCTTGCCGAAGACGCGGCTGTTGGCCGGGTAACGACGGGCGATGTTGTCCCACGGATCCTCGCCCAGCTGCTTCAGACCCAGCGAAACGCGGTTGCGCTCGCGGTCGAACTTCAGCACGCGGACGTCCAGCTCGTCGCCGACGTTCACGACTTCGGACGGATGGCGCACGCGCTTCCAGGCCATGTCGGTGATGTGCAGCAGGCCGTCGATACCGCCCAGGTCCACGAATGCGCCGTAATCGGTCAGGTTCTTGACGACACCCTTCAGGATCGCGCCTTCCTGCAGCTTGTCCATCAGCTGCTCGCGCTCTTCCGAATGCTCGCTCTCGACGACTGCACGACGGGACACAACGACGTTGTTACGCTTGCGGTCCAGCTTGATGAGCTTGAATTCCAGCTCCTTGCCTTCCAGGTAGGCCGGGTCGCGCACGGGGCGCACATCCACCAGCGAACCGGGCAGGAACGCGCGGACATCCTTGATGTCCACGGTGAAACCACCCTTGACCTTGCCGCTGATGCGGCCGGTGATGGTTTCGTTCTTTTCCAACGCTTCTTCCAGCTCGTCCCACACCATCGCGCGCTTGGCTTTCTCACG
The DNA here is from genome assembly GCF_013409105.1 of Stenotrophomonas sp. JAI102. Taxonomy (NCBI): domain Bacteria; kingdom Pseudomonadati; phylum Pseudomonadota; class Gammaproteobacteria; order Lysobacterales; family Lysobacteraceae; genus Stenotrophomonas; species Stenotrophomonas sp. JAI102. The sequence continues at coordinate 1,256,864 of NZ_JACCCI010000001.1, forward strand.
CGACAGAACGGTTTCACCGAAGCCGTTCTCGATGGAATCGAGGGCAACCTTGACGACGTCGCCTTCAGCGACATCGATCTCGCCAGCGTCGTTACGGAACTGTTCGATCGGCACGATGCCTTCGGACTTCAGGCCGGCGTTGATCACCACGACATCGCCGCGGACTTCAACAACGACACCGCTGACGATCGAGCCCGGCTTCAGCTTGGCCAGATTGGCCTGACTGGCTTCGAACAGCTCTGCAAATGATTCGGTCATTAGATTTACTCTGTTGGACACATGGGCATTGGCCCCCGAAGGGAACCGCTTACTGCCCGCCTGTTGGTCGACCCCGGAAACGCAGGTCGTGTGTTAAGTAGGAAAACCGCCACGCATCATTGCGGGACGGAGCTTTTGTTGCCTTGCGATTGGTGCGACACCGTCGATGCCCTGACGGCCCTCCTTTACAACGGATCAGGCACCCGAAACCGGAAGCAGATCCAATACCTTGGCAACGACGGCGTCGATGCCAATACCACTGGTGTCGATGATGACGGCATCGTCTGCCGGCTTCAGGGGCGCCACTGTGCGCTGTGCATCACGGGCGTCGCGGGCCATGATCTCGCGCAGGAGGTCGTCAAAGTTAACCGAAACACCCTTGTCTTTCAACTGCTTATGCCGCCGCTCGGCCCGCTCTTCGGCGCTGGCGGTCAAAAACACCTTGAATGGGGCGTCCGGGAAGATGACCGTGCCCATGTCCCGACCGTCCGCGACCAGGCCCGGTTCTATCCTGAATGCGCGTTGGCGCTCTTTCAGCGCCGCCCGGACTTCCGGGATGGCCGCGATCGCCGAGGCCAGGGCGCCGGTGGTCTCCAGCCGCAGCTCGTCGGTGGCATCGGTCTCGTTGACCAGCACCCGCAGCCCGCCATCGGCCGATTCCACGAACCGCACGTGCGTATCGAAGGTGCAGCGGACCAGCGCCGAGGCGTCGGAGGTATCGATATCGGCCCAGCTGGCGGCCACGCCCACCGCCCGGTACAGGGCGCCCGAATCCAGGTAATGCCAGCCCAGCCGGCGTGCGACAATGCGGCTGACAGTGCCTTTGCCGGCCCCGGAAGGACCGTCGATGGTGAGCACGGATGGAAGCTGATTCATGGGTTTCCCGATAGATGTGACCGCCCATTCTAGCCCCTGCCCGGGGTGGCCTGAGACTTTTTTGGCCCAACCACTTGAAAGGATGGGAAAAAGCCCGGTAGAATGGCGGGCTTGAACGGGCGTCACCTGCCGATTGTCATCTGCATATCGCGGCCGCGCTCCAACCGAATCCAACGTTTACGCCGAGGTATGCAATGAAAGTCCTGTCTTCCCTGAAGTCGGCCAAGACCCGTCACCGCGACTGCAAGGTCGTCCGTCGCCGCGGCAAGATCTTCGTGATCTGCAAGTCGAACCCGCGTTTCAAGGCTCGCCAGCGCTGAGCCGGCCGGCCTCACGGCCGCCACCGGTCCCTCACCGGACCGGGCGATGAACAAAAAGCCGCCTCCGGGCGGCTTTTTGCTGCCATTTTTGTTGTAATCGCCGGGTAGCTCACGACCGTGGGTCGTGAGACCTGCAGTCGTGAGACCTTCCGCATTCTTGACCACTGGGGAGTAGTTCGAGATGAAGCGTTACCTGACCACCTTGCCGTTGCTGGCCGTCCTGGCCGTTTCCAGTGCCCACGCCGACACCCTGCTGATCGACCGCAGCCGTGAGAAGCCCGCCATCGCCCTGCCGGTCCGCGGCCAGAGCATGCAGCAGGTCCAGGCCCAGTTCGGCGACCCGGGCGAACGCCTGGAACCGCGCGGCGGGCAGAAGCAGCAGTGGCCGACGATCAACCGCTGGGTCTACCCGCAGTTCACCGTCTACTTCGAAAAGCAGAAGGTGATCGACGTGGTCGCCAACCGTGCCGACGCCAACGAGATCGGGCCGAAACCGCCGGTCCGCTGACCCCCTTCCCCTAGCCCGCCCGCCGGCGGGCCTTCGCACTGAGATCATGAACGACACGCTCCGCTTTCCGGCCGAATGGGAATCCCAGTCCGCCATCCTGATCGCCTGGCCCCACGCCGACACCGACTGGGCCGACCGCCTGGGTGACGTCGAGGACACCTACATCGCCCTCGTCGCTGCCATCACCCGCTTCCAGCCGGTGGTGATCATCGTCGCCGACGACGACCTGGAGGCGTACGCCGATGCGCGCCTGCGTTCGAACCGGATCGACACGGACCGCGTGCGGTTCGTGACGGCCCAGTACGACGACACCTGGCTGCGCGATTCCGGCCCGATCACGCTCAAGCGCGCCGATGGCGGCTTCCGCCTGCTGGACTTCCGCTTCACCGGCTGGGGCGGCAAGTTCGACGCCAGCCTGGATGACCAGCTGGTCGGTGTGCTGCACGCCGCCGGGCTGTTTACCGATGCGGAGCTGCAGAGCATCCCGTTCGCGCTGGAAGGCGGCGGCATCGAGACCGATGGCGCCGGCACCCTGCTGACCACCTGGCAGTGCCTGCACGAGCGTCATCCGGATCGCAGCCGCGAATCGCTCAGCACCGACCTGGCGACCTGGCTGGCCCAGGACCGCGTGCTGTGGCTGGACCATGGCTACCTGGAGGGCGACGACACCGACGCCCACATCGATACCCTGGCCCGCTTCGCCTCGACCGACAGCATCGTCTACCAGGCCTGCGATGACGCCAGCGATTCGCACTATGCCGAACTGCAGGCCATGGGTGCCGAACTGGCTGCGCTGCGCACCCGCGACGGCCAGCCGTACCGCCTGTTCCCGCTGCCGTGGGCGCAGCCGGTGATCGACGAGGGCCGCCGCCTTGCCGCTTCGTACGCGAACTACCTGATCCTCAATGGCGCGGTGCTGATGCCGGCCTACGGCGATGCCGCCGACGAGGCCGCGCGTGCGGTGCTGGCCCAGGCCTATCCGGACCGCGAGATCGTGCCGGTGCCGTGCCGCTCGCTGATCTGGCAGAACGGCAGCCTGCACTGCATCACGATGCAGCTGCCGGCGGGGTTGCTGGCTTAAGCGCCACGACCAACGGTCGTGGGCTACCGCTGTTTGCCCGGCCACCGACGCACTGTCGAAGGGATGGCGGGTGTGGAGGTGCGGGACCGTCAGGGCGCCATGGATGGCGCCCACGAGCCCCCAGGGAAGGGTTTACGGCGCGTCCCGCACCTCCGCACCCGCCAGCCCAGCTGCCGCAGCCTGCAAGCGACACGCTTGTGCTTGTCGTGAGGTTCCTGCAGAGCCGGCCAGCGGCCGGCACTACCGAGGCGTGGGTGTTTCGCATTTAGCGGCCAGCACGCTGCGTGCACCCATCCGCGATAAACTGCGTTTTTCCCCTTGCAGGACCGTCTCCGGATGAGCTCACGCCACACCCTTTCCGTCGCCCTGATCCAGGAGCGCAACCACGGCGATGCCGAGGCCAATCTGGCCGTCATCGAAGCGCGCGTGGCTGAAGCGGCCGCACAGGGTGCCAAGCTGATCCTGCTGCAGGAGCTGCACAACGGTGCGTACTTCTGCCAGCACGAGTCGGTCGATGAATTCGACCTGGCCGAGCCCATCCCGGGCCCGAGCACCGCGCGCCTGGGCGCGCTGGCGAAGAAGCACGGCGTGGTGATCGTCGGCTCGCTGTTCGAGCGCCGCGCCGCCGGTCTGTACCACAACACCGCGGTGGTCTTCGAAAAAGACGGCACCCTGCTCGGCAAGTACCGCAAGATGCACATCCCGGATGATCCGGGCTTCTACGAAAAGTTCTACTTCACCCCCGGCGATCTGGGCTTCACCCCGATCGATACCTCGGTGGGTCGCCTTGGCGTGCTCGTGTGCTGGGACCAGTGGTACCCGGAAGCCGCCCGCCTGATGGCGCTGGCCGGCGCCGAACTGCTGCTCTACCCCACCGCGATCGGCTGGGACCCGGAGGATCAGCAGGACGAACAGGGCCGCCAGCGCGATGCGTGGGTGCTCAGCCATCGTGGCCATGCCGTGGCCAACGGCGTGCCGGTGCTGAGCTGCAACCGCGTCGGCCATGAGCCCTCGCCGCTGGGCGCCTCGGGCATCCAGTTCTGGGGCAACAGCCACGTGCTGGGCCCGCAGGGTGAGTTCATCGCCGAAGCCGGTGGCGAGCCGACCGTGCTGGTCTGCGATGTCGACCTGCAGCGCAGCGAACACGTCCGCCGGATCTGGCCGTTCCTGCGTGATCGCCGGATCGACGCGTACGGCGATCTGCTCAAGCGCTACATCGACTGACCGACCAGGACGCCCCCACACCGTGACCGTGCACCTGCGCGACGCCACCGATGCCGACATCGCGGCCATCACCGCGATCTATGCGGTGGAAGTGACCGACTTCGTCAACACCTATGAGTACGACATCCCGGAGGCGGCTGAGATGCTTCGCCGCATGCAGGACATCGTCGGCCGCGGCTTTCCGTACCTCGTGGCCGAGGTCGATGGCCAGGTGGCCGGTTATGCCTACGCCAATACCTATCGCGGCCGGATCGCCTACCAGTGGACCGTGGAGAATTCGGTCTATGTGGATGCGGCGTTCCAGGGCCGCGGGGTCGGCACCGCGCTGATGCAGGGCCTGATCGATGCCTGCGTCGCCCGCGGTTACCGGCAGATGGTGGCGGTGATCGGCGAGCCGACCAATACCGCCTCCATCAAACTGCACGAGCGTTTCGGTTTCCAGACCGTCGGCGTTTTCCGCGGCCTCGGCCGCAAGCATGGCCGCTGGCTGGACACTGTCCAGATGCAGCGCGCGCTCGGCGATGGTGCCGACAGCGCCCCTTCAAATGAATGATGCAATGACCGATACCCTGATTGACGCTGGCGACACCCTGTTCGCCGGCCAGCCCGTTCGCATTGTCGAACGCGATGGCGTGCGCTACACCCTGCTGGGCACCGCGCACGTCTCGCAGGCCAGCGTGGAAGCGGTGGAACGTGCGATCGAGAGCGGCCGCTTCGATGCGGTCGCGGTCGAGCTCGACGCGCAGCGCCTGCAGGCGCTGACCAACCCCGATGCCCTGGCCAAGCTGGATCTGGTCGAGGTGATCCGCAAGGGTCGCGTCGCCCTGTTCGCCGCCAATCTCGCCCTGGCTGCGTACCAGCGCCGCCTGGCCGAACAGCTCGAGATCGAGCCGGGTGCCGAACTCAAGCGCGCGGTGGTCATGGCCAACGAACGCAACCTGCCGGTGCACCTGATTGATCGCGAGGTCGGCCTGACCTTCAAGCGCGCCTCGCAGCGACTGGGCTTCTTCGGCAAGATCAAACTGGTCATGGGCCTGGGTGCCGGCCTGTTCGCTTCCGAGGAGGTCGGCGAAGACGAGATCGAGAAGCTCAAGCAGGGCGACATGCTCGAAGCCAGCTTCGGCGAGTTCGCCAGCGAGAGCCCTGCCCTGTATGAAACCATCATCGGCGAGCGCGACCGCTACATGGCCACCCGCCTGCGCGAAGTGCACGACCCGGCCCAGCGCGAAGTGCTGGCGGTGGTCGGTGCCGGTCATCTGGCCGGTCTGGCCAGGTACCTGGAAACCGACACTGACGCGCCGGGTCCGCTGCGCGAGTCGCTGGAAGACGTGCCGAAGAAGCGCAACATTCCGTGGATCACGCTGGCGATCCTGGCCATCGTGCTGACCGGTATCGGTGTGGGCTTCTACCGTGGTGGCCTGGGGGTCGGCAGCGAACTGCTGGCGGTCTGGGCGATGTACACCGGCGGTCTGGCCGGCCTGGGCTGCCTGTTGGCGGGCAGCCACCCGCTGAGCATCCTGACCGCGATCGTGGTCGCGCCGTTCAAGCCGTTCCGGCTGAGCATCCCGACCGGTGCGTTCTCCGCGCTGGTGGAAGCGCGCCTGCGCAAGCCGGCCTACGAAGACTTCCTGAAGCTGCGCGACGATGCGCAGAGCGTCAGGGGCTGGTACCGCAACCGGGTCACCCGCGTGGTACTGACCTTCATGCTGACCAACCTGGGCAGCATGCTGGGCCTGTGGCTGACCGGTTTCCAGGTATGGGGAAAGGTCGCGGGGTGAGCCTTCCGCCGCCGATGTATCAAAAGGCCACGCATTGCGTGGCCTTTGTTGTGCCCGAATGGGGGAAATGCGGGTAGTGCCGGCCGCTGGCCGGCTCCCGGCATGGCAGGGTATTTCGCGAGCCGGCCAGCGGCCGGCACTACCGCCTCACGTGCAGATCCACGCCATGCGTGGATGCGGTTCGCAGAAAAAGGAGGCCCGCTCAACGGGCCTCCCCTCACCCTCAAACCGATTCTGCGCCCGGCTCCACGACCGGGGTATCCACGCCACGCCCACGGGCGCGCTGGATGATCCGCGATACCGCCGTGCTCATGTCATCAAGCATGGCGTAGATGGTCGGCAGGAACAGCAGGCTGACCACGGTGGAGAACGCCAGCCCGCCGGCGATGGCGCGCGCCATCGGGTAATACGGCGGGCCGTTGCCGAGCAGCTGGGTGTCGGTCATGGAGATCGGAATCATCGCCAGGATCGCGGTGCCCATCGTCATCATGATCGGGCGCAGGCGTTCGCGTGAGCCTTCCACCAGGGCCTGGGTCCGACCCATGCCGCGGCGGCGCAGGTTGTTGATGTGCTCGATCATCACGATGCCGTTGTTCACCACCACGCCCATCAACACCAGGATGCCGATGAAGGACATGATCCCGAACGACGTGCCGGTGATCCAGAACAGCCAGAACACGCCGAAGATCGAGAACAGCACGCCGCTCATGATCGCCGCCGGGAACAGCAGGGACTCGAACACCGCGGCCATCACCACGTAGATCATCACCAGCGCGATCACCAGATTGAACATCATCTGCGCCATCGCCTCGTTGTCATCGCCGTAGTCGCCGCCATCGAAGCTGAAGGTGTAGCCGGCCGGGAAGCTCATCGGCTTGAGCATCTCTTCCATCGCCTTGCGGCCTTCCGGCACGGTGACCTTCTCGGCCAGGTTGGCCTTGATGGTCAGCGTGGTCTGCCGGTTGGTGCGGCCGATCTGCGTGGCCGAGGGCTTGATCGCCACATCGACCAGGCTCAGCAGCGGCACCGAGCGGCCGTCACCGGTACGCACGGTGTAGCTGGCCAGGTCTTCCGGGCTGCTCTGCTCGGCGCCGGCGAAGCGGACCCATACCGGCACTTCGCTGTCACCGCGGCGGAACTCGCGCAGCGGCGCACCGCGCAGGGCCAGGCCGACGAAGCTGGCGACCTGCTCGGCGTTGAAGCCGAACGCGGCGGCGCGCTCGCGATCGACGTGGATGGACAGCTCGCTGCCCTTCTCGCCGTTGTCGATGCGCACGTCGCGCAGTTCCTTGCGCTGGGCCAGCAGCGGCACGACTTCCTCACCGATCTCCTGCAGCATCTTGGTCGAGTCGCCGACCAGCTGCACCTGCACCTGGTTGTTGCCGCTGCCGCCATTGCCCTCGCCCGAGTTGCCGACCACGTAGTCGGCACGCGCGGAGCGCGGCAGGCCTTTGCGCAGTGCTTCCTGCACGGCCGCCATGTTCTTGGCATGGTCGGTGTCGAAGGTCACGATGGTGCTGCTGCCTTCCTGCTCGCTGTACCAGGAATACACCTGGGTGATGTGCAACTGCGCGCGGTTGTCATCCAGGTAACGTTCAACGCGCGCGACTTCCTCGGACATCTGGCCGAAGGTAAAGGCGCCCTTCCAGTTGTAGCCGATGAACACCTCGTGGCCACCCTCGCCCCCGAACATGTCGATCTTGGTCAGCTTCATCGGCACCAGGCTGACCAGCACCACCATCAGGATGCCGAACACGCTCCAGCCACGGTGCTCCAGCGTCCACTGCAGCAGCGTTGCGTAGCGGCGCTGCAGGCGCGCGATCACGCCCGTTTCCGAATGCACCAGCTTGGGCGTCTGCATGCGCGCGGACAGCATCGGGATCAGGCTCACCGCCACCAGCCAGGAGGCGAGCAGCGAGACAGAGATCGTGATCGCGATCTGCGACATGAAGATGCTGATGTTGTTGGTCTCGCCGAACAGGTTCGGCACGAACACGATGCAGTGGCACAGGGTGCCGGCGCTGAGCGCGATGGCCACGTTGCGGGTGCCGATGATCGAGGCCAGCCGCGGCTGGTCAGGCATGCGCTCGCGTTCCTGGTAGATGCTCTCCACCACCACCACGGCGTTGTCCACCAGCATGCCCACTGCCAGCAGCAGGCCCATCATGGTCAGGATGTTGAGGGTGACGCCAGCGAAGTACATGAAGCCCAGCGTGATCACGAAACAGATCGGAATCGCCAGGGTCACCATCAGCGTGGACGGCCAGTGGCGCAGGAAGAAGAACAGCACCGTGATCGACAACAGCAGGCCCACCGCACCGGCCTCGGCCAGCTCCAGCAGCGAGGACGTCACCATCTTGCCCTGGTTGTCGATGACCTTGATCTGCACATCGCGCATCGAGGGCTGCTTGCGGATCGCCTCGACCTCGGCCAGTGCCGCGCGCGAGACCTCGACCAGATTGGCGCTGCGTTCCTTGTAGATATCCAGGCCCACGGCCGGGTTGCCGTCCAGGCGGCGGCCGTAGTTCATCCGGGTGGGCTTGAGCCGGATCTCGGCGATGTCGCCCAGGCGCAGGCCCTTGTTGTCGATCACCAGGTCGCGCAGTTCCTGCAGATCGGTGATCTCGCCGACCGGCTGGATGCGCACGCGCTGGCCGTTGTCGTCGATCTGCCCGGCCGAGATCGAGAAGTTCAGCGTGCGCAGGCGGTCGCTGAGTTCGTTGATGCTCAGGTTGTGCGCGGTCAAGCGATCAGGGCTGATCGCGATCTCCACCTCGTTCGGCGGTGCGCCGGAGATGTTGACCCGGGCCACGCCGGGGATGCGCTCGATCCGCCGCTTGAACTCGCGGTCGAGCATGTCGTAGGCACCGGTCAGGTCGGTGGCGCTGGCCAGGCGCACCTTCAGTACCGGGTCATCGCTGCTGGACCACTTGAACACGTTGTAGCGCTGCAGGTCGTCCGGCAGGTCGCTGCGGATCGCATCGATGCGCTCACGCGCATCCGAGGCCGCGATGGCGATGTCGCGGTCCCAGTCGGTGAACTCGATGAAGATGCTGGCGCCTTCGGAGGTGGCCGAGGAGCGCATGCGCTTGATCCCGGTCATCGTCGCCAGCGCTTCCTCGGTCGGCCGGATGATGTTGCGCTCGACCTCCTCCGGGGTGGAGCCGGTATACGGCACCTGCACGAACAGGAACGGGGCGGAGATGTCCGGCAGCGCTTCCAGCGGCAGCCGGAACGAGGCGATCAGGCCCACCACCGCCAACGACACAAAACACATGATCGTGGTGATGGGCCGGCGGATGGAGAACTCGGCAATGCTCATGCCGGCTCCCGGGCTGCGTCATGGCCGCTGCCGGCCAGCGGTGTCTTGAGGTGGCGGCCGCGCTCGCGGTAGTAGGCATCGCCACGACGATCGAGCAGGTCGTACACCACCGGAATCACCACCAGGGTCAGCAGGGTGGAGACCAGCAGGCCGCCGATCACCGTGATCGCCATCGGCGCGCGCACTTCGGCGCCCTCGCCCATCGCCACCGCCAGCGGCAGGAAGCCGAACAGCGTGCACAGCGTAGTCATGATGATCGGCCGCAGGCGTGAGCGAGCCCCCTCCACCAGTGCCTCGCGCTTGGGCACACCGGCCTCGCGCAGCTGGTTGACCTTGTCGATCAGGATGATCGCGTTCTTGGTCACCAGGCCCACCAGCAGGATCAGGCCGATGAACACCACCACCGAGATCGGCTTGCCGGTCAGCATCAGCGCCAGGATCGCGCCGACCAGGGCCAGCGGAATGGTGAACAGGATGACGAACGGGTGCAGCAGCGATTCGAACTGCGAGGCCATCACCAGGTAGACCAGGAAGATCGCCAGCCCGAAGGCGAAGACCAGCGAGCGTGCCGAGTCGGCCAGTTCCTCGCCCTGCCCGCCGATGTGCATGCCGACCCCGGCCCCCAGCGGCTGCGTGGCGACCATATCCTGCACTTCGCGCACGGCGCCGCCCAGATCGATGTCGCGCAGGTTGGCCGAGACCACCGCCACCCGGGTCTGGTCAGCGCGGTGGATCTCGCTCGGGCCGTTGGTGGCGACCACTTCGGCCACCGCATCCAGCGTCACCGGCCGGGTGCTGCCCGGATTGACGATCAGGCGGCGGATGCTTTCCACGCTGGCCCGGTCACCTTCCTGGGCCCGCACCAGCACGTCGATCTTGCGGTCGCGGAAGCTGTAGCGCGTGGCCACGTCGCCGCGCACTTTCTTGACCACCACATCGGCGATCTGCCGCGTGGTCAGGCCGAGCGCACCGGCGCGCTCCTGGTCGAAGCGGATCTGGATTTCCGGGAAGCCCTCTTCCACCGTGGATTTGACGTCGGCGTAGTGCGGGTTGTTGCGCAGCATCGCCGCCAACGCCTTGCCGGCGGTTTCCAGCGTGGCCATGTCCTGGCCGCGCAGCTCCACTTCCAGCGGCGTGGAGAAGCTGAAGAGCGCCGGGCGGGCGAAGTCGACCTGCACGCCGGGGTGCTGCTGCATCGATTCGCGCAGCCGCTCGGTGATCGCCGCTTCGGTGCGCGCGTTGCCGCCCCCGGCCATCACCACGGTCAGCTTGCCGATGTTCTCGCCACTCTCGGTCGGGCTGGCATCCAGGCGGGTGCCGCTGCCACTGACGCCGTACAGCGAGGCGATGCTGTCGTCCTTGGCATGGGCCAGCTGCATCTCGCGGACCAGCGCATCGGTCTGTTTCAGCGGGGTGCCGGCCGGCAGCTTGGCGGTCATTTCGAAGCGATCCTGGGCCAGCTGCGGGATCAGATCCGCACCCAGCATCGGCACCAGCGCCATCGTGCCGACGAAGGCCAGCGCGGCCAGCCCGAGCACCTTGCCCGGGTGATGCAGCGCGCCCGGCAGCAGCTTCAGGTAACCGCGCTCGGCACCGGCGTACGGCTTCATCGCCACATCGCTGGCCTTGCGCATCACCGGCCCGACCACGGCCACCAGGCCGCGCCAGACGCGGATCACCGACCAGGCAATGCCGAAGCAGATCCAGCGCACGACCGTGCCCACGCCGCGGCGGCTGCCGGCGACCGGCTTCAGCCAGCGGCTGTCCGGCTGCCACGGCTGATGCGCGGGTTCTTCAGGGAACGACAGCGGCGGGCGCCCCTTCAGCGAGCTCAGCATCGGGATCAGGGTCATCGAGACCAGCAGCGAGATCGCGATCGCGATCGCCACGGTCAGTGCCTGATCGCGGAACAGCTGGCCGGCGATGCCGTCCACGAACACCAGCGGCAGGAACACCGCGATCGTGGTCAGGGTCGAGGCGACCACGGCCATGCTCACTTCGCGGGTGCCGACAATGGCGGCCTGCAGGATGCTCAGGCCGCGCTCGCGCGCCTTGGCGATGCTCTCCAGCACCACGATGGAGTCATCCACCACCAGGCCGGTGGCCAGCGCCAGCCCGCCCAGCGACATCACGTTCAAGCTCAGGCCCAGCTGGCCCATGAAGAAGAACGTGGTGATGATCGAGACCGGCAACGACAGGCTGATCACGAACGTGCTCCAGCCGTCACGCAGGAACAGGAAGATGATCAGGATGGCGAGGATGCCGCCGATCACCGCGTCTTTCTTGACGTCGCTGATGGCATGTTCAATGAAGCGCGACTGGTCTTCGATCGTGGTCAGCTCGGCATCGCCGGGCACCTGGCCCTTGATCTGCTCCAGGCGCGCACGCAGCGCCTCGGCGGTCGACACCGTGTTGGCGTCGCCCTCCTTGTAGATCGCCAGCTCGACCGCTTCCTTGCCGCCGAGGCGGATGATCGCTTCGCGTTCCTTGTAACCCTGGCGCACGGTGGCGATGTCCTTGAGCCGCACCGGCACGCCGTTGGCGATGTTGGTGGAACTGCTGCTGGACGCACTCTGTGCGGCAGAGGCAGCGGCCACGGCGGCATCCGAGCCGGTCGAGGCCGCGATCGCGAACATCTGCTGCATCGCTGCATCGGCGGCGTTGCCGTTGCTGCTCTGGGTGGTCACCAGCAGGTTGCGGATGTCCTCCAGATCGGCGAACTGGTTGACGGTACGCACCAGGTAACGCTGCGAGCCCTCCTCCAGGCGACCGCCGGAGATGTTGATGTTCTCTTCCTTGAGCCGCTTGATGACGTTGTCGATCGGCAGATTGAGCTGGGCCAGCTTCTGCTGGTCGATGTCGACCTGGATCTCATCCTCCAGGCCACCGCCGACCTTGACCGCGGCCACGCCGGCGACCGGCTCGAGCTTCTTCTTCAGGTCTTCATCGGCATAGCGGCGCAGCTCGGTGAGCTGGCGCACGGCTTCGGCATCGCTGGACGCGTCGGTGCGAGCCGAGATCACCAGGCGCATGATCGGCTCGGTGGACGGATTGAAGCGCAGCAGCACCGGAGACTTCGCCTCCAGCGGCAGGTTCAGCGCTTCCATCTTGTCGCGCACCTCCAGGCTGGCCTGGTCCATGTTGGTGCCCCAGGCGAACTCGAGCACCACATCGCTCTGCCCGGTACGCGAGATCGACTTGAGCTTGCGCAGGTTCTTGACCACGCCGACGGCCTCTTCGACCGGCTCGGTGATCAGCGTTTCGATTTCCGCCGGGGCCGCACCGGTGTACTCGGTGCGCACGGTCAGGGTCGGGTAGCTCAGGTCGGGCAGCAGGTTGACCTTGAGGTTGCCCAGCGCGATGAAGCCGAACAGCATCAGCGTGACGGTGAACATCGCGATGGTGACGCGGCGGCGGGTGGCGAATTCCACCAGGCCGCCGCCGTGGGCACCCGGGCGCTCGCCCTGGTGCGGATCGTTGCCGTGGTCGTTGCCGGCCGCTGTCATTGCCGGCTCTCCGCCTTGGCCGGTGCCGGTTTCGCAGCGGCGGTGGCGGCCGGCTTGGCGCCGATCACCTGCACCGCGGTGCCATCGCGCAGCGCGACCTTGCCGGCGGTGACGACCTGGTCACCCGCGGCCAGACCCTCGCGGATCTCCACCCAGGGGCCTTCGGCATACCCCAGCTTGACCGGCACCCGCGCCACCTTGCCCTCGCGGACGCGGAACACCGCCGGCTCACCGTCGTCGAGCAGCGCCAGGCGCGGCACCACCAGGGCGTCGGCACGCTGGTCATAGTCGATCCGGATGCGGCCGAACATGCCCGGCTGCAGGCCCTCGGCGTCTTCGCCGAAGCCGCTGACCACGCGGAACGTGCCGCTGCCGGCATCGACCACCGGCGAGATCCGGTCCACCGTGCCCGGGAAGGTCTTGCCCGGCAGCGCATCGGCGATCAGCGTGACCGGCTGGCCCGGGCGCAGCGTGGCCAGTTCGCGCTCGGGAACGTTGAGCGTGGCTTCCAGGCGCGCGTTGTCGACGATGCGGAAGATCGGCGTGTTGATCTGCACGAAGTTGCCGGTCTTGATCGAGCGCGAGGCGATCACGCCCGAGATAGGTGCGATCACCGTGGTGTAGGACAGCTCCAGCGTGGCCAGGCGGTACTGCGCACGGACGTTCTCCAGGTCGTACTTGATCTGGTCGACGTCGGCGGCGCTGACCATCTGTTGACCGACCAGTTTCTGGGCGCGCTGGTAGTTGTTCTCCAGCTTGCGCAGCTGCGCTTCGCTCTGGGCGACCGCCAGGCGTGCACGGTCCGGGTCCAGCCGCACCAGCGGTTGCCCGGCACGCACCTGCTGGCCTTCCTCGACCAGCACCGCCAGTGCGACGCCGGAGGTCTTGGCGACCACCTGCGACTCACCCCGCGGCTCCAGTGCGGCGGTGCCGGTGTAACTGGCGGCGACGGCGCGACGGCTGGCGGCGACGGCTTCGACCGGCACGGCGTCGGCGGCCTTCTCGGCCTTGCCGTCTTTTTCAGCGGCCTGGGCTTCAGCCGACCCGGCACCGCCGCAGCCGCTGAGCAGCAGCGTAGTGGTGATCAGCAGTGCAGCGGCACAGCGTCCGGTGCGGCCGGGCAGGAAAGATTGTCGCGACATCGTCGTGTCCCTAAGGATGCGTGGGCAGGTGTGGTAGCAAAGTAATGCACCACGTCACGACCACACCATATCCCAAAGGTCATGGTGACCTGCGGCGATGGCTTTCCGGGCCCGGTTTCAGCTAGATGAAATCGCAGGCTATACTCGGCCCAGTTCCGTACCCCACGCCGGAACGACCAGACCCGTTTATCGGAAAAGGACATCATGCGCCCGCAGCCGCTCGCCGCTTGTCTCGTTCTGGCCGTCCTCCTGCCCTTCGGGGCCGCCGCACAGGCCGCAACACCCGCTCCTGCCGTACCCGCCACACCTGCTCCGGCCGCCACCGCGCCGGCGCCTGCCGCCGTCACCGGCCGGTTCGACAATGGCCGGGTGCTGGCCTACACGTGCCAGGGGTGCCACGGCATCACCGGGTACAAGAACGCCTACCCCAGCTACAAAGTGCCCAAGATCGGCGGGCAGACCCGTGAGTACCTCAGCCAGGCGCTGACCGAGTACCGCCACGGCAAGCGCAAGCATCCGACGATGCAGGCGCAGTCGATGAGTTTCAGCGAACAGGAGATCGCCGATCTCGCTGTTTACCTGTCCACCGTCAAATAAGCGCGCTCATGTCGAAAGCCACGCCACTCCAGCGTTACGCCATCGCCCTGTCCGTTGCCCTGCTGATGACTGCGTGTTCGCAGTCACAGGTGGAGAACAGCGCAGATTCCGCCGCCGATCCGGGCCACGCCAGTGGTGAACACGGGTCCGGCTCCTCCGCCGGCCTGCCGGCCGGTCGCATCGCCGCCGGTGAGGCGCGTGCCCAGGTCAAGGGCAAAGCCACCGGGCAGAGCTGCATCGACTGCCACGGGGCGGACGGCAACAAGCCGATCGACCCGACCTACCCGAAACTGGGTGGGCAGTACGGGGATTACCTGGCGCACAGCCTGCAGGCCTACCGCGCGGGGGATCGCCAGCACGCGCTGATGACCCCGCAGGCGACCGACCTGAGCGACCAGGACATCGCCGATCTGGCCGCGTATTTCGGATCACGGCCGACCCAGCTGCGGGATCTGCACGGGTTGAAGTGACGGCGCGAGCCGTCACGTGTAGAGCCGACCGTTGGTCGGCTGCCTTCCGTCCAGCGCCATGAAGCCCTGACAGGTAGTGCCGGCCGCTGGCCGGCTCCTCGGGATTGCCTGGAGCCGGCCAGCGGCCGGCACTACCGAAATGGATTCGCGGCCGGCATTACCGGCATGGCAACGTCGGCATTACCGGTATGGCACTGCCAGCCGACCACGGTCGGTTCTACGCATCCAGTTCTTCCCAGCGCGCGTATGCGGCATCCAACTCGGCCTGCACCTTGGCCAGCTTCGCATTGTGCGCGGCCATGTCGGCAGCGCTGCGCTGATAGAACGCGGGGTCGTTCATCGCGGCGGTGAGGCCTTCCACGTCCTTCTCCAGCGTTTCGATCTTCAGCGGCAGCTGCTCCAGCTCACGCGCGTCCTTGTAGCTCAGCTTGCGCTTCGGCTCGGCCGGTGCCGCCGCGACAGCGGCCGCAGCAACGGGCTTGGCCGCCACCACCGGTGCTGACGCCGCCGCGGCGGCCACGCGTGCGGCATGGCGCTGCCAGTCGGTATAACCGCCGACGTATTCGCCGACCACGCCGTCGCCTTCCATCACCATCGTGGAGGTCACCACGTTGTCCAGGAAGTCACGGTCATGGCTGACCAGCAGCAACGTGCCGGTGTAATCGCTCAGCAGCTCTTCGAGCAGCTCGAGGGTTTCCACATCCAGATCGTTGGTCGGTTCATCCATCACCAGCAGGTTGGACGGCTGCGCGAACAGCTTGGCCAGCAGCAGGCGGTTGCGCTCACCACCGGACAAACGGGTGATCGGCGCGCGGGCGCGCTCGGGCGAGAACAGGAAGTCCTGCAGGTAGGCATGCACGTGCTTGCGCTTGCCGTTGAACTCGATGAAATCGCGGCCCTCGGCCACGTTCTCGATCGCGGTCCAGTCTTCGCGCAGCACCGCACGGTACTGATCGAAATACGCGATCTGCAGGTTGGTACCGGCACGCACCTCACCGCTCTGCGGCTGCAGGTCGCCGAGCAGCAGCTTGAGCAGCGTGGTCTTGCCGCTGCCGTTCGGCCCGATCAGGCCGATGCGGTCGCCGCGCAGAATGACGGTACTGAAATCCTTGACCATCACGCGCTCGCCGAAGGCGAACGAGATGTCCTTGACGTCGATGACCTTCTTGCCGGAGTTCTCCGCCTGCGCGGCTTCCATGCGCACGTTGCCGCCGAGTTCGCGGCGCTGCGAGCGATCGTTGCGCATCGCCTTGAGGCGGCGCACACGGCCTTCGTCGCGGGTGCGGCGGGCCTTGATGCCCTGGCGGATCCAGATTTCTTCCTGCGCCAGCAGCTTGTCGAAGCGCGCGTTTTCCTGCGCCTGCGCGTTCATGCGCTCTTCGCGGCGACGCTCGTAGTTGGCCCAGTCGCCCGGCCAGCTGGTGACCTGGCCGCGGTCGATCTCGACGATGCGGGTGGCCAGTGCACGCAGGAAGCGACGGTCATGGGTGACGAACACCACGCTGCCGTTCCAGTTCTTGAGGAACATTTCGAGCCAGTCGATGGCTTCGATGTCCAGGTGGTTGGTCGGTTCGTCGAGCAGCAGCAGATCCGGCGAGGACACCAGCGCGCGGCCAAGCAGCACGCGGCGCTTCATGCCGCCGGACAGGCGCGCGAATTCGGCCTCGCCATCCAGGTCGAGCTTGGTCAGGGTCTCGCTGACGCGCTGGTCCAGGCCCCAGCCGTTGGCGGCGTCGATCTTGGCCTGCACGGCCGACAGCGCATCGCCGTCGAAATCGTCGGCCATGCTCAGGTGATGGAACTCGGCCAGCCACTGGCCCAGTTCGCCCAGGCCGTCGGCGACCACGTCGAAGACGCTGCCGGCGGCACCGTGCGGCACCTCCTGTTCCAGGCGGGTGATGCGCACCCCCTGCTGCACGCGGACTTCGCCATCATCGGGCTTGTGATCGCCGGACAGCAGTTTGAGCAGGGTCGATTTGCCGGCGCCATTGCGCCCGATCAGGGCGATACGCTCGCCCGGCTCGATCGACAGTTCGGCTTTTTCCAGCAACAGGGGGCCGCCGACGCTGAAGTCGACGTTTTGCAGAGTAATCAGAGGCATCCGACCATTGTACGGTCTGGCGGCAACCGCGTCGCTTACTCCCGACCGAACGCGTCCGCAGGCAGCCCCAGCAGCGCCCGCAGCGGCGGGGGCACCCGCTTGCCCGGATGCCGCACCACCCAGAGCTGGCGAGACATCGGCGGCACCTGCGTGTCGACAACCGTCAGGCTGCCCAGCGCGATCAGATCGGCCACGGCATGTCGCGACAGGCAGGCCAGCCCGAGGCCAGCCGCGGCGGCCTGCTTGATCGCCTCCGTGCTGCCCAGCTGCATCGAACGGGCGAAATGGTGCAGGTGCGGCAACAGCACCTGTTCGACCGCCTCGCGGGTGCCCGAGCCCGGCTCACGCAGCAACCAGCGCGCCCGCGCCAGCGCAGCGAGGTCCATGCGATCGGGCACCGATGCCGCAGCGGCCACGATGACCAGGTCGTCGCGCTGCCACGGCAGCACCTGCAGGCCACTCTCGTGGCAGGGGCCTTCGATCAGGCCCAGATCCACCTCCAGCCGCTGTACCGCGGTGACCACGTCGGCGCTGTTGCCGATCCGCAGGTCGACCTGCGCCTGAGGGGTGTGCCTCATCAGTGCCGCGACGCGGGCCGGCAGCAGGTAATTGCCGATCGTGGTGCTGGCCCCGAGCCGCAGCAGCAGGGGCAGCGGGCCGGCGTTGGCCTGCCCCACTCCCGCCACCCGCTCCAGATCGGTGGCAGCCACCAACAGCGCACGGGCCGGATCGAGCAGGGCCCGCCCCTGTGCATTCAACACCAGCCGGCGGCCGATCCGGTCGAACAAGGGGCTGGCCAGCTGGTGCTCGAGTTCATTGAGCGCGGCGCTGGTGGCCGACTGCGACAACGCCAGCTGCGCCCCGGCGGCGGCCGTGGTGCCGGCGTCGGCGATGGAGACGAACACCTGCCATTGGCGGAGGGTGAGATGCATTCGAGCCATTAACGCACCAAACGGGTTGAAATGACATGAGTAATGCGTTTTACAGGTCGTTTGGCGGCGCGCAGGCTGGGCCTGTGATCTGACCGGAGACCTCTGTGAATACCGCTGCCGCCGCCCCGCCCTCACCCTCCATCGCCCAGCGCTGGCGCGGCCGTCTGCCCGGGCTGCTGCTGACTGCGGCCGTCGCTGCCGCCGCCATGGGCCTGGCGACGTTGCCGTGGCTGCAGGCGCACGGGATCAGTGCCCTGACCCTGGCCATCGTGCTCGGCATCGCCGTGGGCAACACTCTCTACCCCCGCCTGGCCACCCAGGCCGGCGCCGGGGTCGGATTCGCCAAGCACTGGCTGCTGCGCGCGGGCATCGTGCTGTACGGGTTGCGCCTGACCTTCCAGGACATCGGCCAGGTCGGCGCCAGCGGCGTGCTGATCGATGCGCTGGTACTGACCAGCACCTTCGCGCTGGCCTGGTGGGCCGGCACGCGGTGGTTCGGCATCGACAAGGAGAGCGCCCTGCTGATCGGCGCCGGCAGCGCGATCTGCGGTGCGGCGGCGGTGATGGCGGCCGAGCCGGTGGTGCGCGGGCGCACCGAGCAGGTGACCGTGGCCGTCTCGACGGTGGTGGTGTTCGGCACGCTGGCGATGTTCCTGTATCCGGCGCTTTACCAGCTCAACCTGACGCACGGCTGGATTCCGATGGGCGCGCAGACCTACGGCGTATTCACCGGCTCGACCGTGCATGAGGTCGCCCAGGTGGTCGCTGCCGGGCGCGCGGTGAGTGCGCCGGCGGCCGACACTGCCGTGATCGCCAAGATGGTGCGGGTGATGATGCTGGCGCCGTTCCTGATCGGGCTGTCGATGCTGCTGGCACGGGGCCGCGCGGGAGCCGCTGACGGCCAGCGCGCGAAGATCGTGGTGCCCTGGTTCGCGTTCGGCTTCGTGGCCGTAGCCGGGCTCAATTCGCTGCAGCTGCTGCCGGCGGCCGTCGTCGCCGCCGCGGTCGATCTGGACACCGTGCTGCTGGCGATGGCGATGGCCGCGCTCGGCCTGACCACGCACGCCTCGGCCCTGCGCAGGGCCGGGATGAAGCCGCTGCTGCTCGCGCTGCTGCTGTTCGGCTGGCTGCTGGCGGGCGGGCTGGGGATCAATCTCGGCGTGCACGCGCTGCTGGGCTGAGGCACGCCGGGCGGACTTCTGCGACACTACCGCATGTCTGAATTCTCCTCCCTGCCGCTGAAACCAGCGCTGCTGCCCGGCATCGATGCCATGGGCTATACCTCGCTCACCCCCGTGCAGGCCCAGAGCCTGCCGGCCATCCTCGAGCGCCGCGATGTCATCGCACAGGCCCCGACCGGCAGTGGCAAGACCGCGGCCTTCGGCCTGGGCCTGCTGCAGGCGCTGGATCCGTCCGTGACCCGCGCGCAGGCGCTGGTGCTGTGCCCGACCCGCGAGCTCGCCGACCAGGTCGGCAAGCAGATCCGCAAGCTGGCCACCGGCATCCCGAACCTGAAACTGCTGGTGCTGACCGGCGGCATGCCGCTGGGCCCGCAGCTGGCCTCGCTGGAAGCGCACGATCCGCAGGTGGTCGTCGGCACCCCCGGGCGCATCCAGGAACTGGGCCGCAAGCGCGTCCTGCACCTGGGCGGCGTGACCACCCTGGTGCTGGATGAAGCCGACCGCATGCTCGACATGGGCTTCGAGGAGCCGATCCGCGAGATCGCCGGCCGCACCAGCAAGGACCGCCAGACGCTGCTGTTCTCGGCGACCTTCCCGGATGAGATCCGCGAGATCGCCCGGGTGCTGCTGCGTGACCCGGTGGAAGTCACCGTGGAAGGCGCCGACCATGCGCCGGCGATCCGCCATCTGTTCTGCGAGACCGAGCTGGCGCTGAAGCAGAAGGCGTTGGCCGGCCTGCTGCTCAAGTACACGCCGGAATCGGCCGTGGTGTTCTGCAACACCCGCCGCGACGTGGACGATGTGGCCATTTCGCTGCAGCAGTTCGGATTCTCCGCGCTGCCGCTGCACGGCGAAATGGAACAGCGAGACCGCGACGAAGTGCTGGTGCGTTTCGCCAACCGCAGCTGCAACGTGCTGGTCGCCAGCGACGTCGCCGCCCGCGGGCTGGATGTGCAGGACTTGGCCGCGGTGATCAATTACGAGTTGCCGACCGACATCGAGACCTATGAGCATCGCGTTGGCCGTACCGGCCGCGCCGGTGCCACGGGCCTGGCGATCAGCCTGGTGACGCATCGCGAGCGCAGCCGTGCCGATGCGCTGGAAGCCGCCCAGGGCAAGCCGCTGGACTGGCAGAAGACGCCGCTGGCCACCGCCCGCCCGCCGGTGCTGCCGCAGGCGGCGATGACCACGCTGCGCATCGACGGCGGCAAGACCGACAAGCTGCGCCCCGGCGACATCCTCGGCGCGCTGACCGGCGACGCCGGGCTGGCGGCCAAGTACATCGGCAAGATCGATATCTACGCCACGCGCTCGTACGTGGCCATTGCACGCGAGCAGGCCGGCCGGGCGATCGCCCAGCTGGAGGCCGGCAAGATCAAGGGCCGCCGGTTCCGCGTGCGGAAGATGGATGTCTGAGCGGTAGAGCCGACCGCTGGTCGGCTGACTGCTTCACGCATTCTGTAGAGCCGACCGCTGGTCGGCTGCGCCTTCGTCGGGGCGTTTGAGGTGCCGGCCAGCGGCCGGCACTACGAGATGATGCATGGGCTGCCGGCCAGCGGCCGGCACTACCGGACGCGGCCGGGTCGCCGCGGATTCCGCGGTCAATAGACCAGGTTGGCCAGCAGCGGGACGTCACTCGTCCAGCGTTCGCGGCCGCCGAGGCCGGCCAGTTCCACCAGCACGGCCGCACCGACCACCTCGACCTGCAGCTGGCGGGCCAGCGACAACGCCGCCAGCAGGGTGCCGCCGGTGGCCAGCACGTCATCGATCACCAGCACGCGCGCGCCGGCCGGCAAGGCATCGGCGTGCACTTCGATGCGGTCTGTGCGGTATTCCAGGGTGTAGTCCTGGCGCAGCACCTTGCCCGGCAGCTTGCCCGGCTTGCGTACCGGCACGAAGCCCACGCCCAGCACCCGCGCCATCGCCGCGCCGAGGATGAAGCCGCGCGATTCGATCCCCATTACCGCCTGCAGGTTGGCATCGCGCCAGGGCGCGACCATCGCATCGATGGCCGCCGCGAAATCCGGACCATCGGCGAGCAGCGGCATGATGTCCTTGAACAGGATGCCCGGCTTGGGGAAATCGGCGATGTCGCGCAGGCGGCCGGCCCAGGCGGGCGTGGCGGAAGACTCGGTCATGGGTCTGGAAACGAACAGGGTGGCATAGGGTAACCGAGCCTCCTGCCGCAGCGCCTCACACGACCGGGCATGCGGCAGAACGGTTCATTCCGCCCTGTCCGCTGCGTCAGATCAGGAACTGCAGGACAGCATCGAGCAGCCGGCCTTCTGACGCGCCCACTCCGGCCGCTTGCCTGCGAAGTGCTCGCGCCCGGGCTGCACGTCATAGGGGTGGCGCAGCACCTCCAGCAACGTATGCACGCCACTGAGGTCACCCTGCTCCGCCCGTTCGATCGCCTCCTGGGCCAGCCAGTTGCGCAGCACGTAGACCGGATTGGCACGACCCATTTGCTGCTGCCGCGCCTGCACACTCAGGCCATCGGCACGCAGGCGCGCCGCATATTGTTGCAGCCACGCCTGCAATGACGGCAGCACCGCTTCGCGGCGTGCCGGGCTGTAGAAGGCCTCCTCCAGCACCGCCACGGAAGGCGACGCGGGATCGAGCGCCATCAGGCCGCGGAAAGCGAGGGTCATGTCCATCTCGCCCTCGTGGAGGATTTCCAGCCAGGCCGCCATCAACGCCACATCGGCATCGCGGCAGCGGTCCAGGCCCAGCTTGGCGGCGATATCGGCGCGCTCGCAGTCGGCATGCACCTGCTGGAAGCGCGCCAGCCCGTCGTGCAGCGGCGTGACATCCTCGAACAGCGGCGCCAGTGCCTGTGCCAGCCGGGTGAGATTCCAGTACGCCACCTGCGGCTGCGTGCCGAAACGATAGCGTCGCCCCTGCGCGTCGGTGGTGTTGGGCGTCCACTCGGGATCGTAATCCTCGACCCAGCCGTACGGGCCGTAATCGATGGTGAGCCCGAGAATGGACAGGTTGTCGGTGTTCATCACCCCGTGCACGAAGCCGACCCGCATCCAGTGCGCGACCAGCACCGCGGTGCGTTCGCAGATCTCGCCGAACCAGCGCGCATGGCGCGCGTCGCCCAGCTCGGCGAGCGCAGGAAAATCCCGCGCGATGCAGACATCGGCGAGTTGCCGCAGCAGCCCCGTGTCGCCGCGCGAGGCCGGCAGCTCGAAGGTGCCGAAGCGGATGAAGGACGGCGCGACGCGGCAGACGATCGCGCCGGGTTCGGCCTCGGGGTGGCCGTCATAGAACATATCGCGCACGACGGCATCGCCGGTGCCGACCAGGCTCAACGCGCGCGTGGTCGGCACGCCGAGATGATGCATCGCTTCGCTGCAGAGGAACTCTCGGATCGACGAACGCAGCACTGCACGTCCGTCGGCACCGCGCGAATACGGGGTGCGCCCGGCGCCCTTCAACTGCAGTTCCCAGTGCGCACCGTCCGGCGTGAGCAGCTCGCCCAGCGAGATCGCACGGCCATCGCCGAGCTGCCCCGCCCAATGCCCGAACTGATGGCCGCCATAGTTGGCCGCCCACGGCGCCATGCCGGCATACAACGCATTGCCACCGAACACCCGCGCGAAATCGGCGCTCTCGATCAGGTCCTCGCCCATGCCGAGCAGTGCGGCCACCTCCGGCGAGTACGCCAGCAGCCGGGGTGCCGCGACCGGGGTCGGCATGACCGACGACCACGCGGCCTCGCGCACCTCACGCACGCGCGGGCCGGTTTCCGGGTCGCCGGGCAGGTCACGGATGAAGCGATTGTCGAAATGCAGGGGCTGGGTGCTCATCGCTATGAAGTGGGGGCAGCCAGGCTGCCCCGCAAGCTCAGCGCGAACCGCCGCCAAGGTTCAACGGACCGCCGCGCTCCACCGCACGCTGGTACGCCGGACGCTGCTCGATACGCGCGAGGTACGCCTGCAGCCGTGGGTAGGCGGCCATGTCGCCACCGCGCGCGGCGGCGGCCTGGATCGGAAAACTCATCTGGATATCGGCGGCAGTGAAGCGCTCACCGGCGAACCACGGCGACTGGCCAAGCTCGCGCTCCATCCAGTCCATGTGCAGCTTCACCTGCGGACCCACGAAGCCCTTCATCACCTTGTCGGCGATCGAGCGCGCGATCGGCTTGGCGAAGAACGGCATCGGTGCCTTGCGCAGTCGCGCGAACACCAGCGTCATCACCAGCGGTGGCATCGCCGAGCCCTCGGCGTAGTGCATCCAGTAGCGGTAGCGCACGCGCTCGGCCGCCTGTGCCGGCATCGGCTCGGGTGAAAGCTGGCGGCCGCTGTCGTAGCGATCGGCCAGGTATTCCAGGATCGCACCGGATTCGGCGAGGACCAGCGCGTCGTCCTGCAGTACCGGGGACTTGCCCAGCGGGTGCACATCGCGCAACGCCTGCGGCGCCAGCCAGGTCTTGGGGTCGCGCTGATAGTTGACGACCTGGTACGGCAGGCCCAGCTCTTCGAGCATCCACAGCACGCGCAGCGAGCGCGAGTGGTCCAGATGGTGCACCTTGATCATCGACGGTTCCGCAGGGTCAAAGCGGCATCGTAACCGGGCGGCCGGGAGGATGACGTCGTCAACACGGTCTGCGTCGACCATGGCCGGATGCCGCCCAATAAAAAACGCCGGAAGCTTTCGCTTCCGGCGTTTTAGGCGACCTTACGGTGGCGGGGGGTCGATTAGACCGCCTGCACCTGGTCAGCCTGCATACCCTTCTGGCCCTGGACGGCGACGAACGTCACCTTCTGGCCTTCCTGCAGCGACTTGAAGCCGGTGCCCTGGATCGCGCGGAAATGCACGAAGAGGTCCGGGCCGCTTTCCGGGGTGATGAAGCCGAAGCCCTTGGCGTCGTTGAACCACTTCACGGTGCCCTGCTGACGATCAGACATGTACTAACTCCTGAAACAATAGTTGAAATAATCGCGGCCGCCGCGTATCGGAGCCGAGACTGAGTTGCAGGCGTTGGTAAAGCGGATCGATGAGCAGATCGTGAGATCAACTGCACCAGGCCACGATTCACGGTGACCCTAGCAAACACAGTGTGGATGACGATACTCGTGTTTTACCGAAAAAGCGATAGCTGGTTTATTCAGCCATCCCCCCTTCTCGCCTGACAGGACAAGGGGTCGGCCGATCTTACACGAAATCCCACCCCCTATTCAGATTTTTCCTACCTTAAGATCAGCCAAATGACCGATGCCCCTGCCCCTAAAGTTCACATCTGGGTGGACGCCGACGCCTGTCCGGCGGTGATCAAGGAGATTCTGTTCCGCGCGGCCGAACGCGCCGGGATCGAGATGACCCTGATCGCGAACCACTGGCTGCGGACCCCGCCGTCCCGTTTCATCCGCTCGATCCAGGTACCGCCGGGCCTGGACGTGGCCGACAGCGTGATCGTGGAACGGGTCCAGCCCGGCGATCTGGTCGTCACGCAGGACATCCCGCTGGCGGCGCTGGTGCTGGACAAGCACGCGGTCGCGCTGAACCCGCGCGGCGAGCTGTACACCGCCGACAACATGGCCGAGCGGCTGTCGATGCGCAATTTCATGGAGGAACTGCGCGGCTCGGGCATCCAGACCGGCGGGCCCGCGCCCCTGCACGCGCGCGACAAGCAGGCTTTCGCGGCGCAGCTGGACCGCTGGCTGGCCAAGCGTTAAGGATGATGAACCGTCAGCAGGCGAAGGGTCCGGCGTGGACCGGGTCCGGCATGGCTGAGCGCCCGCTGTGGGTAGTGCCGGCCGCTGGCCGGCTCCTCCGCAGCCCCTGCTGACCACAGCATCGATCCAGAGATCCCCGGCAGCCGGCCAGCGGCCGGCCCTACAGGTGAAGCGACAGCCCGCTGCAGAACGCGCGCCGCTCCCCGGTGACCGGGTCATCAAACGCCAGTTCCTTGGCCAGCAGCTGCAGCGGCACCCCCGCCGACGCATCCGCGAGCAGCTCCGGGTACAGATCGTCGCCCAGGATCGGCGCGCCCAGTCCTGCCATGTGCACGCGCAGCTGGTGCTTGCGGCCGGTCACCGGGTGCAGCCGGTAGCGCCAGACCGGTCCAGCGCCGTCGATCACCTCGATGCGGGTCCGGGCATTGGGCTCACCGGGCACCTCGGCCATGCGGAAGAACGGCTCGCCGGGGACCAACCGGGTATGGCGCTCCAGCGGGAACGGCAGTTCGGGCAGTCCCGGCGCCTGCGCTTCGTACACCTTGTCGATGCGGCGCTCGCGGAACAGCCGCTGATACGCATCACGACTGTCCGGCCGGGTCGAGAACAGCACCAGCCCGGCGGTCAGCCGGTCCAGGCGGTGCAGCGGCACCAGATCCCGGTTGCCCGTGCGCGCCACCAGCCGGGCCAGCAGCGTCTCGCGCACGTATCCTCCGGCCGGGGTGACCGGCAGGAAGTGCGGCTTGTCGGCGACCAGCAGGTGCGCGTCCTGGTGGACGATGGCCTCTACGAATGGAATCACAGGCTCATCGGCCACTTCACGGAAATACACGATCTCCCGCCCGACCTGCCAGGCAGCATCCGGCCGCAGCGCCCTGCCCTGCACATCCTGCACCCGCCCGCGGGCGAACCGGTCCACCCACTGCGCGCGGTCGATGCGAGGGAAGCGCGCGCACAGCCCGTCCAGCAGGCTGGGCCAGTCGCCCGGCGGCAACTGCAGGCGGCTGGGAGCGGGGGCAGCGAGGATCGGATCGGACGGGCTCATGGCGAACCATTATCATGGCGCTCTTTGTTTCAGGTATCCCCATGGCCCTCACCGCCACCATCCGCAAGGCCGAACTGCAGATCAGCGACATGGACCGCGGCTATTACGCCAGCCACACGCTGACGCTGGCCCAGCACCCGTCCGAGACCGATGACCGCCTGATGGTGCGCCTGCTCACCTTCGCGCTGAACGCCGATGACCGGCTGGAATTCGGCCGCGGCCTGAGCGTGGACGACGAGCCGGACCTGTGGCGCCGCGATTACACCGGTGACATCGAGCTGTGGATCGAACTGGGCCAGCCCGACGAGTCGCGCCTGCGCAAGGCCGCCGGCCGCGCGCGTGCGGTGCAGCTGGTCACCTATGGTGGCCGCGCCGCCGACATCTGGTGGGACCGCAACGCCTCCGCGCTGAAGAAGCTGTCCACGCTGGAGGTCATGGACCTGCCGGGCGAGTTCGTCACCGAATGGGGCGCGCAGATCGAACGCACGATGCAGTGGGACGTGCAGATCCAGGACGGCGAAGTGCAGTTGACGTCCGACAAGGCGCAGCTCAGCGTCATCCCGACCTGGCGCAAGCAGAAGCCGCAGGCGTGAGTGTGATCCGCTGCGACGTGCTGGTCATCGGGGCCGGTGCAGCCGGGCTGATGTGCGCGCTCACGGCGGGCCGGCGCGGACGCATCGTGCAGGTGATCGACCACGCCAACAAGGTCGGCAAGAAGATCCTGATGTCCGGCGGCGGGCGCTGCAACTTCACCAATACCGGCACCACGGCGGCCAACTTCCTGTCGGCCAACCCGCACTTCTGCAAATCCGCGCTGGCCCGCTATACGCCCTGGCATTTCATCGAGATGGTGGAGCGGCACGGCATCGCGTATCACGAAAAAGAGCTGGGCCAGCTGTTCTGCGACATCTCCTCCAAGCAGATCGTGAAGATGCTGGTGGACGAATGCCAGGCCGCCGGCGTCCAGATCCGCACCGACTGCGGCGTGCAGAAGGTGGAGCGTGGCGCGGACGGCTTCCACGTGCACACCGCGCAGGGGCATTTCCATGCCGCCTCGCTGGTGGTGGCCACGGGCGGCCTGTCGATCCCGAGCATGGGCGCGACCGGCTTCGGCTATGAGCTGGCCCGCCAGTTCGGCCATGAGGTCTTGCCGACCCGCGCCGGGTTGGTGCCGCTGACCCTGAGCGGCAAGCACCAGGAGCGCTTCCATGACCTCAGCGGGGTGGCGCTGCCGATCACGGCGCGCTGCAACGACGTCGAGTTCCGCAATTCCATGCTGATCACCCACCGCGGCATCAGCGGCCCGGCGATCCTGCAGATCTCCTCGTACTGGCAGCCCGGCGACGAGCTGCGGCTGGACCTGCTGCCCGGCCAGGACGCGCTGGACTGGCTGCGCCGGATGAAGACCGAGCGCGGTGCCGCCGAGCTGCGCACGGTGCTGTCCGAGGTGCTGCCGCGCCGGCTGGCGCTGCGCCTGTGCGAGTACTGGCTGCCGGACCGGCTGGTGCGCCAGATCGACGAACCGCAGCTGCGCGCGGCCGCCAATCTGCTGCAGGATTTCCCGCTGGTGGCCAGCGGCACCGAGGGATACCGTACCGCCGAGGTGACCCTGGGCGGGGTCGACACCCGCAAGGTGTCCTCCAGTACATTTGAATCACAATTGGTTCCCGGCCTGCACTTTATTGGGGAAGTGCTGGACGTGACCGGCTGGCTGGGCGGCTACAACTTCCAGTGGGCCTGGGCCTGTGGCCATGCCGCGGGCAGCGTGGCCTGAGCCGGAACGAACGTTCCGTGATCGGCTACCGTTTGCCGCATGGACGTAGTCACACGCATCGTGTATCAAGTTTGCAGTCCGGGGAGTAGTGAATGCAGAACGCGAATGACATGACGGTCCGCCTGCTGATCGTGGACGACAGCGGCGAGAACGCCGAGACCATCGTCAGCACGCTGCGCAACAGCGGCATCGCGGTGCGCCCGACGCGCCCGCAGCACAGCGAGGAACTGGCCCAGGTGCTGGGCACCCAGCCGATCGACCTGGTGCTGGTCGCCGCCGCGCAGAGCATCCCGCTGCTGCAGGTGACCCAGCAGATCGCCGCCAGTGGCAAGGACATCCCGATGATCCTGCTGGCCGAATCGATCAACGAAAACGAGTGGGTCGAGGCCGGCGCCAACGGCATCCGCGCCATTGCCCTGCGCCACCGCCCGGAGCACCTGCTGGCCGTGGTCCGCAACGAATGGACCGATCTGCATGCGCGCCGCGGGCTGCGCCGGATCGAGGCGCAGATGCGCGAGACCGAGCGCCGCTGCGATGCGCTGATCTCCTCCTCGCGCGACCCCATCGCCTACGTCCATGAAGGCATGCACATCCGGGCCAACGAGGCCTACCTGGAGATGTTCGGCTACGAGACCTTCGACGATGTGGAAGGCATCTCGCTGCTGGACATGGTCGCCCCGCAGCACGTGGACGGCTTCAAGCAGCTGCTCAAGTCGATGAGCAAAGGCGATGCCCCGCCCCCGCAGTACCAGGTGGATGCGCGCAACCAGGACGGCGCGGTGTTCCCGGCGACGATGGAGTTCACCCAGGCCAGCTACGAGGGCGAGTCCTGCCTGCAGGTGGTGTTCCGTCGGCGCATGGAATTCGACCCGGAGCTGGCGCGCGAGGTCGAGGACCTGCGCCAGCGCGACCAGGTCACCGGCCTGCTCAACCGGCCGACCTTCATGCTGCACGTCGAGAACGCGGTCGCCCAGGCCGGCCGCAGCGAAGGCCGTTTCGGCCTGCTGCTGATCGAGCCGGATCACTACGCGCGCCTGCTGCCGGAGATCGGCCTGGACTCGGCCGATGCGCTGATCGGCGCCCTCGCCCGCGTGCTGGCCCAATCGGTTGGCGACAGCGCCCAGGTGGCCCGCTTCGGCGAACACAGCTTCGCGGTGCTGACGGAGGGCGCGTATGCGCAGACCGTCGCCCTGGCCGACCAGATCCGTGACGCTTTCGCCGCGCAGGTGTTCAGCATCGGCGAGCGCTCGGCCACGGTCACGGTCAGCGTGGGCGGCGTGCAGGTCGGCGAGAAGATCGCGAGCATCGGCCAGGTGCTGGCCCGCGCGACGGAGTGCACGCAGGCCGCACTGGAACTGGGCAACACCACGCGGGTATTCGACCCGGCCGCGGTGGACCGCGTGGAGGAAGAGCGCATCCAGCACTGGGTGGCACGCATCCGCCAGGCGCTGGAAGGCGATGGCTTCCAGCTGCATTACCAGCCGGTGCTCAACCTGCAGGGCGAGGCGCTGGAGCTGTACGAGGCGTACCTGCGCCTGGAGCACAACGGCGAGCTGCTCAGCCCGACCGCGTTCCTGGGCATCGCCGAGGATCACGGCCTGCTGGCCGACATCAACCGCTGGGTGGTCACGCACGCGATCGGCATGCTCGCCGCGCGCAGGCGCGAGGGCCATGTCACCCACATGATGGTCAAGATCACCCCGGAATCGTTCAACGATCCGCAGATGATCGCCACCCTGCGCCGCGAACTGCAGGCCCAGGGCGTGCCGGGCGAACAGCTGTGGCTGCACGCGCCTGAGGCCAAGGTGTTCACCCATCTGCGCAACGCACAACAGTTCCTGGCGGCGGTCGCGCCACTGGGCTGCCGGATCGGCCTGGAGCAGTTCGGTTCGGGGCTGGATTCGTTCCAGCTGCTGGCGCATTTCCAGCCGCAGTTCCTCAAGCTGGACCGCGATTTCACCTGCGATTTCGCCAGCACCCGCGAACACAGCGAGAAGATCAGCGAGATCACCGCGCGTGCGCAGGCGGCCAACATCCAGACCATCGCCGAGTTCGTCGCCGATGCCAACTCGATGAGCCTGCTGTTCAGTGCCGGCGTGGATTACGTGCAGGGCGAGTTCGTCGGCCCCGCCGGTCCGGCGATGAATTTCGATTTCAGCTGATTGGAAGCGTCACGACCAACGGTCGTGACCTACCTTCTGCCGCAGATCGAAGGGCGCACCGCGCGGGTTCGCTGAGGCACCGCGCGCGCATCGATGGGCGCACCGCACGGGCTGCGCTGGGCGCCACGCGCACGCATCCGCCTGTGCACCGCGCGGGTAGATGCCGACCGTTGGTCGGCATCCATCCTTCCGATCAGGCCATCTCGACCAGGTTCGGAATCTTCACATCGGTCGCGACGTCGGCGTCGTAATCCACGCCTTCCACGCCGAACCCGAACAGGCGCAGGAAGTCGGCCTTGTAGCCGGCCAGATCGCTGATCTCGTACAGGTTCTCGTTGGTGACCTGGGGCCACAGCGCGACCACCTCGCCCTGCACCTCCGGCGCCATTTCCTTGTAGTCCGCGCGCAGGCGGCCGGCATCATCGATCAGCGCGACCTGGCGGCCGCCGTCGGTGACCAGGTCATGGCGCAGGCGCTCGGTGGCGGTGCCCGCGTCCTTGCCGCCGTAGAGGATGTCGTACAGCGTATCGAGCTGCTCGATGCAGCCTTCGTGCGTGCCCTTGGCCTTCATCACCTTGAACAGCAGCGACAGGTACAGCGGCATCGTCGGGATCGCCGAGCTGGCCTGGGTGACCACCGCCTTGAGCACGGACACGCGCGCATCGCCCCCGATCGGGGCCAGCTTCTGGCGCAGGCCGACGACCTTCTCGTCCAGGTCCTTCTTGGCCGCGCCGATGGAGCCGTTCCAGTAGATCGCCTGGGTGATCTCCTCACCGACGTAGGTGAACGCCGTGGTGGTCGCGCCTTCGGCCAGCACACCGGCCTCCAGCAGCGCATCGATCCACATCTGCCAGTCTTCGCCGCCCATGACGGCGACGGTGCCGGCGATCTCTTCCGGCGTCGCCGGCTCGATCGTGGTCTCGGTGATCACTTCCTTGTCGGTGTCCAGGCCACGCAGCGTGATCGGCGCACCGATCGGCTTGAGCGTGGAGCTGATCACTTCACCGGTCCTGGGATGCTTGCGGCGCGGCGCGGCCAGGCTGTACACCACCTGGTCGACCTGGCCGAGATCCTGCTTGATCAGCTCGATGACCTTGGCCTTGACCTCGTCGGAGAAGGCATCGCCATTGACGCTCTTGGCGTACAGGCCGGCCTGCTCGGCGTACTTGTGGAACGCGGCGGTGTTGTACCAGCCAGCCGTGCCCGGCTTGGTCTCGGTGCCCGGGCGCTCGAAGAACACCCCCAGCGTGGCGGCATCGCTGCCGAAGGCGGCGGTGATGCGCGCGGCGAGGCCGTAGCCGGTGGAGGCGCCAAGCACCAGCACCTTCTTCGGGCCGTTGGCGATCTTCGGCTTGGACTGGATGTAATCGATCTGCTGCTTGACGGCCGCATCGCAGCCGACGGGATGGGTGGTGACGCAGATGAAGCCGCGCACACGCGGTTTGATGACCATGTAAACCTCGAGGGGGACTGGCGCAGGGCGGACCGGCGCGATGAAAAGGGAGGTCGCGCGCCACCGGAGCGGCTGCGCGGAACGCAAGGGATCGTAGTGCGCAGCGCCGCGGAGTACAACCGACGGGGGTGTATGGGACTGTGTTGTTCCCTGTGGGCCTGGGACCGGTGCGGATGGGAGAGCAGCCACGCATGGCGTGGCTCTACCCTTGATACCCCGCGTGATATGGCCTCTGACCGGGCCGCCGTCGGCTCGTTATCACCCGCCTGGCAGCGCCGACAATCTAACTGGACCTATGAGCAAATTCACTGATTACCCCATCAAAAGGTACGGGAGCCCGGAGCTCACCCTTGCGTTGAGACCCGACGAGCTGGATCGAGCAGAACACGTGCTGCCCCAGCAGTTGATTGAGCTCTATAGGCGCTTTGGCCGATGCGTCATGCGTTGAGGGCGCATCCAACTCTGCCTCCCTGATGATCTTGCCCCCGTTCTTGACCAGACGTTCGACGGAGATGAAACGTTCTCAAGCTCAAACACACACGCATTCGCTTATACCGCCTTCGGATGTATCTACTTCTTTCACGAATCGCTAGGTCTGGGGTCGGTCGATCTACTAACCGGTCATGTCGTGGTGGACGATCTGACATCCCCACCTCCACCAGGCACGTCGATTGACATGGCTTCTTCACAGCACTGGGCCTCTATGGCCTTGCACATATCGATTACGTTCGCAGCACACCCGCTCGGGCGCATATGTCGTTGATCTGCCAAATGACGGAGTTTGCGATCTTCGGCACGACAGAGACGTACAGCCTGTTTCTGCACCGAAAAGTAGGGCCTCAATGAGACCCTGCTTCGCATAGCGGCAGTGCGCGCTCCGGTCCGCTGCGAAGCAGCCACGCATGGCCTCGAAGGATCCCGCCCGATTGTTTCCTCGTACACATCAGTTGGTAGCAGCAATGGTTGTCTGCGCCAACTGGCCCTGACGCGGGCATCATGCCGAGGACCGCGCACGCTCTGCCCGACCCTGCCCTGGCTTCGCTTCACCTACCGCCATCCAGCCCCGTCTCTGGAGGGTGACGGGTGGCGATGTGCAGGACCGTTGGAGCGGCATGGATGCCGCTCACGAGCCCCCAGGGATGGGTTCACGGCGGGTCCAGCACAGCGCTACCCGTCGCCCTCCAACCGTGAGAACCCGAGGCGCCGCTTTAGGCTCTGAACAAAAAGAAAGGCCGCGCAATGCGCGGCCTTTCAGCTGTTTCATACCACCAAAACCCTTACGGACGACGCTCCAGCGCTTCCACGTCCTTGGCCTTCGGCAGCAGATCCTGCTTGCTCACCGCCAGCGCGCCCATCGTCAGCAGCGGGCAGGCGAGGAAGATGGACGACAACGTAGCGACCACCGCACCGATCATCTGGCTCAGCGCCAGCCCTTCCAGCGAACCACCGCCGTACAGGTACAGCGCCAGCACCGACAGGAAGAACACCAGCGAAGTGATGATCGTGCGCGACAGCGTCTGGTTGATCGAGCGGTTCATCACTTCCAGCGGCTCGACACGCAGGCTGCGGAAATTCTCACGCACACGGTCGAACACCACGATGGTGTCGTTGATCGAGAAGCCCATCACCGCCAGCAGACCCGCCAGCACGGTCAGATCGAACTCGCGACCACTCAGCGAGAAGTAACCGGCCACCACCAGCACGTCGAACAAGGTGGTGATGATCGCCACCGTCGCAAACTTCCACTCGAAGCGGAAACCGATGTAGATCAGGAAGCCGATCAGCACGAACAGGGCCGCGTACAGACCGTTCAGGGCCAGCTCCTTGCCGACCTGCGGGCCCACGAACTCGGCGCCCACGATGGCGGCCTGGTTGCCCTCCACCGAGATCGCCTTCTGCACGGCCTGGGCGGTACGGCTGTTGGCTTCACCGGCATTCTCGCCAGCGGCCATCTCCTGCGGCTGCAGACGGATCAGCAGGTTGCTGCCGCTGCCGAAGCTCTGCACCTGGGCACCGGCATAGCCGGCACCTTCCAGATGCTCGCGGACGGCATCGACGTCAGCAGGTTTGTCGAAGCGCACTTCGACCACGGTGCCGCCGGTGAAGTCCAGCGCGTAGTTGAAGCCCTTGAAGGCAATGCAGCCGATGGCGGCAATGAAGACCAGCGCCGCCAGCGACACGGCTACCCAGCGGGTGCGCATGAAGTCGAACTTGGTGTCGTTCGGGATCAGATGCAACGGGAAAAGTTTCATGGTTTCTATTCGCTTCCCGTCAGATGGCCAGGGTCTTGAGCTTCTTGCGGCGGCTGTAAAGCAGCACGGCAAGGGCACGCGAGACGGTGATTGCAGTGAACATGGAGGCCAGGATGCCGACGATCATGGTCACGGCGAAGCCCTTCAGCGGGCCGGTACCGAACGCATACAACGCCACACCTGCCAGGATGCCGGTGAGGTTGGCGTCCAGGATGGTTCCCGAAGCCTTCTCGTAACCGGCGACGATGGCCGACTTGGGCGGCATTCCGGCCCGCAGCTCTTCACGGATACGCTCGTTGATCAGCACGTTGGCGTCGACCGACAGGCCGATCGACAGCGCCAGACCGGCGAAGCCCGGCAGCGTCATCGTCGCGCCGAACAGCGACATCACCGCCACCACGATCAGCAGGTTGAACAGCATGGCCACCGAGGTGATCACGCCGAACATGCGGTAGTACACGGTGAAGAAGATCAGGGTGAACAGGAACGCGAAGCCGACCGCGGTCACGCCGCGCTCGACGTTCTCCGCACCCAGGCTCGGGCCGACGATGCGCTCTTCGACGAAGTCCATCGGCGCGGCCAGCGAACCGGATTTCAGCAGCTTGGCCAGGTTGTCCGCTTCGAGCTTGTCCAGGCCGGTGGTCTGGAAGTTCTTGCCGAACACGCCGTTGATGTTGGCGACCGAGATCACCTCTTCCTTGACGCGGAAGCTGCGCACTTCCTTGCCGTCGACCACGTTCACGGTCGGGATGCGCTCGGTGTAGACCACCGCCATCGGCTTGTTCACGTTGGCGCTGGTGAAGTCGAACATGCGCTGGCCGCCGACGTTGTTCAGCGTCACGCTGACCGCCGCCGAACCGTTCTGGTCGGTGGTGGCCTGCGCGGCGACCATCTGGTCACCGGTCACGATCACGCGCTTGTTGAGCAGGATCGGGCCGCGGTTGTCGCGCTGCTGGTAGACCTTGGCCTCCGGCGGGATGCGGCCGCTGGTGATCGCATCCTGGGCATTGCCCTCGACCACGGCGCGGTATTCCAGCGTCGCGGTGGCACCGATCATGCGCTTGGCTTCGGCGGTGTCCTGCACGCCCGGGAGCTGCACGACCACGCGGTCGGCACCCTGGCGCTGGATGATCGGCTCGGCCACGCCGAGCTGGTTGACGCGGTTGCGCAGGGTATTGACGTTCTGCTCGATGGCGCCATTGGCGATCGCGGTCAGTTCGGCCTCGGGCATGCTCACCGTGATGCGGTTGCCCGCCACCTCGTAACCCAGCGTCGGCTGTGCCTTGACCATGACGTCGCGGGCACGCGCGGCCGCATCGGCACCGGCGGACGGGCTGATGCTGGCCACGATGGTGTTGTCGCCACGACGCTCGACCGACTGGTAGGCGATGCGGGCATCACGCAGGCTGGTCCGCACGTCTTCGGCGTAGGCATCCAGACGCTTGTCCAGGGCCGCCTTCTGGTCGACCTGCAGCACGAAGTGCACGCCGCCCTGCAGATCCAGGCCCAGCACCATCGGCTTGGCGCCGAGGTCGCTCAGCCAGTCCGGCACGGTGGACGCCAGGTTCAGGGCGACCACGTAGTCCTCGCCCATCTCGTCGCGCAGGGCGTCGTTGGCGGCGGTCTGCGCCTGCAGCGTCGGCAGGCGCACGATCAGGCTGTCGCCTTCCTTGGCCACCGACAGCGGCTCCACGCCGGCCTGCTTGAGGTCACCCAGCACGCGGTCGCGCAGGGCGTCGTCGATCTGCCCGCCACGGTTGGCGGTGATCTGCACGGCAGGGTCCTTCTGGTAGATGTTGGGCAGTGCGTACAACGCACTGACCGCCAGCACGATCAGGATGAGGAAATACTTCCAGCGTGGAAATTCGAGCATTGCTTGGGTCCCGCGCGGTGCCCGTCCCGGCACCGCGGTTGAACGGAAAGGGAGTGGATCAGTTGGCCGACTTCAGCGTGCCGGTCGGCAGCACATTGCCCACGGCGCCCTTCTGCACGCGGATGCGCACGTTCTCGGCCACTTCGATGGTGATGAAGTTGTCGCCGATGTCGGTGACCACGCCGGCGATGCCGCCGTTGGTCAGCACTTCGTCACCGCGCTTGACCTTCTCCAGCATGGCCTTGTGTTCCTTCTGGCGCTTCATCTGCGGGCGGATCATCAGGAAGTACATGATCGCGATCAGGATGATCGGGAACAGCAGGGTGGTCAGACCCATGCCCTGCGGCTGGCCACCGGCGGCCTGGGCGTTGGCGGTGGGAATCAGGAAGGCGAGCAGGTTCATAGTGTGTCCTTGGGTTGGGAGGCGCCCTGCCCCCTTTGAGGGTCAGGGAGTCGCCGCGAAACGGGGGTCAGCCTCGAAGTATGCCATGGCCCCGGGAGTTCGTCCTTGGGCCGTTTGGCAGGGTCGGCGCGCCGGAGCGGCCGGCCGGGGTCACTTTACAGCGCGGGCGTGACCGCACCACGGGCCGCGTAGAAAGACTCGCGGAAGGCGGTAAAGGTTCCCGCCGCGATCGCCTCGCGCATGTCGGCCATCAACTTCTCGTAGTAATAGAGGTTGTGGATGGTGCCCAGCATGGGTGCCAGCATCTCGTTGCAGCGGTCCAGGTGGCGCAGGTACGAGCGCGTGTAACCGCTGGTGCAGGCATGGCAGCCGCAGCCCGGCTCGATGGTGTCCATGTCGCGCTCGTAGCGGGCGTTGCGGATGCGCACCGTGCCGAACGAGGTGAAATAGTGGCCGTTGCGGGCGTTGCGGGTCGGCATCACGCAGTCGAACATGTCCACCCCGCGGGCGACGCCTTCGACCAGATCTTCCGGGCGGCCCACCCCCATCAGATACCGCGGGCGGTCGGCCGGCAGGATCGGATGCATGTGGTCGAGCATGGCGTTGCGCTCGTGCTCGGGCTCGCCCACGGCCAGGCCGCCGATGGCATAGCCGTCGAAGCCGATCTGCTGCAGGCCCTCGGCCGAGCGGCTGCGCAGATCGTGATGGACACCGCCCTGCACGATGCCGAACAGCGCCGCGTCGTTGCCCAGCTCATCGTGCGCGTTGCGGCTGCGCTGGGCCCAGCGCAGGCTCAGCTCCATCGAGGTGCGCGCGACCGGCTCGGTGGCCGGGTACGGGGTGCACTCGTCGAAGATCATCACCACGTCCGAGTCGAGCACCTTCTGGATGCGCATGCTCTCTTCCGGGCCCAGGAACACGCGGGCGCCGTCGGTCGGCGAGGAGAAGGTCACGCCCTGCTCGGTGATCTTGCGGCGGTGGGCCAGCGAGAACACCTGGAAGCCACCGGAGTCGGTCAGGATCGGGCCGTTCCAGCGCGCGAAGCCGTGCAGGCCGCCGTGGTCGGCGATCACGTCCAGGCCCGGGCGCAGGTACAGATGGAAGGTATTGCCGAGGATGATCTCCGCACCCAGCGCGCGGATCTGCTCCGGCAGGATGCCCTTCACCGAGCCATAGGTGCCCACCGGCATGAAGGCCGGGGTTTCCACGGTCCCGCGCGGGAAGGTCAGGCGGCCGCGCCGGGCGCGACCGTCGGTGGTCTGGAGCTGGAACTGGAGTCGGGACATGGAGCGGTCATTCGGACAGATAGTCTGCCATTGTCGCCGAAAACGGCCGCGCCTGCCCCGCCAGCCTCATTCCCCCTGCGGGAACAGCAGCATCGCATCGCCATAGCTGAAGAACCGGTACTTCTCCGCGATCGCGGCCTGGTAGGCCTCGAATACCCGGGCCTGGCCGGCGAAGGCCGAGATCATCATCAGCAGGGTGCTTTCCGGCAGATGGAAGTTGGTCACCATCGCGTCCACGCTGCGGATCCGGTAGCCGGGGGTGATGAAGATCTGGGTGTCCCCGGCGTACGGCAGCAGCTCGCCCTCGCGCATGGCGCTTTCCAGCGCCCGCACCACGGTGGTGCCGACCCCGATCACCCGGCCACCGGCAGCGCGCGTGCGGCGCACCTGCTGGACCAGTTCGGCGCCGACGTTCAGCCACTCGCGGTGCATCACGTGTTCCTTCAGGTCGTCCACGCGGACCGGCTGGAACGTGCCCGCGCCCACGTGCAGGGTCACATGGCCGAAGTCGACGCCGGTGTCCTTCAAGGTGGCCAGCAGGGCCTCATCGAAGTGCAGGCCCGCGGTCGGGGCGGCCACCGCGCCGATCTCGCGGGCGAACACCGTCTGGTAGCGCTCGCGGTCGTCCACCCCCGGCTCGCGCTGGATGTAGGGCGGCAACGGCAGCCGGCCGGCGTGCAGCAGCCACTGTTCCAGCGCCTCGGGCACGTGGAACTGCAACACATAGAACTCGCCATCGCGGCCCAGCACCTCGGCTTCGCCACCCGCATCCAGGGCGATGCGGCTGCCCGGCTTGGGCGACTTGCTGGCGCCGACCTGGGCGCGCGCCTGCTGCCCGCCGAGCAGGCGCTCGATCAGGATCTCGACGCGGCCGCCGCTCGCCTTCTGGCCAAACAGGCGGGCCGGGATCACCCGGGTATCGTTGAACACCAGCAGGTCGCCCGCACGCAGCAGCTGCGGCAGGTCGCGCACCTGGCGGTGCTCGAAGGGGGCCGGCGCCGGCGGCACCACCATCAGGCGGCTGGCCGAGCGCTCGGCGAGCGGAGCCTGGGCGATCAGTTCGGGCGGCAGGTCGTAGTTGAAATCGGACTTCTTCAAGGGAGCGCACGGCAACGTGTAGGCAATGTCGGCCATTGTACGACTGGCCCTCGGTGGCAATGCAGCTTTGGGCGAACGTCGCGCAAAATGCTGCTCTGCAACAGTTTTTGACGGGGTTATCGCGCGAAAAACCGCGTGCTAGCATCGAGCCGGAAGTCTGATGCACGAGCAGGAATGCCCGAAGCGCGCGCGAATAGACGCGCGTTTTGCTTTTCCGCCGTGCCGCCATCGTTTCAGGAGATCTGCAATGAGCTTCATCGAACGTCTCGCCCCGCTTCGCGCCCAGCCCGGCACCCGCCTCACCACCGGCCTGGATGACGCCACCCTCGAACGCCTGGCCGCCGGCCACCCCGCCCTGGTCGCCGCCATCGATGCCGCCGCCGCTGAATTCGAGCGCGTGCGCGCCGATCTTGACGGCCTGCTGGCCCTGGACGAGCGCGCCCAGATCGATGCGATGCAGGAGGGGTTCGTCAATTTCTATGCCGATGATGCGGTCACCCCGTATGTCGCCCTCGCCGCCCGTGGCGCGTGGGTGGTCACCCTGAAGGGTGCGGTGCTGTACGACGCCGGCGGCTACGGCATGCTCGGCTTCGGCCACACCCCCGAGGCGGTGATGGAGGCGATGGCCGCCCCGCAGGTGATGGCCAATGTGATGACCCCCAGCCTGTCCCAGCAGCGCTTCATCCAGGCGCTGCGCAAGGAGATCGGCCACCGTCGGGGCGGTTGCCCGTACAGCCACTTCATGTGCCTGAATTCCGGCTCCGAAGCGGTCGGCCTCGCCGCCCGCATCGCCGACGTCAACGCCAAGCTGCAGACCGATCCGGGCGCCCGCCACGCCGGTGCGAAGATCAAGCGCGTGGTGGTCAAGGGCAGCTTCCACGGCCGCACCGACCGTCCGGGCCTGTATTCCGACTCCAGCCGCAAGACCTACATGCAGCACCTGGCCAGCTACCGGGGCGAGGACACGGTCATCGCGATCGCGCCGTATGACGAAGAGGCGCTCAAGCGCGTGTTCGCCGAGGCCGAGCAGAACCGCTGGTTCATCGAGGCCGTGTTCCTCGAGCCGGTGATGGGCGAAGGCGATCCAGGCCGTTCGGTGCCGCCGTCGTTCTATGCGCTGGCCCGCGAGCTGACCCGCCAGCACGGCAGCCTGCTGCTGCTGGACTCGATCCAGGCCGGCCTGCGCGCGCACGGCGTGCTCTCGATCGTGGATTACCCGGGCTTCGAAGGCCTGGACGTGCCGGACATGGAGACCTACTCCAAGGCGCTCAACGCCGCCCAGTTCCCGCTCTCGGTGCTGGCCGTGACCGAGCATGCCGCGCAGCTGTACCGCAAGGGCATCTACGGCAACACGATGACCTCCAACCCGCGGGCGCTGGACGTGGCCTGCGCGACGCTGTCGCTGCTGACGCCGCAGGTGCGCGAGAACATCCGCGTGCGCGGTGCCGAAGCGGTGCGCAAGCTGGAACAGCTGAAGACCGAGCTGGGCGGATTGATCACCAAGGTGCAGGGCACCGGCCTGCTGTTCTCCTGCGAGCTGGCCCCGCAGTTCAAGTGCTACGGCACCGGGTCCACCGAGGAATGGCTGCGCAACCACGGCATCAATGTGATCCATGGGGGCGAGAACTCGCTGCGCTTCACCCCGCACTTCGGGATGGATGGCGAAGAGCTGGACCTGCTGGTCGGCCTGGTCGGCCGCGCCCTGAAGGAAGGCCCGCGCAGGGAGCAGTCGCAGGCCGCCTGAGTTCGGCGGCCGTGCGGGTGTGAGCCCGCACGGCGGGTAGCCGACCGACGGGAGGAGAAAAGGCAGCCGACCAACGGTCGGCTCTATCCTGGGCCGATTGGCCCCCGCGCCCGAAACACGCGATAATCCGGCACCGCACCTGCGGAACGAACCCCGTCACGAGACCAGCACACCGGTCATCGGCGGGGCTTTTTCGTTTCCGGTCGCTACAGATACGAACAACAGGAAGATCCAATGAAGTCGATTTGCGTTTACTGTGGTTCCAACCCCGGCAGCAAGCCGGTCTACACCGAGCGCGCCATCGCGCTGGGTGACCGCATCGCCCGCGACGGCCTGCGCCTGGTCTACGGCGGCGGCAACGTCGGCCTGATGGGCACCGTGGCCAATGCCGTGCTGGAAGGCGGTGGTGAAGTCACCGGCGTGATCCCGCAGCAGCTGGCGGACTGGGAAGTGGCCCACCGCGGCCTGACCGAGCTGGAAATCGTCGGTTCGATGCACGAGCGCAAGTCGCGCATGTTCGACCTCTCCGATGCGTTCGTGGCCCTGCCCGGCGGCTTCGGCACCATGGAAGAAATCTTCGAGATGCTGACCTGGCGCCAGCTGGGCATCGGCAACAAGCCGTGCGCGTTCCTGGATGTGGACGGCTTCTACGCCCCGCTGATCGGCATGATCGACCGCATGGTCGAAGAGCGCTTCCTGCACCCGGCCCAGCGCGCAGACCTGTGGTACGGCTCGGACATCGATGACATGCTCGCCTGGATGCGCGCCTACGAGCCGGCGCAGGCGTCCAAGTGGATCGATGAGAAGCGGGCCAACGCGCTGCGTTGATCCGGGCATGGCCGCGACGGTTCAGGCCGTCGCGGTGGCTGCCATCGGGGCCGGCCGGCCGAGCAGATAGCCCTGGCCGTAATCGCAGCCCAGCTGCAGCAGCGTGTCGTGCTGGGCCTGGGTCTCGATGCCCTCGCCCACGGTTTCGATGCCCAGTGTGCGCGCCAGCGACAGCACGCCCTGCACCAGCGCGCGCGTGCTCTGCATGTCCTCCCCATGCAGGCCGGCGATGAACGATTGATCGATCTTCAGCGTCGAGATCGGGAACCGGTGCAGGTAGGACAGTGCCGAGAACCCGGTGCCGAAATCATCCAGCTGCACCAGCACGCCGCGGTCGCGCAGGGTCTGCAGGATGCGCAGCGTCCGCGGGCCATCATCGAGCAGCGCCACTTCGGTGATTTCCAGGCGCAACCGATGCGGATCGGCGCCGGCCGCTTCGATCAGTCCGAACAGGCGAGCGCTGAAGTCGGCCGAGCGGAAGTGCCGCGGCGACACATTCACCGACAGATAACCGCGGCCGCCGCGCGCGAGCTGGGTGATCACCTGCTCGTACAGCAGCCAGTCCACCTGCTCGATCAGGCCGCTCTCCTCGCCCAGGTCCAGGAACGCACTGGGCAGCAGCAGCCCGCGACGCTCGTGCTGCCAGCGCAGCAGTGCCTCGTGGCCGACCAGCTCGCCGTCGCTGAGCCGCATGATCGGCTGGTAGAACGGCACGAAATCGCGATTGATGATGGCCCGGCGCAGGTCCGCTTCCAGATCCAGGCTGCGCAGCGCCTGCTCGCGCATCGCCTCATCGAACACGGCGCAGCGGTCATTGCCCTGCGCCTTGGCCCGGTACATCGCCGCATCCGCATCGCGCACCAGCTCTTCGCCGTTGCGGTAGCGCGGGTTCCACATGGCGATGCCCAGGCTGCCGGACGGGAACAGCTCGCGCCCCTTCACCCACATCGATTCCTCCAGCGCCACCAGCATGCGCTGCGAGAACTCCAGCGCCGAGGCCAGGCCATCGCCACACTGGAGCAGGATCGCGAACTCGTCGCCCCCGAGCCGGGCGACCACGTCCTGTGCGGAGAGCATCGAGACGATGCGTTTGGCCACCTCCACCAGCATCTGATCGCCGGCGGCATGGCCGATACTGTCGTTGACCAGCTTGAACCGGTCCAGGTCCAGGAACAGCACCGCAAAGCCCTGCCCTTCACTGCCGCGCGCACGCTCGATCGCATCTTCCAGCCGATCCAGCAGGTGCAGGCGGTTGGGTAGGCCGGTCAGCGCGTCGTGCATGGCCTGGTGGGTCAGGCGCTGCTCGGCGCGCAGGCGTTCGCCGATCTGGCCGAGCAGTTTGTCGTTGACGTCGGCCAGCTCGCGGGTGCGCTCATCCACGCGCTTTTCCAGGTCGGCATGCGCATTGCGCAGCCGCTCCTGGTCGCGCTGACGGGACAGGCCGTTGCCGATGTTCTGCGCGACGAAGGTGAGCAGGCGCTGGTCGTGGACGGTGAACACCACCTCCGGCGAATAGCTCTGCACCACGATCACGCCGACCACATCGTCATCGCTCAGCAGCGGCACCCCGAGCCAGCAGTTCGACCGGGCGCCGAACTCACGGACCACGCCGCTGTCGCGCAGCGCATCGATGCGCTCGCGGGTCGCCAGCAGCGGTTGCCGGTTGCGCACGATGAACTCGGTCAACCCTTCGCTGAAAGGACGCGGCGCGCGCGAAGGGTTGTACTCGTCCACCGAGTACACGAACTCCAGCCCGTCGCCCTTTTCGTTGACCAGCGCGATGTAGAAATTGCGTGCGTCCAGCAGCGTGCCGACGACGCCATGCACCTGGCCGTAGTACTGCGAGAGCGACTCGGCGCTCATCGCCAGCTCGGCGATGTTGAACAGGGCCAGCTGCAGTTTCTCGGCGCGGCGGCGCTCGACCACTTCCTCCTGCAGGTTGCGGTTGGCGCGCTGCAGCTCCACCGTGCGGCGCTCGACCTGGCGCTCCAGCTGCACCTGCGCCTGGCGCCGGTCCATCGCGGTGAGAATATGCTGGGCGACATAGCCCAGCAGGGTGCGGTCGGCCTCGTCATAGCGCGCGCGGTGTTCGTAGCTCTGCACCACGATCGCGCCGCACACGCGCCCATCGCGCAGCATCGGGACGCCGAGCCAGTCCAGGCTTTCCGGCCCGCGCTGCGGATCGTGCTCGTCATCGAGGATCGCCAGCAGCTCGCGCGAGGGGCCGCTCAGCGGCTGGCCGTGCCGCAGCAGCGCGAAGGTCAGGCTGCGCGGCATTTCGTGTTCTTCGTAGCTGCGGTCCGGGTCGGCGACGAAGTCGTCTTTCTGGTCGGCGAAGTACAGGAAGCGCACCCGGTGCCGGATGTCGTCGTATTCGACGATGAAACAGTTCTGCGCGTACATCAGCGAATTGAGTACGCGGTGGAAGTGGCGCAGCATCTCGGCCATTTCCAGATCCGCGCCGGCCAGATCGGCGATCTCGTACAACGCCTGCTGCAGGCGTTTGGACTCCTCCAGCGAGGCGATCTCGCGACGCTGCCGGGCCAGCGACAAGGTGCTCTGGAACAACAGGCGCGCGGCCGTCCACCAGCTGTCCGGCGGCGGGCCGGCAGCCAGCGTCACGCTCACGCTCAACCCGGCACCGTCGTGGGTCCAGCGCTGCTGCCATGGCGGCCCGCCCTGGATCGCCGCGCCGCCGCCCTCCGGATGGCCCTGGCTGCCCTCGCCCAGCAGCGGATCCGACCAGGCCAGCGCGACCGCTGCCCCGGCCGGCAACAGGGCGCACAACGCCGTGGCGACCGCGGCAGGGATCACCGCATCACCGTCCCGTTGCACTGAAGAGGTCACCATCTGGCTGGACACGTCGCTCATCTCTCTGGTGCCGGCTGCCCGGCACCTCCCCCGTCCTGCGAGCATAACGCGCGAACCGGGGGGCAGTGGAAGAGCCGTAACCCCTTCCGGCACCGCGGGACGTTGTTAC
Source organism: Stenotrophomonas sp. JAI102 (assembly GCF_013409105.1). Classification (NCBI taxonomy): domain Bacteria; kingdom Pseudomonadati; phylum Pseudomonadota; class Gammaproteobacteria; order Lysobacterales; family Lysobacteraceae; genus Stenotrophomonas; species Stenotrophomonas sp. JAI102. Next base: position 1,300,742 of record NZ_JACCCI010000001.1, read on the forward strand.
TGCCATGCCCCAGGTCCTCGCCATGCCCGTCCGTTCCGCCACCCGGCACGCCATCGACTATGCGAACACCCCCGCAGCGCTTACTCTGTGCGGCGTGGATGCCCTCGCCCTGCCGACCGACGAAGCACTGATGCTGGCCTGGGCCGGCGGCGACCTGCGTGCGTTCGAGGCGCTGTATGGCCGCCATCGCAGCCGCCTGTACAGTTTTCTGCTGCGCCAGCTGCGCGACGGCGCGCTGGCCGATGAGATGTTCCAGGATGTCTGGCAGCGGGTGATCGCGGCCCGTGCCGGCTGGCAGCCCGAGGCCGCCTTCACCACCTGGCTGTTCCGGATCGCCCACAACCGCCTCAACGATCATTGGCGTGCCGCCAGGCATCGACCCTCGGCACCGATCGACGCCGACGAGCGCGTGGCGGCGATCACCGATGCACGGACCCCGGAAACCCAGCTGTCCGACTTCGAACAGCGCCGCCAGCTGCAGTTGGCGATGGAGCAGCTGCCGCCGGAACAGCGCGAAGTCCTGCAGCTGCGCCTGGAACAGGAACTGAGTCTGGAAGAGATAGCCGAGATCACCGGTGTCGGCCGTGAGACGGTGAAGTCACGGCTGCGCTATGCCATGGACAAACTGCGTGCGGGGTTGAGCGGATGAATCGCCCGGATCCGCTGACGCCCGAAGAACGCGAGCTGGCCCGGCTGCTGGGTCGGCCAAGCGCGACCGGCCCGGCGCCGTCGATCGACGAGGCCGTGGTGGCCGCCGCGCGTACCGCGGTGGAAGCATCGGCTGCGGACGCGGCCACCTGGAAGCTGCCACCGGATGCCCCGGCACGTTTGCGGCGCCCACGCTCGCGCTTGCCGGCGGTGTTCGGGCTGGCCGCCTCGGTGGTCTTCGCCGTCGGCATCGCCTGGCAGCTCAAGCCCGAAGACCCGCCCGCGCCTCCGCTGGCCGAACCGGTCGCCGCACCCGCGTCGAGCGCCGCCATGACGGAGGCCGCGCCGGCGATGGACGCCGCGCCCTCCCCGGCACCGGCCGCTGCACCACCGCCCGTCCCGCAGCAGCGCGCGGCGAAGGCGGCAGTAGAGACGCCGGCCCCGGCCAGCACGACCGCTGCGCCGACGCGTGCGCGCGCCATGTCTGCGCCGCGCCCCGAACCCATTGCCGCACCTGCACCGCCCGCACCGGCACCGGCACCGGCACCGATGATGTCCGCCCCCGCACCCGAGGCGGCGGCGTCCCATGCCATGGATGCGGGCGAACCGGCGCTGGACGCCGTCGCGGTGACCGGCTCGACGATCGAGCGCTCGGCGCCGGCCAAACCCGCCCCCGGTGCCCCCGGCGTGATGCGTCGCGCCGCCGCGCCGATGGCGGTACCTGCCCCGGCAGACGATGCCGTGCGTGCGCTGCACCAGGCCGTTGCCGCCGATGCTGCCTTGCCCCGCAAGCAGTGGCTCAAGCGCATCCGCGAACGCCGCGACGCCGGTGATGTGGACACCGCGCGCGCCAGCCTGGAGCGCTATCTGCAGCACTACCCGGAAGTGCGGATCCCGCGCGACCTGCGCCGGCTGCTCGAGAACTGATGCTGCGCGTACGGTGACCGGGCATCCCCACTAGAATGAGGGGAATGCCCGATACGCTCGCCACCCCTGTCAGCCACAGCCTGGAGATCAAGCACAGCCGCTTCATCGCCCATGCTGCGCCGATCCCGCATGCGGCCGCCGCGCTGGAGTTCCTGCAGCAGGTTGCCGTCGGGGATGCCACCCACAACTGCTGGGCCTATCGCTGCGGCAACGACTACCGCTCCAGCGATGACGGCGAGCCCTCCGGCACCGCCGGCCGTCCGATCCTGGCCGCGATCGATGGCCAGGGCTTCGATCGGGTGATGGTGGTGGTGACCCGCTGGTATGGCGGCATCAAGCTGGGGGCGGGCGGTCTGGTGCGCGCTTATGGCGGCACCGCCGCCGAATGCCTGCGAGTCGCGCCGCGGCTGCCGCTGATCGCCATGGCCGAGCTGGACGTGCACGCGGGCTTCGAGGATCTGGGCCCGCTGCACGCCGCGCTGGGCATGCATCTGGCCGAGAAAGTGGACGAAGCGTTCACCGCCGACGGCGTGAACCTGCACCTGCGCTTGCCGGCCGATCAGGTCGAGCCGTTGAAAAACCGCCTCCGCGACGCCACTCGTGATCGTGTCCGCATTGAACCCCGCACCGAACCAGGCCCACCGAATGACTGACGCACCCGCTCCGCACGACACGCCGATGCGCCGCCTGGGCAGCTTGAACACCCTGTGGCCGTTCGTACGCCGGCATGTCGGGCTGTTCAGTGCCTGGCTGGTGGCCCTGGCGATCTCCTCGGTCGCCACCCTGAGCCTGCCGGTCGCGGTCCGCCAGATGATCGACCACGGCTTCACCAGTGGTGGCCAGATCAACAAGGCCTTCGCGCTGCTGTTCCTGGTCGCGGTGGTGCTGGCCCTGGCCACCGCCGCGCGCTTCTTCTTCGTCTCCCTGCTGGGGGAAAAGGTGGTCGCCGATCTGCGCAGCCGCCTGTACGCGCACCTGATCACGCTGGGCGCCGGCTTCCATGACCGCAGCCGCAGCGGCGAGCTGGTCTCGCGCCTGACCGCCGACAGCGAACTGCTGCGCAGCGTGATCGGCTCGACCATGTCGGTGGCGCTGCGCAGCACCGTCACCGTGATCGGCAGCCTGGTGATGCTGTTCGTCACCAGCCCGCATCTGGCGGCGTGGTCGCTGGTCGGCATTCCGCTGGCGGTGCTGCCGATCATCATCGGCGCCCGTCGCCTGCGCAACATCGCACGCGCCAGCCAGGACCGCATCGCCGACGCCAACAGCCTGGCCTCGGAAACCCTGGGCGCAGTGCGTACCGTGCAGGCCCACGCGCGTGAGCCGTATGAGCGCGGCCGCTTCAACGCCGCCCTAGGCGATGCGATCGGTGCCGCGCGTCGCCGCATCCGCGCGCAGTCGATCGTCACCGCCAGCGCCATCGTGCTGGTATTCGGCGCCATCGTCGGCGTGCTGTGGCTGGGCGCGCACGAGGTGATCGACGGCAACATGAGCGCCGGCACGCTGGGCCAGTTCGTGCTGTATGCGCTGATCGGCGGCGGTTCGGTCGGTGCCTTGGCCGAAGTCTGGAATGAACTGCAGCGCGCCTCGGGCGGCATGGGCCGGATCGCCGAGCTGCTGCAGGAGGACGTGGAAATCACCGCGCCGGAACATCCGACCCCGTTGCCGCAGCCGCTGCGTGGCGAGATCCGCTTCGAGGATGTGGTGTTCCATTACCCGCAGCGCCCGGACACCGCCGCGCTGGACCATGTGGACCTGCACGTGCGCCCGGGCGAGACCGTCGCACTGGTCGGGCCGTCCGGCGCCGGCAAGAGCACCATCCTGTCGATGCTGCTGCGTTTCCACGATCCCGCGGCCGGCCGCATCCTGGTCGACGGCGTGGACCTGCGCGAGGTCGATCCGGCGCAGCTGCGCGAACAGCTCGCACTGGTGCCGCAGCAGCCCACCCTGTTCGCCAGCAGCGCGTTCGAGAACATCCGCTACGGTCGCCTGGAAGCGACCGATGAAGAGGTGCGGCGCGCGGCCGAAGCCGCCGAGGCCGATGAGTTCCTGCAGGCCCTGCCCGAAGGCTATGCCAGCGAGCTGGGCGAGCGCGGCGCGCGCCTCTCCGGTGGCCAGCAGCAGCGCATCGCGATCGCCCGCGCCCTGCTCAAGGACGCACCGATCCTGCTGCTCGACGAAGCCACCAGTGCCCTGGATGCGCAGAGCGAGCGCGCCGTACAGCAGGCACTGGAGCGTTTGATGGCCGGCCGCACCACGCTGGTGATCGCGCACCGCCTGGCCACCGTGCTCAAGGCCGATCGCATCGTGGTCATGGATCACGGTCGCATCGTCGCCCAGGGCACGCATGCCGAGCTGCTGGCCGAGGGTGGTCTCTACGCCGAACTGGCGCGCCTGCAATTCATCGATTGATGACGGGCCGGTAACACCGGCCATCGCATCCTGCAGCCCTCACTGGATGTGCTGCAGGAGGTGTTTCATGTCGTTCCGACAGTTCCCCGCCACCGACGCCAACGGCGACGATTACGTCATCATCGAGTTCAAGGATGAGCAGGCCGATGCTGCTGCAGGCACCGGCCAGAGTGCGCGCTACGAACTGGCCGATGGCCGCCGTCTGATCCGCGACGGCCGCGCGTTCCGCACGGCCGGCGGCGAGCTCACCCTCGTCACCTGAGGCGTTGAAAAAAAGTTACGCGGATGTTGGTCAATTTTTGACCAAGCATCTTGACAGCCTTTTCCCGCAAGGCGCGTACGCACTTATCCACATGTTTGTGCGCAGATCATCCACACCCCCTGTGGATGAATGCTGCAGCGCACCGTGTCAGCGGACCAGCACGCGGCCGATGCCCGAGGCATCGATCTCGATGGCCGCCGCCTGCAACGCGAGCGCATCGCTGCCTGCCACGAATCCGACCCGGAAGTGAACCTCACCGGCAGGCGTGCGCGAGGAATGGATCGAGGCCAGGCTGACCCGGTGCCGCTCGAACACATGCAACAGCTCGCGCAGCGAACCGGGTCGGTCTTCGGGCAGGTGCACACTGATCGCGTTGCGCTCGGTGAGGTCGGCCAGCAGATAGCCGACCCGCTCGAAGGTGTAGTTGCCGTCGGCCAGCACCTCCGTGCCCATGCTGTCGCGGTTGTCCAGCAGCAGTTGTTGGCGGAAGGCGGTGCGCGCCGCGTCATCGCCCTGCTCCAGCTGTGCCCGCAGCTGCTGCAGCTGGGCGAGCAGGCGATCCAGCATCGGTGCCACATGCGGATTGCCGAACTGGATGTCTTCGTAGATCGCCGGATTGAGCGAGAGGATGCGCGCGATGATCGCGGTATCCAGCTCGAACGAGGCCGATCGGTACGGCATCAGCGCCGGCAACGCGCCCAGGATCGGCGCGTACTCGCGCAGCACGCCGGCCTGCGCCAGATGCGTGGCATGCACCATCGCCTGGACCAGCGCCATGACCTGGTCGTGATGCTCGGGCGTGGCGCGCACGCACTCCGCTTCCAGTGCGCCGCACAGCTGCTGCACGAACGGCTGCCACTGCGACAGGCGCGCCTCGCAGACCACCATCACCCTGCCCTTCAGCGTGGGTGCCTTGGGCGGGGCCGTCATCGGATGCAGGCCGACGACCTCGGCCTGCGAGGCGAGCATCGCCTCCACCGGTGCGGATTTGACCGAGGTGACATCCAGCCACAGGCGACCGGCTTCGCGACCGGCCGAGCGGGCCACGTAATCCGCGATCAGCGCGGGCGTGTGCCGGATCGGTGCCGAGAAGATCAGCACCTGCGCGCGCTCGAGCAGGGTCTCCGGGCTGTCCGACTGCGGATCGGCTGGATCGTGGCCGATCACCTCCAGACCCAGGCGCTGCGCCAGGAACCGGCGGAGCCAGCGCCCGTAGGCACCGTCGCTGCCGACGATGCCGACCACCGGCGTCATGCTCACGCCAGGCGCTCGGGGACGAAGCGATCCGGCAGGGCCAGCGCTGCCGGCGCCGCCGCCAGCACATCGAACTCTTCATGGCCGTTGGCCAGGGTGGTCTCCAGCGCGACGTGCACGCCGGCGATGGCGCGCGAGATCGCCTGTTCGAAGGTTTCCCCACGCAGCAGGAAGGCGACCAGCAACGACATCAGCACGTCACCCGTGCCCGCCACGTCCACCGGCAGGTGCGGCGAGGACCAGCGCCAGATCGCGTCGCGGCTGACCGCCAGCGTGACCAGCTGGCCCGGATCGCCACCGACGCTGTGCGCCAGCACCCATTCCGGGCCACGCGCCAGCAGCGCCTGCGACGCGGCGATCGCATCGTCCTGGGCCAGGCTGGGCATCCCGGTCAGGCGGCCGAGCTCAAAGGCATTCGGCGTGACCAGCCAGGCATGCGGCAGCAGCCGTTCGGCGAAGACCTTTTCCAGGCCCGGCTCGACGTAGGGACCGGTGTGGGTGTCGCCGATCACCGGGTCCAGGCAGTAACGCAGCTGCGGCGAAGACGGCAGCACCGCATCGAGCCAGTCGGCAAAAGCCGCACCGTTGCCAACGCTGCCGAAGTAGCCGGATACCAGCATCCGCGCGCGCTGCGGCAGGCCGCGCTCACCGGCGCCGAGCAGCAGATCGGCGAACCAGTCCGAGGGCAGCACGCGACCGCGCGTCGTTTCGTAGAACGGCGCGTTGCTGAGCAGCGTGGTGGGGATTTCGGCCACGCGCACGCCCAGCGCGCGCAGCGGCGGCACGGCCGCGCTGTTGCCGGCATAGCCGTACACCAGCTGGGACTGCACCGAGATGACGTCGACCGGCGACGGACCGTCCGGGCGCTGGCGGCGGCCGTGGACCAGGTGGCTTTCGAGGGATTCGTTCATGCCGACATTTTACGCCCGGTGCCGCCCGGTAGAGGTAGAGCCGTCCGCGCACAAAAAAGCCCCCTGTCGCCAGGGGGCCTTCGGTAGTACACAGGAGCCCGTGACGCTTACGACGTCATCCGGTCCCAGAAGCCCTTCACGCCATCGATGAAGGTCGCCGACTTCGGCGAGTGCTTGCGCGCTTCATCACCGGTGAAGGTGGTCTCGAACTGTTCCAGCAGCTTGCGCTGCTCCGGGGTAAGGTTGACCGGGGTCTCCACCACCACGCGGCAGTACAGGTCGCCTTCGCTGCGGCTGCGCACCGAGCGCACGCCCTTGCCGCGCATGCGGAACAGCTTGCCGGTCTGGGTCTCGGCCGGAATGCGGATTTCCGCATAGCCACCGAGGGTCGCCACGCGCACGGTATCGCCCAGCGCGGCCTGCGAGATGCGGATCGGCACTTCGCAGTGCAGGTCGTCGCCATCGCGCTGGAAGATCGCGTGCTCGCGCACCCGCACTTCCACATACAGATCGCCTGCCGGGGTGCCGGCCGGACCGGCCTCGCCTTCACCGGACAGACGGATGCGGTCGCCGGTGTCGACGCCCGCAGGCACCTTCACCGACAACACCTTGTCTTCCTCGACACGGCCATTGCCGTGACAGGTCTTGCAGGGGTTCTGGATGATCTGGCCACGGCCGTTGCAGTGGTGGCAGGCCTGCTGCATCGCGAAGATGCCGCGCTGGATGCGCACCTGGCCCTGGCCACGGCAGACCGAGCAGGTCTCGACCTTGCCATCTTCCGAACCGCTGGCGTTGCAGTCATCGCACTCGACCAGACTCGGAATCTCGATGCGGCGTTCCACGCCCATCACCGCTTCTTCCAGGTCCAGCTCCATCACGTAACCGATGTCGGCACCGCGACGGGCCTGGCGCGGACCACCACCGCCGGCGCCACCGCCGAAGATGTTGCCGAAGATGTCCCCGAAGATATCGCCCATGTCCGGGCCGCCCGGACCGCCGCCGCCGCCCATGCCGTGCTCGAACGCAGCGTGGCCATGGGCGTCGTACATGCGGCGCTTGTTGCTGTCGGACAGGGTTTCGTAGGCTTCCTTGCATTCCTTGAAGGATGCCTCGGCCTCGCTGTCACCCGGATTGCGGTCCGGATGGTACTTCATCGCGCAACGGCGATAGGCCTTCTTCAGTTCTTCGTCGCTGGCGGTGCGGGACACGCTCAGCACTTCGTAGTAATCGCGCTTGCTCATAGCTTGAATCGGGTTCCGGAAGTCGGGATTCGTCAAAGCGGAAGAGCGGCACCAGGTCCGCTCTTTCGCCGGGCGCCCCGACAGGCCGGGATACGGCTGTCAGGACCAGAAGGGGGAGACGACAACGGGACGTTGCCTGCGCAACGTCCCGTGTCATGGCCGGATCAGGACTTCTTGTCGTCCTTGACTTCGGTGAACTCGGCGTCGACCACATCGTCGTGCGCGCCGTTGTTGCCACCGGCATCCGGACCCGGCGCGGCGCCACCCTGCTCGGCCGCCGCAGAGGCTGCGAACAGGGCCTGGCCGGCTTCTTCCAGCACCTTCGACTTGGCTTCGATCTGGGCCTTGTCGTCGCTCTTCATCGCGGTTTCCAGATCGGCCAGGGCCGACTCCACCTTGCCGATCACGTCGCCACCGACCTTGCTGCCGTGCTCGGTGATCGCGGTACGGGTACCGTGGATCAGCGCGTCAGCCTGGTTGCGGGCCTGGACCAGCTCATGGAACTTCTTGTCTTCTTCGCGGTTGGCTTCCGCGTCGGCGACCATGCGCGCGATCTCGTCCTCGGACAGACCCGAACCGGCCTTGATCTCGACCTTCTGTTCCTTGTTGGTCTTCTTGTCCTTGGCCGACACGTGCAGGATGCCGTTGGCGTCGATGTCGAAGGACACTTCCACCTGCGGCAGGCCGCGCGGCGACGGCTCGATGCCGGAGAGGTCGAACTTGGCCAGCGACTTGTTGAAGCGGGCCTGCTCGCGCTCACCCTGCAGCACGTGCACGGTCACGGCCGACTGGTTGTCCTCGGCGGTGGAGAACACCTGCGAGGCCTTGGTCGGGATGGTGGTGTTCTTCTCGATGATCTTGGTGAACACGCCACCCAGGGTCTCGATGCCCAGCGACAGCGGGGTCACGTCCAGCAGCAGCACGTCCTTGACGTCGCCGCCCAGCACGCCGCCCTGGATCGCGGCACCCAGTGCCACGGCTTCGTCCGGGTTGACGTCCTTGCGCGGTTCCTTGCCGAAGAACTCGGTCACGGCCTGCTGCACCTTCGGCATGCGGGTCTGGCCACCGACCAGGATCACTTCACCGATGTCGCTCGAACGCAGGCCGGCATCGTTCAGCGCGATGCGGCACGGCTCGATCGACTTCTTGATCAGGTCTTCCACCAGCGCTTCCAGCTTGGCGCGGGTCAGCTTGATGTTCAGGTGCTTCGGGCCCGACGCGTCAGCGGTGACGTACGGCAGGTTCACTTCGGTCTGCTGGCTGGTGGACAGCTCGATCTTGGCGCGCTCGGCGGCGTCCTTCAGGCGCTGCAGGGCGAGCGGATCCTTGCGCAGGTCGATGCCCTGGTCCTTGTTGAACTCGTCGACGAGGTACTCGATGACGCGGTTGTCGAAGTCTTCGCCGCCCAGGAAGGTGTCGCCGTTGGTGGCCAGCACTTCGAACTGCTTCTCGCCGTCGACGTTGGCGATCTCGATGATCGACACGTCGAAGGTGCCGCCGCCCAGATCGTACACAACGATCTTGCGGTCACGGCCGTCGCCCTTGTCCAGGCCATAGGCCAGGGCAGCCGCGGTCGGCTCGTTGATGATGCGCTTGACTTCCAGGCCGGCGATGCGGCCGGCGTCCTTGGTGGCCTGGCGCTGGCTGTCGTTGAAGTAGGCCGGCACGGTGATCACGGCCTCGGTGACGGTCTCACCCAGGAACGCTTCGGCGGTCTTCTTCATCTTCTCCAGCACGCGGGCGGAGATTTCCTGCGGGGCCATCTTCTTGCCGTCGCTGGTCTGCACCCAGGCGTCGCCATTGTCATGGGCCAGGATGCCGTAGGGCACGTGCGCGATGTCCTTCTGGACTTCAGCGTCGGTGAACTTGCGGCCGATCAGGCGCTTGACGGCGTAGAAGGTGTTCTTGGGGTTGGTCACGGCCTGGCGCTTGGCCGAGGCGCCGACCAGGACTTCGCCGTCCTTGGTGTAGGCGACGATGGAGGGCGTGGTGCGATCGCCTTCCGCATTTTCGATGACGCGGGCCTTGCCGCCGTCCATGATCGCCACACACGAGTTGGTGGTGCCGAGGTCGATACCAATGATCTTGCCCATGAGGGAGACTCCTGAAAGTTCTGGGTACATCCGGCAGCTGCCGGGTTATGAATGGGATGTGTGGGACGCTGCGGACACTTTCAAGCCGTCCATCAAACACAGTGTTCGATGGCGACCCAACGCGTTCAGCGTCCGGTCGAGCCGCCGGGCCAGGCCCGGCGGACCGGGATGCGGGTCAGTCGCGGGCCACCACGACCAGCGCCGGACGCAGCAGGCGGTCGTTGAGCAGGTAGCCCTTCTGGAACACCTGGACCACGCTGCCGGGCGCCGCGCCGGGCGCGTCGGCCTGGCTGATCGCCTGGTGGTGGTCCGGGTTGAAGGTCTGGCCGGTCGGGTCGAGCAGGGTCAGGCCATTGTCGGCGGCGACCTTGAGCAGCTGCTTGTAGGTCAGTTCGAGACCTTCGCGCAGCGGGCTCGGTTCGCTGCCGGCGGCATTCAGGCCGGCATCGAGGCTGTCGAACACCGGCAGCAGCTCGCCGAGCAGTTTTTCATTGGCGAAGCGGCGCGCCTGTTCCACGTCACGGGCAACGCGCTTGCGCTGGTTGTCCAGGTCGGCGCGTTCGCGCAGCGACTCCGAGCGCAGCAGGGCCAGCTCGTTGTGCAGGCTGTCCAGCTGCTGCTGCAGGGACGGCTCAGCGGCCGGCTCGCCGGCGGGATTCTGGGATGCGATATCTGACTGATCTTGGTTCATTTCCGGATCCTTGGCGGTGACTCTCCGCCTCCACCCACCCCTATGTGGGCGCGGCTACGGGATTCAAGAGTCCAGGGCCGCTTTATGCGCGATCGCGGGACAATCCGCCGCCGCCGGGCGAGCCCAGCGCGGCCCCCAGCACCTGGGCGGTGGCTTCCACCAGCGGGATCATGCGGTCGTAGGCCATCCGCTTCGGGCCGATCACCCCCAGCACGCCCAGCACCTGGCCATCGGCGGAGTACGGGGCGGTGACCAGCGAGACGCTCTCCAGCGGCATCACCCCGGTCTCCTCGCCGATGAAGATGCGCACGCCCGGGGCCTGGATGGTGCGCTCGAGCAGCTGTAGGATCTCGCGCTTGCTGGCGAACACGTCGAACAGCTCGCGCAGTCGCTCCAGGTCGGAGAGGTCCTGCACGCCCATCAGGCGGGTCTGCCCGGCCAGCACCATGTCATCGGCCGGCGGCACCATCGCCTGCTCGGCCAGCTCGATGCTGTGCGCCAGCAGCTGCTCCATCTCCGACTGCGCATCGCGCAGCTCCAGCAGCAGCCGGGCCCGGATCTCGGCCAGCGGGCGCCCGGCGCAGTTCGCATTGAGATAGTTGGCAACCTGCTCCAGCTCGCCCGGGTCGAAGCTGCGGCGCGGCTCGATCACCCGGTTCTGCACTTCGTTGTCGGCGAACACCAGGATCGCCAGCACCCGGCGCGCGTCCAGCGCCACGAAATCGATGTGCCGGAACGCGAACTGCTCCCGGCGCGGGGCACTGACCACCCCGACGAAGTGACTCATCGCCGACAGCAGCTCCGAGGCACTGCCGAGCAGGGCCTGGGTGCCGGTGCCGGTGGCCAGTTCGGTACGCAGGCGGCTGAGCTCGCCCTCGCCCGGCGGCTGCATCTTGACCAGGCTGTCCACGAACACCCGGTAGCCGTGCGCGGTCGGCACCCGGCCGGCGGAGGTATGTGGCGAGCTGAGCAGGCCCAGGTCTTCCAGGTCGCCCAGGATGTTGCGGATCGTGGCCGGGCTGACGTCCAGGCCGGCATGCCGGGCAAGCGTCTGCGAGCCGACCGGCTCGCCATCCTGGATGTGGCGGGCGATCAGCGTCCGCAGCAGATGGCGGGCGCGTGGCGCGAGATGTGACGCGGAAGGATGCATGGAATCAGCCTGTGAGACGCCCACTTAGATAATGGCTGCACGGGGCGTTGGCAAGTCATTGGAGACGCCCCCGGCCCATGCTAGCGTGCGCGGCTTGGAGACACCCCTCGTGTACAACGTAGACCATGCTTAGACATCTATCGATCAAGGATTTCGCGGTCGTCCGCGCCACCGAGCTGGAATTCGGCGCCGGCATGACCGTGGTCTCGGGTGAAACCGGCGCGGGCAAGTCGCTGATGGTGGACGCGCTGGGCTTTTTGTCCGGGCTGCGCGCCGACAGCGGCGTGGTCCGCCACGGTGCTGCGCGCGCCGAGCTCTCGGCCGAATTCGCGCCGCTGGCCGACGCCCCGGCACGCCAGTGGCTGCGCGACAACGAGCTCGACGACGAAGAACAGTGCCAACTGCGACGCGTGATCCGCGCCGACGGTGGCTCGCGCGCCTTCATCAATGGCCGCCCGGTGACGCTCTCCCAGCTGACCGAGCTGGCCGGCATGCTGGTGGAGATCCACGGCCAGCACGAACAGCAGGCCCTGCTCTCGCGCCCCTCGCAGCTCTCGCTGCTGGACGCCTTCGCCCGCAACGACGCCGAGCGCGCCCAGGTCCGCCAGACCGCGGCACGCTGGCAGGCGCTGGTCGATGAAGCCGAGGCCTTGTCGCGCCAGGGCGATGTCAGCGACCGGATCGGCTACCTCGAGCACCAGCTCGGCGAGCTCAAGCGCGAAGACCTCGATCCCGCCTCGATCGCCACCCTGGGCAGCAGCCACCGCCGCCAGGCCCATGCCAGCGCGCTGATCAGCGCCTGCGACGTGGCCGTCAGCCGCCTCAACGGCGACGACGAGGTCTCGGTGCTGCAGCTGCTGCAGCAGACCCGCAACGATCTGACCCGCGTGGCCGAGCACGACAGCCGTCTCGGCGAGGTCGACGCCCTGCTCGACAGCGCCGCCATCCAGCTGGACGAAGCGCTGTCCCTGCTCGATCGGGTCCACGACGACCTGGATGCCGACCCGGAGCAGTTCGAGGATATCGAACGCCGGCTGGGCCGCCTGCACGACCTCGCCCGCAAGCACCGCGTGCCGATGGAAGCGCTGGGCGAGCACCGCGACGCGATGGAAGCCGAAGTCGAGCAGCTGCGCGGCGCCGATGAGCGCCTGCAGGCCTTGGCCGGTGAGATCGACCGCGCCGCCGGGCAGTGGAAGACCGTGGCCGAGGTGCTCAGCGCCAGCCGCCGGAAGGCCGCCAAAGCCCTGTCGGACACCACCACCACCCTGATCGGCGAGCTGGGCATGGGGGGCGGTCAGTTCCTGATCGATATCGAGCCGCAGACCGTGGCCAAGCCGGACCCGAACGGCGCCGAGCGGGTCGAGTTCCTCGTCGCCGCCAACGCCGGCCAGCCGCCGCGTGCCCTGCGCAAAGTCGCTTCGGGCGGTGAGCTGTCCCGGATTTCGCTGGCGATCGAAGTGGCCGCGCTGGGCCTGGATGCAGTGCCGACCATGGTCTTCGACGAAGTCGACTCGGGCATCGGCGGCGCCGTGGCCGATATCGTCGGGCAGAAACTGCGCGCCTTGGGCGAGAAGCGTCAGGTGCTGTGCGTCACCCACCTGCCGCAGGTCGCCTCCAAGGGCCACGCCCACTACCGGGTCAGCAAGGCCCCGGTGGACGGCATGACCCAGAGCGCGGTCGAGAAACTCGATGCCAAGGCCCGCGAAGAAGAGCTCGCCCGCATGCTGGGCGGGGTGGAAGTCAGCAAGGAAGCCCGGGCAGCCGCGCGCAAGCTGCTCCAAGTCTGACGGGTAGTGCCGGCCGCTGGCCGGCTCCTCCAGATGCCGGCCCGCCCTGCCCTCACCGGCCGCTGGCCGGCTCCCCCATCACCCCAGCGGCCTGGCCAGGTCCACCCGCGCCACCAGGAAATCCAGCAGCGCGCGCACCCGCAGCGGCAGGTAACCGCCCTGCCCCTGGAACACCGCATGCACCTCTTCCAGATCGCCGGGATTGGCGTGCTCCAGCACTGGCAGCAGCCGCCCGGCCGCGACATCGGCCTGCACCTGGAACGCCGCCAGCCGCGCGATGCCCACGCCGCCGAGCACCAACCGGCGCAGGGCCTCGCCATCACTGGCGCGCACGTTGCCCTCGGTCGGAACGACCCGGCGTTCGCCGTTGAGCTCCAGTGGCCAGCCCGTATACGCGCGTGGATGCCCGATATCGAGCCGGTTGTGCGCCAGCAGCGCGTCGGCGTCTTCCGGCAGCCCATGCCGGGCGGCATAGCCGGGGGCGGCCACGATCATCATCCGGGTCGCGCCCAGCCGCCGCGCGACCAGGCTGGAGCTCTTCAGCGGCCCGGCCCGCACCGCCACGTCGGTGCGCTGTTCGAGCAGATCGATCACCTCGTCGGTCAGCACCAGGTCCACCGCGACCTGCGGGTGCAGGGCGAGGAAGCTCGGCAGCAGCGGCAACAGGAAGTGCTGGCCGAACGGCACGTTGGCGTTCACCCGCAGGCGCCCGCGCGGCGCGGCATGTGCGCTGGCACAGCGCTCGGCCTCGTCCAGATCGGCCAGCACCCTCAACCCGCGCTCATAGAAGGCGCAGCCCTCCTGGGTCAGCTGCAGCTGGCGGGTCGAGCGCTGCAACAGGCGCGTGCCCAGCCGCTGCTCCAGCCGCGAGACCAGCTTGCTGACCGCCGAGGGACTCAGCTCCAGCGAGCGGGCCGCCGCCGAGAACCCGCCGGTTTCGACCACCCGCACGAATACTTCCAGTTCGCCGGAACGGTTGATGTCGGTGCCTGCCATGGGATGAATCCAGTTCACAGATGATTGTCCGCAGGCAGTCTAGTTCACAGGTGAGCCGCAGATCACCATGGCGTCCCCTCGCCCACGGATTGCCCGATGAATGCCCTCGCCCGCCTCACCGCCACCGCCCTGCTTGCCACCGCCGGGGGTGCAGCAGCGGCCCCTCCGACGATGTGGGTAGCCAGTTGGCAGGCCAGCCCGCAACCGGTCTGGGACGCTGGCTTCCTGTTTCCCACGCTGATTCCCGGGCACCTGGAGGCACAGACCTTCCGGCAGACCGCGCGGCTCGGCCTGGGGGGCGGGAAGCTGCGCGTGCGCCTGAGCAATGCGTATGGCAGGCAGCCTCTGCGGATCAGCGCGGCCAGCGTTGCTGCCGGAGCGGGACGACCCCCGCTGCAGCTCTCGTTCGACGGGCACAGCGACACCCTGATCGCGCCCGGCAAGGAACGCCTGAGCGACCCGCTGGCGCTGGCGACCGCCGATCTGCAGACCGTGCAGGTGAGCGTCTACCTTGCCGAACGCACGCCGCTGCAGACGTTTCACTGGGACGGCCGGCAGACCGCGTCGTTCGCCGCTGGCGACCAGACCCTCGCCCCTACCCTGAGCACCACCGCGACCACGACCGCCCGCCTGTTCGTCTCGGGCATTGATGTGGAAGCGCCCGCCGACGCCCACAGCGTGGTCGTGATCGGCGACTCGATCACCGATGGCGCGACCGCCAGTCTGGACCGCGACCAGCGCTGGACCGACCACCTCGCCGCGCGCCTGGCGCCGCAGGGGGTGGCCGTGGTCAACGCCGGCATCTCCGGGGGACGCCTGCTGCGCGATGGCATGGGTGAGGCAGCGCTGTCCCGGTTCCAGCGTGATGTGCTCGATCAATCCGGCGTGGCCAGCGTGATCGTGCTGCTGGGAACCAACGACATCGGCTGGCCCGGCACCGCCTTCGCCCGCACCGAGCCGGCGCCGACCCTGGGCGCGCTGCAGGCGGGCTATCGCGCCCTGGTCGAGCGCGCCCATGCGCGCGGTGTCCGCATCCTCGGCGCAACCCTGCCGCCGTTTGAAGGCGCCCTGCCCGGCACCCCGCTGGACGATTACTACCAGCCCGACAAGGACGCGCTGCGGCGTCGGCTCAATGACTGGCTCCTGCAGGACAGCCCGTTCGATGCCGTGATCGATCTCGATGCCGTGCTGCGCGACCCGGCCGATCCGTCCCGGATGGCGGTGGCGTTCGATTCCGGGGACCACCTGCATCCGGGCGATGCAGGCAACCGGGCGATGGCCGACGCGGTGGATCTGCAGGCGCTGCTGCCCCGCCAAGTGCCGGTCACGACACCCTGAGAACGAAAAAACCCCCGGGCCGAGGCGCGGGGGTCTGATCAGCAGCCTGTTCTGGCCAGGCCGGTCACCACGACCGGCCCAAAGCCATCACCGGCGCTTCTTGCGCACGTAGAGCACCAGCGAGTGCTCTTCGAGCTCGTAGCCGTGGTCCGCGGCGATCTTGCGCTGCAGCTCCTCGATCTCGTGGCTTTCGAACTCGATGATCTTGCCGCTGTCCACATCGACCATGTGGTCGTGATGACCACCGCGGTCCAGTTCGTAAACGGCCTGGCCGCCTTCGAAGTTGTGCTTCAGCACCAGGCCGGCGGCCTCGAACTGGGTCAGCACCCGGTACACCGTGGCCAGGCCGATCTCGTCGCCGTGCTCCAGGAGCTGGCGGTAGATGTCTTCGGCGGTCATGTGGTGGCTGGCATTGCGCTGCTCGAGCAGCGCCAGGATCCGCATCCGCGGATGGGTCACCTTCAGGCCGACTTTGCGCAGGTCGTGGGTTTCCATAGTTCTCCGTTCATTGGCGATTTAGCGCCAGCTGCCTCGGATTGGGTCGCGGCGACACCTCAGGAGTGTATCATCGACTCGATTTCCCCAAACGCCATTCCCCGATGCGCAATCTCCTGCTGGTCGCCGCCGTTGCCCTGTCCACCACGGGCTGCGGCATCATTTACAAGCAACCCATCTATCAGGGCAACCTGATCCGGGAGCAGGCCGTCGGTCAGCTGCAGGTGGGCCAGAGCAAGCAGCAGGTCAGTGCCCTGCTCGGCACGCCCTCCATCGCGGACCCGTTCCACGCCCAGCGCTGGGACTACACCGCCAGCCAGCGCGTGAACCGGGTCGGCAAGACGGACGTGAAGAACTTCACCGTCTACTTCGAGAACGACGCGGTCACCCGCTGGGACGGCGAGTATTTCGCCAGCGATGATGCCCAGCTGGCCCGCAGCACGGTGCGCCAGTTCGGCCGCAACCTGCCCAAGGACAAGAAGAAGCGCGGCCGCTGAGGCCCGCTTTCTTCAGTCAGCTGCCGGCGCGTGCGCGTCGGCGGCGATTGTCTTTCGGGTCGGCCAGCAGCGGACGCAGCAGCTCGACCCGGTCGCCGTCGCGCAGCCGCTGATCCGCCTTGGCCAGCAGGCCATGCACGGCCACGGCCGGGCATCGGTCACTGCCTTCGATGGCGGCCAGCGCGACGGCGTCGGCAACGGTGGCCCCCTCGGCCAGCGTCAGCACCCGCGACGCGACCCGATGAGGCCAGGCCAGCACCACCTCGACCGTGATCACGGCTCACTCCTGGGCGTCGGCGACGCGGACGAAATCATTCACCATGCGATCGGCCAGACCCTGGAAGCCCAGCGCCAAGGCCGGACCGAGCAGGCGTGAGGTCGGCTCGAACTCCAGCGTCAGCGTGACCTTGCAGGCGTCCTCGGCCAGCGCATGGAACTCCCAGCGCCCGTGCAGCCGCTTGAACGGCCCGTCCTTGAGCTGCATATCGATGCTGTGCGGGCGCTGCAGCGTGTTCTCGGTCATGAACCAGGTCGAGAACGAACCGAAGCCCAGATCCAGGCGCGCGACCAGGCGGTCCGGGCCGGACTCCAGGATCTGCGAGGCCGAACACCAGCGGAAGCGGCGCGGATAGGCGTCAATATCATTGACCAGGTCGAACATGCGGGCAGCCGAATGTTCGACCAGGGCACTACGGCGGATAGTTGGCATGCGATACAGATGTCTGATGAATCGACCGGGCGTGCCCGAATCGGAGACAATAGGGAAATGAGCAAGAACAGCGGCAAGGATAAAGCAAAGGACGCGACGGCCAACAAAACCATCGCGCTCAACAAGCGTGCCCGTCACGAGTACCACATCGAAGATCGCTTCGAAGCCGGCCTGGCCCTGCAGGGCTGGGAGGTCAAGTCGATCCGCGCCGGGCGCGGCAACATCATCGATGCGTACGCCTACGTGCGTGATGGCGAGATCTACCTGATCGGTGCGCAGATCACCCCGTTGATCCAGGCCTCCACCCACGTGGTGGCCAACGACCGCCGGGAGCGCAAGCTGCTCCTGCATCGCAACGAGATCGACAAGCTGATCGGCAAGGTCCAGCGCGACGGCTACACGATCGTGCCCACCGCGATGTACTGGAGCAAGAACAAGATCAAGCTCGAGATCGCGCTGGCCAAGGGCAAGCAGACCCACGACAAGCGCGATGCCGAGAAGGACCGCGATTGGGCGCGCGAGAAGTCGCGCACGATGCGCCGCCACAACCGCGACGCCTGATGACGCGCACGGTGCCCGCGCCGGGCATCCAGCCGGCCAGCGCCGAGGACACCCGCGCGGTGTTCGCCGGTCTGCTGGCCTTCAACCAGGCCGCCAGTGGCGATGCCTTGGACGATCAGCCGGTCAACCGCGTGATCCACGACGCCGCCGGCCAGGTGGTGGCCGGGATCGCCGCCGATGTCTGCGGGGGCTGGCTGATGGTGCATGCGCTGTGGGTCGACGACGCCCATCGCGGCGAAGGCCTGGGCCAGGCCCTGCTGGCCGATGCCGAACACCAGGCCCGCACGCTCGGCGCACACGCCGTGACGCTGGACACCTTCTCCTGGCAGGCCGAGGGCTTCTACCGCAAGCAGGGCTATGAGGTGTTCGGCTGGCTGCAGGCGTTTCCGCCCGGCCATCAGCGGCTGTATCTGCGCAAGCGGCTGTAGGGCCCTGTGCGGCGCGCGGTCAGCGCGCGGTAGCGTCCGGGTCGGCCTGATACGGTCGCATCTCCACCGGCGGCGGGTCCACCCCCAACCGCCGCGCATCGCGCATCGTTGCCGCCACCGTGTCGCCGGCCCGTGCCGCCTGGTCGAGCTCGGCGTCGGAGGCCTGCTGATAGCGGGTCCACTGCGCGCCATTGGGGAAGCCGTGCTGGTCGAGCCAGCGCCGCTCCTCCGGGTGACCGGTGCTGAAGGGGTCCTGGGCGATTTCCTGGCCCTCCCGTGAGCGGGGGAGATCGGGGAAGGGATGGGGCGGTTTGGTCGAGGGCGGCGGCGTTGCTTCAACCGAAGGCGTGGCCGCCTGCCCGGTCGGTTTCGACGCCTGCCCTGCCCCGCCCGGCGCCTGCGCACCCGACGTCGACCGCCAAAGGCTGGCGGCTCCGATCACCGCCACCGCCAGCACCGCCACTGCACTCCACACCTGCTTCTTCAACGCCTCGTCCCTGTCTGCAACCACTCTTCCGGGGCCGGATTGTAGTCCGCCCGTGCACCCGGGGGCCCGCCCCGCCTGACCCGCGGACGCCAGCGAGACAACGATCTTTCCCCGCCAACCCCGCACAACTGTCAGAATCCCCGCATTGATACGGAAAGGATCCGCGCGTGACTCTCGAAACTACCCCGGCACCCGCACTGGCGGCGGACGAACTGACCACCCTGCGCGCCGACGTGGCGGCGCTGGAGTTCATCTTTGACGAACTCGCCCGCGCCATGGACCCGGCCGCGCTGCTCAAGGTGCTGACCTACCTGATCCGCAACGCCAAGCGCGTCGCCTCGGAGACGCAGAGCTACGACAGCCTGGAGCACCGCCGCCTGGTGGCCCAGGTGGAATCGCTGATGGCCCGGGTCGAACCGCAGGCCAAGAAGCAGGCGATGACCGTGCGCAACGAGCACAACCGCCTGAAGAAGGAAAAGGCCCGGCACAAGGCCGACAGCCGCCGCCAGTTGCAGAAGTAAGTAGCCGGCGGGCAAGGTGACTGTTCAGCTGGATTGGAGTAGCATCCAATCCGTCAAGTAGACGTCCGGTGCTGTTTTCCGGATGAAGTGCGGTTCTTGAAGAAACCGGGGGTGCATTGGTTTCGACGGGGGTTGTGAAGTTACTTGGTGCATGCCGAGGGGGCAGCTTTCCTCGTTAATCCAGCAGCAAACTTTTAGTTGCCAACGACGACAACTACGGTTCGAACGACTTCGCAATCGCTGCCTAAAAACAGCTTTAGCGTTTAGTTCTACAGCCGCCTTAGGCGAACCCCCGAACCTACTTGTGCCCGTGCTCGTAGATGTAGGGTCATTATCACGGAACCGGTTGTGATGGCTGCCTGTCAGTCACGACTTAACTAAAGCAGGCTGGTCCTGGGGTGCGCTTTGCACACCGTGCTGCCACAGGATGAGATTCAACGGTGAGCTAAGCATGTAGTACCGGGGATGGAGTGCCTTCGGACGGCGGTTCAATTCCGCCCACCTCCACCAATTAGCCGTTTCGACGGTGCATCAAAGGCTGGAACCCTAGAGAAATCGAAGGTCCCGGCCTTTTTTGTGCCCGTCTTTCGCCAGCAAACAGGCGCTCAGCCCCCTCACGGCAACGTAAACTTCCGCGCCATCCGCAGCGGCCACACCGAGGTGAACTGCGCGCCGCCCACCAGCCGGTACGCCGCAGACACACTGTGCAGCACCCCCATCCTCTCCAGCACATCCTTGGTCTTCCGGAACGTCGGGCGCGGATCCGCAGTGAACATGAAAAGGTTGATCTCTTTCGCGCTGACGTCATAGCCATCCAGCGTCGCGGTCTTGCCGAGCGCGGTGGTCAGCTCGGCCTCCAGCGTCGCGAGGAAGGCCTCATCGTCCAGCGACTTGCGCCAGAATTTGATCACAAGCTGGTAATCCATCAGGCGGACCCGTCATTCAAGAAGTGAACCGCCAAGGTTACCCGCATGGCGGGCATCACGCTGTCGTCGAGGCTGCCGCGATCGTCTGCGCCAGCCGGTCGGCAATGGCCTGCCGCACCTCCGGCGCCAGCCGCGAGCGCGACAGCGCTTCGAACACCCACATGCCGTCGGCGGCGAGCTTGGCGATGAACAGGTCCAGCGCGGCCGGATCGCTCAGGTCCTGCGGTGTGGGAGGCGACCAGCGCTCCACCACCGTGGTCCAGGGCTGCATGTTCTCGTCGGTGGCGGCCGCATCGAACATCAACTGCAGCTCGGCCCGGCTCGCGGTCTGGGCACAGGTGAGTGCGTACGCCTGGTAGCGTTCGGTCCTCCCCGCGGCCTCGGCCGGCTTGCCGGCGGCATCGATCATGCTTGCCTCCCACACGCTGGCCAGGTGCTGGTGGATGCCCTGCAGCAGCGCGTCGCGCGAGGGGAAGTGGTACAGCAACCCGCCCCTGGCGATGCCGGATTCGGTGGCGACCGCTTCGAAGGTGAGCGCGGTGATGCCCTCGCGTTCGATCACGCGGACGGCGGCATCGAGGATGTTGGTTCGGTTGCTCGGGCGCATGGGCTCAGTGGGTGTGGGAGACGGTGGTGGCCGTGCCGGGGCCATGGCGGCGCAGCAGCACGCCGGTGACGACGGTGCCGACCAGCAGCACGGCGGCGATCACATACAGTACCCAAACATAGCTTGCGTCGTAGGCGCTGGTGGCGGCACTGAGCCACCCCGCGTCAGCGCCCGGGCGGGCCGCCTGGGCGAACGCCTGCTGGATGCTCTCACCGGCACCGGCATCCACGCCGTCCGGCAGCGACACGGTGGCCGAGTACAGCGCGGCGATCAGGCTGCCCAGCAGCGAAACCGCGAACAGGCTGCCGAACTCATAGGACACCTCCTCCACCGACGACGCCATGCCGGCGCGATGAGGCGGCACGTTGCCGATGATCGCGGTGGAGGCGACGGAAATGGTCGCGCCCATGCCCAGCCCGGTCAGCAGCAACCCGGCAACGGTCCAGCTCACGTCGCTGCCGAAGGTCGTCGCCACCAGCAGCACGCCCGCGGTGCCGACGCCGAGGCCGCCGGTGATCAAGGGCAGCAGCCCGACGCGGTGCAGGAAGGCTCCGCCGAACATCGCGCTGGGCAGGCAGCCGAGCGCGACCACCGAGACCAGCAGACCGGCCTGCAGCGGCGTGTACTCCGCCACCAGCTGGAAACGCTGGGTGGTCAGCAGCTGCAGGCCCGCAATGGCGAACATCGCGAACGCGGCCGAGAGCACGCCGGCCAGGAACGGCGCGTTGCGGAAGATGGCCACGTCGAGCATCGGGTACGGCAGGCGACGCTGGCGAAGCAGGAACAGCCCCAGGCCGACAACGAACATCAGCGCGGCCCCACCGGCCAGCGGCCAGTTCGGCGGTGCATGCGCAATCTCCTTGATCGCGACCACCAGGCCGGACAAGGCCACCAGGCTGAGCAGCGAGGAGATCATGTCCCACGGCCTGCTCCCATCGGGCGTGCCGTGCGGCGCGAACAGCATCGCGCCCACCAAGGCCAGCAGCACGATCGGCACGTTGATCAGGAACACCGAGCCCCACCAGAAATGCGCCAGCAGCACGCCGCCGACGATCGGGCCGAGGGCACTACCGATGATGGAGATGCAGCCCCAGACCGCGATCGCCAGGTTGCGCTCGCGCTCGTCCTCGAAGGTCAGGCTGATCAGCGCCAGGGTGGCCGGCATCATCGCAGCGGCGCCCACTGCGAGCAGCGCGCGGGCCCCGATCAGCAGGTTGGCATCCGGGGCGAACGCGGCCAGCAGCGAGGCGATGCCGAAGATCACCAGGCCGATCAGGAACATCCGACGGTGACCCAGGCGGTCACCCAGGGTGCCCGCACCCAGCAGCAGGCCCGCCATCACCAGCGGGTAGGCGTTGATGATCCACAGGCCCTGCAGCGGCGTGGCGCCGAGTTCGGCGGTCAGGGTCGGCAAGGCGGTATACAGCACCGAGTTGTCGAGCGTGATCAGCAGCAGGCCGGCGGCGACGGTGAGGAGCAGGCTCCAGCGCTGGGTCTTGGTCGGGGTCATGGGGGCGCAAACGGATCGGGCGGGGTCGTAACTATACAGGACATCCTGTTTTGTTATGAGCCCTCTGCCGCTCGGGTGTTCAGGCTGCGGAGGGCGCGGCGGTGCGCCGCCCGGACGTGGCCGCCCGACCCGTCCATTCGCGTTTGTCCGATGGCAGGGGGCTCATTACCCGGACAGGCGCGCCTGTCCGGTCCGCACGGTGTCGGGGATGGCTATGGACGGACAGAAAGAGGCGTTTCGGCAGGCACACGCCGAGCTGGAACAGTGCTGGACAGGTGGCCGTTCGGCCGCCGAGCGTTGGGCGGTATACGACCAGATCCACGATCGGCTGGTCGCGCAGTGGCCGACCGATGCCAACCGTATCGTCGGGATGATGGTGATATGGGTGACCGAAATCCGCGGCAGCTGCTCGTCCCCCTCCCCGGCCACCGGGTCAGCCGGGAAGAGCACTACCCTGCGGCTGCGCCCCGCCCGCATCGATTCCTGACCGCCTACGGCGCGGGCGGCTGGAAGGGCGCGTTGTGCCCGGCCACTTCCATGTTGATGGCATTGATCAGTGCCGATACGGCGGACGCCAGGCGGCGGCTGTCGGCGATGGAGCCGAAGAACAGGATCGACGTGCCGTCCAGTTCGACGCCGGCCAGGCCCAGTTCGCCCTTCAGCGCGGCGACGCGCTCGTCGAACAGTTTCAACCAGTGCGCATCGGGAATGACATCGAGCATCGCCACGATGGCTTCGTCCGCACCATGATCGACACGGGTCTGCAGTGTCGGGACGTCGAAACCCAGCAGTCGTGGCACGCTGCTGTCCGGTACGGGGATGCTCATGCGGGCATGGTAGCCGGTAACCCTGGGCGGTGCCGGTGACTCCAGCCACAGACCATCCACAATCCCTTGATCGGCGCGCGATCATGCTCGGCAGACAGGCCCCCTCCCGGGCCCCTTGGGACACGCTCATGATGCCGCTCCGCTCAGTACTGTTGACCACCCTGCTCGCCGCGACACCGATGCTGGCCGACGCGGCAGACAAGGTCACCACCACGCCCGTGCACTTCAGCAAAGGTGCCAGCAGCGCCACGCTGCGCGGCACGCTGTCCGGCTATGACACCGTGCGTTACACGATCGCGGCGCGCGCCGGCCAGACCATGGCGGTGACGATCGATGGCAGCCCGAATGCCAACTTCAATGTCTTCGCCCCCGGCGTGGTACCCGGCCAGGGTGAGGCGCTGGGCAGCAACGATGAGAAGCGGCGCTGGAGCGGCACCTTGCCGACCACCGGCACCTATGTCGTGCAGGTCTACCAGATGCGCGCGCAGGCGCGCCGTGGCGAAAAAGCGCCGCACAGCCTGACAGTCGCCATCCGCTGAGCCCATCCCCGGGTATCCTCGGCGTTGTCGGCTTCCTCCTCGCAAGGACCCCGGGATGGACTTCCTCAAACTGCTGCGGTCGCTGGAAGAGTTTCTCTACGAACTGTGTACCTGGTTCCTGTTCTTCCCGCGCACGCTGTATCGCGTGATCGTGCATCCGCGGCGGATGGCCCAGTACGTGGACACCGAACTGAGAGAAAAACTGGAGCACCAGTTCGACGATGCGATCAGCCCGCCGATGTTCCTGATGCTGGCGGTGCTGGTCGCGCACGGGGTCGAACTGATGCTGCACCAGCAGGTGGTCGGCACCGGGGCGTTGTCGCGCTCGGTCTTCGGCAATGAAGAGGGCCTGCTGCTGTTCCGCTCGATCAACTTCGCGATCTGGCCGCTGGTGACCACCACCCACCTGCTGCGGCGCAAACATGTGCCGCTGACCCGCGAGTCGCTGCGCCGGCCGTTCTTCATGCAGTGCTACCTGACGGCCCCGTTCGCGGTGGCACTGTCCACCAGCATGGTCTTCGTCCGGCTGCCGGGCGCGCTGTCGACCACCCTCGGCATCACGGTCGGCGTGATCGCCGCGCTCTGGTATGCGGTGGTGCAGGCCCGCTGGCTGAAGGTCGCGCTGCAGCGTTCCTGGCTCAACACGATCCTCTCCACGGCGTGGGTGCTGGTGCTGGGCTCGCTGATCAACCTCACGACCGGGTTCATCCTGCTGTCGAACTGAGCACCTCGGCGGAACGCTCCGCGAGACGGGAGTAGAGTTCGCAGACGACCTCGGCCTGGGCCAGCTGAAACCGGCCCGCTCCCCGTTCAACCGCCATGTCGCGCATAGCCTTGCCCTGCCCTTCCATGCGACCCTCCGGGAACGTTTTCATGGAATGGAGGGATTCCACATGCTGTCTCGTTTCCATCGGCCCGCGCTGCTGGCCCTGATGATGTTCGCGGCCCCGCTGGGTACCGCCTGGGCGCAGGCACCGGCTGCGTTGAAGGTGATGTCCTTCAACGTCCGCACGCCGGCCGATACCGACCCCGGCAAGCGCTGGGAAGACCGCCGCGATGCGATGGTCACGCTGATCCGTGAGCAGAAGCCCGAGGTGATCGGCACGCAGGAACTGGTGCAGAAACAGGGCGCGTACCTGGTTGAGCACCTGCCCGGGTATTCGCTGTTCGGCAAGGACCGCCGCGGCGGCAACGGCGACGAGCACATGGGCGTGCTGTACGACACCACGCGCTTGAAGGTGCTCGAATCCGGTGACTTCTGGTTGTCCGATACGCCGGACGTGCCGGGCAGCATCACCTGGGGCAACCTGATGCCGCGCATGGTCACCTGGGCACTGTTCCAGCGGCAGGCCGACGGCCAGCGCTTCTATCTGTTCAACACCCACCTGCCCTACCGCGATGAGGATGAGCCGCGTCGCGTGCTCGGTGCGAAGTTGATCGTCTCGCGCCTGGCGGCGCTGCCCAAGGACATCCCGGTGGTGGTCACCGGCGATTTCAACAGTGAGCCCGGCAGTGACACCTACAAGGCGTTCACCGCCGCGCTGGGGGATGCTCGCAAGCTCGCCGGCAGGGTCGACGGACCGCGCCTGACCTTCCACGATTTCACCGGAAAGCCCACGGTGGAACTGGACTGGATCCTGGTGCGCGGCTTCAGCGTGGACCGCTTCAGCACGCTGGACCAGAAACCCGGTGGCGTGCTGCCGTCGGACCATTATCCGGTCCAGGCCGAGCTGCGTTTTGCTGCACCGGCTGCCGCCGCAGGCAGGTAAGCGCCTGTCCGCTGGACGGCCGGGAGCCGTCCAGCGGTATCACACCGCCGCGATGGCGGTGCGATAGCGGGGTCGTCACCGGCGCTGCGGTCAGCGCTGCGTGACCGCGACCGGGGTGTTCGCCGCATCCTGCTGCTGGCCCCAGCCACCCAAGGCCTTGTACACGCCGACCACGCTGACGTTGACCGTGGATTCGGCCTCGGCCAGCGCGTCATCCGCGGCAAGCTGCGTGCGCTGTGCATCCAGCAGGGTCAGGAAGTCTTCCGACCCTTCGCGGAAGCGGATCTGCGCCAACTCCTCGGCACGCCCTGCGGCCTGGGCCTGCTCGGCGACGATCGCCAGGCGGGCCTGCTGCTTGGCGTAACGCGTCAGGGCGTTCTCGGTGTCTTCCAGTGCCAGCAGCACGGCCTTTTCGTACTCGGCCGCAGCACCGTCGGCCTGCGCCTTGCTCGCACGCAGACGGGCTTTCACCGTGCCGAAATCGAACGCGGCCCAGCTGATCGACGGGGTCACCGACCATGCCTTGTTGTTGCCGTTGACCAGCCCACTGGCATCGCCGGACAGGAAGCCGACGAAGCCGCTCAGGCTGATCCGCGGGAACAGATCGGCCGTGGCCACGCCAACGCGCGCCGTCGCCGCCGCCAGCCGGCGCTCGGCCACGCGCACATCGGCCCGCTGACGCAGCAGACCGGTGGTGTCACCCAGCGGCAAGGCCTTGGCGTACGGCCGCATCTCGCGTGGCTGCAGCAGGCTGTCCAGCGCGTCCGGGCGCTGGCCCAGCAATACCGCCAGGCGATGCCGTGACTGCACTTCGGCCACTTCCAGCAGCGGGATGTCGGCCTCGATCGCCTTCAGTCGGGCACGGCTGCTCTGCACGTCCAGCTCGCTGCCGGCGCCCAGTTCCCACCGCGTTTCGGTGAGCTTCTGGGTGTCGCGCAGGTTGACCAGGGTGCGTTTGGCCACCGCGATGCGCTTCTGGGTACCGCGCAGCTCGAAGTAGTTGCGGGCCACCTCGGCGGCGACGGTGACCTGCGCATCGGCGAGGTTGTCCTGCTCGGCACCCAGGTCCGCGCGCGCCGCTTCGGCGGCACGGCGCTGACGGCCGAACAGATCCAGCTCCCAGCCGGCATCGAAGCCGAGCTGGTAGGTCTCGCTGAAGACGCGCTCGCCACCGACGGTTGCATCCGGCTGCTTGCGACGGTCGTAGCTGCCACCGCTGGTGACGTGCGGCAACTGGTCCAGGCGCTGCTCGACAAACACCGCGCGGGCCTCACGCACGCGCGACATCGCGATGCGCAGGTCCAGGTTGGTGCCCAGTGCGTCATGCACCAGCTGCTCCAGCACCGGGTCATCGAACTGGGCCCACCAGCTCGCCACCGGCGAGGTGGTGGTGAACACCGGCGCGGCGGCGCCCTGCAGGGTCACCGGCTGGGCCGGTGGCGCCTGGTAGTTGGGGCCGACGCTGACGCAGCCGGCCAGCAGCGCGCTGGTCACGGCCACGGTCAACAGGCGGATCACCATGGCAGCACCTCGCCGAGGTAGGTGAAGCTGCCGTTCGGGCCGTCGGCATCGATCAGCGCCATGCCGACGCTGGAACGCGCGCCTTCGCTGATTTCGATTTCGCCCTCGCCACCGTTCATATCGGTTTTGACGTAGCCCGGATGCACGGTGTTGACCTTGGTGGTGCTGTCGCGCAGCTCGTACGCCAGCTGCACGGTCCAGGCATTCACCGCGCTCTTGGAGGCGTTGTAGGCCGGCACCGCGAAGCCGTAGATCGGCGAGCCGGGCTGGCTGTGCAGGGTCAGCGAGCCCAGGATGCTCGACACGTTGACGATGCGGCCGGCCGGCGACGCGTTGAGCAGCGGCAGGAAGGCCTGGGTGACGGCGATCACTGCGAACACATTGGTGTCGAAGGTATCGCGCCAGGTCTGCAGGGTCTGCGCCGACGGGGCCAGTTTGATGTCGTCCAGCAGGATGCCGGCGTTGTTGACCAGGATGTCCAGGCGGCCGTGACGCTCGGTCACGGTCTGCACGGCGGCGGCGATGCTGGCGGCATCGTCCACGTCGAGCTGGATCGCCTCGACCGGCAGGCCCTCGGCCTGCAGCTTCAGCGCCTCGGCCACGGCAACGTCGCGCTTGCGCCCGGCCAGCAGCGTATGCACGCCGGCCTGGGCCAGCTGGCGGACGGTTTCCAGGCCGATGCCGCGGGTGGCACCGGTGACCAGGGCGATCTTTTGGGTAGCGGTATTCATGTGAAAAACCTCGCGGAGGAAGGAATCAATGGTGGATGGTCGGTTCGCCGTGGGTCACCAGCTGCCCGCCGCCGTTACGGCTGACGAACTTGCGCAGGGCCACGTAGAACACCGGGGTCAGGAACAGGCCGAACAGGGTGACGCCCAGCATGCCGGCGAACACCGTGATACCGGTCACCGAGCGGACTTCCGCACCGGCGCCATGCGAGATCACCAGCGGGATGGTGCCGGCAATGAACGCGATGGAGGTCATCACGATCGGGCGCAGACGCAGGCGGCACGCTTCCAGCGCAGCCTCGACGATGCCCTTGCCGCCCATTTCCAGTTCGCGGGCGAACTCGACGATCAGGATCGCGTTCTTGCATGCCAGGCCCATCAGCACCACCAGGCCGACCTGCACGAACACGTTGTTGTCGCCACCGGTCGTCCATACGCCGAACAACGCCGACAGCAGGGTCATCGGGACAATCAGGATCACCGCCAGCGGCAGCGACCAGCTTTCATACAGCGCAGCCAGCACCAGGAACGCCAGCAGGATCGCCACCGGGAACACGATGAAGGCGGCCTTGCCCTGGGTGGCCTGCTGGTAGCTCAGGTCGGTCCACTCGGTCTGCATGCCCACCGGCAGGACCTGCCCGGCGATCTCGGTCAGCTTGGCCATGGCCTCGGCCGAGGACAGCATGCGCGGGTCGGCTTCGCCGGCCAGATCGGCCGCCGGGTAACCGTTGAAGCGCAGCACAGGATCCGGACCGTAGGTCTCCTTCACGGTGACCATCGAGCCGATCGGCACCATCTCGCCACGGTTGTTGCGGGTACGCAGGCGACCGATGTCTTCCACGCTGTCACGGAACTGGCCGTCGGCCTGCGCGATCACCTGCCAGGTACGCCCGAACTGGTTGAAGTCGTTCACGTACGCCGAACCCAGGTAGGTCTGCAGCGTGTCGAACAATTCGGTCAGCTCCACGCCCTGGGCCTTGGCCTTGACGCGGTCCACTTCGGCATCCAACTGCGGCACGTTGGCCTGGTAGCTGGTGATCGGGAACGCCATTCCCGGGGTCTGCGCGACCGCGCCCTGCATCGTGCTGACGGCAGTCTGCAGTGCGCCGTAGCCGAGATTGCCACGGTCCTGGATGAACATCTGGTAGCCGTTGCCGTTGCCCAGGCCGAGGATCGGCGGCGGCATCATGGAGAACGCGAAGCCCTCCTGCAGCCCGGCGATCTTGGCGTTGATCTCGGCATTGATCTGCGCGGCAGTGCGGCCCTTGCGCTCACTGAACGGCTTGAGCGGAACGAACGCCACACCGGTGTTGGGCGTGTTGGTGAACTGCAGCGCGTTCAGACCCGGGAACTGGATCGTGTGCGCCACGCCATCGGTATTGCGCGCGATCTCGGCGACCTTGGCCAGCATGGCGTCGGTGCGTGCGATAGAGGAACCTTCCGGCAGCTTCACACCGGCGATCAGGTACAGCTTGTCCTGGGTCGGGATGAAGCCGGCCGGGACCGCTTTGAACATCAGGCCGGTGGCCAGCAGCAGGCCGGCGTAGACCACGAACACCAGGCCACGACGGCCCAGCAGGCGGCCGACCGAACCGTGGTACTTCTCCGAGCTGGTCTTGAAGAAGCGGTTGAACGGACGGAAGATCCAGCCGAACAGACGGTCGATCAGGCGGGTCAGGCCATCTTTCGGTGCACCGTGCGGCTTGAGCAGGCGCGCGGCCAGGGCCGGCGACAGGGTCAGCGAGTTGATCGCCGAGATCACGGTCGAGATCGCGATGGTGACGGCGAACTGCTTGTAGAACGCACCGGTCACGCCCGACAGGAACGCCATCGGCACGAACACGGCACACAGCACCAGCGCGATCGCCACGATCGGGCCGGAGACTTCACGCATCGCCTGGTGGGCCGCGGCCAGCGGGGTCAGGCCTTCTTCGATGTTGCGCTCGACGTTCTCCACCACCACGATCGCGTCATCGACCACGATGCCGATCGCCAGCACCAGCCCGAACAGCGTCAAGGTGTTGATCGAGAAGCCCAGCACGTACAGCGCCGCAAACGTACCCACGATGGACACCGGCACCGCGATCAACGGAATGATCGAGGCGCGCCAGGTCTGCAGGAACAGGATCACCACCAGCACCACCAGCGCGATCGCCTCCAGCAGCGTGGAGACCACGGCCTTGACCGAGTCGCGCACGAAGATGGTGGTGTCGTACACCGCTTCGTACTTCACGCCGGCCGGGAACTGCTTGGTCAGCTCATCCATGGTGTGGATGACCGAATCGCGGATTTCCAGCGCGTTGGCGCCCGGGGCCTGGAAGATACCGATACCGACCGCGTTCTTGCCGTCCAGCTGCGAACGCAGCGTGTAGTCACCGGCACCCAGTTCCAGGCGGGCGACATCGGACAGGCGCACCACTTCACCGTCGTCACCGGCCTTGAGCACGATGTCGCGGAATTCCTGTTCGCTGCGCAGGCGACCCTGGGCGTTGATCAGGGTCAGGAAGTCGCTGCTCGGCATCGGTTCGGCGCCGAGCTGGCCGGCCGAGACCTGCACGTTCTGCTCGCGCATCGCACGCACCACGTCGCTGGCGGTCAGGCCACGCGCGGCGATCTTGTCCGGGTCCAGCCACGCACGCATGGCGTAGTCGCCGCCGCCGAACATCTGCGCATCACCGACGCCCTGCAGGCGTGCCAGCGCATCCTTGACGTGCAGGCGGGCGTAGTTGCGCAGGTACAGCGAGTCGTACTTGCCGTCCGGAGAGGTCAGGTGGACCACCATCAGGAAGGTCGGCGACTGCTTCTGGGTGGAGACACCCTGGCGGCGCACGTCTTCCGGCAGGCGCGCCTGCGCCTGGGCGACGCGGTTCTGCACCTTGACCGCCGCCTCGTCCGGGTCGGTACCCGGGCGGAAGGTCACGGTCATCTGCAGCACGCCGTCGGAGCCGGCGACGGACTTGATGTACATCATGTCCTCGACGCCGTTGATCGCTTCTTCCAGTGGCGTGGCCACGGTTTCAGCGATCACCTTGGGGTTGGCGCCCGGGTACACCGTGCGCACCACCACCGATGGCGGCACCACTTCGGGGTACTCGCTGATCGGCAGCATGGGGATCGCGATCAGGCCTGCGGCGAAGATCACGATCGACAGCACCGCCGCGAAGATCGGCCTGTCAATGAAAAAACGGGAAAAGTCCATGGGTGGATTCCTGGGTGTTCGCCGACACCGGCGTGCAGGCCCCCTGCCGCTGTCGCGGACGACAGCGGAGACGGGCAGCCCCGCACGGGGCATCAGCGAGGGAAGATCAGTTCAGAGCGGCGGTGGCTTTCGGCGCAACGGTGCCGCCGGCCGGCTGCATCGCGACGGCCTTGGCCTGGACCGGCATGCCCGGCATGAAGACTTTCTGCACGCCGTCGATGATCACGCGGTCACCGGCCTTCAGGCCCTGCTCGACGATGCGCAGGCCGTCGGCGGTGCGGCCGAGTTCGATATCACGGCGCTGTGCCTTGTTGTCCTTGTCGACCACGTAGACGAACTTGCGGTCCTGGTCGGTCAGCACGGCCTTGTCATCGATCAGCATGGCCTGGAACTGGCCGCTGCCGAGCAGCTGCACGCGCGCGAACAGGCCCGGGGTGAAGGCGCGGTCGGCGTTGTCCAGCAGCGCGCGGACCCGGATGGTGCCGGTGCTGCGGGTGACCTGGTTGTCCAGGAAGTCGACCTTGCCTTCATGCGGGTAGCCGGTCTCGCCGGACAGGCCGACCTTCACCGGCAGTTCGCTGTCACGCTCGCTCGGGCGTTCACCCTTGCGGGCCATCTGGGCGTAGCGCAGGAAGGTCCCTTCATCGGCATCGAAGTACACATGCACCTTGTCCAGCGAGACCAGCGTGGTCAGCACGCTGGCACTGTCGCCGGCGGTCACCAGGTTGCCGGCGGTCACCATCGCGCGGCCGGCACGGCCGTTGATCGGGGCGCGCACCTGGGTGAACTCCATGTTCAACCGCGCCGCATCCACCGCCGCCTGCGCGGCCTGGACCTGCGCCAGTGCCTGTTCGGACACCGCGCGGCGCTGCTCCCAGGTCTCGGTGGAGATCGCCTGCTGCTCGGACAGGCGGCGGGCACGGTCGGCTTCGCTGCGGCTCACCTGGGCCTGGGTGCGCGCGCGGTTGAGCTCGGCGGTGGCGCGGTCCAGCTCGGCGCGATAGCTGCGTGCGTCGATGGTGAACAGCACGTCGCCCTTCTTGACCTCCTGGCCTTCGACATAGTTGACCTTGTCGATGTAGCCGGAGACGCGCGGGCGCAGTTCAACGCTTTCGACCGCTTCGACGCGGCCACTGAAGTCGTCCCACTGACTGACCTGCTTGACCAGCACCGGGGCGGCGCTGACCGACGGCGGCGGCGGCATGCCGGCTTCTTCAGCGTGACTGCCACTGCAGGCGGTCAGCACCGCGGCGGCGAGGATCGAGACGCCGGCCATGGCCAGCCGTCGGGTGAAACGATGCGGGGAGGAGTTGGAAGTCATGTCATGCATCCGTACGTAGGGGTGGTGATACAGAATCGAAAACGTGGGGCGACGTGGGGGGCGTAGCCTGGGACCTGAACCTTGGTAGAGGTCAAGCGGTGCCGGCCGTGTTGCGCGACATCGGAGGGGGGCGATCCAGATGCAGCAGCCCGCGCGGCAACTCGGCATCGCGCGCGTCGCAGCGCACGATCGCGCGGTTGTCGGTGCAGTTGTCCAGCAGCGAGACCACGCGACGGCCGACCAGCAGCGCGCTCGGCCATTCGATGCAGGCCTTGGCCGCATTCGCCGGGGTACACACCGGATCGCACACTTCCAGCATCTGCGCGCGCACACCGAGGGCCTGTGCCTCCTGGTGCAGCACCTGCGCGTACATGCGCGTGGCGGACATGGTGATGGAGGATTCCCCATGCCCGGCCCACGGCTTGAAACCGGCCGGGCCGCCGACCAGCACGTAGCGCCGCGCCTGGCCGCCACCGCGCAGCAGCGGCAGCAGATGCCGCCCCGCATGCACGTGCGGCATCACGTCGGCCTGCAGCGCGTGCAACAGTGCATCACCACTGCGGTCGGTCACCCGCCCGCGGTTGTACGGGCCGCCCATGGCATCGACCACGGCCGCCAGCGCACGGCGACGCCCGCCGATGCGCTCGGCCACGGTGCGCGCAGAGCCGTCATCGCCCAACGAGCCAAGCAGGACTTCCAGCCCGGGCTCATCGGCGAACTGCTCCTGCAGCGCGGCCAGCCGCGTGGGATCGCGGCCGACCACCAGGACCGGGCTGCCGGCCTCCAGCAAAGCGGCCACGATGCCCTGGCCCACGCTGCCGGTGCCACCGAGCACCAGCACCTCGGGGGCCAATGTCCCATTCATGGGACTTTCACTCCCGTCGCCGGGATAATCCCAATTCGACCCAGTCGGTCGTTGCCACGGGCACCCAGGCGAAGGCTGCCACCGCGCTGCATGTTGGCAGGCGGGGTGAATTCCCGGAACGCCTTGCGGGACAAGGAACCCAGGCGGGGCTCCACGGTCATCGCGAGGTCCAGCGGGGCGTTGGGGCCGCTACGCAGGCGGCCAAGAATGTTCCGCAACCACATGGTTGTCGTCCTTCATATCTGGAATGGCGCCAGATTAGTCCTCAAACTCCCCCTTGATTAGTCCGGATTTAGGGGAATAATCATCCCGTGCCCGGCACAATCATCTGCGACACTCTTCCCCTCCCCCGACTTTGGATCCCGTCATGGCCCACGATCTCAACGACACGCTGATCTTCGTCAAAGTGGTCGAGCAAGGCAGTTTCATCGCCGCCGCCACTGCACTGGGGCTCCCCAAGACGACGGTGAGCCGCAAAGTGCAGGAACTGGAAACGCGGCTCGGCGCACGCCTGCTGCACCGGACCACCCGCCGCCTCGGCCTCACCGAGGCCGGCTCGGTCTATCACGAGCACTGCCAGCGCATCGCGCGCGAACTGGAAGAAGCCGAAGGTGCGGTCAACCAGCTGCAGTCCGGCCCGCGCGGCTGGCTGCGCTTCACCGTGCCGTATTCGATCGGCATCACCTGGATCGCGCCGCTGCTCGGCCAGTTCCACGCGCAATACCCGGAAATCCAGCTGGACATGCACCTGGGCAACGAGAAGCTCGACCTGATCGCCGGTGAAGCGGATCTGGCGCTGCGCGTGGGCACCCTGCCCGACTCCAACCTGGTGGCGCGCAAACTCGGCAGCCTGCGCACGCAGGTATTCGCCAGCCCGGCCTACATCGAGCGCTACGGTGAGCCGCTGCATCCGGATGAGCTGCAGTTCCACCGCATCCTGGCGATGCGCAAGGCACGCAACCTCAACAACAACCGTTTCTTCTGGCAGCTGGGCGAGAACGGCGGCGAGCTGCTCGATTTCCCGGTCAATCCGCTGCTGGTCGCCAATGATCCGTCCGCATTGAACGGCGCACTGGTGTGCGGCGAAGGCCTGCTGCTGACCGGTGACGTGATGGCCAAGCCCTTCGTCGAATCGGGCATGGTGCGTCGCGTGCTGGCCGGCTGGACCGGCCCGGAAGTGGACTTCAACGCGGTGTTCGCCGGCGGCCGGCTGGTCTCGCCGAAGGTGCGCGCGTTCGTGGATTTCCTGGTCGAGAAGATGAACTTCGACGCCAACTACATGCTCGCCCAGTGCCCGGCTGCGAAGCTGGCCAAGCAGCAGCAGACCCAAGCGGAAACGGAGCTGCAGTCGGCAGGGAAGCGGATTCTGGAGACGGTGACCGCGGGGTGATGCTGGCGATGCTTCATCAGCGTAGTGCCGTATGAACGACAACGCCGCCCTTGGGCGGCGTTGTCGTTTGGGCGGTGCGGTTGTGTGGGTGTGCGAGCGGATGGAGTTGTTCCGGGTGTACCGGCCAGCGGCCGGTACCCACAAGAATGCCGCCTGCGAGGGCGGCATTCTGTTCCCGCCTGCGGCGCGAACGTTGCAGCAATAACGCGACGCGTTATTGTTGCAACGGAATCACACGGATCTCGACGCGGCGGTTCTGCGCACGGCCGGCATCGGTGTTGTTGTCGGCGATCGGGTAGGCCTTGCCGGCCCCCAGGGTTTCGATGCGGGCGCGCTGCACGCCCTGGCCGGCCAAGTAAGCGGCGACCGAGTCGGCGCGTTCCTTGGACAGGCGGTTGTTCACCGCATCGCTGCCAATGCTGTCGGTATGACCGACCACTTCGATCATCGTCTGGTTGTATTCGGCCAGCGTGCTCGCCACGCCGTTGAGCGACCCGTAGAACTGCGGCTTCAGCGTGGACTTGCCGAAGTCGAAGGTGATGCCGTCCGGCAGGTTCAGCACGAGGTTGTCGCCATTGCGGGAGACGTCGATACCGGTGTTGGCGGTGCGCTCGCGCAGGGCGCGCTCCTGGCGGTCCTGGTACTGGCCGACGGCCGCGCCGCTCAGTGCGCCGATACCGGCACCGATCATGGCGTGCTGGCGGCGTTCGGTGGCGCTGTTGCCGCTGAGCAGGCCCGCGGCGACGCCGACGGCGGTACCGATCAGGGCGTTGCGGCCGGTGCGGTTCTGCTGCTCGACGGGATTGCCGTACTGGTCACTCTGCACGTAGGAGCCACCGGTGGCGCAGGCCGTCAGGGCGGCAGCAGTCATCAGGGCCAGGGCCACGTTGCGGGTTGCGGGTCGAATCATGAGGTTTCTCCTTGGTTACCGGACGGCGCCGGCGTGCGGGCCGTGAAGAGCATAAACAGCCCAACGCGATGCCGGCATGATGAATGGCACGCTCGGCAGCTCCCTGTTCAGGTAATCGTTTACGGCGGCGGCGCTGGATCCGGGGTGCGGGTCACGCTCCGCCGGTGTGGCGATACGCGGCCAAGGCGGCATCCCGGCCTTCGGACAGATCCACCAGCGGCAAGGCCGGATAGCCTGGCGCGCACGCGGCCAGCAGCTCCGGTGACTGCCAGGGAGCAAAGCGCGCCTTGACCGGCAATGGGGCCAGCTCAGGCACCCACCGCGTGATGTAACGCGCCCGCGGGTCGAACTTCTGCGACTGCGTCACCGGGTTGAATATCCGGAAGTACGGCGCCGCGTCCGCCCCAGTGCCGGCAACCCACTGCCAGCCCATCGTGTTGTTGGCCAGGTCCGCATCGACCAGCGTGTCCCAGAACCAGCGCGCGCCTTCGCGCCAGTGCTGGCGCATGTGCTTGCACAGGTAGCTGGCGACGATCATGCGCACGCGGTTGTGCATGTAACCGGTGGCCCACAGCTCACGCAGGCCCGCGTCGACGATCGGAACGCCGGTGCGACCCTGCTGCCATGCACGCAGCGCGTCCGCATCGGGCTTGGCCCATTGGAACTGATCGAAGCGCGGGTTGAGGTTGTGATCCGGCGTCTGCGGGAAGTGATGCAGCAGGTGATACGAAAACTCGCGCCAGCCCAGCTCGCGGATGTAGCCGTCGATGTCGGCATCCCGGCTGGCACTGCGCTCGCCCTGCAGGCGGCGGACGATCTGCCACGGGGCGATCTCGCCGAAATGCAGGTGCGGCGACAGCAGCGAGGTGCCGACCCGGTCGGGCAGATCACGTTGCTCGCGATAGCCGTTGAGGGCACCGTCGATGAAGACCGTCAGCGCCTCGTGGGCGCCGGCTTCACCTGGCTGCCAATGCGCCCAGAACTGCCGGTCCCATGTGATCGCCGGCGCCAGGCCCAGGGACTCCAGCGTCCCGCCGCTCGCGCTGTGCCCGGGGAACCGGTCCGGGACACCGCTCGGCGCCGGCAGCTGGAGGCGGGTCAGCGCATTCCGCCAGAACGGGGTGAACACTTTGTACGGCCCGCCCTGCTGGGTTGCCACGTCCCATGGCTCGAACATCAGGCTGCCGTTGTGGCTTTCGGCCTCGATGCCCTGCTCGCGCAGCGCCCGCTTGATCTTCGCATCGCGCGGCTGGGTGGCCGGTTCGTACTTGCGGTTCCAGTAGACCGCCACCGCACCGGTCTGCTCGATCAGCGCCTGGAGCTGCGACTGACTGTCGCCCTGGCGCAGCACCAGCGAAGAGCCGCGCGCACGGAGGTCAGCGTCGAGGGCTGACAGCGAGCGATGCAACCACGTATTGGACGCGCCACCGGGCGCCCAATCGCCTTCTTCGTGTGGCGCATGGATGTAGACCGGCACCGGCACGTGGCCGGCCTCCAGGGCGGCCTGCAGGGCCGGGTTGTCCTGCAACCGCAGGTCACGGCGAAACCACACCAACGCTACCGACACGAGACTACCCCGGAAGATTCGAGAGGCAATGATAGCCAGTGCAGGTGAAGGACAGGCAGCGATCACGCGTGGATGGCCCGCACTGTTCCACATCGCCGTGCTTGACCTCAATCATGCTTGAGGTTCTATCGTGGCGTCCTCCCTCCCGCCTCCCTTCTGGAGATGCACATGGCCTACACCCTCCCCGCCCTGCCCTACGCTTACGACGCACTCGAACCGCACTTCGATGCACGCACGATGGAAATCCATCATGCCAGGCACCACCAGGCCTACGTCACCAATCTCAATGCCGCCCTCACCGATGCCGGGATCGAGGGCACCGACATCGACGCGCTGATCGCCGATATCGGGTCGCTGCCCGAAGGTGTGCGCAATGTCGTCCGCAACAACGGCGGCGGGCATGCCAACCACAGCCTGTTCTGGACAGTGCTGACCGCCAGCGGCGGCACGCCGGAAGGCGCCGTGGCCCAGGCGATCGAGCGCGATCTCGGCGGCTACGCCGCGTTCAAGGAGGCCTTCACCAAGGCCGCGCAGACCCGCTTCGGCAGTGGCTGGGCGTGGTTGACGTTGAGCCACGACGGCAAGCTTCTGGTGGAGAGCAGCCCGAACCAGGACAACCCGTTGATGGGCGACTTCGCGGGTCTCTCCGGTGGCACGCCGATCCTGGGGCTGGATGTGTGGGAGCACGCTTACTACCTGAACTACCAGAACCGCCGCCCGGACTACATCGCCGCGTTCTTCGAGCTGATCGACTGGGCCGAAGTCGCGCGCCGTTACCAGGCCGCCGGCGGCCGTTGATGGACACGGGTCCTGCACTGGGCCTCGGCACGCAGCCCTCCGCCACGCCGTCCGAGGCTGCAATGCTGGACCCGTCCCTGTCCCCGGGCGCGCTGCGCCATGCGTTCGGCCAATACCCGACCGGGGTGGCCATCGTCGCATCACGCGCGGACGACGGCCGTCTGATCGCAATGACGATCAACTCGTTCGCATCGGTGTCGCTCGACCCACCCCTGATGCTGTGGAGTCTGTCCAGCCACTCGCCGGACCTGCCGGTGTACGGCGTCGGGAAGCCCTTCTCGATCAGCATCCTCGCGGCGCAGCAGATTGCGTTGGCGCGGCATTTCGCCGATGGGAAGCTGCGGCGGGTGGCGTTGCCCGGCGCGATGACCGACCATGCCAGCGGGGTGCCGCTGGTGCGCGATGCAGTGGGGAACCTGGTCTGCGTTATCGAACAAACGGTGCCGGCCGGTGACCACGTGCTGATCATCGGCCGGGTCATGCA
Source organism: Stenotrophomonas sp. JAI102 (assembly GCF_013409105.1). NCBI lineage: Bacteria > Pseudomonadati > Pseudomonadota > Gammaproteobacteria > Lysobacterales > Lysobacteraceae > Stenotrophomonas > Stenotrophomonas sp. JAI102. The sequence continues at coordinate 1,339,111 of NZ_JACCCI010000001.1, forward strand.
GCTGGAGACCGCCCCCGGCGACACCCTTGCCTTCCACCGTGGGCGCTACGCCCGCGTCACCGCTGCCTGAGTCCGCATCGAATGGATATCCCCGCACTGCAACGTCTTCTCGACCGGGGTCGCGACAGCGCCCTGCTTCGCTTCGGGCTGGGCAAGGCCCTGCTCGACGCGGGTGACACCGCGGAAGCGGTCATCCATCTGCAGCGCTGTGTCGCACAGGATCCACAGTACTCGGCAGGCTGGAAATGGCTGGGTAAAGCCCATCTGGCGGTCGGCGATCCGGACGCGGCGGCACAGGCATGGCAACAAGGCCGTTCTGTCGCCGAGACCAACGGCGACAAGCAGGCGGTGAAGGAGATGGCCGTGTTCCTGCGGCGGCTGCAGAAGGCCAGCGCCGGCCCGGCCTGATGGCCTGCGATGGCTACCAGAGCAGACCGTTGTTATGGAGCGCGATCAGGGTCCACACCAAGGCGATCAGCCCGAAGCCAGTGAAATAGCTCCAGTTCTGATGCGCGGCCGTCCAATCGTCCTTCCCGAAGCGGCCCCCGCTGAAGGCGAACAACGTCAGGCGACCAATGCCGAACACCAGGATCTGTACGATGAAAACGACCACGATCCAGTGGATCACGGTCAGTACGCCGCGCTTGATCTCCTCTTCCATGTGCCGTCGCCCCGTCCCTTGAAAGGCCGGTCATCGGCGATGCGCAGACGACCGATACCGAGCATAGCGGACGTCACCGGCCGCGCGGAAGCTGTTGGACCACCGCCTGGTCCGACAGCCCGAACGATCAATCGCCCTTCGCCCGCCGCTGCTGCGCGTCGAAGCGCTGCATCGAAGCCCGGATCAGCGCCTTGGCCTCGGCGGCATTGCCCCAGCCGTTGAGTTGGACCGGATTGCGGCCGGCCGGCAGGTCCTTGTAGACGCGGAAGAAGGCTTCGATGCGCTGCCGTTCGATCAGCGGCAGATCGTCCAGATCGCGGATGTTGGCGTAGGTGGGGTCGATCTTGTCGGTCGGCACGCCGATGACCTTTTCATCCTGCTCGCCGTCATCGACCATCTTCAGGTAGCCGATCGGACGGAACCGCACGATCACGCCGGGATGCAGCGGCTCACGGGTCAACACCAGTGCGTCCAGCGGATCGTTGTCGCCGGCCAGGGTGCGCGGCATCGAGCCGTAGTTGGCCGGGTATGCCACCGGCATCGACTGGAAGCGGTCCACATGGACCAGGCCGTCTTCCTTGATCTCGTACTTGGTGAAGCTGCCGGCCGGGATCTCCACGGCCAGATGCACTTCGTCCGGCGCGCTCTTCGGCTGGGCGGCGAGGAACGGGTGCAGGACTGCATTGCCAGCCACGCCGGCACCGGCGAGCAGCAGCAGCGAGGTGGCCAACACGGCCCGCGCGATGGAACGGCGATGCGTCATCTCGATCTCCACGGAAGGCCGGGCGCACCGCAGTGGCCCGGCCGGTCGGTCATTCCCAGCAACGGTCGGCGCGGCCCTTGAGGGTCTGGGCGCGCGTGCAGTCACGGGGGGCGATACGTCCCTGCGTCAGTTCGGCCTTCTGTTTGCGGCCATCGGCAGCGCGTGTCAACTCGAAGCCGTCGTACAGGCGGCCGGTGACAGTGCGCGCCTCGTAGCGCAGATGCGTCGGATCGATCTTCAATACCTGGAACAGCTGCGTGTCCTCGCCGACCGGCGCCATGGTGGTCCGGGCCTCGTCGGAGAGCCGGTACTGCTTCGGCCCGGCGACGGTGACCACGAACTGCGGCGTCGCGCCCTGCCCTTCGCCACGGCGGCCGTAGGTGTGGTCGTGGCCCTGCAGGACCAGATCGACCTGGTGGCGGCGCACCACCGGCAGCAGCACATCGCGCAGTTCGGTGTTCTCGCGGCCCTCGCGCGGGGAATAGAACGGCTGGTGCAGCAGCACGATGCTCCACGGGTGTGGATTGGCGGCCAGCACCGTGTCCAGCCAGGCGGCCTGCGCCCTGGCCGTGCCCAGATCGAGCGCGGAGGTGCCGTCGAGCACGGCGATGCGCACGCCCTGGTAGTCGAACCAGTAGGTACTGGTGTCGGCGGCGTCCACGCCGTTGCGCGGCAACGCGAACGTCACCGGCCAGTGGCGGCCGAGCACGCGGCGCTCCTGCGGCGTGTCTTCGAACTCCTCGAAGTACTCGTGGTTGCCGATCGCCGGGGCGACCGCGGTCTCCTGCGGCAACCAGCCGGCGGCGGCGAACCACTCGCCCCACTCGCTGTCATCCTGCCCGTCACCGCCACTGACCAGGTCACCAGCGAACAGGCTCAGACGCGCGTCCGGGGCCGCCTTGATGCCGGCCCGCAGGACCCGGGAGACGTGGCTGAGGTTCTTGTTCTGGGTGTCACCGAAATACAGCAGCGTGAGCGGCTGATCGGCACGCCCAGCCGTGCGCAGCTGGTTCCAGGCACTCCAGGTGTTCTGGCCCTGCACGCGCCACAGGTACAGGGTGTCCGGCTGCAGGCCGGTCACGTCGGCACGGTGATGATGGGACGCGCCGAGTTCAGTGGTCAGCGCCTGGGTGGTCGCGGTGATGCGGGTCGGCGTGCCGACATCCGGTGAGTCGCCGGCCACGACCCATTCCAGCACGGGCGCCTTCACCGAGGTGTCGGTACGCCAGGCGACCGAGAAGCCGCGCGCGGCGTCCTGCGCCGGCGAGGCGACCAATCGATCCGGGAAGCCAGTCGCTGCGTAATGGCGGTTGCCCACAGGAACTTGGGTGTTCGGCTCGGCACCGTTCTCCGTCCCTTTCTTCGCCACGGCACTGCCGCTGCACAGCAGCAGCGCCATCGCCAGCGCGGTCAGGGCGGCAGGAACGCGGCTCACGCGCCACACTCCAGCGGCAGCGACAACTGCGTGGCGATGCTCGCCCAGTCGAAGGCCACCACGCCCTGGTCATCGTGCACCGCGTACAGCGCGCCATGCGGGAAACGCGCGGACGGCGCCTGCATCGACCAGATGCCGTCGGTGTTGGCCACCGTATTGCCCTGGAACGCGCCGACATGTTTCAGGCTGTGCCGGTCGAACAGGTGGAATACGCTGCGCTGCTTGCCCTGCTCGGTGGTGATCCACCAGCCATCCTTGCCACAGGTCCGCAGCATCACGCCTTCGGCCTGGGCCTGGAACGCATCGCGTCCGAAGGTGGTGCCGCTGAAACGGCCTTCCAGCGTGTAGACCTTGAACTCGCTGGCGTAGGTTTCGTCTTCTTCGGCGATCAGCAGGCGGTCGTTGGCCGGGTCACCCCAGATCGATTCGACCACGCGCAGCGCACCCGCTTCGGTGGTGTCACCGATGCTGGCGGTGAGCGTGGCCTGCGCCTTGCCGTCCTGCACGGTGAGCGCGTAACGGCGCACGCGCTTGTCCAGTTCGGCCAGCGGCGGCAGCACGTCGTTGCCCTGCGCGTCTTCGCCCGCGTCGTAGGAATCGGTCACGTACACGTCGTAGCCGCTGCCCTGCTTGTTCACCCACAGGCCGTAGGGCTTGCGCAGGTCGTCGGCGGCGAACACACCCAGGGGTGTGAAGTCCGGCAGCTGCAGTACCTGCACGCGGTGGTTGTCGCGCTCCACGATCAGCACGAGGTCATCGACCACGGCGATGCCGTTCGGGCGATCGAACTGGCCGGGGGCGGTGCCGAGGCTGCCGACGTCACGCAGCTTCGCGCCGGTCTGCCCGTCGTAGACCACCAGCTTGTCGGTGGCCTTGGCGGTCGCGATCAACCAGACCTGGCCCTCGGGCGTGGTCCAGCTGGCCGGCGAGTCGATGTTGTCGTCCGGGGTCATCGGGGTCAGGAACGCCTCGGCGACCGTGGCGACATCGCGTGCGGCGGAGGCCTCGGCCGCAGTCGTCGGCGCGGCGGGTGCCGCAGCGTCCGGCGTCGCTGCCGGCGTGCAGGCGGTCAACAGCGCCAGCGCGAGCAGGCTCAGGCAAGGGGCGGCGCGCATCACAGGGCCACCTTCAGGCCGAGGGCGTAGGTGCGGCCATATTCTTCGTTCTGCAGGGTGCGCGAGCGCACGCCCTGGTAGAGCTCCAGCGGCTTGTCGAGCAGGTTCTGGGCTTCGAAATAGAGGCTCACGTTGGCGGTGAACTTGTAGTCCAGGCTGAAATCGAGCTGGGTATTGGGCGCCACGTAGATATCGTAGGCGCGGCTGTCGCCCAGCGAATCCAGGTACTCGCTGCGGTAGACCGCAGCCACGCGGGTGCTGAACCCGGCCTTTTCATAGCCCAGGTGTGCGCTGTACACATGTTTGGAGGCGCGCGGCAGCATGAAATCGTCGCGCTCGCGGCCGGCCACGCCGGGATCGAAATCGGTGTCCAGCCAGGTGCCGCTGGCACCGACCAGCAGGCCATCCCAGCCCGTCGGCAGGAAGGCGAGCTGCTGCTGCCAGTTGAATTCGGCGCCCTTGACCGTGGCCTTGTTGCCGTTGATCACACGGGTGACCTTGAAGTCCGGGTACGCGGGATCCGTGTTGCTCACCGTGTTGACGATATAGCCATCGATCGACTTGTGGAACACGCCCAGCGAGACGATGCCGGTGCTGCCGAGGTACTTCTCGAGCGACAGATCGATGTTCTTCGATTCGTACGGATCCAGCTGTGGATTGCCGATCCGGACTTCCTCGTCGCCCCGGCTCAGGCCGACGCGCGGCGCCACATCGCCGAACGACGGGCGCGAGACGGTCTTGTTCGCGGCCGCGCGCAGCACCCAGTCATCGCCGGCGTCGTAACGCAGGTGCAGGCCGGGCAGCACGTTGGTATAGCTGCGGCTCACGCTCAGCGGAGTCACCGTGAAGCTGCGCCCGTTGCTGGCCACCTCGACGCTGTTGCCGGTCGCACTGAACTGGGTGTTCTCCACGCGCACGCCGCCGATGATGCGCAGCGCGCCGACATCCCAGGTGCCCATTGCATAGCTGGCGAAGATGTCTTCACTGGCGGTGTAGTCCTCTTCCAGCGAGGTCAGCGCGTTGCCACCGGCGTCCTGCGGACGGGCGCTGTACTGGCCGCCATGCTGGGCCCAGTAGCGGCGCATGGCATCCGAGCTCATCCCCTGGCCGAGGCTGCCGCCACGGTGATCGGGGGTGGCGGCGGTCCAGTCCGACAGCGCCACGTCCGGGCCGACGCGCAGTTCGCGCTCGTCGACATTGACGTCGCGGTCGCGCCAGCGGCCGAGCAGGCCGAACTTGACGCTGGAGGAATCCCCATCGAAGCGCACGTTGATCTGCGCACTGCGCTCGCTGTCGTTGACCTGCTTCGGCGAGAGCACGAAGCGGTCGAAATCGTAGTTGCCGTTATCCATCCACTGTGCACTGGTCAGTGTGTAGCGCGGGATGCCGCTGTTCTGATCGACGCTGGCGCCGAGGTCGTCGCCGTTGTACTCGAAGCGCGCCTCCATCTCATCGTTGACGCGCTCTTCGGTGCGGGTGTAGCCGACCTTGTAATCGATCACTGCGTTGGTGAGGCGGTTCTCGCCACCGGCACTGGTGGTGAAGGTATTTTCCTTCTTGGTGCGGTAACGCATCCGCTTCTGGATCGCATCGGCCGGCAGGTCCTCGACGCGGTACTGGTTGTTGCCCAGCGCGGTGACCTCGCCATCGCCGAAGTTGAAGATCGTGCGCTGGCGGGTTTCTGCATCATCGAACTGGCTGTACAGCGTGCGCAGGTAATAACGGTTGTCTTCATCCGGACGCCAGTCGAGATTGAGGTTGGCGCCGATGCGCTTGCGTTCGATCTCGTACTTGCGCTGCTGCAGGCTGTTGGCGAACAGGTCGTCCTCCGCACCACCGTCGAATTCGCCGTACTCCACTTCGGTGTTGTCCGATTCGAACTTGCGGTTCTGGTAGTTCACGCCCAGCGCGACGCCGAACGTATCGGCGAACACTTCGCTGTAATTGATCGCCGCCTTCGGGCTGGTGTTGCCGGAGAGCTGCTGGTGGCTGGCTTCGATCTTGCCGCGCAGGTTGCGGCCTTCGCGGTCGAATGCCGAGGCGGACTCGACCAGGATCGCACCGCCGATCGCGTCGCCGGGCATGTCCGGGGTCGGCGATTTGACCACGCGCAGGCGCTCGGTCGAATCGGAAGGAATCACATCCAGCGGCGCCGCACGGCTAGAATCTTCCGGGGTGCCGATGGCGATGCCGTCGACACTGACGCTGTTGAGGTTGGCATCCAGGCCGCGGATGACCACGAAGCGCCCCTCGCCCTGGTCACGGGTGACGCTGACGCCCGGCAGGCGCTGCAGCGATTCGGCCACGTTCTTGTCCGGATAGACGCCCATGGCATCGGAGGACACCGCATCTTCGATCGCATCGCTGCTGCGCTTGAGGTCGACCGCACGGGTCTGCGACTCCAGCTGCGGGCGGACCTCGACGCGGTCCAGGTCGATGGCGGCGGCCCCGGCGGCGGCGCTGCCGGCCACCGTGCTGCCATCGGGGGTGTCGGCGGCATGGGCCGACGGGGTGATCACCGCCAGCAACGAAAGGCTGATCGCCAGGCCCAACGGACGCTTCTTCTGCACTGCATTCCCCAATCTGTGTAAAGAATGGGTCAGCACGGTATGTCCGGGAAGTTGCATGGGGATGACACCGGGGACATCGGGGGCGGTCGGTGGCGGCGTCGGCTTTTGGCTTCGGTGGGGTGTTGCGGCACACTATCGGCCTCTCCTTTGCAGTCTTCCCCCATGAAAATCGTCGAAGTGCGCCATCCGCTGGTGCAGCACAAGATCGGCCTGATGCGCGATGCGTCCCTGAGCACCAAGGACTTCCGCGAGCTGGCCAATGAACTCGGTGAGCTGCTGGCCTATGAGGCCACCGCCGATCTGGACACCGAGGCCCACACCATGGCCGGCTGGGCCGGGCCGGTGACAGTGCAGCGCATCGCCGGGGCCAAGATCACCGTGGTGCCGATCCTGCGCGCCGGCCTGGGCATGCTCAGCGGCGTGCTCTCGCTGATCCCGGCCGCGCGCGTGAGCGTGGTCGGCCTGCAGCGCGATGAGGAAACCCTGCAGCCGGTGCCCTACTTCGAGCGCCTGACCGGCCGCCTGGAAGAGCGCGATGCGCTGATCCTGGACCCGATGCTGGCCACCGGCGGCACCCTGATCGCCACCATCGACATGCTCAAGCGCGCCGGTGCCCGCCGCATCAAGGGCATCTTCCTGGTCGCCGCACCGGAAGGCATCGCTGCGGTGCAGGCCGTGCACCCGGACGTGGAGATCTTCACCGCCGCGATCGACGCCCAGCTCAACGAGAAGGGCTACATCCTGCCGGGCCTGGGCGATGCCGGCGACCGCATTTTCGGGACCCGTGTGGTCGGTTGACCCGGGCGTCTGCAGCGGCGGCCGCCACCGGCCGCCGGTACTTCACATGGAGTAGCCATGTCCGGGATGCGTCGAGGGTGCCGTGCCGACCCACGGTCGGCACCTTCCGGTGTGGTTGCGCGGCCGCGCCAACCGCAGGCGTTACGCCAGCGCGCGGGCCTTCAGTTCGCCCTGTTCGTGCACGGTGCCGAAGCGGCCCTTCTCATCGCGTGACACCTGCGCCAACGCGCAGTGCGGGTCATGGGTGAAGAACAGATGGACGTTGCGGGCAAGCTTGTCTTCCAGGAAGCTGCGCTTCTCGTCGATCAGCAGCTCGGCGTTGCGGTCGTAGCCCATGGTGATCGGGACGTGCACCCATGAGCGGCCCGGGATCAGGTCCGCACAGAACACCACGCCGCCTCGCGGCTGACCCTCCACGGTCTCCGGCCCGATGATCTCGGCCAGCATCAGGCCCGGCGTATGCCCGTCGCTGAAGCTGAAACGCACGCTGTCGCCCAAGGTCTTCGAGTGCGGACCATCGACGATTTCCAGCCGACCGCTCGCCTCCAGCAGGCCGGGCAGTTCCGGAATGAAACTGGCGCGGTCGCGTGGATGCGGATGCAGCGCGCGGGCCCAGTGCTCGGCCCCGACCAGGAAGGTCGCATTCGGGAACAGCAGCTCGGGCGAGCGGCCCTCGCTCCACGGCGCCAGCAGGCCGCCGGCGTGGTCGAAGTGCAGATGGCTCAGCACCACCACGTCGATGTCTTCGTGCTCGAAACCCGCCTCGCGCAGCGATTCGATCAGCACGTGGCTGGGTTCCTGCACGCCGTAACGGTCCCGCAGTTTCGGCTCGAAGAAGGCACCGATGCCGGTTTCAAACAGCACGGTCTTGCCGGCCAGCGGGCTGGCCAGCAGCGCGCGGCAGGCCAGTTCGATCCGGTTGAGATCGTCCGGCACCGCCCATTTTTCCCAGACTGCGCGCGGCGCATTGCCGAACATTGCGCCGCCGTCGAGTTTCTGCGAGTTACCGCGGATGGACCATAGTTTCATCCGCAAATTATCGTCGCGCGACCGTTAAATATTCGCTAGCCGTCGCCCATGAAAAAACCCCGCCACTGGGACGGGGTTTTTCGTTTCCGCACGCAATCAGTGGGCTTGGCTGACCTTGGCGCTGCCCACCGGGTTGCGCGGATCGCTGCCACCGCTGAGCACGTTGCTGCGGCGGTCCCATTCCACGGTCTGCAGGTTGCCCCAGACGTGGCTGGAACCCCGGCCCCCGGCGGCGCTGTCGCCGGGCAGATCGATCTTGTGGCCCATCGCCTGCAGCTGCTTGATGGTATCCGCATCGAAGGTGCCGTCTTCGGCCTCGATCAGGTCCGGCAGCCACTGGTGGTGGTAGCGCGGCAGCGCGGCGACCTGCTGGGCGGTCAGGCCGTCGTCGTAGCCGAGGATGCCGAGCAGCACCATGGTGATGATGCGGCTGCCACCGGGCGTACCGAGCACCACGACCTTGTCGGCGGACTCCATGAAGGTCGGCGTCATCGAGCTGAGCATGCGCTTGCCGGGCTTGGGTGCGTTGGCCGCATAGCCCATCACACCGAAAGCGTTGGGCGTGCCCGGCTTCAGCGCGAAATCGTCCATTTCGTTGTTCAGCAGCACGCCGGTACCCGACGGAATCAGGCCCGAGCCGTACAGCAGGTTCACGGTCTGGGTCGCACCGACGCGGTTGCCTTCGCGGTCGATGATCGAGAAATGCGTGGTCTCGTCATCTTCCAGCGGGGTCGGGTTGCCCGACAGCAGATCACTCGGGGTGGCCTTCTCCGGGTGGATGGTGGCACGCAGGCCCTGGGCGTAGTCCTTGCTGGTCAGCACCTTCTGCGGGATATCGACGAAGTCCGGGTCACCGAGGAAGAAGGTGCGGTCGCGGTAGGCGCGGCGCATCGCTTCCACCACCAGATGGGTGCGGTGCGCCTGGTCCATCGCCTTCAGGTCCCAGCCTTCCAGGATCTGCAGCATGGCGGCCAGCGCGATGCCACCGGAGGACGGCGGCGAGGCGGTGGTGATGGTCCAGTCGCGGTACTTGAAGGCGATCGGCTCGCGCAGCTTGACCCGGTAGCCGGCCAGCTCCTCGGCGGTCCAGTGGCCACCGGCCTGCTTGACGCCCTTGAGCAACAGCGTGCCGGTCTCGCCGCGGTAGAACCCGTCAAAGCCCTGGTCGGCCAGGCGCTCCAGGGTCCGCGCCAGTTCCGGCTGGCGGAACAGGTCGCCCTCGGCGATCGGCCTGCCGTTGCGCTCGTATACCTCGCGCGTGCCGGGATAGCGCTGCATCACCGCGCGCCGGGACTGATAGCCCCTGGACATGCGCGCATACACCGGGAAGCCCTCGCGCGCGATGCGCATCGCCGGTTCCAGCGAGGTCTTCAGCGGCAGCTTGCCGTGTTTGGAGGACAGTTCGACCAGCGCTGCCGGCAGGCCCGGGATGCCGGCCGACCACGCACCGTTGACCGAACGGTCGCGGTCCAGCTCGCCCTTCTTGTCCAGGAAGGCGGCCGGGGTCGCGGATTGCGGCGCGGTTTCGCGCGCATCCAGCATCACGTCCTTGCCGGTGGCGGCATCGTGCAGCAGGAAGAAGCCGCCGCCGCCGAGGCCCGAGCTGATCGGCTCGACCACCGCCAGCGTGGCGGAGACCGCCACCGCCGCATCGAATGCGTTGCCGCCCTTGGCCAGGATGTCCATGCCGGCTTCGGTCGCCAGATGGTGACCACTGGCGACGGCCACGCCATCCGGATGTTTGGCCAGGACCGCCTGCGCGGACCCGCCAGCCCAGGCACTCGGCGCAACCAGCAGGACGAGCAGCAACCAACGACGCGACAGCGTTCTCATTTCGGCAGAAACTCCGTGACATACAATTCGGGATGATCGCGCTGCAGCCCGCGCAGCTTGGCGAGCAGGGCGTCCTGGGTTTCCGGAATGTCCGGATCGGGATCGATGCATTCGACCGGGCAGACGACCACGCACTGGGGTTCGTCGAAATGCCCCACGCACTCGGTGCAGCGGGCCGGATCGATCACGTAGATGGTTTCACCCATCGAGATGGCCTGATTGGGGCAGGCCGGCTCACAGACGTCGCAATTGACGCAGAGCTCATTGATTTTCAGCGACATGGCGTTACTCCACGCCCGCGCCGGCGGATGAGAACCGGCCCACGCGGGCGCGCGGGCCGGTCATCGGTGACGCCCCTGCGGGCGCCACCCGGGCCGCGCACGAGGCGCGGCCGCCACTGCACGGGTTACTTGGCTTCGACGAAGATGTACTCGGCGCCGGTCGGCTGGATGATCGACTGGACGCGGGCGTTGTCGGCGGCCTGGCCGATGAAGACCACGCGCACACCCTTCATCGAGTCCGGCGAGACGTCCTTGAACACGGCCTGGATCATGTCGGCCATCTTGGCCGAGGCCGAGGAACCGAAGGCCAGCATGTTGCCCGGCTGCACGCCACGGGCGACGGCCTGGGTGGCGCTTTCGACCTGACGCTCATACTTGGCGGCGAATTCCGGATCCGATTCCGGCGAGAGGTAGTACAGGTACGGGCTGTTGCTGATGTTGCCCATGTTCTGCACGGCCACGGCCTGCAGGTACTTCTTCCAGCCGGCATCGTCATCGGCAGCCGGGGCGACCAGCGCCTGCTGGGCTTCGACGACCGGTGCGGCCTCTTCCTTCTTGCAGGCGGTGAAGGCCAGCGCGAACGACGCGATCAACATGGCACGCATGGTGTTGTTCATGGAATTCCTCCCTTGGTGATTCTTGGTATGTATGGGTCTGACAGGTACTACGCTTGGCCCGACTTCGCTTCACGGACCTTGCGCAGCGCCTCAAGCACGGCGGACGGCACAAAGCCGGACACGTCGCCGCCCAGGCGGGCGATCTCGCGGACCAGCGAAGACGAAATGAAGCTGTGCTGCTCGGCCGGGGTCAGGAACAGCGTCTCGACCTCCGGGATCAGATGACGGTTCATGCTCGCCATCTGGAATTCATATTCGAAATCGGACACCGCGCGCAGGCCGCGCAGCAGCACCCCGCCCTGCACCGAGCGCACGAAATGCGCCAGCAGGGTATCGAAACCACGCACTTCCACGTTGCGGTTGTGGCCCAGCGCATCGCGGGCCAGCTGGACACGCAGCTCCAGCGGCAGCGTCGGCCCCTTGGACGGACTCTGCGCCACGCCCACCACCACCTTCTCGAACAGGGGCGCAGCGCGGTTCACCAGATCGATGTGACCGTTGGTGATCGGATCGAAGGTGCCCGGGTACACGGCAATGCGGCGGTTGGCCACGGTCATACGTCAGCTACGCGTGTTGGTCTGGTGAAAGTGTAGCAGTGGCGCGCCGATACAGGGCAAAACGGACCTCCCGGGTGCCCCCCTCGCGGTGCAGCAGCCATCCGGCGGGGATCCGGAGCGTGAGATCGGCCGGGGATTCCACGTACAGCCAGGCGTCGGCGGCCAGATGCGACGGCAGCCCGGCGATCACCGCCTCCCACAGCCCATCGGCAAACGGCGGATCGACGAACGCGATATCCGCCAGCGGCCCGGCCGGCTGCCGCAGCCACTGCAGCGCATCGGCCTGGACCACCGTGATCTGGTCCTGCGCCCCCAGCCTGGCGATCGACTCGCGCAACTGCCGGGACAATGCCGCATCGCGCTCGACCAGCGTCGCCTGCGCCGCCCCCCGCGACACCGCCTCCAGCCCCAGCGCCCCGCTCCCGGCGAACAGATCCAGCACCCGCGCCCCGCCCAGGCGCGGCGTCAGCCAGTTGAACAGCGTCTCCCGCACCCGGTCACTGCTGGGCCGCAGCCCGGGCGACAGCGGTACCGGCAGCTTCGTATTGCGCCACCTGCCCCCGATGATCCGAACCTGGCCCATTGCGGCCGCCGGCTGACGCGACTTCATGCGTGGCTCTTGGTTGAGTGGGTCGACGCGTGAAACGGAGGGAAACGGGTCATGGCACGAAGGTCTGGGGGGAAGGCGGTCCAATATTCTAATCGGTGGTACCGGGCGAGTGCGCTTCATGGACCAAACGCGACACGGGGCGATCTCACCGATAGATCTTGGACCCGCACCTCTGTATGGATGGGCGAGGACCGTCGCATTCATACATCAATCTACTATTCCGCAAATCCTGAGCGCCCTCGTCGCTCGAAACTTGGCCAGTACGCATGGCTGCGTCGCAACGCCTCACATCCACATCCAATCAGTTTTCCCGACCGGGTTGTCAATCGATTAGCAATTCCATGCATCGATGGCCACCCAACATCGGCACAGCAAATAGCCTCGCCAGTATCAATATAAATATATCATTGACAGGCTCGCAGTTTCGAGACGACGGATGCTGCACAACCGCACTTGGTTAAAGAGAATCCAATTGCCGCATCTGCGACCCTCTGAACACTCACAATGAATAAACTCGCGATCACGCTGATAATTGCACTCCCAGTATCTGCAGCCCCTCCCACCTCTCAAAAAGATCGAGTAGAAAATACAGGCGAGGGGCGCACCATGGTCAGGACCACTGACTGGCCGGACTTTGAAGGGGGCTTCGTCGCCGTCGAACAACGTTTATTGATCAACGAAGAAGGGGATCCCACCTATCAGTATTCTCGCCAAAGCAAGGCAACGCAGCTCTACCATGAGGCCTTCTGCCTCGAAAAGAATGCGCAGCCGGCTGGAGGAGAGGCAGTATTGAAAGGAAGTATTGCGGCCTGGATATGCGAGTTGGGCGATGAGAACAAGGCGCTCGACCCAGAAGTAGCTACCCCTCGAAACCCGGGGGCGTTCATGGATAGATCAACCGATTATGTTTTTGCAAACACACCCAATGGCTCAGCCCGCGTAGGCGTCAACTTCCACTCCACGGGCTCCATTCGCTACAGCAGCTCAATCTCCGGCTCCATGCGAGGTAGTGTTTCAGTCGATGGCGGGAGGTGTACAACCAATTTTCCGCAGTTTTATGCCAGCCCATTCAGCGGCAGTCATGTTGCAACCGCGATCTGTATCGTTCACGAGCCAAGAAGGGTGTCAACGAAAATGGAAGGCTGCGTCCCCCGCCTATGTGGCTCCGACAGTGGCTCGGTGACTATCAACTGAAGCAAGCGGAGTTGCTCCGTCACTCCAGAATGTTCAGTAGGTATTGAGCCGCATCACCAGCAAAAAGACGCTGGGCCATCAACGAAATAGTGTGATGTTCATTAACAATGGCGACGGGGCGCGACCAGTCCAGGCGGAACCGCCCCGCCTCTGCCCCATCAATAGAGAAGGGCCGCGTCTGCCCACAAGACCACGGGCTTCGCCCGCATCGTCAGGGTCCACGCAGGTCTACGCGCTGCTTCCACGCCCTTGAAAACCCGTGCCGCCACCCCTACCCCTTGAGCCAGCCGCCGCGCCGGGCGCGGCAATGTCCCAAGGAGCAACACGACCCATGACCGTGCAGACCCAAAAAGAAACCCTGGGCTTCCAGACCGAAGTCAAACAGCTGCTGCAGCTGATGATCCACTCGCTGTACTCCAACAAGGAAATCTTCCTTCGCGAGCTGATCTCCAACGCGGCCGACGCCTCGGACAAACTGCGCTTCGAAGCGCTGACCCAGCCGGACCTGCTCGAGAACGACGGCGACCTGCGCATCCGCGTCAGCTTCGATGCCACGGCCAACACCCTGACCATCGACGACAACGGCATCGGCATGAGCCGTGACGAAGCGATCGCCCACCTGGGCACCATCGCCAAATCCGGCACCGGCGACTTCCTGCGCCAGCTCTCCGGCGACCAGAAGAAGGACTCCCAGCTGATCGGCCAGTTCGGCGTCGGCTTCTACAGCGCCTTCATCGTCGCCGACCAGGTCGACGTCTACTCCCGTCGCGCCGGCCTGCCCGCCAGCGAGGGCGTGCACTGGTCCTCGCGCGGCGAAGGCGAGTTCGACGTGGAAGGCATCGACAAGCCCGAGCGCGGCACCCGCATCGTCCTGCACCTCAAGGATGACCAGCGCGACTTCGCCGACGGCTGGCGCCTGCGCGGCATCATCAAGAAGTACTCCGACCACATCGGCCTGCCGATCCAGATGGTCAAGGAACACCACGGCGAAGATGCCCCCGCCGAGATCGAATGGGAAACCGTCAACCGTGCCAGCGCGCTGTGGACGCGGCCGCGTACCGAGATCACCGACGCCGAGTACCAGGAGTTCTACAAGCACGCCGCGCACGACCACCAGGATCCGCTGGCGTGGAGCCACAACAAGGTGGAAGGCAAGCTCGAGTACACCTCGCTGCTGTACGTCCCCGGCCACGCCCCGTTCGACCTGTACCACCGCGATGCGCCCAAGGGCCTGAAGCTCTACGTCCAGCGCGTGTTCGTCATGGACCAGGCCGAGCAGTTCCTGCCGCTGTACCTGCGCTTCATCAAGGGCGTGGTGGATTCCAACGATCTCTCCCTGAACGTCTCGCGCGAGATCCTGCAGTCCGGCCCGGTCATCGATTCGATGAAGTCGGCGCTGACCAAGCGCTCGCTGGACATGCTGGAGAAGCTGGCCAAGGACAAGCCGGAGGTCTACGCCGGCTTCTGGAAGCAGTTCGGCCAGGTGCTCAAGGAAGGTCCTGCCGAAGACTATGGCAACCGCGAGAAGATCGCCGGCCTGCTGCGCTTCGCCTCCACCCATGACGACAGCGGCGAGCCCAGCGTCTCGCTGGCCGACTACGTGGGCCGCATGATCGAGGGCCAGGACAAGATTTACTTCCTGACCGGCGACAGCCACACCCAGGTCAAGGACAGTCCGCACCTGGAAGTGTTCCGCAAGAAGGGCGTGGAAGTGCTGCTGCTCACCGACCGCATCGACGAGTGGCTGATGGGCTACCTCACCGAGTTCGACGGCAAGTCGTTCGTCGATGTGGCGCGTGGCGATCTGGACCTGGGCGCGCTGGAAAGCGCCGAAGACAAGCAGGCCCAGGAAGCCGTCGCCAAGGACAAGCAGGCGCTGGTGGACCGCATCAAGACCGCGCTGGGTGACGACGTCGCCGACGTGCGCGTTTCGCACCGCCTGACCGATTCGCCGGCGATCCTGGCGATCGGCGAACAGGACCTGGGCCTGCAGATGCGCCAGATCCTGGAAGCCAGCGGCCAGAAGGTGCCTGACAGCAAGCCGGTGTTCGAGTTCAATCCGGGCCATCCGCTGATCGGCAAGCTGGACCAGGAAGGCGATGCCGCACGCTTCGACGACCTGAGCCGCGTGCTGTTCGACCAGGCCGCGCTGGCCGCCGGCGACACGCTGAAGGACCCGGCGGCGTATGTGCGCCGGCTCAACAAGCTGTTGCTGGAGCTGTCGGCGTAAGGCGTTCTGTAAGCGGGTGCCGGCCAAGGGCCGGCATCTGCCGCGGAAGTTCTGCGTGGAGCCGGCCAGCGGCCGGCACTACCGAACGAATCAGGTCCAGCGGTCCAGCAGGGTGCCCAGCATCTCGTCCTGACGGCGGACCACCGTCGCGTTGGCGGCAAACGCCAGCGCGGCTTCCCTGGCCGTCAACAGGCCCGCAATCGGCGCATTGGCGTCGTCCGGCGCGGCAACCACGGTGGCGGTGACGCCGCCTCCTGCCGCTGTCGTCTGTGCGACACCCAGCCGGGTGGTCTCGGTGACCGGCAGCCGCGCCACGTTGGAGGCCGCAGCCTGCACGCCCAGCGAGGCAGCGCGCATGCCTGAGCTGGCAATGGACATCACGCTCATCGTTCACCGTTTCGCTGTTATGGCCGCACCCGCATGGCGCAGCCCTTCACAACCGGTAACGGCCGCATCGGCCATTACTTGAGTCCCGCCCCACCGCACCTGCACGCCCATGGGCATTCGGGGCGCAGTGGTAGCATAGCCCTCTGATTTCAGCGTCTTTTGCCAATGCTCAGCTTCTTCCGTCGCAAAAAGCCCCAGGACGCCCCGCAAGAGGCGGCCAAGACCCAGCATTACTCCACCGAGGAGCTGGCTGCCGCGTTCCCGCAGGCCACTCCCGAGCCTGCGGCACCGCCGGCGCCTGCGCCGCTGCCGCCCGTGGTGGAAACGCCTGTACCCGCTGCCGAGCCGGCCGCTCCGGTAGAGCGCGTGATCGCGCCGACGCCGGTGGTGCCTGCGCCTGTGGTTCCCGCGCCGGTTGTGCCTGCCCCTGTGGTGCCTGCCCCCGCGGTGGCTGCGCCGGCGGCCCCGGCTCCGGTTGCGCCGGAACCGGTCGCCCCCGCGCCTGCGGTGACCGCACCGGCTCAAGCACCGATCGCACCGGTAAGCGCACCCGCGCCCGCTGTCGTCGCGCCGCCGGCCGTCACCCCGGCTGCTCCGGTTGCTCCAGCCCCAGTCGCCCCGGTCGCCCCGACCATCGTGACCGAGCGCCCGACCTCCCAGGACATGGCTCCCGCCGCCGCCGGCAAGAGCGGCTGGCGCGAGCGCCTGCGCAACAGCGTGATCGCACGCAGCTTCGGCGGCCTGTTCTCGCGCAATCCCAAGCTCGATGACGACCTGCTCGACGAGCTGGAAACCGCGCTGATCACCGCCGATGTCGGCGTCGGCGCGACCACCGCGCTGGTCGAAGGCCTGCGCAAGCGGATGAAGGCGCGCGAGTTCACCGATGCCAATGCGCTGCTGACCGCGCTGCGCGCCGAACTGATCGCGATCCTGCAGCCGGTGGCCAGGCCGCTGGTCATCGACCGCACCGCCAAGCCGTTCGTGGTGCTTACCGTCGGCGTCAACGGCGTCGGCAAGACCACCACCATTGGCAAGCTGGCCAAGCGCTTCAAGGACGACGGCCACAGCCTGATGCTGGCCGCCGGCGATACCTTCCGTGCCGCTGCCGTCGCGCAGCTGCAGGCCTGGGGCGAACGCAACGGCGTCGCCGTGGTCGCGCAGGGCCAGAACGCCGATGCGGCCTCGGTCGCCTTCGATGCGCTGCAGGCCGGCAAGGCCCGCGGCACCGAAGTGCTGATCGCCGATACCGCCGGCCGCCTGCACACCCAGGCCGGCCTGATGAACGAGCTGGGCAAGATCCGCCGCGTGCTCGGCAAGATCGATCCCGATGCCCCGCACGAAGTGCTGATGGTCATCGATGGCACCACTGGCCAGAACGCGCTGTCGCAGCTGCGTCAGTTCCATGCGGCGGTCAACGTGACCGGCCTGGTGGTGACCAAGCTGGACGGCACCGCCAAGGGTGGCGTGGTGTTCGCGCTGGCCCGTGAGTTCGGCATCCCGATCCGCTTCTGCGGCATCGGCGAGCGCCCGGAAGACCTGCGCGTGTTCGACCCGGAAGCCTTTGTCGACGCACTGCTGCCGGAAGCATTGGGCGCCTGAGCCGATGCAGCCACGCATGGCGTGGCTCCACCCCTTCCTCCGGAACCTGCATGACCCGCCAGCCTCCCGCCAGCGCCCCGGTGCCGACCGACGATGTCTTTGTCGCGCGGCTGCTGCACTGGTTCGACGACCACGGCCGGCATGACCTGCCGTGGCAGCACCCACGCAGCCCGTACCGGGTGTGGCTGTCGGAGATCATGCTGCAGCAGACCCAGGTCGGCACGGTCATCCCGTACTTCCTGAAATTCCTCGACGTATTCCCGACCCTGCCCGACCTGGCCGCGGCCAGCAATGATGCGGTGATGGCACAGTGGGCCGGGCTCGGGTACTACGCCCGCGCACGCAACCTGCATGCCGCCGCACAACGCTGCGTCGAACTGCACGACGGCGAGCTGCCGCGCGATTTCGATGCGCTGCACGCGCTGCCCGGCATCGGCCGCAGCACCGCAGGCGCGATCCTCAGCCAAGCCTGGAATGATCGGTTCGCGATTCTCGACGGCAACGTCAAACGCGTGCTGACCCGCTATCACGGCATCGAGGGCTTCCCGGGGCTGCCGGCGATCGAGAAGCAGCTGTGGGCGGTGGCCGAGGCGCATGCGGCGCAGGTACCGGCATCGCGCATGGTCGATTACACCCAGGCGCAGATGGACCTGGGCGCCAGCATCTGCAGCCGCAGCAAGCCCGCCTGCGTGATCTGCCCGCTGCAGGCCACCTGCGTGGCGCGTCGCGAGGGCCGCACCGATCAGCTGCCGACGCCCAAGCCGGGCAAGACCCTGCCCGAACGCGAGGCGGTAGCGCTGCTGCTGCGCGATGCGCGCGGTCGGGTACTGCTGCAGAAGCGGCCGGACACGGGGATCTGGGCACAGTTGTGGACCCTGCCCCAGGCCGACAGCGGGGTCGCGCTGCAGGACTGGTTCGACACGCACATCGATGGCTCGCTGGACGATGCCGAGCCGTTGCCGGTGCTGGAGCACACCTTCAGCCACTACCGGCTGCACCTGCAGGTGCTGGTGCTGGTGGCCACGGTGCAGAGCCTGCGCAACCAAGCGGAGGGGCTGCGCTGGGTCGCTGCCGAAGAACGGGTCACGCTGGGCCTGCCCGCGCCGATCCGCAAGCTGCTGGAGACCGGTGCACCGCCCGCTCAGCCCAAGCGCCGTACAATGCGGCGCGCAGCAACATCCCAAGACATCGAGTAACGCTATGCCCCGCACCGTTTTCTGCCAGTACGAACAACGCGACGCCGAAGGCCTGGACTTCGTGCCCTACCCCGGCGAACTGGGCCAGCGCATCTTCAACCACATCGGCAAGCCGGCGTGGGCCGCGTGGCTGGCGCACCAGACCATGCTGATCAACGAAAACCGCCTGTCGCCGCGTGACCCCAAGCACCGCGCGTTCCTGGAAGAAGAACTGGTGAAGTACCTGTTCAGCGGTGGCGCCGAAAAGCCGGCCGGATTCGTTCCGGAGGCGTGACCGGGTCTGATACCGACCAACGGTCGGTATCTACCGCGAGGATGGGGCGGCCACGAGGATGGGCGACAGCGAGGATGTGGCGACCGCGAGCTCACGGTGCCATCTTCGATACCTCGGCCGGCCAGCGGCCGGCACTACCGGACCTGCTGGCCTTCTTCGCGCTCCTGCAGCTGCGCCTGCCGCAGCTCCTGCTCGGAGGCGCGCAGCGCCTGGGTATCGAGCTTGCGGATGCTGCTGATGAAGCACGGCATGTTCATCGGTCCGGACGTGGGGTCACGCACCAGCACCTTGTCGAAGCGGGCCGACACACGGCCCACCCGGCTGGTCAGGCCGATCGCCGGGGCGTAGTCCAGCCCCTGGCACGGCCCGGTCAGTTCCAGCAGATAGCCTTCGCTCGGGCGCGTCCACACCGCCAGCGCGCTGTCGCCCAGTTCGGTCCAGCCTGACAGCGAACCGTACAGCGGCATGTCCTGCTGCGGCGGCCCCGCGTGGGCACGGTAGAGATCGAGCTTCTGCGCGGTGGATAGGCGGCCGGTACTGGCGCACGCGGCCAGCCCAAGGCACAGGGCCACGATGGCGAGGGTCTGCTTCATGACGCCTCCTGCTGGAGAATGTGCGCCGATGATGCGCCGTCCGGCGTGGTCCCGGCGAGAGGAACCCGCCGGGTGTTCAGCGCCCAGGCAGGCACCGATGCCTGCTCAGACCTCGCTGTGGGCCAGGCTGTGCAGCCGCCCTTCGCGCAGCTCCAGCACCCGGTCCAGCTTGCGCGCCAGCGAGCGATCGTGGGTCACCAGCACCAGGCTGGTGTGGTGCGCGCGGTTGAGCTCCAGCATCAGCTCGAACACGGTCGCCGCCGTCTTGTCGTCCAGGTTGCCGGTCGGCTCGTCGCCAAGCACGCAGGCCGGTCGGTTGACCAGGGCGCGGGCGACGGCAGCGCGCTGGCGCTCACCACCGGAGAGCTCACCGGGCTTGTGGTCCAGGCGATGGCCCAGGCCGACCGATTCCAGCAGCGCCTGCGCACGGGTGCGCGCGTCCACCACTTCTTCGCCCCCGAGCAGCACCGGCATCATCACGTTTTCCAGCGCGGTGAATTCGGGCAGCAGGTGGTGGAACTGGTAGACGAAGCCGAGCGCGCGGTTGCGCAGCCGGCCGCGCTGGCTGTCGGACAGGCCGGACATGCGCTGGCCGGCCACATAGACCTCGCCCGCCGTCGGGGTATCCAGGCCGCCCAGCAGGTGCAGCAGGGTGCTCTTGCCGGCGCCGGAGGCACCGATGATCGCCACGGTTTCGCCCGCGGCCACGCGCAGGTCCAGCCCGTTGAACACGGGCGTCTGCATGCGGCCTTCGGCGTAGGTCTTGGCCAGGGCTTCGGCGCGGATGACTTCCTCGCCCAGGGTGAGTGCTTCATTCATAACGCAGGGCCTCCGCCGGCTGGGTGCGTGCCGCGCGCCAGGCGGGATACAGAGTGGCAAGGAAGCTCATGACCAGCGCCACGGCGGTGATCACGATGATGTCCGGGGTCTGCATGTCGGTCGGCAGGCCGGTGATGTAGTAGACGTCTTCCGGCAGCAGCTTGACGTTGAACAGGGTCTCGATCGCCCCGAGGATGCGCTCCAGGTTCAAGGTCAGGGTGATGCCGCCGACCACGCCGAGCACGGTGCCGAAGATGCCGATCAGCGAGCCCTGCACCATGAACACCTGCATGACCCCGCCCGGGGTGAGCCCAAGCGTGCGCAGGATGGCGATGTCAGCCTGCTTGTCGGTGACCAGCATCACCTGCGAGGACACCAGATTGAAGGCGCCCATGGCGATGATCAGCGAGAGCAGGATGCCCATCACCACCTTCTCCATGCGCAGCGAGTGGTAGAGGTTGGCGTTCTGCTGGGTCCAGTCGCTGACGCGGTAGGCGCCGGTCAGGTTGTGGGCCAGATCGACGCCGACGTCCAGCGCCTTGTCCATGTCATGCAGCTTCAGGCGCACGCCGGTGACACCGTCGATACGCAGCACTTTTTCCAGATCGGCCATGTTGGCGTACGCCACGCCGCGGTCGACCTCGTTGTAGCCGGCTTCGAAGATGCCGCTGACGGTGAAGCGCTTCATGCGCGGGATCGCACCGATCGGCGTGCCCTGCACTTCCGCCAGCGTCACCAGCACGGTATCGCCGACGCCGACACCGAGGTAGAGCGCCAGCTCCTTGCCGACCAGCAGGTTGTAGCTGCCTGCGGTCAGGCTGTCGAAACTGCCTTTCTTGACCTTCTCGTTGATGACCGAGACGTTCGGCTCCAGCGCCGGGTCGATGCCCTGCACGATGGCGCCCTGCACGCGGGGACCGCTGAGCATGGCCTGGATTTCGATATACGGTGCCGCGCCGGCAACACGCGGATCCTTTTTCGCCACCTCCACCGCATGCGCCCAGTCAGCCATCGGCGCGCCGTCGGTGGTGATGGTGGTATGCGCGGTCATCTGCAGCAGTCGATCGCGGATTTCCTTCTGGAAACCGCTCATGACCGCCAGCGTGGTGATCAGCACGGTCACGCCCAGGGCAATGCCGAGGATCGAGGCCATGGAGATGAAGGAGATGAAGCCGTTGCGGCGTTTGGCGCGCAGGTAGCGCAGGCCAATCGAGACAGGTATGGGTTTGAACATGCAGGTACGCCGGACAATTCAGGCTATGGTGCCACTGCAGGGGGTGAACGGGAAATGCAGTGTGCCCGGACGGCTAGTCGCAGTTCACGTGCCTGCCCCTGCGGGAGGGTATCGGGCCAGAACAAACGCCAGTGGCGGCGCCCCCCGTCTCGCCAGGCCAGCTGCACCAGCGGGCCGCGCTGCCGCATCTGCAGCTCCTCGACCGGCGCGTCATCCACCTGTGCCGGGGCGTCATCGACCGGGATCAGGAAGACGCAGCCCGGACGGCGCGCATGGCGCCGTGCCTCCCACCAGGTACCGGCCATCGCCACCATGCCCAGCGCCAGACCCCAGGGCGCGGGCAGATCGGTCGACCCCAGCGCCCAGGGCATCAGCGCCCCCATGGCGATCAGCGCACGGCACTGCCAGCGCGAGGGATGCCACTCACGCCGGAAGGGCGCGGATCCGGGCGATGAGGGCGGCGGGCGCGGCATGCGGGCACTCCTCGTAGCCCATGAACCAGCGCCACAACTTATCGTCCTCGCTCTCGAGCAGGAACAGGAAAACCTCGCGCTCGTCTGTCGGTGCCTGCAGCCAGCAACGGTCCAGGTAACGGCCGAACAGCTGGTCCAGCTCGCGCATGCCACGGCGGCAGCGCCAGCGCAGCTTTTTCAGTTCGGTTGCTTCATCCATTTTCTGCGTTTCCAGATAAGGCAAAGCCACGCATGGCGTGGCTCTACCGTTTCGATCCTTTTCTGCAAAGCCACGCATGGCGTGGCGCTACAGGGCACACCTGGATCAGGCGCGGCGCGCCATCATCAGCTTCTTGATCTCGGCAATGGCCAGCGCCGGGTTCAGGCCCTTCGGGCAGGTGCGCGAGCAGTTCATGATGGTGTGGCAGCGGTACAGCTTGAACGGGTCTTCCAGCTCGTCCAGGCGCGCACCGGTGTCTTCATCGCGCGAGTCGATGATCCAGCGGTAGGCCTGCAGCAGGATGGCCGGGCCCAGGTAACGTTCGCCGTTCCACCAGTAGCTCGGGCAGCTGGTCGAGCAGCACGCGCACAGGATGCACTCGTACAGGCCGTCCAGCTTCTTGCGGTCTTCCGGCGACTGCAGGCGCTCGCGATCCGGCGGCGGCGGCGTCTGGGTACGGATCCACGGCTTGATCGAAGCGTACTGCGCGTAGAAGTGGGTCAGGTCTGGCACCAGATCCTTGACCACGCTCATGTGCGGCAGCGGGTAGATCGGCACTTCGGCCTTGCCGCAATCGGCAATCGCACGGGTGCAGGCCAGCGTGTTGGTGCCGTCGATATTCATCGCGCACGAACCGCAGATCCCCTCGCGGCACGAACGACGGAAGGTCAGGGTCGGATCGATCTCGTTCTTGATCTTGATCAGCGCGTCCAGGACCATCGGGCCGCAGGCGTCCAGATCGATCTCATACGTATCGGTGCGCGGATTGCTGTCGTCGTCGGGACTCCAGCGGTAAATCTTGAAGGTGCGGGTGTTCTTCGCACCGGTCTGGGCGGGGAAGTGCTTGCCCTTTCCGATCTTGGAATTCTTGGGGAGGGAAAACTCGGCCATGGCTGTTCTCGTTGGCTCAGGCGGCTCGCGCTGCGGAGCAGGCGCGGGTAGCACGGAAGATGAGGAAGTCGACACCACCGGCCAGCGGCGCACGCGCCACCCCACCCGTGCGGGTGGCGGCGGTCGCGAGCGCTGCGTGGACGGAGGTCATGCCGCAGGTCTCTTAGTAAACGCGCGGCTTGGGCGGGACGACGTCCACGTCCTTGCTCAGCGTGTACATGTGGACCGGACGGTAGTCGAACTCGCACTTGCCGTTTTCGTCGACGTTGACCAGCGTGTGCTTCTGCCAGTTGACGTCGTCGCGGTCCGGGAAGTCCTCATGCGCATGTGCGCCGCGGCTTTCCTTGCGCTGTTCGGCCGAGTTGATCGTCGCCACCGCGTTGAGCAGCAGGTTGTTCAGCTCGTAGGTTTCGATCAGGTCCGAGTTCCACACCAGCGAACGGTCGGAGACCTTGACGTCCTGGAAGGAGTCGAAGATCTCGGCCATCTTGCCGCAGCCCTCTTCCAGCGTCTTGCTGGTACGGAACACCGCCGCGTCGTTCTGCATGGTGCGCTGCATGCGATCGCGGATGACCGAGGTCGGGGTGTCGCCGTTGGCGTAACGCAGCTTGTCGAGCAGGCCCAGGGCCTTGTCGCAGGCATCGGACGGCAGGGTCTTGTGCGGTGCGCCGGACTTGATGGTGTCGGCGCAGCGGTTGGCCACCGCGCGGCCGAACACGACCAGATCCAGCAGCGAGTTCGAGCCCAGGCGGTTGGCGCCGTGCACGGACACGCAGGCCGCTTCGCCGATGGCGTACAGGCCCGGCACGACCGCATCGGGGTTGTCGCCGACCTTGCGCACGACTTCGCCGTGGTAGTTGGTCGGGATGCCACCCATGTTGTAGTGCACGGTCGGGATGACCGGGATCGGCTGCTTGTGCACGTCCACGCCGGCGAAGATGCGGGCGCTTTCAGCGATGCCCGGCAGCTTGTCGTCGATGACGCCCGGGCCGAGGTGGGTCAGGTCGAGCAGGATGTGATCCTTGTGCTCGCCGACGCCGCGGCCTTCGCGGATCTCGATGGTCATCGAACGCGACACCACGTCGCGTGACGCCAGATCCTTGTAGTGCGGTGCATAGCGCTCCATGAAGCGCTCGCCGTTGCTGTTGCGCAGGATGCCGCCTTCGCCGCGCACGCCCTCGGTGATCAGGCAGCCCGCGCCGTAGATACCGGTCGGGTGGAACTGCACGAACTCCATGTCCTGCATCGGCAGGCCGGCGCGCATGACCAGACCGCCGCCGTCGCCGGTGCAGGTGTGGGCCGAGGTGGCGCTGAAGTAGGCGCGGCCGTAGCCGCCGGTGGCCAGCACCACGCCATGGGCGCGGAACAGGTGCAGCGAGCCGTCGGCCATGTCCAGCGCGAGCACGCCGCGGCAGACGCCTTCGTCATCGAAGATCAGGTCGAGCGCGAAGTACTCGATCATGAAGCGCGCGTTGTGGGCCAGCGACTGCTGGTACAGGGTGTGCAGCATGGCGTGGCCGGTACGGTCGGCGGCGGCGCAGGTGCGCTGCGCGGACGGGCCTTCGCCGTACTTGGTCGTCATGCCGCCGAACGGGCGCTGGTAGATCTTACCCTCTTCGGTACGGCTGAACGGCACACCGTAGTGTTCCAGCTCGATGATGGCCGGGATCGCTTCGCGGCACATGTACTCGATGGCGTCCTGGTCACCCAGCCAATCCGACCCCTTGATGGTGTCGAAGAAGTGGTAGCGCCAGTCGTCTTCGCCCATGTTGCCCAGCGCGGCGGAAATACCGCCCTGCGCGGCCACGGTGTGCGAACGGGTCGGGAAGACCTTGGTCAGACAGACCGTCTGCAGGCCCTTGGCGGCAAGGCCGAACGTGGCGCGCAGGCCAGCACCGCCGGCGCCGACCACGACCATGTCGTACTTGTGTTCCGTAATCTTGTAAGCGGACATCTAATCTGGATTCCTGTCTTGGTGCCTGGACTCAGGCGACGCCGAGCGCGATGCGGGCGACCGCAAAAACACTGACGATCCCGCCGAGCACGGCGATGAACTTCACCGTGGTCTGCAGCGCCAGGGCCAGCAGCGAATTGTGGATGTAGTCTTCCAGCACGACCTGCAGGCCGAACTGGGCATGCCAGAACATCGCGACCAGGAAGCCGACCAGCAGCACCGCGTTCCACGGCTTGGACACCGCGTCGGTGGCGGTCACGTAATCGGCGCCGATCAGGCTCAGCACGAACACCAGGAACCAGATGGTCAGGCCGACCAGCGCGGTGGCGGTCAGGCGCTGCAGCACGAAATGCTCGGTGCCGGTCTTGGCGGCGCCCAGGCCACGCACGTTCTTCAGCGGGGTACGGTACTTGTTCATGCGGCCGCTCCCAGGAAGACATAGGCCCAGATCAGGGCGGTGATCACCAGGCTGGCGAAGACCGAGACCCAGCTGCTGCGCACGAAGGCGGGAATGGAGAAGCCGATCGCGAAGTCCTGCACGATATGGCGGATGCCATTGCACAGGTGGTAGGCGAAGGACCAGCTCCAGGCGAACAGGAACAGCTTGCCGTACCAGCTGCCGGCATGGCCGGTGAAGCAGTTCCAGGATTCAGGGCCCATCATCAGGGCGAGCAGGCCGCCGGCGATGATCAGGGCTCCAACAGACAGAAAGATGCCGGTCGCTCGATGCAGTATCGAGGTGGCCATCTGAATCTGCCAGCGATACACCTGAAGGTGCGGGGAAAGGGGACGTTCTCTGGCGGCCATTCGCTGGGCTCGTTGTCTCGGCTGGGCGGCGCAATGCCGCGTTGGCTCAATGCTGATCAGAAATCGATGCAGCGTCCGTTTTTTTCCCAATCTCCGTACCGCACCGGATCAAGTCCGCCGCGGCCGCCGATTTCCAAAGGCAATGCCTCGGTCTCGGGAAGCGGCTGCTTCTCCGGTACCAGCGTGCCTTCAGCTTCAGAATCTGGAGTGGGGGGTGTTTGGCCTATCATGGGTGTTCTCGCAACGCACAAATTTTAGACCCCGTTCACGTGCCTGACAACCTGCCCTCCGATTTCGCCGGCTTTTCGCGCCTCCCCGGTCACCAGCTGCTCAGCCTCAGCGGTGCCGACGCGGCCGCGTTCGCCCATGCCCAATTCTCCAGCGATGTCACCGCCCTGCCCCTGCGGCATTGGCAGTGGAGCGCCTGGCTGACGGCCAAGGGCCGCACCATTGCTGTGTTCCAGCTGTTGCGGCTGGACGAGGAGCGCATCGTGCTGCTGCTCGCCGACGGCGATGCCGATGCGATTGCGTCGCAGTTGCAGCGTTTTGTATTCCGCCGCAAGGTCCGGATCGAGGTGCGCAACGACCTGGCCGTGGTGGCGAGCTTCACCGCCCCCGAAGCGGCCTCCGGCGCCGCGATTGCGCAACTTGGTGGCGAAACCGTGGAATTGGACCTGGGCAGCGATGCGCTTCCGCGCAGCCTGCGGATCGGTGCCGCCGATGCCGTGGCCGCCGCCGCGGACAGCGCGGATATCGCGCTGGCCTGGCGCCAGTCCGACCTGCGCTATGGGCTGCCGCGACTGGACGCCGATCAGCGTGAACAGTGGACGCCACAGCAGCTGGGGCTGGACCGCCTGAACGGGTACAGCGTCAAGAAAGGCTGCTACCCGGGCCAGGAAATCGTGGCCCGCACCCATTTCCTGGGCAAGGCCAAGCGCGCCCTGCAGCTGCTGCGGGTCGTGGAGGGCACGACCAGCGGCACGCAGGTGCAGCAGAACGAGGCGGCGATCGGCACGGTGGCCGCGGTGGCCGGTGACCTGGCCCTGGCGGTGCTGCCGCTGGAAATCGCCCCCGAACCGTTGACGGTCGGCGGGGTCGAAGCTACCCATCTGCCCTTGCTGGACGGCCTGGCGCGGTAGACCCGGCAGGCGCCGACCGTTGGTCGGCGCGCCCCGTAACCCGTCCGCGCCTTAGGCGTCGTTCAAGCGCTCGCCGGTCTCTGCATCGAAGAAATGCAGGCCCTGCGGGTGGATCGCCACGCGGATCGGCTCGCCGACCGACGGCAACGCCTGCGGCGCCACGCGCATCACCAATGGCTGGCCGCCGCTGGTCATGTTGACGAAGATTTCGTTGCCGACCGGCTCGATGCCATCGATCATCGCCTCGAACGCCGTCGCATCCCCGGCCGCGGCCGGCTGCAGATGCTCCGGGCGCACGCCCACGGCGATCGCCTTGCCGACCCACGCCTGATCGATCCGGGCCTGGCCCAGCGGCGCGGTCAGTGCGGTGTCCTGCACGGCATAGCCACTGGCGGTGCGCTGCAGGGTGCCGCGCAGCACGTTCATCGCCGGGCTGCCGAGGAAGCCGGCCACGAACAGATTGGCCGGACGGTCGTACAGCGCCATCGGGGTATCGATCTGCTGGATCACGCCGTCCTTGAGCACCACGATCCGCTGGCCCAGGGTCATCGCTTCCACCTGATCGTGGGTCACGTAGATCATCGTGGTGCCGAGCTTGCGATGCAGCTGCGCGATTTCCGTGCGCACGCTGTGGCGCAGCTTGGCGTCCAGGTTGGACAGCGGCTCATCCAGCAGGAACACCGCCGGCTCGCGCACCAGCGCACGGCCCAGCGCGACACGCTGACGCTGGCCGCCGGACATCGCCTTGGGCAGCTTGTCGAGCATGTCGGTCAGGCCCAGCGTTTCGGCCGCCTCGCCCACCCGCTTGCTGATCGTGGCCTTGTCGTGCCCCCGCAGCTTCAGACCAAAGGCCAGGTTCTCGGCCACGGTCATGTGCGGGTACAACGCATAGCTCTGGAACACCATGGCGATGTCGCGGTCCTTGGGCGCCACGTCGTTGACCACGCGGTCGCCGATCGTCAGCGTGCCGCCACTGATTTCTTCCAGGCCGGCGACCATGCGCAGCAGTGTGGACTTGCCACACCCCGACGGCCCCACCAGCACCATCAATTCACCATCGGCCACTTCGAAGGTCGCGCCCTGCACGGCCACCTGACCGTTGTCATAGACCTTGCGAACGCCCTGCAACTGCACTTTTGCCATATCACCATTCCAGTCCGCCCGGTCTCCGGGCTGTTATGCGGAACTGCCTTCGGCCCTCCCGATGGCAGGTCGATGGCGTGGTGCCGCATGACGGCGACCACTGCAATCGAATACAGTCTGCGCATTCTGCCATGTAAACGTTTTCACGTGGCACTATCCGATAGTCGGCCGTGACCTGGATGCCGGGGAGGATGCGATATCTCCCACGACACCGGGTTGGCAGGCCATCATGCCGGGCGGAATCCATGGGGCGTGCTGCACCTGCAACAAGCAGACAACGGACCCCGCCCGACCCCCGAGAACATAGACGAGAAGCGATTGACAACGATGTCACCCGGATCTGAAACTCGAGCGATGCACGACACCCTTTTCCTGTTTGGCGCCACAGGTGACCTGGCCCAGCGCTATCTGTTCCCCTCGCTGCTGCGATTGCTGGGCGACGGTCTGCTCCCCGAGGACTTCAAGGTCCGTGCGCTGGCGCTGTCGCCGCACGATACCGAAGCCTTCCGCGAGATCCTGCGCCCGCGCCTGCAGCAGGCCATGCCGATGGCCAGCCAGGACGACATCCACTCGCTCCTGCAGCGCATCGATTACCGCTCGGTGGATCTGCGCAATCCGGACTCGGTGGCCGAGTCGGTCAGCGATCTGGTCGACCGCCACTGCGTGAGCTACCTGGCCATTCCGCCGGGCCTGTACATCTCCACCTGCGAAGGGCTGGCCAAGGGCGGCGCGTTGGCCGCTCCGCACCGCCTGATGCTGGAGAAGCCGATCGGCAGCGACAGTGCCAGCGCCGAGGAGATCATCTCCACCATCGGCCAGTGGATCGACGAAGACCGCGTGTTCCGCCTGGATCACTACCTGGGCAAGGCCGCGGTGCAGAACCTGATCGCGCTGCGCTTCGGCAACACGCTGCTCGAGGCGGTGTGGAACCGCAACTACATCGAATCGGTGCACATCCTGGTCGCCGAGAGCGAGGGCGTGGACGGTCGCGATGCCTATTACGCCCGCTCCGGCGCGCTGCGCGACATGGTCCAGAGCCACATCCTGCAGCTGCTGTGCCTGGTCGCGATGGAGCCGCCGGCCTCGCTGGAAGCCGATCGCATCCGCGATGAAAAGGTCAAAGTGCTGCGCGCCCTGCGCCCGCTCACCGCCAAGCACGCCGCGCGCGACAGCGTCCGCGGCCGCTACACCGCCGGCACCATCAACGGCCAGCCCGCGCAGGCCTACCAGCCTCCGGAAGGCAGCGATGTGGAAACCTTCGCCGGGGTCACCGCGCATATCGACAACTGGCGCTGGTCCGGCGTGCCGTTCCACCTGGTCACCGGCAAGCGCCTGGCCGAGCGCACCACCCGCGTGGTGGTCACGCTCAAGCCGGTCACCCACTGGCTGTTCGAGCGCCCGCACCGCCGCAACGCGACCCCGAACCGCATCACCTTCCAACTGCAGCCGCAGGAGAACATCGAGCTGGGCCTGATGAGCTCGCTGGCCGGCCCGGAATGGGGCGCGCTGGAGCTGCATCCGCTGGAACTGGAACTGTCCGTCCCGACCGGCCTGCACCGTCGCATCGCTTACGAGCGCCTGTTCCTGGATGCATTCAACGGCAACCATGCGCTGTTCGTGCGCGATGACGAAGTGCGCGCCGCCTGGGCCTGGATCGACAGCGTCAGCGACGCGTGGAAGGAAGCCAAGCTGCCACTGCAGCCCTACCCGGCCGGCGAATGGGGTCCGCGGGAAGCCACCGGCTTCCTGCCCGCCGACGCCGAGGCCGACGCTGTCCACGGTGATCAGGCATGACGGTGTTGTCCCAGCCGGTCCTCGTCGCGGATATCGGAGGCACCAACGCACGCTTCGCCCTGGCCGATACCTCGCTGGCCGCGCCGCTGCAGCAGGACAGCATCCGCGAGTTCCGCGTCGCGGAGTTCCCGTCGCTCGGTGAGGCGGCGCGCCACTATCTGGACGAGATCGGCGCGGAGGCAAAACGCGGCGTGTTCGCCGTGGCCGGCCGCGTCGACGGTGACGAGGCGCGCATCACCAATCACCCGTGGGTGATCTCGCGCATGCGCACCGCGCACATGCTCGGCTTCGACGAGCTGCACCTGATCAACGACTTCGCCGCCCAGGCGATGGCGATTTCGCTGCTGCAGCCGCAGGACGTGATCCAGGTCGGCGGCGCGGCGTGGGTGCCGGGCAAACCCGGCCAGCCGCGCAACTATGCGGTGATCGGCCCGGGCACCGGGCTGGGCGTGGGCGGGCTGATCCTGCGCCACGGCCGCTGCTACCCGCTGGAAACCGAAGGCGGCCACGTCAGCTTCCCGCCGGGCACGCCGGAGGAAATCCGCATTCTGGAAATCCTCTCCGAGCAGTTCGGCCGTGTCTCCAACGAGCGCCTGATCTGCGGCCCGGGCCTGGTCAACATCCATCGCGCCGTGTGCGAGATGGCCGATATCGATCCGGGCCAGCTGCAGCCGGTGGACGTCACCGCGCGTGCGCTGCATGGCGACCCGCAGGCGATGCGCACCGTGGATGTGTTCTGCGCGGTGTTCGGCGCGATCGCCGGCGACCTGGTGCTGATGCAGGGCGCCTGGGACGGCGTGTTCCTGACCGGCGGCCTGGTGCCCAAGATGCTCGATTCGCTGCAGCACTCCGGCTTCCGCCAGCGCTTTGAACACAAGGGCCGCTTCTCTTCGATCATGTCCAAGGTGCCGTCACTGGCGGTGATGCACCCCAGCCCCGGCCTGCTCGGCGCGGCCGCATATGCGGCGGATGTGGAACGCGATCTGCCGGGAGGCACCGCATGAATACCTTGGATACGTCCGACCGTTTCACCCTGGTCCGCCACGGCGATGCCGATGGCTGGATCGAAGCCGTGGCCGCCGAAATGGCCGCCGAGCTCAACCGCGACATCGCCGAATTCGGGCGGGCGCGCATGCTGCTCTCCGGCGGCACCACGCCGGCGCCGATCTACCAGGCGCTGGCCGAGCTGGACGTTCAGTGGGACCGGGTGGAAGTGAGCCTGGTCGATGAGCGCTGGCTCTCGCCGCAGGATCGCGACAGCAATGCATGGCTGGTGAAGGAGAGCTTCCTCACCCGTGCCGAAGGCGCGCATTTCGATCCGCTGGTACGGGTCGGCAAGCCGCTGCCCGAGTGCGTCTACAGCGCCAACCTGCAGGCCCAGCACAGCCAGCGGCCCTGCCTGAGCGTGCTCGGCATGGGCAATGACGGCCACACTGCCTCGCTGTTCCCGGGCTCGAAGGATCTGACCCGCGCACTGGAAAGCACCCTGCCCTACGCGGCGCTGGATGCCACCGGCTGCCCCGGTGCGAACCAGTGGCCGCTGCGCATCACCCTCACGCCACACGGCCTGAAGCAGAGCCGCCAGCGCCTGTTGCTGCTGCGTGGCAAGCAGAAGCTGGAAGTGCTCAAGCACGCGCTGGAAAGCAACAATCCGCAGCTGTATCCCATCCTCAACGCGATCGATCTCGACGGCGCGAAACTGCGCGTCCACTGGTGTGACTGAGTTGCCCCGGTGTTGTTCCGTTCGCCTTCTCATAGCCGGTAGCCAATGAGCCTGCATCCCAAACTCCATGCCATCACCGAGCGCATCGTCCAGCGCAGCGTCGCCTCCCGCGCCGCCTACCTGGCCGGTGTCGACGCGGCGCTGCGCGACGGTCCGTTCCGTTCGCGCCTGAGCTGCGGCAACCTCGCCCACGGATTCGCCGCGTGCGGCCCCACCGACAAGTCGCGCCTGCGCGGCGGCGTGACGCCCAACCTGGGCATCATCACCGCGTACAACGACATGCTCTCGGCGCACCAGCCGTTCGAGCACTACCCGGAGATCCTGCGCGAAACCGCGCGCGAACTCGGCGCGACCGCACAGGTTGCCGGTGGCGTGCCGGCGATGTGCGACGGCGTC
Organism: Stenotrophomonas sp. JAI102; assembly: GCF_013409105.1. Taxonomy (NCBI): domain Bacteria; kingdom Pseudomonadati; phylum Pseudomonadota; class Gammaproteobacteria; order Lysobacterales; family Lysobacteraceae; genus Stenotrophomonas; species Stenotrophomonas sp. JAI102. Next base: position 1,371,425 of record NZ_JACCCI010000001.1, read on the forward strand.
ACCCAGGGCCGCGGCGGCATGGAGCTGTCGCTGTTCTCGCGCGATGTGATCGCACAGTCGACCGCGATCGGCCTGAGCCATGACATGTTCGATGCCAGCGTCTACCTCGGCGTCTGCGACAAGATCGTGCCGGGCCTGCTGATCGGTGCGCTCGCTTTCGGCCACCTGCCGGCGATCTTCCTGCCGGCCGGCCCGATGACCCCGGGCATTCCGAACAAGCAGAAGGCCGAAGTGCGCGAGCGCTATGCGGCCGGCCAGGCGACCCGCGAGGAACTGCTGGAAGCCGAAGCCGCCTCGTACCACGGCGCCGGCACCTGCACCTTCTATGGCACCGCCAACTCCAACCAGACCCTGCTCGAGGCGATGGGCGTGCAGATGCCGGGCGCCTCGTTCGTCAATCCGGATACGCCGCTGCGCGATGCACTGACCCGCCAGGCGGCAGTGCGTGCGCTGGAGATCAGCGCGCTGGGCGACGACTTCCGTCCGCTCGGCCGCCTGATCGACGAACGCGCGATCGTCAACGCCGTGGTCACCCTGATGGCCACCGGTGGCTCGACCAACCACACCATCCACTGGATCGCAGTGGCGCGTGCAGCCGGCATCGTGCTGACCTGGGACGACATGGACCAGCTCTCGCAGCTGATCCCGCTGCTGGCCCGCGTCTATCCGAACGGCGAAGCCGACGTGAACCGCTTCGCGGCCGCGGGCGGCACCGCGTTCGTGTTCCGTGAGCTGATGGAGGCCGGCCTGATGCACGCCGACCTGCAGACCGTGGCCGAAGGCGGCATGCCGCAGTACGGCCAGGAGCCGGCGTTGCGCGACGGCAAGCTGACCTACATCGATGGCGTGCGCGAGAGCGCCGATCCGGATGTGGTGCGTGGCGTGGCCAATCCGTTCGAATCCCAAGGCGGCCTGCGCCTGCTGCGCGGCAATCTCGGTCGCTCGCTGATCAAGCTGTCGGCGGTGAAGCCGGAGTTCCGCACGATCGAAGCGCCGGCGGTGGTGGTCGATGCGCCGCAGGTGCTGAACAAGCTGCACGCGGCCGGCGTGCTGCCGCACGATTTCGTTGCGGTGGTCCGTTACCAGGGCCCGCGCTCCAACGGCATGCCGGAGCTGCATTCGCTGGCGCCGCTGCTGGGTCTGTTGCAGAACCAGGGGCGCCGGGTGGCGCTGGTCACCGATGGTCGTCTGTCGGGCGCCTCGGGCAAGTTCCCGGCGGCGATCCACATGACGCCGGAAGCGTCGCGTGGGGGGCCGCTGGCGCGGGTGCGCGAGGGCGACATCATCCGCCTGGATGGTGAGGCCGGCACGCTGGAACTGCTGGTGGATGCGGCGGAGTTCGCGGCACGCGAGCCGGCGCCGAACACGGCACCGGCGGGGCACGATCTGGGCCGCAATCTGTTCGCGATGAGCCGCCGTCTTGTGGGCCCGGCCGATCAGGGCGCGATGTCGATTTCGTGTGGGCCGGCGGCCGATGACGGCAGCATCTGGAATTACGATGCGGAATACGAGCTTGGGCGTGATGCGGCGGCTGCGGATGCGCCGCATGAGGCGAAAGACGCCTGAGCTGACCCAGCGGTAAGGTTTCCTGGTTGAGGCAGCGGATGGCCCCAACCAGGACGCGCCGTGAACCCGTCCATGGGGGCTCGTCAGCGCCATCCATGGCGCTGTAACGGTCCTGGTTGGGGCCATCCCGCTGCCTCCGGACACATTTTGGCGCGTCGTTTGCGCTGCAGACATTGATGAGAAGAAGGATTGGAAACGCATGAGCATCGCCGAACATCAGAAACGTGCTGAAACCCTGTTGACGGCTGCCGGCATTCTGCCGGTGGTGACGGTGCATACGCTGGATCAGGCCCGTGCGGTCAGCGCGGCGTTGCTGGAGGGTGGGCTGCCCGCGATCGAGCTGACGCTGCGGACGCCGGTGGCGATGGAAGCACTCGCGATGCTCAAGCGCGAGCTGCCGGATGTGGTGGTGGGTGCGGGCACGGTGTTGACCGTGGAGCAGATGCAGCAGTCGATCGATGCGGGGGCGGATTTCCTGGTCACGCCGGGTACGCCGGCGCACATGGCCGATGCGTTGGCACAGGCCGCGTTGCCGGTGGTGCCGGGTGCGGCGTCGCCGACCGAAATGCTGGCGCTGTATGCGCGCGGCTTCCGGGTCTGCAAGCTGTTCCCGGCCTCGGCCGTGGGCGGGCTGGCGATGATCAAGGGGCTGGCCGGTCCGATTCCGGACCTGAAGCTGTGCCCGACCGGTGGCATCACCGAAGACACCGCCGCCGAGTACCTGGAGCAGAAGAACGTGGTCTGCATCGGTGGCTCGTGGATGGTGCCGGGCGGTTGGATCGAGCGCGGCGAGTGGGACAAGGTACGCGCGAGTGCGGCCCAAGCCGCGAAGATCGTGGCGCGGGTCCGCGCGCGCTGAACGAAAACGCCCGGGCATGCCCGGGCGTTTTTCATCCGCCGCCAGCACGCGGGTTACATCGGTCGCGCCGGATTCACCAGGCCGTACTGGCTGGCCATGCGCGCCAGCGCGATGTTGTCATTGATGCCCATCTTCTCGAACAGGCGCGCCTTGTGCGTGTTGACGGTCTTCGCGCTGAGGCTCAGGCGCTTGGCGATGTCTTCCTGGCGCAGGCCCTGGGTGAGCAGCAGCGCCACTTCCAGTTCGCGCGGGGACAGCGTGTCGAACGGCGAGTGGTTGCCTTCCACGTTCGACAGCGCCAGGTTCTGCGCGATGCTGTTGCCCAGGTAACGGCGACCGAGCGCGGCATCGCGCACGGCACGCAGCAGTTCCTGTGCGTCGCAGGCCTTGCCGATGTAGCCGGAGGCACCGGCTTCGAGCAGGCGCTTGGGCATCGGGCCATCTTCAAGGACGGAGACGATCACCACGCGGGTGCCGTGATCGCCACGGACCACGCGTTCGGTGACCTCCATGCCGCTCACGCCCGGCAGGTGCAGATCGCACAGCACGACGTCGGGCCGCAGGCGGCGGATATCCGGCAGCGCATCTTCACCGCTCTCCGCCTCACCGACCACCTCGATGTCGGTCTCGTTGGAGAGGATCATTTTCATGCCGGTACGCACCAGAGCATGATCGTCCACCAGATACACTCGAATCGTCATCCGCCAACCTCGTCAAACACTGTGAACGGGGGCAAGCCTAGCTGCGGGATGTGTCGATCACAAGGAACCCGGTTCCCCGTCATCGCGTTCTGCTCCGCGCATCACAGACGTGCTGTCCTGCCCCTCCCCCTGTGCCTCTCATCCTAGTCTGTTCCAAAGAAACAGCCTATCGATGCGGCTCGCTTTCATGCCGTTTTCGGCCAGTTTACCGCCGTAATGCTCTCAGTGGCGGTGCCGCCAGGGATGGCGGCGGCGGAACATGACCAGGAAGCACCCTACCACCCAGACCAGGGCGGCACACCAGCCGGCCAGGATGTCGGAGGGGTAATGGACCCCGAGGTAGACCCTCGAGAGGCTCACCAGCACCGCGAAGGTCACCGCCGACAGGGCCACCGGCCAACGCCAGCGGGTGTTCCAGGCCAGCAGCACCAGGGTAACGGCCAGGGTCATCGAGCCCATCGCATGGCCGCTGGGGAAACTGAAGGTGCTCTCCGGGGCGATCGATTCCCACAGGCTGGGGCGGTCGCGCTGGAAGAAGCGCTTGCTGCCCAGGTTCAGCAGGGCGGAGCCGACGAAGCAGATCGCCACGAAACTGGCTTCGCGCCAGCGTTTGCGCCAGACCAGCAGGGACACGATCAACACGTCGGCGGGGATCAGGAACCACTCATAGCCCAGCTTGGAGAGCAGCACGAAGAACGCGTCCAGCCCCGGCGAATGCAGGCCGTGCAGCTTCCACAGCAGGGGCGCGTCGAAATAGATCGATTCCAGTTCGTGGACTTCGTCGGCCAGCGCGACGAACCCGGCCAGCGGCAACAGCACGCCGACGAACAGCAGCACGAAGCGCCAGGCGTTGCGGCCCATCCAGTGGCGGAAACCGGCCGCCGGCTCCGGGGCGGCCAGCACCGCCGGCTTATCCCGCGCGTCGGACATAGGTCCGTTCGACGTACGCGTCGATCAGCGCCACGAAGTCCTGGGCGATGTTGTCGCCGCGCAGGGTCACCGTCTTCTCACCGTCCACGAAGACCGGTGCAGCCGGGGTTTCGCCGGTGCCCGGCAGCGAGATGCCGATGTTGGCGTGGCGCGATTCGCCCGGCCCGTTGACGATGCAGCCCATGACCGCCAGGGTCATGCTTTCCGCGCCGGGGTGGCTCACTTTCCAGACCGGCATCTTCTCGCGCACATGGTTCTGCACCACCTTGGCCAGTTCCTGGAAGAACTCGGAGGTGGTCCGGCCGCAACCCGGGCAGGCCGTGACCAGCGGCGTGAAGGCCCGCTGCCCGGTGGTCTGCAGCAGCTCCTGGGCCACGATCACCTCGGCCGTGCGCGACTGGCCCGGCTCGGGCGTCAGCGAAATGCGGATGGTGTCGCCGATGCCTTCCTGCAGCAGCACGGCCAGCGCCGCCGAGGAGGCGACGATGCCCTTGCTGCCGATACCGGCTTCGGTCAGGCCCAGGTGCAGCGCGAAATCCGAGCGCTGGGCCAGGTCGCGGTACACCGCGATCAGTTCCTGCACGCCACTGACCTTGGCCGAGAGCACGATGCGATCGCGCGGCAGGCCGAGCTCGACAGCGGTTTCAGCCGAATCCAGCGCCGACCGGATCAACGCTTCGCGCAGTACGCGGCCGGCATCCCAGGGCTGCGCGCGCTGGCTGTTCTCGTCCATCAGGCGCGCGGCCAGGGACTGGTCCAGCGAGCCCCAGTTGGCGCCGATGCGGACCGGCTTGTTGTAGCGGATCGCGAACTCGATCAGCTGCGCGAACTGGGTGTCCTTCTTCCTGCCGAAGCCGACGTTGCCCGGATTGATCCGGTACTTGGCCAGGGCCTCGGCGCAGGCCGGTTCCTGGGTCAACAACTGGTGGCCGTTGTAGTGGAAGTCGCCGATCAGGGGGACATCGATCCCCATCATCTGCAGCTTCTCCACGATCCGCGGAATGGCCGCGGCCGACTCGGGATTGTTGACGGTCAACCGCACCATCTCCGAGCCCGCACGCCACAGTTCGGCCACCTGCTTCACGCTGGAGGCGACATCGGCGGTGTCGGTGTTGGTCATCGACTGCACCACCACGGGATGGCCCCCACCCACGACCACGCCGCCGATATGGACAGGCTGGGTCTGGCGGCGGGCCCACACGGCGGAATCGGCGGGTTGGGTCGGTCGGGTCACGGCGTCATGCATCCGCCTATTTTAGCGCGCCAGGCGCACGCTGAGGTGCTTGCCGTTGGTTGCCGCTCATGTTGCCCCGCCGCGATGCGGCCGATTGTCGCAGGCAGGCGTTGGCGGGAGCGCATACGATGTGCGGACATGACCGGTACCGACGCCCCCTTCCTCCGCACCCTGTGCAGCCTGCGCTGGCTGGCCGTGGCCGGCCAGGCCGCGACGATCCTGGTCGCCACCTCGGTGCTGGGGCTGGAACTGCCGCAACTGCCGCTGTGGGCCGGCGTTGCCGCGCTGACCCTGTTCAACCTGTACGCGCAGCTGCGTGTCCAGGGCCCCGATACCGCGCCGGTCACCGCGTTCGGCCACATCCTGGTGGATGTCACCGTGCTGACCTGGATGGTGGGCTGGAGCGGCGGCATCGCCAATCCCTTCGGCTCGCTGTTCCTGATCCTGATCGCGCTGGCCGCGCTCGCCCTGCCCCTGCGCTGGACCCTGGCGGTGGCCGCGGCCTGCCTGATCGGTTATGCGGTCAGCGGCGTGTTCGGCCTGCCGCTGCCGAGCGGCTACTTCACCGGCGCGCAGATGCAGCAGTGGGGCGTGGTCTGCAACTTCCTGCTGTCGGCGACCGTGGTGCTGGTGTTCGCGACCCGGCTGGCGATCGCCCTGCGCCAGCGCGAGCATGAGCTGGCGATGCTGCGCGAACGCTTCGTGCGCAACGAGGGCATCGTCGCGCTGGCCACCCACGCTGCCTCGGTCGCCCACGAACTCAATACGCCGCTGGCGACCATGACCCTGCTCGCCGACGACATCGCCGACCAGACCGAAAGCAGCGAGGTCCGCGATGACGTGGAAACCCTGCGCGAGCTGCTGGTGCAGTGCCGTGAGCGCGTGCTGGCGCTCGCCCGCCCGGCCGCCGGCGATGCGCCGGGCCGCGACGCGGTGACCCTGCCGCAGGTGCTGGAACAGTGGCGGCTGGTGCGGCCGACCATCGCGCTGCATCGCAATGAAGATGCCCCGCTGACCCTGCCGCTGGACCCGGGCATCGGCCACCTGCTGATGGTGCTGCTCAACAATGCCGCCGACGCCGGCGAGAAGGCCGACCGCGCGCAGGTGGATCTGACGCTGCGCATCGAAGGCGACGACCTGATCGGCGAAGTGCGGGATTACGGCCACGGCTTCGACGCGCGCCAGGCGGTGCTGCCCGGCACGCTGTTCAACAGCGGCAAGACCGACGGCATGGGCGTCGGCCTGGCCCTGTCCCACGCCACCATCGAACGCCTGGACGGCGAGCTGTGGATGCGCCCGGCCAAGGGCGAAGGCACCCGCGTCGGCTTCCGCCTGCCTCTGTCCCCACGGGAGACTTCCGCATGACCACCTTCACTCCGGCGCCCGGCCTGGCCAGCCATGGCCTGCTGGTCGACGACGACGAACTCTATCTGCGCACGCTGCAGCGCAGCCTGGCCCGCAAGGGACTGGAAACCGTGACCGCCAGCGACACCGCCTCGGCGCTGCTGCTGGCCCGGCAACAGCCCCCGGCCTACGCGTTGATCGATCTCAAGCTCGGCACCGAATCCGGCCTCGCCCTGATCCAGCCGCTGCGCGCCCTGCGCGAAGACATGCGGATCCTGCTGGTGACCGGCTATGCCAGCATCGCGACCGCGGTGGAGGCGATCAAGCTCGGCGCGGACGACTATCTGCCCAAGCCGGCCACGGTGCCGATGATCCTGCGCGCGCTCGGCGAGGAAGACGATGGCCCGGCCGACGATGGCGACATGGAGCCGCCGGATGCGATGACGCCGATCAGCCGGCTACAGTGGGAACACATCCAGCAGGCAATGCATGAGACCGGTGGCAACGTCTCCGCCGCTGCGCGCCTGCTCGGCATGCACCGGCGCTCGCTGCAGCGCAAGCTGGCCAAGCGGCCGAGCCCGGAGCGCGACCCGAGCCGGTGAAGCGTCATTACCCCACGCGGCATGAGACAGAAACGGCGACCCGAAGGTCGCCGTTTCTGTTTCCGGAAGCCACAACGCAGAACCGCCGGACAGGCCGGCGGTTCGTGATGGCACGGGATGAGACGATGCTCAGCCCTTGAGCCGGCCCAGCAGTTCCAGCGTCACCGGGTCGGTGATCGCATGCGCCTGGCCTTGCAGCGCGGGCAGCAACTGGCTGGCCAACTGCTTGCCCAGCTCCACGCCGAACTGGTCGAAGGCGTTGATGTTCCAGATCAGCGACTGCACGTACACGGCGTGTTCGTACATCGCGATCAGCGCCCCCAGCGACTGCGGGGTCAGCGCGTCGAGCAGGATCAGCGTGCTCGGGCGGCCGCCGGGATACTCGCGGTGCGGATCATCGCTGCCCTGGCCATTGGCCAGCGCTTCGGTCTGCGCCAGCAGGTTGGCCATCAGCGCCTGGTGGTTGACCACGTAGGGATCATCGTTGTGCACGCAGCCGATGAAATCGGCCGGGATCACGCTGGTGCCCTGGTGCAGCGCCTGGAAGAAGCTGTGCTGCACATCGGTGCCCGCCCCGCCCCACCACACCGGCACGGTGTCGCTGGCGACCGGACTGCCATCGAGCTGCACGCGCTTGCCCAGGCTTTCCATCACCAGCTGCTGCAGGTAGGCCGGCAGCAGCGCCAGGCGCTGGTCGTAGGTCATCACCGCATGCGTGGCATGGCCGAGCAGGTTGCGGTTCCAGATGTCGGTCAGCGCGTGCAGCACCGGCAGGTTCTGTGCCAGCGGTGCGGTCAGCGCGTGTTCGTCCATCTGCGCCGCGCCCTCGAGCAGCTGCTCGAAGCGCGTGAAGCCGATGGCCAGTGCGATCGGGAAACCGACCGCCGACCACAGCGAATAGCGCCCGCCGACCCAGTCCCACATCGGCAGCACGCGGCCGGCGGCGATCGAGAAGGCCTTGGCCGCACGCTCCGGGTTGGCGCTGACCGCATACAGGCGCTCGCTGCCGCCCAGCCAGTCATGCAGGATCTGACCGTTGAGCAGGGTTTCCTGGGTGCCGAAGGTCTTGGAGATCAGGATGCCGGCGGTGGTGGCCGGGTCCAGCGTGGCCAGCGTGCGCTGCATCGCGGCGCCGTCCACGTTCGAAACGAAATGCACGCGGAAGCGTGCGCCGGTGACCGGACGCAGCGCATCGGCGACCAGCCGCGGACCGAGGTCCGAGCCGCCGATGCCGACGCTGACGATATCGGTGATGGTGGTGGCTTCCAGCGCGGCGACCAGCTCGCCCATCTGCTGGCGTACCTGCGCGGCGGTAGCGCAGGCCTCGCCGGCCACCGGCGCGCCGCTGGCATCGCCGCGCAGCGCGGTGTGCAGCGCCGCGCGGCCTTCGGTCACGTTGACCGTTTCACCGCGGAACAGGCGCTGGAAGCCGCCGGCGACATCGCGCTCGGCGGCCAGCTGCAGCAGTGCGTCCAACGCCGCGCGGTCGTACTTCTGCCGCGCGAAATTGACGTACAACGGACCGACCCGCAGCCCCAGCGATTGTGCGCGGCCCGGTTCGGCGGCGATCAACGAAGGGATGCTCGCGCCACGCAGGCGCTGGGCATGGGAATGAAGCGGGTCGAATCCGTTGTGCTGTGTCATGCGGCCTGTGTCGGGATCGTGTCGTTGGTGTGGGAGATCTGGTTCTTGCCGTCCACATATACCAACTTCGGCTTGAAGCTGTCAGCTTCTTCTTCGCTCATGCTGGCGAAGGCCGCGATGATGATGATGTCGCCCACCTGCACGTGGCGCGCGGCGCCACCGTTGAGCGACACCACGCCGCTGCCGGCTTCGGCGCGGATGGCATAGGTGGAGAAACGCGCACCGTTGGTGACGTCCCAGATGTGCACCTGCTCGAACTCACGGATGCCGGTGGCAGCCAGCAGGTTGTCATCGATGGCGATGGAACCTTCGTAGTTCAGCTCGGAATGCGTGACGGTGGCGCGGTGGATCTTGGTCTTCAGCAGGGACAGGTGCATGGCGACGGGACAACGGTAACGGAAAGGGAAATTCTAGCACCCGCTGGATCGGCGGCAGGGCGCGCGGCGCCGGTCCCGGGAGGGCGCTGCCGGCGGTTCAGCATCGTCACGACCCACACCCGACCCCGTAGAGCCACCCCATGGGTGGCTGCGAGGGACCGGGGGTCACATCGGCGGAACGGGGGGCACACCGGCCGGACGGCAGGTGACCCGTAGAGCTGCCACGCGTGGCGTGGCTCTACACCCGCCCCGCCCGGAGGTTTGCCCCCTCAGAACTCCAGGTTGTCGATCAACCGGGTGTTGCCGATCCGCGCGGCGATCAGCGCTACGCGGGTGCCGTCGTTGGCATCGGCCGGCTCGGACAGGTCCGGCAGGCGCACCACGGCGTAGTCGACCTGGAAGCCCGCCGCCTGCAGTGCGGCGGCCGCCTCGGCCTCGATCAGGCTGCGGCTCTTGCCGGCGATGAAGCCTTCGCGCATGCCCAGCAGCACCTGGTGGATGCTGGTCGAGACCGGCCGCTGCTCGGCGTTGAGGTACTGGTTGCGCGAGCTCATCGCCAGGCCGTCGTCTTCGCGGACGATGTCGCCGCCGACGATCTGGATCGGGAAGGCCAGGTCTTCCACCATCTGGCGGATCACCGCCAGCTGCTGGTAATCCTTCTTGCCGAAGGCCGCCACGTCCGGCTGGACCTGGTTGAACAGGCGCGAGACCACGGTGCAGACGCCATCGAAATGGCCCGGGCGGTGCGCGCCCTCGAGCAGGCCGCTGATGCCCGGCACGTTGACGCTGGCCGCCAGCTCGACGCCGAACGGGTACATCGATTCAACGGTGGGCAGCCACAGCACATCGCACCCGGCCTGCTCCAGGCCGGTGGTGTCGGCTTCGGGCGTACGCGGATAGCGGGTGAAATCCTCGTTCGGGCCGAACTGGGTCGGATTGACGAACACGCTGGAGACCACGCGGTCGGCGTACTGCCGGGCCAGCGTGACCAGCGAATAATGACCTGCATGCAGGTTGCCCATGGTCGGGACCAGCGCGACGCGCAGGCCCTCGCGCTTCCAGCCGTTGACGACGGCGCGCAGACGGGACAGTTCGGTGACGGTTTCGATCATGAGGCGTAGGCGTGTTCTGCGTCGGGGAAGGAGCCGTCGCGCACGGCGTCGGCGTAGGCACGGACCGCACCGGCAACCGACCCGCCTTCGGCAAGGAAATCCTTGACGAACTTGGGACGGCGATGGCCGCTGTCCAGGCCGAGGAAATCATGCAGCACCAGCACTTGGCCATCGCAGTGCGGGCCGGCACCGATGCCGATGGTGGGCACACTGATGTCCGCGGTGACCTGGGCAGCCACCGGCGTCGGCACGCATTCGAGCACGACCAGGCTGGCGCCGGCGGCGACCGCGGCCTTGGCGTCGTCGCGCAGTTGCTGGGCGGCATCGCCACGGCCCTGCACGCGGTAACCGCCCAGGCGCAGCACCGACTGCGGGGTCAGGCCCAGATGCGAGCAGACCGGAATCTCGCGCTCGACCAGGTAACGGATGATGTCCAGCTTGAAGCCGGCGCCTTCGATCTTGACCATCTCCGCACCGGCCTGCAGCAGGCGCAGCGAGGCATCCAGCGCGCGCTCGGGCGTCGCGTCGGCGCCGAACGGCAGATCGGCGACCAGCAGCGCGCGGTTCAGCACGCGGGCCACGGCGCGGGTGTGATAGACCATGTCGTCGGTGGTCACCGGCAGGGTCGAATCGTGCCCCTGCACCACCATGCCCAGCGAGTCGCCGATCAGGATCAGGTCCACGCCGTTGGCGTCGAAACTGCGGGCGAACCCGGCATCGTAGGCGGTCAACATCACCAGCTTCTGCCCAGTGCGCTTGGCCTCCGCCAATGCGGGGAGAGTCCAGGGCTTGCTGTCTGCGTGGGTACTCATGAGCTGATAACCGGTGGCGATAAGCCCCGCATTATCCTCCTATTGGAGCGATCCCGCAGGCCTCGACCCGCATCACAGCATCCCGCACGCGGCCGTGCCCGGGAATGGTGGCGTCCGGCGCGATCTCGGCCAGCGGCAGCAGCGCGAACGCACGCGCGTGCAGATACGGATGCGGCACCTGCAGCTGCGGCAGATCGATGACCTCCTCGCCGTACAGCAGCACGTCCAGATCCAGCGCGCGCGGGCCCCAGTGCACGGCCGGGTCGCGCACGCGGCCGAACTGGCGCTCGATCTCCAGCAACGCGTCCAGCAGCGCGGGCGCGGGCAGCGCGGTATCCAGCACGGCGGCGGCATTCACGAACGCCGGCTGGTCTTCGTTGCCCCAGGCCGGCGTGCGGTACAGCTGCGAGCACGCGCGCAACGTGGTCTGCGGCAGCACCGCCAGCGCCTGGAACGCATCGCGCAGGGTCTGCGCGGCGTCCCCGAGATTGGCGCCCAATCCGATACAGGCCAGGGTCACGGCTTACTCGCCTGCCACTCCACCGGGACGACGACGGCGGCGGCGACGCTTGCGCGGTGCACCGTCTTCGCCTTCGCCGTCGGCCTGGGCGGCATCCAGGGCCGAGTCGAGCTCGGTACCGGACTGCAGCTGGGCCTCGCGCCAGAACGCCACGTCCGCTTCATGCTCGCTGGAGGCGACCTGGCGCAGGACCAGGAAGTCGTAGGCGGCGCGGAAGCGCGGGTGGGTCAACGTACGGATCACGCGCTTGCGCTGGCGCGAGCCGAAGCGGCCCTGCAGCAGCCAGATTTCCTGCATCGGCAGCGAGAAGCGGCGCGGCAGGGCGATCGTGGTCAGCTGGTGCAGGGTCACGCGATCCGCGGCGCGGCGCTGTGCCTCTTCCAGTGCGACGCCCTGCTTCTGCAGGCTGGCCAAGGCGCGGCAGAAGGCCGGCCACAGCAGCAGCGCGAACAGGAACGACGGCGACACCGGTTCATCGTTGGCCACGCGCAGATCGGTGTTGTGCAGGCCTTCGATGACCATCCGGCGCAGCGCACCGCTGCGGTTGCTGCGCAGGGCGGCGGCGCTTTCCGGGAACATCACGTCGAGCAGACCGTAACGCTCCAGGCCTTCGAAGCTGGCCACGCCGTGCCCGGACAGGAACAGCTTGAGCACTTCCTCGAACAGGCGCGCCGGGGCGGCCTCGGCCAGCAGGTTGGCCAGGCGCGGCAGCGGCTCGGCGGTCGCCTCTTCGATCTGGAAGCCCAGCTTGGCCGCCAGGCGCACCGCGCGCAGCATGCGCACCGGGTCTTCCTGGTAACGCTGCTCGGGATCGCCGATCAGCTTCATCAGGCGTGCCTGCACGTCTTCAAAGCCACCGGTGTAATCGCGCACCGAGAAATCCTCGATCGCGTAGTACAGGGCGTTGCAGGTGAAGTCGCGGCGGATCGCGTCGTCTTCGATGCTGCCGTACACGTTGTCGCGCACGAGCATGCCGTTTTCCATCTCACGGTCGCCGCTGCCATCGTCGATGTTGGCGCGGAAGGTGGCGACCTCGATGATCTCGCGGCCGAACACCACGTGCGCCAGGCGGAAGCGGCGGCCGATCAGCCGGCAGTTGCGGAACAACTGCTTGACCTGCTCGGGCGTCGCGTCGGTGGCGACGTCGAAATCCTTGGGGTGGCCGTTCACCAGCAGATCGCGGACGGCGCCGCCGACCAGGTAACCGGCAAACCCGGAATCACGCAGCCGGTACAGGACGCGCAGGGCGTTCGGGCTGATGTCCTTGCGGGAGATGTTGTGCTGATCGCGCGGGATCACGCGCAGGCTGAACGGTGATGTAGCAGAGGAATTGATGTTGGCGCTTCCGGTTGAGTTTTCGGGATTGCCCAATGGCATCTAGGTCCATATACTAGCGCGCTGCGCAGTTCGCGACAAAGTCTGCTCCCTTCGTCTAGAGGTTAGGACGTGGCCCTCTCAAGGCTAAAACAGGGGTTCGAGTCCCCTAGGGAGCACCAGTCGCGGTGCAGAAAGCCAAAAACCCCGCCACCGCGGGGTTTTTTGCGTTCCGGGCCCGGGTTGTCGCTCCTGCCCCGCCCGGACCGGACCGGGGCGCACGCTCCCCGACCCGACCCGGCCCCTGCCCTGCGCGCAGGGCCGTCGGAAGCGGCTCAGCCCTCCATCTGCTCCAGTTCCTTGCCCTTGGTCTCCTTGACGAAGCGCAGCACGAAGAACACCGAGATCACCGCCGCGACCGTATAGATGCCATAGGCCCCGGCCAGGCCGATGCTGGCCAGCAGGACCGGGAAGGACACGGTGATGGCGAAGTTGGCGGTCCACTGCGCCGCACCGGCCACCGCCAGCCCCGAGCCACGAATCTGGTTGGGGAACATCTCGCCCAGCATCACCCACATCACCGGGCCCCAGGACATGTTGAAGAAGATCACGTAGACGTTGGCGGCCACCAGCGCCAGCGTGCCCATGCCGTCGGTCAACTGCAGCTTGCCGCCGGCATCGAGCGAGCCGCTGGCAAAAGCGAAGGTGACCAGCGCCAGCGAGACCGCCATGCCGACCGAGCCGGTCCACAGCAGCGGCTTGCGCCCGATACGGTCGATCAGGACCACGGTGATCAGGCAGGCGCCGATGCTCAGCGCTCCGGACAGCACGTTGATCAGCAGCGCGTCGTTCTCGGAGAAGCCCACCGCCTGCCACAGCACCGCGCCGTAGTAGAAGACGACGTTGATGCCGACCAGCTGCTGGAACACCGCCAGGCCGATACCGATCCAGACGATCGGACGCAGCCTGCCGGTCGCCTTGCTGACCAGGTCGGAGAAGGTCGGGCGGTGCTGGTCACGGGACAGCGAGCCTTCGATCTCGGTGATCTTGGCCTGGGCCTCGGCCGCACCGTACAGACGGGTCATCACCGCCAGGGCCTGGTCACGGCGTCCTTTGACCACCAGGAAGCGCGGGCTCTCCGGGATCACCAGCAGCAGGCACAGGAACAGCAGCGAGGGAATGGCCTGCATCCAGAACATCCAGCGCCATGCCGCCTGCCCCAGCCACAGCGCCTCGGTGGAGGCACCGGCGGCCTTGGCCAACAGATAGTTGCTGAGGAAGGCGCAGAACAGGCCGCTGATGATCGCGATCTGCTGCACCGTCGCCAGCCGCCCCCGATACCGGGCCGAGGCGACCTCGGCGATGTAGGCCGGCGACATCACGCTGGCCGCACCGACCGCGAAGCCGCCGATGACCCGGGCGATGATGAACACTGCGGAGCTGTGTGCCGCCCCGGCCGCCAGGGCGGAGAACAGGAACATCAGCGCGGCGATGATCAGCACGCCGCGACGACCGAGCCGGTCGCCGAGGCGGCCCGCGAAGAACGCACCGATCGCGCAGCCGAGCAGCATCGAGGCGACCTCGAAGCCGATCCCGGCCGAACTGGACTGGAAGGTGTCCTTCAGGCCATCGACGGTGCCGTTGATCACGCCACTGTCGAACCCGAACAGGAAGCCACCGATGGTGGCCACGCAGCTGATCAGGATGATGAAGCCGGTGTTCTCGCCGCCGGCGGCGCGGGGACTGCTGAGCGAAGCACTGGACATGGGAAACCCTGGGTTGAAGGGACGCTGCGGATCCGCGCAGCAGGGACGGGTGGACCAGATTCTCACACCTGCAGCGCACACGGGATTGATCGGCCGGATGGCAGAATGCCGCAGCCCCTGCTGTCGTGAGACCTGCCCCATGCCCGATGCCATCGCCGCACCCTCCACCGCTGTCGCGGATGCCCCCCTGCTGGTCGACAGCCGTTGCACCCATGGCGAAGGTGCACTCTGGTCGGCACGGCGGCAATGCCTGTTCTGGGTGGACATCAGCGAGCGCCGCCTGTGGCAGTACCGTACCGCCGATGGCAGCCACCGCAGCTGGCTGCTGCCCGACCGCCCCGGCTGCCTCGCCGAGGGCGAAGACGGCCGCCTGCTGATCGCGCTGGCCGGTTCGCTGCAGCGCCTGGATGTCGACCGCGATGGCGATGCCCCGGCCCCGCCCCTGGAATGGCTGGCCGATGTGGAGCCCGAGGTCGCGGATACGCGCAGCAATGACGGCCGGACCGACCGCGCCGGCAACCTGGTGTTCGGCACCATGAGCGAGGATCCCGCGCGTGCGCCGCTCGGCCGCTACTACCAGTTCTCGATGCGGCACGGCCTGCGCGAACTGAACCTGCCCGCCGTCGTGATCCCCAACGCGATCTGTTTCAGCGCGGACGGCACCACAATGTACTTCTGCGATTCGGTGCGCCCCGCGCTGTGGTGCTGCGACTACGACGCCGAGCGCGCGCACTGCGGCCCGCCCCGCCTGTTCGCGGCCCTGCCCGATCCGGGCTGGGAACCCGATGGCGCCATCATCGATGCCGAAGGCGGCCTCTGGAACGCGCAGTGGCGTGCTTCCCGCGTGGTGCGCTATCGACCCGACGGCCAGGTCGACCGGGTCGTGCTGCTGCCGGTGCGGAACCCGACCTGCGTTGCACTCGGTGGACCATCGCTGCGGCAGTTGATGATCACCAGCTCCCGGCTCGATCACACCGACGCAGAATTGGCGGCCAGCCCCCGTGCGGGCGGCGTGTTTGCGCTGGAAATCGGCATCGCGGGCCTGCCCGAGCAGCCCTTCCGCTGGTCCTGAGCCTTGCGCCGAGGGCATTTCGCGGTTTGAGGCACGATCCGACCCCGCGTCACGGACCAACCTGTTCTAGAATTGTCCGGCTTACTGTCGGATCCAGATCCAGCCATGCCTTTTGTCGTCACCGAAAACTGCATCAAGTGCAAACACACCGATTGCGTGGAAGTGTGCCCCGTGGATTGCTTCCATGAAGGCCCCAACTTCCTGGTGATCGACCCGGATGAGTGCATCGATTGCACCCTGTGCGAACCGGAGTGCCCGGTCAACGCGATCTTCCCCGAAGACGACGTGCCCGCCGGGCAGGAGGCGTTCGTAGCGCTGAACGCCGAACTGGCCCAGGCCTGGCCGGTGCTGACCGTGCGCAAGGACCCGCCCGCCGATGCCGGCGAATGGGACGGCAAGCCGGACAAGCTGAAGCTGCTGGAACGCTGAGCCTCCGGGTTCTGGCGGCAACGAAAAAGGGCGCCGAGGGCGCCCTTTTCGTTTCTCTGAGACGGTCCGGTTACGGAGCCAGCTTCGCCTTCAGCTCACCCAGCAGCTTGGTCGGGGCTGCGGCGGTCGCCGGCAGGCCACGCGGATCCACGGCGGAGACGTAGGCACCGGCATCGACGGCGACCACGCGGACCAGGAAATCGCTGCCTTCGAAGGCCACGTCGTAGGAACCGAGCAGCTGCGCCTTGCTGGCGATCTTCACGCCTTCAACGGACTCCAGCGCGGTGCCGACCTTGGCGAACACCTCTTCCTTGGTGCCCGGCACGGTGAAACCGGCATTGTTGGCGGCAGCCTGGGTCGAGGCCGGGGCCGGACGCGCAGCCTGCGAGGCCAGCGAGGAGCTGGTGGCAGCCGTGGCGGCGGCCTGGCCGGCCGGGACGTTCAGATCCGGCGGCACTTCCAGCGGGCGCACGTCCGGGGCCAGAGCGTAGTCGCCCTTGGCGCCGCGCTTGAAGCAACCGGTGGTGCCGATGAGGGTGGCGGTAGCCAGGATCGCGAAGGACAGCACGCGGATGGCGGAAACGGATTGACGCATGGGAATCTCCTGGGTGACCACTGTCATCAGTGGTTGGATAGTGCTTCCAGCGCACCGATATCGGTGGCCAGGTGTTCGGCAGCGGCGTGATGGGCCGCGGACAAGGGCAGCAGCGGCAGGCGCAGGCCGTCACCAATGCCGATCCGGCGCAGCAGGTCCTTCACCGGGATCGGGTTGGACTCCACGCCGCAGAATTCATGGAAGGGCTCAAGACGGGCATCCCACGCCTCGGTCGCCTCGCGCTCACCGGCCGCGGCCAGGTCGCACATCCGGCGGTAGGCCCCCGGCAGCGCGTTGGAGCCGACCGAGATCAGGCCATCCACGCCGGACAGGATCGAGCGCGCGGCGGTGCCATCGTCGCCACTGAGAATGACGAAATCCGGCGAACGCAGGGCCAGCAGCGCATGGACCCGGCCGACATCGCCGACCGCTTCCTTGATGCCCACGATGTTCGGATGACTGGCCAGTTCGGCCACGGTGTCGGGCAGCATGTCGCAGCCGGTGCGCCCGGGCACGTTGTACAGGATGACCGGCAGGCCGCCCTGGTCGGCCACCGCGCGATAATGCGCGATCAGGCCGGCCTGGGTCGGGCGCACGTAAGGCGGGGTCACCACCAGCGCGTGGGTGGCGCCATTGGCGGCCGCCCGGCGGGTCTGCTCGATGGTTTTGGCCGTCCCCGACAGCCCGGTCCCGGCCAGCACCGGAATGCGCCCGGCCACGGTTTTTACCGCACTGCGCAGCAACTGGTCGTACTCGTCGTCGGACAGGGCCGCCGCTTCACCGGTCGAACCGGCCACCACGACACCGTGAACACCACCCTCCAGTTGCAGGTGCAGCAGGCGCTGCCAACCGTCGGGATCCAATGCGCCGTTCGCCTGGAAGGGCGTCGCCAGCGCGGTGATGAGACCGGAAAGGGACAAGGACATCGTGCTCGGAAGAAAAGGGGGCACCCCGCCTGCGTAAACGCCGGCCAGATGTACGTCGCATGTTACTTGCGGGTCGAAAGCGCGGGCAAGTATGCTGGACTCCGGCGAACGTGCCGTCGTCCGGCCGTTCAGACTCACCTTGCATCACCCGGAACCATCTTGACCGACACCACGCCGCGGCCTGCGCCGACCGAAAACCACCTCCTGATCAACGCCTATACGACGCATCCGGAGTCCCCCCTGCTGCCTGTGACCCGGCGTATCGCCGACAGTGGCTGCAATCTGGTCGATGCCCGCCTGGCCACGGTCGGTCGCGACGTCTCCGTCACCGCCCTGGCCACCGGCTCGTGGGATTCGGTGGCCAAGCTGGAGGCGATGCTGACCCGGCTCGAGCGCGAGGAAGGCCTGAAGCTGGTCTGGTACCGCACCGGTGCCAAGCAGGCGCAGTCCAACCTGCTGCCCTACATCGTGGAAGTGATCGCGGCCGACAAGCCGGGGATCCTGTTCCAGCTGGCCGATTTCTTCGACCGCCAGGGCATCACCATCGAAACCCTGCAGAGCACGCGTTACCGCGCGATGCAGACCGGTGCGGAAATGTTCTCGGCACAGGTCACCATCGGCGTGCCCGCGAACATGCACATTGCCGCGCTGCGCGATGATTTCCTCGAGTTCTGCGATCACCTGAACCTCGATGCGATCATGGATCCGATGAAGTTCTGATGTTTCGCGCGTTCGTCACGGGCGCGCGGGGTTTCATGCAGGTGTAGTAGACGTACCCCAGGATCCGGAAAGGAACCCATGAACGACGGCGACACCCTGGACAGCACCACCCTCGCACTGCCGCTGGCCTTGTCCGGCGGCGAGACCACCACCCTCGGCGATCTCGCCGGCCAGTGGCTGGTGCTGTACTTCTATCCCAAGGACAGCACCCCGGGCTGCACCACCGAGGGCATCGATTTCAACGCGCTGCTCCCGCAGTTCACGAAGGCCGGCGCCCGCGTGTTCGGCGTCTCCCGCGATTCGGTCAAATCCCACGACAATTTCTGCGCCAAGCAGGGCTTCGCCTTCCCGCTGATCAGCGATGGCGACGAAGCGCTGTGCACCGCGTTCGACGTGATCAAGCTGAAGAACATGTACGGCAAGCAGGTGCGTGGCATCGAACGCAGCACCTTCCTCATTTCGCCGGACAGTCGTATCGTGC
Source organism: Stenotrophomonas sp. JAI102 (assembly GCF_013409105.1). NCBI lineage: Bacteria > Pseudomonadati > Pseudomonadota > Gammaproteobacteria > Lysobacterales > Lysobacteraceae > Stenotrophomonas > Stenotrophomonas sp. JAI102. The sequence continues at coordinate 1,390,429 of NZ_JACCCI010000001.1, forward strand.
AGGTGTGGCGCAAGGTCAAAGTGGCCGGCCACGCAGACACCGTCCTTGAAGCCCTGAAGGCCGCGAAAGCCCAGTGATCAACCCGGCACCCCCAATGGCCATCACCCTGCCCTGCAGGTCGTGATGGCTTGTCCCTGTTCCGCCACCAGGAATTGACGATGACCCGAGGCAAGCGCATCTACGTACTGGATACCAACGTGCTCATGCACGATCCGACCGCGCTGTTCAAGTTCGAGGAGCATGATGTCTACCTGCCGATGCAGGTGATCGAAGAGCTGGACAACGGCAAGAAGGGCACCACCGAGGCGAGCCGCAATGCGCGCCAGGTCAGCCGCTTCCTCAATGAGCTGGTGCAGGCCTCGGGCCTGGACAACCTGGCCGATGGCATCCCGCTGCAGCGCCCGAACGGGCTGCAGCTGCGCGGCAAGCAGAGCGTGGGCCTGCTGCGGTTCCAGACCAGCCACTTCGAGGCCGGCAAGAGTTTCGGCGCGGTCATCCCCGACAACGCCATCCTCGGCGCGATCCTGGCGCTGAAAGAGCAGGTGCCGGACATCCCGGTGGTGTTCGTCTCCAAGGACATCAACCTGCGGATCAAGGCGGCGATCGCCGGCATCGTGTCCGAGGATTACGAGAACGACCGTGCGCTGGATGATTTCAGCCTGCTCTACACCGGTGCCACCGAGCTGCCGGAAGACTTCTGGAAGAAGCACACCGACAACCTGCGCAGCTGGAGCGACAAGGGCCGCACCAGTTACGAGATCATCGCCAGCGAAGACGAGAACTGGCATCCCAACCAGTACGCCTACCTGCCGGGCGACGATGAAGTCGAACTGCGCGTGGCCAAGATGGACGGCGACAAGATCACGCTGTCGCTGGTCAACGATTTCCGCCATGGCAGCCACGCGGTGTGGGGCATCAGCGCACGCAACCGCGAACAGAACTTCGCGCTCAACGCGCTGATGGACCCGGAGATCGATTTCGTCACCCTGCTCGGCACCGCCGGCACCGGCAAGACCCTGCTCGCGCTGGCCGCCGGCCTGGCCCAGACCATGGACCAGCAGCGTTACCGCGAGATCATCATGACCCGCGCGACGGTCAGCGTCGGCGAGGACATCGGTTTCCTGCCCGGCACCGAGGAAGAGAAGATGACGCCGTGGATGGGCGCGCTGACCGACAACCTGGAAGTGCTGACGCATACCCAGGAAGGCGGCGCATGGGGCCGTGCGGCGACCAACGACCTGATCGCCAGCCGGATCAAGATCCGCTCGCTGAACTTCATGCGTGGCCGTACGTTCCTGTCGCGCTATCTGATCCTGGATGAAGCGCAGAACCTCACCCCCAAGCAGATGAAGACCCTGATCACCCGTGCCGGCCCAGGCACCAAGATCGTCTGCCTGGGCAACGTCGAACAGATCGACACCCCGTACCTGACCGAGACCACCTCGGGCCTGACCTACGCGGTGGACCGCTTCAAGAACTGGCCGCACAGCGCGCACATCACGCTGCGTCGTGGCGAGCGTTCGCGCCTGGCCGATTACGCGTCGGAGGTGTTGTGATCCGTTCCCTGTCACGTGCCGTCCTGCCGCTGGCGCTTGCCGCGCTGGCGGCGGCCTGCACGCCCGCCAATACGCGGCCGGGCGCCAGCGTCCCGACCGCGATCAAGACCGGCCAGTCCTGGGTGGTGACGCGACCGCTGGTCGCCGCCCAGGTGCTGGATACCTGCTCGCGCGACAGTCCCGGCCGCGAGGCCGGGCGCGTGACCGGTTACTGGGCGCCCAGCCGCAAGGAGGTCGAGCAGTTGGAGGCCGCACTGCCGACGCTGGAGGCGCAGGTGCCAAAGGCCGCCGATTTCGATCGCCAGTACGTCGGCATCGAAATGAGCGGACGCAAGCTGATCTACCTCAATGCCTTCCATCTGCCCGATGACGCCGACATCGATCCGGCCCGCGACGCGATCCGGGTCTGCGATGGGGGCGCGCAGTTCTGGGGCGCGCTGTTCGATCCGGCCAGCGGCAGCTTCTCGGATGTGCAGTTCAACGGCCCGCCCCCGGGTCGTTGATCGTGCCGTGACCCCCACCGCGCACGCCGGATGAGCATCCGGCTGCCCACCTGGGTCTGGATCGGGGCGATCGCCCTGTCCTGCGTGGCCGGGATGGTCAACGTGGTCGGCTTCCTGGGGTTCGAGCACCAGGCGGTGAGCCACATGACCGGCACCACCAGCCAGCTCGGCATGGCGCTCGCCCAGCGGGACTGGCGGGTGGTCGCGCCTCTATGGGGACTGCTGATCGCGTTCTGTGCAGGCGCCACGCTCAGCGGCATGATCATCCAGGACAGCGGCCTGCAGCTGGGCCGACGCTATGGCGTGGTGCTGGCGCTGGAATCGCTGTTGCTGCTGATCGCGATCCCGCTGTTCAAGCAGCAGCAGATCTGGGGCGCACTGGCGGCGGCGATGGCCTGCGGCCTGCAGAACGCGATGGCGACCACCTTCAGTGGCGCGGTGGTGCGCACCACCCATCTCAGCGGCATGTTCACCGACCTGGGCATCGGCCTGGGCCATCTGCTGCGCGGCCTGCCGCTGCCGATCCGGCGCCTGACCCTGAGCGGGCTGATCATCAGTGGTTTCCTGGCCGGCGGCGTGATCGGCGCCTGGCTGTTCCTGCGCTTCGGCTATGACGCCCTGCTCGCCCCCGCCCTGCTGACCGGCGGCACCGGGCTCGGCTACGTGCTGTACCGGCAGTGGGCACTGCTGCGGGCACGCTGAGAGCGCGGCAGCAATGCCGCGGCAAACATTGCACAATCGAGTCATGACACCGTCCAGCCCCGTTTCCGCCCTGACCATCGCCGGCTCCGATTCCGGCGGGGGTGCCGGCATCCAGGCCGACCTGAAGGCCTTCGCCGCCCATCGCGTGCATGGGCTCTCCGCGATTGCCGCGCTGACTGCACAGAACACCCGTGGCGTCATCGCCGTGCACGTGCCGCCGCTGGATTTCCTGCAGGCGCAGATCGATGCCTGCTTCGCCGATTTCGACATCCATGCGGTGAAGCTGGGCATGCTGGCCAACGCCGAAGTGATCGGCCTGGTCGCTGATGCACTGGAAAAGCACCGGCCACCGCACGTGGTGCTGGATCCGGTGATGGTCGCCACCAGCGGCGCCAAGCTGCTGGAGGACAGTGCACTGGCGGCGATGCGCACCCGCCTGATCCCGTTGGCCACGCTGCTGACGCCCAATACTCCGGAAGCCGAGCTGCTGCTCGGCCGCCGCATCGTTACCGCCGAAGACGCGGAGGATGCCGCCGACGCGTTGCTCGAACTGGGCGCCGGTGCGGTACTGCTCAAGGGCGGCCATCTGGATGAAGGCAGCCGCGTGATCGATCGCTACTTCGACGGTGTGACCCGCGAAGAATTCATCCATACGCGGCTGCCCGTGGATGCGCACGGCACCGGCTGCACGCTGGCCTCGGCCATCGCCGCGCAACTGTGCCAGGGGCTCTCGTTGCCGAACGCCTGCGAAGCGGCCATCGATTACGTCGCGCGCGGGCTGCAGGGCGGCTATTACCCCGGCCGCAGCGAGGTGCTGGTGATCGACCACTTCGGCGCGGCACGCCCGGCATGATCGACGCCTCGCCCCTGCCCGTGCAGGCCGCAGACGGCCACCGCTTCGAGCTGCTGGCGCGCGTCCCCGTGCAGCCGCGCGCGCGGCTGCTGTGGCTGCCTGCGCTGGGTGTCGCCGCGCGGCACTACCTGCCTTTCGCCGAAGCGCTGGCCGCACGCGGCATCGCGGTGTACCTGCACGAGTGGCGTGGCAACGGCAGCAGCAGCCTGCGGCCCTCGCGCACGCAGGAGTGGGGCTATCGGGAAATCCTCGAACAGGACCTGCCGGCGAGCCTGGCCAACATGCCAGGGGAATCTGAAGCGCCTTTGATCATCGGCGGCCACAGTCTCGGCGGCCAGCTCGCCTGCTGCTTCGCGGGGCTGCACCCGCAGCGTTTTGCCCGCGTGTGGCTGGTGGCCAGCGGCACGCCGTACTGGCGCACCTTCCCTGCCCCGCGTGGCTGGACGCTGCCGCTGGTGTATCGCTTCCTGCCCTGGCTGGCCCAGCGCCAGGGGGTCCTGCATGGCAAGAAGCTCGGCTTTGGCGGCACCGAGGCACGCGGGTTGATCCGCGACTGGTCGCGCGTGGGCCTCAACAACCATTACGCGGCCGTCGGCATGGCGGACGATCTGGAGGCCGGCATGCGCGAGCTGCGCGGCCAGGCCACCGCGGTGGTGATGGAGGCCGACTGGCTGGCCCCGACGGGATCGATGCAGGGCCTGCTGGCCAAGATGCCGGGCATGCGTGCGCAGCTCAGCGTGATCAGTGCGCAGATGCTGGGTGCGCGTGCCGATCACTTCGCGTGGATGAAAACGCCGGAAGCCGTGGTGGAGCGGCTTTTTCATTCATTTGCATGAAGACCTTCACAAAAACCGTTGACGAATGCGACGCCGATCCGCATAATTCCGCTCCTGTTGACGCGCCCGTAGCTCAGTTGGATAGAGTACCTGGCTACGAACCAGGCGGTCGGGAGTTCGAATCTCTCCGGGCGCACCATCAACAGGGTATCGATTTCGCCGTCGGTATCAGCAATGAAAATTCGATGTAAATGCGCCCGTAGCTCAGTTGGATAGAGTACCTGGCTACGAACCAGGCGGTCGGGAGTTCGAATCTCTCCGGGCGCACCATTACATCGAACGGCAGGCTCGCCTGCCTTCCCGTCGAACGTGGCGACACGCGCGGCAGGACACACAACCAGACAATGCAAATGCGCCCGTAGCTCAGTTGGATAGAGTACCTGGCTACGAACCAGGCGGTCGGGAGTTCGAATCTCTCCGGGCGCACCATTGCATCGACGAAGACAGCAGCCATCGGTTGCTGTTTTTTTTTGCGTTGGCGCCGGCCAGCGGCCGGCACTACCGGGGGTCATCCCTGCGGTGCGCGTGCCTGGGCCGCCTGCATCGCCATGAGATCGGCTTCACCCGGCAGCTCCGGCGCCGGGCACGCGCCACCGGCGTGATCATCATGCGCCAGCCAGTCGTCCACCACGCCGCCCAGCAGATCCACGCGCAGCGGGAGGGTGATGTGGTCTTCGCCACGCATCTCGATGTAATGCACGCGCGGGCTGGCGGCGGCCAGGCGGCGGCCCTGCCCGACCGGCACGTGCGCATCGTCCTGGCCGTGCAGCAGCAGCACGCAGGCGCGGCTGTCGGCCAGCGCGCGGGTGACGTCGACGCGGTCCAGGTCCAGATCCAGCCGCTGGCTGGCGGCGGCGATCACCTGGTCGATATCCTGCCCGCCATAGCGCCAGCGCCCGTAGGCCGCCATGGCCTGCGCCTTCCATGCGGTCGGCTGCAGCGACATCAGGTGCGGGATCATGCTGCGGATCGCATCGCCGGCATTGGCGAAGGACTCCATCGCCACCACGCCGGTGACCTGATCGCCGAGCTTGTCGGCGGTGAACAGCGCCGTGGCCGCACCGTAGGAAACGCCGAACAGGTACAGCGGCCCGACCACCTCGCCGCGCGCCTTCAACGCCGCGATGACATCGACCACGTCATCCGATTCGAACGTGCCGTAGCCGGACGGGCCGGCGCCGGAATGGCCGTGGTTGCGCAGGTCGATGGTGACCACGCGGTAGCCGGACTGCGCCAGCTGCAGCGACCACGGCAGCATCGCATCACCGTTCATCATCCAGCCGTGCAGCAGCACCACCGTGCCGCGTGGCGCCTGCGGCTGGAACGGATGCGGCAGGTCCAGCGCCATGCCAGTGCGCAGCGGCTCGCCGTTCTCGTGCTGCTGGGCCAGGTAGGCGTAGCGCGCCCCGTACTGGCCCGGGTCGAAGGCCCGCCAGAAGATCGGCACGCCCGCGCGGCCGGTCACCAGGCCGTGCCGGTTGGGCACGCTGTCCACCGCTTCGGCGATGCGCGCGGTGTCCAGCAGCGTGGACACGCCACCCGGCGCGATCAGCCGATCGCTCAACGAGGTCGAGGCGGCGGTGGAGGTCAGGGAGGAGCAGGCAGCCAGCCACAGGCCAGCCCCGGCCAGCAGCAACAGCAGCAAGCGCTTCATGGGGAGATATGCGAAAAACAGACGAGTCGGGCAGGTTACCGATCACGCTGACGGCGCTCTATCGCATCCAGATGACCATCCGATGACAGCGAGGCCACGATTCAGGTTGACTAGCCCAGCCAGGCCTCCATGGTCGGCCACCAGCCCGCCAGCACCTCCGGGCGCTGCATGCGCTCGCGCCACCACTTCAGCGCGGCCCCCTCCTCGCCGGTGCGCCAGGCCAGCCAGAAGGTCTCATCCGGCTTGGGCTCCTCGACCTGCCGGATCACCAGCCGCCCTTCGCGCACCGCCTGCTGCACATACGGCTCGGGCAGGAAGCCGAACCCCAGTCCCGCACACTGCAGGCGGAACTTGCTGACCATGTCCGGCACGGTGACCGTCTCCTGCCCCATCAGCAGCCCGACCGTGCGCGGCAGCAGCCGCCGCGCCGAATCGGCCACGGCGATCGCACAGTGTCCGGCCAGCTGTTCGCGGCCCAGCGGCGCGGGCGCGGTGGCCAACGGGTGCGAGGGCGCCACCGCGAACACGAAACGCACCACGCCCATCGGCTCGACCACGTAGCCGCCGCCACTGGGCCCCTCGCCTGCCGCGCCGATCAGCAGGTCCGCGCGCCGGTCCAGCAGCGCCTCCCAGGTGCCCGACAGCGATTCACTGATCAGCCGCATCCGGGTCTGTTCGGCCACCGCATTGAACGCGCGCACGTCCTCGGCCAGCAGTGCCGGCACGAACATGGCGTCGACCGCCACGGTCAGTTCGGCTTCCCAGCCGGAGGCCACCCGCCGCACCCGCATCTCCAGCTCGCGCGCCGCCCGCAGCAGGTGGCGCCCCTCTTCCAGCAGCGCCTCCCCGGCCGGGGTGAGGTGCGCGCGCGGCCCGACCCGGTCGAACAGCTGCACGTCCAGGTCCTCTTCCAGCTTGGACACGGTGTAGGAAATGGTCGACGGCACCTTGTGCAGGGCCTTGCCGGCCGCGGCGAACGAGCCCCGGCGGTCGATGGCATCCAGGATCTGCAGGGCGTCGAGGCTGAGTTTGAGCATTCGAATTTTTCGATGATGGCTTGCAAAACTATCCGTTTTTCAAGCCGACGGAGCAAGCGGATACTGGCCGCAACAGGAAAGGGGACGGCAGCGACCGCCCCAGACCGCCATCGAAACCATCGAACACCAAGGAGATTCCCATGCTGCAGATCCGCAAGAGCAACACCCGTGGCAAGGCCGACCATGGCTGGCTGAACTCCATGCACACCTTCTCCTTCGCCAACTATTACGACCCGCGCTACGTCAGCTTCGGCCCGCTGCGGGTGATCAACGAAGACCGCGTCCAGGGCGGCCAGGGCTTCGGCACGCACAGCCACAGCAACATGGAGATCATCTCCTACGTGCTCGGCGGCGCGCTGGAGCACAAGGACTCGATGGGCACCGGCTCGGTGCTGCGCTACGGCGACGTGCAGCGCATGAGCGCCGGCAGCGGCGTCAGCCACAGCGAGTTCAACCACTCGGCCGACGAAGCGGTGCACTTCCTGCAGATCTGGCTGTTCCCCGACCAGGAGAACATCACCCCGAGCTACCAGGAGACCCACTTCGCCCCGGACACCAAGCGCGGCCAGCTGCGCCTGATCGCCTCGCGCGATGGCCGTGAGGGGTCGCTGCTGATCCACCAGGACGCCAACCTCTACGCCACGATCCTGGACGGCGACGACCGCGTCCACCTGCCGCTGGCCCCGCGCCGCGGCGCCTACGTGCAGGTCGCCCGCGGGCAGCTGCAGGTCAATGGCATCACGCTGGAGACCGGCGATGCGCTGCAGGTCAGCGACGAGGCACAGCTGACGCTGGAGAACGCCAGCGACGCGGAAGTCATCGTGTTCGAGCTGGCGCTGTAACCCAGGCCTCAAACGCAGACACCCCGGTTGCCCGGGGTGTCGTTCGTTGCGTGGATCAGAATCTGTAGTTCAGCGTCAGCCGCACGTTGCGCGGCTCGCCCCAGGTGTAGGTGCTGTACCAGCTGAAGATCGTGTAGTAGTGCTTGTCCAGCAGATTGTTGACGTTGAGCGTCGCCGACAGCTGGTCGTTGAACTGATAGCGCGCCATGGCATCGAGCAGCCAGTACGGCTCGGTGCGATGGAGCTGGCTCCCGCCGGTGGCGGGGTTGGTGATGGTGCCGAACGTGCTGCCCTGCCAGCGCGCGCCACCGCCCACGCTCCAGCCATCGGCTGCACCGGTGAGGCGGTAGCTGGTGTGCACGCTGAACTGATCTTCCGGCTCCAGCGTGGAGACCTTGGTGGACTGCTGGCGCGCGATCTTGTGCGCATAGCCGCCCTGGACCTGCCAGCCCGGCGCCAGCTGACCCGACACCTCCAGCTCGTAGCCCTGGGTGCGCACCCCCATCAGGCCTTCATAGGCGATCCCGCCGCTCGGCGTCCTGCCGCCGGTCGGTTGTGCGTAGTTCTCCTGCTCCAGCTGGAACACCGCCGCGCTGGCGTTGAGCCGACCGTCGTAGAACTCCGCCTTCAGGCCGGCCTCGTAGCTGCGCCCTTCCATCGGATCCAGTACCCGGCCCTGTTCGTCCTGGTTGCCCTGCGGCTTGAAGATGGTGCTGTAGCTGGCGAACACCGAGAAGTTGCGGTTGAGGTCGTACACCAGGCCGGCGTACGGCACGACCACGCCACTCTCGTCGGTATCCGGAGATTTATAGTTGGCGATGCGGCTGCCGATGATCAGCTTCAGCGGGTCGGCCAGGTCGAAACGGCCCACCACGTAGGCGCCGCTTTCGCGGGTGACCTGGTTGTCACCGTAGCCCCACTGCCAGTCCGGCTCGGGCACGTCGCCGGTCCAGGCGTAGTAGTCGGCAACGCCGCTGACATAGCCCGGCTGCGGCGAGTAGCCGTTGTTGACCCAGCGCTTGCGCGACACGCTGCCGCCGACCACCAGCTCGTGCTGACGGCCGAACCACTCGAACGTGCCACTCACGTACAGATCGGCCGCGTTGCTGGTGGTCTTGCCGATGTACTGGCCCAGCCACATGCTCACGCCTTCACCGGTGACCGGATCCGGATTGCCACCGGCCGCGGCACCCAGCGAGGCGTCATACCCGTTGACCTGATGGTTGAGCTGCAGCTTGGCGACCCAGTCATTGCCGAAGGTGTGCTCCAGCGTGGCGAAGCCGGTACGGGCGTACTGGCCCCAGCGGCTCCAGCGCGCGCCGTTGTTGAACGAGCGCGGCATCGTGTTGAAGTCGCCTTCGCTGTCCAGCAGCGGAATGCCGCCCCAGCTGGACCCCTCGGGATCGCTGTCCTGGTAATCGGCACCGACGGTCAGCAGCGTGCTCTCGCCGATGTCGGCCTCGAGGATGCCGTAGAACACCTCATTGCTGCGCTGGTAGTGGTCGGCATTGGAATGCCTGTCCTGGTAGGCGCCGACCACGCGGCCGCGCACGCGGCCACTGTCGGTGAGCGGCCCGCCGACATCGACCTCGGCGCGATAGCTGTCCCACGAGCCCACGCCCAGCGTGGCGCTGCCGGCCACTTCGCGGGTCGGCTTCTTGCGCACCAGGTTGATGGTCGCGCCCGGGTCGCCCATGCCGGTCAGCAGGCCGGTGGCGCCCTTGAGCACTTCGATGCGGTCGTAGATGGCCATGTCGCTGAGTGTGTTGCCGGCCGAGTACGCCGAATCACGCGCCATCGGGATGCCGTCGTACTGGAAGTTCTGCACCGCGAAGCCGCGCGCGTAGTACTCGGTGCGCTCGCTGTCATAGGTGACGATGCTCACGCCGGGCGTGACCTTCATGACGTCGTCGATGCCGTTGAGGCCGAAGTCGTTCATTTCCTGCCGGGTGATCACGCTGATCGACTGCGGGGTCTGGCGCGGGCTGAGCACCAGGCGGGTCGCCGTGGCGATCGTGCCGGGCGTATACGAATCACTGCCTTCGGTCACGGTGCCGAGCTGGTTGGCGGTGACCTGCACCGTCTGCAGGGTCTGCGCGCCCTCCTTGGGCGGTGCTTCGCCATTGGGCGCCTCGTCGGCCTGCACGGCCGAGGCGAACAGGGCCAGGCCCAGTACGCAGGCCATCGCCTGCATCAGCGGGGAGAGCGCGGGAACAGCACGACGGCGACCCGGGTGGATCGGGGCAACACGCAACGGAACGACGGACACGGCAATGCCTCCAGGCAGGAAGGAACTCCTCTGGCGGCGGCTGGAGGGAACGAATGGGCGGCATGATGCCGCATCCGGGGCGATAGCGAAAGGCTATCGCGGCATGCGATAGGCGGACAGCCCTGCAGCACGGTGATGCCCCCACTGCAGGCGGGGCGCAGCGGATCAAGGGGCGTGCCGATCAGGTCCAGCGATCTGCAGGTCCACGGGCTGGATCAGCCACGCGGTACCGGCGCATCCGAGGCGATCAGCTTCTCCTGCTTCAGCTCGGCCCAGAACGCGGCCGGAATCGCCACGGACATCGAGGCGACATTGGCCAGCACCTGTTCCGGCGTCCGCGCGCCGGGAATCACCGCCGAGACCACCTCCGGCGCATCGGCGAACTGCAGCGCCGCGGTGCGCAGATCCACACCATGGCGATCGCAGAGAGCCTGCACCTTCGCGCGCTTCTCCGGCGCCCACGACGGCACCTTGCCGTCATAGAGATACCGGTCGCGACCGGCCAGGTAACCGGCCAGCAGCGGCGAACCGACCACCACCGACGCACCGTGTGCGGCGATCTTCGGGAAGGTGTCATGCAACGCCTGCTCGTGGTCCAGCAGCGAGTACTGGCAGGCGAGCAGGAAGATGTCCGGATCCGCCTCGGCCACCGCGCGCAGTGCGGGCTCGGGACGGTTCACACCGAAGCCCCACGCCTTGATCAACCCCTCCTCGCGCATGCGGGTCAGCGCCGGCATCGCGCCCTTCGCCGCTTCCGCGAAACGCTGCTCCCAGGGCATGCCCAGGTCTTTCTCGTTGTCCGGCGACAGGTCATGGATGAAGACCACGTCCAGCTGCGACACACCCAGCCGGTTGAGGCTGTCCTCCACCGAACGCCGCGTGCCGTCCGCGGAGTAGTCGTAGCGGTAATGGAACGGCGACGGGTCCTTCCACATCACCTCCTGCAACTCACCGGCGGTCGCCGTCAGCAGGCGGCCGACCTTGGTCGACAGCGTGTACCCGCGCGCGGGGTGGCTGTGCAGGTGATGGCCGTACCGACGCTCGCTCAGGCCAAGCCCATACCAGGGCGAGGTATCGAAGTAGCGCACCCCGGCCGCGTACGCTGCGGCCAGGGTGGCTTCGCTCTGCGCATCGGTCGCGGCCTCGAAACCATTGCCGATCGCGACGCCGCCCAGGCCCAGGCGGGTGTGCGGACGGTAACGCCCGCCCTGCTGCGCGGGATTGCCGGGCAAGGGCTTCGCTGACGCCTGCCCGCGGGTGGGCAGGACGCTACCCGGGCCGGCCGGTTGCGCCATCAACGGCGAGGCCGCGAACGCTGCGGTACCGGCGGCGGCAACGGAGAGGAAGTGGCGGCGCGCGTTCACGGCGACTCCTGTTTCTGCGGGGGAAGCGCACACCTTCGCAGAGCGGTGGTGCAGGGCATGACGTTGCCGCGTCAAGGCAGCGGCAACACGGCCCCCTGCCGTCCTGCGGATGCTCAGCCCTGGCCAGCGCCGGCGACGAGAAGCAGCGTCTCGATCTCGCGGTAGCCGCGCTGGCGTGCATGCTGCAGTGGGCTCACGCCCTCACCGTCGGGCAGGTTCACATCCGCGCCTGCCGCGATGAGCTGACGGACGATCTCGACATGCCGTGGGCCGCCATCGGCGAGGATGATCGCCTCCAGCAGCGCGGTCCACTGCAGCTTGTTGACGTGATCCACATCGACACCGGCCGCGATCAGCGTCGCCACGGTCTCCACGTGCCCGCGTTCGGCCGCTGGAATGAGTGCGGTGCCGCCGTAGCGGTTGGTGCTCTTCAGGTCCGCACCGGCCGCGAGGGTCGCGCGCAGGATGTCGAGATGCCCGCGGGCCCCGGCGTAGAGGTAGGGGCTGTCCTGGATCGCGTCCTTGGCATTGACGTCGGCACCGGCCTGGATCAGCGCCAGCGCGGCCTCCACGTGGTTGTGGTGGGTCGCGACCAGCAACGGCGTCGCGTTCGCCATGCCGCGCGCATCCACCCGGGCGCCCTGCCCCAGCAGCGTACGCACCGCAGTGGCGTCACCTTTCTCCGCCGCCCGATGCAGCCGCTCTTCCAACGAGGCGGCACTGGCCGGCATGACCATGCCCATCAGCAGGCTCATGACCACCCAACCACGCAGCGACCTCCGTCCCATCGACATGTTCCTGCTCCTTTCACGGGGGCGCCCGGTGGGACGCCGCTGGAGAACGACCGTAGCCGAGCCGCCGCGCCGGTACCAATGAAGATTGGGGATCGACGGCATTCGCCATCCGAATGTGCCGGCCGGCGCGCGTTCCGCCGATTTCATGCGACGCTGCGCGCGACATTCGACACGGACGCACATCGCCATGCTGCATCACATTTCCCTGGGCGTGCGCGATCTCGCGCGTGCCGCCGCCTTCCACGATGCCGCGCTCGGTGCACTGGGCATGCGCCGCGTCTTCGAAGACGACGAGGCCATCGGATATGGCTACGCGGAGGATGAGGACCTGGTATGCCTGAAACTGCGGGCCGATGCGGCAGCGCCCGGACCTGGATTCCACCTGGCGTTCGGCGCCCCGTCCCGCCAGGCCGTGGACGCGTTCCATCGCGATGCGCTGGCGGTCGGCGGCACCTGCAATGGTGCGCCGGGACTGCGCGCGGACTATGGCGATCACTACTACGCCGCGTTCCTGATCGATCCGGACGGGCATCGGATCGAAGCGGTCTGCAAGTCGGTCGCTTGAACCGGATCGCACAAAGAAAAAGGCCTCCGCACTTGCGTACGAAGGCCTTCTCTACAACTGGCGGAGCGGGAGGGATTCGAACCCTCGATAGAGTTTTAAGCCCTATACTCCCTTAGCAGGGGAGCCCCTTCAGCCACTCGGGCACCGCTCCAGTGTTCTTGGTCCGCCGCCGTGATGAATCATCTCAGCGGGGGCGCGAATAATAACGTTTTCCGCGCCCTCAGGTAAAGCCTTAATCCGAAGAATTTTCACTTCCGGATGCATTCGGCTCATCACCGCGCTGGATGCGCTGGTAAATCTCTTCGCGGTGCACGGCCACGTCCTTCGGAGCGGTGATACCGATACGCACCTGGTTGCCCTTGACGCCGAGCACGGTCACGCTGACCGAGTCACCGATCATCAGGGTTTCGCCTACACGGCGAGTCAGGATCAACATTTGTTCAAGTCTCCAGGGGAACCGGTGGTGGCATTTCCCCACCGGCTTGGCGCCCCGGCAAGAGCGCCCCACGACAACGGGAAAAGATTCGCCATAGTACCGTCAGGCCTCCCGACCCATCAAGGAGCAGGAGGCTTCAGGCTGTTCAGATACGGGGGGTGACCCAGTCGACGACCGCAGCCAGTGCAGAAGCAAGGGCGGGCCCGTCCTCACCACCACCCTGGGCGAGGTCCGGGCGGCCGCCGCCCTTGCCCCCGATCTGACTGGCGATATGGGCCAACAGTTCCCCGGCCTTGACCTTGCCCATTGCGCTGCCGTTCACGCCCGCGACCAGGGCGGCCTTGCCGTCCTGGGTGCCGGCCAGCACGATCACCGCGTTGCCGAGCTGCTGCTTGAGGCGGTCGATCGCATCGCGCAGCGCCTTGGCATCAAAGCCTTCCAGGCGCGCGGCCAGGATCTTGATGCCGTTGACCTCGACCGCGGCGGCGCCCAGATCGGCGGTCGCACCGGCGGCCTGCTTGGCCTTGAGCGCCTCGAGCTCGCGCTCGAGCTTCTTCTGGCGCTCGCCCAGCTGGCGGATCTTGTCGACCACGTCGCCGGCGTTGCCGCCGAGCAGTGCGGCCGCTTCGCTCAGCTGCGCTTCTTCATGGGCCACGTAGTCCAGCGCGCCCTGCCCGGTCACCGCTTCGATGCGGCGCACGCCCGAGGACACACCGCCTTCAGCGGTGATCTTGAACAGGCCGATGTCACCGGTGCGCGACACATGCGTACCGCCACACAGTTCGGTGGAGTAATCGCCCATCTTCAGCACGCGCACGTGCTCGCCGTACTTCTCGCCGAACAGCGCCATCGCACCGAAGTCGAGCGCTTCCTGCATGCCCATGGTGTGGACTTCGGCCGCGTTGTTGGCGCGTACCTGCTCGTTGACCTTGCGTTCGATGATCGCCAGGTCCTCGGCGCTGATCGGCGCGAAGTGCGAGAAGTCGAAGCGCAGGCGATCGGGTGCGACCAGCGAGCCCTTCTGCTGCACGTGGGTGCCCAGCACTTCGCGCAGGGCGGCATGCAGCAGGTGGGTGGCCGAGTGGTTGAGGATGGTCGCGCCGCGGCGCTGCCCATCGACCTGCCCGGACAGCACATCGCCGACCTTCAGGGTGCCGGAGGTGATCCTGCCCACGTGCCCATGGAACTGGCCCGCGAACTTCTGGGTGTCGCTGACGTCAACCTGCACGCCGGCGCCTGACAGGCTGCCGTTGTCGCCGACCTGGCCACCGGATTCGGCGTAGAACGGGGTCTGGTGGGTCAGCACGATGACGTCGTCGCCGGACTGCGCGGTCTCCACCGGGCGGCCCTCCTTGAGGATCGCCACCACGGTGAGGTCGTCGGCCTGCAGGCGGTCATACCCGAGGAACACGGTCGGCTTGAGCGTGGCGACCAGATCGGCCGACAGGGTCACGCCGCCGCCGAACTTGCCGGCCGCGCGCGCGGTCTCGCGCTGGGTGTCCATCGCGGCGTTGAAGCCCTCGATATCCACGGTCAGGTCACGCTCGCGCGCGATGTCCTGGGTGAGATCGAGCGGGAAGCCGTAGGTGTCGTACAGGCGGAACGCATCCACGCCCGGGATCACGCCGTTGCTGACCTTGGCCGCGACGTCGTCGAAGATCTTCATGCCCGAATCCAGCGTTTCAGCGAAACGCTCTTCTTCGGCCTGCAGGGCGCGCACGACGATGTCGACCTGCGCCGGCAGTTCCGGATAGGCCACGCCCATCTGCTCGACCAGGGTCGGCACCAGCTTGCTGAAGAACGGCTGGCGCACGCCCAGCATCCAGCCATGGCGCAGGGCGCGGCGGATGATCCGGCGCAGCACGTAGCCACGGCCTTCGTTGGACGGCAGCACGCCATCGACGATCAGGAACGAGCACGCGCGGATGTGATCGGCGATCACGCGCAGCGACTTGTTCTCCAGATCGGCCATGCCGGTCAGCTCGCTGGCCTTGCGGATCAGCGCCTGGAACAGATCGATCTCGTAGTTGGTGTGGACGTGCTGCAGGATCGCGGCCAGACGCTCCAGGCCCATGCCGGTATCCACGCACGGCGCCGGCAGCGGCACCAGGGTGCCGTCGGGCTGGCGGTCGAACTGCATGAAGACCAGGTTCCAGATCTCGATGAAGCGGTCGCCGTCTTCATCCGGCGAGCCCGGGGGGCCACCGGCGATATGGTCGCCATGGTCATAGAAGATTTCGGTGCACGGGCCGCACGGGCCGGTTTCCGCCATCTGCCAGAAGTTGTCCGAGGCAAACGGCGCGCCCTTGTTGTCGCCGATGCGCACGATCCGGTCTTCCGGAATGCCGACCATGTCGCGCCACAGCGCATAGGCCTCGTCATCGGTCTGGTAGACGGTGACCAGCAGGCGCTCGGCCGGCAGCTTCCAGACCTGGGTCAGCAGCTCCCAGGCCCAGGCGATGGCGTCCTTCTTGAAGTAATCGCCGAACGACCAGTTGCCCAGCATTTCGAAGAAGGTGTGGTGGCGCGCGGTGTAACCGACCTGGTCCAGATCGTTGTGCTTGCCACCGGCGCGCAGGCAGCGCTGGACGTCGGCCGCGCGCACGTAGCTGCGCTTCTCGGCGCCAAGGAACACGTCCTTGAACTGCACCATGCCGGAGTTAGTGAACAGCAGGGTCGGATCATTGCCCGGCACCAGCGGCGCCGACGGCACGATCGTATGGCCTTTGCCCTTGAAGAACTCAAGGAAATCGCTGCGGATCTGGGAGGTAGTGAATTTGACGGATGCGTTCATGGGGGGCTGGCTTTGTGCGGGCCGGTCAGTCCCTGGCACGCAGCCCCAATGGCCGGGTGTCAACTGCAGGACCGCCGAAACCACAAAGGGTATCAGGCCCGGGCCGCTCAGTCCTCAGGGTCGTAACGGGTAGCCTGGCGGATGCTGTCGCCGGGGAACCCACGGCGGGCCAGAAGATCGGCGGCTTTGCGCCGCGCAGGCAGTTCCTGCGGGCCGGCGTCGCCGAAACGGCGGCAGACCAGGTCGCGGGCGTTCTCGGTCCAATCGCCCTCGAAGGTGTCCATGGCGGCGGCGATCTGGTCGCTGTCCAGCCCATGCGTGCCCAGTTCGGCGCGGATGTGGATCGGGCCGTAGCCCGTATTGGCCCGGATCCGGACCAGGTTCTCGGCAAAGCGGGTGTCATCCTGCCAGCCGGCCTCGGCCAGCTTGGCGACGGCCGCATCGGCCGCCTCGTTCTCGATGCCACGGGCCTGCAGCTTGCGGGTCAGCTCTTTACGCGAATGCTCCCGGCGCACCAGCAGCGCCAACGCCCGCTGGACCGGCGTCTGTTCCTGGACACGGCGCTTGCGCCGGGGTGCGGGGGCTTCGGAGTCTTGCATGGCAGCGGTCCATTACAGTGCGCCGTCCTTGGCGCCATCCCGTCGGGGATACGTGAAACTGCGGGACAGGGCGAGCGTCACTGACGGCGCTGCCCTGCCCCGCAGGAAACTCATTCGGCGTCGTCTTCGGCCTCGTCGCCGCCTTCGCGCACGGCTTCCTCCGGCTGGAACTTTTCGCGCAGCTCGGCTTCCAGGCGCTGGGCAATCTGCGGGTTGTCGCGCAGGTAGCCGCGGGCGTTGTCCTTGCCCTGGCCGATGCGCTCTTCGCCGTAGCTGTACCAGGCGCCGGCCTTCTCGACCAGCTTGGCTTCCACGCCCATGTCGATCAGTTCGCCTTCGCGGCTGATGCCTTCGCCGTACAGGATCTCGGTGATGACCTGCTTGAACGGGGGCGCCAGCTTGTTCTTGACCACCTTGATCTTGGTCTGGTTGCCGATGATCTCGTCGCCCTTCTTGATCGCACCGATGCGGCGGATGTCCAGGCGCACCGAGGCATAGAACTTCAGCGCGTTGCCGCCGGTGGTCACTTCCGGGCTCTGGCCCGGCATCATCACGCCGATCTTGTGACGCAGCTGGTTGATGAAGACCACCAGGGTGTTGGAGCGCTTGATGTTGCCGGTCAGCTTGCGCAGCGCCTGGCTCATCAGACGGGCCTGCAGGCCCGGCAGCTGGTCGCCCATTTCACCTTCGATTTCGGCCTTCGGGGTCAGCGCGGCGACCGAGTCGACCACCACGATGTCCACCGAGCTGGACCGCACCAGCATGTCGGCGATTTCCAGCGCCTGCTCACCGGTATCCGGCTGCGAGAGCAGCAGGTCGTCCACGTTGACACCCAGCTTGGCGGCGTAGATCGGATCCAGCGCGTGCTCGGCATCGATGAAGGCGGCGGTACCGCCCTTCTTCTGGCATTCGGCGATCGCCTGCAGGGTCAGGGTGGTCTTGCCCGAGGATTCCGGACCGTAGATCTCCACGACACGGCCCTTGGGCAGGCCACCGATACCGAGGGCGATGTCCAGCATCAGCGAACCGGTGGGGATGACCTCGACCGCCTCGACGACGCGGTCGCCCATGCGCATCACGGCGCCCTTGCCGAACTGCTTTTCGATCTGGCTCAGCGCGGCGGTGAGGGCGCGCTTCTTGTTTTCGTCCATCGGAGTGGTCCTTGCAGAGGTCGTATCGGTGGAGGTGCTGTCTTTGGAAGTCTTCTTGGCCATGGGTTCACTTTAAGGCTGGCGTATCGCACGGGCTGAGATTCTGCCCGGCGTTCGGAAAAAAAGTATCGGACATCCGTACCAACCTCAGCAGAACCAGAGATGTGCCACAAAAGACCGCGCGTAATAGAGGGAAAAACCGGGTCAGCGGTTGGGCCGCAGCAACCCGCAATAGAGGCCTTCGATGGCGAAGTCCTGGTCGGGCAGCACTTCGATCGGCTTGTAATCGGGGTTGCGCGGCAGCAGGCGGATCCGGTCCTTGCCCATCTTCAGCAGCTTGACCGTGATCTCGTCATCGATGCGGGCCACCACGATCTGGCCGGACCGGGCGTCGCGGGTGCGGTGCACGCCGATCAGGTCGCCGTCGAAGATGCCTTCGTCGATCATCGAGTCGCCCTGCACTTTCAGCAGGTAATCCGGTGCCGGCGAGAAGAACACCCGGTCCAGGACCACGAAATCGTCGGAGCCGATGTCCGCCCCGATCGGCAGACCGGCCGCGACCCGGCCCAGCACCGGCAGGCGCAGGACGTGGTCCGGCAGCGCCGAGGCGTGCAGCGATTCGGGCAGGCCGCTCTGCAGCGACGGCGCCTGGACCAGCCGGATGCCGCGCGCCTGGCCCGGGATGCGACGGATCGCCCCGGCCTGCTCCAGCGCCTCCAGATGGTATTGCGCGGCCCGGACGCCCTTGAAGCCGAACGCACGGGCGATTTCGGTCTGCGACGGCGGTGCGCCATCGGTCTCTATACGCTCGGCGATCAACTGCAGGATCGCCTGCTGGGTATCGGTCAGGTCCATGGTTAGTAGTATTACTACTAACGATGCGGGCACGCAAGTGCCCGCAGAGAAAGAGCAGATAGAAGAAGGGTGGTCCAGGCCCGACCGAAGCCGCCAGCAACACCTGTAGCCACCGACCGTTGGTCGGTGACCGCGCGCACGCGCGGCAATGCCTGACGGCGCGTGCGCATGTCGCTTGCGGCCGTCTCTCCGGCGTTTAGCCTCTGCCATCTCTTGGGTCAGGCATTCGTGGGCGCCGGATGAGGAGCAGCCACGCATGGCGTGGCTCTACAGGGGGGCCGAAGCAGCCACGCATGGCGTGCCGGTGGCGCAACCGAGGCAGCGGGACGGGCCGAAGCGCAGCCACGCATGGCGTGGCGCAACCGGAAGCGGTGACGGGTCGGTCAGGAAGGAGCGTCCGACCAACGGTCGGACCTACACGGAATCCCCCGCTTGGGCGGGAGATTCCGGGGATCCTGCGGATCCCAGCGGCAAGAACCCTACGGGTTCTTGCCGCTGCGCCAGATCGAAAACAGGATCCACACGCCGCAGAGCCCGGCGCCGATGAAGCCGGCCACGCCGAGCGCGAGCAGCCAGCGGCTGGAGATGCCGCCGACGCTGTGCATGACGATCGAGGAGCCGATGATCAGCGCGGCAGTCACGATCCCCATCACCAGCCGGTTGGCGGCGCGGTTGACCTGGTCGCCGAACCCCTGCAGCGCGGTGGTCTCGACCTTGAGCTGGAGCCGCCCGCGGCGCGCCATCTGCAGCAGGCGGCGCACATCGCGCGGCAGATCGCCGACCAGGTCCATCACCCCGACCAGGCTGCGCTTGCCGCGCTTGAGCATCGCGCCGGGCGAGTAGCGCTGCCACATCACGCGCTCCAGATAGGGACGCGCGGCACTGGCCATGTCGAACTGCGGATCGAGCTGCCGCCCCATGCCTTCCAGGGTGAGGAAGGTCTTGATCATCAGCGCGAGGTCGGCCGGCAGGGTCAACGCGTACTGGCGCAGCAGCTGGGTGATGTTGCCCAGCATCAGGCCCATGTGCAGGTCTTTCAGCGGCACGCCGCGGTACTGGTCGACCAAGGTGCTGATGTCCTGCTGCAGCCGCGATTCGTCGACCTCCACGCCCCCGGCCCAGTCCAGCAGCACGTCGGCTACTTGTTCCGGCTCCTGGGTGACCAGGCCATGCAGCAACTGGGCAACCTGGAAACGGCGCTGCTCGGAGATCGCACCGACCATGCCGAAATCGATCACGCCGATGCGGCCATCCCGCAGGTAGATGATGTTGCCCGGATGCGGGTCGGCGTGGAAACAGCCATCTTCCAGCACCATCTTCAGCACGATGCGTGCCCCCGTGCGGGCCAGCTGCACGCGGTCCAGACCGGCCGCATCGACGCCGGCCAGGTCACGGCCGGGAATGCCGTCGACGAAGTCCTGCACGTTGAGGCTCTCGCAGGTCCACTGCCAGTGCACGTTGGGGATCAGGATGTCCTCGCGGCCCTGGAAGTTGCGTGCGATGCGTTCGGCATTGCGGCACTCGGCGGCGAAATCCAGCTCGCGGCGCAGCGATACCTGGAACTGCTGCACCACTTCGGCCGGGCGGTAGCGCTGCAGGTCGGGCAGGCGCGCTTCGACGATTTCGGCCAGCCGCGCCAGCAGACGCAGATCGGCCTCGATCACGTCACGGATGCCCGGCCGCCGGATCTTCAGCACCACGGCGGTGCCGTCGTGCAGGGTCGCGCGATGGGCCTGCGCCAGCGAGGCTGCGGCCATCGGCGTTTCATCCAGCCACGCGAACACCTCGGTCGCCGGCGCGCCCAGGTCGCGCTCCAGCTGATCACGCACCTGTGCATACGGCAGCGCGGGCACGGCGTTCTGCAGTTCGGAGAATTCAGCGATCCAGTCCGGCGGGAACAGGTCCACGCGGGTTGCCAGCACCTGGCCGAGTTTGACGAACGTGGGGCCAAGGTCTTCCATCGCACGACGGACGCGCACCGGTGCGGTCATCCGCAGCATCTGCTGGGTGTCGTTCCAGTGCAGCAGCCGGCCGGCGCGTTCGAGCACATCGGCCAGGCCGATCCGGCGCACCAGGTCGCCAAAGCCATAGCGAATCAGGACCGACGCGATTTCCTGCAATCGCCCCAGGTCACGCACGGTACCCAGCGTTTCCCACATCGGCCCACTCTCCTGTCAGCACACCCGGTCAGGATGTCACAACAGCGGGAAGATTCCGGTCAGCGCCTGCTGCACGGTCTGCCGCCGTATGGCTTCGCGGTCGCCCTCGAACTGGAACAACTGCGCACGCGCGTAACCGCCACGGCCCTTCCAGCCGATCCAGACGCTGCCGACCGGCTTGTCCTCGCTGCCGCCGCCCGGCCCGGCAATGCCGGTCACCGCCACGGCGATGCCGGCACCAGAATTGATCAGCGCACCGGAGACCATTTCCAGCACGGTCTCGCGGCTGACCGCACCGAACTGCTCCAGTGTCTGCGCACGCACGCCGAGCAGGCGTTGTTTGGCTTCATAGCTGTAGACGACCATGCCGCAATCGAAGAACGCCGAGGAGCCGGCGATATCGGTCATCGCCTTGGCGATCCAGCCGCCACTGCAGCTTTCGGCGGTCACCAGCTGCAGCGAGGCCTGCTGCAGGCGCTGGCCCACGTCACTGGCGAGGGCGCCCAGCTCGGCGTCGGAAGGAACGGTCATGGGGAAATCCTGGATCAACGGGGGGACGAACGCCCCCTGTTTTAGCCGAAAACGTGGGTGGTGTCGTGTGTCGCCGGCCAGTGGCCGGCACACCCATCACCATTCCGGGAGCTTCTCCGGAAGCATCGCGCGGATCGGTTCGCCCCCCTCGCCGGCCGCCAGCTTCTCGGCCTCGGCAATCGGAATCTCGACCTGGAGCAGCCAGCCGTCCTCATCGGTGACTTCGCTGCGCACGACCTCCAGCTGATGCAGGCGCGAGCGCAGGCGACCCGCACTCGGCGGCAGCCGCAGCTCGCCACTGACGTGCTGCAGGCCCAGGCGCTTGCCCAGCACGGACTGCAGCAGCGGCAGGCCGACACTGTCGCGGGCGGAAATCCAGACCCGCTCGCGGCGTGCGCTGTCCGGGATGCCGTCCTGGCCATCGTGGCGCACCTCGGCCCCGTCGATACGGTCGATCTTGTTGAACACCAACAGCTGCGGCAGATCGCCCGCGCCGATGGCGGTCAGGACTTCATCGACCTGCGCGATGCGTTCCTCGCGGTGCGGATCGGCGGCGTCGACCAGATGCAGCAGGAAGTCCGCTTCGCGGGCTTCGGACAAGGTCGACCGGAACGCGGCCACCAGATCATGCGGCAGGTCGCGGACGAAGCCGACGGTGTCAGCGAGCACCACGCTGCCGCCCGGCAGCGCGATGCGGCGCACGGTCGGGTCCAGCGTGGCGAACAACTGGTCCGCGGCGTAGGCCTCGGCACCGGTCAACGCGTTGAACAGGGTCGACTTGCCGGCGTTGGTGTAGCCCACCAGGGCCACGCGCGGCAGCTCGCTGCGCAGACGGGCACGGCGCATCTGGGTGCGCTGCACTTCCACCTTTTCCAGCTTCTTCTGCAGCTGTTCCACCCGCTTCTGCAGCAGGCGGCGATCGGTTTCCAGCTGGGTTTCACCCGGCCCGCGCAGGCCGATGGAACCGCCGCGCTGGCGCTCCAGATGGGTCCAGCCGCGGATCAGCCGCGTGGACATGTGGCGCAGCTGCGCCAGCTCGACCTGCAGCTTGCCTTCGTGGCTGCGCGCGCGCTGGGCGAAGATGTCCAGAATCAGCCCGGTACGGTCGATCACGCGCCGCTCCAGGAAGCGCTCCAGGTTGCGCTCCTGCCCCGGCGACAGCGCATGGTTGACCAGGATCAGGTCGGCCCCGGTCGCATCGGCCGCAGCCTTGACCTCGTCCAGCTTGCCGCTGCCGATCAGGATCGACGGGTTGGGCCGATCGATGCGCGCGGTCAGGGTGGCCGCGATTGTGGCCCCGGCGGAGCGGGCCAGATCGGTGAACTCTTCAAGCACGTCGTCTTCGAGCCGGCCGGCATGCGGCTGGATCAGGAGTGCATGTTCGCCTCGCTTGGAACGGTCAAACACGCAGTTCTCCAGAAATTTTCACACTGTCACTCAACGTCGTCATCACCTTGGACGCCTTCGGCGCCATCATTGGACTGCACATAGCCACCACCGGGCCCGACCTTCACGTTGCGCGCCGGAACGACGGTCGAGATGGCGTGCTTGTACACCATCTGGCTCACCGTGTTACGCAGCAGCACCACGAACTGGTCGAACGATTCAATCGTCCCCTGCAGCTTGATGCCATTGACCAGATACACCGACACCGGCACACGTTCGCGCCGAAGTGCATTCAGAAACGGATCCTGCAGCGATTGCCCCTTGGACATTGCACACTCCTGATTATTGTTTTTATGGTCTTCCGGCAGTTGCCACGGCCCCCGCCGCCCGCCGGAACCCTTGATGGTACACGGGGTGGAGGCGTGAAGGCGTGGACTCAGCGTGCGACGAAGGTCGACACCGCATCCGCCAGGGAAGCCCTGTCTAAATGGGGATCGAACCAGCGCGCATCAAGCTCCCCGCGCAGCCAGGTCAGCTGGCGCTTGGCCAGCTGACGGGTAGCCTGGATGCCGCGTTCACGGAACGCCGCCGCCGTACCCTGCCCGTCCAGATACTCCCAGCCCTGCCGGTAGCCCACCGCGCGCACCGCCGGCAGATCCAGCGGCGCCGCGACCCCGGCCATGGCCGGCAGGGCCCGCAGCGCGCGGACTTCGTCCAGGAACCCGTGAGCCAGCATGGCGTCGAAACGCGTCTCGATGCGCTGGTGCAGTACCAAGCGTTCGCGCGGTGCAAGGACCAGTTTCAGCGCCCGCACCGGCAGCCGGTCCACGCCAGGCAGCTTCTGCCACTCGCTGATCGGTGTGCCGGTCAGGCGATGGACTTCCAACGCCCGCTGGATGCGTTGCGGGTCGGTGGCATGGATGCGCTTTGCAGCGGCCGGATCGATCCCGGCCAGCTGCGCGTGCATCGCCGCCCAGCCCTGCTCAGCCGCCTCGGCCGCGATCTGCGCGCGCACCGCCGGGTCGGCTTCGGGCATCGGCGACAGGCCCTGCAGCAGGGCGCGGAAATACAGCCCGGTGCCACCGGCCAGGATCGGCATGCGCCCGCGCGCGATGATGTCGCGGACGGCACGCGCCGCGTCGCTGGCGAACTCCGCCGCCGAATAGGTCTGCCATGGGTCGCGCACATCGAGCAGATGGTGCGGCGCCTGCGCGCGCTCGGCCGCATCGGGCTTGGCCGAGCCGATATCCAACCCGCGATAGACCAGCGCCGAATCGACGCTGACGATCTCGCCGTCCAGCTGCTGGGCCAGCGCGATCGCGGTGGCGGTCTTGCCCGACGCGGTCGGGCCCATGACCGCGATCGCCAGCGGGCGCCGATCGACGGCCATCAGTCCTCGTCCGGCCAGCGCGGCATCGCCGGGGCGGCGGACACCCGCGGCATCGGGACGGCATCGACCGCTGCCCACACCTTCAGGGCATCGACCGTGGCCGCGACATCGTGCACGCGCAGCAGCATCGCGCCACGCTGGGCCGCGATCAGGTGCGCGGCCACCGAACCGGCCACGCGGTCACGCGGCTGCTCGCGACCGGTCAGTTCACCGATGCTGCGCTTGCGCGACAGGCCGGCCAGCATCGGCACGCCCAGCTCGAGGAACCGGTCCGAGCGCGCCAGCAGGATCATGTTGTGTTCGGTGGTCTTGCCGAAGCCGAAGCCCAGATCGATGATCAGGTGCTTCTTGGCGACGCCGGCCATCTCGGCCTGGAACATGCGCTCGGTCAGGAAGCGGTGCACCTCGGCGACCACGTCATCGTAGTGCGGGGTGTCCTGCATGCTGCCCGGCTCGCCCTGCATGTGCATCAGCACCACCGGCACGCCGAGATCGGCGGCGGCGTCCAGCGCACCCGGCTGGCGCAGTGCATGGATATCGTTGATAAGCCCCGCACCGGCGGCGACGGCGGCCCGCATCACCTCGGGCTTGAAGGTGTCGATGCTGATCGGCACGCTGGTTTCGCGTGCCAGGCGCTCGATCACCGGGATGACCCGGCGCAGTTCTTCGTCCAGCGGCACCGGCGCACTGCCAGGCCGGGTCGACTCGCCGCCGATGTCGAGCAGGTCGGCGCCCTCGGCCACCAGCTGCAGGCCGTGTGCGACCGCGGCCTCGACGCTGTCGTGGTCACCGCCGTCGGAAAACGAATCCGGGGTGACGTTGACGATGCCCATGACCCGCGGGCGATCCAGCCGCAGCAGGCGGCCGCCGCAATCGAGCTGGGGGGAGATATCGAACATGGGCAGATCCACGAAGTACGCCAGCGGGTAGTTTACGCTGGCGTACCGGACCGGCCGTCAGAGGTCGCCGAGGCGGGCCCCATCGACCGGCTTGGCCAGCCAGATCGCCAGATCGTTGCCGATCGCATTGACGGTGCGTTCAAGCACATCGCAGGAGCCCTTGAAGCCGGCAAACGCGCCACCGCGCGACACGCGGCGTGCGGTGACCGTGGCCACCTGCTGGCCGTTCTCGAACAGCACACCGCGCACGGCGGCCGACTTGAAGTGGCCGGTG
This sequence comes from Stenotrophomonas sp. JAI102, assembly GCF_013409105.1. NCBI lineage: Bacteria > Pseudomonadati > Pseudomonadota > Gammaproteobacteria > Lysobacterales > Lysobacteraceae > Stenotrophomonas > Stenotrophomonas sp. JAI102. The sequence continues at coordinate 1,415,878 of NZ_JACCCI010000001.1, forward strand.
AACGCATTGCCTGCGCTCTGCGCCTCCACCAGCTCCAGCTTCAATGCGTGTCCGCTGCCGGTGTTCACCGGATCACTGCCGAAGACGATGGTGTTGCCATGCGCCGGAGCATTCCTGCCCAGCGCGGTCGCCAACTGCGCGCCCATGCGGCACTCGGCCTTGATGTTCTCGGCGATCATCGCCGACTCGTTGAACGGCACCGGATCCTGCACGTGGATCTCGGCCGCCATGACCGGCGTGGCACAGCACAGCAGCGCAGCGACGGCTGCGCGCATCGAATGACGCATGAACATCCCCCTGGAAAGTGTGTCGGCCGATCCCCCGGCCATGCCCGACCGCAGCATGCGGCGCGGGCAAGCGCATCGTGCCCACTGCCAGCCGCGCGCGCAACTACTCAGCGCTGGCGGCGCTTGCGCTCCACGTACACGGTCTTGGCGATGCTCATCAACACGCCGACCGCGATGCCGATGCCGGCGCCGAGCAGGAAGTTGTCGCGGGTCAGGCCGACGGCCACGCCGATGATCGTGGCGATCACCATTTCGGTGGTGTGCGAGATCGGCTGCGGCGGGGGGGCGGACATGGCGACTCCAGAACGGGAACGAATACGGTGTCCCATTATGACCTGCCCGAAACGACGAAGGCCGGGTTTCCCCGGCCTTCGTCACTTACGTGGGCAACACTCAGATCTGCTCGGCAGGACCGGCGATCGGCGCGACCGGACGGGCATCGCCGCCCTTGTCGTTGTTGTTGCCACCATCCTTGTTGCTGGGCGACTTGTCCCAGCCCATCGGCGGCGGCGGATCGCGGCCTTCCATCACGGCGTTGATCTGCGGCGCATCGATGGTCTCGTACTGCAGCAGCAGCTGGGACATCGTGTGCAGCTTGTCGAGGTTGGCGGTCAGCAGCTCCGTGGTCCGGGCGTAGGCCTTGTCCAGGATGCTGCGGACGACTTCGTCGATCCGGCGGGCGGTGTCATCGGAGACGCTCTTGTGCTGCGTCACCGAACGGCCGAGGAACACTTCATCGTCCTCTTCGCCGTAGGCGATCGGGCCAAGCTCGTCGGACAGGCCCCACTTGGTGACCATGTTGCGGGCCATCTTGGTGGCGCGCTCGATGTCGTTGGAGGCACCGGTGGTGACCTTGTCGGTGCCGAAGATCAGCTCTTCGGCAACGCGGCCACCGTACAGCGAGCACAGCTGCGACTCGATCGCGACGCGGTTCATCGAGTACTTGTCGCCTTCCGGCAGGTACATCGTCACGCCCAGCGCACGGCCGCGCGGAATGATGGTGACCTTGTAGACCGGATCGTGCTCGGGCACCAGGCGGCCGACGATGGCGTGGCCGGCTTCGTGATAGGCGGTGAGCGTCTTTTCTTCTTCGCTCATCGCCATCGAACGGCGCTCGGCACCCATCAGGATCTTGTCGCGGGCACGATCGAAGTGGTCCATGCGGACTTCCTTCTCACCGCCACGCGCGGCAAACAGCGCTGCTTCGTTGGCCAGGTTGGCCAGGTCCGCACCGGAGAAGCCCGGGGTACCCCGCGCGATCACCATCGGCTCGACATCGTCGGCCAGCGGCAGCTTGCGCATGTGCACCTTGAGGATCTGCTCGCGGCCCTTCACGTCCGGCAGGCCGACCACGACCTGGCGGTCGAAACGGCCCGGGCGCAGCAGCGCCGGATCCAGCACGTCCGGACGGTTGGTGGCGGCGATGACGATCACGCCCTCGCCTCCCTCGAAGCCGTCCATTTCGACCAGCAGCTGGTTCAGGGTCTGCTCGCGCTCGTCATGACCGCCGCCCAGGCCGGCACCACGGTGGCGACCGACGGCGTCGATTTCATCAATGAAGATGATGCACGGCGCCTGCTTCTTGGCCTGTTCGAACATGTCGCGCACGCGGCTGGCGCCGACGCCGACGAACATTTCCACGAAGTCCGAACCGGAGATCGAGAAGAACGGCACCTTGGCTTCGCCGGCGATCGCACGGGCCAGCAGGGTCTTGCCGGTACCGGGCGGGCCGACCATCAGCACGCCGCGCGGAATCTTGCCGCCCAGCTTGGTGAACTTGGTCGGGTCGCGCAGGAAGTCGACCAGCTCGCCGACTTCTTCCTTGGCTTCGTCGCAACCCGCGACGTCGGCGAAGGTGACCTTGATCTGGTCTTCGCCCTGCAGCTTGGCGCGCGACTTGCCGAAGGACATCGCGCCCTTGGCACCGCCGCCACCGCCCTGCATCTGGCGCATGATGAAGATCCAGAAGCCGATGATCAGGATCACCGGGAGGAAGTTCATCAGGATCGCGCCCAGCGAGATGCCGCTGGACGGGGGCGCCTGCTCGAATTCCACTTTCTTGCCACGCAGCACGTTGATCAGGTCGCGATCGTAGGGCGCGGTGATGGTGCTGGTCTGGCCGCTGCGGGTGGTGTAGGTCACATCATTGGCACCGCCGCGCATTTCGCCCAGCACTACCTTCTGGATGTTGCCGCTGTCCACCTGGTCCAGGAACTGCGAGTACGTCGCACCCTGTGCGCCGGCTCCGCTGCTCTTTGGCGAGAAGCTCTGGAAGACCACCATCAGCACGACGGCGACGACCACCCATAGCAGGAGGTTCTTGGTCAAGTCGTTCATCCTCATTGGCTCCGGTGTTCCTCTAATTCCTGACGCGATTCGTATGGTTGAGCTTACTTGATCTGCGCGCGTTTTCCCTGCCCCAAGGCATACACCTCGGGCGAGCGCTTGCGGGACGCTTCAGGCTTGCGGATCACCACTTTGTCGTACCGGCGGCGCATTTCGCGCACGTAGTCGTCAAAGCCCACGCCCTGGAACAGCTTGATCAGGAACGCGCCACCGGGCTTGAGATGGTTGTCGGCAAAATCCAACGCCAACTCCGCCAGGTGCATCATCCGCGGTTGGTCCACCGCGTCCATTCCACTCTTATTGGGGGCCATATCCGAGAGCACAAGGTCCACCGGCTGATCGCCCAGCATGGCTTCGAACTCCGATAGGACGGCCTGCTCCCTGAAGTCCCCGTGAAGGAACTCCACGCCGGCCAGCGGCGGCATCTCCAGGATGTCCAGGGCCAGCACCCGGCCGGTGTCGCCGATCTGGCGGCGGACCTGCTGGGACCAGCCGCCCGGGGCGGCGCCCAGGTCGACCACGACCATGTGCGGCTTCAGCAGCCGATCCCGCTGCAGCAACTCCTCCAGCTTGTAGGCGGCGCGCGAACGCATGCCCTCGGCCTGGGCCTTCTTCACGAAGGGGTCGGCGAAGTGCTCTTTCAACCAGCGTTGACTGCTTTTGCTACGGGTTGCCATTGAGATGCGGGTCGGATGGGGAGGTCATGATACCCTGATCGCCCCAGTTAACCGCTTGTTCCTGAATGGCTATCGCCCTGACGTCTTCCCAAACCCGTTTCCTCCGCGGCCACGCGCATGATCTGAAAGCCCTGCTCCAGATCGGCGGCAAGGGGGTGACACCGGCCTTCCTGGCTGAACTGGAAGAGGTGCTGGAGCGCCACGAGCTGATCAAGGTCAAGGTCGCCGCCGAAGACCGCGAGGCCCGTGACGCCCTCATCGCCGAGCTGGTCAGTGCCAGCGAAAGCGCGCTGGTGCAGCGCATCGGCCACGTCGCCGTGCTGTACCGCCCGAGCAAGGAACAGCGCCAGATCGTCCTGCCGCGCGGCTGATCCCGGAACGCCCATGCAGCTGAGCCACGAAATCCCCGACTACGCCTACGCCCTGCGCGCCGCCGATGGCCGCAGCGCGAAGGTGAATGACCGGATGCTGGCCGCCAGTTTCATCCTGGCCCCGGATACGCTGATCGAGGCCTGGCCGGTGACCGACATCGCCCAGCTCACGCCCGAGCACCTGCAGCCGGTGCTGGCCTTGAACCCGGCGCTGGTCGTGCTGGGCACGGGCGACACCCAGGTGTTCCCGCCGGCCGCGGTCATGGCCGCCTGCCTGACCCGGGGGATCGGCCTGGAAGTGATGAACAACCCGGCCGCGGCGCGGACCTTCAACATCCTCGCCAGCGAGGGTCGCAAGGTGGCGGCGGCGTTCATCCTGAGGGGGTGAGGCCGGGATTTCCGTTCAGAAAAGGCCGCCCTTGGGGCGGCCTTTTTCGTTCTTACTTCGGCGGCAGGTACAGCAGCGGATCGACCGGCTTGCCGTTGTAGCGGATCTCGAAGTGCAGCATGTCGCGCGCAGCACCCGTCCGGCCCATCTCGGCGATCTGCTCGCCGGCCTTGACGCTCTGGCCTTCGTTGACCAGACGCTTGCGGTTGTGGCCATAGGCCGACAGCCACTGGTCGCTGTGCTTGATGATGATCAGCTCGCCGAAGCCGACCAGGCCGGCACCGGAGTACACCACCACGCCGGCGGCCGTCGCGCGGACCGGCTGGCCACTGGCGCCGGCGATGTCCACGCCCTGCTTGGTCGCTTCACCCGCGACGAAACGGCCGACGATCGCGCCATCCGCCGGCCAGCGCCAGCTGATGTTGCTCTTGATCGCGGTGGTCGGTGCCGGGGTCGCGGCCGGCGCGGAGGTGCCCGGGCGCGGCGCGGTGACGACGGTGGTCGGCGCGCGGCCGGGGCTGCCGCTGGCGCCCGGGTACAGGCGCAGCGACTGGCCGGGATAGATCGTGTACGGCTCGGCCAGCCTATTCCAGGCCGCCAGGTCACGCGGCGTGATGTTGTGCATGCGGGCCAGCGCATACAGCGTGTCGCCGCGGCGGACGACCGCCGTCTGGCCCGGCTTGGCCACCGAGGTCTGCGGGGTGCTGTGGGCCACGCCACCGCCCGAGCCCGAAGGCCGCACCACGGTGGCGGTGCCACAGGCGCTCAGCGCCGACACCACCAACAGCAGCGCGCCGGTGCGCACTCCTTTGCTCAAACAATCAGCACTCATGCGAACTTCGACCTCCATACAAGCCAGGCCACCAGCACGACCACCAGCGCGGTCGCGATCCAGCCCAACGGTTCAATCCAACGGCGCAGCGCAGCTTCCGCGCGCGGCCCGCCAATACGAATGACCGCCGCCAGCACGTACACGCGCTTGCCACGGCCGATCAACATGCTCAGGAAATACTGTGGCAACGGCACGCCGACGATACCCGATGCCCATGTGAAGACCTTCATCGGGATCGGCATGAAACCGCCCAGCACCAGGAAGGTGAACACTGCCCACGGCGATTCGGCCATCTTGGCCTGCACGAGGGCGATGCCGCCTTCGATGCTGGTCAACATGCCCAGCGCGGCGAAGACCGGCTTGAGCGCTTCGAAGGCGAAGTGACCCAGCGCATAGCCGACCAGCGCACCGGCCATCGAGCCGGACAGGCTGAGCGTGGCGAACCACCAGCCGCGCTTGGGCTGGGCAACGCACATCGGGGCGAGCATCACCTCGGGCATCACCGGGAAGATGATCGCCTCGATGAAGCTCAACACCGTCAGATAGGTCGGCGCGCGCTCGTGCGCGGCCCACTTCATTGCCCGCTCGTACAGCGGACCGAAAATCTTCATGACGCAACGCTCCTTGGAATCAGTCCAGCATGCCAGACAGCAGCGGCACGAACGTGACCGGCGCCAGTACCTGCTGTTCGACACTGCCGTCGTCGCGACGGGTCAACTGGATCAGCGACTGCGCGCCCGGGCCACCGACCGGTGCGACCAGGCGGCCGCCGACGGCAAGCTGCTCGACCAGCGCATCCACCAGCGCCGGTGCCGCAGCAGTCACCACGATCGCATCGTACGGACCGTGCTCGGCCCAGCCGACGCGGCCATCGTCATGCTTGCTGCGGATGTTCATGCCCAGGGCGCGGAAGCGCTTGCGCGCCTGGCGCAGCAGATCGCCGATGCGCTCGACCGTGTACACCTCCAGCCCGATCGCGCCCAGCACGGCAGCCTGGTAGCCCGACCCGGTGCCCACTTCCAGTACCGTCTTCGGCGCGGACTGCAACACCGCTTCGGTCATGCGCGCCACCACCCACGGTTGCGAAATGGTCTGGCCATGGCCGATCGGCAGTGCGGTGTCCTCGTAGGCACGCGAGGCCAGCGCTTCATCGATGAACAGATGACGCGGCACCACGCGGATCGCATTGAGGGTAGCTTCGTCAGCGATGCCGGCATCGCGCAGCCGATCCACCAGGCGATCGCGGACCCGCTGCGAGGTCATGCCGATGCCGACGGCTTCGGGCTGCAGGCGCAGGCGTGGGCTCATGCCGGCCGGTCCAGTGCGGCAGTCAGCCCGCCGACCCAACTGGCCACTTTCTCCAGCGCCTGGTAACGGGTGAGGTCCACCTGGATCGGGGTGATCGAGATGAAGCCGTTGCGCACCGCATGGAAATCCGTGCCGGGGCCGGAGTCCTGCTCGCGCCCGGCCGGGCCGATCCAGAACACCTGGTTGCCGCGCGGGTCGCGCTGCGCGATGCAGCCTTCGGCGCGATGGCGGTTGCCCAGGCGGGTCACTTCGAAACCACGCACCTCGCTCCACGGCAGGTCCGGCACGTTGACGTTGAGGATGGTGTCGGCCGGCAGCGGATCGGCCTTGAGGCGGGTCACGATCTCGACCGCGGCACGCGCGGCGGTCTCGAAATGACGGGGCTCGTGGTTGTGCGTGACCAGCGACATCGCCACGGCAGGCAAACCGAGGAAACGTCCTTCCATCGCCGCCGACACGGTGCCGGAGTAGATGACGTCGTCGCCGAGGTTGGCCGCGTTGTTGATGCCCGAGACCACCATGTCAGGCTCGTACTCGAGCATGCCGGTCAGGGCCAGGTGCACGCAGTCGGTCGGCGTGCCGGCCACCGAGCAGGTGTAGTGGTCGATGCGTTTCATGCGGATCGGCAGGTCCAAGGTCAGCGAATTGCTGGCGCCGGAACGATCACGATCCGGAGCGACCACGGTCACTTCATGACCGGCGTCACGCAATACCGTGGCGAGCATCTTGATGCCCGGGGCATCGACACCGTCGTCGTTGCTGACCAGAATCCGCATCTGCGATTTAACCGCTTGATTTTTCAAGACTTCGATTCCATCACTTCCCACTGTTGGCGGCGGTGGCCCTGCCCCTCCCGGGACCGGACGACCGCGCAAGTGCGTCAGCTATTGTGCCGCAAGCAGACAGATCGTCCTACCCCGATAACGGTAGGCATCGCCGTTCCCGCCCATTAGGCTGTACGCATGTCACATCCTGAAGACGAAGATCCCGCGGCGCTGTTCCGGGCCGCCATCGGCGAGGTCACGCCGCTGCGCAAGGCGGTCACCCCGCCGCCGGCCGCGCCGCGGCCCAAGCCGCGTGCGCGGATGGCCGAACAGGATGAACAGGAGGCCCGCGGGGAATTCGCCCGGCTGCTGCGCGACAGCAGCCCGCTGGAGGCCGGCGATACCGCCAGCTACCGGCGCGACAACCTGCCACCGCGGATGTTCCAGCGGCTCAAGCGCGGGCAGTATTCCGTGCAGGACGAACTCGACCTGCATGGCGCGACGGTGGCCCAGGCCGAGGCACTGGTGCGGCAGTTCCTGGTGGAGGCGCATGCGCATGAGTACGGCTGCGTGCGCATCATCCACGGCAAGGGGCTGCAGTCCGACGGGGGTGCGCCGGTGCTGAAGAATCTGGTCGATCGCCTGCTGCGGCTGCGCAACGACGTGCTGGCGTTCCATTCCGCGCCCGCCGGGCAAGGCGGAACGGGCGCAGTGCTGGTACTGCTGGCAAACCGGTAGCCACCCCGCAGCCACGCATGGCGTGGATCTACGCCTCCGGTGCGGACTGGCTGGCGTCTTCCACCGGGCCCAACTCGTGCAGCACCGCGGTGGCATAGCAGCCCGGCGGCAACGCGAAACTGAGCTCCAGCACATCTGCAGCCAGCCACTGATGCTGCAGCATGGCCGGGCGCAGGCGCAGTGCGCGGCGCTCCTGCTTCAGGCGAGCGCTTTCCAGGCCGGCCCGCAGCGCGAGCGATTGCTCATCCGACACCGCGCCTAGTTCCAGTTCGGCAGCGGCACCGGTGCTGCGCAGCTCGCCCTCGCCCCACAATGGGCCGCTGGGATGGATGTCGAACCGGCCGAGACGATCGGCCAGCAGATCCGTCCACGGCTCCGGGCCGAACACGCTGCGGCTGCCATCGAGCATCCAGACCTCGCCGTCCAGCGGCGTGTCCCAGTTGCCCTGCTCCACGCGTGCCGCCAGCACCTGGTTGAACAGGGCCGAACGGGCCGCCGAAAGCAGCAGCGAACGCTGGTCGGGGCGCATGCGACGGCCACCGAACATCGCCAGCGCGGCCGGCACGTTGCCACCATCGCGGCCGAAGCGCTGCTCACCGAACCAGTTCGGCAGGCCACGCGAGGCGATATGGGACAAGCGCTCTTCGATGGCCGCGGGATCGCCCTGCACATCGCGCAGCACCAGCTTGAAGCGGTTGCCGGCCAGCGCACCGCGCTGCAGCTTGCGGTTGTGCCAGGTCGACTCGACCACCTCGATCTCGTCCGAGGCCAGCAGCCCCGGGTCCGGTGCCACGCGCTTGGGCAGGTGCACGCTGAAGCGCTGCGTGGTGACCGCGTGGCGATCCTTCATGCCGGCGTAGCTGACCCCCATGTCCGGCAGCCCGGCCCACTTGGCCAGCACTTTGGCGACATGCACGGTGTTGGCGCCGCGCTTGCGGAGGGTCAGCAGCAGGTGCTCGCCCTCCCCGCTCGGCTCGAACGCCGGCAGTTCGTCGACCTGGAAGTCCTCGGGCGTGGTGCGGATCTTGGCGCTGAGCAGCGGCGCGCCGAACGCCAGCGGCAACGGGATCACAGCGTCACCAGCAGCACGCTGGCCTGGGCGGCGATGCCCTCGCTGCGGCCGGTGAAGCCCAGCTTCTCCGACGTGGTCGCCTTGACGCTCACGCAGTCCAGCGCGATCCCCAGCACGGCGGCGATGCGCTCGCGCATGGCCAGGGCGTGCGGACCGACCTTCGGCCGCTCGCAGATCACGGTGATGTCGGTGTTGCCGACCTGCCAGCCGCGCGCGCGCAGCAGCCCGTTGCAATGGTCGAGCAGGTGCGCGCTGTCCGCGCCCTTCCAGCGCATGTCGGTCGGCGGGAAATGCACGCCGATGTCGCCCAGCGCCAACGCACCGAGCATCGCATCGCACAGCGCGTGCAGGATCACATCGCCATCGCTGTGCGCGAGCACCCCGCAGCTGTGTTCGACACGGATGCCGCCGAGCATGACGTGGTCGCCCTCGCCGAAGGCATGGACGTCGTAGCCCTGTCCGATGCGGAAGGGAGGAAACTGTGGCGTGATCATTGCAAGAACCTGCGGTTGGGTGCGGCGCGTGCGGACGTCAGGGTGCGCGACGCGACAGCACGAATTCGAAACGGGACAGATCAGCCGGGGTGGTGACCTTGAAATTGTCTTCGCTGCCTTCCACCAGCAGCGGGCGCAGCCCCTGGCGCTCCATCGCCATGGCTTCGTCGGTGATCTCCACGCCGGCGTCGGCCGCCTCCTGCAGCGCGCGCGCCAACTGGTGGCGGCGGAACAGCTGCGGGGTCAGCGCGCGCCAGAGGCGTTCGCGTGGCTCGGTGGCATCGATGCCGCCGTCGTCGCCGGCACGCTTGAGCGTATCGCGCACGGGTGCGGCCAGGATCGCCCCGACCGGGTCGGCACGACCGACTTCCAGCAGGCGACCGAGATCGGCAGCGGCCAGATTGGGGCGTGCGGCGTCGTGGACCAGCACGAAATCGTCGGCGCGCACGTCATCCGGCAAGGCCTGCAGGCCGGCCAGCACCGAGCCGGCGCGGGTCGCGCCGCCGATGCAGGTCAGAATGGGTTTGTCCGCCAGCGACTGCCAGCCCGGCCAGTCGGCGTCGTTCTCGGCGACCACCACCATCACCCCGGCCACGACCGGGTGCGAGAGCAGTGCCTCGAGGGTATGGGCCAGCAGCACACGGTCGCCGGCGAGCAGATACTGCTTGGGCGTGGCCCCGCCGAAGCGGGTGCCACGGCCAGCGGCGGGAACCACCGCCCAGATGCCCGCCATCAGGGAATATCCTGGTGCGGCGCGTCCGGATCGGTGACCGCCGTCGGCGCACGCGGAGGCGGCACCGGCGCGTCTTCGACCACGCGGTAGAACTTCTCGCCGGGCTTGATCATGCCCAGCTCGCTGCGGGCGCGTTCTTCGATCGCTGCTTCGCCTTCCTTGAGGTCCTTGACCTCGGCAGCGAGCGCGTCATTGCGCTGCTGCAGCCCGGCGTTGTCCCGCTTCTGGTTCTCGACCTGGGCCTCGAGCATCATCACTTCGCCCGAGTTGCCCGGTCCAAACCAGAAGCGGTACTGCAGCCATGCGAGCAGCAGCGCGAGCACCAGCAGCAGCCAGCGCCAGTTGCGCATGCGATCAGCGCTTCAGCGACACGAACGCGTCACGACCGGCGTAACGCGCGCCGGCACCGAGGGCTTCCTCGATACGCAGCAGCTGGTTGTACTTGGCCACGCGATCGCTGCGGCACAGCGAGCCGGTCTTGATCTGGGTGGCGGTGGTGGCCACGGCGATGTCGGCGATGGTGGTGTCTTCGGTTTCGCCCGAACGGTGCGAGACGATCGAGGCGTAGTTGGCCGCGTGCGCCATGGCGATCGCTTCCAGGGTCTCGGTCAGGGTGCCGATCTGGTTGACCTTGATCAGGATCGCGTTGGCGGTGCCGGACTCGATGCCTTCCTTGAAGATCTTCGGGTTGGTGACGAACAGATCGTCACCGACCAGCTGCACCTTGCTGCCGATGCGGTCGGTCAGCAGCTTCCAGCCGGCCCAGTCGTTCTCGGCCAGGCCGTCTTCGATGGTCACGATCGGGTACTGCGCGGCCCAGTCGGCCAGGAAGTCGACGAACTGCTCGGAGGTCAGTCGCTTGTTCTCGCCGACCAGGTTGTACTTGCCGTTCTCGTAGAACTCGCTGGAGGCCACGTCCAGGCCCAGCAGCACGTCTTCACCGGCGGTGTAGCCGGCCTTGCCGATCGCTTCCAGGATGGTGTCCAGCGCTTCGACGTTGCTGCGGAAGTCCGGCGCGAAGCCGCCTTCATCGCCCACCGCCGTGCTCAGGCCGTGGCCCTTCAGCACCGACTTCAGCGAATGGAAGATTTCGGTACCGGCACGCAGCGACTCGGAGAACGAGGTGAAGCCGACCGGCAGCACCATGAATTCCTGGAAATCGACGTTGTTGTCGGCATGCGCGCCGCCGTTGATGATGTTCATCATCGGCACCGGCAGGGTCACGTCACGGCCGTTGGCCAGGTGCTGCCACAGCGCCTGCTTCTTCGAGGCGGCCACGGCGTGGGCATTGGCCAGCGAAACACCGAGCAGCGCGTTCGCGCCCAGGCGGCCCTTGTTCTCGGTGCCGTCCAGGTCGATCAGGCGGCGGTCGAGGCCTTCCTGGTCGGCGGCATCGAAGCCCTTCAGCGCGGTCGCGATGGTGGTGTTGACGTTGGACACGGCGTTGCGCACGCCCTTGCCCAGGTAACGGGTCTTGTCGCCGTCACGCAGTTCCACGGCTTCCTTGGTGCCGGTCGAGGCGCCCGAGGGCACCGCGGCACGACCGAACGAGCCGTCCTCGAGGATGACTTCGGCTTCCAGCGTGGGATTGCCACGGCTGTCGAGGATTTCACGGGCGTGGATGCTGCGGATCGTGGTCATAGCGGGCCGGTTACCAGTCAGAGGGGGGAGGCGCCGCCAACGCAGCGCCGAAAAATAGATGCCGCGTGATTATCCCTGCACACCCGTCACTTGCCAAATCGGCGAGGGCGCGGACAGCGCCCCAACCACGCTGGCGTTGCCCGGAACCAGCGACGGGATCACCAGCAGCACCAGCAGCAACGCCAGCAGGACCAGCCCGACGCCGCCGCCGGCCGGTTGCCGGCGCAGCCGGAACGCGAGCACGCTGGCGGTGACGCAGGCCAGTGCGGCGGTGCCGGTCAGCGACAGCGTCACCAACAGCATCGGCATCACCGCGCGCACTGCGTTGTCGCCATCGCCGGGCGAGCCCATGCTGGTGAACATCAGCACCACCATCAGGAACACCCCGCACCAGGCGGCGATCGCCGCGCCCAGCGCGATCCAGCCCCAGGCCCAGCCGCGCCAGCCGCGGCGCACCGCGGGGGACGCCGGAACGTCGGCCATCATGCGAAGCGCGAGAACCCGTGCTTCTTGGTGACCGCGTCGAGCTCCATCAGGGTTTCGAGCAGTTCTTCCATGCGGTCCAGCGGCCACGCGTTGGGACCATCGGACAGCGCCTTGGACGGATCCGGGTGGGTCTCGGCGAACAGGCCCGACACACCGACCGCCACCGCCGCGCGCGCCAGCACCGGCACGAACTCGCGCTGGCCACCGGAGCTGTTGCCCTGCCCGCCCGGCAGCTGCACCGAATGGGTGGCATCGAACACGACCGGGCAACCGGTATCGCGCATCACCGACAGCGAGCGCATGTCGCTGACCAGGTTGTTGTAGCCGAAGCTGGCGCCGCGCTCGCAGACCATGATGTCCTGGTTGCCGGTGGCCTTGGCCTTCTCCACGACAGGCTTCATGTCCCACGGCGACAGGAACTGGCCCTTCTTGATGTTGACCGGCTTGCCGGCCGCGCACACCTTGGTGATGAAATCGGTCTGGCGCACCAGGAAGGCCGGCGTCTGCAGCACGTCCACCACCGAGGCCACTTCGTCCATCGGGGTGTATTCGTGCACGTCGGTGAGCACCGGCACGCCGATCTGCTTCTTCACTTCGGCCAGGACCTTCAGGCCCTCCTCCATGCCCGGGCCGCGGAAGGCGGTGCCGGAGGTGCGGTTGGCCTTGTCGAAGCTCGACTTGAAGATGAAGTTGATGCCGAGGCGATCGGTGATTTCCTTCAACTTGCCAGCCACGTCCAGCTGCAGCTGCATCGACTCGATCACACACGGGCCGGCGATCAGGAACAGGGGCTGGTCCAGCCCGACGTCGAATCCACACAGTTTCATGGCGTTTCCTTGTTGTCCGGCGGACACTGGCCAGGCCAGCCGCCGTGGGTGATTAGCGCTCTGCAATGGGGGCGCGCGGCCCCCACTGCAAGTGCAGCGTGCCGATCAGGCGGCTGCGTCCTGGGCCAGCTTGCCACCGGCCTTGCGCTCGCGCGCGGCGCGGATGAAGCCGATGAACAGCGGGTGGCCTTCGCGCGGCGTGGACAGGAACTCCGGGTGCGCCTGGCAGGCCAGGAACCACGGATGCTGGTCGCGCGGCAGCTCGATGACTTCCACCAGGGTGTCGTCCATCGACTTGCCGGCGATCACCAGGCCCGCATCCTCAAGCTGGGTGCGGTAGCGGTTGTTGAACTCGTAGCGGTGGCGGTGACGCTCGGAGACCACGTCCTTGCCGTACAGCTCGCGCGCCAGCGTGCCCGGCTTCAGGCGCTGCTCCTGCAGGCCCAGGCGCATGGTGCCGCCCAGATCGCTCTTGTCGTCACGCTTCTCGACATCGCCGGTGGCGGTGCGCCATTCGGTGATCAGGCCGATCACCGGGTTCGGCGACTGGCGGTCGTTCTCGGTGCTGTTGGCGCCGTCCAGGCCGGCCACGTGGCGGGCGAAATCGACCACCGCGGCCTGCATGCCGTAGCAGATGCCGAAATACGGCACGTGATGCTCACGGGCGAACTGCGAGGTCAGCACCTTGCCTTCGAAGCCGCGGTCGCCGAAGCCGCCCGGCACCAGGATGCCGTCGACATCCTTGAGCGCGGCGAGGTCGCTGTCTTCCAGTTCCTGTGCTTCGAGCCACTTCAGGTTGACCTTGGTGCGCTGGCGCAGGCCGCCGTGCTTGAGCGCCTCGCCGACCGACTTGTAGGCATCCTGGTGATCGACGTACTTCCCGACCACGGCGATGGTGACCTCGTCCAGCGGATGCAGGGTGGCATCCACCGCGGCTTCCCACTCGGCCAGGTCGACCGGGCCGGCCTTGTCGCCGAGCTTGAGCTGGTTGACGACGATGTCGTCCAGGCCCTGCGCATGCAGGCCCATCGGGATGCGGTACAGCACGTCCACGTCCGGCACGCTGATCACCGCGCGCTCGGAGACGTTGGTGAACTGGGCGATCTTGCGGCGCTCCGAATCCGGCACGACCTGCTCGGAACGGCACAGCAGCACGTCCGGCTGGATGCCGATCGAGCGCAGCTCCTTGACCGAGTGCTGGGTCGGCTTGGTCTTCAGCTCGCCGGCGGCGGCGATGTATGGCACCAGGGTGAGGTGCATGAACAGCGCCTTCTCCGGGCCGCGCTCGGTGCGCACCTGGCGGATCGCTTCCAGGAACGGCAGCGACTCGATGTCGCCCACGGTGCCGCCGATCTCGACCAGCGCCACGTCGAAGCCTTCGGTGGCCTCGTCCATGCAACGGCGGATTTCATCGGTGATGTGCGGAATGACCTGCACGGTGGCGCCGAGGTAGTCGCCGCGGCGCTCCTTGCGGATCACGTTCTCGTAGATCCGGCCGGTGGTGACCGAATTCTTGCGGCTCAGGCGGGTGCGCACGAAGCGCTCGTAATGGCCCAGGTCCAGATCGGTCTCGGCGCCGTCGTCGGTGACGTAGACCTCACCGTGCTGGAACGGGCTCATGGTGCCCGGATCGACGTTGATGTACGGATCGAGCTTCATCATCGTCACCCGCAGGCCGCGGGCCTCGAGGATGGCGGCAAGCGACGCGGCGGCAATACCTTTGCCGAGCGAGGACACTACGCCACCGGTTACGAAGATCAAGGGAGTCATGGCTGGGGGTGTCCTGTCAGGAAGGGGGAAACGGCGCCGGCGCGCAGGGCGACGGACGACGTGAAGGGGGAAATCGGGGCGATCCGGGCGGCTGCGGGGCGTTCACGCGCCAGGGCCGGGATCAGGGGGGAGACGGTGCGGGAGTGGGTCAGCGACGTCGGGTCAGCCGTGCCGGCCACTGTCTGGACCGTCACCTCCTGCCTACCCTGCTGGCGATCGCGCACGATCAGGCCAGTCCATTCGCTGATGGATGACACGCACTACTCCCGGAAAGCCATAGTTTACAGATTGCCGGCCTCCAGCCCAAGGGGCGGATGACGGTCTTCACATAAAAAACGCCCCGGCCAGGCCGGGGCGTCGGTTGTCAGGCCAAAGGAATCAGCGCTTCTTCCGCGCTTCTTCTTCCTCTTCCTTCTGCGGGGCCTGCCCGCCCTTGGCCTTCATTTCGGCCGTGGCGGCGGCGCGGCGCTTGGCCTTGGCGTCCGCCTCGGCCTGCGCCTTGTCGGCCTGTTCGCCCTGCTGCGGCGTGGGCTGGCCCTGTCCGGCGTTCTGGGCCAGTGCCATGGGCACGGCCACCACGGCGGCGGCGATGGCAACGATGGTCAGCAACTTCTTCATGGGGTGCTCCTCGCGGTATGGCATGGAATGGGTCGCCGGAGGCTCCGGTTTCCCATCGCAGACAGTCTATCGCGCCCCGGTCGGCCGCCCCCTGAACGTGTGGCGTGCAAAAAACCCGTCCAGACCGCAAACTTCGCCGTCGCATTGCGCTTTATGAAGACAGATGAACGCCCGCTATAACGCCGCCGATATTGAAGTCCTGTCCGGCCTGGACCCGGTCAAGCGCCGCCCCGGCATGTACACCGACACCGCGCGCCCGAACCATCTGGCGCAGGAAGTCATCGACAATGCCGTCGACGAAGCCTTGGCCGGACACGCCCGCACGGTCGAAGTCACGCTGTTCAAGGACGGCAGCTGCGAGGTCAGCGATGACGGCCGCGGCATGCCCGTGGACATCCACCCCGAGGAGAAGATCCCCGGCGTCGAACTGATCCTGACCCGCCTGCATGCGGGCGGCAAGTTCAACAACAAGAACTACACCTTCTCCGGCGGCCTGCATGGCGTCGGCGTCAGCGTGGTCAACGCGTTGTCCACCCTGGTCGAAGTGCACATCAAGCGCGACGGCAGCGAACACCGCATCACCTTCCGCAACGGCGACCGCGCCACCCCGCTGGAAGTGGTCGGCAGCGTCGGCAAGAAGAACACCGGTACCCGCGTGCGCTTCTGGGCCGACCCGAAGTACTTCGATACGCCCAAGTACAACCTGCGTGCGCTGCGCCACCTGCTGCGCGCCAAGGCCGTGCTGTGCCCGGGCCTGACCGTCAAGCTTCTCGATGAAGCCACCGGCGAGCAGGACACCTGGTACTACGAAGATGGCCTGAGCGATTACCTGAAGGCCGAGCTTGGCGAGCGCGAGATGCTGCCGGCCGACCTGTTCGTGGGCCACCTGAAGAAAGAAAACGAGATCGTGGACTGGGCCCTGGCCTGGATTCCCGAGGGTGAACTGGTCCAGGAAAGCTACGTCAACCTGATCCCGACCGCTCAGCACGGCACCCACGCCAACGGCCTGCGCACCGGCCTGACCGAGGCGCTGCGCGAGTTCTGCGACTTCCGCAACCTGCTGCCACGTGGCGTCAAGCTGGCCCCGGAAGACGTCTGGGACCGCGTGTCGTTCGTGCTGTCGCTGAAGATGACCGATCCGCAGTTCAGCGGCCAGACCAAGGAACGGCTGTCCTCGCGCCAGGCCGCGGGCTTCGTCGAGGGCGCAGCGCATGATGCCTTCAGCCTGCTGCTGAACCAGAACGTCGCCTTGGGCGAGCAGATCGCGCAGCTGGCCATCGAGCGCGCCAGTGCGCGCCTGAAGACCGAAAAGCTGGTGACCCGCAAGAAGGTCACCCAGGGCCCCGCCCTGCCCGGCAAGCTGGCCGACTGCATCAGCCAGGACCTGTCGCGCACCGAGCTGTTCCTGGTCGAAGGCGACTCCGCGGGCGGCAGTGCCAAGCAGGCCCGCGACAAGGACTTCCAGGCGATCCTGCCGCTGCGCGGCAAGATCCTCAACACCTGGGAAGTGTCCTCGGGCAGCGTGCTGGCCTCCGAAGAAGTGCACAATCTGGCGATCGCGATCGGCTGCGACCCGGGCAAGGAAGACATCGCCGGCCTGCGCTACGGCAAGGTCGTCATCCTGGCCGACGCCGACTCGGACGGCCTGCACATCGCGACCCTGCTGACCGCGCTGTTCCTCAAGCACTTCCCGGCGCTGGTCGATGCCGGTCACGTGTTCGTGGCGATGCCGCCGCTGTTCCGCGTCGACGTGGGCAAGCAGGTGTTCTACGCCCTGGACGAGGAAGAAAAGCGCACGATGCTGGACAAGATCGAGCGCGAGAAGATCAAGGGCCAGGTCAGCGTGACCCGCTTCAAGGGCCTGGGTGAAATGAACCCGCAGCAGCTGCGCGAATCCACCATCCATCCCGATACGCGCCGCCTGGTGCAGCTGACTATCGACGATGGCGAGCAGACCCATTCGCTGATGGATATGCTGCTGGCCAAGAAGCGCGCCAGCGACCGCAAGGGCTGGCTGGAAAAGAAGGGCGACCTGGCCTCGCTGGAAGTCTGATCGACCGGTAGTGACACTGGAAAACCCGCCTCCCGGCGGGTTTTTTCTTGGGCGCGGGGACACGCCAGGCATGGCTACACGGCGCAGGAGCGGCTACCTTGGCCACACCTCGAGCACAGGAACCCGCATGCCGTTCGATCCCACCCTGCAATTGGAGAGCGCGCGCCTGATGTTGACACCGATCCGCGCCACGGACGCGCAGGCGTTGTTCGCGATCCAGTCCGACCGTGCGGTGATGCGGTACTGGAACCATCCGGCGTGGACCGACCTCAAGCAGGCCTATCTGCAGATCTTCGACGATCTGGCCGCGCTGGATGCGGGCACGCAGTTGAAGCTGGCGATCCGGGAGCGTGTGGACGGGCCGCTGCTGGGGATCGTGGTGGTGTTCGCGATCGACGAGACGTCCCGGCGCGCGGAGATCGGGTATCACCTGGCGCCGTCGGCGCAGGGCAAGGGCTACATGCACGAGGCGCTGTCACGGTTCGTGGCATATCTGTTCGATGTGCTGCGCCTGCGCCGCCTGGAAGCGGAGATCGATCCGCGCAACGTCCCCTCGGCGAAGGTGCTGGAGCGGCTCGGCTTCCAGCACGAGGGACTGCTGCGGGAACGCTGGCGGGTCGCCGGCGAAGTATCGGATTCGGCGGTGTATGGGCTGCTCGCAAGGGAGTGGCAGAGGCCAGGCAGCGCAGTGCCGGGGTGACCATCGCACGAAACTCCCCCGGCCATTGCGGCCTCGGCATCCGCCTTGCCCCACGAAAAAGCCCGCCTTTCGGCGGGCTTTTCGATGTTCAACCGCGTGGACCGATCAGGCCCAGCCGAACATTTCGAACAGACGCAGGATCAGGTACGCACAGCCGCCGGCGGCCGGGATCGTCAGGATCCAGGCCCACACGATGCGCTCGATCACGCCGAAGCGCAGCGAACGCGGGTTCTTGGCGAAGCCCACGCCCATGATCGCGGTGGAGATGCTGTGGGTGGTGGAGACCGGCATGCCGAAGTGCGCCGCCACGGTCAGGATCGTGGCCGAGCTGGTTTCCGCGGCGAAACCGTGGATCGGGTGCAGCTTGACCATCTTGTGGCCCAGGGTCTTGATGATCTTCCAGCCGCCCGAAGCGGTACCGGCGGCCATCACCACGGCGCAGGTCAGCACGATCCACATCGCGATGCCGTCACCGGCGCTCGCGTCCGGGTGCATGAAGGCCAGCCAGGACGGCAGGTCGTTCAACGCACCGGTCGCCTCGGCACCGATCAGGGTCATGGCGATGATGCCCATGGTCTTCTGCGCGTCGTTGTGGCCGTGGGCGAAGCCCATGTAGGCCGCCGACACGATCTGCGCCTTGCCGAAGAACGCGTTGACGATGCGCGGGCGAGCCAGGCGGCCCAGGAAGCCACCGATCTTCGCCATGCCCGCGATCATGCCCCACAGCAGCAGCATCACCGCGATGCCGAGCAGGAAGCCGGCGATCGGCGAGGTGATCATCGGCAGGAACACCTTCCACAGCAGGCCCTTGTTCTGGGCCCAGGTGCCGATGCGCTCGGACCAGATCAGCGCGTCCCAGTTGTTGTGGGCCGCGGCCAGGCCGGCGCCGCACAGGCCGCCGATCAGGGCGTGCGAGGACGAGGACGGCAGGCCCTTCCACCAGGTGATCAGGTTCCAGATGATGCCGCCCAGCAGCGCGCACAGGATCACCTGCGGGGTCACATCGACCACGTTGGTGTTGAGCAGGCCCGAGGCGATGGTCAGCGCGACGGCGGTGCCGGTCAGCGCGCCGATGAGGTTCATGAACGCGGCGAGCATCACCGCCCAGCCGGGCGAGAGCACTTTGGTCGCCACCACGGTGGCGATGGAGTTGGCGGTGTCGTGGAAGCCGTTGATGAACTCGAAGACGAGCGCGGCCAGGATCACCACCAGGACAAGGGTCAGCATGCTGTGGCGTCCGTCAGCTGTTCTTCAAGACGATCTGGTACGCCACCACGCCGGCCTCGCGGCAACGATCGATGGCCTTTTCCAGGATCTCGAAGAATTCCTTGAGCAGGAACATCTGCAGGCTGTCCAGGCGGCCGGAATAGATGTCGCGGTACAGCTCGAGCATCAGGCGGTCGGCTTCGTTTTCCAGCGAACGCAGCTTCTCGTTGAGCGCGGTCATCCGGTCCAGGTTCATGTGGCGCAGGTCGTTGACCATCTCCACCACCACGTTGGCGGCCTGTTCCAGCATCGCCGCGCGCGGCGCGAAATCGATGTGCTCCAGATGCTGGGTGGCCAGCGAATAGCGATCGGCGAACTTCTCGATCTGCTTGGGAATCTTGTACAGCGCCGAACCCAGCGCTTCGATGTCTTCGCGCTCGATCGGGGTCATGAAGCTGTCGACCAGCGCCTGGCTGATCTTGTCCGAGGCCGCGCGCTCGCGCAGGCGGGCCAGCTTGAAGGCGTCCAGCGCCGGCTGGCGGTCCGCTTCGCGCAGCATGGAGTGCAGCGCCTTGGAGCTGTCCTGGGCGGCCTGGGCAGCCTCGTCCAGCAGGGTGTAGAACTGTTTGCCGGAGCCAAAAATGGTCTGCAGAGAGAACATTGAGAAACCTATTCGCCGTCGAGGAAGGACGGCACCGGGCGGAATTATGACGGTTTGATGTCCAATCCGGGTACTCCCTGTCATCTTCACGCTCTGACGGCCCTGCCTGAACGACCCTGATTGCATCCCTGCCCCGGCCTTTTGTTAAGATGCGCGGGCACCTTCGGGTGCACTCTATGGACGACGACCCTTACCCCCCGCCGCACCGCCGCGCTCACGCGCCCTCCGGTAGCCGACATCGCTTGAACACGCCCTCCCTGCCACCAACCGGGGATGCCGCCCGTGTTTGAACTGATTATTGTCCTCGCCCTGATCCTGCTCAACGGCTTCTTCGCCATGTCCGAGATGTCGGTCATGACCTCGCGCAAGAGCCGGCTCAAGCAGATGGCCGGCTCCAGCAAGCGCGCCGAGCGCGCCCTGGCGCTGTCCGAGAAGCCCGAGAACTTCCTCTCCACGGTCCAGATCGGGATCACCCTGATCGGCATCCTGACCGGCCTGTTCGGCGGTGAGGCCATCGGCCTGACCATTGCCGAGTGGCTGCAGGGCATGTTCCCGGCCTTTGCTTACTCGGGCGTGGTCGGCAAGACGCTGGCCGTGGCCCTGATCACCTTCCTGACGCTGATCTTCGGCGAACTGGTCCCCAAGCGGCTGGCCCTGACCCGTTCGGAGGACATCGCCGGCCTGGTGGCGCTGCCGATGAGCTGGCTGGCCCGCATCGCCGCGCCCGGCGTCTGGCTGCTGTCCCACTCCACCCGGCTGGTGCTGCGCGTGCTCGGCCTGGGCAAGGACGAATCGGCCTCGGTGACGGAAGAAGAGATCCGCATGCTGGTGGCCGAGAGCCACGAGGCCGGCGTGATCGACGCCCACGAGCGCGACATGATGAACCGCGTCATGCGCCTGGGCGACCGCACCGCCGACAGCCTGATGACCCCGCGCAACCGGATCGCATGGCTGGATACCCAGGCCGATCCGGAGAAGAACATCGCGACCATGCGCGAGAACGAGTTCTCGCGGTACCCGGTGTTCCGCGACAACGACCAGGACATCGTCGGCGTGCTCGAGGTCAAGAGCCTGGTGACCCGACTGGTGCGCGATGACCATTCGCTGTTCCAGAACCTGCGCGAGCCGCTGTACGTCTCCGAGTCCACCCATGCGATGAAGCTGCTGGAGATCTTCCGCGAGGAACAGCAGTCGATGGCGCTGGTGGTGGACGAGTACGGCGAGATCCAGGGCCTGGTCACCATCAGCGACCTGATGGGCGCGGTGGTTGGCCGCCTGCAGTCGGTGGAGAACGTGGACGAGGACGCGCTGGTGGTGACCCGTGAGGATGGCTCGTTCCTGGTCGACGGTTCGCTGTCGATCGAGGACCTGCGCGAACTGATGGGCAACGCCGAGCTGCCCGATGCCGACGATGGCGACTACTACACGCTGGCCGGCATGTGCATCCACTATTTCGGCCGCATCCCGCATGCGGGCGAGTACTTCGATTGGGCCGGCTGGCGCATCGAGATCGTCGATCTCGACGGTGCCCGGGTCGACAAGCTGCTGCTGCGTACCCTGAGCGAAGACGAGACCGATGACATCACCGGCTGAGCCGACGCCGCCGGACCCGACGCGGCCCCAGTACCGCAACGAGGGTATCCGTACCCTGCTGGCGATGTTCGACCACGGTGACCCGGAGCAACGGCTGCTGCTGGGCCAGATTCTGCAGGACCTGCAGCAGAGTGCGTTCGGTGTGTTTCTGTTCGTCGCGATCCTGCCCGCCTTCATTCCGATCCCCGGGATCGGCGGTGCGGTCAGCGGGCCGCTGGTGGTGCTGATCGGCGCGCAGATGCTGTGCGGCATGCGCCGGCCGTGGCTGCCGGGCTTCGTCAGCAGGCGGGGTCCGAAACGCGGAACCATGCATCGTTTCCTGGAGCGCATCGACGGCCCGCTGCGGCGGCTGGACCGCCTGCTCAAGCCGCGGATGCCCGGCCTGCTGGTGCCGCTGCCGGCGCATGCGTTCAGCGGCCTTCTGCTGATCCTGATCGGCGTACTGTTGTCGCTGCCGATCCCGCTCACCAATTACCTGTTCGGCTTCCAGCTGCTGCTGTTCGCCCTCGCGCTGCTGGAGCGCGACGGCGTGCTGATGCTGCTCAACTGGATCGGCGCCGTGGCCGCCGTGTTGTTCTTCGGCTTCAGTTCGGGGCAGCTGGTGGGCTATACGGTGGATCTGTTCCAGCGCTGGTTCTGACGTACCGACCAACGGTCGGTACCTACCGCGTTTCTGACCAACGGTCGGTACCTTCCGCATTGCTGACCAACGGTCGGTACCTTCCGCATTGCTCACCAACGGTTGGTACCTGTCGTTGAAGTACCGACCAACGGTCGGTACCTACCGCTGAATTACCTACGCGCCCGGCTTGAGATCCACCGTGCCGGTGTCGGACATCGCGCCCGGATCGTCGGTCACCGCCGACAGCACGAAGTACAGTGCCTTGCCCAGCAGGCCACCGGGGCCATCCCAGTACTCGGCCGATTCGGCGCTGACGTGGATCAGGCGCAGGTTCGGGTCGTCCTTGCCGCCGGGGAAGAAGAGCTTCATCGCCGGTGACCACAGCTCATCGATCTTGGCGCGGTCATTGACCACGCGGGCCGTACCCGAAACCGAGACATAGGTGTTGCCCGAGGGCGACGCGTAGGCAACGTTGACGCGCGGATTGGCCGCGATCTCGGCGATCTTCGGGCTGTCGGCCCCGGTGGCGAACCACAGGTCGCCATCGAACTCGACTTCCTGCGTGCCCAGCGGTCGGCTGAACAACCGTCCATCCGCGCCGACCGTGGTGAACATCGCGATGTCCACGTCGCGGATCAATCCGGCCAGTTGTTTGATGTGCTGCTGGCGATCGTGTTCGGCCATGAGGTGGCTCCTGTAAGGGGAGCCCCCATCACAGCCGATTGGCGGCTACGGCGACGTGAACCGCGCGGTCACGCGTTCTTCGCATGCAGCGCCGGGGTCAGGCCTGCAACGCGCGCCATGCCTGCATCGCCAGGCCGAACGAACGCTTGCGCGCGGCATGATCGTAGATGTTGGCGGTGACCAGCACTTCGTCCGGCTTGTGCCGCGCCACGAAGGCGGCGAGACCGTCCTGCACCTGCTTCACGTCACCGACCACCGCGCAGGCCAGCGCGCTCTGAACACCGGCCTTTTCGTGCGGCTGCCAGAACGCTTCGATGTCGTCGATCGGCGGCGGAATCAGGCCCGGCAGGCCGCGGCGCAGATTGACGAAGCTCTGCTGCTGGGTGGTGAACAGCCGCTTGGCGTCGGCCTCGGAGTCACTGGCGACCACGTTCAGGCCCAGCACCGCGTACGGCGCCTGCAGATACTGCGAGGCGCGGAACTCGCGACGGTAGACCGCCAACGCTTCGTCCATCGCGTCCGGGGCGAAGTGCGAGGCGAACGCGAACGGCAGCCCCATCGCCGCCGACAGGCGCGCACTGAAGAGACTGGAGCCCAGCAGCCACACCGGCACCGGAATCCCCGCACCGGGCACGGCGCGCACGGCCTGGCCCTTCTGGGCCGGCTCGAAGTAGTGCAGCAGCTCGCGCACGTCCTGCGGGAACTGGTCGGCGCTGTCGAAGTAACGGCGCAGCGCACGGGCGGTCGGCTGGTCGGTGCCCGGCGCGCGGCCCAGGCCGAGATCGATGCGGTCCGGGTACAGCGAGGCCAGCGTGCCGAACTGCTCGGCCACCTGCAGCGGCGAGTGGTTGGGCAGCATGATGCCGCCGGCGCCGACGCGGATGCGCTGGGTGCCACCGGCCACATGACCGATCAGCACCGCGGTCGCGGCGCTGGCGATGCCAGGCATGTTGTGGTGCTCGGCCAGCCAATAGCGATGGAAACCCCAGCCTTCGGCGTGCTGGGCCAGGTCCAGCATGTTGGCGAAGGCCTGCGTGGTGTCGCTGCCTTCGCAGACCGGCGCCAGATCAAGAATCGACAGCTGCATCATGAATGCTCGTTCCAACCAGGAGATATCTCACTGAGATGGGGCTGTCCGCGCGGTTTGCCACCGCCCACAAGGCACGGATGGCAAGACGCTGATTTCCGTCTCGCGACGATTCAGGACAATCAAGGCCGTGAAGACGGCTCAGGCGGCGTCGGCGTTGGCGTCCTGGTCGACCAGGGGTTGCAGAGACGGGTCCAGCGCCACCCGCTCGTCGAACACGAAGCAGCGGCCGTCATAGCCCTCGCCGCCCACGGCCTCGAAATAGCCCAGGATGCCGCCGTCCAGCTGCAGCACGTTGTCCATGCCGTCATTGCGCATCCACAGCGCCGCCTTCTCGCAGCGGATGCCGCCGGTGCAGAAGCTGACCACCGTGCTGTCCTTGAGCGCCTCGCGGTGCGGGGCCAGGGCCTCGGGCAGGTCGGTGAACTTGGTGATCGGCAGCACCAGCGCGTCCTGGAAGGTGCCGTACTCGATTTCCTGGGTGTTGCGGGTGTCCAGCATCACCACCGGCCTGCCCGCGTCATCGTGCCCCTGGCGCAGCCAGCGCTGCACCGTGGCGGGATCGATCGAGGGTGCGCGCGGATAGGCCAGCGGCTGGCCGTCATCGATGCGGAAACTGATGATCTCCGGCTTGACCTTGGCCTTGAGCCGGGCGAACGGCTGCATGTGGCTGTAGCTGGTCTTCACGCGCAGCCCGGCAAACCGCGGATCCGCCCGCAGCGCGGCGTAGAAGCCGTCGATCCCGGGCTCGGCGCCGGCCAGGAACAGGTTGATGCCCTCGCCCGCCACCAGGATCGTACCGCGCAGCTGCGCGGCGGTTGCCCGCTCCAGCAGGGTCGCGCACAGCGCGTCCGGGTCGGCGACAGGGGTGAAGTGGTAGGCAGCGGTATTGGCGATCATCCCGGCATTTTAGCCGCTGGTCAGGCGCCGCGCCTGACCCGGCCGGGAATCAGCCGCGCAGCAGCACGAACGGCAGCAGCACCAGCGCGGTCGCGACGGCCATGCCGATCAGCACCGCGACCACGAACACCGGGCGGCGCCGGATCAGGCTGCCGAAGGTCTCGGCCGTGCCCTCGCGCAGGGCGGCCTCGCGCTCACCGCGGACGCGTTCACCGCGCGCCTGCTGGTACTCGGCCATCAGCGCCTTGGCCCGGGGGTGATCCTCGTTGTCGCGGACCCAGATCCCGCCAAAGGAGATTCCCCAGGGGCTGGGCTCGGTGCGGTAATGGGCGATGCCCGCCTTGTCCAGCAGGGCGGTGACATCCTGGATTTCATCGTCCGCGACATTGCGCAGGTTGAGCAGCAGTTTCGACATGCGCCCATGATAGCGCCCGGCGATGCGCTACCCTTGCGTCCCCGTTTTTTGGATCCGGAGCCCGCCATGCGCCGTCTGCCGCGTTACCTGCTCGCCCCCCTGATGTTGTCGCTGCTGGCGGCCTGCACCCCGCCCGGCCCGCCGCCCGGGGGCAGCATCGCGCAGTTCGAGAAGATCGACACCCAGCCGGGCACCGGCGCCGAGGCCACGCCGGGCAGCAAGGTCACCGTGCATTACACCGGGTGGATCTACGACGAACGCACCGCCGACAAGCATGGCGACAAGTTCGACAGCTCGGTGGACCGTGGCGAGCCCTTCAGCTTCGATCTCGGCCAGGGCCAGGTCATCAAGGGCTGGGACGAAGGTTTCGCCGGCATGAAGGTGGGCGGCAAGCGCACGCTGATGATCCCTGCCGAGTATGGCTATGGCGCCCGCCGCGCCGGTCCGATCGCACCGAACTCCTCGCTGGTGTTCGATGTCGAGCTGCTCGACGTCAAGCCGCGTTGATCCTGCCTGCATGAGCATTGCCCTGACTCCCCCACGCCGGGTTGCGATCATCGGCGGCGGTCCCGCCGGCCTGATGGCGGCGGAAACCGTGCGCGCTGCCGGCCACGTCGTCGATCTGTACGAGGCCAAGGGATCCCCCGGCCGCAAGTTCCTGATCGCCGGCAAGGGCGGCCTCAACCTGACCCACTCCGATGCGCGCGACGTGTTCGTCTCGCGTTATCGCGAGCGGGCGGAAGCGGTAGGCGGCTGGCTGGCCGATTTCGATGCCGGTGCGCTGCGCGCCTGGGCGCTGGCATTCGGCGTGGAGACCTACGTGGGCAGTTCGGGGCGCGTGTTCCCGGTCGATCGCAAGGCCGCGCCACTGCTGCGCGGCTGGGTGCGGCGGCTGAAGGAACAGGGTGTGCGCGTCCATGTGCAGCATCGCTGGACCGGTTGGGATGACGCGGGCGCGCTGTGTTTCCAGACCCCTGAAGGCGCGACCACCGTGACTGCCGACGCCGTGGTGTTCGCGCTCGGCGGCGGCAGTTGGCCGGAACTGGGGTCGGATGGCGCGTGGGTCTCTCCCATGAGCGCGCGCGGCATCGACATCGCCCCGCTGAAGCCGGCCAACTGCGGCTTCGACATCGGCTGGACGCCCTACTTCAGCGAGCGCCAGGCCGGTGCCCCGCTCAAGCCGGTGGTGGCGCACTGGACCGACCTGCAGGGTCAGCCGCGCTCGCTGCAGGGCGAATGCGTGATCACCGCGACCGGGATCGAAGGCAGCCTGATCTATGCGCTGTCGGCCGATCTGCGCGACGGCCTGGCCCGCGATGGCCGGGTGGACCTGCAGCTGGACCTGTTGCCGGGCCAGACCGAAGCACAGGTACTGGAGAAGCTGCAGAAGCCACGCCAGGGCCGCAGCTTCGGCGAGTTCCTGCGTCGCCAGCTCGGCCTGGGCGGGGTCAAATCCGCGCTGCTGTTCGAGGTGCTGGGCCGCGAGGCCGGGCAGCTGCCGCAGGACCGGATCGCGCACGCGCTCAAGCGCCTGCCGCTGGCACTGCAGGCACCGCGGCCGATCGATGAAGTGATCAGCACCGCCGGTGGCGTGCGGCTGGAGGCGATGGACGCGCAGTTGATGCTGCGCGAGCGCCCCGGCACGTTCTGCGCCGGCGAGATGCTGGACTGGGAAGCGCCGACCGGCGGTTACCTGCTGACGGCGTGCTACGCCAGCGGGCTGCGCGCCGGGCGTGGCGTGGTGGCGTGGCTGGCGCAGGCGTAGACCGCGTGGTGCCGGCCAGCGGCCGACACTACCAGTGACGCGCCGGGACAGGCGCTCAGCACACCTCGGCGTGCATGCCGCGCGCAGCATCGAGGTAGTGCCGGCCGCTGGCCGGCATCACCGTGTGCGCTGCATGCGCACCGAGGCGAGCGCTACCCCGCTGGGATGCGGATAGGATTCCTCGCGCAGGGCCTCGAAGCCACAACGGGTGTAGAACGGCACCGCGTTGAGCGAGGCCGAGAGCACCAGCGGCCGCGCCGGATCGGCCAACGCCTCCATCGCCTGCATCAAGGTCAGGCCGATGCCACGGCCACCGCAGTCGGGATCGACGAACAGCGCATCGATCTCATTGCCGTCCCGATCGATCACCCCGTACCCCAGCAGGTCGCCGTCGTTGTCTTCAGCGATCACGCAGCCACCGGCCGCCAACAGCGCGCGATAGTGCGCCGGCGGTGGCGTGGCCGACCAGGGCCCGATCACCTCCGGCGGATAGGCCGCGCTGCACAGTTCGCGCACGCAGCGCGTGCGCAACACCCACAGGGCGTCGGCCTCATCGGCACGTCCCACACGCAGTTGAACGGTACGGTCTCCACTCATCGCGATTTGCTCGTCCGCAGCGCCTGGATGCGCGCCGGGGGCTGGAAGGAATCGCTGCGCGCATCGGCCCAGTAATCGTGGAAGACGGCATGGTCCGGCACCTTGCGCAGCAGCTCGCCCGGGGCGAGATACCGGTACAGCGATGCCAGCGATCGGATCTCCACCGGTGAAACACGGCGCAGGATGTGCTCCGGTCCCAGCTCCGACGGATCATTGAGGCCGGCCGCACACAGCAGGTCGCGCAGCGCACGCAGCGTGTTCTCGTGATAGCTGTGCACGCGCGTGGCCTTGTCGGTCGCGTCCAGGTGGCGCCAGCGATGCGGGTTCTGCGTGGCGATGCCGGTCGGGCATTTGTCGCTGTGGCAGCTCAGCGACTGGATGCAGCCCAGCGCGAACATGAAGCCCCGCCCGGCATTGCACCAGTCCGCGCCCAGCGCGATGGTGCGGGCGATCTCAAACGCGCTGGTCACCTTGCCGGCCGCACCGATACGGATACGGTCGCGCAGGTCCAGCCCGACCAGGGTGTTGTGCACCAGCAGCAGGGCTTCATGCATGGGCACGCCGACATGATCGATGAACTCGGCCGGTGCCGCACCCGTACCGCCCTCGGCCCCGTCGACCACGATGAAGTCCGGCAGCAACCCGGTTTCCTGCATTGCCTTGGCGATGCCGAACCACTCCCAGGGATGACCGATGGCCAGCTTGAAACCGACCGGCTTGCCGCCGGACAACTCCCGCAGCCGCGCCACGAACTGCAGCAGCTCGACCGGCGTGTTGAACGCACTGTGCTTCGACGGCGAGACGCACTCCACGCCCATCGGCACGCCGCGGGTGATCGAGATTTCCTCGCTGACCTTGGCCGCCGGCAGCACGCCGCCGTGGCCGGGCTTGGCCCCCTGCGAGAGCTTGATCTCGATCATCTTGACCTGATCGTGGCTGGCGTTGGCGACGAACTTCTCTTCGCTGAAGCCACCCGCATCGTCACGGCAGCCGAAGTAGCCCGAGCCGATTTCCCAGACCAGATCGCCGCCCATCTCACGGTGATACGGTGAGATCGACCCTTCGCCGGTGTCGTGATAGAAACTGCCGCGCCGTGCGCCTTCGTTGAGCGCGCGGATCGCATTGGCCGACAGCGAGCCGAAGCTCATCGCGGAGATGTTGAACACACTGGCCGAATACGGCTTGGCGCAGTTGGGGCCGATCTGGATGCGGAAATCGTGGTGGCCGATCTCGGTCGGCGCGAGCGAATGGTTGATCCATTCGTAGTCCACGGCGTACGTGCTGCGCAGCGTGCCGAACGGCACCACGTCCATGTCATTCTTCGAGCGCTGGTAGATCAGGGCGCGCTGCTGCCGCGAGAACGGCACGTCCTCCAGATCGCTCTGCACGAAGTACTGGCGGATCTCCGGGCCGATCGATTCCAGCCCGTAGCGGAAGTGCGCCAGCACCGGGTAGTTGCGCCGCAGCGTGCTGCGTTTCTGTAACAGATCCCAAGTGCCCAGCACCGCCAGTGCGGCCGTCACCCCCACGCCCCAGTACCAGGCGGGCCAGATCGTGGCCAACCACAGGCAGACCGGAAACAGCAGGATGGCGAGCAGATACGCGAGATAGCGATGCATGGCTTTCCTCAATCAATAGCTGCCCCGAGTCTACAGGCGGTCGTCCACCACTTCCCGGGGCCATACGGATTTGACGTCGTACACCACGCCACCGGGCGTGAGCAGCGCGCGCACCTGCGCCGCGTCGAAGGCGCGGAAACGCTCATGCGCCACCGCCAGCACCACCGCGTCATAGCCGGCCGCCGCCGGTGCCTCGACCCAGTGCACCCCCGCATCGGCGAGCGCGGCCGGCCCGACCCACGGGTCCTGCACGTCCACCCGCGCGCCACTGGCCTGCAGCCGCTGCGCCAGCTCCAGCGCACGGCTGTTGCGCAGGTCCGGGCAGTTCTCCTTGAAAGTCACGCCCAGCACCAGCACGCGCGCCTGTGCGACGGCGATGCTGCGCGAGGCCAGCAGCGCCAGCACTCGCTGTGCGACGTGCTCGCCGACCCGGTTGTTGACCTGGCGCGCGGTGTGGATCAGATCGGGGTGGTACCCCACGCTTTCGGACTTGTGCAGCAGGTAGTACGGGTCCACGCCGATGCAGTGGCCGCCAACCAGTCCGGGCCGGAACGGCAGGAAGTTCCACTTGCTGCCGGCGGCGTCCAGCACATCCTGGGTGTCGATGCCGAGCCGGTCGAAAATCAGCGCCAGCTCGTTGACCAAGGCGATGTTGACGTCGCGCTGGATGTTCTCGATCACCTTGGCCGCTTCGGCCACGCGGATCGAGGGCGCCGGCCAGGTGCCGGCGGTGATGATGCCCTTGTACAGCGCGTCGACCACGGCGGCGACCTCGGGCGTCGAGCCGGAGGTGATCTTGCGGATATCCGGCAGCCGGCGTTCGCGATCGCCCGGATTGATCCGCTCGGGGCTGTAGCCGCAGTAGAAATCGACGTTGAAGCGCAGCCCCGATCCCGCCTCCAGCAGCGGCACGCACACTTCTTCGGTGGTGCCGGGATAGACGGTGGATTCGTAGATGACGATGTCGCCGGGTGTGAGCAGGCCGGCGATCAGGGTGCTGGCGCTGCGCAACGGCGCCAGGTCGGGCTGTTCGTGTGCGTCGATCGGGGTCGGCACGGTCACGATGTACACATTGCACTCGGCCAGATCGGTCGGATTGGCGGTGTAACGCGCGTGTACCGCGGCAGCGAGTTCGTCCGCCTCGAGTTCCAGGGTGTGGTCCACCCCACGCTGCAGCTCGGCCACGCGCGCGTGGTCGATGTCGTAGCCGATCGTGGCGTGTTTTCCGCCGAAGGTCACCGTCAACGGCAGACCGACGTAGCCGAGCCCGATGACGCCGATGCGCGGGGCGAGCGCGGCGGAGATGGCCTGCGTCATCGAGCGGCTCCGCACCGCGGAACCGGACCGGCCATCAGGCGGGGCATCATCAGGGAATACGTCATGCGCTACGGAACCGGGGGTGCAGGTGATGCAAGCCTAACGCGCCGGACCCTGCCCCACAAAGAACAAAGCCGCCGCCCGCGGAGAGTACGGACGACGGCCAAAGGAATAATGGTCCAGCTGCGGTTACTACCCTTTCAGACAGCCTCCAAGGGCAAACCCCGCAAGACTGGTCACAGCTGGTAGAAACATACTAGGCACTGAGCCGTGATCATTCTGTTACGGCCAGCGTTGTTTTGCGTTACGACCCCAGCGTCACCGCCGCCGGTTCCAGCTCTCCGGAGACACCGGTCCAGGCGGCGAGGAGACACCCGAAGCCTGCCAGTGTGTCGCTGCCAGCCGCGGTCAACGACTGGAATCCCTGCCACGGCGCTTCGGCGATGCGCGCCAGTGCCGTCGGGTCGACCGCTGCCGATGCCATCGTCCAGCGCGGGAAATGACGGGCATCCACCCGACCACGCGCGAGTTCGCGAAGATTCGTATGGATACGCGCGTTGAGCACACGCTGGAACACTGAGTCGACGCCGTCTTCCGGGCCTTCGAAGTACTGCAGGAAGCGCTGGCCGTCGAACATCAGCACGCCGGTCACACCCGCCACTTTGTTGAATCCCATGGCTGCCTGCAGGATCTGATCGATATCAGACGTTTCGATTCCATCGATAGCGTCGCTGACATAGGCGACCGCATGCAGCGGCATGAAGTATTTCCTTGATGAACTTAAGCTGACTATGCCACGAAGCCTTCGCACTGGGTAGACGCCGTATATCGCGCTCACTCCGGCACCAGGACCTCGTAGCCACGCGCCCGCAGTTGATCGGCATAGCCACCGGGCGTGACCATCGACGTCACCGGGACGGTGGCGAAGGTCACCGCGTTGCGACGCAGCGCAGCGCTGGCCATGTCCAGCCATTTACGCTGCGCCTGGGCATCGACGTCGGCCAGCCCGCGCCGCCGCCCGAAGTCGCTGGTCGCCACCGCATCCACGCAGGCCAGGTACTGCCCTTTGACCGCCAGACTCTCCAGCGCCGCGATGTCGCCGACCGACCAGGCATTGGCCCGCTCGGCCAGCAGCGGCAGCCCGTGCTCGACCACGTCCAGTGTGCGGCGGAAGCACTCCACGTCCTGCAGCGCGGTGCCGCGCACTTCCTTGAGCGCTTGCCGCGGGTCGGCGATCTTGATCGTCACCCGTGTCGATACGGGCGTAATGCCGCGAGCCTTGCTGGCCTTCTCCACCACCTTGGACACCGGCGAGGAACGCCCAAGGCCGACATCCTTGAGCGCGGCCGCGTACAACTGCCCCGCCGCGACCAGGGGCCGGTCCTTCTCGATGCCGTTGTCGCGCCCGATGTGGCGCTGCTTGAGCACCTCCCAGCGCGCGTAGAGGTCGGCCGGCACGACCTCGCGCAGCGTGCGCCCGTCCGGGTCACGCGCGGCCTTCATCGCCGAGGGCAGCAGGGTCAATCCGCGGAAGAAACCTACATCGGCGTCCAGCGTCCAGCCGGGTGAGCCAAGCACCTCCTGCGCGCTGGCGATCACGGCCCGCACCTCGTCGGCGCGCCACTCCAGCTTGGCGGGCAGCGGCGACACGGTACCGAGGATCCACAGCGTGTGGCCCTGCGCGTCGCGGACCTGCCACATACCGGGCCCGGGCTGCTCGCCCGAGACCACCACCGGCGCGAGGTCGATCACCTCCCCCGCAGCCTCCTTCGCCGCCGGCAGCGGCGTCGGAACCTGGGCATGGGCGACGCTGCCGAGCAGCAGCGCGACACTCCACACCAGTGCTTTCCCTGCACGTACTGCGTTTGCCATGTGGCCTGTCCGGGATGGTGTGCTGCGCAGCCTACGGCGGTGTGCGTCGGGCTGCGTAAAGTTTGCGTTGCGCGTGATCCCAAGAAGCCTTGGTGCCCGGGGCCGGAATCGAACCGGCATGGGGTTGCCCCCGGCGGATTTTAAGTCCGATGCGTCTACCAGTTTCGCCACCCGGGCAACGGCGCGCATAGGGTGCCTGATCACGCCGGGTTTTGGAATGCACGCACGCCGATGCCACCGCGCTCAGATCGCCCGCGAGTAGCGTACCGGCTGGTCCGGTTGGGCCAGATAGCGGTCGAAACACATCGCCAGCAGCCGCAGCAGCGGGCGTCCACGCTCACTGGCACGCACCACGCCCTGCGTGTACTCGGCCAGGCCGTCGGCCTGCAGTGCGGCCAGCGCGCGCAGCCCGTCGGCGAAATACGTGTCGAAGTCCACGCCATACCTCGCCGCAAGCGCCCTGCCATCCACTTCGCCCTGGCACATCAGCTGGCCGATCAGGTCGGCACGCAGCACATCGTCCGGGTCCAGTGCCAGGCCGCGCCAGACCGGCAGCCGCCCCGCATCGACGGCCGCTTCCCAGGCCGGCAGCTCGCGCGGGTTCTGGCTGTAGGTGTTGCCGATATGGCTGATCGCGCTGGCGCCAAGGCCGACCAGATCGGTATCGGCGTGCGTGGTGTAGCCCATGAAGTTGCGGTGCAGTTGACCCGCGCGTTGGGCGCGCGAGAGGTCTTCCTCCGGCAGCGCGAAGTGGTCCATGCCGATGTACTGATACCCCGCCTCGGAGAGTCGCTGCACCGCCAGGCCGAGCAGGGCGAGTTTCTGTTCGGGGCTGGGCAGATCCGCATCGGCGATCTGGCGCTGCGCGCGGAACAGGTGCGGCAGGTGCGCGTAGCCATAGACCGCCAGGCGATCCGGCCGCTCGCGCAACACCGTTTCCAGCGTCTGCGCGAAACCGGCCAACGTCTGTTTCGGCAACCCATAGATCAGATCGACATTGACCGAGCGCAGCCCGTACTCGCGGCATGCACGCAGGATATCCAGCGTGGCTTCCACGCCCTGCTCGCGGTTGATCGCCTTCTGTACATCGGGATCGAAATCCTGCACGCCCAGACTGGCGCGATTGAAGCCCAGTTCGGCCAGCACCGCGATGTCGGCGCGCGTGACGAAGCGCGGATCGAGCTCGATGGAAAAGTCGCGCGAGGCCGCCGTGCTGAGCGTGAAGCGCTGGCGCAGCCCCTCGATCAGCTCGCGCATCTGTGCCGGCGCGAGGAAGTTCGGCGTGCCACCGCCGAGATGCAGCTGGATCACCTCCCGCGCCGGATCGAACTGTGGCCCCATCAGGTCCGCCTCGTTCAGCACCCGCGCGACATAGGCGATGCCCTTGCCGTGGTCGCGGGTGATGACCCGGTTGCAACCGCAGTAGAAGCACGGGCTGCTGCAGTACGGCACATGGACATACAGCGACAACGGTCGCCCGAGCCGGTTGCTGTCCACGATGGCCCCGCGCAGGGCCGGTTCACCATAGCCGTCATGGAAGTGCGGCGCGGTCGGATAGGAGGTGTAGCGCGGGCCGGGCCGATCATGGCGGCGCAGCAGCTCGGGGTCGAAGTGCCAGGCGAGCCCGGCGGCGGCAGGCGAGAAGGTATCCATGTCGCCAGCGTGCGCGCACATGGGCGCGCGCGCATTGCGTCAGATCAATTCAGACCCGGGCGCCCTGCCATCGGCAGGCTGGGCCAGCGCAGCATCTGGAAGCGGCGCCAGAACGTATCGGCGATGCGCTCGGCGACATCATCGGCCAGCCGCTGCATCGGCACGTTGCCGCCTTCGGCAGTGGTCTGCCGGAACAACGCCAGCCAGCGGTCGAACAGGTCGCGGTCCAGCTCGTCCATGGCCATGTGCTTGGGCATCGGCGCGCCTTTGAAGCGACGCGTCCCGCGCAGCATCGCCGACCAGAAATCGACCAGCTGGGCCAGGTGCGCATCCCAGTCGTGGACCCGCGCCGCGAACACCCGTGCCAGGCGCGGCTCCTCACGGACACGCGCGTAGAAGTCGTGCACCAGGCGGGTGACCTCGTCCTCGCTGCACAGGTCCAGCGCCGGGAGCGGCAGCGTGTTGTCGGTGGGATCGGCCATGAACATCCTCGGGCGGCAACGCCCAGCATCGTCGGCAGGGTCCGCCGCTGCCTTGATCAGGATCAATGAAGCCGGCGGCGAAGCCTTCTAGTCTGGGAACTCGACAGGAAGCGCGCACCCGCGATCCCGGCCCCCGGTCGGCGCAAAGTATAGCCGTGCCCTGCCCCCTCCTCCTGAGCGTGGCCGCAATGAACGACCTGCACGACCCGCCCGACGGCAGCCGCCGACGGCTGATCCAGCAATGGGGCGCCATCCTGTGGCCCAGCTTCGTCGCCGCCGGCCTGGCCAGCGTGGTGTTCTTCGCCTTCGTCGACCCATTGCGCCTGCGCGACATCAGCTTCCCGCAGCACGAGATCAGCCGCGAGCTCGGGTACACGCTGGGCTTTTTCATGTTCTGGGCGGTCACCGCCGCCGCCAGTGCGATCACCGGGTACCTGCTGCGGCCGATGCCAGGCGACGACGACGATCTGCCGCTGGGCTGACCATGTCCGATCGCCTGACCCTGCACCTCGTCGATACCTCGCCCGCGCCCCCGGCCCCAGGTCAACGCGCGCCGCTGCGCTGGCGTCCGCTGTTGTCCGCGCTGCTGCTGGCCGGCTTCTACGCGCTGCCGTGGCTGCGCTGGGACGGCCGCCAGGCGCTGTTGTTCGACCTGACCGCGCGCCGCTTCGATCTGTTCGGCTGGACGCTCTGGCCACAGGACGTGGGCCTGCTGTTGGGGCTGGCCGCCGTGCTCGGCGCCGCGCTGGTACTGCTCACCAACCTGGCCGGGCGGGTGTGGTGTGGCTACGGCTGCCCACAGACCCTGTGGAGCCGGCTGTTCCGCTGGATCGAACAGGGCATTGCGCGCCGGGTGCCGTCCGCAGGCGTGGCGCGCGCGATCAAGCACCTGGCGTGGATGCTGGTGGCGGCGTGGACCGGTATCACCTTCGTCGGGTTCTTCAGTCCGATCCACGGGCTGGTCGGCGCCTCATGGCCGCCGGCCTGGAGCGGCTGGGAAACCTTCTGGGTCGTGTTCTATGCGGCAGCCACCTGGGGCAATGCCGGTTTCCTGCGCGAGCATGTCTGCCGCGAACTATGTCCGTATGCACGCCTGCACGGCAGGTTCTGCGACAGCGACACACCGCGGATGCAGTACCTCGCCCGCCGCGGCGAGCCCCGTGGCCCACGCGCGCCGGGGTTGGGCGGTGTCGAGGCGCGCGGCCGCGGGCTGCTCGACCCCACCAGTGCCAGCGATTACGCGTTCCGCGCCGCGCATGAAGACATCGCCGGCCCGATGCCGCACTTCAGCGCCGACCGTCTTGGGGATTGCCTGGATTGCGGCGCCTGCGTCAGCGTCTGTCCGATGGCGCTGGACGTGCGTGCCGGGCCACACGCGGACTGCATCGGCTGTGGCGACTGCCAGGACGCCTGCGATGCACGGATGCGCGCCGCGCAGTTCCCGATCGGGCTGATCCAATACACCAGCGTGGCGGCCATCCAACAACGCCCGGCGCGCTGGCTGCGCCCGCGCACGCTTGCCGCGGCCGGCACGCTGCTGGCGTTGCTGGGTATCGGTCTTCATCACGTGTCGTAGCGCCGTGCTGGCGGTGTCCCCGCTGCGGATTCCCGGCCCCCCGACCCGGTCTCAGCGCGCGCGCGTCCGCGCACTGCGCGGCGGCACCAACTGCGCCCGCCGCACGATCCCCAGCTGTTCGATGATCAACGCCAGCTCATTGGTGACACGGGTTCGCGCGATGCCCTGCGCGGGTGGGACCAGGCGCTCGAGCACGCGCTGGTAGGTGGACCAGAATTCCGGGCCGCAGCCATGCTTCACGTAGCTGGCTTCCAGCTCGGTTCGCACTCCGTCAGCCAAGTCATGTTCGCCGTATGCCATACGACCTCCGTGGGACTTGCTCGCTTCAGGGACGACAAAACCCCCTCAGGGGCGGATTCACTTCGGGTTCACTTAAAATTTGCACGGCCGTTGCATTAAGTCAATTACCCCAAGGGCAAATGCAGACGCCATGATGAACCGTTCATAGTGCGTCCGCGCCCACATCCGCATCATGCAGGCGCTGTATTGACAGCAATATGTCAGCGCGGCATCCGGATAATCCGTGGCTCATCGGCCGCGGCCCAAGGGAAACTCCCGGTGCGACGTTCTCACTCCGCAGACGAACGGGTCTGCTGCACCCCAGCGCGTTCGGGAAGATGCGGCGCGACAAACCGCATCAGGCGTTCCATCGCACTGTCCACCGGCGGGCCGCCCAGGATGCGGTCGGCAAACGCCTCCCAGTCACCGGCCGACAACCCTGCGATCTGGGTCGGTTCCACCCCCAGCCAGCGCATGCTCCAGTACGGGAAATAACGCTGCGGCACGCGTGCATGGCCGAGTTTTTGGATGGCCCGATGACTGCGCGCCTGCAGCACGCGCTCATGCACGGCGGACACGCCATCATCCGGACCTTCGAAGTACTGCAGGAACCGACTGCCGTCGTAGAGCAGTACACCGGTGACCCCAGCCAGGCTGTTGAAGCGGATGGCATCTTCGACAAGAGCATCGAGATGCGCCGCAGACAACGGGCCCGCAACGTCGCTGACATACGCGATCGCGCACAGGGGCATGGGTAAACTCCGACAATTTCAAACCACTATGCTGGCACTTTCAGGTACCTAAATAAAGCGCCTGCCTGAAGCGTTCAGAACATGGCGCGTTTACTGGCGCGGGGCAATCGAGCTGCGTACCGCCTCACTGAACGCATCGAGCAGGAACGGTTTGGCGATCATGGCCATGCCGTTGTCGAGAAACGCCGAGCGTTCCTGCGCTTTCTCTGCGTAGCCGGTCATGAACAGCACCGGCAACGACGGGCGCGACTGCCGCGCGATTTCCGCCAGCTGTCGTCCGTTGAGGCCCGGCAGCCCGACATCGGTAATCAGCAGGTCGATTTTTTTCGACGACGCCAGGATCGGGATGGCGCCGTCGGCATCGCCCACCACCTCCGCGGTATACCCAAGATCTTCCAGCACCACGGTCACCAGCATGCGCACCTGCTCGTCATCCTCCACCACCAGGATCGACTGCCCGGCGCCGAGCGACACCGGCGGCGTGTTGGGGGCGGCGTCGTCTTCGGTGACCTCGTGGGCCACCGGCATGAACAGCGACACCGTGGTGCCCTGCCCCGGCGCGGAGTCGACAGTGATGTGGCCGCCGGACTGCTGCATGAAGCCGTAGACCATGGACAGGCCGAGCCCGGTGCCCTTGCCGATCGGCTTGGTGGTGAAGAACGGCTCGAAGATGCGTTCCACCACCTCCGGGGGCATGCCCGTGCCGGAATCGGAGACGGACACCACCGCGTACTCGCCGGCCGGAATGGTCGGCACCTCGCCATCGGCGACGTGGACGTGCAACGTGCGCAGCTGCAACTCGCCGCCATCGGGCATCGCATCACGCGCATTGATGGCCAGATTCAGCAGCGCGCTTTCGAACTGGTTGCTGTCCAGATTCGCATGCAGCGGCGTCTGACTGATGGCCATCTGGATGCGGATCGTTTCGCCCAGGGTGCTGCGCAGCAGGTGCTGCACCGAACCGACCCGCTCGTTGAGTTCCACCGTCCTGGAATCCAGCGATTGCCGGCGCGAGAACGCCAGCAGCCGCTGCGTGAGCGCCGCCGCACGCTGGCTGGAGGCGGTCGCCGCATCGAGGAAGCGCTCCAGCCCATCCATGCGCCCCATGTCCAGGCGCATGCGCACGATATCCAGCGAGGACAGGATGCCGGTCAGCATGTTGTTGAAGTCGTGCGCGATACCGCCGGTCAACTGCCCGATCGCATCCATCTTCTGCGACTGG
Organism: Stenotrophomonas sp. JAI102; assembly: GCF_013409105.1. Taxonomy (NCBI): domain Bacteria; kingdom Pseudomonadati; phylum Pseudomonadota; class Gammaproteobacteria; order Lysobacterales; family Lysobacteraceae; genus Stenotrophomonas; species Stenotrophomonas sp. JAI102. The sequence continues at coordinate 1,454,285 of NZ_JACCCI010000001.1, forward strand.
CGCAGGGCCGCTTCACTGGCCTCGCGCGCGGCCATCTGGCGCTCCAGTTCGGCGGTGCGCTCGGCTACCATCGCCTCGAGGTCCAGCGCGTGCTGCTGGCTGGTCTCCAAGGCGAGTTTGGAGGCGGTGATATCGGTGACGAACACATGGAAACCGTCCGGCGCGCCTTCCGCATTGAAACGCGGCGAGTAGCGGATTTCACTGTCGCGTCGACGGCCGTCACTGAAGGGCCAGTTGGCTTCGAACACGATGTGCTCGCCGTTCAGCGCACGCTCGATCAACAGGTGGCGACTGCTCCAGACCTCCGGCCCGAACACGTCCGGCACGCGCTTGCCGATCACCTCCGACACGGGCCGCCCAAACCAGGCTTCATAGGCCTTGTTCGCGAAACGGTAGTGCAGGTCGCGGTCGATGAAAGCGATCAGCACCGGCATGGCATCGGCGACCAGGCGCAGTTCGGCTTCACTGCGCTCCAGCGCGGCGCGCCCATCGGCCAGCGCCTGCATCTGGTCACGCACCAGGAACTGCTTGTCGCGCGCTCTCAGCGCACTCTGCACGGAGCTGAGCAGCGAGCTACGCCCCAATGGCCGATCCAGCTCGATGATGTTGATCGCCAGCGGCAGGCCCGGATCGGCCAACGGGCGTTTCTGCGAACGCGGCGATCGCAGCAGGATGAACGGAATATCCGACCAGGAGGGCTGCCGGGCCAAGGGCTCCAACAGGACGCCCGCGCCTTTGACTACCGCTTCCTCGGTAACGACCACCGCGCCGACGCCATCATCGAGCGCATCGGCCAGCCGCGACAGGCTGTCATGGACCGTGGTCTTCAGTCCAACGCCGGTGAGCACGGAGGCGATGCTTTGCGCATCGTGCCCGAACGGCGCAAAGATGTGGACGGCGCCGGACACGCCCTCATTCTGCACGGGCAAGACCAAGCAGATGCGCCGTGTTGCCCACGAACTCCGGCGTGCCGGTCAGGATGCCCTTGAATTCGTCGAGGGGCGCACTGAGCGAGATGCCCTTGCCGTCGATCTTCAACTCCCGGATCGTGTTCTCGTGCGCACCGCCGCGGTTCTTGATGACCGAGATCGCCTTGCGGATGCGACCCTGCGATTCGAAGAAACGGAACAGCACGACCGAGTCGGCGATGTAGGAAACGTCGAGGTTGCCGGTCGACATCGTTCCGACCAGGCCATGTTGCGGATTGATCAGGACGGTCACCACGCCCTTCTGGTTGAGGTAGGAGAGCATCTCGTGCAACTGCAGCATGAGCTGCTTTTCCTGCGGCATGGCGGTGACATAGCCGTTGAGGCTGTCGATCACCAGCACGCGACACTGCCTCTCCTCGACCGCGCGCCGCATGTTCCAGGCGAACTCGCCCGGCGAGATTTCCGCCGGATCGACCTGCTGTATCTCCAGCAGACCTGACGCCATGTGCTTGCTCAGATCGATGTCCAGCAACTCCGCACGTGCCAGCAGGGTGCCGATGCGTTCATCGAACTCGAAGATGCAGCAGTGCTCGCCACGCTCGCAGGCCGCCCAGACATACTGCAGCGCCACGTTGGTCTTGCCGCTGCCGGCCGGGCCGGTCAGCAGGGTGCTGGTACCCCGCAGCGGGCCACCTCCGAGCAGGCTGTCGATGCCGGCCACGCCACTGCTGATGGGCGTACCCAGGAACGTTGCGTGGTGGTCCGAGGCGATCAACCGCGGGAACACCTCCAGGCCGCCTTCGCGGATGACCATGTCATGGTAGCCAGCGGTGAAGTTCACCCCGCGCAGCTTCTGCACATGCATCCGGCGCCGTGCCGGACCGAAATCCAGCGTCAGTCGCTCCAGCGACACCACGCCATGACACAGGCTGTGCAGCTGGCCATCGCGCTCTTCACCGGAGGCGGTCATGTCATCGACCAGCACCACCGTCGCGCTCTTGGGCGCGAAGAACTGCTTCAGCGAGAGAATCTGGCGCCGGTAACGCAGCGGATCCTGCGCCAGCAGCCGCAGTTCGGACAGGGAATCGAAGACCACGCGGTGCGGCTTGATGCGCTCGACCTCGCCCAGGATCAGCTTGACCGTTTCGTCCAGCTCCACCTCCCAGGGATGCAGCACGGACTGCAGGCGGCCATCACCGAGGGCCTCTTCGGCCGAGGCGAGCTCGAACAGCTCCAGCCCCTCCAGCGACCAGCCGTGGGCATGCGCGACCTCGCGCAGTTCATCGGCCGTTTCCGAGAGCGTGATGTACAGGCAGCGCTCCCCCCTGCTCAATCCATGCAGCAGGAACTGCAAGGACAGCGTGGTCTTGCCCGATCCGGGTGGCCCCTCGAGCAGGTACAGCCGCCCTTGGGGAAAGCCTCCGCCCAGAATGCTGTCGAGCCCTTCGATCCCGGTTGCTACGCGCGCTTTTTGTGTCTGCATAAGGCTGCCAATGTGGACGGCCGCAGCATACGAAGCCCGCTGTGTAGGCCCCGTCGGCTCTCGCGTCCGAAACTGAATGGAGCCCCACAACGCACAAAGCCCGCTTTCGCGGGCTCTGGACTTGTTTCTATTTGGAGGCCTGGGTCGGAATTGAACCGGCGTACGCGGATTTGCAGTCCGCTGCATGACCACTCTGCCACCAGGCCGGTGACCCTACGATCATCGAAGGCGTGTTGCGTGCCCCGATAAAACAAGACCCCGAGAACGGGGCCTGGTCAGGATTTGGAGCGGGAAACGAGACTCGAACTCGCGACCTCAACCTTGGCAAGGTTGCGCTCTACCAACTGAGCTATTCCCGCAAAATCAAGCGTGCATGTTACCGAAACCACTCGAAACACGCCAGCTTTTTCACACCTTTTTTCACATCCCGGTCGATGCCGCCGGACCGGATGCCCGCGTGCCACCGCGGAGAAAAACAAGGCCCCAAGGGGGCCCTGTCGAAATCTGGAGCGGGAAACGAGACTCGAACTCGCGACCTCAACCTTGGCAAGGTTGCGCTCTACCAACTGAGCTATTCCCGCAGACTTTCGCTTGCCCCGACCGCACCGCACCCTGGGGCGCTGGAGGCTGTCGGCCCCTCGACCTGCGTCGAAGGAGCGCTATTCTGTCGGAATTCCTTCACGTCGTCAACATCCTTTTGGCGGCAATTCCGTGCGTTGCTCCGGGCCGCCCCGGGGTGCTTGCCGGCCTTGCCCTGCCCCTCCCCGGTCAATCCATGAATCACCGCATGCCACGCCCTCTCCGCATTGCCAGCCTCGCCATCGCCGCCCTGATCGGCGCGCTCGCCATCGTCGGCGCGGCCACCCACGTCGTCTCCAATGCCTGGATGATGCTGACCGACAGGAGCAACGTGATCCCGGCCGAATCATCGATCCTCTCGTTCGAGCCCTACGTCATCAACCCGGGCTCATCGAACTATTGGCTGTACGGCAAGGACCGCACGAACTATTACCACTTCGTGCACACAGAGCAGGCGCTCTACGTGTACCTGCCGATCGAAAACAGCTGTCCCGGGTTCGACCGCGAGAACATCCGCACGTGGTGCAACGTCCGGATCGGAACACGCCACTGACCGCAGACGCGCGCATACGAAAAAAGCGACCCGGAAGGTCGCTTTCTTCGGCGTTTCCGTTCGCGACGAATCGCGATGGAAACAGTATCTGGAGCGGGAAACGAGACTCGAACTCGCGACCTCAACCTTGGCAAGGTTGCGCTCTACCAACTGAGCTATTCCCGCTTGGGAGGCGAAATTCTACAGCCAAATGCAGGGCTGTCAACAGCCTTTCATGCATTCTTTTTCGCCTTGGCGCTCTCACGCGCGAGGCGTTCGTCTTCGCGCAGGCTCGGCCAGGCCGCGTGCAGGTACTGCAGGCCCGACCACAGCGTCAGGATCGAGGCGATCGCCAGGGTCCAGTCACCGATATGGAAGACCTGGATGCCCATCCAGATGTCCTGCATCGGGGTGTGCGGTGCGACCGAATACAGCAGGCACAGCAGCGCGACCATCTGCGCGGTGGTTTTCACCTTGCCGATCACGGCCACGCGCACCTTGGCGCGCTGGCCGATTTCCGCCATCCATTCGCGCAGTGCGGAGACGGCGATTTCACGGCCGACGATCACCGCCGCCCAGACCGCCATCCACGCCGTGGGATGGCCCTGCACGATCAGGAACAGCGCCACCGCCACCATCAGCTTGTCCGCGACCGGGTCCAGGAACGCGCCGAACGCGGACTGCAGGTCGTAGCGGCGGGCGATCCAGCCGTCGAGCCAGTCGGTGAGCGCGGCCAGGCCGAAGATCGCCGCAGAGGCGAAATTGGTCCACTTGTAGGGGAGATAGAACACCAGCACCAGCACGGGGATCATCACGATCCGCAACAGGGTCAGCCAGGTGGGGAGGGTCAACTTCATTGCGTCTCTCTACTCGCCCGCCGCGTCGGGCGTGGGCAGTCCATGAAGGTTAGCGTAGATACGCGCAGCGAGGGCGTCATTGATGCCTTCCACCTTCGCGATTTCCGCTTCGCCGGCGGCTTTCAGGCCGACCAGGCCGCCGAAATGTTTGAGCAGGCTGGCACGCCGGCGCGGGCCGATGCCGGGGATATCTTCGAGTTTGCTGGTCATGCGGGCCTTCTGGCGGCGCCCGCGGTGGCCGGTGATGGCGAAGCGATGGGCCTCGTCGCGCACCTGCTGGATGAACTGCAGCGCCGGTGAGGCCGCGCCCGGGCGCAGCTCGCGGCCGTCGGGCATGACCAGGGCTTCATGCCCTGCCCTGCGCTCCACGCCCTTGGCCACGCCGACCAGCATCACCCCTTCCACGCCCAGATCGGCCAGTGCGGCCTGCGCCTGGGCCAACTGGCCGGCGCCACCATCGATCAGCAGCAGATCGGGCAGCACGCCATCCTCTTCGACCGCACGGCGGAAGCGCCGTTCGATCGCTTGGCGCATGGCGGCATAGTCATCACCCGGCTCGATCCCGCTGATGTTGAAGCGGCGGTACTGGCTGCGCACGGGCCCGGCGGCATCGAACACCACGCACGAGGCCACGGTGGCTTCGCCCATGGTATGGCTGATGTCGAAACACTCGACCCGCTTGACCTGCTCGGTGAGGCCGAGCATCTGGCGCAGGTCTTCGCTGCGCGCGTGCTGCGCGGTGCGGCTGCCCAGTTCGGTCACCAGGGTGATCTGCGCATTGCGCGCGGCCAGCTCCACATACCCGGCGCGCTCGCCACGGACATTCCACCGCAGCTGCACCTTGTGCTCGGCGGAGGCACTCAGCGCCGATTCGATCAGGCTGGCATCGGGAATCTCGCGGTCGAGCAGGATCTCGCGCGGAGGGGCGTGTTCGGCGTAATACTGGGACACGAACGCGCCCAGCACTTCGTCGGCACTTTCTTCGCCATTGGTGCGCGGGAAGAACGGCCGCGTGCCCATGTTGCGGCCATCACGGAAGGCCAGCAGCAGCACACAGGCACTGGCGCCCTGGGTGGCGCAGGCGAGCACGTCCAGGTCGGCAGCGCGGCCGTCCACGTATTGACGGGTCTGCATGCTGCGCAGCGAGGCGATCAGATCGCGCAGGCGCGCGGCCTGCTCGAACTCCAGCGCTTCGCTGGCGGTCTGCATCTGGGTGCCGAGCTCGCGCGCGAGCTGGTCGCTCTTGCCTTCCAGGAACATCGAGGCGCGGCGCACGGATTCGGCATAGTCCTCCGCCGCCACCAGGTCCACGCACGGCGCGCTGCAGCGGCCGATCTGGTATTGCAGGCAGGGCCGCGAGCGGTTGCGGAACACGCTGTCTTCGCAGCTGCGCAGCTTGAACAGCTTGTGCATCAGGTTGAGCGTTTCGCGCACCGCGGTGACGCCCGGGTACGGCCCGAAGTACCGCCCCGGCACCGCACGCGGGCCACGGTGCAGCGCGATGCGCGGCCATTGCTCGCGGGTCAGCAGCACGTGCGGGTAGGTCTTGTCGTCGCGCAGGGAGACGTTGTAGCGCGGCGAGAGCGACTTGATCAGCTGGTTTTCCAGCAGCAGCGCCTCGGCTTCCGAGCGGGTCACGGTCACGTCCATGCGCGCGACCTGCGACAGCATCGACATGATCCGCGTGGTCTTGGGCGTGCCGTTGAAATAACTGCCCACGCGATTGCGCAGCGCACGCGCCTTGCCGACGTACAGCAGGGTGTCGTCGGCAGCGTACATGCGGTACACGCCGGGGGCGGTGCTCAGGTGGGCCGCAAATGCCTTGCCATCGAAGGCGGGGGCGGAAGAAACAGTCATTCGTTGATCGGCACGTCGCTCAGGACACCACTGACGGGGTCGAAACGGAGGACGGCATGGGCGTCGGTCTCCGCGATCCAGACCGCACCGCCGCCCAGCGCCAGGCCGGCCGGGCCATGCAGGCGGCGCGGCAGCTCCAGCGTGCTCAGCTCGCCGCCGCCGAGGCGCAGCGTGCGCAGGCGGCCGTTGCCGGCATCGGCGATCCACAGCAACGGGGCATCCGGACTCAGCGCGATCGCCTGCGGGTACTGCAGCAGCGCCGAGGCCCGCGGGCCATCCTGTTCGCCGAAGGTCCACAGGCCCTGCCCGACCAGTGTCTGCACCAGGTCGCCGCGCAGCTGCAGGGCGCGGATCGACGAGCCGAGTGCATCGCAGACGTACAGCACCTGCTGGACCGCCGCGACCGAGCACGGCTGCGCGAACGCGGCCAGATGACCGCTACCGTCGCGCGCGTCGATCGCGCCGCTGCCGGCGCGCCACTGCAGGCTGCGCTGGCCAAGGTGATAGCTCCAGATGCGGTTGTCGCCGGCCATCGCGATATGGATCTGGTTGTCGGCGACCGCCAGGCCCTGCGGGTGGTTGAGCGCGGTACGGCGCGGATCGGCCACCGGCCCTTCGATCGGCTCGCCGGGGCGGCCGGTGCCGCACAGCGTATCGACCTGGCCGGACAGCAGATGGATGCGGCGCAGCGCATGGTTGCCGGTGTCGGCGACGTACAGCCATTCGCGCTCCAACGCGAGGCCCTGCGGGTGGTGGAAGGCCGCTTCGGCCTGGCCCCCGTCCATGAAATCGGCGGTACCCATGCCGAACTGGCGCAGCACGCGGCCACCGTGGCTGCATTCCAGCACGCGGTGATGCCCGGTATCGGCGATGTACAGGCGCTCGGTGGTCACCGCCAGGCCGGTCGGGAAGCGCAGCGCGAGGCGCGGTTCGGGGCTGAGTTCGCGGGCGCCGTGCAGGTCCTCATCGGACGGCCGCGAACTGCCTTCGCAGAGGGCCGTGAGGGCGCGCTCGAGTTCGCCGCCGAGGCCGACCAGCCGTTCGCGCTCGCGCCCCTGGGCATCCAGCAGGACCAGAGTCGGCCACGCGGTCACGCCGAAGCGGCGCCAGCCGTCCCACTCCGCATCCAGCAGCGCCGGGGCGTTCAGGCCCTGGCGGCGGAGCAGTTTCAGCGACTGCGCGGGATCGCGCTCGCCATCGAACCGCGGCACCTGCAGCACCAGCAGCTGCAGCTTGCCCGGGTTGCGCGACTGCCACTGGGCCAGCTCGGCCAGCCGCTGCGCGCACCACACCGAGGCGGCATTGACGAAGGCCAGCACCACCGGCCGCCCCTGCAGCTCGGCGAGGGTGGTCGGCGGGGCGTTGAGCCAGGTGGCGAATTCGGGCAGATCCTGGACGGGCTGGACGTTCATGCCCCGATTATGCCGGACTCGGCGTCATGCATCCGTCGTGCCACGGTCATCCGGCGGTTCATCGGCGTGCGGCGGAGGTCGCCGCGGCGGACGACCGCCCCGGTCACGGGTGCGCGGCCCACCACGCTTCTGCGCGCTCCAGATCCTCCGGCGTATCGATGCCGGGCGGGAACTCGGACGGGGTCAGCGCCACGCTGATGCGGTGCCCCGCTTCCAGCACGCGCAGCTGCTCCAGTGATTCCAGCTGCTCCAGCGTGCCGGGCGGCAACGCAGCGAACTGGCGCAGGAAGCCGGCGCGGTAGCCGTAGATGCCGATATGGCGCAGCCAGTGCGGGCCGGCCAGGGTGTCGCGCGAGCGCGCGAACGCATCGCGGTGCCACGGGATCGGTGCACGGCTGAAGTAGAGCGCGTCCAGGTTCTGCCTGCGCACGACCTTGACCACGTTCGGGTCGAACAGGGTTTCGGCGTCCTCGACCGGGGTGGCCAGCGTGGACATCTCCGCACCGCTGTAGACCAGGGCTTCGGCCACTGCGCGGATGCCCTCGGCCGGGGCGAACGGCTCATCGCCCTGCAGGTTCACCACCAGCGTGTCATCCGCCCAGCCAGCCTGCGTTGCGCACTCGGCCAAGCGATCGGTGCCGGAGGCATGCGCGGTGGAGGTCATCGCCACGCGCACCTCGGCCAGCCCCTGCAGGGCATCGGCGATGCGCTGATCATCGGTGGCGACCCAGACTTCGCGCGCACCGGCAAGCAGGGCGCGTTGTGCGACGCGCAGCACCAGCGGCTCACCGCCGAGCAGGCGCAGTGGCTTGCCCGGCAGCCGCGAGGCGGCATAGCGGGCGGGAATGGCGACGACGAACTCGACGGAAGCGCTCATGGGGGACGACCTGTACGGAAGGAATGCAGTCAGGGCCTCAGTGTGCCGCACGCGGCACCGGGCCCGTCAACGCTTGCCGAGTTTCTCGACGCGGTCCAGCAGCGTGATCCAGAACGCCGCCGGCAGTTCGGCCGACAGCGGCACGGCGAAGTGCCATTCGGTCGCGAAGGCCTTGCACTTGACCGCGTCCTTCTCGGTCATCAGCACCGGCAGTTCGCTGCCGAAGCGCAGATCGGCCGGCTGGTAGGCATGGTGATCGGCGAAGGCATGCGGCACCACGCCGATGCGATGCGCACGCAGCATGTCGAAGAAGCGCTGCGGGTTGGCGATACCGGCCACTGCGTGCACGCGCTGCCCCTGGAAATGCGCGAGGCGCCGCGCGCGGCCGCCCTGCAGCGGCTGGGCGCTGTCGATGCGCAGCTGCATCGGCCATTCGCCGAAACCGCAGGCGGTCTGGGCTTCGGTGCCATCGCTGGCCTGGCCCATGTTGACCACCCGGAAGTCGCAGTCTCGCGCACGGCTGGCCGGCTCGCGCAGCGGCCCGGCCGGAATCAGCCGGCCATTGCCGTAGCGACGCTGGGCGTCGACCACTTCGATCTCGATGTCACACGCCAGCCGGTAATGCTGCAGGCCGTCGTCGCAGACGATGATGTCGCAGCCCGCCTCGACCAGCGCCTTGCCGGCCGCGACGCGGTCCGCATCCACCCGGACCGGCACACCGGTTTTCCAGGCGATCAGCACCGGCTCGTCGCCGCCGAGCGCGGTATCGGTCGTGGCCAGCACCCAGCGTGGCGTGCCCGCGTCATCGCGGCCATAGCCACGGCTGGCGACGCCCGGCTTCCAGCCCGCCTCGCGCAGGCGGTTGACCAGCGCGATCGTCAGCGGGGTCTTGCCGGTGCCACCGGCGGTGATATTGCCGACCACCACCACCGGCACCGGCAGCGGATGCCGCTTCAGCCAGCGGCGGCGATACGCCATCCGCCGCAGCGCGATGGCCGCGCCGTACAGCGGTGACGCCAGGCGTGCCAGGAACGGAATCGCGGTGCCGTCATACCAGTACGACGGCGTGTGCGTACCCTTGCCGGCCATCAAGGCTGCCTTTCGCGGAACTGCATCTTGTGCAGGTGCTCGTAGAGGCCACCCAGCGCCAGCAGCTCAGTGTGCGTGCCACGCTCGACGATGCGGCCGTGATCCATCACCAGCACCTGGTCGGCATGCTCGATGGTGGACAACCGGTGCGCGATCACCAGCGTGGTGCGCTCGGGCATCAGGCGCTGCAGGGCATCCTGCACCAGGCGCTCGGATTCGTTGTCGAGCGCAGCGGTGGCTTCATCCAGGATCAGGATCGGCGCGTCGCGCAGGATCGCGCGGGCGATCGCCAGACGCTGGCGCTGGCCGCCGGAGAGCAGCGCACCGTTCTCGCCGACCGGCGTCTGCAGCTGCTGCGGCATGCGCGCGATGAACTCCCAGGCATTGGCCGCTTCGGCCGCCGCGCGGATCTGTTCTTCGGTGGCGTCCATGCCGTAGGCGATGTTGGCGCCCACGGTGTCATCGAACAGCATCACCTTCTGTCCGACCATCGCGACCTGGCGGCGCAGATCGGCCAACGGATAATCATCCAGCGCCACGCCGTCCAGCGTGATGCGGCCACCGCTGGGTTCGTAGAAGCGCGGCACCAGGCGGATCAGGCTGGTCTTGCCGCTGCCGGAGCGGCCGACGATCGCCGTCACCGTGCCCGGCTTGGCCACGAAACTGATGTCATCCAGCGCGATGCCGGTGTCCTCGCGGTAGCGCAGCATCACGTGTTCGAACGCGAGCTCGCCACGTGCGCGGCCGATCCGCTGGAGGCCTTCGTCGCGCTCGACCGGCATGTCGAGAATCCCGAACAGGCGCTCGGCTGCGGCCACGCCGCGCGAGATCGAGGTCTGCACGCTGGTCAGGCGACGCAGCGAGGGAATGATCGCCATCATCGAGGTCATCAGGCCCATGAACTGGCCTGCGTTGAGCTTGCCGGCCAGCGCCTCGCGGGTGGAGACCCACACGATCACCGCCAGCGCCAGCGCGGCCAGGAACTGCACCGTGCTGGAAGCCAGCGCGCGCGTGGTTTCGACCTTCATGTTCAGGCCGAGCATGCGGTTGGCCAGACGCGAATAGCGCGAGATCTCGTGCGCCTGGGTGCCATGCACCTTCACTTCCTGCTGCGCGGCCAACGATTGCTCGGCGGTCTGCGCCATGCCACCCATGCCGTCCTGGATGCCGCGGCTGATGCGGCGGTAACGCTTGCCGACGATCGAGACGATCACACCGATCAGCGGCACCACGACCAGCATCGCCATGGTGACCTTGACGCTCATCTGCAGCATCACCACCAGCATGGCGATGATGGTGAGGGTGTCGGCCACCAGGGTCTTGAGCGCATCGGCGCTGGCCTGGGTGACCTGCTCGGTATCGAAGTTCAGGCGGCTGACCATCACCGGCGTGGCTTCGGCATCGAAATGCGAGGACGGCAGGTGCAGGTATTTCTCCAGCACCTGCTCACGCAGGTCGCGCACCACGCTGCGCCCGGTGCGGGCAAGCGCGTAGTCGCTGACCAGGGTGGCCAGGCTGCGCATCATGAACAAGCCGAGGATGGTCAGCGGCAGGATCACCGCCATGCGCGGCTCCGGGTTGACGAAACCCCGGTTGACCAGCGGCTCCATCAGCTTGGTGAAGCTGTAGCCGGCCAAGGCTTCGATCACCATCGCGACCACGGCCGCGACCATGAACACCCAATAGGCACCTGTATAGCCGAGCAGGCGCTTGTAGATCGGCCAGACGGGGGAATGTTTCTTGCTCATGGACGCACCTCCGGCGCGGTAGCGATGGCGATGCGGCGGAAGCCCAGCTGGCCCAGGGCATCCTGGGCCGTGACGACAGCCTGGTAAGGCGTACGCGCGTCGGCGCGCAACAGCACGGTCTGTTCGCGATCACTGCCGGCCACGGCGGCGATCGTCTGCTTGACCGACTCGACGTCGGTACGCAGCACTTCCTGGTCGTTGATGAAGTAACGCCCTTCGGCATTGACCAGCACGCTCAGCGAACGCGGCGGCTCGGTGGTGTCCTGCTGGCTGGCGGTCGGCAGCTGCAGCTGCAACGTCGAGCGCGCGTCGAAGGTGGTAGTGACCACGAAGAAGATGATCAGGACGAGGATCACATCGATCAGGGGAACCAGATCGATGTGCGGCTCGTCCTGGATCCGGTCATTGCGGATGCGCATCCGTCAGCCCTTGACCGTCACGGGTGCGGCACCGGCCGAAGCACCGCCGGCGCGCGGGGCGTTGTTCATCACGCCCGGGCGGCCATCGAGCGCGTCCAGCAGGGCCGAGGCCTCCTGCTCCATGTCGATCACGTAGCCGGCGATGCGGCCCTTGAAGTAGCGATGGAACATCAGCGCGGGGATCGCCACGATCATGCCGGTGGCGGTGCAGACCAGCGCCTTGCCGATACCGCCGGCCAGCTGGTTCACATCGCCCACGCCGTGGTCGAGGATGCCCATGAACATCTGGATCATGCCGACCACCGTGCCGAGCAGGCCGAGCAGCGGGCCGGCCGAGGCGATCGTGCCCAGGGCGTTCAGGAACCGCTCCATGCGGTGAACCAGGTGCCGGCCGGCATCTTCGATGCGCTCGCGGATCTGGTCGCGCGGGCGATTGCGTGCTTCCAGCGCGGTGGCCAGCAGCGCGCCCAGCGGCGAATTGCCGCGCAGCGACTGGATATGGCTCGGATCGAGCTTGCCGCGCGCAGCCCAGTTGCGCACTTCCTGGCCCAGCCCGGGGGGCAGGACTTCATTGCGGCGCAGGGTCCAGAAACGCTCCAGGACAATTGCCAAAGCCAGTACGCCCAACAGCAGCAGCGGCAGCATCGGCCAGCCACCGGCCTTGACCAGTTCCCACACGTTTCAATCCTCCGGCCCAGCGGCCGCCTGTTTGATCGCCGATAGGATAGCAGCCGGCCGGCTCCGCTCCGCGGCATCCCACCAACGCCGCTCGAAAACCCGTTGTTCACGCACCTGCAGGCCTTCACGCCCGAGCCAGACCCGCACCGCACCACTGTCGGCGGTGCTGAGCACTTCGGCGCCCACCGCCTGCCAGCGCTCCACCACCTCGGCACGGGGATGACCGAAGCGGTTGCGGTGGCCCGCCGAGACGATTGCCAGCCGCGGCGCGACCGCGGCCACCCACGCCGGTGTGGACGAACCGGCGCTGCCGTGGTGTGGGACGACCACCGCTTCCGCCGCCAGGCGTGCGCCCGCCTGCTGGACCAGCAGGGCTTCGCTGCGCTTTTCGATGTCACCGGCCAGCAGGATCGCCCCCTGCGGCGTCTCCAGCCGCAGCACGCAACTGCTGTCGTTGGTGGACTGCGGTTCGTCGCGCGGGGGATGCAGCACCCGGAACGTCACCCCGTCCCACTGCCAGGATTGCCCGGCATGGCAGGCCGAGGCCCGACCGCGCAGTGCATCGGGCGGCGCCTGCAGCATCGCGTCCGGAAAGCTGCGGCGGACCCCACGCAGGCCGCCGGTGTGGTCGCGGTGATCGTGGCTGATCATGATCCGGTCCAGACGGCCCTGCACCAGCGCCCGCAGGGTCGGCACCACGATCCGCTCGCCCGCGTCGAAGCCATCGTCGGCCCCGGGCCCGGTGTCGTACAGCAGCGTGTGCCGGCGCGTGCGCACGGCTACTGCCAGGCCCTGCCCGACATCCATCACGATCAGCTCCACCTCGCCCTCGCCCGGGCCATGCCGCGCCGGCCACAACAGCGGCAGGCACAGCAGCAGGGCCGGCACGCGGCCACCACTGCCGCGCGGCAGCAGCAGCCAGAACACACCGAACATGGCCGAGATCAACGCCCAGCGATTGGCCTGCGGCAACCACCACAGCGACAGCTGGCTGCGCGCGGCATACCCGAACAGCCACCAGCTCGCCTCGAAGCACCACGCCGCCAGCTGCCACGGCCAGCGTCCCGCCCCGTCGATCAGCGCCTCCAGCGCGGTGCCGAGCAGCGCCAGCGGCACCACCACCATCGTCCACCACGGAATCGCCACCAGATTCACCAGCGGCCCCGCACGCGAGGCCTGGCCGAACAGCGCCACGGTCAGCGGCAGCAGCGCCACGGTCGCCACGCCCTGCGCGCCCAGAAAACCGCGCAGCCAGCCCTCCTCACGCCCCGGCAGGCACCAGATCAGCCACAGCACGCCGGCAAAGCTCAGCCAGAAGCCCGGGGCGAGCACGGCGAGCGGATCGAACAGCAGCATCGCCAGTGCCGCCAGCGCCAGCGACTGCGCGACGGTCGCCCGGCGCCGACTACAGCGTGCAGCGGCCACCACCGCGATCATCAGCACGGTCCGCACGGTTGGCAGCGCGAAACCGGCTGCGGCGGCGTACAGCGCCGCGCCTGCGACAGCGGCTACCGCGGCGCCCATCGGCCTCGGCCAGTGCAGGCCGAGCATCGGCAGGCAGCGCCAGAGCCCGCCCGCCAGCACGGCGGCAACGCCCGCCACCACACCGACATGGAAACCGGAGATCGCCACCAGGTGGGTCACCCCCAGCGCGCGCAGATCGTCCCAGTCGGCCGGGCTCAGGCCACGGGTGTCGCCCAGCGCCAATGCCTGGACGAAGCGGCGGCCGTCGCTCTCGACCGCCGTGGCGATCGCGTCGGCCATCCGCTCGCGCCACGCAGGCAATCCGGTGGGCGCGGCCAGCGCAGCCGCCTGCGCGGGTTCCCGCACGTAGCCGCTGCCGGCAACACGGTGCCGGAGTGCGTAGCCCTCGGCATCGAACCCACCAGGATTCACCCGGCCGCGCGGGGGCCGGACGCGCACGCCGAGCGACCAGCGCTCGCCCGCGCGCAGCGTGCGCCGGCGATCATCGGCCGCGCCACGGAATCCGTCGTACCAGCCCAGGGCCAGGTCGCGGCCACGGAGTTCGGCTGGCATCGCCGGATCATCGTCCACCCGAAAGCCGAAGCGGGTGCCGCCGGGGCCGTGCTCCGGCAGGCTGGTCACCCGTCCCTGCACGACGTGGTCCACCGGCGCGGTGCCGGGGGGAAGCTGCTGGGCGAGCCCGGCGTGGCCGTGGAAGGCGGCCCAGCCGAGGCCGAAAAGGGCGGCGCCGAGCAGGCGCAGGCGGGAGGGCAGGATCCAGAGCAGGATGCCGACCGACGCCGCAGCCACGCCCCATCCCGCCGGCAGCAGCCGGGGCGCGAATACGGTCGCGCAGACGCCGACCAGCAGGGCCACGACACAGGCCTTGCCGAAGATCGGAAGATGCGTCGGCATTGCCATGACACTGGCGTGCAGCACTCGCAGCATGCGAAGCGCCCTGGAAAACCAGAGTGTCGGTCGTTGGCTACATGCTGGGTATCAGGGGGGTGTGTATTACGTTGTCGGGATACGCACAGGAAGCGCCAAGGGGAAATCACACCGCAGTGGAGGAACGCGCCCTTTCCTGTCGCCAACAAAACGCACATAGCAAAAAAGCCAACCGTATGGCTGGCTTTTCTGATGTTCCACTGCAGTCTCCGGGACTGAAGTGGTGGGCGGTACAGGGTTCGAACCTGTGACCCCTACCATGTCAAGGTAGTGCTCTACCGCTGAGCTAACCGCCCGTTTTGCTTCCCTGCCCCGCTGCGAATGCGTCGGTGCAGGCCGCGTATATTACGGACGCCCCCTGAAAAGCGCAACACTTTTGTGAAGATATTTCACAACGCGTTGTTCAGCCCAGACTGGCCTCCTTCAATTTGCGGATCTGGTCGCGGACGCGGGCGGCATCCTCGAACTCCAGATCACGCGCGTGCTGGTACATCTGCTGCTCCAGCGCCTGCAGGCGCTTGGCGATCTGGGCCGGCTCCATCGTGCGGTAATCGGCCGCCTCTTCGGCCACGCGGCCGCCCTTGCCCTTGCCCTTCCCTTTGCCGCGCGACTCCTTCTCGGCCGCTTCCGATCGCGCGCCTTCCAGCATATCGGTGATCGGTCGCAGTACCGACTTGGGCACGATGCCATGCAGTTCGTTGTATTCGACCTGCTTGGCGCGGCGGCGGTCGGTCTCGTCGATCGCCGCCTGCATCGAGCGGGTCATCTTGTCCGCATACAGGATCGCCTTGCCACGCAGGTTGCGGGCGGCACGGCCGATGGTCTGGATCAGCGAGCCGGTCGAGCGCAGGAAGCCCTCCTTGTCGGCATCCAGGATTGCCACCAGCGACACTTCGGGCATGTCCAGGCCTTCGCGCAGCAGGTTGATGCCGACCAGCACATCGAACTTGCCCAGGCGCAGGTCGCGGATGATCTCCACGCGCTCGACGGTGTCGATATCCGAGTGCAGGTAACGCACGCGGATGCCGTGCTCGGTCAGGTATTCGGTCAGGTTCTCGGCCATGCGCTTGGTCAGCGTCGTGACCAGCACGCGGTCGCCGAGCTTGATGCGTTCGTTCACCTCGGACATCAGATCGTCGACCTGGGTGCCGACCGGACGGATTTCGACCACCGGATCAATCAGGCCGGTCGGACGCACCACCAGCTCGGCAATCTCGCCCTCGGTCTCGCGCAGCTCGTACGGCCCCGGCGTGGCCGAGACGTAGATGCTGCGCGGGCACCGTTCTTCCCACTCCTCGAACCGCAGCGGACGGTTGTCCAGCGCCGACGGCAGGCGGAACCCGAACTCGACCAGGGTCTCCTTGCGCGAGCGATCGCCTTTGAACATCGCGCCGATCTGCGGGATGGTCACGTGCGATTCGTCGATCACCAGCAGCGCGTCCGGCGGCAGGTAATCGAACAGGGTCGGCGGCGGATCGCCGGCATTCTTGCCGGTGAGATGGCGCGAGTAATTCTCGATGCCGTTGCAGTAGCCGACCTCGGCCATCATCTCCAGATCGAACTGGGTGCGCTGCGCCAGGCGCTGCGCTTCCACCAGCTTGTTCTGCTCGTACAGCTGCTCCAGGCGGACTTTCAACTCCGCCTTGATCGTATCCACCGCCGACAGCACGCGCTCGCGCGTCGTGGCGTAGTGGGTCTTCGGATAGATCG
Source organism: Stenotrophomonas sp. JAI102 (assembly GCF_013409105.1). NCBI lineage: Bacteria > Pseudomonadati > Pseudomonadota > Gammaproteobacteria > Lysobacterales > Lysobacteraceae > Stenotrophomonas > Stenotrophomonas sp. JAI102. Next base: position 1,470,867 of record NZ_JACCCI010000001.1, read on the forward strand.
TGTAGCGCATCATCTTGCGCAGGCTCTCGCCGGTCAGCGGATCGAACATGCTGATCTGCTCGACCTCGCCTTCGAACAGCTCGATGCGCACCGCCTCGCTGTCCGACTCGGCCGGGAACACGTCCACCACTTCGCCGCGCACGCGGAAGGTGCCGCGGTGCAGCTCGAACTCATTGCGGGTGTACTGCAGCTGGGTCAGGTGCTTGATCAGGTCGCGCTGGTCGATCCGCTCGCCGGTGGAGAGGATCAGCCGCATCGACAGGTAGTCCTCCGGCGCACCGAGGCCGTAGATCGCCGACACCGTCGCCACCACGATCGCGTCCGGGCGCGACAGCAGGGTCTTGGTCGCGGCCAACCGCATCTGCTCGATGTGCTCGTTGATCGAACTGTCCTTCTCGATGAAGGTGTCCGACGAAGGCACATAGGCCTCGGGCTGGTAGTAATCGTAGTAGCTGACGAAGTACTCGACCGCGTTGTGCGGGAAGAACGACTTGAACTCGCCGTACAGCTGCGCCGCCAGCGTCTTGTTCGGGGCCATCACCAGGGTCGGCTTCTGCACCTGCTGGATCACGTTGGCGATCGTATAGGTCTTGCCGGAACCGGTGACGCCGAGCAGGGTCTGCTTGGCGATGCCCGCCTCGAAGTTGGCGGTCAGTTTCTCGATGGCCGCCGGTTGGTCGCCCGCCGGCGAATACGGGGATACAAGTTGGAAACGATCGCTCATGGTGCCGCCACTGCCGGGAAGCGCCCAGTATAACGGCCGCCTTGGTGACGGCTGGTTGATGGGATCACCGACAGCAGAACGCGGCATGAACCGGCGGCGGCGGGACATCCGGACGGCCAGAGTGGACACTTCCCGCGCGCCGGACGTCCACCGTGAACCACCTCCGCTCCCTGCCCCGCCCCGCCGCCTGCGCGGGCGTGACCCTGATCCAGGCACTGGTCGCAATGGCGGTGCTGGGCATCCTCACCGGCATGGCCTTGCCGGCTATGCAGCAGACCCGGGACCGCCTGCAGGCCGACAGCCTGCGCATGCAGCTGGCTTCGGCGCTGGCCACCGCACGCAATACGGCGATCACCGAGCGGCGCCGGATCACAGTCTGTCCGACCGACGATGGCATCCACTGTAGCCGGGACTGGAGCCGGGGCTGGATGCTCCATCGGGCCGCGACGCCCTCGGGCCAGGACCCGGGACAGGACCCCATTCTGGTGCAGCTGCAGGCCCGCTCGAGGCTGAGCGCCCACGGCAGCCAGCACAAGCCCACCCTCCAGTTCCGGCCGGATGGGCAGCTCAATGGCAGTAATCAGTCGGTCATCTTCTGCCTGGACGGCAGCGCTCAAGGGAAGGTCGTGGTCAGCCGGCAAGGCCGCATCCGCAGCGAGCGGCCCCGCCGACCGGAGGCCTGCTGAGGCAGGCATCGCCGGCCCGCCAGAAACACAAAAAACAAAAGCCGCGATTGCTCGCGGCTTTTGTAGATCTGGCGCCCGAAGTTGGACTCGAACCAACGACCCCCTGATTAACAGTCAAGTGCTCTAACCGGCTGAGCTATTCGGGCGGGGTGCGCATTCTAGCCAGCATCGGCGGTGTGATGCAAGCGCTCGCGTCCGTCGGATGGAACAGCCGCGTCACCAGCAACCGGAGACGGTCTTTTCGGTCGGCGTCTTGCGCCCGGCCTGGTCCAGCGCCAGCGTGCCGCACTTGTCCTTGGCCTGGCTGCCGCCCTCGACCGGGGTGGCCTGGATGCCGAAGGTGCTGCCGGTTGGATCCTTGTCGAACGCCAGTGTGTAATGCGCGGTGCCTTCGCGCGGCGACTGCGCGAAGGCCAGCGTGGCGGCGGCATAGGTGTTGTTCACCGTGTGATAGCGCTCCAGATTCTGGGCCAGTTCGACCAGATCGGCCTTGGCCTGCGCCCGCCGCGACTTGCGTACGGAGTCCTGGTACGCCGGCAGCGCCACGGTCGCCAGGATGGCGACCACGGCCACCGTGATCATCAGTTCGATCAGGGTGAAGCCCGCGACCTGGCGGCGGAAGGAAGTGCGCATTGTCTTTCTCGTCAGGAGGGTCATCAGCGCACCTGCCGCCAGGACTGGCGACCGCAGGGACGCGGCATGTACAACGGATCGGCGCTACCGGTGCGCAGCACGTAGGTGCAGATGTCGTTCTTGAGCTGCTCATCGATCGTGCAGCCCGGATCGCCCGCCTTGCAGATGTTGCTCTTGTTGTCCGGGACGAAGATGCTGTTGTCCTTCATGGGCGGTCCGTTGCTGTCCTTGCCCCCGCTGGTCAGCTTCGCGCCCCCGCAGTTGCCGGTGCACAGCGGATCCCCACCGGGCGTGTCACTCAGCCCGCCCAGCGCGCCGGCGCCGGTCAGCAGGTTCAGCGCATACCGCCAGTTGACGCCACCGCCACCACCGCAGACGGCCTGGCCGGGCACGTAGGTATTGAAGTACACCGCACCACTCTGGATGCGCGGATTGCCGATGAAGCGCTCCCCATCGACGGTACCGCCGACGATCAGGTCGACGTACCAGCCGCGTTTGCTTACGTAGCTGACTGCGTTCTTGCTGACGTAACGGTAACCATCGCTGCCAAGCGTGATCTCCTGGGCGACCAGGTCACTCCTGCTGCCGACGGTCGTGCTCAGGTTGTCCCAGACGCTGTACAGCGAATTGATCGGAGAGTTCGAGCTGACGGCATTGTCATCGCTTGCGAAGTACTGGCCGGTACCGAACAGGATGTTGTAGCCGCGGCCGGCCGCTCGGGTCACTTCGAAACCGCCGGTGATCGGCTGGGCCACGCCGTTGCGGGTCGCGGTGAACACCGGCGCACCGCCATAGGCAACGGTCCAGTTGGCCGGATCGGCGTCGCGCAGATCGAACTTCCAGAGATTGCCCTGCATGTCGCCGCCATAGACCGTATCGACGATGCGGTTGTTGTTGTTGGCGGCCACGGCGGCAACGTTCATCAGGCCGTTGCGCAGCGCATAACCACCGCCGCTCGGAGAAATCCGGCCGATCACCTCACCGGTCTGGATGTCCACCACGAACAGCACCGGCTTGCCGCTGGAGGAATTGATGCCGTTACCGAACAGCGCCACGAAGCGCGGTGCGGTATTCGCATCGCCGCCGCTGACCGGCACGATCACCGGCTTGCCCAGTGCAAAACCCATGTCCGAATCGGTCTTGCCCGAGATCTCCCACAGCACGTCATCCTTGGTGAAGCCGGTCGGGTTGCTCACATTCAACGCGAACATCGAACCGTTACCTGCGGCCGTCGCATTCGGTGCACGGTTGGCGCCGCCGGCACCAGTCGAACCGACCAGCACGGTGTGCCACGCATCCCCGTAGTAGACATCCGAGGACGTCAGCGGACCATCGACGTAGTACCGGTGCGCATAGCTCGGGTTGGCCAGTTCCGCCATGTGCTGCAGCGAGGAGGACGGAATGAATGCCATCACCTCGCTGCCTGCCGCGGTACCCGTGGACGCGTCGAAGCCATGCAGCATGCCGTCGTTGGCACCGACGTAGAGCATGCTCGGCGGGCCACCGGCGGCCTTTTTTGCCTTCAGATAGGCGGTGTAGCGGGAGCCGAGCGTTGCTTTCCATTCGGGCGACGTGGTCCAGGAGCCGTAACCGAAGTTGTTGGCCGTCGACACGATCTCGGTCGTCGAATTGACGATGTCGCCGAGGATGGCGCTGCGCGAACGGAAGCCACTGAACGCTGCGCCCTTCAGGTAGTTCACCAGATCGGCGACGGTATGCGAGCCGAACCAGTTCGGGACCGAGCTGCTGAAGCCCATGTTGCCCAGCTGAGCGGCGCGATCGCTGCCCGGGACGTTGTTGGCCTCGAACGGTGCAGCTGCTACCGGCACCAACTGACCGCGTGCGTTGACCGTCGTCGGCGCGGTCGCCATGACGATGTTTCGTCCACTGGAGCTCATCTTGGTCGATGCCCGCCACAGCACATCGCCATCGGCCCCGAGCGGACCCACCTTGGTCGCGACCACGTCGCCGGTCCAGTCGTTCGTGCCCGAGGGCACCTTGTAGCTGGCCGAGATCGTGAAGGAACCCTTGCTGATGCGTGCGCCGGTACCACCACCGCCCACGGGCGCATCGCCCTCGGCGGCGCTTTCGAAGATGGCCTCCAGCGCCGCCTTCAGCTTGGCCGGGTTGCGCGCCAGGAAGTAATTGTCCGGCACACCGGCTTCCTTGGTATCCCACTTGCCGCTGGGAACGCCGTATTTGGCGGCGTACCAGAGCGGGCTCTGGAGCTGGTTGGCCTGGGTGCCGCCGAGCTTGTAGCGGACCACAGAGGGCTTGGTCCAGTCATTCGGCGGATTCTCCGTGGAGCTGATCACCGAGCCGTTGCTGTTGCCGGGACGCAGCAGCAACCGCTGCACGTTGTTGGCTGCGTTGGAACCGACGATGGTGTACCCGGTGAGCATCGCATTGCCTGCATAGGCCGAGAGATTCTCCAGGCGGACCAGCACCTCGTCTTCACCAATGGTCGCATTCAACAACTGGTTGGAACACACCGCGTTGTTCGGAGAACGCCAGCACATGTCGGCGATCCCGGTCTTGTCACCGCAGGCAGCGCCAACGCAGTAGCTCATCATCGTCACGACGTCATTGTCGTGGTCGTTGCCCCACAGCGAATCCTCCCAGACCAACGAGAAGCTGCCGGACTTGGCATCGGCACGATACGGGCGGCCATATATGTGCTTTGGCGAGACCGCGGCCTGCTTGGTGCCGATACCCACCGAGCCCAGGAAACAACTCCGCCAGCCGGAATCCGCGGCCTTGGCGCTACCCGTGTTGTTCGCCTGGCACAACGGGGAAAGCGAGATCGTGCCACCGGCGACACTGATGTCGAATTTGGGCAGGTTCTCGGCCATGGCCACGGTGTACGTGGTCGCGGTGACCTTGTAATCCGCCGGCTTGCCCGCCAGACCGGGCCGCATGTCGGTCTCCGCTGCGGCCTTGGCCAAGCCTGCAATCAGGTAGCTGCCCTCGGTGGACGGAATATCCGGGCAAATACCACGGACGAGGCTGAGCTGGTTGACCGTCAGCGCCTTGCAGATGTCCTCGTGGGTACTGAGCGAGGCGTAGCGCGGGGTCGCACCGACACGGCCGGCGAGGTAGCTCTTTCCATTGATGCCTTCGGCTGCGCCGAGCGCGTCGGTGGCTGCCTCGGCCGAAGCCAGGTGCGGTATGGAACCGACGTTGTCGCTGTCGAACGAGGGCAGGCCCGACGACATCACCAGGATGTTGCAGGTCGCGCAGTAGGAATTGCCCCCCTGTGCCGGGGTGCGATACGGATCCTTCCATTCCACACCTTTCGGGAGCCCGGACAGGTCTCCGGTGTCGCCGTACACCTTGGTCCCGGCACCCACGTAGCGCAGCGCCTCGGCATACATCTCCGCCAGCGGATTACCCCAGGCACTGCACTTCTTGGCCTTGTCGCCCGACGTGCCAGGATCCAGCAGATTGCCACGGTCGCCGAAGCCTTGACGGTTGAGAATGCTGTAGTCGTTGCAGTCGTTCCAGTTGTTGCTCCAGTTCCACTGGTCGATGCGGAAGTTGGACATCGTATTGATGATGCCCTCGGCCTCACTGTTCCGTGCCAGACAGAGTTGTCCCGTGGCAAGATTGATCTCATCGCCGATATCACAGAGTTTGGTGCCATTACCCGCGATCTTGCCGATGTTCTTGCGCAGAACGCCACCGTCACGCGGACTGGAATACGTGCCGCTCACCAGACCGAAGCGCAGGCGCCCGCTCTCACCGTACGTCTGCAGCAGGCCGCTGGGCTTGTAGTGATCGGTGGTGCCGTCGTTGTATTTCCGGCAGAAGGCCTCACGATGGCTGTCCTTGCCGGGATCGCAGACTTCCACCCGCACGGTGTAATCGGACACGCCCTTGGGCGTATCCGCGCCGCCCTCACCACTGCGATTGACGCCGCACTGGTAGGACGCCGTCGACGCCCATTCGGACCAGTTACCATTGGCCACGCGCATGAGCGGCGCGCCGCCCGCTCCGATGGTGGCATTGCAGAAAGAGGCGCTCGCGCTCAGCGGCGTGAACTTGTTGATGTCCGAGCCGGTATAGATCTTGACCCACGCATGCAGATCGTTGGGGATCTGAGCACGCTCGATCACAGTCTTGTTGGGGGCGTCCGTGGAGCGCTGCCCGCCATAAAGCACGTAACGCATCACATCCAGACGGCTCATCGTCACCCAGTTAAGGAAGTTTCCCGACCATGCACCGCTGCACTCGTGCTTTTTTTCCCCCGCCCCCGTCGCTGGGCCTGACGCTTTGAATACGCCGCTGGCGTAGCCGTAGCAGAGGTTCGAGTCGAAATAGCCCGAGTACGAGAAATTGTTCTGGTACGTCGTATCGATGATCTTGTCATCGTCCAGATCGCTGTAGTCGCTGTACGCTTTGTTGAACAGCTGCTCATCGCGCGACATCACCATCATCATCAGCGGCGGCTGGCTCTGCTTGGTGTACAGCGGTTCCTGGGCGAGGTCGTAATCGCCGAGCGCGGCGCGCAGCGGCACCACGCGGCTGAGCAGGAAGCCCAGCACCAGGACACCGAAACCGATACGCAGCCAGGTGATGGTGCGCTTGCTGAAGTGGAAGCGATCAGAGGTCATGGGATATAGATCGTGTCGACGACCGCACTGGCCGAGGGGTTGTCCGCGTCATCACTGGCCAATGCCGTGATCTGGTAGATGTTGCCGGTGTCTTCGTTCTCGGGCTGGCCCTCAAGGACACTGCCACCGGCCGTGAAGCACTTGTCCAGCCGCCGTGTATAGGTGGCCTTCGTGTCGCTGGTGCCGTCGGCCCAGGTCAGCGGATCGAAGATCGGACTGCACTCTTCCTGGTCGGCGCTGTAGGTCTCACCGCCGGCCAGCGTCGTCTCGATCGTGCTCTCCATCGAACGCGCATCTGCCTCGGCGTTCTGGAAGGCCAGGTTGGTACGCAGGTAGTTGGCGGCCATGCGCTCCTGCATACCGGTCACCTGCATCCCGGCCACGCCGAGCAGGGCCAGCAGGATCAGGATGATCAGGGCGACATACAGCACGGCGCCATCCTGGCGGCGGGGTGCGGTGAAGGGCTTGCGACGCATGGCCATGGAGACCTCAGTTGCCGTAGAGGCGGTTACGCACCGCGATCGTGGTCTGGTAGACCGTGCGGAACCGGCCGTCCTTCGGTGCAGTGAAGGTCACCCCAAGCGCGGTCAACGCGGCAGCGGTATTGGCCTGCGCTGCCGCGGAGGGATCCGGGCTTTCCAGCACCAGGCCCAGCTGCACCGCGCCGACCCGGCGCCATGCCGCGTCAGCCGGGCTGAGTGACGCGTCCACGTCCGCCGCGGTGCCCTGGCGGTCGATGAAGCCGCTGGGTGCGCCGGTCGCGCTCAGCGCGTGGTCCTGGCCGTACAACAGCTGCATGTTCCGGACGCCTTCGACCAGCGCTTCGGGCTGGCCGGCAGCCAGCGCACCGCCTGGAGCGGCATCGAAACGCACCCGATACAGCGAACTCTGCTTGGTCGTCGCGTCGTACCCGATGTAATAGACCACGCTCTCGGCGCGGTAGAGCACCGACTGGCCGGCGGTGTACAGCGTGGCGAAGCTGGTGCTGTTGTTCGGTGCCGTGTCGAAACGCACGGTGCCGGCGGTACTGCTGACGGCACTGGCCTGGAACACCGTGGCCGACACGCAGTCGGCCACGCCGAACAGGCCCGGCGTCGGCACCCCGCTCTGCAGCACCGCCCAGCGGCCGGTATCGAACGAGAAGGTGGGCTTGTCATCCGTGCCGCCGATGCTGGTCACCGGCACCCCGTCAGGCACCAGGAAGCGCAGTGCGACGATATCGCTGCCGTCGACGCGGTTGGTCAGCGCCGCGGCGTATTCGGTCGGCAGCGCGGGGGTGTACTCGACGCCGCCGGTCGCGGGCGTGGCGCTCAGGGTCAGCGGATCGCCCGGTTTGGTATCGGCGGCCTCATAGCCCTGGATGGACTGCGTGAAGTCCAGCGCAGGGTGGGCACCGGCGGTGAACGTGGTGTGCAGCGAACCGGGGTTGTTGATGCTGTGGCTCTGGTCGTTCACGCAGCCGAAGTGGCCGGCCATGCGCAGGTCGCGCTGCAGGAAGTCCATCGCGAAGCGTCCGTTCTCCTGCACGCGGGCCAGGCCTTCGGACAGGCGCGAGGCGGTGCGGGACGCGGCGAACACCTGCATCAGGCCCAGCAGCAGGACCAGGCCGATGACCATGGCGATCATCAGCTCGACCAGCGACAGGCCCGCGCTGGTGCGATGGAAGGCAGGCGCGCGCCTCACAGCCGGGTCCCCGCCGAGAAGGTGGTATCGGCCGCATCCAGCCAGCGCTCATCGCCCCAGCTGACGTTGACCGTGATCTCGTCCCCGTCGCGGGTGACACTGGCGCTGGCTTCGTCGCCCAGCGCCTTGCCCAGCCGGCAGCGCCAGTCCGTCATGTACGCATCCTTGGTGATCTCCGCGCCGGTGGGTGAGACACAATCGGCGGCCTTGGTGGTTGCCGCATAGGTGCCGACGTAGGTCCCGGCATTGATGCGGTTGATCCGGATCTGATCCAGCAGCTCGTAACTCAGGTTGGTCGCCTGGGTGCGGAAATTCGCGCTCTGCACGAACCGCACGTTCATGGTCTGCAACAGGGCGAAGCCGAGCAGGCCGATGCTCATCACCACGATCGCGATCAGCACCTCGATCATGGTGAAGCCGCCCTGCCCTGCGCGACGCGCGCCAAGGTGTCTTGCCCTCACTTGCAGCTCTCCTTTTCCACGCGCACCTGCCCCACTGCCGACAGCCGCAGCGTGCGCTGCAGCGGCTGGTCGCCGCATTCGTCAGGCTTCAGGGTGATGTCCAGCGCCGCGGCGGCGCGATTGCGACCGCGGCCATCGAAGGCCACGATCAGGTTGTCCTTGCTGCCGAGCATCTTGGGCGAGCCGGCGGAGTAGCGCAGGACCTGCTCGCCGGCGTCGAAGCTGCCACTGCCGTCGGCATCGGACCAGACCATCCAGCCGTCGCCCCAGCTGTCGCCGTTGCATCCGGTGCCTTCGGTGGAGGCGCACACGCCGGCACCGCGGGTGTTCTTCAGCGCTTCACTGCGCGCCAGTGCGAGCGAGGCCATCAATTCGTTGGTGGTGGTGGCCGCGCGATTGGAGCGCAGCACGCCCTGGAAGCTCGGCATGCCAAGCGTGATCAGGATGGCAAGCACCGCGATGGTGACCATCAACTCGATCAGTGTGAAGCCGTTGGACCGGCGCAAAGACATGAAACGCTCCCCAGCGTTGATGACACAGAAGATGAACGCCCCGCCGCCGATCAGCAAGCGGCGGCAGGACGAACGGTCGCCCGGAGGCGACAGGCGTCAATCAGTTGACGCAGAACAAGGCCAGCGGCGGGGCCCCTGCCCGCCGCCGGCCGGGTCACGGCCTCAGGCCATGACCTTGTAGCAGGGCTGGTACTCGCCCGAGATCTTCATGCGGCGCTGCTCGACGAAGGCGCGCAGCAGCTCGTCCAGGGCCTGCATCATGTCCGCATCGCCATGGATCTCGAACGGACCGAACTGCTCGATGCGACGCATCCCGTCTTCCTTCACGTTGCCGGCGACGATGCCGGAGAACGCACGACGCAGGTCGGCGGCCAGGGCATGCGGCGGGCGGCCGTGGTGCAGGTCCAGCGCGGCCATCGCCTCGTGGGTCGGCACGAACGGCTGCTGGTACTCCCACGGAATCTCGATCGACCAGTTGAAGAAGAACGAGTCCTTCTGCGCCAGGCGGTGCTCGCGCACGCGCTTGATGCCCTGGGCCATCTTGCGGGCCACGTTGACCGGGTCGCCGATGATGATCTCGTAGCGGCTGGCGGCTTCTTCACCCAGGGTGAGGCGGATGAAGCGGTCGATCTGCTCGAAGTACGGCGCGGCCACGGTCGGCCCGGTCAGGATCAGCGGGAACGGCAGGTTCTTGTTCTCGTCGCGCAGCAGGATGCCCAGCAGGTACAGGATCTCCTCGGCGGTGCCGACGCCGCCAGCGAACACGATGATGCCGTGGCCGATACGCACGAACGCTTCGAGGCGTTTCTCGATGTCCGGCATGATCACCAGGTGGTTCACGATCGGGTTCGGCGATTCGGCGGCGATGATGCCCGGCTCGGTCAGGCCGATGTACCGCGTGGTGGTCTTGCGCTGCTTGGCATGGGCGATGGTGGCGCCCTTCATCGGACCCTTCATCGCACCCGGACCGCAGCCGGTGCAGATGTCCAGCCCACGTAGGCCCAGCTCGTAGCCGACCTGCTTGGTGTACAGATACTCATCGCGGCCGATCGAGTGGCCGCCCCAGCACACGACCAGGTTCGGGTCGCCCGGGTTGAGGATGCGCGCATTGCGCAGCAGCCCGAACACCGCGTTGGTGATGCCTTCGGAGGATTCCAGCTCGGCCGCGTAGGCCGGGCCCATCTCGATGGCCATGTAGGCCAGGTCGCGGACCACGGCGAACAGCAGCTCGGCGACGCCGCGGATGATCTCGCCATCCACGAACGCCATCGCCGGCGCGTTGACCAGGTCGATGCGCACGCCGCGATCCTGCTGCGCCACCTGGATGTCGAAATCGGGGTACAGATCGCGCGCCGCGCGCGGATCGTCGGAGGCACTGCCGCTGGTCAGCACGGCCAGCGCGCAGCGGCGCAGCAGCTCGTGCATGCCGCCGCCGGATGCATCGCGCAGGCGTGCCACCTCGGCGCGCGACAACACATCCAACCCACCGCGCGGGTAGATCCGCGCGTCCTGCACCGGCAGCGTACGCGCCGGTTTTTCGTTGATCGTCATGTCCATCTTTTTCGCTTTCCTCAAGGTTACCGACTGTACCGCTGCCCCCTTAAAAAGCAAAACGGCCGGGAAACCCGACCGTTTGGATGTGTCCTGACCGCGACAGGGGCACTGGGCCGTCGCAATTGCGTCGATTTCCGCGCAACTAGACGAAGATACATCCTCGAAGACGTTCTGGCAAGAAAGTCGATGCGCCCTGTCGCCGGCAATGCCGCTAAAAAAAGAAAGCGGCCAGGTTGCCCCGGCCGCTTCCACTTACTGCTTCAGGTTCTGAAAGATCAGAACTTGTATTTCAGGGTCAGCTGCATCGACCAGCGCGACACGGCGGTGTTGCCCTTGTCGTTGTTGTTTTCCTGGATCGCAGAGCTGTCCGCACCGGTGAACGAGTACACGTACTTGCCGGTGGCCGGATCGATACCAGCGTAGTTGGCCACACGGCGGGTCGAGTAGAAGCCGTAGTCGTCGATCAGGCCCCACTTCTTGTTGATCAGGTTGCCGACATTCATGATGTCCAGCGCGATCTCACCCTTGTGGCTCTTCACGAAGCCCGGGAATTCCTGACTGATACGGACGTCGAAGGAGTTGGTCCACTTGGAGCGGTGCTCGTTTGCCGGGACCACGCCGCCACGGTAGGCATCGAGTTCCGGATTCTGCGCCAGCCAGTCGAAGAACTGCTTCTCCATCGCCGCGCCGCCGGTGAACAGCACGTCACCCGGACCCTTCGGCACGTAGAACAGGTCGTTGGTGGTGGCACCGTCGCCGTTCGCATCGTTGTAGAAGATGTAGCTGTACGGACGACCCGAACGGCCTTCGTAGAACATGCCGACGCGGGTAGCGTTGTCACCGAAGAAGTTGTGCTTCCACTCCAGGGTACCGGTGATGCGGTCCTTGATCGCGTAACGCGAGTTGTAGGCCACGTTCTCGTTGGCATTGAAGATCATCGTGTTGTTCCAGTTCGAGGTGTTCTGCGAGCTGGACAGCGGGCTGACTTCTTTGGACTGGGTGTAGGTGTAACCCAGCGACCAGCCCCAGTTTTCGGTCAGCGGCTTGGCCAGCGCGAAGGTCGCCTGGGTGCCACGGCCCTTGTCGGTGTTGCGCATGACCAGCACGTCGCCGATGTCACCCGGGCGGTTGGCGCGGTCGACAGCAGACTTGGTACCGGTGGTGATGCCGTAGTCCACACCCTTGTCGATACGGGTGTTGGCCTGGTTGCGGCCTGCGGCGTTCCAGTAGATCGCACGGCCGTCGGGACCGTAGGTGGTCGGCGCGGAGACGTCCAGACGGTCGAAGTAGATGCCGTCCTTGACCTTGGTCACCAGTACTTCGGCCGAGGCCACGATGCCATACCACGGCAGTTCATGGTCGAACGCCAGGTTGGCCTTCCACACCGACGGCAGGCGGGTGCCCGGGGCGATGATGTCCACATTTTGGCGCGCCGACGCTGGGCCACCGGCCGGAACGTACGGGTTGTTGCCATCCGGAGTGAAGGAGCCCACCGGCGGATTGCGCTGGTCATACTCGATGTAGTTCAGACCGGTGTTCTGGTACGCACCGGCCAGCCACACGTTCGGGGCCGCGCCGCCGAACAGGCCAACGCCACCGCGCAGCTGGGTTGGACGATCACTGTCGAAAGTGTAGTTGAAGCCGACACGCGGCTGCACCAGGTTCTTGTCGACCAGCTGGGTGTTGTTGAAGCCGTACAGCTGTTCGATACGCGGGTTGTACAGGCGCTGGGTGCTGAAGTCCGGCATGTCCACGCGGACGCCGAACATCAGGCTCAGGTTGTAGTTGATCGCCCAGGTATCCTGCACGAACACACCCGTGTTCTTCAGGGTGAAATCGGCCGGGATGTCACTGCGACTGCCATCGGCGCGCGGAGCGCGCAGCTGGTAACGCGCCGCGTTGCCAGCCAGGAAATCATTGACGCTGTTGAATTCGTACACGCCGTTGAGGTTGCGGCCGTAGAAATTCATCAGGTCGTTCTTCGAGTAGTCGAAGCCGAACTTGACGGTGTGGTCGCCGACATACCAGGTACCGGCACCGAAGGCGCTCAGCTCCTTGGATTCGACGATGTTGACGTGGGTGTTCTGCTCGGTACCGACGTACAGGGAGTCGTTGCCCGAGCGGATGCGGATCTGCGGCATGTCGACCAGCGGAATACGGTTGGCCGAGTAATCCTTGTGCGAGACCTTGAACTCGGTCGAGAAGTTCTCGGACCAGTCGCTGAACAGTTCGCCCATCCAGGTTTCATACTGGGTCGGCTGCTGGTACCAGAAGTTGCTCAGCGAGATGGCGCTGCTGCTGACCTGCGGGAAGCGAACGACGTTCTGCTCCATCTTGTTGTAGCGCAGGGCCGCACGGTGGTTCTCGTTGATGTTCCAGTCCAGCTTGACCGCGTATTCTTCGATCTCGGTCTTGCTGCTCGGCGCAGTCAGGGAGCCCGGATCGTAGCCCAGGTTGCCCAGGTAGTTCTGGACGCTGGTGATCTGGTCCTGGGTGATGGTGCCCTTGCCGATCGGGGTGTCGCTCAGGCTGATGCCGGCGGCCGAACGCTCATACTTTTCGTAATTGCTGAAGAAGAACAGCTTGTCCTTGATGATCGGGCCGCCGAAGGTCATGCCATAGGTCTTCTCGTCTTCAAAGCCGTTGAAGTCCTGCTTGTCACCTTCCAGACGCGAACGGACCATGTCCTTGTCGCGGTAGGAACCGTAGACGGTGCCATGGAATTCGTTGGTGCCCGACTTGGTCACAGCATTGATCACCGCACCGGTACCGCCGGCGATGGTCGTGTCGTAGTTGGCCAGGTCGATGTTGATTTCCTGGATGGCGTCCATCGACACCGGCTGACGCTCGGTCGGCAGGTTGTTGGAGCCCAGGCCGAACGGATCGGAGGCGCTGATACCGTCGATGCGGATGGCGTTGTAACGGGTGTTCTGGCCGCCAGCCGAGATCGCGCCGTCAGCCTTGCTGACCTGCGAGATGCGCGGGTCCAGACGCACGTAATCCTGGATGTTGCGGTTCGCGGACGGCAGCGCGTCCATCGTTTCGCGGGTCACGTTGGAGCCGGTGCCCATCTTGGTCGCGCTGAAGACGTCCAGGCCGCCAGCAACGGCGACGACGTTGACGGCGCCCAGGTTGGTGGCCGCGATGTCACCCGCCAGGTTGGCGTTGATCGTGTTCACCTGGTTCAGGTTGAGGTACACACCCTCTTCGGTCTTGGTACCTTCACCGGGCTTGTTGATGGTGATGGTGTACGGACCACCCACGCGCAGGCCGCGCGCGTTGTAACGACCCGATGCATCGGTCGTGGCGCGGCTGACCGTGCCCGACTCGGTGTGCGTGATGGTGACTTCTGCACCAGCGACAGGCGCGCCTGCAGCCGACGTGACCTGACCGCCGACACCGGCAGAGGTGCTCTGGGCGAAGGCGGGAGCGGCGGCAAGTGCAGCCACGAGACCAAGCGTCAGCTTGGACATCCGGAGACAACGGGAGTGGGTCATTGGGGAGTAGCCTCGATGCGAGATTGGCGATGGCGGAGAAAAAAACGCGCCCAAGCAGCCTTGCTGGCGGCTGACTGGACTTTTATCTGGGTTCCCTAGCCGCGAGCTGGTTTCAGCCGCAACGGTTAACACTAGATTAACACGATAGCCTTGGATTGTGACGGTTTGGCGACAAAACACACGCCCTCACAACGGAATCGTGACGCCATCTTCACATCTGTTTGTGACCGGCTGAATGCAGGCCGTTGAAGGCGTTCAGCGGGGTCGAGACGGTTTTTCGCGGGTTGGCTGGGGAGCCGGCCAGCGGCCGGCACTACCGGGGCGGCCGGTCGGCACCGAGCGCCCTGCGGGCGACGCCCTCAGGCGTCGAGAATCTGGCCGCGGTGCGCGGCGCCCGCGGCGGACAGCAACAGGACCGCCGCGGCGGCGCAGTCGGCCGGGTCCCGGGCGGTGCGGTCCTCGTCCAGCGAGAACGCGCGGGCCCGCAGGGCCGTGCGCATCGGCCCGGGCTGCAGGCCGCTGACCCGTACCGGGCTGCGGCCGAGTTCGTCATGCAGGGAGGCGATCAGTCCGCGCAAGCCATGCTGGGCCGCGCCGTAGCCACCCCAGTAGGCCTGCCCTACCCGCGCGGGATCGTCCACGGTGAACACCAGGGCGGCATCGTCGCGCTGGCGCAGCAGCGGCAGGCAGGCCTGGGCCAGCCAGGCCGGGGCGGTCAGGTTCACGTGGACCGCGCGGGCGAAGGCGGCCGGATCGGCCAGTTCGAACGGGGTCAGCCCGGCGAAATCGGCCGCGCAGTAGAGCACCCCGTCCAGCTGGCCCAGCTCGGACTGCAGGCGCTCGGCCAGGGTGGCGTAGTCGTCGGGGGTCGCGCCTTCCAGATCCAGCGGATACAGCAGCGGCTCCGGGCCGACGGCTTCGACCGCGGCATAGACCCGGTCCAGCCGGCGCGGTTTGCGCCCCAGCAGCACCACGGTCGCCCCGGCCTGCGCGCAGGCCACGGCGGTGGCGCTGCCCAAGCCTCCCCCGGCCCCGGCAACAAGAATGACGCGATCGGCGAGCGATCCGGTCCCGACCACCACGGACGGGACCGCACTCACGGCTGGGAGGCCTCTTCGACGATGCGCTTGAGCTCGCCGGATTCGAACAACTCCAGCACGATGTCGCAGCCACCGATCAGCTCGCCGTGAATGAACAGCTGCGGGAAGGTCGGCAGATTGGAGAAGCGCGGCAGGTTGGCGCGGATCTCAGGCTCTTCCAGCACGTTGACCGTGCGAAGCGCGATCGCGCCGGCGGCCATCAACGCCTGGAGGGCACGGCTGGAAAAGCCGCACATGGGATATTGCGGGGTGCCCTTCATGAACAACACGAGGGGGTAACGTTCGACTTCGGACTGGATCTGCTGCATCACCGCCACAACGACTCTCCCTCCAATGGGACAACCCGGCCTCACCGGTCGGATAGACTTCCCTGACCGCCATTGTATGCCCTACCTTCGCGTGGTGGGCACCCTGTCGGCGCTCTCCCCTCCCAATCTGTCGTGCCCATGCCCCTCGAACTGCCTCGCCTTCCCTACGACCGCGCCGCCCTGCAACCCCACCTGTCGGCGGAGACGCTGGACCTGCATCACGGGCGGCACTTCCGGGCCTATCTGGAGGCGGTCAACGCACGTATCGACGGCACGGAGCTGGCCGAGCTGCCGCTGGAGGACATCGTCCGCCAGAGCCAGGGCAGCCTGTTCGATGCAGCGGCGCAGGCCTGGAACCACCAGTTCTATTTCCAGTGCCTGCACCCGCGCGCCGGTGGCGATCCGCAGGGCCGGCTCGGCGAACGGGTGACCCGATATTTCGGGGATGCCAAGCGGCTGCGCGAGGCCTTCGACCGCGCGGCGCTGGGCCTGTTCGGCTCGGGCTGGGTGTGGCTGGTGCAGCACCCCAACGGCGCACTGGCGATCCAGGTCACGCGCAACGCGGGCACGCCGTTGACCGGCGAGAGCACGCCGCTGCTGGCCTGCGATGTGTGGGAACACGCGTATTACACCGATTACCAGAATGAGCGCGGCCGCTATCTGGAGGCGTTCTGGAAGCTGGTGAACTGGGATTTCGTCACCGCGCAGCTGCGCGATTAAGGTAGCGCACGACCGTTGGTCGTGCGGCCGGGTCGTGCGGCCGGGTCGTGCGGCCGGGTCGTGCACCCGGGTGGGTAGTGCCGGCCGCTGGCCGGCACTACTGCGCCTTCAACCGCGCAGGCTCTCGATCACCGGCGCAACCTGCTCACCGCGATCAAGCTGCCCACCGACGGTCTCCAATGCACGGGCCAGCGCAGCCGCATCATCGTCGCGCAGCGTGGCATGGCCGACCTTGCGGCCGTCCCGCGCCTGCTTCCCGTAATCATGCCAATGGCCGCTGGCCTGGCCGAGCACGGCACCGGCGGCGGGCATCTGCCCGATCCAGTTGAGCATGCAGGCGTGGCCGAGCATGCGCGTATCGCCCAGCGGCAGGCCGAGCACGGCGCGCAGATGGTTCTCGAACTGCGAGGTCTCGCTGCCTTCGATGGTCCAGTGGCCGGAGTTGTGCACCCGCGGCGCCATCTCGTTGGCCAGCAGTTCGTCGCCGCGGCAGAACAGCTCCAGCGCGAATACGCCCACATAGTCCAGGCGCTCGGCCAGGGTGCGGGCGTAGCCGATGGCCGCCTCGTGCTGGGCCGCTGACAGCCGTGCCGGGGCCAGGCTGGCCGAGAGCACGCCATTGACGTGCCAGTTGCCGGTGATCGGCCAGGCGCGGAACTCGCCGTCCTGCCCACGGACCGCCACCACGCTGACCTCGCGATCGAAGGCGACGAAGCCTTCCAGGATCAGGCCGGTCTTCTCGACCTGGCTGCCGAGGGTGTCCCAGGCCGCGTCGATGTCGGCGACGCTGCGGATCCGGAACTGACCCTTGCCGTCGTAGCCCAGGCGGCGGGTCTTGAGGATGCAGGGCATGCCGAATTCGGCGATCCTGGCCGCCAGTTCGTCGCGGCTGCGGATGTCGGCGAAGGCCGGCAGCGGGATGCCCAGCGACTGGAACAGGGTCTTCTCGCTGAGCCGGTCCTGGGCCACGGCCAGCGCATCCGGATTCGGATGCACCGGCACGCGCTCGGCCAGGAACGTCGCGCTCTGCGCCGGCACGTTCTCGAAATCGAAGGTCACCACGTCCACGCGGGCGGCGAAGGCGGCCAAGGCGGCTTCGTCCTCGAACGCAGCCACCTGCAGCGGCGCCACCTGGGCGCCACAGGCATCGGCAGCCGGGTCGAACAGCTCGAAGCGCAGCCCCATCGGCGCGCCGGCCAGGACCATCATGCGGGCGAGCTGGCCGCCGCCCAGGATGCCAACGGTCTTGGGGCTCATTGACGCGGGTCGTCGTGGGCCATGACGTCTTCGGTCTGGCGGGCACGGAAGGCTTCCAGCGCCTCACCGATCGCCGGCTGGTCCGAGGCCAGCATGGCGGCCGCGAACAGCGCCGCGTTGGAGGCGCCAGCATTGCCGATGGCGAACGTGGCGACCGGGATGCCGGCCGGCATCTGCACGATCGAGAGCAGCGAGTCCATGCCGTTCAGGGCCTTGGACTGCACCGGCACGCCCAGCACCGGCACGGCGGTCTTGGCGGCGATCATGCCCGGCAGGTGCGCGGCCCCGCCGGCACCGGCGATGATCGCGCGCAGGCCACGCTGGCCCGCCTGCTCGGCGTAGGTGAACAGCACGTCCGGCGTGCGGTGCGCCGAAACCACTTTCACTTCATAGGGAACGCCCAGCGAATCCAGCTTCTGGGCGGCGTGCTGCATGGTTTCCCAATCCGAGCGGGAACCCATGACGATGCCGACGAGCGGCGCGGTTTGGTTGAGGGTCATTGGCCGTCACCTGCCTTAAAGACGTATTCTAGCCGTCTTCCACGCAAGACGAAGAATCCATGGATCGCAAGCTGCTCGACCTCCTGTGCTCGCCCGATACGCGCCAGCCCCTGTCCCTGCTCGACGCCACCGGCCTGGACGCGCTCAACCGCGCGATCGGCAGCGGTGCCGTGCTCAAGGCCGATGGCAGCCCGCAGGCCCAGGCGCTGCGCGAGGCCCTGCTGACCCGCGACCGCAAGCAGGTGTTCCGCGTGGACGACGGCATCCCGGTGCTGCTGGCCGAAGAGGCCATCGCCACCGCCCAGATCGCCGATTTCCCGGAAAAATGAACCACCTCCCCGTGCCGGCCCCCGAGGCCGCCCTGGTGGCCGCCGATGTGGCCCGTGCACTGGCCGAGGACATCGGCAGCGGTGATGTCACCGCCGCCCTGCTCCCGGACCGCCCCGACACCGCCTACCTGCTGTGCAAGCAGGACGCGGTGATCGCCGGCCGCCCTTGGTTCGATGCGACCCATCAGGCGCTCGACCCGCAGGTACGGATCGACTGGCGCGTGGCCGAGGGCGACCACGTCGCCGCCGGTACCGTGCTGGCCCTCCTGCAGGGCCGAAACCGCAGCCTGGTGAGCGCCGAGCGGACCTCGTTGAACTTCCTGCAGACGCTGTCCGGCACGGCGACCACCACCGCGCAGTACGTCGCGGCGGTGGCCGGTACCGGCGCGCGGATCCTGGACACCCGCAAGACCCTGCCCGGCCTGCGCGTGGCGCAGAAGTACGCGGTGCGCTGCGGCGGCGGTGACAACCATCGCCTGGGCCTGTTCGACACGGTGATGCTCAAGGAAAACCACATCCGTGCCGCCGGCTCGCTGACCGCCGCGGTGCTGGCCGCGCGCGCGCAGTGGCCGGCACTGCCGCTGGTGGTCGAGGTCGAGGACCTGGACCAGCTGCGCGAGGCGCTGGAAGTCGGCTGCACCCGCATCCTGATCGATGATTTCGACGCCGCCACGCGGCGCGAAGCCGTGCGCATCGCGGCCGGGCGGATTCCATTGGAAGTCTCCGGCAGTGTCGGCCTGGACGGGCTGCGCGCGATCGCCGAGGACGGCGTGGACTGCATCTCGATCGGCGGGTTGACCAAGCATGTGCAGGCGATCGACCTGTCGTTGAAACTGGGTCCGCCCCCGCAGGGGTAATGCCGCTTTCACGGTATGGGCAGATGCGGTCTGCGAGGCTGCGTCTGCCCCCACCTGGATTGCACGCATGCGCTGCCTGCCGCTTCTCGCCTGCCTGTCTCCCCTGCTCGCGCTGCTGCCCCTGCGGGCGGCCGCCGCCGAGGTCTGCGATGTGCCGCCGCGCTTCGGGCTCAGCCCGCTGGCGATCAACATCGTCAGAACCGCCTGCAACGAACACCGCCTCTGGTACCGCCCTTTCATCGATCGCGATGGCCGCGCGGCCAGCCTGAGCGTGACCGAAGCCGAGGACGTACACCTGGCCGACAACGGCCTGGTTGCCTGGCAGCGGGTGGTCGGCTACTGGCGGCAGAGCGGCACGCTGTCGCCGATGGGCAGCCAGCCCGGCGCATCGAGCTGCATGGCCCCGCCGGGTACGCGCTACACCGACACCGACTGCCGTGCGTTCCTGGTGGACAACCCGTGGTCGGCCGCCTTCATTTCCTGGGTGATGACCCGCGCCTCGGCACCCGGCTTCACCCGCTCGCCGCGGCACATCGACTACATCCGCGCGGCGTACCAGAACAGCGGACCGTACCGGATGACCGACCCGGCGCAGGAGAAACCAGCGCCCGGCGACCTGCTGTGCTACCTCCGCGATCGGCGCGAGACGCTGAGCTACAGCGGCCTGGTGCAGTCGCTGGGCAGCGGCGCGGTGACGCACTGGAAATCGCATTGCGAAGTGGTGATCGCGGCCAACATGGGCGGCGATCGCACGCTGTATCTGATCGGCGGCAATGTCATGAACACCGTGGCGTTGCGCAAACTGTCGCTGGACCGCAGCGGCCGGATCGAGCTGCCGCCCGCGAAGGCCAGTGCAGGCGACGGTGTGGACCTGGGCTGTACGCCGGGCCGCGAAGAGGAATGCAGCTTCAACCGCCAGGACTGGGCCGCACTGCTGAAACTGGTCGCGACCGCCCCAGCGACGATGCCGATGGACGCGCCCGTTCCGGGCGACGTGCCAGCGCCGGGCACGATGACACCGCCGATCCCGGCGCCACAGCCCGTACCGGTCCTGCCACCCCGCACGCCCTGATCGTCGACGCCCGCACGGCTTGATCCGCGCCGCATTCGTCGCCATCTTGGAGGGACCGTCCTCCCTGACCCCGCCGAGTCACCGATGCCCAGTTTGATCCTGTTGATGATTGCCGGCGCGTTTGCCTACGCCTTCTGGAATTCTTCGCGTGCCGCCGCCGAACGTGCCGGCGTGCTCGGGCGCAATGCCTGCCGCGCTGCCGACGTGCAGTGGCTGGACCAGAGCGTGCACGCCACCGGCCTGCGCGTGTGCCGCAAGGACAACGGCTGGCTGGGCTGGGAGCGCACCTTCAAGTTCGAGTATTCGCACGATGGCGTGGACCGCCACAGCGGCCGCATGGTGCTGCGCGGTGATCAGCTGATCACGTTCGTGGGGCCGTCGGCGGCGCGGATCAGTGAGATCCGGCGCGATATCGATACCCGGGATGCTGAAGACGTCTGATGAAAATGGCCGCCTTGCGGCGGCCAGGGTGTGTCTTATTTGACGACCCGCAGATGCGGGCGACCACTGGGCTTGGGCGGTGCATCGTCCGGCGGGGTCGGTGAATCGTCCGGCGGCAGCTCGTCATCCGGGCCTGGCTCGTGGCCCGGGATATCGTCCGGCAGCGCCATGCCCTGCCCCGTCTCGCGGGCATACACGGCCAGCACGGCCGAGATCGGCACGTGCACCGGGTAGCTGGTGCCCGAGAAGCGGGCCGAGAAGCTCACGCTGTCATTGTCGATATGCAGGCGCACCACGGCGCGCTCGGCGATGTTCAGGACGACGCGGCCGTCCTTGACCGCGCTCTGCGGTACCTGCACGCCGGGCATGCCGGCGTCGACCAGGATATGCGGCGTCAGGTCGTTGTCATTGATCCACTCCACCAGGGCCCGCAACAGGTACGGACGGTGGCTGGTCATGCGAAAAGTGTCTTCAGTCATGTGGTAGAGCCGAGCCGTGCTCGGCTGCTCTTGATCCGGATTGCCTGATGCAAGTGTACGCGCCCGCCTACCCGCAGGTCAGCCATGGCGCGTACCGGCACCGCGATTTCGTTCAGTCCACCGGTGCCGGACGCGGCACGCGCCCCGCCGCTCAGACCGGCAGGTCGCGCAGCTTCTTTTCCTGCTCGGTCAGGCTGCGGATGAAGCCCGGGTGGCGGAAAATGCGGTTGCCATAGTCTTCGATCGACTTGCCATCCTTCGGCAGCGGCACGTCCAGTGCCTGCAACCGCCAGATGATCGGCGCCATCGCGCAGTCGGCCAGGCTCATTTCCGGATTGAGGAAGAACTTGCTGGCCTTGAACAGCGGGACCGCGCTGGTCAGCAGTTCCTTGAGCCGCTTGCGGCCGGCCTCGGCCTGGGTCTTGTTGCCCAGCTGGATGGCCTGCACCTGCGGCACCCAGTCGTGTTCGATGCGCAGCATCGCCAAGCGGATGCGGGCCCGCGAGAGCGGATCGACCGGCATCAACGGCGGGTGCGGATAGCGCTCGTCCAGGTACTCGCTGACCACCGACGCCGCGTACAGCACCAGCTCGCGTTCCACCAGGGTGGGCACGGAATGGTACGGATTGAGATCGATGAGATCCTCGGGCGGGTTCTGCGGGTCGACCGGCACGGAGTCATAAGTGACGCCCTTGGCCGCCAGTACCAGCCGCACGCGATGGCACAGCACATCGTCGTTCGAGGAAAACAGCGTCAGGGTGTTCCGCATGCGTACGCTCGCCGCCATCAAAGGCTCTCCAACGTCCGGTAACCGCCGGTCGTATCGGCGCCGCCAGCCCATTGCCGACGGTCGTCACAGTACCCGAGTGTGCAACCGCACATCACAAAAGCCAATAGGTCGATCGTCCCACGGCAGGAACGATCGACACAGGACGGCGTCCGGCGGCTCAGTGGACGTCCTTCCAGTATTCCTTCTTGAGCAGATAGGCCAGGAAGGTCAGCAGCGCCAGGAACAGGATCACCCAGACACCCAGCTTCTGCCGCTTGAGCGCGGCCGGCTCGCCGGCATACTCCAGGAAGTTGGTGATGTCGCGCACCGCCTGGTCGTACTGCCCGGGATCCATGTTGCCCGGCTGCTCGATCTTCAGGCCGACCACCGGCGGATCTTCACCCGGGTTCTCCGGCTTGCCGTGCACCGCATGCTGCAGCCCCTGCATTTCCCACAATGGGTTGGGCATGGACGCATTCGGGAACACGGTGTTGTTCCAGCCCAGCGGCCGCGTGGGATCGAGGTAGAACGATTTCAGGTACGTGTAGACCCAGTCGCTGCCGCGCACACGCGAAATCAGGCTCAGATCCGGCGGCATCTTGCCGAACCATTTCTCGGCCTGCGCCTTGGGCATCGTCACCGGGATCGGCTCACCCACCGGGGTGCCGGTGAAGTTGAGGTTGTTCATGACCTCCTCTTCGCTCAACCCGAGATCGGCGGCCATGCGCGAGTAACGCAGGTATTTCAGCGCGTGGCAGCCGGAGCAGTAGTTCATGTAGAGCTGCGCGCCGCGCTGCAGCGAGGCACGATCGCTCAGGTCATTGCCTGCCTGCAGGGTCTTGGCGCCCTCGGCGGCATCGGCTGCCGCGACACCCAGCATCAGGGCCGCCGCGCAGGCCAGCCGGACAATCCAGTGGTCAGTCATGCGTGGTCACCCGGTCCGGTACCGGCTTGGTCCTGTCCAGCTTGGTCCATAGCGGCATGGTGATGAAGAAGGCGAAATACAGGAAGGTCAGCACGCGGCCGACGTAGGTCTCGTGCGCATCCGTACCCGGGCCCGAGCCGATCACGCCCAGCCACACGAAGCACACCGCGAACATGCCCAGCAGGCCGCGCGAGAGCAGGCCGCGGTAACGGTAGGACTTCACCCGCGCCCGATCCAGCCACGGCACCAGGAACAGGATGGCGATCGCGGAGAACATCACGATCACGCCGCCGAGCTTGTTGGGCACCACCCGCAACATCGCGTAATACGGGGTGTAGTACCAGACCGGCTTGATGTGCTCGGGCGTCACCAGGCGGTTGGCCTCGGTGAAGTTGTCGTGCTCGAGGAACAGCCCACCGAAGGCCGGGGCGAAGAAGATGATGAAGGCGGCGATGATCAGCAGGAAGCCGGCGCCGACCGCATCCTTGAGCGTGTAGTACGGATGGAAGGGAATGCCGTCGGTGGGCGCGATGGCCGACCAGCGGTTGCCCTTCGGACCCTTCTTGATCTCCACGCCGTCCGGGTTGTTGGAGCCCACTTCATGCAGGGCGCCCAGGTGCAGTACCACCAGCAGCAACAGCACCAGCGGCAGTGCGATCACGTGCAGGGCGAAGAAGCGGTTGAGGGTGGCATCGCTGGGCAGGTAGTCGCCCATGATCCACTCGGTCAGGCCGGTGCCGATCACCGGGATCGCGCCGAACAGCGAGATGATCACCTTCGCGCCCCAGAACGACATCTGGCCCCACGGCAGCACGTAGCCCATGAAGGCTTCGGCCATCAGCACCAGGTAGATCAGCATGCCGAGGATCCAGACCAGCTCGCGCGGCTTCTGGTAACTGCCGTAGAGCAGGCCGCGGAACATGTGCAGGTAGACCACGATGAAGAACAGCGAAGCACCGGTGGAGTGCATGTAGCGGATCAGCCAGCCCCACTCCACGTCCCGCATGATGTATTCGATGGAGGCGAACGCTTCGGCGGCGTTCGTCTTGTAATGCATCGTCAGGAAGATGCCGGTGACGATCTGGTTGACCAGGATCAGCAGCGCCAGCGAGCCGAAGTAGTACCAGATGTTGAAGTTCTTCGGCGCGTAGTACTCGCTGACGTGCTTGCGATAGACCGGCATGAGGCCCGGTGCGCGCGCGTTGACCCAGTCGGCGACGCCGGTGGCGGTGCGGGAAAGGATGTTGGCCATGATCAAGCCGCCCCCTGCGGATCAACGCCGATGATGATGGTGTTGTCGTCCTGGTAATGGTGCGGCGGCACCAGCAGGTTGATCGGTGCCGGAACATCCTTGAACACGCGACCGGACATGTCGAAGCGCGACTTGTGGCAGGGGCAGAAGTAGCCGCCCTTCCACTGGGGGTCGTAGGGCTCGGGACGGATCTCGGCGACCATTTCCGGCGAACAGCCCAGATGGGTGCACAGCCCGACCAGCACCGAGACCTCGGCCTTGATCGAGCGGAATTCGGGATTCTGCTTGAGCACGTACTCGGGCTGCTGTTCTTTCTCGCCCGAGCCGGGATCCTTCAGGCGGCCGTCCAGTCCGTGCAGCGCCTCGAGGATGGCCTTGGAGCGCTTGACGATCCAGATCGGCTGTCCACGCCACTCCATGACCAGTCGCTGGCCTTCCTGGAGCGCACTGATGTCGGCAATCACCGGTGCACCGGCCAGTTTGGCGCGGGCGCTGGGATTCCAGGACTTGATGAACGGTACCGCTGCAAATCCGACGCCGACCGCTCCGACCACCGCAGTGGTGGCGGAAAGAAACCGTCGACGTCCAGTGTTGACTGGATCGTTTACCCCATCGTTGGCCATCCGGCACTCCGATATTGATTTAGGTAGCTTGAGGCTGCCAGCAGACCGGTGGGGGCCAGTCCACATTGAATCAGCCGCGAGTGTAGCTGAACCGAAGTCGGCCACACAACGCGGTACTACGGAACGACATTACCCCCGACAGTACGGCATCAGGTACCACCGGCGCCATGGGTTATTGATGGCTGGCCACCGCGCCGCGATAGCGGTCGGCCAACAGGGCCACCCGCTTCACGTAATACTGGGTCTCGCTGTAGGGCGGCACGCCGCCGTGGCGGTCGACCGCGCCCTCGCCCGCGTTGTAGCCCGCCGCGGCCAGGGTGAGATCGCCATTGAAGCGTTTGAGCAGCCAGGACAGATACTGCACGCCGCCGCGGATGTTCTGCGAGGCATTGAAGGAATCGCTGACACCGAAGCGGCGCGCGGTCGGCGGCATCAGCTGCATCAGCCCCTGCGCGCCGGCACGGCTGAGCGCGGTCGGGTTGTAGGCCGACTCGGCGTGGATGATCGCGCGGACCACCGCTTCCTCCACCCCGAACTCGCGCGCGGCGGCGGCGATCTCGCTCTGGTAGGCCGTGGTGTTGAGCCGCACCGAGCCGAAGTTGACCGCCGGGTTGGCCCCGCAGGCGTAGCAGCGCTCGATGAAACTGTAGTGGATGGTGCGGACCTGGCCCAGGCTGGCGACGCCGGCCGGGCGCGCGCTGGTGTAGTGGCGCACGCCGTCCTTCATATAGGAGTAAAGCTGGCCACTGCGCACCTTCCCCGCCTTGCCGGTGGCAGCGGACGGGGCGGACGGTGCGGTCAGCACCGTGGCCGTGGCCGGAGCCGGGGCGGGTGTGATCGCGGTGGCGGAGGTGACGCTGTCGGCCCGGACGGGGGCTGGCGCCGGCGTCATGCTGGCGATCGGGGCCGCCGGGCCCGGCGCGGGCGGCGGCGGCAGGGCCCGGCGAGGCGCGCTGCGGTCCGGCCGGTAGCTGCTGATCACACTGCAGCTGGCCCCGCTCACACGTTTGCTCACGTAGCTCGGGATGCCGTCGCTGCCGACACACTTGTACAGCGTGCCCGCACTGGCCGGCATAGCGGTCAGCGCAGCCAAGGCCAGCGCAGCGATCCCCAACATCCCCTTCATGAGCGGGAGTGTCCCCAATTCGTCGGGGATTGCCAAGGGGGGAGCCCGACCCGGCTACAATGGCCTGCTCACCGCAGCCATCCGGCTGCCTGCCCGCCCACCCGACTGGAATAAGCGCCATGACCGGGACGCCAGCTTCGACCGCGCCGACTTCGGCCGGTTCTACCCTGCCTGCCTCTGCTCCTGCCAGCACCGCCCCCCGCCCCGACCTGCTCCCCCTGCCCGGTGCCAGGCCGCAGGTGACCGGACCGGTGCGCGGCAAGCTGTACATCAAGACCCACGGTTGCCAGATGAACGAGTACGACTCGACCAAGATGGCCGACGTGCTCGCCGCCTCGGAAGGACTCGAGCTCACCGACGACCCGGCCGAGGCCGATGTGTTGTTGATGAACACCTGCTCGATCCGCGAGAAGGCCCAGGAGAAGGTGTTCAGCCAGCTCGGTTACTGGAAGGCACTGAAGAACAACGGCCGCGGCGTGATCATCGGTGTCGGCGGCTGCGTGGCCTCGCAGGAAGGCGAGGCGATCATCAAACGCGCGCCGCATGTGGACCTGGTGTTCGGCCCGCAGACCCTGCACCGCCTGCCGGAACTGATCCGCCAGCGCCGCGAATCGGGCAGGTCGCAGGTGGACATCAGCTTCCCGGAAATCGAGAAGTTCGACGCGCTGCCCGAACCGCGCGCCGAGGGGGCCTCCGCGTTCGTCTCGATCATGGAAGGCTGCTCGAAGTACTGCTCGTTCTGCGTGGTGCCCTACACCCGCGGCACCGAAGTCAGCCGCCCGTTCGAGGACGTGGTGGTGGAAGTCGCGCAGCTGGCCGCCCAGGGCGTGCTGGAAATCAACCTGCTGGGGCAGAACGTCAATGCCTACCGCGGCCCGTATGGCGACGGCGAGTTCGCCGATCTGGGTCTGCTGATCCGCACCATCGCCGAGATCGACGGCGTGGGCCGGATCCGCTTCACCACCTCGCATCCGCTGGAGTTCAGCGACTCGCTGATCGACGCGTACCGCGATGTGCCGCAGCTGGCCAACTTCCTGCACCTGCCGGTGCAGGCCGGCAGCGACCGCGTGCTGTCGGCGATGAAGCGCGGCTACACCGCGCTGGAGTTCAAGTCCAAGATCCGCAAGCTGCGCGCGGTGCGCCCGGACATCTCGATCAGCTCGGATTTCATCGTCGGCTTCCCCGGCGAGACCGACGCCGAGTTCGAGAAGACCATGAAGCTGATCGAGGACGTGGGCTTCGACCAGAGTTTCTCCTTCATCTATTCGCGCCGGCCGGGTACCCCCGCCGCCGATCTGGAAGACACCACCCCCGATGCGGAAAAGCACGCGCGCCTGTCGCGCCTGCAGGCCCGGATCAACGAGCAGGCCGCGGCCATCTCCGAGAAGATGGTCGGCACCGTGCAGACCGTGCTGGTGGAAGGTCCCTCCAAGCGCAACCCGAACGAGTTGACCGGCAAGAGCGAGAACATGCGCTCGGTGAATTTCCCGGGGCACCCACGCCTGATCGGCCAGTTCGTCGATGTGGTGATCACCGAGGCGTACAGCAATTCGCTGCGTGCGCGGATGGTGACCGCCGACTGAGCCGCGCGCCGCGCGCACTGGTCATGAAATGATCACGTGCTCGCGGCCCTTGGCCGCATTGGGGCGACGCGGCTTATCCACACCTTTCTCCCGTGCCCACCCACAGGGGATGTGGATGACCGGGCCACGACGCACGCATCGTTGACGCTTTTTTGACCGCCCGATCGAACCCTTTGCCGCACAAGGGCTGGCGAGCGCTATCCACAGGTTGCTGCACCGACGTTGCACAGGCGGTGTGGAAAAGTAGCGGCCGCCCGATACCCGCGCTACCCTGTTCTCCCTTTCCCTGCTTGCGGCCCGGTCGGCTGGACCGGCGGCCGCCGGACGCAATGACCGCACTCGCACAACGCGACTTCACCCTCACCCCGGAAGACAACGAACGCCTGGCGAACATGGCCGGCCCGTTCGACGAACATCTCCGCCAGGTGGAACTCAAACTCGGCGTGGAAATCGCCAACCGTGGCCACGTCTTCCGCGTGACCGGCCCCAAGGCCGTGGTCGCCGATGCGCAGGCCCTGATCGAAGCGCTGTACGCCGAGGCCGGCGACGTGGTGTTCGACAGCCATGCCATCCACCTGCGGCTAAACCAGGCCAACGTGGAGCATGTGGTCGAGCGTGCCTACGAGGCCCAGGACGTGGCGATCAAGGTCAAGCGCGGCACGGTGCGCGGCCGCGGCGCCAACCAGGCGCGCTACCTGCACCAGATCACCACCCACGACATCAATTTCGGCATCGGCCCGGCCGGTACCGGCAAGACGTTCCTGGCCGTGGCCAGCGCGGTCGAAGCGCTCAACGAAGCGCGCGTGCAGCGCCTGATCCTGGTCCGCCCCGCGGTGGAGGCCGGCGAGAAGCTCGGCTTCCTGCCCGGCGACCTCAGCCAGAAGGTCGACCCGTACCTGCGCCCGCTGTACGACGCGCTGTATGAAATGCTCGGCGTGGAAAAAGTGCTCAAGCTGCTGGAGAAGAACGTCATCGAGATCGCGCCGCTGGCCTACATGCGCGGGCGCACGCTCAACGATGCGTACGTGATCCTGGACGAAGCGCAGAACACCACGGTCGAGCAGATGAAGATGTTCCTGACCCGGCTGGGCTTCGGCTCCACGGCGGTGGTCACAGGTGATCTCACCCAGACCGATCTGCCCAAGCACGTGAAATCGGGCCTGCGCGATGCGATCGATGTGCTGCGTGACGTGGAGGGCGTGAGCTTCACCTTCTTCGAAGCGCGCGACGTGGTCCGGCATCCGCTGGTGGCCCGCATCGTCAGCGCCTACGACCGCCGCGATCTGCAGCAGGTCCAACCCGGAGCAGCCCCATGACCCGTGGTCCCGTGCGACTGGACGTCGCGATCAACTACGCCCTGCCCCGCGCCGGCCTGCCGTCGGCGGTGAGCTTCCGCAAGTGGGTTGCCGCGGCCCTGAAGGGCCGCATCCGCGAGGCCGACCTGGCGATCCGCCTGGTCGACGCCAAGGAAGGCCAGTCCCTGAACCGCCATTACCGCGGCAAGGATTACGCCACCAACGTGCTCAGCTTCCCGGCCGAACTGCCGGAGGGCCTGCCCAAGGGAGTCAAGTTCCCCCTGCTCGGCGATCTGGTGATCTGCGCCCCGGTGGTCGCCCGCGAGGCGGACGAACAGGGCAAGGCGCTCAACGCCCATTACGCGCACCTCACCGTGCACGGCGTGCTGCACCTGCTCGGCTGGGACCATGAGGACGAGAAGGAAGCCGATGCCATGGAACAGCTGGAGCGTGACATCCTGGCCGAACTGGGCATCGCCGATCCGTATGCCGGCGAGCGCTGAGCGGCAGCCACGCTGCCTGTGCTGAATCTCCTGCCATACAAGGACGTATGCCGCCATGTCGATTCCTGATCGTCGTTCCGCGCTTGGCCCGGTCCTGCTTGCCCTGTCATTGGCCGCGCTGCTCTACGCGCTCATTGGTGCTCCGGGCCTCCCCGCATTGACGCCCTCCGGCCGCGACCCCATCGCGCTGCGGTGGGGCATCCTGGCGCTGTCGGTGGTGATTGCACGATTGTCGCTGGCCCCGGCACGCAGTTGGTGGATGGCGCGTCAGCGGCGCTCCCCTCTCTCCGTCGCGTGCACCGGGCGCCTGGCCATCCTGTCGGCGGTGGTACTCATCGGCGGCACCCTCACCTGCCTGGTCTCGGGCCTGGTCCTGCCGCGCCTGCTCGCGGGCCCGGGCGGTCCTGCGCTGAGCGCGACCAGCCTGAGCGTGATGGGGTGGTCGGGACTGGCGGCCGCACTGGCCGCGCCGCTGGGGTGGCGCACGCTGTATCGCTGGGTCCGCCGCGATGGCGTTGCGCCGGCCCAGTCGTCGACCTTCCGCGCACGGCCGGTGCAGGTGGCCTTCCTGTTCGTCCTTGCCGCGTCGTTCGCCCTGATTTTCGGGCGCGCGCTGCTGTCGGTCACCGCCAGCGGTCCGGCCGCGATCCATCTGGGCACCGCCGCGCTGGTCCTGTGCGCGGCGGGGATCGCGATCGTCACCTTCACCGCCACGCTGCGCTGGCTGCTGCGGCGTCGCTGACGGCCTGCCACGCGGGGCCGCCCCCCGTTATGATCGTCGCCGCGTCCGTGCCGTGCACGCCTGTTAATGGACCTGTTCCGATGACCCCGTTGCGATTTTCCTGCCTGGGCCTGCTCGGCCTGCTGCCTGCCCCGGCGTTTGCCGACGCTTCGCCGCTGGACCTGGCCGCCTTGATTGAATGCCGCAAGAGCGTGAGCGATTACGATGCCGTCGCCCCGGTCGTGGCGGACCCGCTCAAGGCGGTCGCCAATGGCCTGCAGCCGTTGCCGCAGACCAACCAGTTCATGACCGAATTCCGCCTGGCCGCGCCGATCACGGTCTTCGGCCAGCGCGCCGAGTACATCACGGTGGCCGGGGCCAGCATCATGGCGATCCTGGACCTGGCCGATCCGCGCCCGCTGGCCAAGCGTCTGGCCCTGGAAGACGGCGTGGATACCCCGGAGAAGTTCATGGCCGGCCGCGAGCTGGTCAGCCGCGACGTCACCGACCCGCGTACCGGAGAGGCCCTGATCGAGTCCGTGATCCTGAGCCTGTCCACGGTCAAGTCCCACCCCGGCAAGACCCTGGCCGGCTGTACCTACAGCCTGGACCTGCCGCCGGAAGAGGAGACCCCGCCCCCGGCCGCCGCCCCGGGCCCCGCGCCGGGCGTGAATCCCCCCTCGGCAGGCCGCTGACAGGCGCCCGCATCCTGATAGACTAAATCCAACGCCCGGCACGCCGGGTGCCTTTTTTTCCAGAGATGTCTGAAGACGACAGTAGTAGCTCCACCCAGGAGCACAATGAAAAGAAGCGCAGCTGGCTCGAACGCCTGACCTCTGCCTTCTCCGGCGAACCCCACACCCGCGACGAGCTGGTGGCGGTCCTGCACACCGCGCACGAAGACGGCCTGATCGCCGCCGACACGCTGCGGATGATGGAAGGTGCCATCGCGGTGGCCGAGCTCACCGTCGGCGACGTGATGATCTCGCGCTCGCAGATGGTCTCCCTGCCGGTCGAAGCCCCCTTCCTTGAACTGATGAAGCAGGTGGTCGAATCCGGCCATTCGCGCTTCCCGGTGCATGGCGACAACAAGGACGACATCCTCGGCATCCTGCTGGCCAAGGACCTGCTGCGCGGCGTGGTCGCCGACAACGGGCCGGCCAACATCCGCGAGCTGCTGCGCCCGGCGGTACTGATCCCCGAAGCCAAGAAGCTCAACGTGCTGCTCAAGGAGTTCCGGCTGTCGCGCAACCACATGGCCATCGTGGTCGACGAGTACGGCGGTGTCGCCGGGCTGGTCACCATCGAGGACGTGCTGGAACAGATCGTCGGCGAGATCGACGACGAGCACGACGAAGCCGAGGACCACACCTCGCAGATCGCGATCCAGGCCGACGGCCAGTACGTGGTCGACGCGCTGACCGCGATCGAGGATTTCAACGAGCGTTTCGGCGCCACGTTCCCCGATGATGATTACGACACCATCGGTGGCCTGGTCACCGAGGCGATCGGGCACCTGCCGGAAACCGGCGACGAACTCACCCTGGATCGCTTCGTGTTCCGGGTCGCGCGTGCCGATGCCCGCCGCGTGCAGGCGTTCCACGTGACCGTACTGCCGCCTGACACCCACAACGAGGATTGACCCACGCCATGCGGCCCCCTTTGAATCGGTGGTCGCTGTGCCGCCTGTTGTTCGTGTTCTCGCTGATGGCGATGGCCAGCCTGCCCTTCGGGGCGCTGGCCGCGCAGGATGCCGCGCCGGTCAGTGATGCCCCGGCCTCCGTCGCCGCAGCGCCGCGCATCGGCGTGGTCACCATGCAGCCGGGCGAGATCTTCTTCGAACGCTTCGGGCATGACGCCCTGGTCGTGGTCGACCCGGTCACCGGCGACGCCACCTCCTACAACTTCGGTTACTTCGATCCGAGCGAGTCCGATTTCATCGGCAACTTCGTCCGCGGCGACATGATGTATTACCTGGTCGCGCTGCCGCTCGGGCAGGACCTGTCGTACTACCAGGAGAGCGGCCGTGGCGCGAGCGTGCAGTGGCTGGACCTGACGCCGGACCAGGCGCATGCCCTGGCCGCCTCGCTGGCCGAGCGCGCCAAGCCGGAAAACGCGCGCTACCACTACGATTACTACACCGCCAACTGCGCCACCATGGTCCGCGATGCGATCGATGGTGCGCTCGGCGGTGGGCTGCATTCGCAGCTGTCCGGGCGCTCGCGCGGCAACACCTACCGCAGTGAATCGGTGCGCCTGGCGTCGCCGTCGCCGTGGATGTGGCTGGGCTTCGATATCGGCCTGGGCCCGTTCGCCGACCAGCCGCTATCGCGCTGGCAGGAAGCGTTCGTGCCGATGCGTTTGGCCGATGCGCTGCGCCAGGCGCGCAACAGCGAAGGTCGCCCGCTGGTACAGGCCGAGCAGGAGCTGCTGCCGCACCGGATCGCCCCGGAACCGGCCGAGTCGCCCCGGCGCTGGTGGCCCTGGCTGCTGTGCGGCCTGATCGCCGCCGCGGGTGTGGTCGCACTGCGCCGCCGGCGGCGTCTGCTTGGCGGCCTGGCGCTGCCGTTCTGGCTGTTCTGCGGCATCGGGGGCGCCCTGCTGACCTACCTGTGGGGCTTCAGCGCGCACCAGGCCGCCTGGGCCAACCGCAACCTGCTGCAGCTCTCGCCGCTGTGCCTGCTGCTCCTGCCCGGCGCGATCACCGTGCTGCGCGGCCGCGTGCCGCGTGCATGGTTCCGGAACGTGCTATGGGCGGTCGCTGGCCTCTCGCTGCTGGGCCTGGTGCTGCATTGGCTCACGCTGCAGGCGCAGTACAACCTGCAGTGGATCGTGCTGCTGCTGCCGATCCACGTGGCACTGGCGTGGGCGCTGGCCCGCCGTGACCTGCCCGTCACGGGCCGCTGACGCACGATGCCCGGCATGGATACCGTCACACCCGAAAATCCCGCCTGCGTCATCAACTGCGTTCACTACGATGACCAGGGCAAACGCCACGACATCAGCCTGGACGCGATCAGCGATGTGATCGCCAGCGACAACGGCTTCGTCTGGGTGGGACTCTACGAGCCCCAGGACAGCGTACTGCTGAAGCTGCAGGAAGAATTCGGCCTGCACTCACTGGCCATCGAAGACGCGCGCAACGCCCATCAACGGCCCAAGGTGGAGGCGTACGGAAACTCGCTGTTCGTGGTGGTGACCACCGCGCAGATGGTCGACGAACGCATCCAGTACGGCGAAACGCATGCCTTCCTCGGGCCGCGCTTCCTGGTCACGGTGCGCCATGGCGCCTCGCTGTCGTACGCGGCACCGCGCGCCCGCGTCGAGCGCGAGCCGGAGCTGCTGCGCACGATGGGGCCGTCGTACTGCCTGTATGCGGTGCTGGATTTCGTGGTCGACAACTACCTGCCGATCACCCAGCGCTACCGCGACACGCTGGAGCTGCTGGAGAAGGACATCTTCTCCGACAACTACAAGCGCCATACCGTGGTGCGCCTGTACGAACTGAAGCGCGAGCTCAACAAGATGCGCATGGCGGTCGCGCCGCTGCAGGACATGCTCTCGCAGATCAAGCGCTACCAGGGCGACCTGGTGCCCGACGAAGTGAAGCTGTACCTGCGCGACGTGCACGACCACGCGGTGCGGATCAGCGATGTGATCGACACCCTGCGTGAGATGCTGGGTACCGCACTGAGCGTGAACCTGTCGCTGGTGACCCTGGCCCAGGGCGAGACGGTGAAGCGCCTGGGTGCGTGGGCGGCGCTGCTGGCCGCCCCGACCCTGATCACCAGCTGGTACGGCATGAACTTCACCCACATGCCCGAACTGGACAAGCCCTGGGCCTACCCCGCCATGATCATCGGCGTGGGCGCGGTGTGCGTGGGCCTGTACCGCCTGTTCAAGCGCGCCCGCTGGCTGTAGGTGTAGGTAGCGACCGTTGGTCGCTACGACGGCGACCGTTGGTCGCCAAGGCGGTGAGCCGACCAACGGTCGGCTCCTACCCCGATCGGTGGCCTCAGGCCACGTAAACGGTCTTGATGTTCATGAACTCATGGATGCCGTGCTCGGCCAGTTCGCGGCCGAAGCCGGATCTTTTGCTGCCGCCAAACGGCAGGCGCACGTCGCTCTTGACGATGGCGTTGACGAAGGCGGCACCACATTCCAGCTGCTGGGCGATGGCTTCGCCGCGCACCGCATCGGTGGTCCAGACGCTGCCGCCCAGCCCGAAGCTGGTGTCGTTGGCCACGCGCAGTGCCTCTGCCTCGTCGCTGACCCGCAGGATCGCCGCAGCCGGGCCGAACAACTCTTCGTCGTAGGCCGGCATGCCGGGGGTGACGTTGTCCAGGATGGTCGCCGGATAGCCCGCGTGCGAGCCGGCCACCGGCTCGCCGCCGAGCAGCAGTGTGGCGCCCTTGGCGATGCTGTCCTGCACCTGCTTGTGCAGCTCGTCGCGCAGGTCCGCGCGTGCCATCGGGGCCAGCGTGGTTTTCTCGTCCTGCGGATCGCCGTAGACGCGCTTGCCTGCCGCGGCGACGAACTTCTCCACGAACGCATCGGCGATCGCATCGACCACGATGAACCGCTTGGCGGCGATGCAGGTCTGCCCGCTGTTGTCGAAGCGTGACTTCACTGCTGCGGCGACCGTCTTCTCGAGATCGGCATCGTCCAGCACCACGAAGGCGTCGCTGCCGCCCAGTTCCATCACGCACTTCTTGAGCTGGTCACCGGCATTGGCCGCGATGGAGCGCCCGGCGCGTTCGCTGCCGGTCAGGGTGACCGCCTTGATCCGCCTGTCGCGCAGCACCTCGGCGGCCTGGTCGTTGTCGATATGCAGCACATCGAACACGCCCTCGGGCAGGCCGCCATCGCGGCACACCGCCAGGATCAGGTCCGCGCACTGCGGCACGTTGCTGGCGTGCTTGAGCAGGGCCACGTTGCCGGCCATGAACGCCGGCGCGAGGAAACGGAACACCTGCCAGATCGGGAAATTCCACGGCATCACCGCGAACACGCAGCCGATCGGCTCATAGCGCACGTAGCTGCGCTGGGCCTCGGTATCGATCAGCTGCGGCTTGAGGTAATCGGCCGCGTGGTCGGCGTAGAACTCGCAGGCCTCGGCGCACTTCTCGATCTCGCCCAGCGCCTCCCCCTTGAGCTTGCCCATCTCGGTGGTCATCGCCTGCTGGATGTCGCCCTTGCGCTGGCGCAGCTGGCCGGCGATGGCACGCAGGATCGCCCCGCGCTCCTGCAGCGAGCGTGCTGCCCAGGCCGGGAAGGCCGCAGCGGCGGCGGCCAGGCGCTGTTCCACCCCCTGGTCGGTGAGCAGTTCGTGGCGATAGGTGACCTGGCCGGTCGCGGGATTGATGATGTCAGCGGTCATCGCGGGTCTCCAAAAGTCAGACCCGCAGTGTGCGCCCGGCCACGTGAGCCGGATGTTGCCGGATCGGGATCACGTTCAGCCGGGGTCCTGCAACGCCATCTGCATGTCGCGCTGGCGACGCTTTTCCGTGCGCGCGGTGATGTACCACCCGATCACCGCCGCGATCGACACCGCCAGCACCATCAGGGTGGCCAGCGCATTGATCTCGGGCTTGATGCCCATCCGCACCGAGGAGAACACCTTCATCGGCAGGGTGGTCGAGTTCGGCCCCGCCACGAAGCTGGCGATCACCACGTCATCCAGCGACAGCGTGAACGCCAGCAGCCAGCCGGCCACCAGCGCCGGGGCGATGATCGGCAGGGTGATCTGGAAGAACACCTTCAGCCGGCTCGCACCGAGATCCATCGCGGCCTCTTCCAGCGAGCGGTCCAGCTCCTGCAGCCGCGAGGACACCACCACCGTCACGAAGGACAACGTGAAGGTGACATGCGCGATCCAGATGCTGGTCACGCCGCGGCTCGGGAAACCCGGGATGCCACCCATCGCCACCAGCAGGGTCATCAGCGAGAAGCCCAGGATCACTTCCGGCATCACCAGCGGGGCGGTGATCAACGCCCCGAACAGCGTCTTGCCCGGGAAGCGGCGCATGCGGGTCATCACCATCGCCGCCATCGTGCCGAGCACGGTGGCCGCACAGGCGGTCCAGAACGCGACCTTGAGGCTGATCCAGAGCGCATCCAGGATCTGCCGGTTGTTGAACAGTTCGCCGTACCAGCGCGTGGAGAAACCCGACCAGACCGTGGCCAGCTTGGAGGCGTTGAAGGAGTACACCATCAACAACAGGATCGGCAGGTACAGGAAGGCGAAGCCGAGCCCGAGCAGGCTCCAGCCCAGCCAGCGGTTGCTGCGCACCATGCTCATGCCAGCTTTCCTTCCAGCTCGCGCTGCTGCATGCGGTTGAACAGCAGGATCGGCACCAGCAGCAGGGCCAGCATCACGATCGCCACCGCAGAGGCCGTCGGCCAGTCGCGGTTGTTGAAGAACTCGCCCCACAGCACGCGCCCGATCATCAGCGTGTCCGGCCCGCCCAGCATTTCCGGGATCACGAATTCACCCACGGCCGGAATCATCACCAGCATGCAGCCGGCGATGATGCCGGTGCGCGACA
Source organism: Stenotrophomonas sp. JAI102 (assembly GCF_013409105.1). Taxonomy (NCBI): domain Bacteria; kingdom Pseudomonadati; phylum Pseudomonadota; class Gammaproteobacteria; order Lysobacterales; family Lysobacteraceae; genus Stenotrophomonas; species Stenotrophomonas sp. JAI102. Next base: position 1,507,638 of record NZ_JACCCI010000001.1, read on the forward strand.
GCGGCAGCGTGATCCGCAGGAAGGCCTGCCACGGCTTGGCACCGAGGTCGTAGGCGGCCTCGAGCAGGCGGTTGTCCAGCTTGACCAGGTTGGCGTACAGCGGCAGCACCATGAACGGCAGATAGCAGTACACGATGCCAATGTAGGCCGCGGTCGGGGTGTACAGGATCTGCAGCGGCGCATCGATCACGCCGATCTTGAGCAGCAGCTGGTTGAGCAGGCCGTTGCGGTCGAGGATGCCGATCCAGGCATACACGCGGATCAGGAACGAGGTCCACGAGGGCAGCACCACCAGCATCATCGCCACGTTGCGCGCGGCCGGGCTCATCCGCGAGATCACGTAGGCCATCGGGTAGCCGATCAGCAGCGTGAGCAGGGTCGAGATCACCGCGATCTTGATCGAGCTCAGGTAGGCAAGCAGGTACTGGTTGTCCTTGACCAGGGCCGCGTAGCTGCCGAGGTTGAGCTTGAGCGAAAAGGCGCCGTCCACGTACTCCAGCAGCCAGGTGTACGGCGGCGAGCCGACCTGGGTGCGCGCGAAGGAGATCATCAGGATGATCACGAACGGCACCGCGAAGAACAGCAGCAGCCACAGGTACGGCGCGGCGATCACGCCGGCGCGCGTGCCCGGGAGCCAGCGCTTCCAGCCGGTCGCGCTCATGAGGTCAGCACCACGCCGTCGTTGTCGCGCCAGTGCACCCACACGGTGTCACCCCAGGTCAGGCCATCGCTGGCCCAGCGCTGCGAGTTGGCGAAGTTGGACAGCACCTTGGCCCCGCTCGGCAGGCGCACATGGAACACCGAGTGACTGCCGAAATAGGCGATCTCCTCGATCACGCCCTGGGCCTTGTTGGTGTCGCCGGCCGGCTCGTCCTTGCCGATCATCACCTTCTCCGGGCGCAGCGCGAACGCCACCGGCTGCCCTTCGTAGCCGGTGATACCGTGGGCGACGTAGATCGGCGCGGGGAACAGCGGCGTGCGCACGGTGACGTACTCCGGCAGGTCTTCGTCCAGCACGCCATCGAACAGGTTCACCGAGCCGATGAACTCGGCCACGAAGCGGTTGGCCGGCTGCTCGTAGATTTCATCCGGCTTGCCGACCTGCTGGATCCAGCCGGCGTCCATCACCGCGATCCGGGTGGCCATGGTCATGGCTTCTTCCTGATCGTGGGTGACCATCACGCAGGTCACCCCGGTGGTCTCGATGATGTTGACCAGCTCCAGCTGCATCTGCGAGCGCAGCTTCTTGTCCAGCGCACCCATCGGCTCATCCAGCAACAGCAGCTTCGGGCCCTTGGCCAGCGACCGCGCCAGCGCCACGCGCTGCTGCTGGCCGCCGGAAAGCTGGTGCGGTTTGCGCTTGGCCAGCTTGCCCAGCTGCACCAGCTCCAGCATTTCGCCGACGCGGCGGTTGATCGCGTCGCGGGCCATGCCGTCCTGCTTCAGGCCGAAGGCGATGTTCTGCTCCACCGTCATGTGCGGGAACAGCGCATAGGACTGGAACATCATGTTGATCGGGCGCTGGTACGGCGGCAGCGCGTTGATGCGCTGGCCGTCCAGGTCGATGGTGCCCTGGGTCGGCGTCTCGAAGCCGCCCAGGCAGCGCAGCAGCGTGGATTTGCCGCTGCCGGAGCCACCGAGCAGCGCGAAGATTTCGCCCTTGCGCACGTCCAGGGTGACGTCATCGAGCGCGACGAAGCCGTCGAACTCCTTGCGCAGCGCGCGGATGGACAGGTAGCCCGGTTCCAGGACCGGGAGGACCGCGCCTTCCGGCTTGGCTTCAAATGGCATGGGGGGCGGCTCCGGGAGCGGCGGCAGGACGGGGGGAGCATCCCATTTTACCGGTCGTGGTGGCGTCATGCGCTACCCGGCAGGGCGGCCCGCTTTGCCGGGCCTGGGGCGGATTGCCGCCCCTCCCCCTGAAACGACGACGCCGGCACGGGGCCGGCGTCGCAGGGGGCGGGTCAGCGCCCGGTCTTCACCTCGGTCCACAGCCGGGTGTAGAGCTTGTCGACCTCGGGCGTGTTGATCGAATAGGTGAACATCTTCGCCGCCACGTCGGCCGGCGGGTAGATGGTCGGGTCGGTACGGATCGCTTCGTCCACCAGCGGCGTGGCCGTGGTCACCGGGTTGGCGTAATGGATGAAGTTGGTGTTGGCCGCGGCGACCTTCGGCTCCAGCAGGTAGTTGATGAAGGCATAGGCAGCCTCCGGGTGCTTGGCATCCTTGGGGATGGCCAGCATGTCGAACCACTGCGGGGCGCCTTCGCGCGGGATCGAGTACGCCACGGTCACACCGTTGGAGGCCTCGGCCGCGCGATCACGGGCCTGGATGATGTCACCGGACCAGCCCACCACCAGGCAGGTACCGCCGTTGGCCAGCGAGCCCACGTACTGCGAGGAGTGGAAGTTCTGCACGTACGGGCGGATGGTCTTGAGCAGCGCGGCGGCCTTCTCCAGCGTGGCCGGGTCCTGGCTGTGCGGATCCTCGCCCAGGTAATGCAGCGCGATCGGGATCATGTCCGACGGCGTATCCAGGATCGTGATCCCGCAGTCCTTCATCTTGGCGATGTTTTCGGGCTTGAAGATCAGGTCCCAGCTGTTGGCGATCTCGGTGCTGCCACCGAAGCGCTGCTTGAGCAGTTCCACGTTGTAGCCGATGCCAGTGGTGCCGATCATGTACGGCACGCCGTATTCGTTGCCCGGATCCTGCTGCGCGATGCGCTTCATCACGCTCGGATCGAGATTGGCCAGGTTCGGGATCCTGCTCTTGTCCAGCGGCAGGAACACGCCGGCCTTGATCTGGCGGCCGAAGAAGTTCAGCGTCGGCACGACCACGTCGTACCCACTGTTACCGGCCAGCAGCTTGGTTTCGACCATCTCATCGCTGTCGAACACGTCATAGGTCACCTTGGTGCCGGTGGCCTTCTCGAAATTCGGGATGGTGTCTTCCGCGATGTAATCGCTGTAGTTGTAGACGTTCAGCACCTTGGCGTCGTCCTGCTTGTCACCGCCGCCACAGGCGGTCAGCACGGATACGGCAATGCCGAGGGTGAGGATTCGCAGCTTCATCGGACTCTCCACAGGTCAGGTGCGAGTTGGGGGGAACCGGCCGGACCGGCGCAACGGGTGCCAGCCTACCGGGCATGTCCCTATTTTCCCAGCACACGGCCCTCACGGCCATGCCGGATGGGGGGTGCCCGGGGTCAGACGTTGAGCAGCAGGAACTCGCGCTCCCAGGAGCTGATCACCCGGAAGAAGGTCTCGTATTCCTTGCGCTTGACCGACACGTAGGCGCGGCAGAAGCGCTCGCCGAGCATCTCGCGCAGCTCCGGGCAGCCTTCCAGCCCGTCCAGCGCCTCGCCCAGCGAGCGCGGCAGGTCGTAGCCGAGCTCCTTGGCGCTGCCGCTGATCGGCGCGGTCGGCGAGCCCTGCTCGCGGATGCCGAGCAGCCCGGCAGCCAGGGTCGCGGCGATCGCCAGGTAGGGGTTGGCGTCCGAACCGGCGAACCGGCTTTCCACCCGCATGTTCTCCGGCGTGTCCAGCGGCACCCGCAGCCCGCAGGTGCGGTTGTCGAAGCCCCAGTGCACGTTGCTGGGCGAGACTTCGCCGAACATCAGCCGGCGGTAGGAGTTGACGTTTGGCGCGAAGAACGCCATCGCGGCCGGCACGTATTTCTGCAGGCCGGCCAGGTAGTGGCCGAACAGCGGGCTGAAATCCTCACCGCCGTGCTCGCCGGTGAACACATTGGTGCCGTCGCTGATCTTCAGCAGGCTCTGGTGGATGTGCATCGCACTGCCCGGCTCGTTTTCCATCGGCTTGGCCAGGAACGTCGCATAGATGCCGTGGCGCATCGCCGATTCGCGCATGGTGCGCTTGAACAGGAATACCTGGTCGGCCAGGTCCATCGCGTTGGCGTGGGTGAAGTTGACCTCCAGCTGCGCCGCGCCGGATTCGTGGATCAGCGTGTCCACGTCCAGCTTCATCGCATCGCAGTAGTCGTACATCAGATCGAGGATCGGATCGAACTCGTTGACCGCATCGATCGAGTAGGACTGGCGCGCCGTCTCCGGTCGCCCGGAGCGGCCGGCGGGCGGCAGCAGTGGGAAGTCCGGATCGGTGTTCTTCTGGACCAGGAAGAACTCCAGCTCTGGTGCCACCACCGGGCGCAGGCCCAGTTCGGCATAGGCATTGAGGACGCGACGCAGCACGTTGCGCGGGGCCAGCTCATGCGGCTCGCCGGTCTTGGTGAAACAGTCATGGATGACCTGCGCGGTCGGATCGGTCGCCCACGGCACCATGCGGACGGTGTCCGCGTCCGGGCGCAGGATCATGTCCGAATCCGAGGGGGAGGTCAGCTCGTAGTAGTCGTCCGGGAATTCGCCGGTGACCGTGGTGGCGAAGATGCCTTCCGGCAGGCGCGTGCCGTAATCGTGCGAGAACTTGTCGGCCGGAATGATCTTGCCGCGGGCATTGCCGGTGATGTCCGGCACCAGGCACTCCACCTCGGTGATCCGCCGGTCCTTGAGCCAGCGCAGCAGCGTGCTCTCCTGCGGAACAGGCTTGGGGGCGGCGGCTTTGCGCGAACGCGTTCGGGTGGTCATGACCGGTCTGCTGTAAGGGAGTTGCGGCGACAAGCATCGCCGAAGGCATGGAAAATACTGTGATAGAACGGATTGTCGGCCACCCGCCACTCCGGATGCCACTGCACCCCGAGCACGAAACGATGCGTGGTGCTGCGCGCGGCCTCGATCAGGCCGTCCTCGGCGACGGCCTCGATCTGCAGCCCCTCGGCCAAGCGATCGATGCCCTGCCCGTGCACGGAATTGACCCGCGCCGACGATGCCCCGGCCCAACCGGCCAGCCAACCGCCGTCGGACAGCCGGATGTCATGTGCAGGACCATACTGCACCTCGACGGGCGCATCCGGATCTTCACGATGATCGCTCATCCCCGGTATCTCGTGCACACGCGGATGCAGGCTGCCGCCCAGGGCGACGTTCAACTCCTGGAAACCGCGGCAGATCGCCAGCACCGGCAGGTCGCGCGCCAGCGCTTCGTGCAGGAGCGACAGCGCGTTCGCATCGCGTGCCGGATCGTGGCGATTGCCCGGCCAGCTCGGCGGCCCGGCATACAGATGCGGCTCGATGTTGCTCACCGCGCCGGTCAGCAGCACGCCTTGGAGGCGATCCAGCCAATGCGCGGCCGGCAACGGCGGCTGCAGGCTGGGCAGCAGCACCGGCATGACGCCGGACGCCTCGATCAGCGCGTGGAGGTACTTCTCACCCACCGCCGCGAAGCGGTGATGGCCCAGCATCGTGCTGTCGGTGGGCAGGCCGACCCAGGGGGGCGAGACCATGCGTCATGCTCGGATGACCTGCGGCCACGTTACCCCTGCGCGCAGACCCCGCGCAACACGCGGCCGCGCTGGCGAAGCACGACCCATCACATGCCGGCGGCAAAGGCTGCGACAGACTGCGTACTGTTCCGCGCGTCGGTTGCTGGCATCCTCTGTCCATGATTGTCGTCCTCACCTTTTTCCGCCGGTGCCCGGCGTGACCGCCGCCGGCGAAGTGCACGCGCCGAGCTGGTACGCCGACAGCGTGCCTGGCACGCCACTGCGTGCGCCGCTGGCCGGCGACCTGAACGCCGATGTCTGCGTGCTGGGTGCCGGCTACACCGGGCTGTCCGCCGCCCTGACCCTGGCCGAGCGCGGCTATCGCGTCGTGCTGCTGGAGGCCCATCGGGTCGGCTGGGGCGCCTCCGGCCGCAACGGCGGCCAGGCCATCGTCGGCTACGGCTGCGAAGTGGATACGCTGGAGCATCTGGTCGGCGCCGAGGACGCGCGGGCGCTGTTCGCGTTTTCACGCGACGGCATGCGCCTGCTGCGCGACCGCATCGCCCGCCACCAGATCGACTGCGACTGGCGTGACGGCCATGCCAGCGTGCCGATCAAACCCCGCCAGGAGCGCATGCTGCGTGCCGGGCTGATCGATCTGGCCCAGCGCTACGACTATCCCCTGGAGTGGTGGGACCGCGCGCAGTTGCGCGGACAGCTGGACAGCCCGCGCTACCGGGGGGCCATGTTCGATCCCCACAGCGGCCACCTGCATCCGCTGGCCTATGCGCAAGGCCTGGCGCGCGCGGCCGAGGGGGCCGGGGCGGTGATCCACGAACAGTCGCCGGTACTGCAGCTGATCCGAGGGGCGCGGCCGCAACTGCGCACCGCGCACGGCACGGTCACGGCCGACCATGTGGTGATCGCCGGCAACGCGTGGCTGGAAGGCATCGCGCCGGAGCTGGAATCGCGGATCATGCCGGTGGGTACGTATATCGGCGCGAGTACGGTGCTGGGCCAGGCACGCGCGCAGTCGCTGATCCGCAATGACATGGCCGTGGCCGATGTCAGCTGGGCACTGGACTATTTCCGGCTGAGCCGCGACCACCGCCTGCTGTTCGGCGGCCAGGCCAGCTATTCCGCCCTGCCCCCACCCGGGCTGCGCGGCGTCATGACCCGGCGCATGCGCGCGGTGTTCCCGCAGCTGGCCGATGTGGAGCTGGAGTACGTCTGGGGTGGCTATGTCGACATCACCCGCAACCGCGCCCCGCACTGGGGCCGGCTGACCCAGAATGTCTATTTCGCGCAGGGCTTCTCGGGCCACGGCGTGGCGGCGGCCGGGCTCGCGGGCCAGGTGCTGGCCGAGGCCATCGCCGGGCAGGCCGAGCGCCTGGACGTGTTCGAACGCATCCCGCACCGGCCCTTCCCCGGCGGGCGCATGCTGCGGACGCCGCTGCTGGTCGCGGCGATGTCCTGGTACAAGCTGCGCGATGCATTGTGGTGAGGACTTAAGGGGCTTTCGGCGGGGGCGGCGGGTTCGGGGGTGGCGCCGGCCGGGTGCTGCGCGGTGACGGGTTGGAGCCCTTGCGTCGATTCGACATTTTCAGCCACTCAATGTGCGTCGTGGCCGCCAAGCCGGGAGTTGTGAAGATCGTAGGCCCCCTCATTTACTCGCGCTGCGTTGACACCCGGCATCGGAAAAATGAGACACGGCGCGGCATCTGAAAACGGGCTCTCCACATCCCGCCAAATCCAGACCGAGGGGCCACTAGACGGTATCGCAGCATCTCCCGCACTTTGTACGTCGCGCGTCACATAAAGACGAAGCGTGGAGAATGCGTCATATCAACGCCTGCAGTGGCTGAGATTGGCACTCCTCGAGAACCGGGAATCACCTGCGTGGCTGCGGCGCATTGCGAATGCGGCCCCACAGCCTGCGTGAAGGATTTCATAAAAAATGAGATATGTGTCACGCCCATGAGCGCTATGCAGTGCCGCGCGCGAATCCACACCGTGTCGTCGGCACCACGGCGGATCAGTTGCGCAATTGCATAATCCGGCGGGTATAGATACCGTCCAATCTCATCGCGGGCATTGCTACACAGGGAAGTAGAAGGCACGAACAGGGGGAGCCGATGCGAGGAGAATGGTGGAAAAATGGACTTGAGTTGAACCTGCGCATCGAGCCTATCGGGCTTGTCCTTGCAGTCATCTATGCGTTTGCATGCTGGGGCGCACGCAAGCTGTCCCTCGACCAGTTCTACCTGCCTGCGGGCATACGCGTGGCCGCGCTGCTGCTTTGCCCGCCACGACTGTGGCCGTACCTGTTTCTCGGCGAATACGCCTACTTCGCCCAGATGCGTTACCCGATGGTGGAAAAGTATGGGTTGACGTGGGTCATCCTCGCCTCCGTCTCACTGATGCCAACGGTTGCAATGATCGTGCGACTGCATCGCAGGATGGTGGCCACCACCACGCAGGCCTGGTTGCTTTCAGTTGGCGCGACATCGGCCGTAGCGGTCACGTCGTTGAACCTGGTCCTGATGCACCTGTTGTGGCCGACGCCAGATGTACCGTTACTCACCGGCGCGGCGCGCTACATCGTCGGCGACTTCATCGGCATTCTGACGGTCGTCCCTCTTGCCCTGCTTTGGGCCAGTAGGCGCGCAGAACTGCCATGGACAGGTCGCTTCCTGACACCGAGTATCGCCGCACTCGCGCTCATGATCCTGACTGGCATCGCTTCTGCGCTGATTACCGAAGAGTCGGCCACGGCCAAGAGCAGCCTGCAACTGTTGATGGCACTGCCTGCCATCGCTCTTACCTGCCTGCTTGGTTGGCGTGGGGCCGCAATAGCCGTCCCGTCACTCAATCTCATCATTGGCCTCACGACGCCAAAGCCGTATCCCCTGGCATTCGATCCGACGACATTTACGACGCAGATGGTCATGGCCGTTGCCAGTATCGCCCTGCTTCTGTTCGGCTCGCGCATTACGCACTATTACCATCGTTACCGGATCCGTGACGATGGCGAGAGAAATGCACTAAAGCTGGCCCGCAACTCACATATCGCCAGTGAAAAAGGCCTTCGCGAACGCGCGCTCCACATCAGGAAGCTCGGCGACGGCATTGAGGTATCGCTTAGAGAAGTGGTGAACTGGCTGAAACTGCAGGGCCACCATGAAATAGCAAGCGGACTGTTGAACACTGCAGCGGTGCATTCACATCAGTTCCGTACCCAGGCAAGCATGGTCTATCCCACCACATTGGATCATCTGGGTCTCTACGTTGCCCTGCAGGCCGGCGGCGTACGAGAATCCTGGGACCAGAGCAACCGGATGACGCGGCCTCGCCTGGAAGGCGATCCCTGCATGTTGAGTACAGGACTGCAGCTGGCTGCCTATCGGGCACTCACTGAGGCGGTGTCCCTGCTTTTGGAACATGAGTTCGGACAGATAGTGGTTCGTGCGCGCTGCGGGCGTTTCGGGTCGCGGCGGGGAATCCTGATTGTGGTGGCACTGCTTGATTCGGTGCAGCCGTTGTCCGGGACAACCGTCGCCATGGTGGATGAGCATCTGGCGGGCCTGCCTCTCGCTTACGGCGGCTTCGTACAGTGCCGCCGCAATCGGGTCAGGATAGTACTCGCGGAGACCGCCGCGCGGTCGTCCGCCAGAGCGACGAACATGCCCCCACAGACGTGGGTAAGGGAAAGTACTCGACCAGGACAATAGGTCCGTTCGACACCTACCAAGGTGCATTGAGGTGCTGCCCCCTAGGCGGCAGCACCTCAACGCTGGCTGTCTATCAGAATGCTAGGGCTGCTGGTCTACGACCTCGACGGACCACACAGCATCGGCACCGCGTCCATACAGGACCAGCGAGAAGTGGGGGCCTCGATAGATTTCGGTCCTCGCTGCATTTGCCGGGAGTTGTACGCGTTGCAGTGGCAACGACACACTCGCCGAGCTTTCGCCAGCGGGCAAGGTCCAGAATGCATCATCCACATTTCCGATGATCACCTGCACACGTCCCAACAGATCATTTACCTGGAAGTACGAGATTCCATCGCGCTGGAACCCATACAGGCGCCACTGCGGATCCTGACTCAGATTGACAGCTGTCGGCTGCGCCCTGCCCAGACCACTTTTTGCCAGATGAGTCCCGTGACCATCTGACTGCGCCATCCCAACCATCGGAACCGACGCGAGAATTACGATACCCACAACACCAACAATCCTTGGAATGCGCACATTTACCTCCTGATTAAACGTTGAGGGGAACTTCGGCGATAGTAACGGCAAGCGGAGATCCATCGATCAACGGGAGCTGCTTGAGCGGCCGGTACAGTAAGACGCCCCACCGGGCAACCAGGCCGAGGCTGCGACGTTACGCGGCACCCCTGCCCCTAAAGTTGCGTGTGAAACCGCCGCTATCTGTCCCGACCCACTCGGAACCGAGCGTACGCCTCATGCCGGCACTGTTGCAGGGCGCTGTCCTCAGCGACCCCGGTGATGCCCTGCCCCAGCGGATCCTGCTGGTGGAAAACTCGCGCACGTTCACCAGCATGCTGCGTGAGGCGATCGAGCAGCGGCTGGAGCTGCCGGTCTCGGTGGCGACCAGCCTGGCCGATGCCGGGCGGCTGCTCGATGAGGAACAGGGCTGGTTCCTGGTCCTGACCGGGCTGGTCCTGGCCGATGGCGACCGCGATACCGTGGTCGACTACTTCCTGTCGCGCGGGCTGCCCACCGTGGTGGTCAGCGGCGTCTACGACGAAGACCTGCGCAAGCGCGTCCTGCAGCAGCAGATCATCGACTACGTGCTCAAGAACACGCCCGGCAGCATCGACTACCTGGTGTGGCTGGTGCAGCGGCTGGAGCGCAACCGGCGCATCGCCGCCCTGGTGGTGGACGACTCGATGTCGGCGCGGATGTACGCCGCCTCGCTGCTGCGCATGTACGGGCACGACGTCTACGAGGCCGCCGACGGTGCCGAGGGACTCAAGGCGATCGAGGCCCATCCGGCAATCCGGCTGGCCGTGGTCGACCAGGAAATGCCCGGCATGGAGGGCGTGGAGTTCACCCGCCGCCTGCGTACCATGCGCTCGCGCGACAAACTGGCGGTGATCGGCATTTCCGGCAACACCGATCCATCGCTGATCCCGCGTTTCCTCAAGAACGGCGCCAACGACTTCCTGCGCAAACCCTTCTCGCGCGAAGAGTTCTTCTGCCGCGTCTCGCAGAACGTGGATCAGCTCGAGCTGATCGGCACCCTGCAGGACTTGGCCACCCGTGATTTCCTGACCGGCCTGCCGAATCGCCGGTGTTTCCTGGAGCAGAGCCAGCGCCAGCTGCCGCAGCTGCACCTGGACGGTGAACAGGTCGCGGTGGCGATGATCGACATCGACCACTTCAAGCACATCAACGATACCCATGGCCACGAAGCCGGCGACGATGCCCTGCGCGCGGTCGCAGCCGCGGTCGGCCAGCACGCCCGCCAGGACGACCTGGTCGCGCGCTTCGGTGGCGAGGAATTCTGCCTGCTGGTGCCGGGCCTGGACCAGGAGGCTGCGCTGGTCTACTTCGAGGAACTGCGCCAGACGATCGCCGCGCTGGAGGTCGACCTGGGCCATACCACGCTGCGCATGACGGTCAGCATCGGACTGTGCTGCCTGCGCCCGCAACGCGATTCACTGCACCGGCTGATCTCCGAGGCCGATCGGCAGCTGTACCTGGCCAAGGCGGGCGGCCGCAACCGGGTCCACTGCGCCACCGTGGCCACCGGCCCACGCCAGCGCGAGCCCGCGCTGGCGCCTTGATCGAGATCAACGCGGCCCCGGCCGCGACTGCCTAGAGTCGCCGCCAGTTGAACAGCGCGGGGAACGCACCATGGCACTTCTGGTCTGGCAGGACGATCTGAACATCGGCATCGATGTCATCGATCACCAGCACATGCGCATCGTGGAGATGCTCAACCACCTGCACGTTGCCCAGAAGAGCCTGGAGCGGCTGGCCGTGGCCGAAGTGATCGACGAGCTGGTGGACTACACGATGTCCCACTTCGCCTTCGAAGAAGAGCTGATGGAAGAGGCCGGCTACCCGTTCTGCGCGGCGCACAAGCGCGTGCACGAGATTTTCGGCAAGCGCGTGGGCGAGTACCGGCTGCGCTTCCAGGCGGGCGAAGACATCACCGAAGAGCTGCGCACGATGCTGTCGCGCTGGCTGTTCAACCACATCCGTGGCGATGACAAGGCCTACGCGCCGCAGGTCAAGCAGCACCTCAACCAGTTCGCGCGCGATCACCAGCAGGGCAGCTGGCTGGGCCGCACGCTCAAGCGCTTCTTCCGCTGATCAGCGCCCGCGCCGCCCCATCGCCAGCAGCGCCACGATGGTGATCAGCGCGGTCACGCACAGGTAGTATCCCACCGCCACCAACCCATAGCGTTCGGCCAGCCAGGTGGCCACGTACGGCGCCGGTGCGGCACCGAGGATGCCGGCGAGGTTGAACGACAAGGACGCGCCGGTATAGCGCACCTGGACCGGGTAGATCTCCGCCAGGAAGGTGCCGCAGGGCCCATACGTCAGCCCCATCAGGAACAGGCCCAGCGCCAGGAAGCCCAGCACCAGCCACGGGCTGCCCGCCTGGAACAGCGGCGCGAACACCACGCCGAAGGCGAGGATCAGGCCACTGGCGACGATCATGGTGCGGCGCGTGCCCCAGCGGTCGCCGTACAGCGCGGAAATCGGAATGCCCGCCGCGAAGAACAGGATGCCGACCATCTGCAGCAGCAGGAACTGCTCACGCGAATACCCCAGCACGGTGGTGCCGTGGCCCAGCGTGAACACCGTCATCAGGTAGAACAGCACGAAGGTGGCGAATGCCCCCAGGGTGCCCAACACCAGGGTCAGCGGATGCTCGCGCAGCACCGTCAACATCGGCAGCTTGACCCGTTCGTTGCGGTCCAGCGCGGCCTGGAACTGCGGGGTCTCATGGATGTTCAGGCGTACCCACAGGCCGATGCCGACCAGCAGCGAGCTGGCCAGGAACGGCACGCGCCACCCCCACTGCAGGAAGTCGGCCTCGCTCATCGCGCGACCCAGCAGCAGGAAGATGCCGGCCGAGAGCAGGAAGCCCAGCGGCGCGCCGAGCTGCGGGAACATGCCGTACCAGGCCCGTTTGCCGGGCGGTGCGTTCTCGGTGGCCAGCAGCACCGCGCCGCCCCACTCCCCGCCCAGCCCCAGGCCCTGGCCGAACCGGCACAGCGCCAGCAGCGCCGGCGCCACCAGGCCGATGCTGGCATGGGTAGGCAGCAGGCCGATCGCCACGGTCGAGATGCCCATCGTGAGCAGCGCCGCCACCAGGGTGGCCTTGCGCCCGATGCGGTCGCCGTAGTGGCCGAACACCGCCGAGCCGACCGGCCGCGCGATGAACGCGACGGCGAAGGTCGCCAGCGACTGCAGCATCGCCGCCCCGTCGCTGCTCTCCGGGAAGAACAGGTGCGGGAACACCAGCACCGCCGCCGTGGCGTAGATGTAGAAATCGAAAAACTCGATGGTGGTGCCGATCAGGCTCGCCAGCAGGATGCGGCGGGGGGAGTTCACGACAGGGGCGACAGCAGGTGTGGACATCGGGTACGCAGGAATAGGCAGCTGCCGGATTCTGCCACGCCCATCCCGGGCCTGCCGCGATGGTTGCAGACGAGACTGTCAGGCTGTGACCGGGTCGGCGACCTGCGCATCGGGCAGGAACTTCCCCTGCATCGCCCGGTCTCACCGCGGTCACCCCACCAGGACGGTCCCGGATGTCTGCCTCAAGGAAGAGTGCCACCGCCTCGCGCTGGACACAGCCGACCGCCGTCGCCGTGGTGATCGTGGTGCACGGACTGATGCTGGGCGTGCTGCTGCGTTCACCGGCCCCCAGCGCCGCCGCTGATGAAGCGCGCCTGGCGATGTACTGGTTGCCGAAGCCGTTGCCTGCACCGGTTCCCCCGCGCTCGACGGCCCCCCTGCCCTCCCCGGCGCAGGCCGCGGCATCGCGGCGCCTGCCTGCGCCCATCGCGACCACGCCAACCCCCGCATCGCATGCCGCCGTGGATCCCCTGGCCCTGCCCGTGCCGCTGGACCTGGGCGTGCCGTCGTCGCTGACCGGCAGCGGCATCGACGCCGCGTCACTGGTGCCGCGCGTGCTGGGCGACCGGGATGTCCACCCGGCGTTCCAGCCCCGGCGCGAGCGCTTCCGCATGAAGGCGGGAATGACGCCGGAGCAGATCGTACAGGGCATCTTCCAGCTGATCGGTGCCTGGCCCCCGGGCTACATGGTGGACCAGTGCGCACTCACCCGGCAGCAGATCGATTACCTCCGCAACGCCGTGGACGAGATGGACCGCGACCTGCTGCGCGAGTCGCTGATCCGCCACAGCCAGGACTGCTGAGGTGCCTCATCCGCCCAGATGGATCCAGGTCGCCTTGAGCTCGGTGTATTTGTCGAAGGCGTGCAGGGATTTGTCGCGGCCGATGCCGGACTGCTTGTAGCCACCGAACGGCGCGGTCATGTCGCCGCCGTCCCATTGGTTGACCCAGACACTGCCCGCACGCAGCCCGCGGGCCACGCGGTGCGCACGCCCCAGGTCGCGCGTCCACACACCGGCGGCCAGGCCATAGACCGAGTCGTTCGCCATGCGCAACGCGTCCTCTTCGTGATCGAAGGTCAGCACCGACAGCACCGGCCCGAAGATTTCCTCGCGGGCGATGGTGTGCTGCGGATCGACCTCGTCGAACACCGTCGGCTCCACATAGCTGCCGCCCGGCACCACCTCGCGCCGCTTGCCGCCCAGCAGCAGGCGCGCGCCCTCGGCCTCGCCGCGTGCCACGTAGTCCAGCACGCGGCCCGCGTGCGCCTCATCGACCAACGCCCCCATCGCGGCGTCCGGCTCGAACGGATGCTGCGGCTGCATGTGCCGGCCCTGTGCGAGCACCCGCGCCACGAAGGCATCCTTGATCGAGCGCTGGACCAGCAGGCGCGAGCCTGCCGTGCACACCTCGCCCTGGTTGTAGAAGATGGCGGTGGCGGCCGCCTGCGCGGCCTTGTCCAAATCCGGCGCGTCGGCGAACACCAGGTTCGGGCTCTTGCCACCGCACTCCAGCCAGGTGCGCTTGAGATTCGATTTACCCGCGCACTGAAGCAATCGGCGACCGACGGCGGTGGAGCCGGTGAAGGCCAGCGCATCCACGTCCATGTGCAGCGCCAGCGGTTCGCCGGTGCGCTCGCCATGGCCCGGCAGCACATTGAACACGCCATCGGGCACGCCGGCTTCGGCGACCAGTGCGGCGATGCGGATCGCGCTCAACGGCGACCGTTCGGACGGTTTGAGCACGATCGAGTTACCCGCCGCCAGGGCGGGCGCGATCTTCCACGCGGCCATCAGCAGCGGGAAATTCCACGGCACGATCACCGCGACCACGCCGACCGGCTCGCGGGTGATCAGGCCCAGCGTGTCCAGCGCCGTGGGGGCGACCTCGCCGTACACCTTGTCGACTGCCTCGGCGGTCCAGCGCAGGCAGCGCAGCACCCCGGCCAGGTCGCCCTGGCGCGCGTCGCGCACCGGCTTGCCCATGTCGAGGGTTTCCAGCAAGGCGAGTTCGTCGGCGTGCCGTTCAACGAGATCGGCCAGCCGCAGCAGCACCTGCTTGCGGTGCGACGGTGCGGCCCGCGACCAGTCCCCTGCGTCGAAACTGCGCCGCGCCGCCGCGACCGCACGGTCGACATCCACGGTATCGGCGTCGGCCACCTGCACCAGCACGCGGCCGTCGATCGGACTGATGCAGTCGTAGCGCGCGCCGCTGGCGGCGTCGACATACCGCCCATCGATGAAGGCCTGCCCCTGGAAGGCCAGTGCATCGGCCTCGCGCTGCCAGTCGTCACGGGTGCGTGCGGTGGTCATCGGCGTCATCCTCGCGGTGTCATTCGGGTAAGGCGGTTATACCCGCCGCCGTCACGGGATGACGTGAGGCGGGTGCGATAAAGTCGTGACCATCGCGACCCTGCGGAGTGCCTCATGCCTCGTCCCGAATCGTCGTTGTCGACCCTGGCCAGCCACGCGCCCGCGGACCTGGACGCGTACTGGATGCCGTTCACCGCCAACCGTCAGTTCAAGGCCTCCCCGCGCCTGCTGGTCCGCGCCGAGGGCATGTACTACCACGACGTCGACGACCGCGCGATCCTGGATGGCGCGGCCGGGCTGTGGTGCTGCAACGCAGGGCATGCGCGGCCGCGGATCGTGCAGGCGATCCAGCAGCAGGCCGCAACCTTGGATTTCGCGCCGCCTTTCCAGATGGGCTCACCGCTGCCCTTCGTGCTGGCCCAGCGCCTGACCGCGCTGGCGCCGGGCAGCTTGAACCATGCGTTCTTCACCAATTCCGGTTCCGAAGCGGTCGACACCGCGATGAAGATCGCGCTGGCCTACCACCGCCTGCGCGGCGAGGGCCACCGCACCCGCTTCATCGGCCGCGAGAAGGCGTATCACGGCGTCGGCTTCGGCGGCCTGTCGATCGGCGGCCTGCCCAACAACCGCAAGAGCTTCGGGCCGTTGCTGGCGGGCAGCGATTTCCTGCGTCATACGCTCGACCTGCAGCGCAATGCTTTCAGTGCCGGCCTGCCGCGCCACGGCCACGAGCTGGCCGAGGATCTGGAGCGGCTGATCGCTTTGCACGATGCGTCCACCATCGCGGCGGTGTTCGTCGAGCCGATCGCCGGCTCGGCCGGCGTGATCCTGCCGGCGCCGGGCTACCTGCAGCGCCTGCGCGAGATCTGCGACCAGCACGGCATTCTGCTGGTGTTCGATGAGGTCATCACCGGCTTCGGCCGGGTCGGCAATGCCTTCGCCGCGCAGCGCTTCGGGGTCACCCCGGATCTGCTGACCCTGGCCAAGGGCCTGACCAACGGCGCCGTGCCGATGGGCGCGGTGCTGGCCAGCGATGCGATCCATGGTGCCTTTATGCAGGGCCCGCCGGCCGCGATCGAGTTCTTCCATGGCTATACGTATTCCGGTCATCCGCTGGCCTGTGCGGCCGCCCTGGCTGCCCTGGATACCTACGCCGACGAGCATCTGTTCGAGCGTGCCCTCGAGCTGGGCGACTACTGGCAGCAACGGCTGCACAGCCTGCGCGGGCTGCCGCATGTGATCGACATCCGCAACTTCGGGCTGATCGGCGCGGTCGAGCTGATGCCGCGCAAGGATGCCCCGGGCGCCCGCGGCTACGAGGTGTTCGAGCGCTGCTTCCGCGACGGCCAGCTGCTGGTGCGCTGCACCGGCGATGTGATCGCACTGTCGCCGCCGCTGATCCTGGAGCGCAACCACATCGACCGCATCGTGGACGTGCTGGGCGAGATGATCCGCGCCACCGGCTGAGCCTGAATCCGTCGGCGACGACGGCGACCGCCGCGATCCTTACAATGGTCGGTCACGTTTCGCTCGCGTACCGGATTGCATGGACATTGTCGTCAAAGAAGAACTCAAGGCCTACATCGACCCGCTGACCCCGGACGAGCACGACGCCCTGGAGCGCAGCATCCTCGCCGAGGGCTGCCGCGATGCGCTGGTGCTGTGGGGCGAGGTGCTGGTGGACGGCCACAACCGCTACGGCATCTGCCAGAAGCACGGCCTGCCCTTCCAGACGATCCAGAACACCCGCTTCCAGTCGATGGACGACGTCCACCTGTGGATGATCGAGCAGCACCTGGGCCGCCGCAGCGTGTCCGATTTCCAGCGCGGCGTGCTGGCGCTGCGCAAGCGCGACATCCTGGCCGAGCGTCATCGCGCCGACCAGGCCCAGTTGCAGAAGGAAAGCGACGGCGAGATCAGCGGCCCGGCCGATGCCGGTGACGAGGACAGCCCGCCGTGGGCCGCCGCGCCGAAGGTCAGCCGCGCCGACATGGCCCGCGAAGCGCGCCTGAGCAGCAGCCAGGTGACGATGATCGAGCGCATCCACAAACAGGCCGCACCGGAGCTGGTGGAAGCGGTCAAGACCGGCGTGATCTCGATCAGCGCCGCAGCCGCCGTGGCCGACCTGCCCGAAGACGAACAGCGCGCCGCGGCCGCCGCCGGCAAGGACGAACTCAAGCAGGCCGCCAAGCGCGTGCGTGAGTCCAAGCGCAAGCCGCGCAAGCCGTCCCAGGAGGTGCTGCACAGCGCCGATGGCGATGCCGAAGTCGATCCGAGCCGCGCCGCCGAGATCGCCGACGCGCTCAACGCACTGGGCGAAGGCCCAGCCGAGCTGCGCCAGCGCATCATCGCGCTGACTCTGGAGAACGACACCCTGCGCCAGCAGCTGGCCGCGCTGCGCAGGCAGGTTGCGGACGTCTGAGGTAGTGCCGGCCGCTGGCCGGCAACGCGGATAACCTTCGGACGGGGCTACCTGGTTGCCGGCCAGCGGCCGGCACTACCTGTTGCTCATGCCGGGGTCGTTAAACTGCCTGGATGACGCCGATCTCCCCGCCCGACCCGCGCCGCGCCCAGCTGCGCCGCCTCAAACTGATCGCCTTGGCCATGCTGGTGGCGATGCTGGCCGGATTCGCGGTCAGTCACTGGCACGGCGAACGCGGCATCTGGGCCTGGGTCTCGGCCTTCTGCGAAGCCGCCGCGGTCGGCGCGCTGGCCGACTGGTTCGCGGTGGTCGCGCTGTTCCGTCGCCCGCTCGGCCTGCCGATCCCGCACACCGCCATCATCCCGCGCAGCAAGGACCGCATTGCCGACAGCCTGGCGCTGTTCGTGCGCGACCAGTTCCTGGAACCGCAGGCGCTGCTGGCGAGGCTGCAGGTGTTCGACCCGGCCAGCCGTCTCGGCAGCTGGCTCGCCGAGCCCGCACGCGCCCGCATGCTGGCCGACATGGCGCGCGGCTGGGCGCTGCAGGCGCTGGATTTCCTCGATGAGGCCGCGGTCCGGCGCAGCATCCAGGGCTTCGTGATCCAGCAGCTGCGACAGTGGAACGCAGCCGCCACCGCCGGTGAACTGCTCGGCCTGTTGACCGCCGACAACCGTCACCAGCGCGTGCTGGATGAAGGCCTGACCCGGATCAGCGAATGGCTGGGCAACGAGAAGGTCAAAGACCGGGCCTCCACCCTGATCGTGGGCTACATCCAGCGCGAGTGGCCCAAGCTCGCCAGCACGGTCAACTGGGTCAAACCGATCGACGAGATCGGCGACACCCTGGCCGAGCGCCTGGCGCACGCGGTGCTGGAAGAACTGCAGCAGATCCTGGCCCAGCCCGAGCATCCGCTGCGCCGCGATTACGAAACCTGGCTGAGCGACTACATCCAGCGGCTGCGCGAAGACCCGGCCCTGGCCGAGAAGGTCGAGCAGCTCAAGCAGCAGGTGATCGACCACCCGGCCGTGCAGGAGTACGTGCAGGGCCTGTGGGCGCGCATCCACGCCAGCCTGCGTGCCGACCTGGCCAGCGAGGACTCCGCGCTCGCCGGCCATCTGCGCCGCAGCCTGGCCTCCGTGGGTGAGGCGCTGCAGGCCGACCCGTCGCTGCGCGAGGCGCTCAACCAGCACCTGATGGACGGTGCCGAGCGCCTGACCACCCGGCTGCGCAGCGGCGTGACCGAGCACATCGCACAGACGGTCAAGAGCTGGGACGAACGCCACCTGGTCGAGCAGCTGGAACTAAGCGTCGGCCGCGACCTGCAGTTCATCCGCTTCAACGGCACCCTGGTGGGGGGCCTGATCGGCGTGATCCTGCACGCGCTGACGGTGTGGTTCCACTGGTAGCCCGACCCGCGTCGAGCCCGCCGCCGGACGCTGGCGAGGACGTCGCCAGCGCCGCCGGTGTGATCAGCCCGCGACCGCGCGTACCGCCGCCACCAGCGTGTCCATCTGCGCCGGCGTGCTGAAGATGCCCGGCGTCACCCGCAGGCAGGCGCCGGAGGCCAACCCCTCGCGCGGCACCACGAACACGCCGGACTGCTTCACCATCCGCTGCGAGGTGGCGGTGTTGTCGCGCATCGTGGTCTGCCCGCGCAGCCGGAACGAGGTGATCGCACTGGACAACCGCGGGTCGTCCGAGCCCAGCAGCTGGATGCGCGCGTCGCCGCGCAATCCGTCCATCCACTGAGTGCGCAGGCGCAGCAGGCGCGCCCGCTTGTTGGCCACGCCGATGCGCTCGTGCAGGTCCAGTGCGACCGGCAGTGCCATGTACGCCGCGAAGTTGACCGTACCGGTGTGCACGCGGGTGCGGATGTCGTCGTGGTCCTGCTCGCCCATGTACGGATCCAGATCGCGCACCCGTCCGCGGCGGACATACACCGCGCCGACACCGACCGGCGCGCCGATCCACTTGTGCAGGTTGATCCCGATGAAATCCACGCCCAGCGCGCGCAGCGGCGTATCCACCTGGCCGATGCCATGCGCCGCATCGAGCACCACCTCCACGCCGGCCGCCCGGGCCAGCGCAGCGATCTCGGCCACTGGCAGCAGCATCCCGTTGCGATGGTTGACGTGGGTCAGCAGGAGCAGGCGCACGCGCGGGTTGGCGGCCAGCGCGCGGCGGTAGGTCTCCACGATGCTGTCATGGTCGAACGGCTCGGGCAGCGTGATCGCCACCGGCTGCACGCCGCGCCGCGCCTGCAGCCATTGCATCGCGCTGATCATGCTGTCGTAGTCGGTGTCCGCGTACATCACCGCATCGCCCGGTGACAGCCCGCGGTAGCTGCCGATCAGCACCTGCATCGCCTCGGTGGCGCCACGGGTGAGCACGATCTCCTCGGTCTCCACACCCAGCACCTGCGCCAGGCGCACGCGGGCCTGCTCGAACAGCGGCGGGAACGCCAGCCGCCCGAACCAGGCGTTGCCGGCATTCACCGTGGCAGTGGCCTGCTGGTAGGCCTGCAGCACCGGGCGCGCCATCGCGCCCCAGTAGCCGTTGTCCAGCATCACGATCTCGTCGGTGAGGTCGTACAGCGCGCGGACCTGGGCCCACCAGGTTTCGTCGGCGGCAAGCTCTGTGGGCGTACGCGTGCCCACTGCCGGCAGCGCCATCGGTTCAGCACCCATGGCGGTCGTGCCGGAAAGTACCGTGGCGACCGGCAGGGCCAGTGCGCCACGCAGCAGAGAGCGTCGTTGCCGGTCCATCAGTAACGGATCCGATATTCGGCGTAGAGGTTGCGGCCGTCGGTGTCATACGGCGCGTTCCGCGAATAGACCAGGCCGCGGCTGGCCTGGAAGCTGGCCTCGTCCGGGTAGCGGTCGAACAGGTTGTCCGCGCCGATCCGCAGCGTCTGCTGCTCGGTGACGTTCCAGCTGACCGCCAGATCGACGAAGCTCATCGCCCCGAAGCGCTGGAAGATGTCGCCGGTGGCATTGCCCGAAGAGTCTGTCCATGCCCCGTAGTATCGCAGCTTGCCGAGCACGCTGAAGCGTCCCCACGCGTAGGTGCTGCTGAGCGTGGCCTTCTGCCGTGGCAGGCGCTCTTCGAAGATGCGGCGCTGGCTTTCATTGGTGGCCACGCCGGTGGCACCGCTGTCCACCTGGGTCTGGTTGTAGTTGTAGCCCAGCGTGGTGCTCAGGCGCCCCGCGCCGAGTGCCGTGGTGTGGCTGGCGACCACATCGACACCGCGCGTGGTGGTGTCGAAATCGTTGGTGTAGAAGCTCACCGAGGTGTACGCCAGCGGGTTGGGCACGCCGGCCGGCACCGCGAACGAGGCCGACTGGCTGAAGCGGTCGGTGACCTTGATGTCGTACAGGTCCACCGAGCCGGAGAAGCCCAGGTCGTTCTTCCAGGTCAGGCCGAGTGAGGCGGTGCGCGACTGCTCCGGCTTGAGCGGCTGGGCACCGAGCTGGATCGCGAGCGGATCGCTGGGCGACAGGCGGCCGGTGGTGAACACCTGCAGGGTCACGGTATCCAGGCCCTGCTGGGTGCTCTGGGTGTAGAGCTGGCCCGGGGTCGGCGCACGGAAGCCGGTGGAGACCGAGCCGCGCACTGCCAGGTCCGGGGTGAACTCGAAGCGGCTGGAGAGCTTGCCGTCCACGCTTTCACCGAACGCGGAGAAGTGCTCGTAGCGGGTCGCCGCGCCGACCGTCCAGCGTGCCGTCAACGGCGCTTCGACATCGATGTAGGCCGCGCGGCTGCGCTGGCTCCAGCGCCCGGCATTGGCCGCGCTGAAACCCGGCGCACCATTGGCCCCACCGGCCAGGCCGGTCACCGCACCCGGGCCGATCGCGTACGACGCCGGATCACCGGCATCCACGCCGTAGGTTTCCTCGCGCGTCTCCGCGCCGAAGGCGATGTTGATCGGCGCGGACAACGCGCTGACCGGCAGCGAATACACGATATCCGCGTTGAGGTTCTTCTCTTCCTGCGAGAGGCGCCCAAGGTAGAACGAGGTGGGACTGTCGGGGCCGAGCGAGGCGTTGATCGAATTGCCCAGCGTGTAGTCGATGCGGTTGCGCCCGTAGGAGCCGCTTACATCCCAGCGCCAGCGCTCGCCCCAGTAGCCCCGCAGACCGAGCACGCCCTGCAGATCGTCCTGCTCGCTGCCGTACTTCGGGCTGAAGCCGATCGGGTACACGCTGCGTGCATCCCAGCCGGGGAACACGCGGCTGCGGTTGTAGACCGAGGCGGTGCCATCGGGATTGCGCCAGTTGAAATCGCTGACACCCTCGCTGTGCCCGTACAGACCGAAGCCGTAAAGGTCGACGCTGTCGTTCAAGGCCAGGGTGAGGTTGAAGCCGAAATGCCGGTTTTCCAGGTCCGGCTGGCCCCAGCGCTGCACCGGATCGGGCACGACCAGATCCGGATGCGCGTTCTGGAAGGCGATCGCATCGGCGCGCTGGCGGCTGCGCGAGGTGGCATCGGACTTGTCCCAATCGGCGAACAGCGACAGGCTGCCTTTGTCGCCCAATGCGAAGCCGTGGCGGCCGCCGATCTTGCGGCCCGTGCCATCGCCCTCGCTGTATTCGGAGAGTCCCAGCGACAGCTCACCCCCGACGCGGTCATCCAGGATGATGTTGATCACGCCGGCGATGGCATCCGAGCCGTACTGCGCCGACGCACCGTCGCGCAGCACTTCGATGCGCTGGATCGCATGCACCGGAATCTGGGCCAGGTCCGGGCCCTGCGCACCGCGTGCACCGAGCAGCGCAGAGCGGTGGAAGCGCCGGCCGTTGACCAGCACCAGGGTCTGGTCCGGCGAGAGGCCACGCAGCGTGGCCGGCCGCACGAACACCAGGCCATCGTTCATCGGCATGCGTTGCACCACGAACGACGGCACCAGCTGCGCCAGCACATCGTTGAGGTCGGACGATTCGATCGCCTGGATCTCTTCCTGCGAGAACACGTCCACCGGGGCCAGTGTGTCGAACTGCGTGCGGTTGCTGCCGCGCGTGCCGGTGACGATCATCGTGTCCAGGGTGGCGGGGGCCGCGGCATTCCCTGCCGGGGCGGCCTCGGCGCGCGCATCGGCGGCCGTGGCGAAAGTAAGGACGGACAGCACCGCAACAGCAAGGGCACAACGATTCACTGACGACTCCGCGAACGAACAGAGGGGGGATGCCGTGACGGCGTGTCACGACATCCTCACAGTCTGTTGACGCGATATTGCCCGGCCGTGACACACAGGCGACGGTCTTATCGCCCACCGGACGTACCCCAGCGCAGGGCGTTTACCCGGTCCCGACACGCCCTGATACTTGTCTAACTAAATGATAATGCCTATCATTCACCACTCGACTGTGCGCCTGGCCCATTGACGCACCGAGGCCCTGCGCTTTGCCGCGCAACGGTCCCGTGTACCTCGCATGACCCGTGGTTCCTCGCACTGCCTTCTGCCTTTGGCAGCGTCGCTGTGCGCGGACGCTGCCGATTCTCACACTGGAATTGCCATGTCCTGTTCGCCCGCCTCTCCGTCGTCCAGATCATCGTTGTTGGCGACTGCGCGTGTGGCTGCCTACGGAACGTGATGTTGAACCTGCGCTGGAAGCTCTGACACTGGCTCCAAGGGACCACTGCGACGCGCAGTGAACACGGCCACGGATGGCCACTATCATTCATCACCGGCTGCGGCCGGTGATGCCCGTTTCCCCGATCGATCAGCAGGTTTCCGTGGACAGCACGCCGAACGCCAGCGCCAGGTTCAACCGTCTTGGTTCTTTCTTCACCCGCCCCTGGCTGGGTGTGTTGTCACGCTCGCTCGCCGCGATCTTCGGCGGCTACGCACTGGCCGCCACCTGCTCGATGTTCTTCGCCGTCGCCCTGCCGATCGCGCGTGGCCAGGCCGTGCTGACCGGCATGCTGGTGGCGATCGTGCTGTGCGCCTGCGCGGCGTTGTGGGCGTTCGCCACCCGCACCGCCCTGCGCGCCTGGGTTGGCATCCTGGTTCCGACCGTGCTGTTCTGGGTGGGCACCCGCCTGCTGCAGGGGGCCGCATGAAGAATGGATTCCGCCAGTCGATGGCCTGGCTGCACACCTGGACCGGCCTGCTGGTCGGCTGGCTGCTGCTGCTGATTTTCATGGCCGGCACCGCCAGCTATTACCGCGAAGAGATCAGCCGCTGGATGCGCCCGGAGCTGCCGCGCAGCAACGTCACCGCCGACGTGGCCGCCGAACGTGCGCTGACCTTCCTGCAGCACAAGGCCCCGCAGGCCGAGAGCTGGAACGTCACCCTGCCCGACCCGCGCAACCCGGCGATGCGCATGTTCTGGCGCAACCCCGAATCGATGGTCAAGCCACCGGTGGAAGGCGAGCGCCGCCGGCGCGGCGGTGGCCGCTTCGGCGATGCCACCGTCGATCCGAACACCGGCGAGGAGATCGCCGCGCGCGAGACCCGCGGTGGCGACTTCTTCTACCGCCTGCATTTCGACCTGCACTACATCCCGGTGTACTGGGCGCGTTACCTGGTGGGGTTCTGCGCGATGTTCATGCTGGTGGCGATCATCACCGGCGTGATCACGCACAAGAAAATCTTCAAGGACTTCTTCACCTTCCGTCCGGAAAAGGGCCTGCGTTCGTGGCTGGATTTCCACAACGTCAGCGCGGTGATGGCCCTGCCGTACCACGCGATGATCACCTACACCGGCATCGTCACCTTGATGTTCATGTACCTGCCGTGGGGCGTGAGCGTGGCCTACCCCAAGGATGAGGAGGCGTTCTTCAGCGAGGCCTTCGCGCGCCTGGCCGAGATCGAGACCCCCGCCGAGGGACGCGCCACGCCGCTGCCGATCCAGCAGCTGCTGGACAGCGCCCGCGCCGAATGGAAGGGCGCGGACGTGGCCGGCTTCACCCTGTACCACCCGGGCGCGGCCAACGCGATCGTGGACATCACCCAGCGCGATGGAAAGCGCCTGTCGGTGGATACGCCGTCGCTGCGTTTCAATGCCATCACCGGCCAGTTGATCGAGGCCAGCCCGGCCTCGGGCGGCGCGACCCAGACCCGCGGCGTGATGTACGGCCTGCACCTGGCCCGCTTCGCGGATTGGGGCCTGCGCGCCCTGTTCTTCCTGTCCGGGCTGATCGGCTGCCTGATGGTCGCCAGCGGCGTGGTCCTGTGGGCGGTCAAGGAGCGGCCCAAGCACGCCAAGTCCGGCAGGACCGGCTTCGGCCTGCGCCTGGTCGACGCGCTCAACATCGGCGCGGTGGCCGGCCTGCCGATCGCGTTCGCGACCTACTTCCTGGCCAACCGGCTGCTGCCCGTACACATGGCCGAGCGTTCCGATGCCGAGGTCAATGCCTTCTTCTATGCCTGGGCCGCTGCCTTGCTGGCCGGCTTCGTCTGGCCGAAGCGGATGATGTGGACCTGGCAGCTGTATCTGGGTGGCGTGCTGTTCGCCCTGATTCCGGTGGTCAACGCATTTACCACGCATGCGCATCTGGGCGTCACCCTGCGCACCGGTGACTGGGTGCTGGCCGGGTTCGACCTGAGCATGCTCGCCTTCGGCGCCATGCTGGCCTACTGCGGCCATCGCATGCAGCGCTGGCAGCCCCCGCTGAGCGCGGCCGAGAAGAAGCGTCGTCAGCAGGCCGCTGCTGCGGGGGCGACGGCATGATGCTGCTCGCGATCACGCTGACCTTCTCGGCATTCACGGCGTTGTCGTTGGCCATGGACAAGCACCAGCTGGACCTGCACGGCAAAGCCGGCGCCAGCCCATCGCGCATGCGGGTGTGGCGATGGGTGGGCTGGGCGCTGCTGACCGTCGCATTCGCACTGTGCGTGCTGGACCACGGCTGGGCGATCGGCCCGGTGCTGTGGCTGGGCGCGCTGACGATCAGCGGGGTGCTGATCGCGTTCGGGCTGTATCCGTACCGCCCGCGCTGGATCGCGCCGCTGGCATGGGCGTTGCCGGTGGTGGGGCTGGCGGTGGCGCTCATCGCGCGCTGAGGGAGCAGCCACGCATGGCGTGGCGCTACCTTCGGATCGATTCCTGCGGTGCGCCCGCCGCACTCTCGGGTGCGTCGCCGCATCGCGATCGCCGCTCAGGGCACCAGTGAGAACATGTGCGCGGCGACAGGACGTTCGTCGATGACCAGTCGGTTGCGCGCCACGCCCTCGCGCAGGGCGCCGGACTTCACCGCCACGCGTTCGCTGGCGAGGTTGCCCACGGCCACGACGATCTCCACCCGATGCAGGCCCAGCGGCCCGAATGCCTGGACGGCCAGCGCCTGCACGACGCGGGGCGCGACGCCCTGGCCGCGACACGCCTGCCGGACCCAGTAGCCCAGGTTGCAGAACCGGGGGTCGTTCTGGATCTTGTTGAGTCCCGCGCCGCCGACGAAGGCGGCGGTGTCACGGTCGAATACCCCGTACTCGCAGGCCGTGCCTGCCGCCCAGCCGTCCCGGCAGACCTGGAACCACTGCAGCGCCTGCTCGACGCTGTAGTCGACCGAGCTCCACGGCATCCAGCGCCGCATACCCTCGGCCGATTCACGCACCGCCGCTGCGAACGCGGCGGCGTCGGCATCCTCGAACGGCCGCAGCAGCAGCCCGTCGGCGTGGAGGTGGCTGTCGTCCATGTCAGCCCCTTCCCGTCAGGCGCCGTAGCGGCGCAGTTCCCACGCGCGGTGGATGCGCGGGTTGCGTTCGAAGTCGGCACCGATGGTCTCGGGCGAAATCTCCTTGCACTCCGCGAATTCCTTGATCGCTTCGTCGTCCAGCTTGAAGCGGCGGAAGTTGTTGGAGAAATACAGCACGCCTTCCGGGCTCAGGCGCGCCACGGCCGCGCGCAGCAGGCGCACGTGTTCGCGCTGGATGTCGAAATCATCGGCGCGGGCCGAGTTGGAGAACGTCGGCGGATCGCAGAAGATCACGTCGAAGCGGTGGCGCTCCGCCTCCAGCCACGCCAAGGCATCGGCCTGGATCAACTGGTGCTGGCTGCCGCCCTTGCCGTTCAAGGCCAGGTTGTCGGCGCACCACTGCAGGTAGGTACCGGACAGATCCACGCTGGTGGTGGTCGCGGCACCTGCCACGGCGGCCTGCACCGAGGCGACGCCGGTGTAGCAGAACAGGTTGAGGAAACGCTTGCCCTGGGCTTCCTGCGCCATGTGCCAGCGCAGCGGGCGATGGTCCAGGAACAGGCCGGTATCCAGATAGTCGAACAGGTTCACGCGCAGCAGGGCATCGTTCTCGCGCACCAGCACGAACTCGCCGCGCTGCTCGAAACGACCGTACTTGCTGCCGCCCTTGCCCCGCTCGCGCGACTTCAGCGCGACCTGCTCGGCCGGCACCTGGAAGACCTCGCGCGCGGCCGAGAGCAGCTCGTTGCGACGACGACGCACATCGACATCCGGGATGGTCGCCGGGGCCGCGTATTCCTGCACATGCAGGAAGGTACGGCGGGCACCGCCATCTTCTTCATACACGTCGATGGCGGCCGCGTACTCGGGCAGATCGGCATCGTAGACGCGGTAGCAGGTGATGCTCTCGCGCGTCCGCCACGTCTTGAACTTCTTGATGTTCTTGCGCAGGCGGTTGGCCACCATCTGCGCGCCTTCGCTGAGCTCGCGCGGCTGGCCGGTGTTCTCGCGCTGCGGCACCGCGATCGGGTCGCAGACGATCAGCGCGCACTCGATGGCGCCGTTGAACAACTGGTACTTCTTGTTGGCGCGCAGGCCGGTGGCGAAGGCCAGGTCGGCGCTGCCGCACAGCAGGCTGGCACGCCACTGCGGCACCGCGCGCTTGAGCGCGTCGCCGAGGCGGCGGTACAGCAGGGCGTCGGCGGCCAGGCGCTCGTCGTAGGGCGGGTTGCAGACCACGCAGCCGGTTTCCTGCAGCGGCACCTGGACATCGGCCACGTCGCGCACGCCGAACCAGATCGCGTGCGAGACGCCGGCGGTCTCGGCGTTTTCCTTGGCCGCGCGGATCGCATGCGGGTCGATGTCGCTGCCGTGGATGACCTGCTTGAGCGCGCCACGGCCGGCTTCTTCGCGCGTGCGCGCTTCGGCCATCAGGGTGTTCCAGCTCTCGCGGTCAAAGCCCAGCCAGCGGCTCGGCGGAATGCTGCCGTGGCGCTGCAGGCCCGGGGCGACGTCGGCGGCCATCAGCGCGCCTTCGATCAGCAGCGTGCCGCTGCCGCACATCGGGTCGAGCAGGCCACCGCCTTCACTGTGGATCTTCGGCCAGTTGGCGCGCAGCAGCACGGCAGCGGCCAGGTTTTCCTTCAGCGGCGCCTCGTTCTGCGCCATGCGCCAGCCGCGGCGATGCATCGGGCCGCCGCCCAGATCGATCGAGATCGTGGCCCGGCCCTTGCGCAGCGACAGGTTGATGCGCACGTCCGGGAACTCCACGTTCACCGACGGCCGTTCCAGGCCCTGCGCGCGCAGGCTGTCGACCACGCCATCCTTGACCCGCTGCGCGGCGAAGCGCGCGTGGGTGATCTCGGTACCGGACACGTGTGCGTCCACCGACAGGGTCAGCTCGGGGCTGATGTGCTGCTCCCACGCCATCGCCGACACGCCCTGGTAGAGCGAGCCCTCGTCCGGGCACTCGAACTCGGCCAGCGGCCACAGCACCCGGCTGGCCAGGCGAGACCACAGCACCACGCGCTGTGCCTGCGCCAGCTCGCCCTCGGCGTTGACGCCGGAAATGGTGGCGGTGGCCTTGTCCAGGCCGAGCGCCAACAGTTCGTCGGCGAGCAGATACTCCAGGCCCTTGGCGCAGGAAACAAAGAATTTCACGGAATCGGTATCGCAGGTCAGCGGAGAGGGGGTGCCCACGGGCACGGCAAGCAGCCGGGCACGGAGCCCGGGTGGCCATTGTACGTGACGTGGGCGGGATCGCCCGGTTACAGCGAAGCCAGCAGTTCCTCGAACGCCCGGCTCGAGGCCTCGACGTGGTCGGTCAGCCGGTGCCCGTCATCCACCATCAGCAGCCGCGCCGAACGGGCCTGGGCCCAGGCGATCACCTCGCCCGGCGGGATCAGCTCGTCGTGCCAGGCATGCACCACGCTGGTCGGCACGCGGGCCGCGTCCAGGGCTGGCATCGGCCCCATCCGGGTCGGCGGCACCATCAGGAACAGGCCACGGACCGGTACCTGCAGCGAGGCGATGGCCGAAATGTAGGACCCCAGGCTGGAGCCGGCCAGCACCACCGGGCCCTCGGCGGCACGGGCGGCGGCGACGGTGACCAGGCGCTGCAGGCGGGCGCGCACGTCGCCCAGGCTGCTGACCTCGCGCTGGGCGTCCAGGTCGGTGTAGTCGGGGCGCTCGTGGGTCCAGCCCAGGCGTTCGGCCACGTCCGCCAGGGCGGTCACCTTGATCGCGTCGGGGCCGCTTTCAAAGCCGTGGGAGAGGATGCAGTGGCCGCGGCTCATGCGCGTACCGCGTAGGAATCGATAGGAGCGTTCATGCCCAAATGCTAGCATCGCCGCATGCCCGACCGCGCCCCGCCCGCCATCGAAGCACAGCCCCTGCCCTACCAGGACAGGCTGCTGCCGCGCACGCACGACGAGATCGATCTGGTGGTCATCCACTGCACCGAACTGCCCGACCTGGCGATGGCACGCGCCTACGGCGAACGCGTGCTGTATGAGAGCGGCACCGGCAACAGCGGCCACTACTACATCGACCGCGACGGGCGCATCGTCCAGTACGTGACGCTGGACCGCGTCGCGCATCAGGTCAGCGGCTTCAATCCGCGCTCGATCGGCATCGAGCTGGTCAACACCGGGCGTTACCCGCACTGGTGGGATTCCCGCCACCAGGCGATGGACGAGCCCTACCCCGATGTGCAGATCGCGGCCCTGATCGATCTGCTGCAGCATCTGTGCGGGACGCTGCCGTCGCTGACACATATCGCCGGCCATGAATGGCTGGATACGCGCGAGGAAGTGGCCAGCGATGATCCGGAGCGGCGCGTGCCGCGCAAGCGCGATCCCGGTCCGTTGTTCCCGTGGCCGCGCGTGCTGGCGGCAGTGCCGTTGCAGGAACTGCGTGGGTGATGGTCAGCCGGTGGCGACAGGACGCGAAGGGTCGCTGACCCAGCCGCTCCACGAATCCGCATAGATCCGCGCACCTTCCAGGCCCGCGACGTCCATCGCCAGCAGCAGGTGGCAGGCGGTGACGCCGGAGCCGCACATCAACACTACCTGCTCCGGTGCGTGGGTGCCGATCAGCGGCTGCAGCGCTGCACGCAGGTCGTCCGCAGGGCGCAACCGCCCGTCATGCACGTTCAACGCGAAAGGACGATTCACCGCGCCGGGCACGTGGCCGGCGACCGGATCCAACGGTTCCACTTCACCACGGAAGCGTTCACCGGCCCGCGCATCGATCAGCCAGCCCGGTGCGTGCTTCAGTCGCGCCTGCACCTCCTCCACCGAGGCGATCCGGCTGCGGTCGAAACGACCGGGGTACGGCGGCAACGGGGACACCTGCGGCAGCTCGGCAGTCACCGGCAGGCCAGCCGCCTGCCAAGCGGCGAAGCCACCATCGAGCACCTGCACGTGCGCATGTCCGATCAGCCGCAGCAGCCACCACAGGCGCGCGGCGGCCATGCTGCCGTCGCCGGCGTCGTAGACCACGACCCGGGTCTGCGGCCCGATGCCCCACTCGCCCAGGCGCGCAGCGAATGCATCGCTGTCCGGCAGCGGGTGCCGGCCATGGCCGGTGCGGCCAAGATCGGACAGATCCCGGTTGAGATCGGCGTACAGCGCACCGGGCAGATGCCCCTGTGCATACAGCTGCGCGCCGGACTGCGGGTCAGCGAGCGAGAACCGCGCATCCACCACCTTCAGCGGCGGTGCGGCACTGGCCGTCGCCCGTGCATCCATCAGGCGCGTGGCGCCCTCCTCCAGGGCTGTTGCGAGGGCGGTGACATCGATCAGTGGCGTGGTCATGCGGACTGCTCCAGGCGGCGACGCAGGTTGTAGAGAATGGCGGCGGTCGCGCCCCAGATCCGCTGCCCGGGCCAGCCGTATTCGAGCACGTGGCGGATGCGCCCGCGGTGGTCGATCTCGACGTGGTGCAGGTTGGCCGGATCCATCAGGTAGGACAGCGGCACTTCGAAGACTTCCGCGACCTCCCCCGGTTCGGGTACGGCCACGAACGCGGGATCGATCACCGCCACCACCGGCATGACCCGATAGCCGGTGATGGTCACGAACGGATCGAGATACCCGAGCACCTGCACCTGGTCGTGCTTGAGCGCGATTTCCTCGTCGCTCTCGCGGATCGCGGCGGCCACGGCGTCACGGTCGTCCGACTCCATGCGGCCGCCGGGGAAGCCGACCTGCCCCCCATGGTGGCGCAGCGTGTCGGTACGCCGGGTCAGCAGCACCTGGGCGCCACCCTCGCGCGGAATGATGCCCGCCAGCACGGCCGCCTCGACCGGCGGGCCGGGCGGCAGAAGATCGATGAGTTCGCTGCGGTTCCAGCCATCGCCCTGCGGCGGCTGGTCCAGCGGATGCAGCGCGCGCAGCAGGCGTTCGTGCTCGGCCAGCGAACCGCGCAGCGATTGACGCAGTTGTTCGCGCAGGGGCAGCGTGTGCTGCATGACGTGATGCTGTTCGGGTCGGCTCATGGTTCGCCAGCGGGTGATCTCATCCACGGTGCGCAGGCAGCCCGTGCAGATACCGGCGCGATCCAGTGCGCAGATTCCGATGCAGGGAGTGGGCGCGGCATGCGGGGATTCTTCCATCGATTGGACCGCTCAACAGTAGCGCGAATGCACGGAAACGAAAAACGCGCCGGTGTTTCCACCGGCGCGTTCTTGGTGTTGCAGAAATTACTTGACGCTGACGAGCTTGATTTCGAACTGCACCGCAACGTTCGGCGGGAACGGCGTGCGCGGATCGGCGCCATAGGCCTGCTCCGGCGGCAGCGTCACTTCCCACTTGGAGCCGGCCGGCATCTGCAGCAGCGCTTCACGCATGGCCTTCATTTCGACTTCGCTGACCTTGATGCCCGGGATCTGCTGGGCCGGGCGCGCTTCGGCCGGACGGGTGCCGAACGGATACGGACCGGCCACTTCCAGCTGCACGGTGCTGGCCTGGGTCGGCTTGGCACCCTTGCCTGCTTCGATCACGCGGTACTGCACGCCGCTCGGAAGCGACTGCACGCCGGCCTTGGCCTTGTTGGCGGCCAGGAACTGGGTGCTCTTGGTCTTGTTCTCGGCGGCAGCCTTGTCGTACTCGGCCTTGGCGGCCTGCGCACGACCCTGCTCACGCTTCTGGAAGGCTTCGACGGCGGGCTTCAACTGCTCGGCCGTGATCGACGGCTGCTTCTTGGCGTAGGCATCCTGCAGGCCCTTCACCACCGAGTTGATGTCCAGCTGCTCGCCGCGTGCGGTGAGTTCAGCCAGGTTGTTACCGTAGTCGTAACCGAAGTAATAGCTCAGCTTGCCCTTTTCGGACGAGGTGTCCTGGGCGAAGGCATTGCCCGTCAGGGCCAGGGCCGCGACGGCGACCGCGATAGAACGCAACTTCATCAAACTTTTCTCCAGGGGTGGTAACTCAGGACGCGTTGGGCCGCCCTGAGGCGACGGGTTAGGATAGCCGCCGCAACGTTGAACCGCCACTAACGACGGAGGCTCTGACCTGACTTCGTTTCAAGAGTTCAACATCACTATTTTTTAACGTTTTCAGGAGTCCTGCCGTGGCCGACGCTTCTATCGCGATTATGGACGAGGGTGCCGTACGCACCGTGACGGTCAACCGCCCGGACAAGCTCAACGCCCTCGACCGGGCCACACTGGAAGCCCTGGATGCCGCCTTCGCCGCGGCGGCCGCCGATCCGCAGGTGCGGGTGGTGGTGCTGACCGGCGCCGGTCCCAAGGCGTTCGTCGCCGGGGCCGACATCGCCGAAATGAACAGCCTGAGCGCGGTTCAGGGTCGTGATTTCTCGCTCCTGGGCCAGGGCTTGATGCGGCGCATCGAGCGGATGCCCAAGCCGGTCATCGGCAAAATCAATGGATTCGCGCTGGGGGGCGGGCTGGAGCTGGCCATGGCCTGCCACCTGCGGGTGGCCGCCGAGACCGCGAAACTCGGCCAGCCGGAGATCAACCTGGGGCTGATCCCCGGCTTCGGTGGCAGCCAGCGCCTGCTGCGTCTGTGTGGCCGCGCCGCCGCGCTGGAGCTGTGCCTGCTCGGCGCCCCGATCACCGCCGCCCGCGCCGCGCAGTTGGGGATCGTCAACGAGGTCGTCCCGGCCGCCGATCTGGATGCCCGCGTCCACGCACTGGCGTCGCAACTGGCCTCGGCCGCGCCGCTGGCGCTGCGCGGCATCCTGGATGCCATCCACATCGGCGGCGAGTGCGCGCTGGGCGAAGGCCTGGAATACGAGAGCGCGCAGTTCGGCCTGATGTTCGCCACCGAGGACATGCGCGAAGGCACCAGCGCCTTCCTCGCGCGCCGCCCGCCGGTGTTCCAGAACCGCTGAGCCATGTCGCCTCCCGATACCGCTTCGCCGGCGCAGCTGCTGGCCCTCGTGCGTGACGATCAGTGGGACGCCGCGCTCGCCGCCGGCCTGATGGACTACATCCCGCAGCCGGGCGACGAGCACCTGCTGGCCGACCATCCCGATCTGCCACAGCGCCTCCAGCACGCACAGCAGCAGCTGCAGCGCGCCTGGGCTGCACGCGAACGCTACCGCCAACGCGCGCAGCGGCTCGCCCGCCGCGCCGCCGAACGGGAGGCGCGCCGCGCGCCGCCTCCCACACCCGACATCCAGAAACCCGCCCTGCCCTCGGCCGCCGCCGCGATTCTCGCGCGCGCCAAGGCGAAGGCCGCCGGGCGTTTTCCCTGATGGCCACGATGAAGAAGACCGCCGCACGCAGCGCGCGTATGCCCAAAGCCGATGTGATCGAGATGTTCACCCGCCTGCGCGAGCTCAACCCGCACCCCAGGACCGAACTGGAGTACAGCTCACCCTTCGAGCTGCTGGTGGCGGTGACGCTGTCGGCGCAGGCCACCGACGTCGGCGTCAACAAGGCCACGCGCAAGCTGTTTCCTGTTGCCAACACGCCGCAGGCGATCCTCGACCTCGGTGAGGAGGGCTTGAAGAAGTACATCGCCACCATCGGCCTGTACAACGCCAAGGCAAAGAACGTGATCGCCGCCTGCGCGATGCTGGTCAACCAGCACGGCGGCGAGGTGCCGCGCGATCGCGCCGCGCTCGAAGCATTACCCGGCGTTGGCCGCAAGACCGCCAACGTGGTGCTCAACACCGCGTTCGGTGAACCGGTGATGGCGGTCGACACGCACATCTTCCGCGTCTCCAACCGGACCGGCCTGGCGCCGGGCAAGGACGTGCGCGCGGTGGAGGACCTGCTGGTCAAGGTGATCCCCGCCGAGTTCCTGCTCGATGCGCATCACTGGCTGATCCTGCACGGCCGCTACGTGTGCAAGGCACGCAAGCCGGACTGCCCGCAATGCGTGATCCGCGACCTGTGCCGGTTCAAGGAGAAGACCGCCGCCTGAACGGGGGCGCGATTGCCATGTGGACGCAACCCGGCGGTCATCTCCGCCGGGCATAAATGGCAGCCCCTGACGCCGCTTGGGATACGGCAGATGACGGTTTGTCTGAAACTGTCACATTTACGCAATCTTCACTAATTAGCCTGCGCAGCATCTTCCCACCTGCCTGCAAGGCTCCTTCCATGAAACTGCATCGCCAACTTCTTACTGCGGCCGTGGTGGCTGCGCTGTTCGTTCCGGCCGCTCACGCTGAAGTGGCCATCGATGTGATCGGCGGTTCGGAAATCACGTTCGAGGGCCTGGTCCAGGCCGACGGCAACTGGTTCGACAACGATGTGACCGACCTCAATGGCGGCGACGCCGGCAACGGCAAGAACAGCGAGTTCGAGCTGCGCCGCGCCGAGCTGGTGCTCAAGGGCAAGGGCCCGGGCAACGTGGAATGGGTGGTGGGCTACGACGCCAAGGCCGACAAGTTCCTGGACACCAACCTGAAGTACAAGCTGGCCGGCAACGCCAACCACTTCGTGCAGTTCGGCCAGTTCAAGCAGCCCAACAGCCTGGAAGAACTGTCCAGCACCAAGAACAACGACTTCATCTCCAAGGCCACGGTCACCAATACCTATGCCGTGGCCCGCCGCCTCGGCGCGGCATACAGCATCGGCGATGCGAACTGGTCGGTCACCGCCAGCGCCTTCGGCCGCGAACTGACCCGCAACCTGGCCCACGGCAGCGGCTACGGCGCGCGTGGTACCTGGGCCCCGATCAATGACAAGGGCCAGGTCCTGCACTTCGGCCTGAGCTACGTCGACTACGACACCGATGCGGACACCCTGCGCGTGCGCGCCCGTCCGAACGCCGACCTGGCCACCGCGCGCCTGGTCGACAGCGGCAACCTGGTCGACACCGACCGGGTCAGCACGATCGGCGCCGAAGCGATGTACATCGGCGGCCCGTTCAAGGCCCAGGCCGAGTACTACACCAGCAAGGCCAAGCGTTACACCCGCGACAACTACAGCAGCGACGGCTACTACGTCAGCGGCCTGTGGAACATCACCGGCGAAACCTGGGGCTACAAGGGCGGCACCCCGACCACCGGCCTGCCGGACGAGCCGGGCCGCGGCATGTGGCAACTGGGCGCGCGTTACGACCACATGGACCTCAACGACGGCAACCTGTCGGCGAATCCGGTGGCCGGTCGCCCGCCGATCGTCGATGGCGTGCTCGGCGGCAAGATGGACATCTGGACCGTGGGCGTGAACTACTACTGGCGCTCCAACACCAAGTTCGCCCTGAACTACGTGATGGTGGACAGCAAGAAGTACAGCTCCACCGCCCGTACGTTCGTGAATGACGATCCGAACATCCTGGAAGCGCGCCTGCAGTTCTTCTGGTAAGCCCTGCAACACGCGTGTGACACAAAGGCGCAGCTTCGGCTGCGCCTTTTTTCGTGCCCGTGCGCGGGTATGCTGGGCGCCCTTTGCCCATGGATGGACCCCGATGCGTACCGCACTCCCGCTGTTGCTGGCCGTCGCGTGCAGTGCCGCCGCCCTGCCCGCCCACGCGCAGGACTGCCACGACGCCCAGGCCGCCGCGGAGGAGGCGTACGTGGTGCGGGCGGACGACGCACTGCCCGATCGCCCCGGCTACACCCGTGACACGGCCGCCAGCGTCTGCCGGCGCTGGCCGGCGCGCCCCGAGCTGACCCTGCTGGCCACGCCGGTCTGGCGCGACGGTGGCGACAACGACTCCCGCGATGGCGACGTGGAGGTGCTGGTGATCGATTCCGACACCCTCGCCACGCGCGCATGGACGGTGCTGCCCGGTGCACTCGACAGCGATGCGATTTTCTTCGACGGCATGCACCTGGATACCGCGCGCTACCAGCTCGCGCCGGACACCCTCGCGTTCGGCCTGCGCGTGCAGCGGCGCAATGGCTCCGGGCCCAATCCGTTCAGCGAAGAACAATTGCAACTGCTGGCGGTGCAGGCAGACACGCTGCGCACGCTCGGCCCACCGATGGTGCTGCGTCGTTTCCAGGCCGAGTGGGACACCCGCTGCGCCGGTGAATCCACCGACGTGACGCGCACCGTCGCGGTCGGCCCGCAAGGCAGGCACGGCCTGGCCGACCTCGTCCTGCGCGAACGCCGGGTCACCACGCACAGCTGGATGGACGGCGACACCTGCCGCGACCAGGACACGCCGGTGGAAGGCGAGCGCCATGTGCTGCGCTTCGACGGCCACCGCTACGCGGTCCCGAAGGTCCTGCAGCCGTTGTGACACCCCGCCCGGAAGGCGTGTCACGAGGTGGTCATATGACAGTCGCTGCGCTGTCATCGAACCGTTATGGAATGAGCACCGGGCGGGACACCCCGCACCTTCATCCATCCCAGGAGCCACCCCGTGATCCACGCCTTCAAGTCGCGCGCCGCCGTTGCCGTCCTCGCCGCGTCGTCCGTGTTCGCCGCCAATGCCGCCGATGTGACCGGCGCGGGCGCCTCGTTCATCTACCCGGTCATGTCCAAGTGGTCGGCCGACTACAGCACCGCGACCGGCAAGAAGGTCAACTACCAGTCCATCGGTTCCGGTGGCGGCATCGCCCAGATCAAGGCCGCGACCGTTGATTTCGGCTCCTCCGATGCCCCGCTGAAGCCGGAAGAACTGGCGGCAGCCGGCCTGGCCCAGTTCCCGTCGGTCATCGGCGGCGTGGTCCCGGTGATCAACGTGGCCGGCATCGCCCCGGGCGCGCTGAAGCTGGATGGCCCGACCCTGGGCAACATCTTCCTCGGCAAGATCAAGACCTGGAACGACCCGGCGATCGCCGCGCTGAACCCGGGCGTCAAGCTGCCGGACGGCAAGATCACCGTCGTGCACCGCTCGGACGGTTCGGGCACCACCTTCAACTTCGTCAACTACCTGTCCAAGGTCAACCCCGAGTGGAAGACCAAGGTCGGTGAAGGCACGTCGGTCCAGTGGCCGGTCGGCATCGGTGGCAAGGGCAATGAAGGCGTCGCCGCCTACGTGAAGCAGATCAAGGGTGGCATCGGCTACGTCGAACTGTCCTACGCGCTGCAGAACAAGATGTCCTACGCCGCGATGAAGAACGCCGCGGGCAAGATCGTGCTGCCCAGCGACACCTCGTTCGCCGCCGCTGCCGCCAGCGCCGACTGGGCCAGCGCGAAGGACTTCTACCTGGTCATGACCAACGCCCCGGGCGCCGATGCGTGGCCGATCACCGCGACCAACTTCATCCTGGTCCGCAAGCAGCCCAAGAACGTGGCCAACGCCAAGGCCACCCAGGAGTTCTTCCGCTGGATCTACAAGAGCGGCGATGCCCAGGCCAAGCAGCTCGACTACGTCCCGCTGCCGGACACCCTGGTCAAGCAGATCGAAACCTACTGGTCGCAGAACCTGAAGTATTGATCGATCGACGGGGTCACCACCCACGGTGGTGACCTACCGGTAGGTACCGACCGTTGGTCGGTACGCGTCGCCCCCGACGCAACCCACCGGACAGTGCAATGGCGCCGGAGGGTCCTCTCTCCCCCTTCCGGCGCCATCGGGCGCGGACCGCAAGGTTCCGCGCCTTTTTGTTGCCTGCCCCTGCAAGCCCGGCCCTTGTGCCGCAAGGCTTCGCGTGCGCCCGGTCACGGCGTCATCAAGCTGTAACAAAAACATCATTTCATAGTCGCGTCGCCGGAAAGACCGGCCTTTGTCCCGCTATGGAGTGACGCATGAAACTGCACACGGCCAGCATCGCCGCCCTTTCCCTCGCCATCGCGCTGGGTCTTTCCGCCTGCAAGCCGGGCACTGAAGGCCAGGCCGCCGCGCCGGCCACCGACGCGCCCGCCGCCGCTCCCGCCGCGGGCGACCGCCTCACCGCCGAGATTTCCGGCGCCGGTGCCTCCTTCATCTTCCCGCTGGTGTCCAAGTGGTCGGCCGACTACAACGCCGCCACCGGCGCCAAGATCAACTACCAGTCGATCGGCTCGGGTGGCGGCATCGCCCAGATCAAGGCCGGCACCGTTGATTTCGGTTCCTCCGACAAGCCGCTGAGCAGCGAAGAGCTGGCCCAGGCCGGCCTCGGCCAGTTCCCGTCGGCGATCGGCGGCGTGGTCCCGGTGGTCAACATCGACGGCCTGGAAGCCGGCAAGCTGCGCCTCAGCGGCGCCCTGCTGGCCGACATCTTCCTGGGCAAGGTCAAGACCTGGAACGACCCCGCCATCGTCGCCGCCAACCCGGGCGTCACACTGCCGGACGGCAAGATCACCCTGGTCCACCGTTCGGACGGTTCGGGCACCACCTTCAACTTCTCCAACTACCTGTCCAAGGTCAGCCCGGACTGGAAGAGCAAGGTCGGCGAAGGCACCTCGGTGCAGTGGCCGGACGGCGTGGGTGGCAAGGGCAATGAAGGCGTGGCGTCGTACGTGAAGCAGATCAAGGGCTCGATCGGCTACGTCGAACTGGCCTACGCGCTGCAGAACGGCATGCCGTATGCCTCGATGCAGAACGCCGCCGGCAACTGGGTGCAGCCGAGCGCGGAAACCTTCGCCGCTGCCGCCGCCAGCGCCGACTGGGCCAGCGCCAAGGACTTCAACCTGGTCATCACCAATGCCCCGGGCGACCAGGCATGGCCGATCACTGCCACCAACTTCATGCTGATGCACAAGCAGCCCAAGGATGCCCAGCGCAGCAAGGACACCCTGGCGTTCTTCAAGTGGGCCTTCGAGAAGGGCCAGGCCCAGGCCAACGAACTGCACTACGTGCCGCTGCCGGCCGAGCTGGTGACCCAGATCGAAGCGTACTGGACCAGCGAGTTCAAGTGAAAAAGGCAGGCCCGCGCCTGGCGCGGGCCTGACCGATCGTAGTGCCGGGCGCTGTCCGGCCGCACCACGCTCCGAACGTGATGCCGGGCAACGCCCGGCACTACCTCTTCTCTTTTCGGGCCCCCGCCTCAGCCATGAATGCCATCGCCCAGCCTGTTCCCGCACCGTCCCTCCGCGACCTGCGTGATGCCCGCAACGACACACTGTTCCGCTGGGTCCTGATCGCCACCGTCATCCTGGTGCTGGTCGCCCTGGCCTGCGCCGCGCTCTCGATGCTGTGGGGCGGCCGCCATGCCCTGCAGGAGCAGGGCCTGAGCTTCTTCTATTCGTCCGAATGGAATCCGGTCGAGAACAAGTTCGGTGCCCTCGCACCGATCTACGGCACCCTGGTCACCGCACTGATCGCGATGGTCATCGCCGTGCCGGTGAGCTTCGGTATCGCCTTCTTCCTGACCGAGGTCGCCCCGCGCTGGCTGCGCGGCCCGGTCGGTACCGCCATCGAACTGCTGGCCGGTATCCCCTCGATCATCTACGGCATGTGGGGCCTGTTCGTGCTGGTCCCGGTGATGACCGAGTACGTCACTCCGTTCCTCAACGATCACCTCGGCACGATGCCGATCATCGGCCCGTTGTTCCAGGGTCCGCCACTGGGCATCGGCGTGCTCACCGCCGGCTTCGTGCTGGCGATCATGGTGATCCCCTTCATCTCCTCGGTGATGCGCGAAGTGTTCCTCACCGTGCCGACCCGCCTGAAGGAATCGGCGTACGCGCTGGGCTCGACCAAGTGGGAAGTCAGCTGGGACATCGTCCTGCCCTACACCCGCTCGGCGGTGATCGGCGGCATCTTCCTCGGCCTCGGCCGCGCCCTGGGTGAAACCATGGCGGTGGCCTTCGTGATCGGCAACAGCGTGCGTCTGTCGCCCTCGCTGCTCGAGCCGGGCACCACGATTGCCGCGCTGATCGCCAACGACTTCGGCGAAGCCACCGAAACCTACCGCTCGGCGCTGCTGCTGCTCGGCTTCGTGCTGTTCATCGTGACCTTCGTGGTGCTGGCGATCGCCCGCCTGATGCTGATGCGCCTGGCCCGCAAGGAGGGCAACTGATGTCCACCGCCAACGCCCAACCGCTGTACCTGCGCCGCCGCATCGTCAACGTGGTCGCGCTGCTGATGTCCTGCCTGACCGCGCTGTTCGGCCTGTTCTTCCTCGGCTGGATCCTGTGGACGCTGGCCTCCAAGGGCCTGGCCGGGATCAACCTCGACCTGTTCACCAAGATGACACCGCCACCGATGCAGGACGGCGGCCTGGCCAATGCGTTCTTCGGCAGCGCCGTGATGTGCGGCCTGGCGATCGCGATCGGTACGCCGCTCGGCGTGCTGGCCGGCACCTGGCTGGCCGAGTACGGCAACTTCCGCAAGGCCGGCACGGTGGTCCGCTTCGTCAACGACATCCTGCTCTCGGCGCCGTCGATCGTGCTGGGCCTGTTCGTCTACACCCTGTACGTGATGCAGACCGGCGGCCAGTTCTCGGCCTTCGCCGGTGCGCTCTCGCTGGCCTTCATCGTGCTGCCGGTGGTGGTGCGTACCACCGATGAAATGCTGCGTCTGGTGCCGTCGCAGATGCGTGAAGCGGCCCTGTCGCTGGGCATCCCGCAGTGGAAGGTGACGGTGCAGGTGCTGTACCGCAGCGCCGCCGCCGGCATCGTCACCGGCATCCTGCTGGCGCTGGCCCGCATCTCCGGCGAAACCGCCCCGCTGCTGTTCACCGCCTTCGGCAACCAGTACTGGAACAGCAACGTCTTCCAGCCGATGGCCTCGGTCCCGGTGGTGATGAACCAGTTCGCCGGCAGCCCGTATGAATCCTGGCAGGTGCTGGCCTGGGCCGGCGCGCTGGTGCTGACCGTGTTCGTGCTGCTGGTCAGCCTTTCCGCGCGCGGCATCCTGCTGCGCAACCGTATCTCCCATGACTGACCTTTCCACGGACATCGCCATGAACGATCTCTCCAACGCCGTGCCGATGCAGCGCATCGTGGTCCCGGCCTCGCATGAAAGCCTGCAGACCCCGGCGCCGATCAAGCTGGCCGCACGCGGGCTGGATTTCTACTACGACAAGTTCCATGCGCTTAAGGGCATCGACCTGGAGATCCCGGAAAAGCGCGTCACCGCGCTGATCGGTCCCTCCGGCTGCGGCAAATCCACCCTGCTGCGCATCTTCAACCGCATCTACGCGCTGTACCCCAAGCTGGAAGCGCGCGGTGAAGTGCTGCTGGACGGGGAGAACATCCTCTCGCCGAAGTACCCGATGAACCGCCTGCGCAGCAAGGTCGGCATGGTGTTCCAGAAGCCGGTGCCGTTCCCGATGACCATCTTCGAGAACGTTGCCTACGGCATCCGCCACCACGAGAAGCTCTCCAAGTCGGAGATGACCGACCGCGTCGAGCAGGCCCTGCGCCAAGGCGCGCTGTGGGACGAGGTGAAGGACAAGCTCAACCAGAGCGCGCTGGGCCTGTCCGGTGGCCAGCAGCAGCGCCTGTGCATCGCCCGCGCCGTGGCCCTGCGCCCGGACGTGCTGCTGCTCGACGAGCCGACCTCCGCACTGGACCCGATCTCCACCAGCCGCATCGAGCAGCTGGTCGAGGAGCTCAAGCACGATTACACCATCGTGATCGTGACCCACAACATGCAGCAGGCCGCGCGCGTCTCCGATTACACCGCCTTCATGTACCTGGGCGACCTGATCGAACACGACCGCACCGAAGTGATCTTCTCGCAGCCCAACAAGCAGCAGACCGAGGATTACATCACCGGTCGTTTCGGTTGATCGGTGCTGTCCCCTCACCAAATGTCCCAGCCAGGCACGGCCTGGCTCTACCCGGATTGCAGACCATGAATCTTCCCAACGACCACATCGTCAAGAGTTACGACGAAGAACAGCAGCGCCTGGCGGCCGAGATCGTGCGCATGGGCGAGATGGCCGTCGCCCAGCTGGAGGCGTCCATGGACGTCATCGAGAAGCGCGACGAGAACGCCGCCCAGCGCATCATCGCCAACGACGAGGCCATCGACCAGCTTGAGCAGCAGATCAGCCACGACGTCATGCGACTGGCGCTGCGTGGGCCGATGGCGCGCGACCTGCGCGAGATCCTGGCCGGCCTGCGCATCCCGGCCGACATCGAACGCATCGGCGATTACGCCGCCAACGTGGCCAAGCGCTCGATC
Source organism: Stenotrophomonas sp. JAI102 (assembly GCF_013409105.1). Lineage (NCBI taxonomy): Bacteria > Pseudomonadati > Pseudomonadota > Gammaproteobacteria > Lysobacterales > Lysobacteraceae > Stenotrophomonas > Stenotrophomonas sp. JAI102. The sequence goes on from NZ_JACCCI010000001.1 coordinate 1,549,903, forward strand.
GCGCTGAGCAAGGTGCCACCACTGCCACAGATCCAGGGCCTGCGTGCGCTGGGCCGCCTGGCCGCCCAGCAGGTACGCCGCGCCATCGAAGCCTACCGCGACAACGACGCCGCCGCGGCGCTGGAACTGCGCGACGACGACGCCCGCCTGGACGCGCAGTACACCGCGCTGTTCCGCGAGCTGCTGACCTACATGATGGAAGACCCGCGCAACATCACCCCGTGCACCCACCTGCTGTTCATGGCCAAGAACCTGGAGCGCGTGGGCGACCATGCCACCAACATCGCCGAGAACGTCTGGTTCCTGGTGCATGGCGAGCAGGCGTTGCCGCCGCGCGAGAAGCGCGACGAGACCAGCAGTACCGATCACGTCTGAGCGCGTGCTTCAAACGCAGAAAGCACAAGCCGCTGCCTCCGGGTGGCGGTTTTTCTTTGTCTTTCTGTTGCGTTGCCATGATGGCAATCCCCCACACTTCACGAAACGTTGAATCCTGTGTGAGGATTCGATGAGTCGGGTCGGTCCACCATGGCCGCACCTGCTGCCCCCACGCAGCCATCCCGGGCCCCGGCCCATTCCAAGGAGATCCACCCGATGAGTACATCCACCCGTTCGCTGTCCCTGTTGGCGGCCACCGCGCTGGTCGCCGGCCTGGGCGCCACGGCCTCGGCATCCGCGCTGAGCATGACCGAGCTGGCCCAGGGCTACCTGGTGGCTGGCCAGGCCGCGACCAAGGCCACCGAGGGCAAGTGTGGCGAAGGCAAGTGTGGTGCGCACGGCACCAAGGCGGGCGAGAAGGCCGCGACTGCGGGCACCAAGGCAGCCGAGGGCAAGTGCGGGGAAGGCAAGTGCGGTGCCGACAAGGGCAAGACCGCCGACACCAAGCCCAAGGCCGCGGGCGACAAGAAGTCGGCCGAAGGCAAGTGCGGCGAAGGCAAGTGCGGTGCCAAGCACTGACGCCACTGCCCGCGGTCCGGACCGGTCGCCGCTGCCTGTCGCGGCGACCGGCCTGGGCTTGCGCCGGGCCCTGCTGCACGACCTGCGCGATGCGCCCGCCGGCGATGTCGACTTCCTCGAGTGCGCCCCGGAAAACTGGATCGGCATCGGCGGGCCGGCCGGCGACGCACTCGCCGAACTGGCCACGCGCTACCCGCTGACCTGCCATGGGCTGTCGCTCTCGCTGGGCAGCACCGCGCCGCTGGATACCGTGCTGCTGGAACAGGTAGGACGCTTCCTGGACCGGCACAACGTGCCGCTCTACAGCGAACACCTCAGCTACTGCAGCGATGAAGGCCACCTCTACGACCTCCTGCCGCTCCCCTTCACCGATGAGGCGGTACGGCACACCGCGACGCGCATCGCCCGCGTGCAGGACCTGCTCGGCAGGCGCATCGCGGTGGAAAACGTTTCCTATTACCTCGCCCCGGAACCGGCCATGGACGAACTGACGTTCACCAATGCGGTGCTGGCGGAGGCCGACTGCGACCTGCTGCTGGACGTCAACAACGTCTACGTCAACGCCTGCAACCACGGTTACGACGCCGACACCTTCATCGCCGGGCTTCCTGCCGCGCGCGTCGTCTGCCTGCATGTCGCCGGCCACCTGGACGAAGCCCCCGACCTGAAGATCGACACCCACGGCAGCGCGGTGATCGACCCGGTCTGGGACCTGCTCGCCCGCACCTATGCGCGCATCGGCGCGCGCCCGACCCTGCTGGAACGCGATTTCAATTTCCCCCCATACGCCGAACTGCGCGGCGAACTGCATACCATCCGCCGCCTGATGGCCGCCCATGCCGGAGCCGGGCATGACTGACGCCCCTTCGCACCTGCATACACAGCAGAGGGCGTTCACCGCGCACCTGCGCGACCCGGCCCATGTCGCCGCACCCGTCGGCCTGGACGCACGCCGGCTGGGGATCTACCAGCGGCTCGTGTTCAACAGCGTGCTGGGATTGCTTGGCACCGGTTTCCCGGTCTGCGTGCGACTGCTTGGCGAGGCGACGTGGGCCACGTTGATCCGCCAGTTCTTCGCCCGTCACCCGGCGCAGACCCCGTTGTTCACCGAACTGGCCGCCGAGTTCGTGCAGTGGCTGCAGCAGCAGCCCGCGCTGCCGCACCCGGCGCTGGCCGAACTGGCCCACTACGAGTGGGTGGAAACGGCCCTGTACCAGCTCGACGCGCAGCCCCTGCCACCCTCCCCCGGCCTGGACCCGATATCCGCGGCGCTGCAGCGCTCGCCGCTGGCCTGGCCGCTGCTCTATCACTGGCCGGTGCACCGGCTGGGTGCCGAGGATGCACCGCCGCATCCGGGCGCAGGTCCCACCGGGCTGCTGGTCCGGCGCGATCCTGACGGCCAGGTCCGCTTCGCCACGATCAGCCCGATGGCCGCGCAGCTGCTGGAGCAGATCGGCCAGCATCCCGGCCACAGCGGCGCCACCCACCTCCAGCAGCTCGCCCAGGCGAACGGCCTGGCGGTCGATGCGCTGCTCCTGCCCGGCGCCGCCCTGCTGCGCCAGTTCCATGGCAACGGGGTGATAGGCCCCGCCGCGCCCGTTTGCTGATCCCTCTCCAAAGGAATGTCCCCGATGAAGTCACCGTATCTGGTCGCACTGCGCGACCGGCTAGACCATGTTGCCCCGTGGTTCGCCCCGCTCGGCCTGCGCCTGCTGATGGGCTGGGAGTATTTCGAGTCGGGTCGCGAAAAACTGCGCGGCCAGAACTGGTTCGAGGACCTGCAGCAGGCCTTCCCGTTTCCGTTCGACCAGTTGCCGGCGGCCCTCAACTGGCATCTCGCCACCTGGTTCGAGCTGGTCGGCGCAGCCTGCCTGCTGCTCGGGCTGGGCACCCGCCTGGCGGCCAGCAGCCTGCTGGTGCTGACCGTGGTCGCCACCGCCGCCGTGCACTGGCCGATGCACTGGGAGGGCCTGGGCGAGCTGGCGATGGGCTATGCCATCACCGACCAGGGCTTCGGCAACTTCAAACTGCCGCTGCTGTTCATGGCCATGCTGCTGCCCCTGGCCCTGCAGGGCGCCGGCCCACTGAGCCTGGACCACCTGCTGCGCCGCCGCGCACGCACGCCTGCCCCGGCGTGAGCACGGGGGGGCGTACAAGACGCTCTGCTAAACTGGCGCAATGACTGACGACCTCCCCCGCTCCGACGCGCCGGCTGCTGCCGACGCACTGCCCGCTGCTGCACAGCGCTTGATGGCAACCCGCTTCCGTGGCTTCCTGCCGGTGGCGGTGGATGTGGAGACCGGCGGATTCGACTCTGATCGCCACGCGCTGCTGGAAATCGCCGCCGTTCCGATCGAGATGGACGAAAACGGCCTGCTCTATCCCGGGCAGACCGCCAGCGCCCACGTGGTGCCGGCCGAGGGGCTGGAGATCGATCCCAAGTCGCTGGAGATCACCGGCATCATCCTGGATCATCCGTTCCGACTGGCCAAGGTCGAGCGCGATGCGCTGGACCACATCTTCACCCCGATCCGCGCCGCGATGAAAAAGTACGGCTGCCAGCGCGCGATCCTGGTCGGGCACAACGCGCACTTCGACCTGGGCTTCGTCAACGCGGCGGTCAACCGCACCGGCCACAAGCGCAACCCGTTCCACCCCTTCAGCGTGTTCGACACCGTTACCCTGGGCGGTATCGCCTATGGCCAGACCGTGCTGGCGCGCGCGGCCACGGCGGCCGGCCTGGGCTGGGATGCCGATGAAGCGCACAGCGCGGTGTACGACACCGAACAGACCGCGAAACTGTTCTGCAAAGTCGCCAACAGCTGGCCGCGCTAGGCGCGCCCGGCGTTGCGCTGACGCGGCGGACAGCAGCCCGCACGAGCGGACAGGCCACGCATCGCGGGGCCGCTCGGGCTCAGCCGATGCTGGTCCTGTCCCGGCCTTCGCTTTTCGCGCGGTACAGCGCGCGGTCGGCGCGCTGGTAGAGCAGCATCGGGGTGCGATCGGCGGCATCGAGTTCGACCAGGCCGGCGCTGAAGGTGACCTTCAGGCCCGGAATCCCCGCCCAGTCCGGGTGATCATGGAACAGCCCGCGCAGGCGCGCGCAGACCTGCGCCGCTTCGTCCAGGCGGGTGTCGTTGAGTAGCAGCGCGAACTCCTCGCCGCCGGTCCGCGCCGGCATGTCCGAGTCGCGGCAGGCCGAGGCCAGCAGGCGCGCCACTTCGACCAGCACTACGTCGCCCACCGAGTGACTGTGCCGGTCGTTCACTTCCTTGAAGTGATCGATGTCCAGCACCACCAGGCACAGCGGGTGGCGGCTGCGCTGCGAACGGGCGAAGTCACGCGCCAGCGCTTCGTCGAAGGCACGCCGGTTCGGCAACCCGGTCAGCGCGTCTTCGCGCGCCTGCCGTTCGAACGCCTCGGCCTGCACCGCCAGGCGATCGGCCAGCTCGGTCTTCTCCTGATTCAGCGCCTGCAGGTTGACCGTCTGCGTCTGCAGATCCAGGGTGGCTTCCTTCACCATCCGCGCCAACCGCACGTTGCTGGTCTTGTAGCGGTTGATCAGATAGCGGTACAGCGCGACCAGGCCGGCCAGCAGCAGCAGCGCGGCGATCAGCTGCACGCTGTGGCGCTGCCACAGGAACGGCTCCACCGTGAACTCCCAGACCGCCTCGCTGTCACTCCAGACACCGCCGGGATGCGCGGCCGAGACGTGCAGCGTGTAATCGCCCGGCGGCAGGCCGATGAACTCCACGCTGCGCTGCTGGCCGCGTTCGATCCAGCCCTTGTCCAGGCCCTCCAGTCGGGTGCGGTAGCGGATGCGCTCGGAGAGCAGATAGCTCAGACCGACGTAGCTCACGCTCAGCCGGCGCCCGCCGGGAATCGAATTGTGATTGCTGCCCTGCCAATGCAGGGGCGCCCCATCGACCTGCACGTTCTCGATCACCGCCGGCGGCGCCAGGCGCTCGCGGAAGCGCTGCAGGCGCAGCGGATCGACCGTGCTCAGGCCGCCGGCGGTGACCACCCAGAAGGTGCCGTCCTGGCGCAGGATCGCCGATGGGCCGGAGCTGCCGTTGGCCTGCGAGTTGGCCATGCCGTCGATCTCGTTGTAATGCTCCACCTCCACCCGCGCCGCGCGACCATCGGCGACGGCGTTGAGCATCGTCATGTCGGTGCGCAGCACGCCGCGGTTGCTGCTGATCCAGACGTTGCCGACCCGGTCGGGCACCAGCTGGAACACCGTATCCACCGGCATGCCCTGCTCCAGGCCAACCCGCGCGAGCTGACCTTCCTGGTAGCGGTACAGGCCGCGATCGGTGCTGATCCACATCGCATCGCCGATCTGCTGGAACCCGAACACGCTGCGCCCGCCACCCAGCGGCTGCAGATCGATGGACTGCACCCGGCCCCCCCGCAGCACCCGGATGCCTTCGATGGTGCCGATCCACAACGCACCGTCGTCGTCGTGCGCCAGCGCGGTGATCAGCCCGCCGGGCATGCCCGGGATCGCCGGCTGCTCGGCCCTGCCTGCATCGATACGGACCACGCCCTTCTGCGTGCCGGCCCAGACCACGCCGTCGGGGTCGATGCTGATCGCACGGATGTTGCCGCCCGGCAGCCCTTCGGCCGTGCCGTAGCCACGCAGGCGCTGGCCCTGTTCGTTGATCCGGAAGATGCCGTCGCCGAAGGTGCCTACCCACAGCGTCCCCTCGCGGTCCTGGGCCAGGCTCAGCACCGAGGGGCTCTTGCCGACATTGTTGCGCAGCGGCACCGGGCTGAAGCGGCCCTGCGCGTCGCGCCGGTCCAGACCGCTGGCACTGCCGATCCAGAGTTGGCGCTGGCGATCCTCGAACACCGTCCGCACGTAGTCGCCGCTGAGTCCGTCGCGCTCGGTGAAGCTGCTGAACAGCGTTTCGCGCAGCCGGTACAGGCCGCCGTTGGCGCCGACCCAGATGCTGCCCTCGGCATCTTCGCGCAGGCTGACCACGCGCCCGCCTGGCAGTGAGAGCCCCGTCGGCAGCCGCTCCAGGCCGTGCCGCGACAACCGCAGCAGACCTTGATTCTCGGTGCCCAGCCACAGGTCGCCATGGCGGTCCTGCAGCATCGCAGTGATGTGGGTCACGCCGGGCAGGCGGTGCTGCAGCAGGGGCGCCCCGTCCTGCATGCGGTAGATGCGCTCGCCGGCCACTACCCACATCACCCCGTCGGGCCCCCGGTACGGCCAGACCAGGCCACGCCCCAGCCCCCAGCTGTCCGGCGCACGGCGCTGCACGCCGTCGTTATCGCGCACCACCAGCCCGTCCAAGGTGCCGACCCAGACCCGGTCCTGCGCATCCACCACCAGCTTGGTGAAACTCATCGCCATCGGCACGTCGGCCGGCGCTGGCTGGTAATCGATGACGCCATCCGGCCCCAGGCTGGCGATCCCCTTGCCTTCATACAGCAGCCACAGGCGTCCATGGCTGTCCATCTGCATCGCCTGGATCAGCACCTGCGGGGTGTCTGTACGGTGCTCCCAGACCTGCCAGCGGCCGTCCGTCCCGCGCCGGGTCACGTTGCCGCGCGAGTCACTGATCCACAGTGCGCCGCTGCGGTCCACCAGCAGCGCGCCCACGCCGTTGTCGCGCAGGCCCGGCGTGGTGCTGCGGTCGAACACGGTGAAATCCAGGCCGTTGTAACGGACCAGGCCCTCCCAGGTGGCGAACCACAGATGCCCTTCGGGGGTTTGCGCGATGTCGCGCAGGGAGTTGTGCGGCAGCCCGTTGCGCGAGGTCCAGACATCGACGGCGTAATCGCGCAGCGGCGGCGGGCCGTCCTGCGCCGACAGCGGCCAGGGCGCCGCGCACAGCAGCATCAGCCACAGCGCTGCGGCCTGCAGCGTCGGCAGGCCCGGGAACTTCAGTTGTACCGGCCGCCACCGGATCCTGCCCCCCCGATCGCTCATCCGTGTGGATCAGCCCTGGGAAGGCGCCGTGCGCATGGGGGGGACGGCCGTGCACCAGCGCGGAGGCTGGCAGAGTCGTACGCTCTCATGGGGGAGACGCTGGAAAGAGATGCCCATAGTAGGCAAATCCTTGCGTTTTGGGGGAGCCGGCGTCAGCTCCCGCGTGGTCCCGATGGCGCCCGCGCGGGCGACGTCCAGCGCACGATCGCCTCCAGCCCGCCCTCGGGATGGTTGCGCAGGTGCAGGGTCGCCCCGTCCTTTTCGGCCAAGGCGCGGGCGATGGTGAGCCCCAACCCGGCACCCCCGGTCTGGCGCGAGCGCGAGGTCTCCAGCCGCACGAACGGGTCGAACACCGCTTCCAGCTCGTCCTCGGCCAGGCCCGGGCCGCTGTCGCGGATGCGCACTTCAACGTCCTGCCCGACCTGCTTCACCCGCACGCGCGCGGTCTGGCCGTACATCACCGCGTTGTCGACCAGGTTGGAGAACAGGCGGTGCATGGCCAGCGGACGCAGCATCAGCACCGCCCCGCTCGGCTGTTCGAAATGGACATCGGCCCCGGCCTCGGCGGCATCTTCGACGATGCTCTCCAACAGCGAATCCAGGTCCAGCGCGGCGCGCTGCTCGGCACTTTCGGCGCTGCGGGCCAGCTCCAGGCCTTCACGGATCAGCGCCTGCATCGCACCGAGATCACCGATCAGGCGCTCGCGCAGCGCCTCGTCGGTGACGTTTTCCAGGCGCAGGCGCAGGCGGGTCACCGGCGTCTGCAGGTCGTGGGTGATCGCCGCCAGCATCTGGGTGCGCTCACCGAGGTGGCGCTGCAGGCGCTTCTGCATGGCGTTGAAGGCTTCGGCCGCCCGGCGCACCTCGAACGGCCCGGTCACCGGCATCGGCGCGCCCTGCAGGTCATCGCCCAACGCGGCGGCGGCATCGGCCAGGCGCTGCAGCGGTGCACTGGCCATCCGCGCCACGATATAGGCCAGGATCGCGATCGCCACCACCAGCAGGGTCAGGAACAGCGGGTCCACGGCGAGCACGCCGTTGTGCGCGACGGCCGGGGAATCCAGCGCCAGCCGCAGGGGCGTGCCGTCGGTCAGCTGCAGGGTCACCACGCGGCACTTGGGCGGAATGAACGCCGGGTCGCGCTCACGCGGCGGGTGTCGCATCTTGTCCTTGTCGCGCGGGGGGCGCGGCAGCAGCTCCGGCAGCCGCGGCAGGCAGGAGCGGAACGAGGTGAAGGCGACCTGGCTGCTCGCCACCGGCCCGGGACGGTCATCCAGGATCTCCATCAACGCCGCATCGGGCCGGCCGATGCGCGCGCCGTCCGGCAGTTGCCGCACACTCGGCCCGCCACTGGTCAGCAGGCGCTGGCGCAGTTCCGGATTGCCATCGAGCAGGTTCACGAACCCCTGCAGGCGATCCGCGATCCGGTTGAGGTTCTGCCGTTCGAATTCCTGTTGGCGCTTGGTGCTGGCCAGCATGGTCGCACCGATCGCCGCCACGCTCATGCCCAGCAGCAGGATGACGAACAGGCGCCCCACCATCGAGGAAAAGAAGTGGCGCAGGCGCTTCATTCCAGGCTGACTGCCGCAGCGAGTACGTAGCCTTCGTTGCGCACGGTCTTGATCAGCCCGTCGCTGCCGCCGTCATCGGCGAGCTTGTTGCGCAGGCGACTGACCTGCAGGTCGATCGCACGGTCCTGCGACTCGTAGTTGCGGCCGCTGCTCAGCGAAACCAGCTGCTCGCGCGAGAGCACCTTGTTGGCATGCCCGACGAACACCCGCAGCAGGCGGAACTCGGCGCCGGACAACACCACCACGCGCCCATCCGGATCGACCAGGTGGCGGTGTTCCAGGTCGAACACCCAGCTGGCGAAGCGCGCGCGGCGGATCGCCAGCGGCTCCAGGTTGGTCGGCAACGCTTCGGTACGACGCAGCACGTTGCGGATGCGCGCGAGCAGCTCGCGCGGCTCGAACGGCTTGGCCAGGTAATCGTCGGCGCCCATCTCCAGACCCAGCACGCGGTCGATCGGCTCGCTGCGTGCGGTCAACATGATCACCGGCGTGCTCGAGCGCGCGCGCAGGTCGCGGCACAGGGTCAGGCCGTCTTCGCGGGGCAGGTTGAGGTCGAGCACGATCAGGTCCACATGCTCGCGCTCCAGCACCTGGCGCATGCCGTGGCCATCACTGGCGGTGCTCACCAGGTAGCCGGCGCGGCCCAGCTGCTCGGCGAGCAGTTGGCGGATATCGTTGTCGTCATCGACGATCAGCAGTCTGTGCATGCTGTTGGCAGTCTCCATGCGGCGATCATCCCCTGTCGGGCGCTGAACCGCATCTCCTGGTTTGCGTACGTCTGTTTCAAAGGGCGATGCGGATACACAACGAAACGTGCCGTGCGCCGCAGAGATACATCTTGGTACACGGCGAGCATTGAGCCGGCGGTGAACGGTCTTCACAATGCTGACAACGCCGATGCACCGGCCTGCCGAGTTGACGATCATCGTGAAGCCCCGTTTGCCCAGAACCCGCCGTGCCCGCCTCCTGCTGCTGCTCGTGGTCCTCGTTCTGATCGCCGCGATTGTGGCATGGATGCTGCACAAGCCGGCCGCGCCCACGCTGGCGACCTCACCGGTCAGCCGCGGCGACATCGAACAGACCGTGGAAGCCACCGGCGTGATCGATGCCTACAAGCTGGTCAGCGTCGGTGCGCAGGCCTCGGGGCAGATCAAATCGCTGAAGGTCCAGCTCGGCGATACCGTCAAGGAAGGCGACCTGATCGCCGAGATCGACGCCACCACGCAGCAGAACCAGGTGCTCAACGCCCAGGCGTCGCTGGACCAGGTCAAGGCGCAGCGCGCAGTGCAGCAGGCCAGTCTGCGTGAAGCCGAGCTCGAGTTCGCCCGCCAGCAGCAGATGCTGGCCGCCGAGGCGACCTCGCGCGCCGAGTTCGATGCGGCCGACGCGAAGCTCAAGACCGCACGTGCCCAGATCCAATCGTTCGACGCGCAGATCACCGGCCGCGAAACCGAGCTGGGCACCGCCCGCGCCAACCTGGCCTATACCCGCATCACCGCACCCATGGACGGCACCGTGGTCGCGGTGGTCGCCGAGGAAGGCCGTACCGTGAACGCCAACCAGACCGCGCCGACCATCGTGATGCTGGCGCGGCTGGACCTGGTGACGGTGAATGCCGAAGTGTCCGAAGCCGACGTGGTCAAGATCAAGGCCGGCATGCCGGTGTATTTCACCACGCTGGGTGAGCCGGACCGCAAGTTCCACGCCACGCTGCGCCAGATCAACCCGGCACCGTCCTCGATCGCCAACGACAGCTCCAGCAGCTCCAGTTCGTCCAGCTCCAGCTCCAGCACCGCGGTCTACTACAACGCCTTGTTCGATGTGGAAAATCCCGATGGCACGCTGCGCATCGACATGACTGCCCAGGTCTCGGTGATGCTCAAGCAGGCCAAGGACGTGCTGATCATCCCCGCCGTCGCGCTCGGTCCGAAGACCCGTGACGGGCAGTACATGGTGCGCGTGGCCGATGCCGACGGCATGCCCGCGCCGCGCAAGGTCAAGATCGGCATCAACAACGGCGCCAATGCCGAAGTGCTGTCCGGCCTGGCAGAAGGCGACAAGGTCATCGTCGGCGAAGGCGGCGGTGCGCCGGGTGCCGGCGGCAACCGCGGCGGTGGCGGCGTGCGGATCAGCGGCCCCGGCATGGGTGGGCCGCGCCGATGAGCAGCACCGCCACGGGCACGCCGCTGCTGCGGCTGCGCGACCTGCGCCGGGAGTTCCCGGCGGGCGATGAAACCATCGCGGTGCTGCGCGACGTCAATCTGGACATCGCAGCGGGCGAGATGGTGGCCATCGTCGGCCAGTCCGGCTCCGGCAAGTCCACGCTGATGAACATCCTCGGCTGCCTGGACCGGCCCACGCGCGGCAGTTACCAGGTGGCCGGTCGCGAAACCGGCCGCATGCAGCCGGACGAACTGGCCGAGCTGCGCCGCGAGCATTTCGGCTTCATTTTCCAGCGCTACCACCTGCTCGGTGACCTGGACGCGCGCGGCAACGTGGCCGTACCCGCCGTGTATGCAGGCAGCCCCGGCCCGGTGCGCACCGCGCGCGCCGAACAACTGCTGCAGCGGCTCGGCCTGGGCGACCGCATGAACCACACCCCCGGCCAGCTCTCCGGCGGCCAGCAGCAGCGTGTGTCGATCGCGCGTGCGTTGATGAACGGCGGCGAAGTGATTCTGGCCGACGAACCGACCGGCGCACTGGACACGAAATCCGGCGAAGAAGTGATGGGCATCCTCGGCGAGCTGCATGCCGAAGGCCACACCATCATCATCGTGACCCATGATATGAGCGTGGCCGAACACGCCCAGCGCATCATCGAGATCCGCGACGGCGAGATCATCGCCGACCGTCTCAATCCGACTGCACCGCGCTACCGCGCGCAGCGCCAGCCGACCGTAGCGGCCGGCAAGGGCCACAGCTGGCGGGCCGCGCGCGACCGCTTCACCGAAGCGTTCCGCATGGCCCTGCTGGCGATGAACGCCCACCGCCTGCGCACCTTCCTGACCATGCTCGGCATCATCATCGGCATCGCCTCGGTGGTCTCGGTGGTAGCGATGGGCAATGGCTCCCAGCAGCAGATCCTGCAGAACATCAGCGCGCTGGGTACCAACACCATCGACGTCTATCCCGGCCGCGGTTTCGGCGACATGCGTTCGGCCCGGGTGCAGACGCTCAAGGCCAGCGATGCCGATGCACTGGGCCGCCAGAGCTACATCGACAGTGCCACGCCCAGCGTGTCCTCCTCGGTGACCGCGCGCTACCGCAATCAATCGGCCACCGCGCAGGTCAACGGCGTCGGCGAGCAGTTCTTCCGGGTCAAGGGCGTGACCCTGATCGCCGGCAGCTTCTTCGATACCGATGCGGTGCGCAGCCTGGCCCAGGTGGCCATCATCGATGAGAACACCCGCACCCAGTTCTTCCCGAATGGCGAAGACCCGGTCGGCCAGGTGATCCTGCTCGGCAACGTGCCGGTGCGCGTGGTCGGTGTCGCGCAGCGGCAGAGCTTCGGCTTCGGCGGCAGCACCAGCCTGAGCGTGTGGGTGCCCTACACCACGGTGATGTCGCGCATGCTCGGCCAGAGCCATGTTTCCAGCATCACCGTGCGCGTGGATGACACTACGCCGATGGATGCGGCACAGGCCGCCATTTCCAAGCTGCTGATCATGCGTCACGGCACCGAAGACTTCTTCCTCAGCAACAGCGCCGAGATCCGCCAGACCATCGAGCAGACCACCCGCACGATGACGCTGCTGATCAGCGCCATCGCCGCGATCGCGCTGCTGGTCGGTGGCATCGGCGTGATGAACATCATGCTGGTCTCGGTGACCGAGCGGACCCGCGAGATCGGCGTGCGCATGGCCGTCGGCGCGCGACAGAGCGATATCCGCCAGCAGTTCCTGATCGAAGCGGTGCTGGTCTGCCTGCTCGGCGGCCTGCTTGGCGTCGGCCTGTCGCTGGTGGTCGGCTGGCTGTTCGGCAAGTTCGCGCCGGACTTCCAGATGCTGTTCTCGACCGCATCCATCGTGGCCGCCTTCGCCTGCTCCAGCCTGATCGGCGTGGCGTTTGGTTTCCTGCCGGCCCGCAATGCCGCCCAACTTGATCCCGTGGAGGCGCTGGCGCGCGAATGAAGATTTCTCCTGCTCTGCTGCACCCCGCATCACTGCGTCCGCTGGCTCTGGCCTGCGTGACCGCGCTGGCCCTCTCTGGCTGCGTCAGCACCGGCGGCTACCCGGTCGAAGCGCCGACGGTGCCGGCCACCTATGGCCGTGGCGATGCCACCTTGAACGCCCCCACCGAGGTGGTCGGCGAACAACCGCATGCGGCATCGGCGGATGTCCGCGCCGATGCCTGGTGGACCCAGTTCGGCGACCCCGGCCTGGACCGCGTGATCGATCGTGCCCTGGCCGCCAACACCGATCTGGTCTCGGCCGGATTGGCCGTGCAGCGTGCGCGGTTGCAGGCCGGGTTGGCCGACAACGCCCTGTGGCCGCAGCCTTCGGGCAGCGTCGGCAGCAGCGGCAACCGCCCGATCGACCAGAGCGCGGACTGGAACCGCGGCAGCTCGGCCGGCGTGTCCCTGCAATGGGAGATCGACCTGTGGGGGCGCCTGCGCGCCCAGCGCGACATCGCCCAGTGGGAAGCCCAGGCCAGCCAGGAGGACCTGCAGAACACCGCGCTGCTGGTGATCAGCGACGTGGCCACGCAATACTGGACGCTGGCGTTCCTCAACCAGTCGATCGCCGCCGGCCAGGCCAACCTGGCGCGGCTGCAGCGTACCCGCGAGCTTGTCCAGGCGCGCTTCGATGCCGGTGCGGTATCGCGGCTGGAAGTGCGCCAGGCCGCGCAGAGCCTGGAAGCACAGCGTGCCGCGCAGAGTGCGCTGGAGCAGCAGCGCGTCGCCGCGCGCAATGCGCTGACCGTGCTGCTGGACGGGCAACCGCTGGCGATGGCCGACGAGCCGCAGCAGTTGCAGCGCGTCGGCAGCCCGGTGATCGCCGAAGGCCTGCCGGCCGATCTGCTCGGCCGACGCCCGGACCTGCGCGCCGCCGAGCTGCGCCTGCGCAACAGCCTGAAGACCATCAAGGTCACCGCGACCCAGTACTACCCGGCGCTGAGCCTGACCGGCAGCATCGGAACCGGTGCCACCTCGCTCTCGGACGTGCTGAAGAATCCGGTCGCCACCTTGGGCGCGGGGCTGTCGCTGCCGTTCCTCAACCTGCGCCAGGCCCAGTTGAATACCCGACTTGCCGGCACCGATTACCAGATCGCGGCGAATGGGTTCCGCCGCACGCTGTACACCGCGCTGTCGGAAGTGGACAACGCCTTGTCGGCGCGCACCCAGTTCGCCACGCAGGTCGCGGCCTCGCAGGCGTCCTATGACGAAGCGGTGGAGATCGAACGGATGTACGAGGTGCGCTACCGGGTCGGTGCGACCGATCTGCGGACCTGGCTGGAAGCGCAGCAGACCCGGCGCGATGCCGAGCTGTCGCTGGCATCCGTGCGTCAACGACAGCTGATCAACGATGTGACGTTGTTCAAGGCGCTGGGGGGAAGCGCGGGCTGATCGCCCGCGCCAGGTGCATCACGGGTAGAGCCTGTGCGCGGCTTACAGCCCGCGCTGACGCACTGCTTCGAACAGGCTCACGCCGGTGGCGACGGAAACGTTGAGGCTCTCGATATCGCCCGGCATCGGAATCTTGACCAGGCCATCGCAGTTTTCACGGGTCAGGCGGCGCAGGCCGTCGGCTTCGCCGCCCAGCACCAGCGCCACGTTGCCCTTCAGGTCGATCGCGTACAGCGATTCGGTGGCTTCGCCGGCCAGGCCGTAGATCCACACGCCCTGCTTCTGCAGGTCCTTCAGGCAGCGCGAGAGGTTGGTCACCTGCACCACCGGGATGCGGTCGGCCGCGCCGGCCGAGGTCTTGCGCACGGTCGCGTTGACCGACGCCGACTTGTCCTTGGGAATGATCACCGCCGTGGCACCGGCCGCAGCCGCGCTGCGCAGGCAGGCGCCGAGATTGTGCGGGTCCTGCACTTCATCCAGGATCAGCAGCAGGGCCTTGCCCTCGGCCGCTTCGACCAGCCCTTCCAGCTCGTTCTCGCCCCAGGTCCGTGCGGCCTGGTAGCGCGCGGCCACGCCCTGGTGACGCACCGAACCGCCCACACCGTCCAGCGCCTGGGTGTTCACCTTGCGCACGTCGATGCCCTTGCGGCGTGCGTTTTCCTCGATCTCGGTCAGACGCGGATTCTTCGCACCGGCCTCGATGAGGACCTCGCGGACGTTCTCGGCATCATTCTCGATCGAAGAGGCGACGGCGTTGACGCCGACGATCCACTGGCTTTGCTTGCTCATTGCGGGGGGCGGGACCGGTAAAGGGGTTGGTAATGGTAGAGCATCGAGGCCCACCCTGCCCTGCCGGGCGTTCACGGGGGGCGTTCACGGGGGTGCCGCCACCGCCGGCCTTCAGCCCGGCGGCCAGTCCGTGGTGTCGTGGTCCGGGTGCTGGCGGGAGACGATATGCAGCAGGAAGTCCCCGGCCGCCGTGTCCTCCTCGCTGCGCAGCGCGCTGAGCGAGCCCAGCGTATCCACGAACGGCAGCTTGGCCTCGATGCCGTACTGGATCGTCGGCGGCAGACGGGCCGGCTCGTCGAACGCACCGGCCGCGACCGCCACGCCGTCCGGCGCTTCATAGGTCAACGGGGTGCCGCAGTCGGCGCAGAAGCCGCGCTGGACCAGGTTGGACGACGCGAAACGCCGGGGTTCGCCGCGGGTCCAGCGGAAATCGCTGCCGCGCACCGATACCAGGGAGGCGTAATACGCGCCGAAGGCCTTCTGGCACATCCGGCAATGGCAGATCGAACTGTGGGTCAGCTCACCGACCACATGGAAGCGATCGCGCCGCACTGGCAGCCGCCGCTGTACTCGGGGAAGGACTGCATGGGATCGCTCCGACGGGGTCCGTGGGAAACAACATGCCCGACCGCCGGGGCGGGTAGACGATGTGCCGACCAACGGTCGGCACATACCGCGTACCGGCCGTGGGCCGGTACGCGACGATCAGTACTTCTGCTTCTGACGCTTGGCCGGCTGGCCGCGCGGCGGCAGCTCGGGCAGCGCATCGTCCTTCTCTTCGACCAGGCGGAAGTCGATCTTGCGCTCTTCCATGCTGGCCTTGAGCACCAGGATCCGCACCCGGTCACCGAGACGGTAGATCTTGCCGCGACGCTCACCGTTGAGCGTCTTGCGTACCGCGTCGAACTGGTAATAGTCGTGCGGCAGCTGGGTCACGTGGACCAGGCCGTTGACCTTGGACTCATCCAGCTCCACGAACAGGCCGAAGCTGGTCACGCCACTGATCACGCCGTCGAACTGACCACCGACGTGCTTTTCCATCCACGCGGCGCGGTAACGCTCGTCGACTTCGCGCTCGGCTTCGTCGGCACGGCGCGCACGCTCGGAGCACTGCAGGGCCAAGGCGGCCATCTCACGCGGCGAGTAGGTGAACTTCTCCGGCGCGGCCCCGCTGAGCGCGTGCTTGATCGCACGGTGCACCAGCAGATCGGGGTAGCGACGGATCGGCGAGGTGAAGTGGGCGTACGCGTCCAGCGCCAGGCCGAAGTGGCCCAGGTTGTCGGGCGAATACACGGCCAGGCTCTGGCTGCGCAGCAGCACCGATTCCAGCAGCGCCGCGTCGGGGCGATCGCGCACCTTCTTGAGCAGCTTGGTGAAATCGGCCGGCTGCACCTTCGACCACGGCGGCAGGCTCAGCTTGAATTCCTTGAGGAACTCGAGCAGATCGGCGTACTTGGATTCCGGCGGGCGCTCATGGTCGCGGAACGGCGCCGGCACCTGCTTGGCCAGCAGGTAGCGTGCGGCCTGCACGTTGGCCGCGATCATGCATTCTTCGATCAGCTTGTGCGCATCGTTGCGCACCATCATCCCGGCCTGGGTGACTTCGCCGGTGTTGTCCAGCACGAAGCGCACTTCGGAGGTTTCGAATTCGATCGCACCGCGACGGGTACGGGCCTTGGCCAGCACGTGATACAGCTGGTACAGGCGGTCGACCTGCGGCATCAGCGGACCGATCGCCTTGCGCGCGGCCGGGTCGTTCTCGCCCACCGCTTCCCAGACCTGGTTGTAGGTCAGGCGCGCGTGCGAGTTCATCACCGCTTCGTAGAAGCGCGAATGGATGACTTCGCCTTCGCGGTTCACCTGCATGTCGCAGACGAAGCACATGCGGTCGACCTTGGGCATCAGCGAGCAGATGCCGTTGGACAGCGTTTCCGGCAGCATCGGCACCACGAACCCGGGGAAGTAGACCGAGGTCGCGCGCTTCTGCGCTTCATCATCCAGCGGCGTACCGGGACGCACGTAATTGGAGACGTCGGCGATCGCCACGACCAGGCGGAAGCCTTCGGCATTCGGTTCGCAGTAGACCGCGTCGTCGAAGTCCTTGGCATCCTCGCCATCGATGGTGACCAGCGGCGTGTTGCGCAGATCTTCGCGGTGGCCGATCTGTTCCGGGGTGACCACCATCGGCACGGCGGTGGCTTCCGCCAGCACGTCGGCCGGGAACTCGAACGGCAGTTCGTGGCCGTGGATGGCGGTTTCCACCACCAGCGACGCGGTCAGCTTGTCGCCGAGCACGGCGATGATGCGGCCGATCGGCGGACGACGGGTGTCCGGTGCCTGGGTCAGCTCGCAGACCACCAGCTGGCCGTCGCGGGCATCGCCGGTCTGGTCGGGCGGAATCTGCACATTGCGCTGCACGCGCTTGTCGTCGGGCACTACGTAATTGATGCCGAACTCGACGCTGAAGCGGCCGATCAGGCGGCTCATGCCACGCTCGAGCACGCGCGAAATGCTGGCCTCGCGGCGACCACGACGATCGATGCCGGTCACGTTGACCAGCACGCGGTCGCCATGCAGCACCTTGCGCATTTCGAACGGCGGCAGGAACAGGTCGTCACCGCCTTCGACCGGGCGCAGGAAGCCGAACCCTTCCGGGTTGGCGATCACCACGCCGGTGATCAGGTTGACGGCCTGCAGCGGCGCGAAACCGCCACGGCGGTTCTGCACCAGCTGGCCGTCACGGCACATCGCACCCAGGCGCTTGCCCAGGGCATCGGCACGGTCCGGCTCGGTCAGGCCGAGATGGATGGCGATCTCGTCGGCGGTCTGCGGGCCATCGCAGCGGTCGAGCAGCTGCAGGATCGCCTCACGGCTGGCGATCGGCTGCGCATAGCGCTCGGCCTCGCGGGCGGCGAACGGATCCACCTGCACTTCACCATCCAGCGGAGCCGGATGCGGGCGGCGGCGCGTCGGGATCGGCCCGGCGTGCGCGGGCTTGGCGCCCCGCTTGTTGCCGCGCGGCGGCTCAGGGGTGTTCAGGGATTCGGGCATCCAGGGGGGCAGCTTGCCGGCTTTCTTGGCGGCAGCGCGGGGGTTGCCCGACGGACCGGCGGCCTTCTTGGGCGCCGGGGACTTGGGGGCTTTCGCGCCCTGGGTCGGTTTCTTTGGTTTCATTGACCTCAATAGTAACCGCTACGCGTGTGCAGAATCGGTCAGCGGCACTCCTGTGCAGGATTGTGAAGAAATTTCACAAAACCGTTGACAAGCTTCCCGGACATGCCCAGAATTCTCCCCCTGAGTCGCCCAGGTGGCGGAATTGGTAGACGCACTAGCTTCAGGTGCTAGCGGGGGCAACTTCGTGGAGGTTCGAGTCCTCTCCTGGGCACCATGACTCGGAAAATGATCAAACCCGCGCAAGCGGGTTTTTTCGTTTCTACCGTCCGGGACGCGCCACGCACGATTCGCGCGTCACTGTCGTCGATGACGCTGCATCGCGCGACGACCAGAATTGCCTGCGACATCCTGTTGACACATTCGCGGTTATCCCGCAGAATTCTCCTCCTGAGTCGCCCAGATGGCGGAATTGGTAGACGCACTAGCTTCAGGTGCTAGCGGGGGCAACTTCGTGGAGGTTCGAGTCCTCTTCTGGGCACCATGACTCAGTAAATGATCAAACCCGCGCAAGCGGGTTTTTTCGTTTCTGCGGTTGGCTGCCAGGTCCCCGGCAACCGCCATGATGCGCGTGGTCTGCGATGCGATGACGCGGCAGCCCGGCGATCGAAATTTTTCGCGGAATGCGGTTGACACATTCGCGCTTCTCCCGCAGAATTCCCCTCCTGAGTCGCCCAGATGGCGGAATTGGTAGACGCACTAGCTTCAGGTGCTAGCGGGGGCAACTTCGTGGAGGTTCGAGTCCTCTTCTGGGCACCATGACTCAGCAAATGATCAAACCCGCGCAAGCGGGTTTTTTCATGTCCGTACCTGCAGGATTCCGACGTTGCAGTCAGCGTCGGCAACCGCCTCTTGGCTGCAGCCGCAGTCGGACCAGTTCCACCACGCAGAGTGCCCCCGACAGAGCCAGCGCCGTAATCAATGAAGGCAGCCCTGCGCCCCGGAAGCCGATGAAGTCCAGTGCGGGAGGAATGCCCTCGGCGACGACCGCATATACCGCGAGCAGGCAACTGGCGAAACCCAGCGTCGGCCTGCGCGCGCGGCGCCCACACAGGACCACGCACAAAGCGATGCAGAGCAGACCAGCCTCCACGGTGGCCAGTCGCAATCCCCCCGCCTGGACGACAGGCAGCATCGCCACCGCCGCAGGCAACATCAGTCCGAGCGCAGGGACCAACAGCCCACGCAAGCCATACAATGCCGGCTGACACGCGTCCATGCCCCCCAATGCGCGGATCTCGTGCTCTCCATCCCTGGCGGCGCCTGCCAGCACCGATGCCAGGGCAAGCAGCACGGCCATGGGTATACCGGCGCTGCCCAGGCAGCTCAACAGTGCGGCACCCGCCAGAACCCACCCCCATCGAGACCGGCGCCGATACCACTGGGCGAGCTGCCACGCAGCCCCACACACACCAACGTCGCCGGCTGCCTGCACCGGCGGCACTTGCTGTGCCAGCAGGGCTGCCGGGTGGCGTGCACGCGCGGACCGGCGCGGGCGCGCAATTGCCCGCACCCGCATCCACCGCCAACACAGCACAAACAGCGCCCCCGCAAGGACCAGCATTGCGCCAATCATGGACAGCCGGGAGCCGGCCAACCCCGCCATGCCGGCAAGCTGGTGCCACTCCACCGCGCCTACGCCCACACGCGTGGTGAAACCCAATGTCATCGGTCCTGTCCCGGACACGACATTGCTGATCATGCCGATGCCGAAGGCATCGAAGCTGTCCAGCATCGTCAGTTGGAGCAGAAGCAGCCATGCGCCGATCACGGCCACTACCCGCCCCAACCGGTTCATCGGCACCAGCGCGTCCAGCACGATCGCCACCACCAGCGCCACCGACACGACCACAGCACCAAGCAGCAGTGTCATGCCGACCACCGGCCAAGCCGGGAATCCGGCGTACTTGAAGTACGCAAGCACCACCATGGACAGGCACGACAGTAGTGCGAAGCACACCGCCATGCCAATGCCTCCGAGCAGGTTGCCTGCGACCCCCAGCATCGGCCTGAGCGGGGCACAATAAAGGATCCGGTACGCCCCTTGGACACGCTCGATCGCCGGCGCTCCGCCGATCATGAATACCAGGAACGGAAACAGAAATACGCCCCAGAGCACGGCCGCCAGCACCATCGCGGTATCGGCCGTCATCGATACCGCCTTGTCACCGGCGAGCAGGAGCGAATATCCCGCCTCCTGGCCTGGCACCAGCGCTGCACAGAACACCAGGATCAGGCCCGCGCTCAGCAGACTGCGGCGATCTCTGCAACGCGCACGGAACGTGCCGCAGGTCCAGACCCACAGCGAGGCCAACTGGAATCGCACCGTCATCGCGCTCATCGCCCCTGAAGCACAAGGCGATCACCTTCCAGGCGCAGCAACGCCGAGAGCCCGGCAGCGCAACTGGCGGGGAAATCATGATCGGTGAAGATAATGATGCGCTCAGCCGCCTCGGCAGCGAGGATCGCATACATGGCTTGGCGGGAAGCAGCATCCACACCAGCAGTAGGCTCATCCAGGATGCAGGCCCGGGTCGGCGCCTGCAACGCGTACGCAAAGCCCAGCCGCTGCAGCATGCCAACACTGTACTGCTCGCAGCGGCTGTGGGCATCGGCTACCAGCCCCACCCGCCCCAGCCAGTAGTGAGCAATCCGTTCGGCGGGGCGCCGTTCGATATCGCGCAAGCGCAGGAAGTGCACCAGCAGCTCGAGGCCTGTCATGTGCCCATAACAGGGAAAATTCTGTGGCATATAGGAAGCCACCGATAAAAACTGCCGTCGGCTGGTTGCCGAATTCCTGCCATCAACCGACACCGACCCGGAAATCGGGCGGCGCAATCCGAACATGCAGTCAAACAGCGTCGATTTGCCGCTGCCGTTGGATCCTTCCAGCAGATAGAGTCCGTCACCCAGCACCACGGTACCGGTGCGGACCACGCGGCCGCCGGCGTCGAACACCATGTCCTCGAAACGAAGTTCGCCCATCATCCTGCCACTGCCTCCGCGCCGAACGCCGGCAACGGACGTTTGCAACGCACCACCCGCGCAGCGCCGGGCTCGATCATCACCACCTGATCGGCACAATTGGCCATCGCCTCTGAATGGGTCACCGCCACCACGGTCACCTGCCCTTCCATTGCACCCAGCAACGCCAGTACACCAGCCTCCGAGTCGGCATCGAGCGACGCCGTTGCCTCGTCCAGCAACAACACCGACGGCCTGCGCACCAACGCACGGGCCAGCGCGATCCGCTGCTGCTGACCGCGCGACAGGTTACGAGCGCCTTCCGATACCTCATATTGCAAGGTTCTTCCGGGCCCGGTGAACTCGGTCAGGAGTGCCCGCGCAGCGGCATCCCGCACCTCGTCATCTGTGATATCCGACTGCCCGAAGCGGATGTTGTCGGCGATCGTTCCGGCAATGACGCAAGGATGCTGCGGGACGATCACCATCCCACCGGCTCCAGGGCGGGCGCCGACAGATACAACCCCCTCGGTAGGCCGGGTAACCCCGGCCAGCAACGAGGCCAGCGTACTCTTGCCCACTCCGCTCTTGCCGACGATCGCGGTGAAGGTACCCGGGGCCACCGAGAACGACAGGTCCCGCAACACCGGGCCACTGCTGCCGGGGAACTGGAAACCGACCCCGGCCACGTTGATCGCGCCAGGCACGACATCACTGCAGGAGTCGGCCTCACCGGCCGGCGCGAAGGCGGCGTCGGACAACAAGGGGTTGACCGTGAGCACCCCCGCAGCCCGTCTCAGTTTTCCGGCATTCCCGTTGAGCCGACCGGCGGCGCTGATGGCGATGTACATGAAGGCAAGAAGTGAGATCAGACTGGCACTACTGATCGAGCCTGCGGCCACCTTGCGCGCGCCTAACCAGACAATCGCCCCCAGCGACAGGGTGAATGCCACCTGCGCGATAGGGGTCGCCAACGCCATCAACCGCAAATTTCGACCAATGGCCTGGTTGGCCACCGACAACGACGCGGTGAAACGGCCCAGGAAGAAGTCCTGCGCCGCAAAGGCCTGAATGGCAAACAGCCCTGAGGACGCCTCGGTGAACACCGAGGTGTAGCGCGAACGCAGCTCCTGGATATGCAGTCCCCCCGCGGTCACCCTTCCATAGAGCGTCCACATGATCCAGGCATTGATGCCCATGAACGCCACGCAGGCCAGCGCCAAGGTGATGTCGATCACCGCTATCGCAGACAGCGCACCCACAAACAGCAGACTGTTACGCAGCGACACGATCAGATTGGTGGACAGTCCCGCCTGGATCACCGACACGTCTGAGATCAGGCGCGACACACTTCGCTCATGCGGGGTCAGCGAATCAAGTGGGTGCCGCATCAAGGCGTCGAAGAAACGCCGGCGCAGATCGAAGGCAATTCGTTCTGCGGCCACCAGCGAGGTGTAGGTAAAAACAGAGGCAAATACACCTTGCACCACCAGTAGTACGCCCAACAACGCAATCGAGGGCCATACCGCATCGATGGACGCCCCGACATTGGAAGTGTCGATTCTGGCTGCCACGCGACCGAGCAGCGCCGGCGCCAGCAGGATCGATACGCTTGCCAGCAGAATCAACAGAATCGACAACGCATAAAGGCGCCATTGTTGGCGAGCCAGCCGCACAAGCGGAAGATACGCGTTCATGCCGCTCCCCCCGAAGGCAGCGATCGCAGGCCCGCGTCCTGGACCGCGAGGGCGTGAACGGTGAATGGAAGATGGAACTGGCGATCCAGATCGTCGGGAATGACGTTTTTCTTGTTCAACATATTCACATGGCCGTAGCTGCCATTGGACCGCCGCTGCAATCGGATGAACGCCATGCCATCGTCCAGGTAGGCGGAACGACAACCGCAGCAGAGCAGCGCGCACAGCAGTGTGCAGGCGGTATCGAACCGGTACTTCCGCAGGTCGGACAAGGCAATCAACGCCAGGCAATCGGCGAGGTCCGGATCAAGCCTGTGCGGCTGGGCCATCAGTTCGTATGCATAGGCGATAAGCTGTGGAGAGGTCCATTGGAGAATCGCAACCGGATCCAGCGGCGGGGGTAGCTGCGGCGACACATCGGCAGAAGGCCCCGACAGCAGCGACTGGATGTACCGCGCACGTCCCGTGTGTGGGCCACGCACTCGCGCGAACTGTGCCGCAACTTCGTCGCGGGCGCGTGCAATGCCGGCCCAGCGAGACCGGGTGGGAAGCGCAGCAACTACCCGCAGCACCATCGCTGGATCCAGCTCGTCCAGGCTCGCGTCGAAGTCGGTACATAGACGCTGATCAAGCGCAGTCAGCGCCTGGCTGGACATCGTTGACGCTTCGCCGCCGATCCTTGGCGCCTGTCGCTCCAGGTATAGCAGGCCGAGCGTGGCCGAGAAGGACGATGCGATCAGTCGCGTGTCCTGCGAGACAGCGGATGCGTGCTTGAGAAGGTAGCCGGCGGTGGCATCTTCGTCCAACAGGGCGAAATCTAGAACTGGGTTCATGCACATTGCTCCGATTCGATGCATCTGACGCAGGCAATGCTTGCCTGCAGACGAAGCCCTTTCTCCGCCATCGCGGCGAACTCCTCGTCCTGGGGTCGCGCCGGGTGCAGGGCGATCAGCTGTCCGGTCGCTACCGCCTGATCCACATACTCGACCACTGCCGCGCCCGCTGCCGCGCGCAACGCGGGCGGTGCGCTCTGCATGCCGTCCAGCGAACCGAGTGTGGCCACCCACGCCACTGCCCCCTCCAGCAGAGACTCGTACAACATCACCGAAGCCCACCGCACCGGGAAGCAGCTGGCATCAACCAGCCGCTCCTGAACCAGCGCATCCAGCCTGACCAACGTCAGGATGTCGCCCTCCCCGTAGTAGCCATGCAACAGGCGCCTGTCCAGCAAAGTGCTGGCCAGCGCGCGCACGCTCCACGGGTCGGCAGGTTCGCCTCGCCCCAACGGTACTGCCAGGTTCGCATCCAACGAAAGTCGCGCCAGCGGACTCATTTCACAACGTGCAAGACAGCTGTGGAAGATGGCATCCACTGCACGGCGATCGGCGAAGTTGAAACCCGGCTGCGACGCCGCCAACCGCACCATCGCCGAGAGTGCCGAGGAATGGTCGCGCTTGGCCGATGCATAATCATGCAGCCGCCCGGCACGCAACAATGCCAGTGCGCGCCTGGCGACCTGGTCGCGGAGGCACGCCAGCACATTCGATCGCTCGGCCAGAATGAGATATTGCGCAACCACGCCGGCACTGGCCAGGGCGGATTCACATTGATTTTCCGCCAGCTCGTCAAACAATTCACGGGCCTGCGCCTCGCAGAGGTCGATCAATGACATGACGTCCATCCCCACTCCCCGCGCAGGCCAAGCAAAATGGAGACCACCAACGTGGTGTGATAGACCTCGAGAAATTTGGCGGTGCCGCCGGCAGCGCGGTCAATGGAACGGGCCGATGACGGCACACATCCGTCCGGCGCCATGCCTGCCAGTATCTTCGCCATCGCCGCGGCACAGAATCGCTGCTCGACACCGCGTAGTGGCAGGCGGCAGATTCGGATACAGATCAGCAGCTCACCGAGGACATCGTTGTTGTCACCGCGCAGCATCATGGTGACCAGGATCATCAAGGTCCGCTGCAGGCGCCCATCGACTACGCCCAACGTGCGCCGGTCCAGCTCGATCGCGCCCATATCGGTAAGATAGAAGAGTGCATGGGTAAGCGAGTAGATATCGTTGACCGTATAGCTGCATGGGTTCTTTCCCAGGCCGAATGCAGTCATCGCAAAGCCTGCGTCGAGCGCCGCAGGATCGCTCCCGGACACGACCTTGGACATCATGTAGTGGCAGTCCATATCCCGAAACGGAATACGCAGTACCGAATGAAAGTACCCGCTGCTGCGCGCGCGCCGGAACTGGGCAAAGAGCCCAGGCATCGGCACAGCATGCAGGGCGAACAGATCCATCGCCATGGCGACGCACACCGATGAAGAGGGGTCTTCGGCCATCAGCGCTTCCCACTCGAACCCGCACGCTGCCCGCAGGGTACGCTGTTCCAGCGCGATGAACTCCGGTGAAGCCAGCCCCTGCCGGTGCAGGATCAGAACGAGGAAAATCAGTTCGCACAGCGGCTTGGAGCGCCATGCCAATGTGTCCTTGTCCTCACGGTAGTGGTGCGCAGCAAAGTAAGGCTGGTAGTTTTCGATGTGCTGGAGGTGCCAGTCAAGCGTACGCGCCAGCCGGGTCGGCTCTCCCTGTTCAACCATGATGCTGTTCACTTCACGTCCCTGTTCAGCGTGTGGCGGATGCCGGGGAGGGCAACGCCCCCACCCGGCAGGTGTGTTACTCGGGGTCGTGCACGATGAACGTGAAGTTCGAGTTGGTGATGATGGTGACGCTCGGGGTAGCGTCATCGATATCCTCGATTTCCACGGCAGCCGGCGCAACGGATTCGTAGTTGAAATTGATCATGATTCTTCCTTGTCTTTATTGGATGACGGGGTGGAAAGCAGGCCTTTCGTCCTGACTTTCTTACTCCGGGTCGCGGGTGATGAAGATCAGGTTCTCGCCTACGATCACGGCCTGGCTCGGCGCGGCGATGTCGGCTTCCGTTGCTTCTGCGTCAGTGAAGGAAATGGCAGTACTGTCGTCCAGGAAATTCATCATTGAATGTATCTCGATCCATAGTTCAATCCGGAACGGCTCCGGCAGCCAATCGTTGAATCAACGCACTGATTCAAGCGAATTTTTTGCACATCCCCGTGCTGCATGCGGCCACACCGCGACACGGCAATCGCTTTAAAGGGCGCGTGGTCAGCAACGGGATCCACTCTGTGCGCATCTCCTTTTTGAAGCACCGCTTTTCGCGTGTCAATAAGAATGCTGGCCGGCAAAGAATGTCTTGTCCGCAGCTGCCACAACTGCAGCACTTGGCAATCAATGGCTTGCGGGGTCGTGCAAGCAGAACACGACTTTCAGGGTCAGAGTTCCTCACCACGAGTGATGCGGCAAAGCACGAGAAGATCATTGAAATTGATCACACATTTTCATGAGCGCCCCGCCGTGCACCGCTGTACGCAGTCTTGACTAAGTTGCACTGGAGCTATAGTTCTATTCACTCTGCTTTTCATGGATGGAAAGGACGTCATGCGTTTTTCAATGAGGGTTCGGACAGCCCGTCTCAGTGCAGGGATGACGCAGCAGGAGCTGGCGCAGCGGCTGTGCGTGACACGAACGGCGGTCGCGAACTGGGAAGGTACTGCACGCGGACGACCCGCCACGGACCGGATACTGCGTCTGGCAGTGGTGACTGGCGTGTCATTTGAATGGCTGGCGACCGGGCGCGGCACATCTATGGTGGTGGAGCCGGACGCAACGCTTCGGACCGGGACCGAAGTGATCGAAGATCCACTGGAGATGCGTGTTCTGCACGCATTTCGATCGCTCCCGCAGCAGGAGTTGCTGCGGACTGTCCATTGGATGGAACGTCGGTGCGGTCTGTCGGATGTTGGCGCCTGACACCGGTCGCAGGTGATGGCAGCCAGCTCGTGTCGCGCACAAAAAACCCGCCTTTCAGCGGGTTTTTCGTTTCAGCGCATCCTGCGATCAATCTGCGATCAATGCCCACCGGCCGAGGCCGCACCCGCCCCTGCGCCGAACGGCGGCTTGGCCAGCCACAGGAAGGCGATGATGGCCAGGAAGATCCAGCCGAGCAGGAAGAAGATGTCGTTGAAGCCCATCTGCGAGGCCTGGTGGTTGATCATGTTGTTGAGCGCGGCCGCGCCATGCTGCAGGTCGCCCTGCCCCATCGCGGTCACCTGGTCCTGCATGCCGGGGGTGTAGCCGGAAATGTGTTCGGTCAGGTGCGCGTGGTGTTCCTGGGTACGGCGTGCCCACAGCCAGGTGGTCAGCGAGGCGGCGAAGCTGCCGCCCAGCGTGCGCAGGAAGGTGGCCAGGCCGGAACCGGCGGCGATCTCGCGACCGTCCAGATCCGACAGCAGGATCTGCAGCACCGGCATGAAGAACAACGCCACGCCGATCCCCATGATCAGCTGGATGCCGGCCACATGGCCGAAGTCCACCTGCAGGTTGAAGCCCGAGCGCAGGAAGCTGGTGAACGACAGGAAGATGAAGGCGATCGTGGCCAGCATGCGCATGTCGAACCGCGAGGCGTACTTGCCCACGAACGGCGTCATGATCACCGGCAGCACGCCGATCGGCGCGGTTGCCAGGCCGGCCCAGATCGCGGTGTAGCCCATGTCACGCTGCAACCACTGCGGGATCAGCAGCGCCACGCTGAAGAACGCCGCGTAGGCCACCACCATCGCCAGCGTACCGGCGCGGAAGTTGCGATGCCGGAACAGGCGCAGATCGACGATGGGATCCTTGTCGGTCAATTCCCAGATCAGGAACACCGCCAGGGCCACCACCGACACGCAGGCCAGCACGACGATCTTGGTCGAACTGAACCAGTCTTCGTCGTTGCCCAGATCGAGCACCAGCTGCAGCGCGCCCACGCCGATCACCAGGGTGATCAGGCCGACGTAATCCATCTTCGGCTTTTCGACGTGTTCGGGGCGCCCCTTCAGCTGGTTGCCCACCACCAGCGCGGCGAAGATGCCCAGCGGCACGTTGATCAGGAAGATCCATTCCCAACTGTAGTTGTCGGTGATCCAGCCCCCGAGGATCGGGCCGGCGATCGGCGCGACCACGGTGATCATCGCCAGCAACGCCAGCGCCTGCCCGCGTTTCTCGCGTGGATAGAGCGAGACCAGCAGGCTCTGCGTGATCGGGTACATCGGGCCGGCGACGAAGCCCTGGATCGCACGCGACACCACCAGCATGCCCATGCTCTGGGCCAGGCCGCACAGCAGCGAGGCCAGGGTGAAGGCCAGCGTGGCCCAGACGAACAGCTTGGTCTCGCCGAAGCGCCGGCTGAGGTAGCCGGTCAGCGGCAGCGCGATCGCGGTGCTGACCGCGAACGAAGTGATGACCCAGGTGGCCTGCTGCGAACTGGCGCCGAGATTGCCGGCGATGGTCGGCAACGAGACGTTGGCGATGGTGGTGTCCAGGACCTGCATGAACGAGGCCATCGCCAGCCCTGCGGTACACAGGGCGACGTTGGCCGGCCGGAAGGCCGTGCCTGGCGCCGCGGGGGCGCCCGGCGCGGCGGGAGCTTGTGCGGACATGGTGGCCTCAGCTCGCCTTGGCCTGCTGCGGCAGGTTGCTCTGGATGATCTGGTGGATCACATCGTCGGCGCTGTGCAGCTGCTTGGCGTAGACATCGGTATCGAACACCTGGCCCTTGGCGGTTTCGGTCGGCAGCACGGTGCCCTTCTGGTCGCGCAGGCTCACTTCGGCCTTGATCGACAGACCGATGCGCAGCGGGTGCTCGGCGAGCTGCTTGGCATCGATGGCGATGCGCACCGGCACGCGCTGCACGATCTTGATCCAGTTGCCGCTGGCGTTCTGCGCCGGCAGCAGCGAGAACGCCGAACCGGTGCCCAGGCCGAGGCTGTCGATGCGGCCCTTGTAGGTGACATCACCGCCGTACAGGTCCGAACGCAGCTCCACTTCCTGGCCCAGGCGCATGTGGCGCAGCTGGGTTTCCTTGAAGTTGGCTTCGACCCACATCTGCTCGGTCGGCACCACGGCCATCAGGGCATTGCCCGGCTGCACGCGCTGGCCGACCTGCACCGAACGACGGGCGATGTAACCGGTGACCGGCGCGACGATGCCGGCGCGGGCATTGTTGAGATAGGCCTGGCGCAGCTGCGCGGCGGCGGCCTGCACGTCCGGCTGGGTCGCGATCACGGTGTCATCGACCAGCGCGTTGCTGCGCTCGAAGGTCTCGCGCGAGCCGGCCACGGCGGCTTCGGCAGCGGCCAGTTCGGTGCGGGCATGCGCCAGTTCTTCGTTGGAGATCGCGCCGGTGCTGGCCAGATCCTTACGACGGTTGAAGTCCTCGCGCACGCGCTTCAGGGTGACCTGGCGCGCGTTCAATTCGGCCTGGGCGCCTTCCACGCTGCGGTACAGACCGCGCACCTGGCGGACCGTCTTGGCGAGGTTGGCTTCGGCCTGCTGCAGGGCGACTTCGGTATCGGCCGGGTCCAGCTGGACCAGCAGCTGGCCGCGCTCGACGCGCATGCCGTCATCGGCGTTGATCCCGACCACGGTGCCGCTGATCAGCGGGGTGATCTGGACCTGGTTGCCCTGCACGTAGGCATCGTCGGTTTCTTCGAACCAGCGGCCGAACATGAAGTACCACAGGGCCAGCGCGGCCAGCAGCAGCACGACGACGACCAGCAGGCCGCGCAGCAGCTTGCCGCGACGGGAGGGAGCTGCCTTCTCGGCAGCGGGGGCGGAGGTCTGACTCATGGGGATGACTCTCAGGAATGCGGGGATTCGGGGGTGGCGGCGACCGTGGCGGCGTCGCTGGTCGGGGTGAAACCACCGCCCAACGCCTGGCTCAGGCGGACCGAAACAAGGATCTGACGCGACTGCAGGCTGGCCAGCCGCTGCTGGGACACCAGCAACTGCTCTTCGACACTGAGCACGTCCAGGTAGCTGCCGATGCCGGCGCGGTAGCGCTGCTCGGCCAGGTCATGGGCGGCGCGCGCGGTGCTGACGGCCTGGGCCTGGGCACTGGCCTGGTCGGCCAGCGAACGCACCGCGTTGACCTGGTCGGCGACGTCACGCAGCGCGTTGACCACGGACTGGTTGTAGTCGGCCACGGCCAGGTCGTACTGCGCGTCGGTCTTGCCCAGGTTGGCGCGCAGGCGGCCGCCGTCGAAGATCGGCAGGCTCAGCGCCGGACCGAGGAAGGCGAACGTCGAGCCACTCTTGAGCAGTTGGTCCACTTCACTGGAGACCACGCCGCCCAGGGCGGTCAGGTTGAGACTGGGGTAGAACGCGGACTTGGCCGCGTGGATCTCGCGGTTGGCCGCCTCCACGCGCCAGCGCGCGGCGACGATGTCCGGGCGACGACCGAGCAGTTCGCTCGGCAGCACGCCGGGCAGCTGCAGCGCAAGCGGGTTCAGCATCTGCGGGCGTTCGATCTGCAGGCCACGGTCCGGGCCCTGCCCGACCAGCGCGGCGAGCGCGGTGCGGGCTTCATCGATCTGCTGCTGGGCGGCCTGCTGTTGCTGCTGCGCGGCCGGGATGCGGGCCTCGGCCTGGCGGGTCTGCAGATCGCTGTCGATGCCTGCGGCGCGACGCTGGCGGGTCAGCTCCAGGGTCTTCTGCGAGCGCGCCAGTTCTTCGCTGGCCACGTCATGCAGCGTCCACGCGTAGCCCAGCTGCGCATATGCCTCGGCGATGGCGGCGGAGAGATTCAGGCGCGCGGCCTGGGCGTCCACTTCCGCGGCGTGACCGCTGTCCACGGCCGCTTCCCAGGCGGCGCGCTTGCCGCCCCACAGATCGATGCCGTAGCTGAAGCTCAGGTAGGCCTGGCCGCTGCCGGCGTAGCTGCCACCGAGTTCGTCACCGACCATCGATTCGGGCAGGCGCACGCCGGTGTAGCCGCCCGAGGCGGACACGCTTGGCAGGCGATCGGCGCGGGCGGTGCCGATCTGGGCACGGGCCTGGCGCAGGCGCGCATCGGCGGCCTCCAGCCCGGGATTGCGCTGCAGGCCTTCGGCGATCAGCGCGTCAAGCTGGGGGTCGCCCAGCGCGCGCCACCAGTCGGTGGCCGGCCAGCCGGGCTGGCTCAGGCCGTTGGCGGCCAGGGTGCGCTGGGTCTGCAGGCTGTCGGCGTCGAGCAGACGACCCTGCGGCTCCAGGCCGCGGCTGCTGGCACACGCGGCCAGCGCAAGCGCCAGCGCGGAGACCAGCACCGGCCGCAGCGGGCGCAGTGGATGAGAGCGTTCAAACATGGAAGTCATGGCGTTACCAGGGAGTCGCGTACACGGGTCATGAGGGAAAGCAGCTGGGCGCGTTCGTCCGGAGACAGATCGCGCATGGCGTCGTCGATGGTCTGGTCCCCGCGCTGTTTGAGGCGGGCCCACAACTGGCGGCCCGACTCGGTCAGCACGATCTGCAGTGCCCGCCGGTCCTGGGCATGCGGCTCGCGCCGCACGCAATCCAGGGCTTCCAGCTTGTCCAGCAGGCGGGTCACCGCGCTCGGCACCTGGTCCAGGGCCTGGGCCAACTCGTTGGCGGTGCACGGGGCACGCGCCGCGAGCACCTTCAGGCCGAGATAGTGGGTGAAGCCAATACCGAGGTTTTCCTCGGCCATCGACGTGTCTAGCTGACGGACCAGGCCATCGCGCACTTGGCGCAGCAGGAGTCCGAAGCTGGGGGGATGGGCATCAGGGCAGATCATGGGTGAGCATTCTCTTCCAAAAAATATATTTCTCAATAGAAATATTTAATCTGGAACAAAATGCTGTGTTGCAGCAATCAGAACAATGGGCAGGGCGCTACCTTAATGGCGCCCCGGACTGGCCCGGTATTACAATTTGGACAATGGATAACACTTTCAGGCCAGAGCGCGAGACCGACGCCACCCAGATGATCCGCAACCAGGTCTTGGACTGGTTCGAGCGGGACGATGGACTGGGCGTGCTCGGCTTCCGGATCGAGAGCGCCCGCGGGCTGGACCGGGAGATCGACTGGCACCAGCACCGGCGCGCACAGCTGATCTGCGTGGAGGCGGGCCTGCTCACCACCCGCACCCGCCATGGCACCTGGTCGCTGCCGCCCGGCTGCGCCGGCTGGATGCCGCCGGGAGAGCCGCACACCGTGGATATCTGTGGGCCGCTGCGGGGCTGGGGCATTATCGTCAGCGCGGCGATGGCCCACGACCTGCCCGACGAGCCCTGCGTGGTGGCCATTTCCGATCTGCTGCAGGCCCTGTCGCTGCGGGTCACCGCGTGGGTGCCGGCGGCCGAACCCAGCCTGCGCCAGCAGCACATGATCGAAGTCCTGCTGGACGAAATCCGCAATGCCCCGCGCCAGCGCATGCACCTGCCGATGCCGCAGGACCGGCGCCTGCTGCGGATCGCCTCGCAGCTGATCGCCGATCCGGCCGACGGCCGCAGCCTGGAGCAATGGGCCCAGTGGGCGGGCCTGTCGCCGCGTACACTGACCCGGCACTTCCGCGATGAAACCACGCTCAGCTTCGCCCAGTGGCGCCAGCAGGCCCGGTTGGCCGAGGGCCTGCGCCGCCTGTCCGATGGCCAGAGCGTGTCCGACATCGCGCACGAACTGGGGTTCAGCAGCCCCAGCGCCTTCGTCACGGTGTTCCGCCGCCACTTCGGCAGCCCGCCCGGGCGCTATCTGGCGCGCAGCGGACACCCCCTGAACCCATCACGCGGCTTGGCATCCCCGGCCGCATCCGGATAATCATCCGCCTGCGAGGGCGACAGCCGTCGCCGTCCCTTGCCACAGGTAACAATCCCGCATGACCGATCTTGCCCGCCCCGCGTTCCACGGCTTTGAACAGCTGCCCCTGCGCGAGTACGCCGAACGGGCGTACCTGGACTATTCGATGTACGTGGTGCTCGACCGCGCACTGCCGTTCCTCGGCGACGGCCTCAAGCCGGTGCAGCGCCGCATCATCTACGCGATGAGCGAGCTGGGTCTGAACGCGTCCTCCAAGCCGAAGAAGTCCGCGCGTACCGTCGGTGACGTGATCGGTAAGTACCACCCGCATGGCGACAGCGCCTGCTACGAAGCGCTGGTGCTGATGGCCCAGCCCTTCTCGTACCGCTACCCGCTGATCGAAGGCCAGGGCAACTTCGGCTCGACCGACGATCCCAAGTCGTTCGCGGCGATGCGTTACACCGAGTCCAAGCTGACCCCGATCGCCGAAGTGCTGCTGGGCGAGATCAACCAGGGCACCACCGACTGGACCCCGAACTTCGACGGCACCCTGGAAGAGCCGACCTGGATGCCGGCGCGCCTGCCGCACCTGCTGCTCAACGGCACCACCGGCATCGCCGTCGGCATGGCCACCGACGTGCCGCCGCACAACCTCAACGAGATCGTCAGTGCGCTGCTGCACCTGCTCGACGACCCGGATGCGACGGTCACCGACCTGTGCGAGCACGTGAAGGGCCCGGACTACCCGAGCTTCGCCGAGATCATCACCCCGATCGCCGATCTGCGCACCATGTACGAGACCGGTTACGGCAGCGTGCGGGCGCGCTCCACCTTCCTGAAGGAGAACGGCAACATCGTGATCAACGCGCTGCCGTTCCAGGTATCGCCGTCGAAGGTGATCGAGCAGATCGCCGCGCAGATGCGCGCCAAGAAGCTGCCGTGGCTGGAGGACATCCGCGATGAGTCCGACCACGCCAACCCGGTGCGCGTGGTGCTGGTGCCGCGCTCGAACCGCGTGGACGCCGAGCAGCTGATGGGCCACCTGTTCGCGACCACCGACCTGGAGCGCAGCTACCGGGTCAACCTCAATGTGATCGGGCTGGACGGCCGCCCGCAGGTCAAGAACCTCAAGACCCTGCTCAGCGAGTGGCTGCAGTTCCGCGGCACCACCGTGACCCGCCGCCTCAACCACCGCCTGCAGAAGGTCGAGCGCCGCCTGCACATGTTGGACGGCCTGCTGGTCGCCTTCCTCAACCTGGATGAAGTGATCCACATCATCCGCACCGAGGACGAAGCCAAGCCGGCGCTGATCGCGCGCTTCGCGCTGAGCGAGGAACAGGCCGAGTACATCCTGGAAACCAAGCTGAAGCAGCTGGCCCGCCTGGAAGAAATGAAGATCCGCGGCGAGCAGGACGAGCTGGCCAAGGAGCGCGACAAGATCGTCGGCATCCTGGAGAGCAAGGCCAAGCTGAAGAAGCTGATCCGCGACGAGCTGGTGGCCGATGCCAAGAAGTTCGGCGATGACCGTCGCTCGCCGCTGGTGCAGCGTGGCGCGGCGCAGGCCATCGACGAGACCGAGCTGGTGCCGAGCGAACCGATGACGGTGGTGCTCTCGGAGAAAGGCTGGATCCGTGCGGCCA
The DNA here is from genome assembly GCF_013409105.1 of Stenotrophomonas sp. JAI102. Taxonomy (NCBI): domain Bacteria; kingdom Pseudomonadati; phylum Pseudomonadota; class Gammaproteobacteria; order Lysobacterales; family Lysobacteraceae; genus Stenotrophomonas; species Stenotrophomonas sp. JAI102. The sequence goes on from NZ_JACCCI010000001.1 coordinate 1,583,854, forward strand.
AGGGCCACGACATGGACCCGTCCACCCTGTCCTACCGCGATGGCGATGCTTTGCTCGGTTCCGTGCGCGCACGCAGCACGCAGCAGGTGGCCTTCCTGGACAGCGAGGGCCGTGCGTACTCGACCCTGATCCACACCCTGCCCTCGGCCCGTGGCAACGGCGAGCCGCTGACCGGTCGCTTCTCGCCGGCCCCGGGCAGCGCCTTCATGACGCTGGCCAGCGGCGAGAACAACACGCGCTTCGTGCTGGCCTCCACCCACGGCTATGGCTTCGTAACCCGCTTCGAGAACCTCACCGGCCGCAACAAGGCCGGCAAGGCGATGCTCAACCTGACCTCCGGCTCCAAGGTCCTGACCCCGGCCGTGGTCGCCAATCCGGAGACGGACCGCATCGTGGCCGTGACCAGTTCGGGCAACCTGCTGGCGATCGCCGCCAGCGACCTGCCGGAACTGGACAAGGGCAAGGGCAACAAGATCATCGACATCCCCAAGGCCAAGCTCGCCACCGAGCGCGTGGTCGCGGTGGTGTCGGTGGCGCCGGGCAACACGCTGCTGGTCCGCAGCGGCCAGCGCACGATGAACCTGTCTTTCAAGGACCTGGACACCTACCTGGGGACCCGCGCCACCCGCGGCCATCTGCTGCCGCGTGGCTGGCAGAAGGTGGAAGGCCTGGCGGTGGAATAACACCGTCCAGTGACTTGTACAACCGATCACGCACAGACAAAAAGGCCGGGTTTCCCCGGCCTTTCTGCTTGGTGCAGCGTCGGCTGGCTGGCGGATGCTGGCTGGCGGACGAGGGTTTGATGCGGCGTGCTGGCGAAGGCTGGCTGGCGCGAGAACCCGATGACGGGGTGGTGGATCGTGACGCATCCAGTACCCGTCTGGAGATACAGCCCCCTTGGAGTCCAAGGGGGCGCGCCGACAGGCGCGGGGATGTGGAAAGTGATAAGCCGGGGCCCGCGATGTGCGCAGCACGTCGTGGGGCTGAAGCGCGTATGCGCTTCAGTGCGCGGCGGTACCCTTCGCATCCATCTTGCTGGTCTGGTACAGCGCCAGGCCGATCCGCTTGATCAGACCGAGCTGCTGCTCCAGCCACCAGGCGTGGTCTTCTTCGGTGTCCTTCAACTGCACCAGCAGCATGTCGCGGCTGACGTAGTCCTGGTGCTGTTCGCACAGCTTCATGCCGGCGGCCAGGTTGTTGCGGACGCTGTACTCGGTGTCCAGATCCTTCTGCAGCATCTCTTCCACGGTCACGCCGGGCTCGAACACATGCGGGCGCATGTCCGGATCGCCGCCGAGGAAGAGGATGCGGCGCAGCAGCGCATCGGCGTGCTGGGTCTCTTCTTCCATTTCGTGGTTGAGGCGCTCATAGAGCGCGAACAGGCCCTGGTCTTCGTAGCGGCGCGAATGGATGAAGTACTGGTCGCGCGCGGCCAACTCGCCGCGCAGCAGTTCCTTCAAGCAGGCGATGACGTCCGGGTTGCCTTTCATGGGGGTGCTCCTGATGAATCAATGCGCGCATGGTGCCCTATCTGGAATTCCGGTGATCTAATCGGAATCAGTTGCACTTGCGCTTCGGTCGGCGCGCACAGGGCGTTCACGCCTCCCCTACAATCGACCCACACCTAAGAGGGGGATGCGCAGGATGCGGCATTGGCTGAAGCGGTTGGTCTGGGGAGTGCTGATACTGACGCTGGCGGCGGTGTTCATGGTGTGGTGGCTGCTGCGTGGCAGTCTGCCCACCCTGGAAGGCGAGCACGCCATGACCGGCCTGGCGGCGCCGGTCGGCATCACCCGTGACGCCTTGGGCGTGGTCACCATCGACGCCGGAAGCCAGGCCGATGCAATGCGGGCGCTGGGTCTGGTGCATGCGCAGGAGCGCTACTTCGAGATGGATCTGATGCGCCGTACCGCGGCTGGGGAGTTGGCCGAGCTGTTTGGCCCGGCGGCGATCAAGATGGACAAGCGCATGCGGGTGCACCGGCTGCGGGCGCGCACCGAGGCCCATCTGGAGGTTGCCATGGGCGGCAGCGCCGCTGCCCTGCAGGCCTATGTGGACGGCATCAACCAAGGCGTCGCTGATCTTCAGGTACGGCCTTGGCCGTATCTGCTGCTACGCCAGACGCCCGCACCGTGGCGTGCCGAAGACAGCGTGCTGACCGCGCTGGCGATGTATGCCGACCTGCAGGACCCCGCCAATCAGAACGAACTGGCGATGGCGCGGATCCGCGAGGTGGTGCCACCTGCGCTCTATGCGTTGCTCAGCCACGATGGCAGCGAATGGGACGCGCCCCTGTTTGGCGGGGCGCGCGGCAACGCACCGCTACCGGACGCCGCTGCGCTCGACCTCCGGCGGCTCGATGCGGCGCGGGCAAACAGTGCCACCACCGCCGGTCATCTGGACCCGGACGTGCTGGGCAGCAACAACTTCGCCGTATCCGGTGCACTGACCGCGGACGGTCGCGCCATCGTTGCCGACGACATGCACCTGGGACTGCGCGCACCGAATCTCTGGTTCCGGGTACGGCTGCGCTATCCCGATCCGCAGGCTCCCGACGGCCGCGTCGATGTCAGTGGCTTCTCGCTGCCCGGCCTACCGGCCATCGTCGTCGGCAGCAACGGGCACGTGGCCTGGGGCTTCACCAACAGTTACATCGACACCGCCGATTTCCGCAGCGTGCCCGCCAACGCGCCGGGCATCACCACGCATGAAGAGCGTATCCGCGTTGCCGGTCAAGCGCCGGTAACGCTGCGCGTGCGCGAGACTGCATGGGGTCCGGTACTGCACGAAAAGCCGGACGGCAGTGGCGAGGCGCTGCGCTGGACGGCGCAACTGCCTGGCGCGGTCCGCCTGGACTTCGCCGAGATGGCGCGTGCGGCGACGCTTGACGAGGCTTTCCTGGTGGCCGACCGCAGCGGCATTCCCGCGCAGAACCTGGTGATCGCCGACCGTAGCGGCCGCATCGGCTGGCGGTTGATCGGCACACGCCCGGATCGCGCTGCGGGCTGCCCGCCGGATGGCAACACGATCACAGCGCCTGCAAGCTGTGCGCCTTGGGCGATCCGCAGCGATGGCGCGCCGGCATTGATGGATCCCCCCACGCATCGGCTATGGACCGCCAACGGCCGTGTGCTCGATGGGGACGCTCTGGCCATCGCCGGAAACGGGGGCTACGACCTGGGTGCACGCGGGCGGCAGATCCGCGATGGCCTGATGGCGAAAGAGCGCTTCACCGAGGCGGACCTGCTGGCGATCCAGCTCGACGATCGCGCCCTGTTGCTCACGCGTTGGTGGCATCTGCTGCGCGACGTCGTCACCTCCAGCGACGACCCTGCCCTGCAGCGGCTTGAGGTCGCAACCCGGCGATGGGATGGCCACGCGGCCGTCGATTCGGTCAGCTACCGGATCACCCGCGGTTTCCGCGGCATGCTGATCGACCGCGTTGGTGAAGGCCTGCTCGCGCCAGCGAAAGCACAGCTCGGAGAGGCCTACCTGGAGCCGCGGCTGGGGCAGTTCGAAGGCGTGTTGTGGCCATTGGTGAACGAACGGCCGGCGCATCTGCTGCCGCCCGCGTATGCCAGCTGGAATGCGCTGTTGACCGATACAGCCAAGGCGCTGGAGGCCGACCTGAGCAGTCAGGGGCCGCTGGACGCGCGCACGTGGGGCGAACGCAACACCGCTGCGATCTGTCACCCGGTCAGTCGCGCCCTGCCCAGCGTGGCCGGACGATGGCTGTGCATGCCCACCGATCCGTTGCCCGGCGACCGGGACATGCCCCGCGTGCAGGGGCCGGCATTCGGCGCATCGCAGCGGATGGTGGTGTCCCCCGGCCACGAAGCCGAGGGATTGATCCACATGCCCGGTGGGCAGAGTGGTCACCCGTTGTCGCCCTTCTGGGGCGCTGGGCACGACGCTTGGGTGAAGGGAACACCCACCCCATTCCTGCCGGGAAAAACCGCGTACACGCTGACGTTGATCCCCGAGAAATGATCACGGGGTCAACGCCCTACTTCCGCTTCCACCGCTCCATCGCATTCAGCAACGGTCCGGTCATGGCCGTGGTCACCAGCGCCATGATCACCAGCACGGCAAACAGCCGGTCCCCCAGGAAGCCCAGCTCGTAGCCCAGGTTGAGCACGATCAGCTCCATCAGGCCGCGGGTGTTCATCAGGGCACCCAGCTTCCACGCGTCATGCTTGCCCATCCCGGCACTGCGCGCAGCGCTCCAGGTGCCGATCAGTTTCCCGAGGGTCGCCACGACGATCACGATCAGGCACAGCACCAGGTCGCTGGCCTGTAGTGCATCGGCGCGCATGCGCAGGCCGGTCATGGCGAAGAACAAGGGCAGCAGCAGGGTGACCGCGAACGGCTCGACGCGCTCGGCCACGGTATGCCGCAGGGTGGCGTTGCCGGAGACCGCCACGCCGGCCGCGAACGCGCCGAACAGCGCGTGGATGCCCAGCATCTCGGTAACCAGGGCGCAGCCCAGCGCCATCAACAGCATGATCAGCAGCCAGCGTCCTTCCTGGCCCGGTGCGATCACCAGGCGCGAGAACCACGGGCGCACCACCCCCAGCATCAGCCCGACGAAAGCGACCACGCAGACCAGGTTGATCGTCGCGGGCACCCAGCCCTGCGATTGCGCAGCCGCCACGATCAGCGCCAGCAGGCACCATGCGGTGGCATCACCGAGCGCGGCGCAGGCGATGGCGGTCTGGCCCAGCGGCGTGCCGGCCATGCCACGGTCGGCCAGGATGCGCAGCAGCACCGGGAAGGCAGTGATGCTCAATGAGATACCGACGAACAACGCAAAGCCGGTAAAGCCCACGCCTGGCGGTGCGTGCGCGCCGTACAGCCAGATCGCCAGCAGCACGCCCAGCACGAACGGCACTGCGATGCCGGCATGGCTGACCACGAACGCGAAACGACGCCGCCCCCGCAGCCCGCCCAGATCCAGCTCCGCACCGGCCACCAGCAGGAACATCAGCACGCCGAGCTGGCTGAGCAGGCCGAGCGAACCGAGGGAGGCCGGCGGGAACAGCATGCCGTGCACCTGCGGCAACAGGGCGCCCAACACCAGCGGCCCCATCATCAGGCCCGCCGCCATCTCACCGATCACACCCGGCTGGCCCAGGCGACGGAACACCCAGCCCGCGCCCTTGGCGACCATCAGCAACACCAGCAACTGCAGCAGGAACAGACCGAGCGGCGCATGCAGATGCGCGGCCCAGTCGGCGCCCAGCGAGGACTCGGCACGGGTCACCTGTGCGGTCACGGCCGGGCCGGCAAACCGTGCCAGGCCCAGGCCGATCAACAGCGGCAGTGCCACCCAGCCCAGGTAGCGCCATGCCAGCCCGCTGCGGCGCATGCCGGTGGTCTCAGAGTCCATGACCGATCCCCATCGATTGAAGGGGCGATTCTACGGGCTGCACGCGCTGCCACACCACCGCGGACGACGCGGCGGTGTGGCCCATCGGTCAGGCCAGTGCCTGCTCGTGCACGCCGGCGATGGCGCGCCCGGACGGATCGGCCATCGCGGCAAAACTGGCATCCCATGCGATGGCGGCCGGCGAGGAGCATGCGATGGACTTGCCACCCGGTACGGTTTCCGCCGCGGCCTGGCTCGGGAAGTACTGCTCGAACACGTGGCGGTAGAAGTAGGCTTCCTTGGTCTGCGGCGGGTTGTGTACGAAGCGCTTGTCCGCCGCCGCCATCACGCGGTCGCTGACCTGGGCGTCGGCATGTGCCTTGAGCCCGTCGATCCAGCCGTAGCCGACGCCATCACTGAACTGTTCCTTCTGGCGCCACAGGATCGAATCCGGCAGGTAGCCTTCGAAGGCCTCGCGCAGCACCGCCTTCTCGATCCGGCGTGCACCGGCGGGGCCCTGCCCGACCATCTTGTGCCTGGCATCGATGCGCATGGCGACGTCGAGGAACTCGCGGTCCAGGAACGGCACGCGCGGCTCCACGCCCCAGGCCATCATCGACTTGTTGGCGCGCAGGCAATCGTAGTTGTTGAGCGCGTCCAGCTTGCGCACCAGTTCCTCATGGAACTCCCGTGCGTTCGGGGCCTTGTGGAAGTACAGATAGCCACCGAAGATCTCGTCGCTGCCCTCACCGGACAGCACCATCTTCACGCCCATCGCCTTGATCCGGCGCGCCAGCAGGAACATCGGCGTAGACGCGCGGATGGTGGTGACGTCGTAGGTCTCCACGTGGCGGATCACTTCCGGCAGCGCATCCAGGCCTTCCTCGAAGGTGTACTCGAAACCGTGGTGCACGGTGCCCAGTGCTTCGGCGGCGATGGCGGCGGCGGCCAGATCGGGCGAGCCCTTCAGGCCGATCGCGAAGGAGTGCAGGCGCGGCCACCAGGCTTCACTCTGATCGCCATCTTCGACACGGTGGCGGGCATAACGCGCGGCAACGGCCGCGACCAGCGACGAATCCAGGCCGCCGGAGAGCAGCACGCCGTAGGGCACGTCGGTCATCAACTGGCGGTGCACCGCGCGCTCGAACGCCTCGCGCAGCTCGACGCGGTCGGCCTCGACGCCTTCCACCGCGTCGTAATCGCGCCAGGGGCGTTCGTAATAGCGGGTCAATGTATCGGTGGCACTGTCGTACCAATGGCCCGGCGGGAACTGCGCGGCGTCGGCGCAGATGTCCACCAGCGACTTCAGTTCGGAGGCCACCACCAGGCGGCCGTCCTTGTCGTGGCCCCAGTACAGCGGCACGACGCCGATCGGATCACGCGCGATCAGCACGCGCTGCTGGGCGCGGTCCCACAGCGCGAAGGCGAAGATGCCGTTGAGACGGTTCAGGAAGGACGCCGGGCTGTCCTCGCGGTACAGGGCGTTGATCACCTCGCAGTCCGAGCCGGTCTGGAAAGCGTACGGCTGGGCCAGTTCGGCCTTCAGTTCGGCGTGGTTGTAGATCTCGCCGTTGACCGCCAGCGCCAGGCCGCCGTCCTCGGACAGCAGCGGCTGCGAGCCACCGGCCGGATCGACGATGGCCAGCCGCTCGTGGACCAGGATGGCGCCGTCATCGACATACACCCCGCTCCAGTCCGGGCCACGATGGCGCTGGCGCTGCGAGAGGTCCAGCGCATGGCGGCGCAGTGCGGGGAGGTCGTCGCCGGCCTGGAGGCCGAAAATACCGAAGATCGAACACATGGGAACAGCTCCTGATAATGGGGGAATACACGTGTTGCAGGCATTCGACCGGCCACCCGGGCCCGGAAGGGGTAAACCCGGGCCACAAAAAAACCCGCATCGGTCGATGCGGGTTTTCTGGGGTCCGGGCGTGTTGCTTGTACTAGCCCTGGTCGCAGTCCCGCATCGGCCGCGCACGATTATTCGCGCGCAGATTGGTGCGGTTGGTATTGTTGACAGCGGTGGCCGGGAACGAGGACATGGATCGACCGTAACCGGGTTTCGACGGCGGTGCAACTGTTGCGATGGCAACCAAACCGACCGCCGCGGACAACCCAGAACTCCGGGGCCGGGCGATAATCACCGCCCTTACGCATCACCTGGCTGGCATGACCCCTCGCATCGGACGCATCGCTTCACGCCTGGGCGGCATCGCCCTCACCTTCGCCCTGGTCGCCTGCAGCAGCGCCCCGTCACGGACGCCCGCAAGCATCGTGCAGTCGGTCGAGGCCAAGGCCGCCGACGGCAGCTTCGACAGTGCGTGGGACGCGGCGAAGACCTACGAAACCTTCAACGATCCGCGCGCGGTGACGTGGTATGAGCGTGCCGCCGCCGTCACCCCGTGGAGCTTCCACAACCCCCAGGCCGAAGAGGCGCTGGGCCGGATCTGGACCCACGGTGAGCTGCTGCACGGCACCGGCCCGAACATCGTCCAGGGCACGGCGCTGCGTGCCTCGCCGCGGAAGGCCGAGCGCTGGTACCGCACCGCGGCCGAGCACGGCAACCCGATGGCGATGCTGATGCTGGCCAAGTTCCATCGCGAACGCGGTGACGCAGCGAGCGCCCTGCGCTGGGACCTGCGCGCGACCATCTACTTCCACATGCAGTCCGAATCCTCGCGGCTGCCGCAGGCGATCGCGCCACAGCCGGATGGCACCCTGCATCCGCTGGTCGTCGACATCCAGCGGCGTGCGCAGCGTGGCGATGCCGACGCCCAGGTGGATCTCGGCGCGATGTACGAACTCGGCATGGGCCTGCCGCGCGATGGCATCGAGGCACTGCGCTGGTACCGGCGTTCGGCCGACCAGGGCAATGTGTATGGCCAGTACTTCAGCGGCCTGCTGTTGGGGCGTGGTCGCGCGGGCGTGACCAAGGATCTCGACGCCGCCGCCGGATGGTTTGCGAAGGCGTATGCGCAGAAGTTCTATCTGGCCGGGGAAACCTATTGGCGCAAGACCATCGAGCCGCCGTTCTGGACGTTCGGGTAGGGCCGGTCGCGGGCCGGCTTTCGTTCGGGTAGTGCCGGCCGCTGGCCGGCTCGCGTGATTGCGTGGTGACATGGGGAGCCGGCCAGCGGCCTGCACTACCGCGACGTAGGTCTACGACGTGGCTTGTACACACTCCAGAGGGACGTTCAAGTCTGCCGCTCGCTTGCTGCATCACCCAGAATGGCGGCATGAATACTGTCACCTTCCGCGATGAGACGCTCACCCGCGAGCGCATGCAGGCCATCATCGCCGCGCATCCGCGGGCAGCCATATTCGAGAGCTGCAGCTTCGATCACGGCGACTTCTCGCGGCTGGACATGGATGGCTTCCAGTTCCACCAGTGCTCGGTCACCAGCGCGTCCTGGCTGGCGGCCTCACTGGAAGAAAGCCAGTGGACGAAGTGCCGTGGCAGCCAATGCGATTTCAGCTCGGCGCTGCTCAGCGACGCGCGCTTCTCGCACTGCGACCTCAACAACAGTCACTGGCGCCGCGCGACGTTGTCCTCGGTGCAGTTCCAGGACTGCAAGCTGACCGGCGCGCACCTGCAGGAAGTCACCGGCTGGGCGCTGGAGTTCCGCGATTGCCTGCTGGTGAGCGCGGACCTGCGCGGAATGTCGTTCCGCAAGGCGCAGCTGGAGGGCATGGATTTCTCGGAGGCGGAGCTGTCCGGCTGCGACTTCCGCGATGCGGTGTTCAACGGCGGCAGCCTGCGCAACGCACAGACGCGGCTGACCCGGTTTGAAGGTGCGGACCTGCGCAGCACCGACATCAGCGGGCTCAACGTGATGGATGCCAAGCTGTTCAAGAAGGCGGTGATCTCGCAGCGCCAGGCGGCGGCCGCGTTGGCGTCGTTCGGGTTGATCGTGGCGTAGGGGCGAACCGACCAACGGTCGGTTCCTACCTGAGGCGGCTATTCCACCTGACGCGGTCGTTCCTCCGTGACGCGGTAGGCGCCGACCGTTGGTCGGCGCAGCGCGCGCATCAGGCCAACAAACGCTCGATCAAGCGGCGGTACAGCGCCGGCAGCGCTTCCAGATCCGCCACCCGGACGTTCTCGTCCACCTGGTGGATGCTCGCATTGACCGGCCCCACTTCGATGCACTGCGCGCCCAGCGGCGCGATGAAGCGCGCATCGGAGGTGCCACCGCCGGTGCTCTCCTCCGGCGGCGCACCGGCGAACTCACCCAGCACGTCGCGGGCGACCCTGCGCAGCGTGCCTTCCGGGGTGTAGAACGGCTCGCCACTGCGGTGCCACGTGAGCGTGTACTCGAGCGCATGCCGCTCCAGCAGCGTGGCGATCTCCTGCTCCAGCGCCGGCGCAGTCCAGTGCGGGTTGTAGCGCAGGTTGAACAGCACCTGCAGCTCGCCGGGGATCACGTTGTTCGCACCGGTGCCGGCATGGATGTTGGAGACCTGCAGGCTGGTCGGCGGGAAGCTCTCGAAGCCATCGTCCCAGTGCCGTGCGGTCAGTTCCGCCAGTGCCGGGGCAGCAAGATGGATCGGATTTCGCGCCTTGTCCGGATACGCGACATGGCCCTGCACGCCTTTCACCGTTAGCGTTCCCGACAGGCTGCCGCGGCGGCCGACGCGCAGCAGATCGCCGAGCACGGCGGTGGAGGACGGTTCGCCGGTGATGCACCAGTCGATGGCCTGGCCGCGCTCGCGGAAGATGTCCGCCACGCGACGCACACCGTCGATGGCGTCGCCCTCCTCGTCGCTGGTCAGCAGCACGGCCAGCGTGCCGGGATGGTCCGGATGGGCGGCCACGAACTGCTCGGCAGCCACCACGAAGGCGGCCACGCTGCCTTTCATGTCGGCCGCGCCGCGCCCATACAGCACGCCCTCGCGGATCTGCGGATCGAACGGATCACTGGTCCAGGCCGAGACCGGGCCGGTCGGCACCACATCGGTATGCCCGAGCAGCACCAGCACCGGTGCGCCCTGCCCGTGTGTGGCCCACAGGTTGTCGACCTCGCCGAGGCGCAGGTGTTCGCAGTGGAAGCCGGCGCGTTCAAGACGGCCGGCCAGCAGCGCCTGGCAACCGGCGTCCGCGGGCGTGACCGAGGCGCGCGCAATCAGGTCGCGGGTCAAGGCAACGACGTCGTTCACGCGCCCACTCCGAACCGCTGCTTGAAGCCGTTGTCCGAGAAGCCCTGGGTCATCACGCCATCAGCGCTCACCACCACCGGGCGCTTGATCAGCTGCGGGTACTCGCGCAGCAGCAGCTTCCATTCGGCCTCCGAATCGGCTGCGTTGCGGTTCTCCGGAAGCTGCCGCCACGTGGTGGAGGATCTGTTGATCAACGCGGGGAAGCCACCGGCCTGGGCCGCCCAGTCGATCAGGGTCTCCGGCGTCGGCGTGTGGTCGCGATAGTCGACGAAGGTGTACGGCACCTGGAAACGGTCCAGCCACTTGGTGGCTTTCTTGCAGGTGTCGCAGTTCTTCAATCCGTACAGAGTGGTGGTCATGGCGCGGCGTGCAGCATCGATCAGGAAGGACGCCGTGAGGATGTCACAACAGGCGTTCGGACACGACCCGGAACGGCACCTGCGGCACCCGGAAACAGAACGCATCGGCCAGATCGACGCCCATCGCGGCCAGATGTGGGCAGGACACCGGCCCCTGCAGTCGCAGCGGCTGCACGTCTGCCAGGGCAATCGGCAGGTCGATATGGGTCAGGGCGAGCCGACCATCCGGGGCGACCGCGAACGCGGCCTCCTGACAGGCCAGAAAAGTCATGGCCTGCGCTGCATCGGTGAAGGCACCGGCTGCCCATGCAGCCGCCAAGCCCTCTGTCGGACGCACCTGCGCCTGCAGTGCGGGGGCACTGCCCTGCCCCGGCTCGATCACGGTGTGCCCGCCATCGGCATCGACGGCATGCTCGAAACGGGCGGCCAGATGCGGTTGCATGGCGTCGCTCCACAACCGTGCACCGACCGCGTGCACCACGCTGTCGATCACATTGCGGTCGAACAGCACCCGCGGCGTGGAGGGCCCGGCCGCCGCATCGTCCGGCACCACATACCAGCGCCAGTTACTCTGCAGCGGAGAGGGAAAGAGGCCACGCAACGGCCCCGCCAGCGCCGGCCCGAAATGGCCGTGGCGGTACGTCAGGATCGTGTAGGGCGTACACCCGTCATGCACGAACAGGCGATGGCCCGGTGGCGGCGGCGGTGCATGACGCACGTCCACCCACCAGCTCAGGTACACCACCTCACGCACATCACTGATCAACGCCGGTACCGGCAGCACGCGGGTCAGCGCGCGCCGGGCGGCGGTCAGATGCGCGCAGCCCAGCAGACGCTGCAGCGCGCGTCCCGGCCACCCCGCGAACGGGTGCCGGTAGCGCGCTGCCTGCGCCAGCGCGGGCTGCGGCGTACTCAGTCGGCCAGGCCGCGCAGCAGGTCGTTGACGCTGGTCTTGCTGCGGGTCTTGGCATCGACCTGCTTGACGATCACGGCGCAGTACAGCGAATGCGAGCCGTCCTTGGACGGCAGCTGGCCGGAGACCACCACGCTGTAGGGCGGCACCGAGCCGTAGCTGATCTCGCCGGTGGCACGGTTGTACACGCGGGTGCTCTGGCCGAGGAACACGCCCATGCCGATCACGCTGTGGTGGCCTACCACGAAGCCTTCCACCACTTCCGAACGCGCACCGATGAAGCAATGGTCTTCGATGATGGTCGGGCTGGCCTGCAACGGCTCGAGCACGCCACCGATGCCGGCGCCGCCAGAGAGGTGGCAGTGCTTGCCGATCTGCGCGCACGAACCGACCGTGGCCCAGGTGTCGACCATGGTGCCCTCGCCCACGTAGGCGCCGATGTTGGTGAAGCTCGGCATCAGCACCACGTCCTTGCCGAAGTAGCTGCCACGACGCGCGATCGCACCCGGCACCACGCGCACGCCGGCGCGACGGAACTTGGCTTCATCGAAGCCGGCGAAACGCGACTCGACCTTGTCCCAGAACGGCGCCGGGCGCGCATCGACCACCGCCATGTCATTGACGCGGAAGTACAGCAGGACCGCCTTCTTCAGCCACTCGTTGACCTTCCAGCCACCGTGGCCATCCGGCTCGGCAACGCGGAACTCGCCGGTTTCCAGGCCATCGATGACGCGGCCGACCAGCGGCTTGGTGGAACCTTCGATCTCATGCAGGGTCAGCGTGGCGCGGCGCTCGAACGCGCTCTCGATGCCGAACTTGAGCTCTTCCACGCCCGGCGTGGCCGGCTTGCGCAGCGACTTGCGCGCGATGGTGGCGTCACGGCTGGCACTGCGCTTGGCGGCGCTCTCGGCCGGGGTAGCGGCAGCCTTGCGGGCCGGTGCCTTTTTCACGGCCGCCTTCTTCACTGCGGGTGCCGCCTTTTTCGCGGCGGCAGCGGTCTTCTTCACCGCAGGCGCGGCAGCAGGGGTCTTGGCCGCTGCGGTCTTCGCGGCGGTCTTCTTGGCAGGCTTGGTGGCCATCAGTGGGGGTCTCCGGCGTTTCGATCAGGGTCCAGGCAGGCGAGCATCGTGTCTTGCAGCTGCTGCCTGGCGGATTCGGTCAGGGCGTGATCATGCTCATCGCTGATCACGAACATGTCTTCGGCGCGCTCGCCGAAGGTGGCAATGCGCGCATCATGCACGCGCAGCCGCTGGTTGCGCAGCACGAACGCCACGTCGGCCAGCAGGCCGGGGCGGTCGGGTGCGACCAGGCTGAAACGGGTGCTGGTAGTGTCGCCATCGGTGATGTCGCGGAACTCGATGCGCGGCGCGAAGCGGAAGTGGCGCAGCTGGCGCGGGATGACCCGGCGCGACGGGCGCAGGCGGGTCAGGTCGCCGGCCAGCGCTTCACGCAGGCCGGCTTCCAGGCGCAGCGCATCGCCGTCGGCGAAGCTGTCGGCCGGGGTCACTTCGAACGTATCGAAGATGGTGTCGACCGGGCCGTCCAGCACGCGGGCGCGATGGATGCCGTAGCCCTTGCGGTCCAGCGTCATCACGATCGCGGCGAACAGTCCATCGCGATCGGGCGAGTGCACGAACACTTCCAGCGCATGGTCATCCGGGGTGATCCGTCGCACCTTGACCAGGGTCTGGCCCTGCTTGATCGGCACCAGCGCGGCCGCCTGCCAGGCGAGCTGCTCGGGTCGCAGCCGGATGAAACTCTCATCGGGCATCACCGTGAACTGGCGCTCGATGGTCGCGTCGTCATAGCCGCGCTCGCGCACCAGCTGGCGCACGGATTCGCGCGCTTCGGCGACGCGCTCGGCGGCCGGCATCTGGTTTTCCAGGCCATCGCGCAGCGCGCGTCGCGCGGCGAAATACAGGTCGGCCAGCAGACGATCCTTCCACGCATTCCACAGCTTGGGGCTGGTTCCGGCGATGTCGGCGCAGGTCAGCAGATAGAGGTAGTCGAGCCGGTCACGGCTGGCCACCAGGGTGGCGAAGCGATGGATCACGTCCGGATCGGAGATGTCCTGCTTCTGCGCGGTGATCGACATGCGCAGGTGCTGCTCGACCAGCCAGGCCACCAGCTCGGTATCGGAACTGCTCAGCCCCAGCGCCTGGCAGAACTCACGCGCATCCACCGCACCGAGTTCGGAGTGATCGCCGCCGCGGCCCTTGGCGATGTCATGGAACAGGCCGGCCAGCAGCAGCAGCTCCGGCTTGCGCAGGCGCGGCCACACTTCATGTGCGATCGAGAAGCGCTCGTCGGCACGGCTGCTGGCGAACAGGCCGATGTTCCGCAACACCATCAGCGTGTGCTGGTCGACGGTGTAGACATGGAACAGATCGAACTGCATGCGCCCGGAGACCTGCGCGAACGCAGGGATCCATTGGCCCAGCACGCCCAGGCGCGCCATCCGCGCGAGGGTGTCCACCGCGCGCGGGCTGCGCAGCAGCGCAAGGAACTGTTCGCGGGCGGCGGGGCTGGCGTCGGTATACGCGGCCAGCTCGGGCAGTGCTTCGGCCAGCGCGCGGGCGGTCAGCGAATGCAGGCCGCGCACGTCCGGGTTGTAGGCCCAGCTGGAGAACAGCGCGAACACCTGTTCGATGTCGCCCTGCGGCCACGCGGCGTCATTGGCGGCCAGGTAGCCGCGACGCAGCGAGAACCCGACGCTGACCGGCTCGGGCACCGCTTCGCCATCGAACTGTTCTTCAAAGCGCTGCAGCAGGCGATCGCTGATCCGCCGCACCACGGTGGCGCTGCGGTAGAAGCCCTGCATCATTTTTTCCACGGCCAGGCTTTCGATGTCGTCTTCGAAACCCAGGCGGGCGGCAAGTGTCTTCTGGTAATCGAAGCGCAGGCGCTCTTCCGGTCGGTTGGCGACCAGGTGCAGGCCGAAGCGCAGCCGAGCCAGCGCGCAGCGTTCGCGCTTGAGCGCAGCCGCCTCATCCGGGCCGAGATGGCCCAGGCCGACCAGGGCTTCCAGGTCGCGCACGCCGAACGCGCGCAACGCCATCCAGCCCAGCGTATTGAGATCGCGCAGCCCGCCGGGGCCATCCTTGATATCCGGCTCGAGGTTGTCGGCGGTGTCGCCGAAGCGCTGGTGGCGGGCCAGCAGTTCCTCGCGCTTGGCGAGGAAGAATTCGCGTGGCGGCCACAGGCCCTCCACGTTGACCGCCGCCTTCAAGGCCTGGCGGGCCGCCTCATCGGCGACCACCGGGCGCGACTCGATCAAGGCGGTCAGCACGGTCTGGTCGGCGCTGGCCTGGGTGCACTCGGCCGGCGAGCGCACCGCGTGGCTGACCGGCAGGCCGCAATCCCACAGCAGCGCGAAGAAGCGCGCCAGACCGGATTCGTGGCGTCGCTGCTGCTCGGGCGTGCCCAGCACCAGCACGTCGATATCCGAGCGCGGGAACAATTCGCCGCGCCCGTAGCCGCCGACGGCGAACAGCGCCAGACCCGACCCCGCCGGCAGGCAGCGATGCCAGGCCAGCCGGATCAGGTGATCGGCCGCGCGGGCGCGCAGCGCGAGCAGGCGCTCGATGTTGTCGCCCTGGTCGAAGCGGCGATACAGCCGCGCGTCGGTCTGTTGCAGCGACTGGCGCGCCAGTGCCGCCCAGTCCGGGTCGGCGACGGATTCGGCCGGCGCGTCCAGCATCGGGCTCGCCGGCAGCATGCTCAGACCTGCGATTCGCCGGGCGAGAGGGTCAACACGTCGACGCCGGTCTCGGTGACCGCGACCATGTGCTCCCACTGCGCCGACAGCTTGCGGTCCTTGGTGACCACGGTCCAGCCGTCCGGGAGCACCTTGTTGTAGCGGGTGCCCTCGTTGATCATCGGCTCGATGGTGAAGGTCATGCCGGGCTGCAGCACCAGGCCCTGGCCCGGACGGCCGTAATGCACCACCTGCGGCTCGTCGTGGTAGACCTTGCCGATGCCGTGGCCGCAGTACTCGCGCACCACGCTGAAACGCTCGGCTTCGGCATAGCTCTGGATCGCATGGCCGATGTCGCCCAGCGTCGCGCCCGGCCGGACCGCGCGGATGCCGCGCCACATGGCTTCGTAGGTCGCATCGACCAGGCGCTTGGCCATGACCGACGGGGTGCCGACGCAGTACATGCGGCTGGTATCGCCGTGCCAGCCATCCTTGATCACGGTCACATCGATGTTGACGATGTCGCCGTCCTTGAGGACCTTGGCTTCGCTGGGGATGCCGTGGCAGATCACATTGTTGACCGACGTGCAGACCGTCTTGGGGAAGCCGCGGTAACCGACATTGGCCGGCGTCGCCTTCTGCACATGGATGATGTGGTCGTGGCAGATGCGGTCCAGCTCTTCGGTCGTCACGCCCGGCTTGACGTGGGGGGTGACGATGTCGAGCACCTCGCTGGCCAGACGGCCGGCGATACGCATCAGTTCGATTTCCTCGGGGGTTTTCAGATTCACGCTCATGGCGCCCATTATCGCCGATCCGGGGCCAATCTGAACGGGATCGGGTGGTTCGATTTCCTCGGGGGTTTTCAGATTCACGCTCATGGCGCCCATTATCGCCGATCCGGGGCCAATCTGAACGGGATCGGGTGGAACGCTGACAGCCGCGGTTTGGGCACAGGGCCAGTCAGGTCGATGAATGAATGCGATGGGCGTCGCAGAAATCGGTTTTGTGCCGAAAACGGCCATCGAATCGCCCAAATCTCACGGGGTCCCTACGCCGGCAAACCTATAACCAGATCAACACCGTTCCACCGCCCCACCGTTCGGCAGCATCGTGTTGTTCAGCAAAGGACCCGCGTCCAAGGAGCATGCCCATGCGATTCCTCCGTCCCGCCCTGCTGAGCCTGGCCTTCGCCAGCCTCGCTTCGCCCGCCCTGGCGGCCGATACCACGACCTTCAACGTCAAGATCATCATCACCAAGGCCTGCACGATCACCGCAGCCGCCGCCACGGACGTGGATTTCGGCACCGCACTGTCCACGGCCACCACCCCTTCCAATGCCCAGGGCACGATCACGGCACAGTGCTCGGCACTGACCCCGTACACCGTCGCGCTCAATGCCGGCTCCAATGCAGGCACCGCCAACGATGTGACCACGCGGCGCATGAAGAACACCGACGCCGGCGTCACCGCCAACAATTTCGTCGGCTACCAGCTCTATCGCGACGCCGCGCACACCGATGTGTGGGGCGCCACGGCGGGCACAAACACCGCCGCCGGCATCGGCACCGGCCTTGCGCAGACGCTCAATGTCTACGGCCAGATCGCCAACCCCAGCGTCAACAACGCCGCTGCGGGTAACTATCAGGACACGATCACCGCCACGATCACCTACTGAGGTCCGCCATGCCGATTTCCGCAGGGCGTCGCCCTGGGCGGTTCGGGTGCGCGGCCCTGGGCTGGCTGTGGCTGCTGATGGGGAGCGCCACCGCCGCAAGCCTGCAGGTCGCCCCGACATCACTGCAGCTCACGCCGCGACAGAACGCCGATGCACTCTGGCTGACCAACAGCGGCACCTCGCCCGTACAGGTGCAGGTGCGGGTGTTCGAGTGGCGCCAGGACGCCGGCCAGGATCACCTTGTGCCCACCACGGACCTCCAGGTGAGTCCGCCGATGCAGTCGCTGGCCGCCGGCCAGCAGCAGCTGATCCGGGTCGTGCGCAGCGTGCCCACCCCGCCCGCATCGCAACGCGCTTACCGGGTGGTGGTCGATGAACTGCCCACGGTGGATCCGCGCCGCACCGGGATGCAGTTCGTCCTGCGCTATTCGATGCCGGTATTCGTCCAACCCGACGCGGATGCCCCGCTGCGACACGCCCTGCAGGCGCGCCTGACCCGGCTGGATGACGGGCGACCGGCCCTGGAGGTGCACAACAGCGGCAACAGCTACGCGCAGCTGGCCGATCTCGGCCTGGGCCCGGCCAACCGCCCCCAGATCATCCATCCCGGCCTGCTCGGCTATGTCCTTGGCGGACAGACCATGCGCTGGCCACTCGAAGTTCCGGCGGCCCGCCTGGCGGGCGCCACGTTCTCGGCAAAGATCAATGGCGAGTCGACCCAGACGCCACTGCCCGCCGCGCCGCCGGCTCGCTGAGGCCTGCATGCGGATGCTGCTCACCGCGACGCTGACCCCGTGCGCCGCAATGGCAGCCGACGCAGACATCGGCGCTTCGGCCGATGCGATGCTGCCCCCGCCCACGCCGCTGACTGCCGGGCAGACGCTGTACCTGGACGTGACGCTCAACCAGACCCCGCGCGGGCTGCTGCCGTTCACTGAACTGCAGGGCCGGCTGATGGCCTCGGGCGCCACGCTGCGCCAACTCGGCTTTCCGGCACGCGGCGAGGGCCCGGTCGCGCTCGATCAGCTCGGCGGCGTGGTCGTGCGCTACGACGCGGCACTGCAGACGCTGGCCATGGACGTTCCCCTGGAACAGTTGTCGCTGTCCACCACGCGGCTGGAACGCCCGACCGAGACCGCACCGGCAGCGGCCGCCTCGCCCGGCGTGGTGCTCAACTACGACGTCTACGGGAGCCACAACGAGGGCGGTGGCAACCTCGCCCTGACCACCGCGCTGCGCCTGTTCGGGCTGGGCCAGGGGGTACTGGAGACCAGTGCGCTGCTGCGCACGTACCAGGGCCCCGCCGATCATCAATGGCAGGGCGAAAGCGTGCGCCTGGACACCGCGTGGCGCCTGGATTTCCCGGATTCGGCGGTCTCCCTGACCGTGGGCGACTTCTACAGCGGCTTCGTGGACTGGAGCCGACCGGTGCGGATGGGCGGCGTCCAGGTGGGACGCAATTACGGGCTGCAGCCCTACCGCGTGCTGACCCCCACGCCCACCTTCCTCGGCGAGGCGGTCGTCCCCTCCAATGTGGAGCTGTATGTCGACGGCCTGCGCCAGTACAACGGCGAGGTGCCGATCGGCCCCTTCCAGCTGGCCGCGCAGCCCGGCATCAACGGCACCGGCAATGCACAGGTGGTAATCACCGACGCCTTCGGCCGCATGCAGACGCTGGATTTTTCCTTCTACGGTACCCAGCAGCTGCTGGCCAAGGGCCTGTCCGACTGGTCGGCCGGCGTGGGCAGGATGCGCCGGGACTACGGTATCCGCTCATTTGCCTACGAAACGCCGGTGATCGGCAGTGCCACCTGGCGCTACGGCGCCAGCGACCGGTTTACCGCCGAGTTGCATGCGGAGGGCGGTGGCGGCGTACTCAACGGCGGTGCCGGCGGCTGGTGGCTGCTGGGCGGCGCCGGGGTGGTCAACGCTGCTTACGCGCACAGCCGCCATGCGGGGCTGCAGGGCGGCCAATATTCCCTGGGGTACAGCTGGAACAACCGCCGATTCAACGTCAACGTGCTGACCCGGCGAACGCATGGCGCGTATCGCGACCTTGGCGCGCTGCAGGACACGCTGCCGCCGGACATCAGCGAGCAGGCCACGCTGGGCATCAACCTGCAGGGCGCCAGCTCGCTCAGCGCCAGCTACCTGCGGCTGCGCTATCCCGACGGCGACGACAACCGCTACGCCAGCCTGTTCTGGTCGCGCAGCTTCGGCGATCGCTGGTCCGCCTACCTCTCGTTCAATCAGAACCTGGCCGACAGTGATGACCGCAGCGCGTATCTGTCCGTCTCGGCCGCGCTCGGGCGCAACCGGCAGAGCAGCGTGTCCGCACAGCGCAACGGTGAGCGGCTGACCTATGTCGCCGATCTGTCCCAGCCCGTGCCGGGCGACGGCGGCCAGGGCGGTTATGGCTGGCGGGTGCAGGCGCGCGGGGGCGACGACGGTGCCGGCGGACTGGCCGAACTCGGCTGGCTCAACCGGGTCGGGCGCTATTCGATGGGCTATGCGCGCCAGGGCGATGTCGATTACGGCTACGCCAGTGCCAGCGGCAGCGTCGTCTGGATGGGCGGACACGTCTTTGCCGCCCGCGAGGTACCCGATGCCTTTGCAGTGGTGTCCACCGGTGGTTTCGGCGGGATCCCGGTACGGCTGGAAAACCGGCTGATCGGCAGCACCGACAGGAACGGCCTGCTGCTGGTCACCCCATTGCTGTCCTGGCAACGCAACCGGCTGTCCATCGACACACTGGACCTGCCGGCGGACATGCGCGCGGATCGCGTGGATACCTGGGTCACGCCGCGGCAGAGCGCAGGACTGGGCGTCGACTTCGGCCTGCGCCGCACCCAGGCGATGCATGTGGTCCTGCACGATCCCTCCGGCGCCCCCCTGCCCGTCGGCAGCCAGGTGCGCCTGCCCGACGGCGGTTCCGCCACGGTGGGCTACGACGGCGAAACCTACCTGGAGGACGTGGCCACGCCGGTCCAGCTCGAGGTCGAGCTGCCCGACGGGCACTGCCGCGTGCACCTGGCGCCGCCCGTCGCCGCGACCTCGACCGGCGCGCCCCGGATCGGACCGCTGCGCTGTCTGCCGCTGCCGGCGCCGCTGCCATGACGGCCGTGCGGCTGCTCGCGATCGTGCTGGCAGTGATGGCGTCGTGCTGGGCAGCGCCGGCACGCGGGGCTACGACATGTACGGCCACGGCACCGACGGCACTGGCGTTCGGCACGATCACCAATGGTGCGGCGACCCCGACCAACGCCATGACCAGCTTCACCATTACCTGCAACACGGCCGCGTTGAGCCTTCTGGGCAGCGCCAGCGTGCGTGCCTGCCTCAAGATCGGCACCGGCAGCACCGGCAGCACGCTGCTGCCGACCCGCAGCATGACCAATGCCACCGCCGATCCGATGGCCTTCCAGCTCTACACCAATGCTGGCCGCACCACGGTATGGGGCGCGGTGCCGGGCGCTTCACCGCCGGCGGCGGTAGTGACCCTCAGCTACGGCGTGCCCTTGATCACCGGCGGCAGCGGTGCCCAGTCCGTCACTGTGTATGGCCAGATTCCCGCCGCCCAGGTGCTGTCGGCCGGCGCTTTTTCCAGCAGCTTCACCGCCGCCAACGTCAGTCTGGAATACGCCTACAACGAAAGCATCATCGGCACGGCCCAGCCGCCGGCGCTGTGCACCAGCACCAGCGGGGTCAGCGGACACAAGACCGCCAACGGTGCGTTCCCGTTCACCGTCGGCGCCAACGTCCTGCCCCAGTGCAGCACCTATGTCACCACCGACATGGACTTCGGCAGCAACGCCGGCGCGATCAGCGCCAACCTCGATCGCAGCTCGACGATCGGGCTGACCTGCATCAATCGCACCGCCTACAGCATCGGCCTGAACAACGGACAGAACGCATCGGGCAACGTGCGCCGCATGCGCTTCACCGCACCGGACGGCAGCGTCTATTACATCCCCTACGAGCTCTACCGCGATGCGGCGCGCTCACAGCGCTGGGGCAACACGATCAACACCGATACCCAGGCCGGCACCGGCACCGGCGCCGCGCAGAGCCTCACCGTCTACGGGCGGGCGCCACCCACCATCGGAGCGATTCCCGCCCAGGGCAGCTACAACGACGTGATCACGGTGACCATCACCTACTGAGGGGGAGAACGCTCAAGGCGCGCTGATCGCAGCCGTTAACGGTCGCATCCCCTGCCGTGCGATGTTCGATGTCCCCGCGACCACCCTCCCTCGTCCTGGCCTGCCTGCTGGCTGCCTGCGCCACCGCGCCCGCTGGCGCACGTCCGGGCGTCGGCACGGCCACCCCACTGCGGATCGGGGTGCGGATCATCGCCGACTGCCACGCGGCCGGGGCGCGCGACACTGCCTGCCGGCCGGCCCTGCAGCGCAGCGATGACCTGCACCCGGTGCCTGCCCAGGTGGCGGCATTGAGCCCCGCCGTCGACGCCACCGACCGCCCCGCCCCGGTCACCGTGACCTACTGATGCGCTGGCTGCTGGCTCCCCTGCTGGCGGTGGTGGGCGTCCTGCCGGTGCGGGCCCTGGAGATCCGCCCGGTCAGCGTCTCGGTCCCGGCGGGCACCGCGCATGCCGAGGTGTGGCTGGAAAACACCGGAAACACGCCCTGGGATGGCCAGGCCCGCCTGTACCGGTGGGAGCAGGCCGGCGACCAGGAGCGCCTGCTGCCCGCCGGCGGGGTCGCGGTCAGCCCCGCCCATCTCACCCTCGCCCCAGGCCAGGGCCAGCGGGTCCGCGTGGTCCGGCTTGGCGGCGCCCCCGACCTCGTCCAGCAGGCCTATCGGCTGGTGCTCAGCCCCGGGCCGGATGCGGCGGCCGGAACCGCGCGCTATTCCCTGCCGGTGTTCCTCGAGCCGCAGGCCGTGGCGCCCCGCTCGCGGCTGCGGGTGGCGATCGCCGGCAGCACCGGCGCCCCGCTGCTGCGGCTGTACAATGACGGCGCGGCACACGCCCACCTTGCCGATCTGGCGTTCGTGGATGCCCAAGGCCGGCGACACGGCCTGATCGACGGGCTGGCGGGATATGTCCTGCCGCACAGCGCCCGCAGCTGGACCCTGCCGCCGCGCCCGGACGGCTACGCCGGTAGCCGCTTCCAGGCCCGCCTCGACCACGCCGCAGAGGCCGCCCTGCCCTCCGCGGCGCCCGAGATTGCGGCGCCAGCACAAGCCGGGCTATAATCGACCGGATCTCCTGCCTCATCGAAGCAGGAAACACGTCAACACCGGACGTCACCGGTGAATCCACACCTGCCGCCCATATCCGTGCCGGGGTGCTCCGCAAGGAGTTCGGTCACGGAAGCGACAGGGAAGCCAAACCCCGGAACCCCCGCCTTGCGGCGGACCGCCCAACTATTACCCGTGGCGGCCGGTTCCCTATCAGGAGTTACTGCAATGCCCCAGGTCACCATGCGTCAGATGCTGGAAGCCGGCGTCCATTTCGGCCACCAGACCCGTTACTGGAACCCCAAGATGGGCCAGTACATCTTCGGCGCCCGCGGCAAGATCCACATCATCAACCTGGAAAAGACCGTTCCGCTCTTCAATGACGCGATGAACTTCATTTCCAGCGTTGCGCAGAAGCGCGGCACCATCCTGTTCCTGGGCACCAAGCGCAGCGCCCGCGAGTCGATCCGTGAAGAAGCCGAGCGTTGCGGCATGCCCTTCATGAACCAGCGTTGGCTGGGCGGCACCCTGACCAACTTCCGTACCGTGAAGCAGTCGGTTGCCCGCCTGAAGGAACTGGAAGCCGGTGAGACCGACGGCAGCTTCGACAAGCTGGTCAAGCACGAAGTGCTGGGCCTGCGTCGCGAGCGCGACAAGCTGGAAGCCTCGCTGGGCGGCATCAAGGACATGAACCGTCTGCCCGACGCGATCTTCGTCATCGATATCGGCCACGAAGACATCGCCATCAAGGAAGCCAAGAAGCTCGGCATCCCGGTGATCGCTGTCGTCGATACCAACTACAACCCGGAACTGGTCGATTACGCGATCCCGGGCAACGACGACGCCATCCGCGCTGTGCAGCTGTACGCCCGCGCCGCTGCCGACGCCGTGCTGGAAGGCAAGGCTGCTGCTCCGCACGCTGCCACCGTCCGCGAAGAAGAGTTCGCCGACGCTGCCGCCACCGAAGAAGCCAAGCCGGCCCGCCGCGCTCCGGCCAAGAAGGCTGCTGCCGCTGCTGCCGCTCCGGCCGCCGCTGAAGCCCCGGCTGCCGACGCTCCGGCCGCTGGCGAAGCCCAGGCCTGATCCAGGCCCACGGTGGGCGCAGCGCGCCCACCGTTCCTGTCCGCTGCCGATGGCGCGACGACAGGACACTGTCACACGGGCCGGCCACCATGCCGGCCCAACCCCTTTCTTTCGTGAGGAAATCCCGTGGAAATCACTGCTTCCCTGGTCAAGGAACTGCGCGAGCGCACTGGCGCCGGCATGATGGAGTGCAAGAAGGCACTCGTCGAAAACGGCGGCGACATCGACGCCTCGGCCGAATGGCTGCGCAAGTCCGGCCTGGCCAAGGCCGACAAGAAGGCTGACCGCGTGGCTGCCGAAGGCATCATCGTGGCGGCCCAAGACGGCGGCAAGGCCGTGCTGGTCGAAGTCAACTCCGAAACCGACTTCGTCGCCAAGGACAGCAACTTCCTGGACTTCACCAAGGCTGTCGCCGGCACCGCGCTGAGCTCGGGCGCTGCCGACATCGACGCCCTGAAGGCCGCCAAGCTGCCGTCCGGCGAGACGATCGAAGAAGCCCGCGCCGCCGTCATCGCCAAGGTCGGCGAGAAGGTCGACGTGCGTCGCATCGTGCGCCTGGAATCGACCAACAACGTCGCTGCCTACGTGCACGGCGGCCGCATCGGCGTGCTGGTTGAACTGGCCGGTGGCAGCGAAGAGCTGGCCCGTGGCCTGGCCATGCACGTGGCTGCCATGAACCCGCCGCACAACAAGGCGGCCGATGTGCCGGCCGAGTTCGTCGCCAAGGAAAAGGAAATCGAACTGGCCAAGATGTCCGACAAGGACAAGTCCAAGCCGGCCGATATCCTGGAAAAGATCATCAGCGGCAAGATCGCCAAGATCGTCAACGAAGTGACCCTGTACGGCCAGCCGTACGTGCTGGACACCAACCAGTCGGTCGAGCAGGTCCTGAAGGCCGCCGGTGCCGAAGTGATCGGCTTCCAGCGCCTGGCGGTCGGCGAAGGCATCGAGAAGGTGGTGGAAGACTACGCCGCCGAAGTGATGAAGCAGGCCGGCCTGGCCTGATCCATCGCAGGACTGCCGCAACGCAGTCCCTGTACGACGAAAAAGCCCGGCTTGCGCCGGGCTTTTTCATGCCCAAAGGGCTTGCAGGACTGGGCTCAACCCTTGGCCTGGAAGGTGACTTCCTCGTAGGGCTGCACCACCACCCAGCCTTCACCGGCGAACCGCATCTGCAGGCTCTCGCCCGAGCCGCGGCCGAGCAGCGTCCCCAGCGAAATGTCGGTGACCAGCTCCGGGGTCAGGGTGCCGGCCCAGGCCACGGTGGCATTCGGATCGGTGAAGATCGGCCCGGTCTGGGCATTGACCGGCAGGGTCAGCGGTTCGTAGTGCGAGGTGATCGCCACGATACCGTGGCCACTCAGACGGATGTTGAACAGCCCCCCGGAGAGCATGCCGGCGACTTTGCGCATCATCGTGATCTTCGACTGCACGCCGGACTCGAACGCCAGCACATCATTGCCATTGACGAAGATCGATTCGCCGCCCAGGCGCAGCAGGGTGATCTGCTTGCCGGCATCGGCCAGGTAGACGCGGCCCTGACCTTCAGCCTTCATCAGCTTCAGCCCTTCGCCACTGGCCATCTTCTTCAACAGCGTGCCCAACCCCTGTTCCAGGATGCCTTCGCGGGTGAACTTGACCGCGCCCTTGCGCGCGACCATGGCGCCGGACTTGGCCCAGACCATGCCGTCCAGACGGACTTCCAGCAGGTGCGGATTCTCCAGCTCGAAGGCGTCGGCACTGACATCCTTTTCCTGGGTGGTGGCGAGGAACTGGTCGAGGGTACGTACGGTCATTGCGCTGGTCTTCCATGTGGACGGGAGCGCGATGGTAGCCTCCCGGTGTTGCAAAGGGTGACGGAGCGAAGGTCCGCGCCTGCCGTACTGCACGCGAATCCACCCCTGGCTTTGCTTTGTGTGCCGGAACGGGGCAATACTCCCAAACTGATCTGCCGCGTCAACGCAAGAAATCAAGGACGAAACTGTGATGTACCTCAGGTATTCTTGCCCCAACATACTGAAAGCCCCGCCATGCCTCCCGAGCTGACAGCCGCCCTGGCGCTCTGCCGCAACCTGCCCTCCCCGCCCGGTATTGCCCTGCGCATCATCGAACTGGCGCAGGATCCGGAAGCGGACATCACCACCGCCGCGGACATCATCGCCATCGACATGGCGCTGAGCGCCCGCATGCTGCGCATCGCCAATTCGCCGCTGTATGCCAGCCGGCGCCGGATCGAAAACCTCGGCCAGGCGCTGACCATGCTCGGCCTCAACGCCACGGTCAGCCTCGCGCTGGGCTTCACCGTGACCCAGAACCTGACCGCGGTCGGCGACGGCCAGGACCTGCGTGAGCGCGCCTGGCGCCGCAGCATCCTCAGCGCACTGGCCGCCAGCCTGCTGGGCCAGGCCCGTGGCCTGCGCAAGGCCGAGGAACTGATGCTCGCCGGCCTGCTGCAGGACATCGGCGTGCTGGCGCTCGCCCAGGCGCAACCGGAGACCTACCTGCCGCTGCTGCGCCAGGCGGCCGACAACGACGCCCTGGTCGCGCTGGAGCGCGAGCACCTGCAGTGCACCCATGCCGATGTCGGCGCGTGGGTCGCCGAAGAGTGGGGCCTGCCGCGCTATCTGGTGGACAGCATCGCGCACAGCGAATCGCCCGCCACCAGCGACGACAATTTCCAGAACTGCGTGGCGCTGTCCGGCGCCGTGGCCGATATCTGGCTCGGCCCCGATGCCGATGCCGCGCGCGAACACGCCCTGCAGCAGATGCACGACACCCTCGGGCTGGACAGCGCCCAGTTCGACCAGGTGCTGGCCCGCATCGGCGAATCGCTGCCGGACATCAGCACGCTGTTCGAAACCCCGCTGTTCTCGCCCTCCCGCGTGCAGCAGCTGATCGACCACGCCCAAGAGCTGGCCACCCTGCGCAACCTGCGCGAGATGCAGGACGCCGCCCTGGCCCGCCAGCGTGCGGACGAATTCGAAGCCCGGGCCAACCGGCTGGCCGAACAGGCCCACCGCGATGCCCTGACCGGCGTGCTGAACCGCCGCCAGCTCGAGGCCGTGCTGGAACAGGAGTTCCTGCGCGCGACCCGGCATGGGTGGCCGCTGTCGGTCGCCTTCATCGACCTGGACGACTTCAAGAAGATCAACGACGCCCACGGCCACCTCATGGGCGACCAAGTGCTGCGCATGTTCGCCACGAAGCTGCAGGAGCAACTGCGCAACAGCGATACCGTGGCGCGCTTCGGCGGCGAGGAATTCATCGCGCTGCTGCCCAACACCACCGAGCCGGTCGCCCTTGAAGTGGTACGGCGGGTGCTGGCCACCATCGTCAACACGCCGATGGCCGAGGTCGCCAGCGGCCCGCTGTTCGTCACCTTCTCGGCCGGCGTCGCCACCCAAGGGGGGTATGAGCGTTTCGCCGATGTTCAGGACCTGCTGAAGGCCGCCGACGACGTGCTGTACCGCTCCAAGAACCTGGGCCGCAACCGGGTCATCGCCCGCTCGCCGAGCACCGCGCCGGCCTGAGCCGGCCCCGCACGCGGGGCCGTGTCCATGGCCGCCGCGGCGCCTCCATACGCCGCAGTGCAGCAAATTTATGCTGCCCGATGGCCCGGCTTCCAGTAGAATCCGGGCGTTTTCCACGCACCCAGAGATCGCCATGTCAAAGCTCGCCTATCGCCGCATCCTGTTGAAAGTTTCCGGGGAGGCGCTGATGGGAGACGAGGACTACGGCATCGACCCCAAGGTGATCCACCGCCTCGCCCGCGAAGTGATGGAAGCGCAGGCAGCCGGTGCCGAAGTGGCGCTGGTGATCGGCGGCGGCAACATTTTCCGCGGTGCCGGCCTGGCGGCCGGCGGCATGGACCGGGTCACCGGTGACCAGATGGGCATGCTCGCCACCGTGATCAACGCGCTGGCCATGCAGGACGCCCTGGAGAAGCTGGGCGCCAAGGCCCGCGTGATGAGCGCGATCAAGATCAACGACGTCTGCGAGGATTACATCCGTCGCCGCGCCATCCGCCACCTCGAAAAGGGCCGCCTGGTGATCTTCGCCGCCGGCGTCGGCAGCCCGTTCTTCACCACCGATTCCGGCGCTGCCCTGCGCGCGATCGAAATCGGCGCGGACCTGCTGCTGAAGGCCACCAAGGTCGACGGCGTGTACGACAAGGACCCGAACAAGTACAGCGATGCGGTCCGTTTCGACAGCCTGACCTACGACGAAGTGATCCGCCGCGGCCTGGAAGTGATGGATACGGCCGCCTTCGCGCTGGCCCGCGACAGCGATCTGCCGCTGCGCGTGTTCGACATGGGCCAGCCGGGCGAGTTGCTCAAGATCCTGCACGGCGACAACATCGGGACCCTGGTCCAGGGCCGCGACAACGCCTGAGCCTGAGCGGCGCCCCACGCCGGGCGCCCGGAACGGCCCGGAAAGGGTCGGTATTCGCCTATAATCGCCCGATTCCCAGTGACATCCAGGATTCGGGCGATGCTCAACGAAATCAAGCAGGACGCGCAGACGCGCATGGCAAAGAGCATCGATGCTCTGAAGCACACCCTCACCTCCATCCGCACCGGCCGTGCTTCCCCGGCCCTGCTGGATCGCATCACCGTCAAGGCCTACGGCACCGACACCCCCCTCAACCAGGTCGCTTCGATCAGCGTTTCCGAAGGCCACTCGCTGGTCATCACGCTGTTCGACAAGGGCATGATCAAGGACGTCGAGAAGGCGATCTACGCCTCCGACCTCGGCCTGACCCCGAACGTGGCCGGCACCGTCATCCGCCTGAACCTGCCGCCGCCGACCGAAGAGCGCCGCAAGGAGCTGGGCAAGCAGGTGCAGAAGGAAGGCGAAGGCGCCAAGATCGCCATCCGCAACATCCGCCAGGACGCCAACAAGGCGATCGCCAGCCTGATCAAGGACAAGGCGATCAGCGAAGACGACAAGAAGCGCGGCGAAGACGACATCCAGAAGCTGACCGACAAGTCCATCAAGGACGTCGACAGTGTTGTCGCCGAGAAAGAAAAGGAACTGATGGCGGTCTGAGCCCCATGTCCCAGGCCCCGACCAGCGGCTCTGCCGCGCCCATGCCGCGCCACGTCGCCATCATCATGGATGGCAACGGGCGCTGGGCACAGAAGCGTCGTCGCCCGCGCGTGATCGGCCATCGTGCCGGCGCGCGCGCGGTCAACCGCACCATCGATTTCTGCCTCGACCACGGCATCGCCGCGCTGACCCTGTTCGCCTTCTCCAGTGAGAACTGGGGCCGGCCGACCGATGAAGTCGATGCGTTGATGAAGCTGTTCCTCAATGCCCTCGACCGCGAAGTGGACGAGCTGCATCGCCGTGGCGTGCGCGTGCGTTTCATCGGCGAGCGCGAGCGTTTCGGCGCCGGGCTGGTCAGCCGCATGCAGCTGGCCGAGCAGCGCACGGCCGACAACCGCGCGCTCACCCTGAGCATCGCCGCCAGCTACGGCGGCCGCCAGGACATCGCCCGCGCCGCGCGCGAACTGGCGGCCGAGGTCGCGGCCGGCCGGCTGCTGCCCGAGCAGATCGACGAGGCGATGCTCAGCAGCCGCGTCGCTCTGGCCGACCTGCCGCCGCCGGACCTGTTCATCCGCACCGGTGGCGACACCCGCATCAGCAATTTCCTGCTCTGGCAGCTGGCCTACACCGAACTGTGGTTCACCGACGTACTGTGGCCCGAGTTCGATGCCGCCGTCCTGCAGCAGGCGATCGACGCCTATGCCTCGCGTGAACGCCGTTTCGGCCTGACCAGCGCCCAGATCGCCGCCTTGGCCACCGAGACCTCTTCCCCATGACCAAGACCCGAGTCATCGCCGCGCTGATCATGGCGCCGGTCGCCATCCTCGCCATCCTGATGCTGCCGACCCAGTGGCTGGCCGCCGCCGCGGCCGCCGTGTTCCTGATCGGCCTGTGGGAATGGCTGAAGCTGGCCGACGTCGAAGACACCCTCGCCCGCACCATCCTGCTGGTGCTGAACCTGGTGCTGATGGTGCTGATCGTGTGGGCCGATGCCGGCTCGCTGGTGCTGTACCAGATCGCCGCGCTGGTCGGAATCGGGTGGTGGCTGCTGGCCCTGCTGTGGCTGCGCTTTTTCAACTTCGGCGCCAGCCCGAGCAGCCCGGCGCGTGCGCTCAAGCTGCTGGCCGGCACCCTGGCGATCGTCCCGGCCTGGGCCTCGCTGGTGCTCATCCATGCCAGCGGTGACAACGGCCACCTGTGGTTGCTGACCGCGCTGGCCGTGGTCTGGGCCGCCGATTCGGGCGCCTACTTCGCCGGCCGTACCTTCGGCCGCACCAAGCTCGCCCCGCGCATCAGCCCCAACAAGACCTGGGAAGGCCTGGGTGGCGGCATGGTCGCCGGCCTGATCGTGGCGCTGGGCTTCGGCTGGCTGGCCGGCATCGACAGCGGCCACCTGGTCGGCCTGGTGATCACCGCCGTGGTCACCGTGTTCGCTTCGGTCCTGGGCGATCTCTACGAGAGCCTGATCAAGCGCCACGCCGGTGCCAAGGACTCGGGGCACATCATCCCCGGCCATGGCGGCGTGCTCGATCGCATCGACGGCGTGCTCGCCGCCCTGCCGGTGTTCGCACTCGGCAAGGAAATCTTCGGATTCTGATCATGGCCAGCGTTTCCGCTCCCCGCCAGGTCGCCGTGTTCGGCGCCACCGGTTCCATCGGCGCATCCGCGCTGGATGTGATCGCGCGCCATCCGGACCGTTACCAGGTCACCGTGCTGGCCGCCGGCCGCCAGGTCGATGCGCTGGTCGCGCTGTGCGCCACGCACCGCCCGGCCCACGCGGTGATCGCCGACGCATCGCTGTATGCCGCCCTGCGCGATGGCCTGCGTGACGCCGGCCTGGCCACCCAGGCCCATGCGGGCGCTGCGGCGCTGGACCAGCTGGCCGCCAGCGATGTCTGCGACACGCTGGTCGCGGCAATCGTCGGCGCCGCCGGGCTGTCCTCGACCCTGGCCGCGGCCGCGGCCGGCAAGCGCATCCTGCTGGCCAACAAGGAATCGCTGGTGCTGGCCGGCGAGCTGCTGATGCGCCAGGCCGCCGCCGCCGGGGCCGAGATCATCCCGATCGACAGCGAGCACAGCGCGATCTTCCAGTGCCTGCGGTCGCGCGATGCGAGCCTGGACGGGGCCGGCGTCCGCCGGATCATCCTGACTGCGTCCGGGGGGCCGTTCCGTGGCCGCACCCGCGAACAGCTCGCCCAGGTCACCCCGGCCCAGGCCGTGGCCCACCCGAAGTGGTCCATGGGCCCGAAGATCTCGGTCGATTCGGCGACGTTGATGAACAAAGGGCTGGAAGTCATCGAGGCGCACCACCTGTTCGGCGTCCCCGGCGAGCGCATCGACGTGCTGGTCCATCCGCAGAGCCTGGTCCATTCACTGGTCGAATTCGTCGACGGCTCGACCCTGGCCCAGATGGGCCTGCCGGACATGCGCACCACGCTGGCCGTGGGCCTGGGCTGGCCGCAGCGGATCGAATCCGGGGTCGGCGGGCTGGATCTGCTGACCCAGGGCCGGCTGGATTTCGAAGCCCCGGACACCGAGGCCTTCCCGTGCCTGAAGCTCGCCTGGCAGGCGATGGCCGCCGGTGGCACCGCCCCGGCGATCCTCAATGCGGCCAATGAAGTCGCTGTTTCAGCGTTTCTTCAGGGGCGGGCAGCTTTCCTTGCCATTCCCGCGCTGGTCGCTAACGCTCTGTCAACACTGTCGACCGAGTCCGCCGATACACTGGAGGGCCTGCTGACCGCCGATCAGCGCGCCCGCCAGATCACCCAAGCCGCCATCGACCACGCCTGAATGCCCCACACGCCCCCTTACAGTGCTGATCACCATGGGTGATTTCATCGGATCCGTCTGGTGGATGATCGTCAGCCTTGGCCTGCTGGTGACCTTCCACGAGTTCGGCCATTACTGGGTCGCCCGCCGTTGCGGGATCAAGGTGCTGCGCTTCTCTGTCGGTTTCGGCAAGCCGCTGTGGTCGCGCCGCAACCGCGCCGGCACCGAGTTCGCCATCGCCGCCATCCCGCTGGGCGGCTACGTGAAGATGCTGGATGAACGCGAGGTCGAGGTACACCCGGCCGAGCGCGGCCAGGCCTTCAACCATAAGACCGTGTGGCAACGGATCGCGGTGGTCGCCGCGGGCCCGGCCGCCAACCTGATCCTGTGCATCGCCCTGCTCTGGGCGATGTTCGTGATCGGCAAGCAGGATTATTCGGCCACCATCGGCCGTACCACCGGCATGGCCCAGATCGCCGGGCTGCAGCCGGGCGACCGCGTGGTCAAGGTGGATGGCCGCAGCGTGGCCACCGCCGGTGAAGCCAGCATGGCGCTGACCACCGCGGCGATGGACCGTCACGATGCCAAGGTCGAGGTCCTGGACGGCCTGGACCAGGTGCGGACCCGCACCCTGCCCCTGTCGCAGCTGCCGGCCGGCTTCGATGAACGCCGTGTTCCCCAGCTGACCGGGCTGAGCTGGCAGTTCTGGCTGCAGCCGGCGCTGGTCGACAAGGTCCTGCCCGAGGCGGCCGCCCAGGGCGTGCTGCTGCCGGGTGACCTGATCGTGGCCGTGGACGGCCAGCGCATCGAAGGCGCCGACCAGGTCCCGGCGCAGATCGCCGCGCTGGGCCAGCGCGGCGGCCCCGGCATGATCGACGTCCTGCGCGGCGGCGAGCGGCTGGCGTTGGAGATCACCCCCCGCCAGGGCGTGGACGGCCGCGGCCAGCCCACCTGGCAGATCGGCATCGGCTTCCCCGAGAGCCATGCCCCGGCGTACGACGCCGAACTCAGGTTCGGGCCGTTTGCGGCGGTCCCGGTGGCCCTGCGTGAAACCGCCCGGATGGCGGGCGATTCGCTGGGCATGATGCGCCGCATCGTCACCGGCAACGCCTCGCTGCAGAACATCTCCGGCCCGGTCACCATTGCCCGCGTCGCCAATGTCTCGGCCAAACGCGGCCTGGACTGGTTCCTGTATTTCCTGGCCCTGCTGTCGCTGAGCCTGTGCATCATCAACCTGTTGCCCATCCCCATCTTGGACGGCGGGCACCTGCTGTATTACCTTATCGAGTTGGTCAAGGGCAGCCCGCTGAGCGAGCGCGCCATGGCTGCCGGGCAGTATGTGGGCCTGGCGCTGCTGGCCGGGCTGATGGGATTGGCGTTCTACAACGACATCCTCGGCCTGGTCCCGCGATGAACTTTTTTCCTTTTGTCGTCGTCTTATGCGCCGGCATCCCGCAATGTTGAAATCGACTCCAACCGGACGTGACATGACGCGACTCCCCAATCGCCGCCTGCTGGCCCTCGCACTCGTTGCCGGTTTCGGCGCGCCCGCCCTGGCGCAGGCAGCCGAGCCCTTCACCGTCAGCGACATCCGCGTGGATGGTCTGCAGCGCATCACCTCCGGTACCGTGTTCACCTACCTGCCGGTGGAACGTGGCGACACCATCACCGACAACAAGGTCGGTGAGACCATCCGTGCGCTGTACAAGACCGGCTTCTTCGAAGACGTCCAGCTCAACCGCCAGGGCGACATCCTCGTGGTCACGGTCAAGGAACGCCCGGCGATCAACAAGTTGACCGTCACCGGCAACAAGGACATCAAGAGCGACCAGCTGCTCAAGGGCCTGAGCGACATCGGCCTGACCGAGGGCGGCACCTTCGATCGCCTGAGCCTGGACCGCGTGACCCAGGAACTGCGCCGCCAGTACAACGACCGTGGCAAGTACAACGTGGACATCACCCCGACGGTGAGCCCGCTGGACCGCAACCGCGTCGACATCGCCATCGCGATCAAGGAAGGCAAGGCCGCCAAGATCCAGCACGTCAACCTGGTCGGCACCGAGAAGTTCCCGGCCAAGGACATCCTGGAAACCTGGGAATCCAAGGAGCACAACTGGGCCTCGTGGTACCGCCGCGATGACCAGTACTCCAAGGAAAAGCTGTCCGGCGACCTGGAAAAGCTCAACGGCTGGTACCTGGACCGCGGCTACGTGGACTTCAGCATCGACTCCACCCAGGTCTCGATCAGTCCCGACAAGCGCGACATGTTCATCACCGCCGGCGTGACCGAGGGTGAGCAGTACAAGATCTCCGAGATCAAGGTCACCGGCGACACCATCCTCCCGCAGGAAGATGTCGAGCGCATGGTGATCCAGAAGTCCGGCGACACGTTCTCGCGTGCGCTGCTGGAATTCAGCTCGGACCAGATCACCAACTCGCTGTCCAACATCGGCTACGCGTTCGCCAAGGTGAACCCGATCCCGACCAGCAACCGTGCCGACCGCACGGTGGCCATCAACATGCAGGTCGTTCCCGGCCCGCGCGTGTCGGTGCGCCGCATCACCTTCAAGGGCAACACCCGCACCTCCGACGAAGTGCTGCGTCGTGAAATGCGCCAGTTCGAGAACAGCTGGTACTCGCAGGCCGCGATCGACCGTTCCAAGATCCGCCTGCAGCGCCTGGGCTACTTCGAGTCGGTGGACGTGGAAACGCCGCCGGTCACCGGCAGCAACGACCAGGTCGACGTGGTCTACAACGTCAAGGAAACCACCTCGGGCAGCTTCGTGTTCGGCCTGGGCTACTCGCAGTCCTACGGCATGACCACCTCGGTGCAGCTGTCGCAGAACAACTTCCTCGGCGGCGGCAACCGCGTGTCGGTCGAAGCGTCGCGCAGCAGCTACCTGCAGCGTTACGGCTTCTCCTACACCAACCCGTACTTCACCGATGACGGCGTCTCGCTGGGCTACAACCTGTCCTGGCGCGAACTGGACTACTCCGACTTCAACACCGCGCAGTACAACAGCACCAACGGTGCCGCGCAGGTGGTGTTCGGCGTGCCGATCACCGAGAACGACACCGTCTCGCTGATGGTGGGCATCGACAGCAACCAGATCACCACCTACCAGGGCTCGACCCCGCAGGCGATCATCGATTACATCGACGCCATCGGCCAGCGCACGTTCCATTCGTGGCGCACCGAGCTGGGCTGGGCGCGCGATACCCGCAACGACTACTTCATGCCGACCCGCGGTACCTACCAGCGCGTCGGCCTGGAAACCACGCTGCCGGGTTCGACCGTCGAGTACTACAAGCTGAACTACCAGTTCTCCAAGTACTGGCCGATCATCCCGCAGCTGGTCATCAACACCCGCGCCGAAGTCGGCTACGGCGACAGCTACGGCAATGACACCACCCGCGTGATCACCAACCCGGATGGCAGCACCCGCGTGGTCACCGCGACGGGCCTGCCGTTCTACGAGAACTTCTACGCCGGTGGTACCAACTCGGTACGTGGTTTCGAGGACAACACCCTCGGCCCGCGTTCGGAACCGACCCTGAGCTACAACCGCGGCCAGCCGCTGGGTGGCTCGCTGAAGACCGTCGGTTCGGTCGAAGCCTACTTCCCGCGCCTGTTCGACAGCCCGTCGGCCCGCATCTCGGCCTTCGTGGACTTCGGCAACGTCTACACCGGCGTGGACAACTTCAAGGCCAACGAACTGCGCGTGTCCACCGGTGTGGCCCTGCTGTGGCGCGCCCCGGTCGGCCCGATCTCGATCAGCTACGCCTTCCCGCTCAAGAAGGAAGACGGCGACGAGGTCGAGCGCCTGCAATTTACGTTTGGCGGCCAATTCTGAGAATTGACCACCAAACGTACCCAAGGTTTGCGTCGCAAACCTCGGGGCCTGTCCTGCCTCCTTAACCCCGCGCCTGTCGGCGCGCCCCCTTCAACAAGAAGGGGGCTCTCCACCAGACGCGGTACGCATTCGCCGGGCTTTGCCCGGCGTTTTCGTTTTGGGATTGGGACCGATTGGGGGAAGGCTTTTAGCTTCGGGTAGGTGCCGACCGTTGGTCGGCACGAACGTCCGGGATCAATGCGAGCCGGCCAGCGGCGGCACTACCCTGCCGCGCGCGCGTTGAACCGTCGGGGGTCGTGGCGGGTAGCCCTGGCCAGGACCGTTGGGCCGCATGGATGCGGCCCACGAGCCCCCATGGATGGGTTCACGGCGCGTCCTGGACGGGGCTACCCGCCATGACCCCGCGCGATAGCAACCGAAGCGCCACGCCGCAGCAAACCGACCAAGACACCCCAAAGCCCCCGCCCCGCATGACCGTTTCGGCAGCACAC
Source organism: Stenotrophomonas sp. JAI102 (assembly GCF_013409105.1). Lineage (NCBI taxonomy): Bacteria > Pseudomonadati > Pseudomonadota > Gammaproteobacteria > Lysobacterales > Lysobacteraceae > Stenotrophomonas > Stenotrophomonas sp. JAI102. The sequence goes on from NZ_JACCCI010000001.1 coordinate 1,619,474, forward strand.
GGTAAACTCCCCCGGTGAACACTCCTACCTATACCGCCCAGCAACTCGCCGAGCAGTTTGGCCTGCAGGTCCATGGTGATGGCAGCACTGCCATCCATGGCGTGGCTACGCTCGCCCATGCCGGCCCCGGCCAGCTCACCTTCCTGGCCAACCCGCGCTACCGCGCGCAGCTGGCCGACAGCCAGGCCGCGATCGTCGTGCTGCGCGCCGAGGATGCCGAGGCCGCGCCGGGCGCCGCCCTGGTCGCCAAGGACCCGTACACCACGTTCGCCAAGATCGCCGCCCTGTTCGACATCGCACCGCCGCGCGCCCCGGGCATCCACCCCAGCGCCTGCATCGATCCAGACGCACAGGTCGCCGCCAGCGCCCACATCGGCCCGTTCGTGACCATCGGCGCCCGCAGCGTCGTCGGTGAGAACTGCATCGTCGGCCCCGGCAGCATCATCGGTGAAGACTGCACCCTCGAGAACGGCTGCGAGCTGATCGCCCGCGTGACCCTGGTCACCCGCGTCAAGCTCGGCAAGCGCGTGCGCATCCATCCGGGCGCCGTGCTCGGTGCCGACGGCTTCGGCCTGGCCATGGATGCCGGCCATTGGATCAAGGTGCCCCAGCTCGGCGGCGTGCGCGTCGGCGACGACTGCGAGATCGGCGCCAACACCTGCGTCGACCGTGGCGCGCTGGAAGATACCGTCCTCGAGAACGATGTGCGCCTGGACAACCTCGTGCAGGTCGCCCACAACGTACAGATCGGCGCCCACTCGGCCATCGCCGGCTGCACCGGCATCGCCGGCAGCGCCAAGATCGGCCGCTACTGCCTGCTCGGCGGTGCCGTCGGCGTCGTCGGCCACCTCGAAATCTGCGACAAGGTCGTCATCACCGGCAAGTCGGTGGTGCGCAACTCCATTCATGAGCCGGGCGAGTACTCCTCCGGCACCCCACTGACCGACAACCGCACGTGGCGTAAAAACGCCGCGCGCTTCAAGCAGCTCGATGCGCTCGCCCGGCGCATCCTGTCTGTGAGCAAGGAGAAGGAATGAGCAACAACCAGAATCTGCCGGACATCAACCTGATCCAGCAGTTGATCCCGCACCGCTATCCGTTCCTGCTGGTGGACAAGGTGATCTCGCTCGATTTCGAGAACCGGAAGATCGTCGCCACCAAGAACGTCAGCATCAACGAGCCGTTCTTCCAGGGCCACTTCCCGGGCCAGCCGATCATGCCCGGCGTGCTGATCATCGAAGCCATGGCGCAGGCCGGCGGCGTGCTGACCCAGCTCACCCTGGGCCGCGATGCGCAGTCCAAGCTGTTCTACATGGTCAAGGTCGACAAGGCCCGCTTCAGCAAGCAGGTCGTGCCCGGCGACGTGCTGGAGATGCACGTGGAGATCAAGCGCGTGATCCGCAACATGGCGGTGTACGACTGCGTGGCCAAGGTGGACGGCGAGATCGTCGCCTGCGCCGAAGTGCTGTGCGCCGGCACCCGCGAATGATCCAGGCAGGAGAACTGCAATGAGCGACAACGCCCCTCTCATCCACCCCACCGCGGTCATCGACCCGTCGGCGACGCTGGCTGCGGATGTGCGCGTGGGTGCGTTCTGCCTGATCGGCGCGGACGTGGAGATCGGTGCCGGCACCGAGATCGGTCCGCACTGCTCGATCCATGGCCCGACCCGGATCGGCCGCAACAATCGTTTCATCGGCCATGCCGCGATCGGTGGCGAGCCGCAGGACAAGAAGTACAAAGGCGAGCGCACCGAACTGGTGATCGGCGATGACAACGTCATCCGCGAATTCGTCACCATCAACCGCGGCACCGCCGGTGGCGGTGGCATCACCACGGTCGGCAACGACAACTGGATGCTGGCCTACACCCACGTCGCGCATGACTGCCACGTCGGCAACCACTGCGTGTTCTCCAACAACACCACGCTGGCCGGCCACGTCACCGTCGGCGACTACGTGATCATCAGCGGCTTCGCCGGTGCCCACCAGTTCTGCCGCATCGGTGCCCACGCCTTCCTCGGCATGGGTGCACTGACCAACGGCGACGTTCCGCCGTTCACCATGGTCGGCAGCGACACCCTGGGCCGCCCGCGCGGGATCAACAGCGAAGGCCTCAAGCGCCGCGGCTTCGATGCCGAGCGCATCGCCAGCATCAAACGCGCCTACCGCACCCTGTACGTGGCCGGCCTGCCGCTGGCCGAGGCCAAGGTCCAACTGGCCGAACAGGCCACCCACAGCGCCGACGTGAAGGACCTGCTGGACTTCATCGAAAGCGCCGAGAGGCCCCTGCTGCGATGACGGGTCCAGGCGGGCACACCCCGGGCATCACGACCGCCGAGATCATTCCGCTCGCCGCGATGGCGTCCAGCGTCGAACAGACGCTGGCCCTGCGCACCTCCGACCGGCCGGTGCGGATCGCCCTGGTCGCCGGTGAAGCCTCCGGCGACCTGCTCGGTGCCGGCCTGGTCCGCGAACTGCGCCTGCGCTTCCCCAATGCCGAGTTCGCCGGCATCGGCGGCGATGCCATGCGCAGCGCCGGCTGCCAGACCTGGTTCGACGCCAGCGAACTGGCGGTGATGGGGCTGACCGAAATCCTCCGCCACCTGCCGCGCCTGCTCAAACTGCGTCGCGAGTTCCGCGCGCGTGCCCTCGCGTGGCAGCCGGACGTGTTCATCGGCATCGACGCACCCGACTTCAACCTCGGCGTGGAGCGCTGGCTGAAGGACCGCGGGATCCGCACCGTCCACTACGTCAGCCCCTCGGTCTGGGCCTGGCGCGAAAAGCGTGCCGAGAAGATCGGTGCCAGCGCCGACCTGGTGCTGTGCCTGTTCCCGATGGAACCGCCGATCTACGCCAGACACGGCATCGATGCCCGCTTCGTCGGCCACCCGATGGCCGATGACATTTCCCTGCACAACGACCGCGAAGAAGCGCGTGCCGAGCTCGGCCTGCCCTCCAACGCGAAGGTGCTGGCGGTACTGCCCGGCAGCCGCCTGGGTGAAATCAGCAAGCTCGGCGAACCGTTCTTCGAAGCCGCCTGGCAGGTTTCCGAACGCATCCCCGGCCTGCACGTGGTGGTCCCGGCCGCCAACGCCGCCTGCCGCCAGCTGATCAGCGAACAGCTCTCCGCCTCAGCCCTGCCGGTGGCGCACTCGCACCTGCTCGACGGCAGCGCGCGTACCGCGATGATCGCCGCCGACGTGGTCGTGCTCGCCTCGGGCACCGCCACGCTGGAGACCATGCTGGTCAAACGCCCGATGGTGGTCGGCTACCGCGTCGCCGAACTGACCTACCGCATCGTCAAGGCGCTGGGCCTGCTCAAGGTCGACCGCTTCGCCCTGCCCAACATCCTGGCCGGCAAGGACCTTGCCCCGGAACTGATGCAGCATGACTGCACCCCGGACAAACTGGCCGCCGCCATCCTGCAATGGTTCGACCACCCGCAGCGCGTGATCGACCTGCAGGGCACCTACGAGCGCCTGCACCTGCAGCTGCGCCGCGACGCCTCCGCACGCGCCGCCGATGCCGTCACCGACCTGCTCGAACGCGGCCCCGACCGCAACCGCGCCGCATGAGCCGCCGCCACGCCGCAGCCGCCTCGCTGGCCCTGTTCGACGGCGCTGCCCTGGCCACCGTCGCCCCGCGCTACGTCGCCGGCGTCGATGAAGCCGGCCGCGGCCCGCTGGCCGGCCCGGTCGCCGTCGCCGCCGTGGTGTTCTGCCCCGATCGCCCGCGCCTCAACGGCCTGGACGACTCCAAGCAGCTCACCGCCGCCCGCCGCGACCAGCTCTACGACAGGATTCTCGACCGCGCCCTGGCCTGGCACGTAGTGATGGTGGACGTCGGCGAAATCGACGCCCTCAACATCTACCAGGCCACGATGCTCGGCATGCGCCGCGCCGTCGAAGGCGTCGCCCACGTCGCCCAGTTCGCCCGCATCGACGGCAACGTCGTCCCCAAGGGCCTGCCCTGCCCGGCCCAGGCGCTGATCGGCGGCGACGCCCTCGACCGCGCCATCATGGCCGCCTCGATACTCGCCAAGGTCAGCCGCGACCGCTTCATGCAGTCGCTGCACGACACGCACCCCGAGTACGGCTTCGACCAGCACAAGGGCTACGGCACCCCCGCCCACCTCGCGGCCCTGCGCAGCCACGGCCCCTGCCCCCAGCACCGCCGCAGCTTCGCCCCCGTGCGCGCGTGCCTGGACGCCGACCGCAGCAGCGTTCCCGCCTGAGTGATGCCGTTGCCGGGCACCGCCCCGCACGGCCCCAGCGCATGACGGCTGCCGCCGGAAACCTGAACCCCACCGCCAACCCGCGCCCCCGCAACACCCCTGTCAAGCCTTGTTCGCGTGCACCGCCACGGCTACCCTGACCGGGCATCACATTGGTTCGGCATGTCCACTTCCCGTTTCGTACATCTCCACGTCCACACCGAATTTTCGCTGGCGGATTCGACCATCCGTGTCCCGGCGAAGCCGGATCAGGCTGACCCGAAGAAAGCCAAGCAGGCCAACCTGCTCAGCCGCGCGGTCGAACTGAAACTGCCCGCACTGGCCGTGACGGACCTCAACAACCTGTTCGCGCTGGTCAAGTTCTACAAAGCCGCCGAGACCGTGGGCATCAAGCCCATTGCGGGCGCCGACATCATGATCGCCGAAGAAGGCATGACGCCCTGGCGCATGACCCTGCTCTGCCGCGACCGCGAAGGCTACCTCAGCCTCTCCAGGCTGCTGACCCGCGCCTGGATGGAAGGCCACCGCCCCGAAGGCGGCGTCGCCGTCCACCCGGACTGGCTCAAAGCCGGTTGCCACAACCTGTTCGCACTGGCCGGGCGTGACAGCCTCGCCGGCCGCCTCGCCGGCGACGGCCGCCACGACCTGGCAGAGCAACAGCTCGCCGACTGGCAGCGCGTGTTCGGCGATGGCCTGCACCTGGAGCTGACCCGCACCGGACGCGACGGCGAAGAAGCCTTCAACCAGTTCGCCCTGCAGGCCGCCGGCCAGCGCGGCCTGCCGGTGATCGCCAGCAACGACGTCCGCTTCCTGCAGCCGGAAGATTTCAACGCGCACGAAGCGCGCGTCTGCATTTCCTCCGGCCGCGTGCTGGACGATCCCAAGCGTCCGCGCGACTACAGCGACCAGCAGTACCTCAAGTCCGCCGAGGACATGTGCGCGCTGTTCGCCGACATCCCCGACGCGATCGACAACACGCTCGCGCTGGCCGAACGCTGCAACATCGAAATGCGCCTGGGCACGTACTTCCTGCCCAACTATCCGGTGCCCGAGGACGAAACCCTCGACAGCTGGATCTGCAGCGAATCGCGCAAGGGCCTGGAAGCACGCCTCGAAAAGAACCCGCTGGCACCGGGCAAGACCCGCGCCGATTACTTCGAGCGCCTCGAATTCGAACTGGCGACCATCATCAAGATGGGGTTCCCCGGCTACTTCCTGATCGTGGCCGACTTCATCCAGTGGGGGAAGAACCAGGGCATTCCGATCGGTCCCGGCCGTGGTTCCGGTGCCGGCTCGCTGGTCGCCTGGGCGCTGCAGATCACCGATCTGGATCCGATCCCGTACAACCTGCTGTTCGAGCGGTTCCTGAACCCCGAACGCGTGTCGATGCCCGACTTCGACATCGACTTCTGCATGGACCGCCGCGACGAAGTCATCGACTACGTCGCGCGTAAATACGGACGCGACCGCGTCAGCCAGATCATCACCTACGGCACCATGGCGGCCAAGGCCGTGGTGCGCGATTCCGGCCGCGTGCTGGGCTTCCCGTACGGCCTGGTCGACGGCGTTTCCAAGCTGATCCCCAACATCCTGGGCATCTCGCTCAAGGACGCCATGGGCGAAGGCAAGGATTCGGAAATGGCCTCGCCGGAGCTGATCCAGCGCTACCAGAACGAAGACGACGTCCGCGACCTGATCGACCTGGCGCGCCAGCTCGAAGACCTCACCCGCAACGCCGGCAAGCACGCCGGTGGCGTGGTGATCGCGCCCGAACCGCTGGCCGAATTCTGCCCGCTGTTCGCCGAACACGACGAAGGCGGCCGCGGCCGCAACCCGGTCACCCAGTTCGACAAGAACGACGTCGAAGAAATCGGCCTGGTAAAGTTCGACTTCCTCGGCCTGCGCACGCTGACCATCATCGACTGGGCGGTCAAGGCGATCAACAAGCGCCATGAGCGCGCCGGCATCCCGCCGGTGGACATCACCGCGCTACCGCTGGATGACGTGCCGACCTACAAGGACATCTTCGCCAACGGCAATACCGGTGCGGTGTTCCAGTTCGAATCCTCGGGCATGCGCCGCCTGCTGAAAGACGCGCGTCCCGACCGCTTCGAAGACCTCATCGCGCTGGTGTCGCTGTACCGTCCCGGCCCGATGGACCTGATTCCCTCCTTCAACGCGCGCAAGCACGGGCAGGAAGAAATCATCTACCCCGATCCGCGCACCGAAGCGATCCTGAAAGACACCTACGGCATCATGGTGTACCAGGAGCAGGTGATGCAGATGGCGCAGATCGTCGGCGGTTACTCGCTGGGCGGCGCCGATCTGCTGCGCCGTGCGATGGGCAAGAAGGTGCCGGCCGAAATGGCCAAGCATCGCGAGATCTTCCGCGAAGGCGCGGCCAAGGACGGCGTCGTCGAAGCCAAGGCCGACGCGATCTTCGACCTGATGGAGAAGTTCGCCGGCTACGGCTTCAACAAGTCGCACGCTGCTGCCTACGCGCTGGTCAGCTACCAGACCGCATGGCTCAAGCGCCATTACCCGGCCGAGTTCATGGCCGCGACGCTGTCCTCGGACATGGACAACACCGACAAGGTGGTCGGCTTCCTCGCCGAAGTACGCAACCTCGGCCTGACCGTGCTGCCGCCGCGCGTGAACGAATCGGCGTACATGTTCGAAGCCTCCAGCGCCGACACCATCGTGTACGGCCTGGGCGCGATCAAAGGCGTCGGCCAGGGCGCCTGCGAAGCGATCGTGGAAGAACGCCAGCGTGGCGGCCCGTACGTGTCGCTGCTGGATTTCTGCATGCGCGCCGAATCCGGCAAGCTCAACCGACGCACGCTGGAAGCGATGATCAACTGCGGCGCGATGGACGGGCTCGGCAAGAACCGCGCCTCGCTGATGCTGCAGCTGCCCGAAGTGCTCAAGGCCACGGACCAGATGGCGCGCGAGAAGGCCTCCGGCCAGAACTCGCTGTTCGGCGCACCCGATCCGGTCAGCACCGCGATGCAGCTGGAGCTGCCCGAAGCCAAGGAGTGGGCGCTGGGCCAGCTGCTGGAAGGCGAGCGCGAAACGCTGGGTTTCTACCTCAGTGGCCATCCGTTCGATCCCTACGCCGACGACGTCAAGGAACTGGTCGGTACCGACCTGGGCAAGCTGGAGAAGTTGATCCCGCCGGCGCGTCCGAGCAAGGACGGTGAGAAGCGCGCCTGGCGCCAGGAAACCCCGGTGATCCTCGCCGGCCTGGTGGTCGGCGTGCGCCGCAAGGGCGAAAGCCAGATCTTCATGCAGCTCGAAGACGGCAAGGGCCGCGTGGAATGCAGCGCCTTCACCGATGGCCTGGCCGAGTTCGGCCACCTGATGACCAAGGACCGCATCCTGGTGGTCAAGGGCGGCCTGCGCGAGGACGAGTTCAACGGCGGCTACGCGCTGCGCATCCGCCAGGTCTGGGATTACGAAGACATCTGCGCGAACTACGCCACGCGCCTGTCGCTGCGGGTGGACCTGCGCCAGGACGGCGCGGTGTGGAACCGCATCAACGCCCTGCTCGACCGGCATCGCCCGGGCCGCACGCCGCTGCGCCTGGACCTGCTGCTCGGCTCGGAGCAGGGCCCGGTGGCCGGCATGCTCGACGTTGCCGGCGAGATCGCCGTGCGCGTGGACAGCCAACTGGTCGACGCCCTGCGCGCCGATCCCGCGGTACGCACGGTGAAGGTGCGCTACAGCCCGCCGTGGGCGAACTGATCTTTTTTCTGTTGCAACACAGGTGTTTTGTTTTGATCAAGCGTTTTGCCGTGCTGCTGAGTGCAGCCGTCGCCATCACCGGCTGCTCCGGCCCCGCCCAGACCTTCGAGATCGACAATCCGGGCGCCACGCCACTGACCCTGCGCATCGATGGCAATGAACTGCCGATCGCCGCGCACGCCTCGCGGCCGGTCAAGCTCAAGCCCGGTGAACATCATCTGCAGACCGAACAGCTGGGCGACGTGCGTTTCATCGTCTACGCCAGCGGCAAGGGTGGGTTGATCAACCCGACCCTGGCCGAGTACGTGATCGCCAACGAGATCTACGTCACCGGCGAGGACAAGCTGCAGCACTTCGGCCGCCTGAACAACCAGATCGCGCTGGGCGGCGTGACCTTCGAAGGGCCGTACCAGGCCACCCACGACCTGTTCATCGACCAGGCCTGGAGCTTCGGCGTCCGCGAGCCGTTCCCCGAGGTCCAGACCGTGTCCCACGTGGACGCCAGCGGCGGCCGGATCAACGCGAAGATCTTCACTGCCCCGGATTTCATCGCCTACGTCGAAGCAGGCATGGGCCAGCCGGGCGCTTACACGCGCCAGCAGCCCAAGGGCTACGTTGCCCCCGTCTACACACTGGACGCCGCGCCGACCGCGCTGCCCGCGCTGGATCCGGCCTTCGAAGCCCATGCCGGCCCACTGCGCGAGCTGTACAGCCGTTACCTGCAGGCCACCACCGCCGATGCGCAGCTGCAGCTCCAGCAGGAGGCCTTCCAGGCCCAGATGGCGTTCACCGCCGCGACCGCCACGCTGGGCTCCGGCCTGTCCAAGGAGGCGAACGAGGGCTACAACACCTTCGTGCGGACCCGCAGCACGCTGATGGGCAGCGCGGCGCTGGTCGTCCCCTGACCTGACTGGCGCCCTTGGCCCCGCTGCGCTACCGTCGGTTTCCAGACGACGGCGTACGGGGCTTTTCGGCGCATTCGGCTACACTTCCCCTCTTTTCTTCACGACGGTTTCCGATGAATCCGAACTACCTCGACTTCGAGCAACCCATCGCTGATCTGGAGGCGAAGATCCAGGAACTGCGCAGCGCCAGCGCCGGACCTGCGGTCAATGTCGAGGCCGAGGTCCATGCCCTGCAGGACAAGCTGCGGGTGCGCACCGCGCAGATCTTCCGCAACCTGACCTCCTGGCAGGTGCTGCAGCTGGCCCGGCATCCGTCCCGCCCGTACACCGAGGACTACATCCGCATCATCTGCGATGAGTTCCAGGAACTGGCCGGCGACCGCGCCTTCGCCGACGACAAGGCGATCATCGGCGGCCTGGCCCGCATCGGTGGCCGCTCGGTGATGCTGATCGGCCATCAGAAGGGCCGCGACACCAAGGAAAAGATCAGGCGCAACTTCGGCATGCCCAAGCCGGAGGGCTACCGCAAGGCGCTGCGCCTGATGAAGATGGCCGAACGCTTCGGCCTGCCGGTGCTGACCCTGATCGATACCGCCGGCGCCTGGCCGGGCATCGACGCCGAATCGCGCGGCCAGTCCGAAGCGATCGCGCGCAACCTGATGGAAATGGCCGAACTGAAGGTGCCGGTGGTCTGCACCGTGATCGGTGAAGGCGGCTCGGGCGGCGCACTGGCACTGGGCGTGGGCGACCGCACCGTGATGCTGGAATACAGCGTGTACTCGACCATCAGCCCGGAAGGCTGCGCCTCGATCCTGTGGAAGGACCCGGCCAAGGCCAAGGACGCCGCCGAACAGCTCGGCCTGACCGCCCCGCGCCTGAAGAGTCTGGGCCTGGTCGACAAAGTCCTGCGTGAGCCGACCGGTGGCGCCCACCGCAATCCCAACCAGATGGCCAAGCGCCTCAAGGCCGTGCTGCTCAACGAGCTGGACGTGCTGGAGAAGCTGCCGGTCGACGAACTGCTGCAGAAGCGTTACGAGCGCCTGCGCAGCTACGGGACCTACGAAGTGGCCTGATCAGGCTGCGGCACAGACGAAAAAAGCCGGACGCGCAAGCGCCCGGCTTTTTTTGTGCTGCACGCCGGCGGCGTGGCTCGGCGGTAGTGCCGGCCGCTGGCCGGCTCCTCCGTTATCCGGCCTCCCCGGCATCACCGTGAGCCGGCCAGCGGCCGGCACTACCCGGTTTCGCACGCGGGTCCCAGGTAGTCGGCCTGCGGCCGGCACCACCGCTGCGGATCGCTCAGAACGGCTTGGCGAGGACCAGCCAGACCACGGCGATGAACAGCACCAGCGGCAGTTCGTTGAACCAGCGCAGCGCGCGCGAGGACGGCAGCACCCTGCCCTTGACCGCGCCTTTCAGCAGCCGCCCGGTCCACGAGTAGTACACCAGCAGCAGCACCACCAGCCCGAGCTTGGCATGCAGCCAGCCCGCCGCCCCCGGGGCGACCATGGTCGGGAAATCCGGAATCACGCGGTAGCCCAGCCACAGCACCAGGCCCAGGATCAGCGCGAGGCCGAACATCATGTGGCCGAACCGGTACAGGCGCAGGCCCATCAGCTGCAGCCGCTCGGTCACCGGCAGCTGGCCGGCGGTCTCGCTGAGGTTGACCAGGATCCGCGGCAGGTAGAACACCGCCGCCATCCATGCCACCACGAACAGCAGATGGAAGGTTTTGACCCAGTAATAACTCTGCATGCGCTTGCTCCCGCGGCTGGCGTAGGTTGGCCGCCATTCTCGCATGCCCCGTAGAGCCACCCCATGGGCGGCTGACGCGACCCATCGCCGCACCTCAACGACGCATCCACGTGCGCCACGCCGTACGATAGACGCCGCTTTCACCCACGTGCACATCCTCCATGGACAAAACCTACGACGCCGCCTACTTCCAGCGCTGGTACCAGCCTGACCAGACCGGTGGCGCCACGCGCCTCGCGCGCAAGGTGGCGCTCGCGGTGGCCAGTGCCGAGTACTACCTGGAACGGCCGATACGCAGCGTGCTCGATATCGGCTGCGGCGAAGGTGCCTGGCGCGCCCCGCTGCTCAAGCTGCGGCCGCGCGTGCAATACCTCGGCTTCGACAGCAGCGATTACGCCGTGCTCCGCTACGGCCGCAGCCGCAACCTGCACCCGGCCAGGGTCGGCGATTTCGCGTGGCTGCGCCCGTGCGCGCCGGTCGATCTGCTGATCTGCTCGGACGTGATGCACTACGTGCCCAGCCGCGAGCTGCGCCCGGCACTGGAGGGCTTCGCCGAACTGACCGCCGGCGTTGCCTTCCTGGAGGCGTTCACCGCCGAGGACGACTTCGACGGGGATCACGAGGGCTTCCAGGCGCGACCGGCCCGCTGGTACCGCAGCCAGCTCAAGCGCGTCGGCTTCACCGCGCTGGGCTCGCACTGCTGGTTGTCCCCGGCGCTGGCCGGCCATGCGGCCGCGCTGGAACGCGGCGGGCCCTGAGTCTCCATAACATTTGAGACAGGACCCGCATTAACGCGCCCGCGCGACGGGTGCGCTATGCTGCGCGGCAACATAAGACCATACATATTGGACGTCATGCTATATCAGCTGCATGAGTTGACCCGCAACCTGCTCGCCCCGTGGGTGCACCAGGCCCAGGCCAACGCGAAGTTCTTCGCCAATCAAGATCATTGGTGGTCGCAGATGCCCGGCGCGGATCGCCTGGCCGCTGTGAACGAGCTGTTCCACCGCATCGGCAAGGATTACGAGAAGCCCGAGTGGGGCATCAACGAAATCGACGTCGAGGGCGAGCGCGTGCCGATCGTCGTCCACGAAGAGATCAGCAAGCCGTTCTGCAGACTGCTGCGCTTCAAGCGCCACAGCAATGAAGCCGACCAGCTGCACACCATGCTCAACCAGCCGTTCGTGCTGGTGGTGGCGCCGTTGTCCGGTCACCACGCCACGCTGCTGCGCGATACCGTGCGCACCCTGCTGCGCGACCACCGCGTGTACGTGACCGACTGGGTCGATGCGCGTATGGTGCCCGGCAGCGAAGGCGAGTTCGGGCTGGATGATTACATCGCCTATGTGCAGGAATTCATCCGTCACCTCGGTGCGGAGAAGCTGCATGTGGTCAGCGTCTGCCAGCCGACCGTGCCGGTGCTTGCCGCCGTCTCGCTGATGGCCAGCCGTGGCGAAACCACGCCGCGTTCGCTGGTGATGATGGGGGGCCCGATCGATGCGCGCTGCAGCCCGACCGCGGTCAACAACCTGGCCACGCAGAACCCGATGTCGTGGTTCGAGAACAACGTGATCCACACCGTACCGGCCACCTTCCCGGGTGCCGGCCGCCGCGTGTATCCGGGCTTCCTGCAGCATGCGGGATTCCTGTCGATGAACCCGAGCCGCCATTTCAGTTCGCACTGGGATTTCTATGCCGACCTGGTCAAGGGCGACATGGAAGATGCCGACGCGCACCGTCGTTTCTACGACGAGTACAACGCCGTGCTCGACATGCCGGCCAAGTACTACCTCGACACCATCCGCGTGGTCTTCCAGGAATTCCTGCTGCCGCGCGGCGAGTGGTACGTGCAGGGAGAACGCGTGGATCCCACCGCGATCACCGGCACTGCGCTGCTGAGCATCGAAGGCGAGCTGGACGACATCGCCGGCCTCGGCCAGACCGAAGCCGCGCAGGCATTGTGCACCGGCATCCCGGCCGCGCATCGCGAACATTTCATCGTCGAAGGCGCCGGCCACTACGGTATTTTCAGCGGCCGCCGCTGGCGCGAAACGGTCTACCCGAAGGTGCGCGATTTCTTCGCCGCCCATGCGCAGACCGTGGCGAGCAAGCCCAAGAAGGCCGCGAAGATCGCGAGCAACGTGACGCCGCTGCGCCGTAAAGCGGGCTGAGCGATCCGTACCGACCAACGGTCGGTACCTGCAGCGCCGGTAGAACGCTTGACGAACGCCCCCCGACTCGGGGGGGCACACGCTGTGGGTAGTGCCGGCCGCTGGCCGGCTGCGCTTTCATCCAGCATCGTGGGGAGCCGGCCAGCGGCCGGCACTACCGGATCCTCGGGTTCTGCAGCGCCGGTAGGTGACGACCGTTGGTCGTCACCCTCGCCCTCCTCGTGTCCCGTTTACAGCCGCACCAGCAGCTGCTTGGCCATCATGCCGTGCAGGCGGCCGATGCCGCGGGCCAGGTGCAGCGTCGCGAACAGCAGCAGCACGCCGACCACCGCCAGCAGCGGTGTGACCCAGACCGGCAGCATCTGGCTGCCGTCGAAGTGCAGTCCCACGTAGCTGCTGGAGAACAGCGCCGCCACCGGTGCCCAGATGAAGCCCATCGAGGTCGACAACAGCGTGGTGGCGATCGTGAAGTAGACGATGCCCAGCGGCAGCATCAGCACGAAGTACAGCAGGGTCAGCCAGGTCCGCCCGTCAGTGAACATGTCGCCGATGCGCTGCAGCCAGCTGCGGCTGCGGTCGGAGTACGTCGGCCGGCGCGGCATGCGCTCGCCCAGCAGGGCTTCCACCAGCCGTCCTTCCAGCAGTGACAGGCCGCGCACCGAGCCGAAGAACAGCACCGCCACCGGGATGCCGATGATCAGCACCATCAGGCCCAGCGACAGCGACAGGCCGGTGACCACCCAGGTGAAGAAGAACGTGCCGGTAGCGAGCGACAGCAGCATGTAGAACAGCGCGCCGTAGGTGCGGGCCTCCAGCGCGACACCGAAGAAACGGGCCAGCGCCGAGCGCGGCCTGGGCGGGGCCGGCGGCGGCGGCGCCGCGTCCGCGCCGTTACCGACCGGCGCGGCGCGTCGCAACGGCGCCGTACCGGCACTGGGCGTGCGCAGCGCGCGGTTCACGGTGATCTCGGTTTCGCGGTAGATGTCGGCGACTTCTTCCGGCGCGCCGTAGCTGCCGGCGACATCGGCGATCACCTCGGCCTCGCTGCGGCCCGGCTGGGCGGCCAGCTCCGAACGCAGGTATTCCTCGGCGTCGTACAGGGCGTCCTGCACCATCGCCGGATCGGCGTCGTGCAGCGCCGCGCGCAGCTGGGCCAGATACGCGGGAATGGTGGTCGGCAAGGCCCGACCGGCCACGGACTCGATGTTCATTCGGTTACCCCTTCCAGGACGGAATCGACGGAATCACGGGTGGCACGCCACGCGGCGGTCCATTGCCTGAGCACTTCGTGGCCCGTGTCATTGATGCGGTAGTAGCGGCGCGGCGGACCGGCCACCGACGGTTCAACATGGCTTTCCAGCAACCCGGCCCCCTCCAGGTTGCGCAACACCGGGTACAGCGCGCTCTGCTTGCCGCTCAGCACGCCCTCGCCGATCCGCTCCAGCTCCTTGGCGATCAGGTACCCGTACAGCGGCTCGCCGGCCTTGGCCAGGACCGCCAGCAGGGCCAGTGAGACCGTGCCGGAGCTGAGCTCTTTCTGGAACTTCTTCAGGTGGACGTCGTGGTCGCTCATGGCGGTCTCCGCTAGCGTGGAGTCCACACTAGTCCGAAGTTCGCTATAGCGGATGTGTCGTTAGTCACCGTGCCGGTGGGCATGGCCGGCTGGCCGTGGCTGGCGTGCTCGCGCACAATCGGGGCACTACCTTCCTGAACGGGTCCGCCATGTCGCCACGTCGTCCTGCCCTGCTCGCCCTCGCCCTGGCCTGCCTGCTCCCCACCCTGGCCAGCGCGGCCACGCCTTACCGCAGCCCGCAGCAGATCCTGGACGCCTCGCCGGACAGCGACTGGCGCACGCCCGACCCGGCCAACCTGCTGTACATGAACCTGCCGGCCGGCCGCGTCATCATCGAGCTGGCCCCGGCGTTCGCGCCGCGGCACGTGGCCAACATCCAGACCCTCGCCCACGAGCATTTCTGGGATGGCGAGAGCATCTACCGCGCGCAGGACAATTTCGTGGTGCAGTTCGGCGATGCCGACGCCGATGATGCCGCCAAGGCAAAGCCGCTCGGCAGCGCCACGCGCAAGCTCCCGGCCGAGTTCCAGCGCGACAGCAAGGGGCTCAAGGTCAGCCTCCTGCCCGACCGTGATGGCTGGGCCGACCAGACCGGTTTCGTCGACGGCTTCCCGGTGGGCCAGGACCGCAAGGACGGCAAGACCTGGCTGGCGCATTGCTATGGCGCGCTGGGTGCCGGCCGCAACAACGAGGAAGACAGCAGCGTCGGCGCCGAGCTGTACGTGGTGACCGGACAGTCACCGCGTCAGCTGGACCGCAACATCACCGTGGTCGGCCGCGTGCTGCAGGGCATGGAACTGCTCAGCGCCCTGTCGCGCGGCCCGGCGCCGATGGGCTTCTACACCGATCCGGCGCAGCGCACCGCGATCCAGTCGATCCAGCGTGCGAGCGACGTCCCGGCTGCGCAGCGCCCCAAGCTGCAGGTGCTGCGCACCGACTCGAAGACCTTCGCCGATGCGACCGAAGCACGCCGCAACCGCGTCGATGATTTCTACAAGCGCCCGGCGGGCCACATCGACCTGTGCAACATCCCGGTGCCGGTGCGCTGAGGATGAGATAACCGACGCGTCAGCATCCTGATGCCCTTGTAGAGCCACCCCATGGGTGGCTGCACGCGGCCCCCCCCGGCCTATCGCTGCGATGCCGCCACGCTGCCAAGGATCAGCACCCCCGCCACCACCATCGCGCCGGTCACCGGTTCGCCCAGGAACCACCAGGCGAACAGCGCGCCGAACATCGGCACCAGGTAGGTCACGGTCGAGGCGCGCGCCGGGCCGATGCGCGCGATCAGGCGATAGAACATCAGGAACGCCAGGCCGGTGCAGACCACGCCCAGGGCGATCGCGCAGGCCCAGGACAGCATCGGGATCGGGCCCGTCGGCCAGTGGGTCAGCGCCATCGGCAGCAGCAGGATCGCCGCGCAACCCAGCGTGGCGCCGGCCGAGGCCGCCGGCGGCAGGCCGGTCATGTGGCGCTTCACCAGATTGACGCCCAGGCCGTACAGCAGCGCCGCCAGTGCACCGGCCAGCACCGCCGCGCCGATGCTCAGGCCGGAGACCTTGGCCGTCGCCAGCACCACCACCCCCGCGAAACCGACCAGCAGGGCGATCGCGCGGCGCATGCCGATCTTCTCGCCGAAGAACAGGAAGGCCATCAGTGCGGCGAACAGCACCGTCATCGCATTGCAGATCGCCCCGATCGCCGCCGGGGCGCGCTGCGCGGCCCAGGCGAACAGCACGAACGGGATGGCCGAGTTGATCAGGCCGATCGGCGCCAGCCACAACCAGCGGCGGGCCGGAAACTGCGCCCGCGCCTGCCACAGGAACGGCAGCAGCACGAGCGCGCCGAGCAGCAGCCGCACTTCCACCAGTGCATAGGGGCCGAACGCCGGCACGGCTACGCGCATGAACAGGAACGAGCAGCCCCAGATCGCGCCGAGCACGGTCAGCTCCAGCGGCGTGCGCCAATCGCGCTCGACCGTGCCGGCGGCCAGCGGCGCCCCGCTCATGACCGCCCCCACAAGCAGGGCAGACACGCGGGGCAAGCGGTAAGGGACGACAACATGCGCGTGTATCCAGGGAGGAAGGGCGACAGCATCCGCCCGCCGTTGCGCGCCCACAAGCGCGTAGTATCCGTGCAAGCCACAAATATGATTTGGGTCTCAACCATGATCCTTCGCCCTGCCCTGCTGCCCGCCCTGGGGGTGTTCGCGGTAGCCGCCCGCCACCAGAACTTCGCCCATGCCGCACAGGAACTGCACCTCACCGCCAGTGCGGTCAGCCACCACGTGCGGCGGCTGGAGGATCTGCTCGGCACGGTTCTGTTCCAGCGCCATGCGCGCGGCGTGCGGCTGACCGCGGAGGGCCGCCAGTTGGCCGATGCGGCCGCGGCGGCATTGAGCGATCTCAATGCGGTGGCCGGCAACCTGCATCCCCAGGCCGACATCGTGCCGCTGCGGGTCACCACCATCCGCTCGCTGTCGTACTGCTGGCTGATCCCGCGCCTGCCGCGTTTCACCCACCAGCATCCGCGCATGCGCATCGAGCTGCAGACCAGCACCGAGCTGGTCCGCTTCGACGAGACCGGCCCGGAGCTGGGCATCCGCTACGGGCTGGGCCAGTGGCCCGGCATGACCGCGCATCATCTGATGGACGACGAACTGTGCCCGGTCGCCTCGCCGTCCCTGGCGGGCGTCTCGACATTGCGCGAACCGGCGCAGATCGCTGCCCTGCCGCTGCTCAGCGACATGTCACCGCAGGGGTGGCGCGACTGGTTCCGCGCTGCCGGCGTGCGCGGGCTGGATCTGCCGTCGCTGCACACCTTCAGCGACAGCACCGATGCGATGCGCGCGGCGGTGTATGGCATCGGCGCGGTGCTTGCCCGCAAACACATCGCGCAGCCCTATCTGCAGCGCTACGAACTGGTGCGCCTGCCCGGGCCTGCGCTCAAGGCACGCTACGCCTACTACGTGGTGCACGCCGAGCACCGCCCGCTCAGCCTGACCGCGCAGGCGTTCATGGACTGGCTCAAGCGCGAGGCGCTGGACGAACGCACTCCGCTGCCCGCGCTGCCCGACGGACTGCTGGGGTTGCCCCCTGCCGACGGCACGCACGACTGAACCGGACGCCGCGCCCGGTCGCGCGTCCTCACCCGGCCTTTTCCGTCCGCTGGCTAGGCTGGAGTCCCTTTCCCCCGAGGCTCGACCCATGGCCCTGTTGCGACTGCGAATCACCGGCACCGAAGACGATGCACGTGCCATCACCGACCTGCTGCAGAGCATCGAGGGAATCGAGCACGTCGAAGAAACCGACGACCTGATGCCGCACATGGACGACGACGATTCCAGCTCGGCCGGCCTCTCCGACGACATCGGCCCGGGCACCCACGAACTGGAAGTGGAAGTCGGCAATGCACTCGGTGCCCAGCGCGTGCGCGATGCCGTGCAGGAGCTGGCGCTGGAACTGGATGTGTTCGTCGAGTACGAGCAGGACGAAGGTTGATTGAACCGTCGTGCCGCGCGTTGAGGCGCGGCACGACCGGTTTGATCAGCGCGCGGCCGCGGCGGCCTTGCGACGCTTGCGCCGACGCCACAGCGCCACGACCACCGCACCGACCGCCCACACCACCACGCCGACCGGCAGCAGCGCGGCGACCGCGCGGATCACGAAGGCGATGCTGGTGGTGAAGATCGCACCAAACTCGCTGAACGCCTTGCCGATCTCACTGCGGCTGCGCTGCCCGGCCGGACCTTCGAAGTTCATCGTCACCAGCTGGGTGTCGATCCGCCGGCGTTGCTGCGCCGCGTCCTTGTTGGCCTGCTCCAGCCCGGCCTCGATCTCCGCCATGCGCTGCGAGACCGCCAGCAGGTCGGCAACCTTCATGTCGCTGCGCTGCTGATACGCCTGCAGCTGCGCGTGTTCCTTCTGCAACCGTGTTTGGGTCAGCGCGGTATCGGCCACCTGCTGGGCCAGATCTTCGGCATGCGTGTTGCGCGAGGCGACATCGCCGCCTTCACCGGCCAGCGCGATGATCGGCTCCACGCCCTTGGGGGCGATGCGCACGCGGATCGAACCGGAGCGGCTCTCACCGCCTTCCTCGCCCACCTGCAGCACGGCGCAGTCCCCGAACCGGTTGCTCTGGCAGGCCTCGGACACGGCCTTGACCCGTGCGCTGATGCGCTGGGCATCGAGCTGGATCCGGATGTCGTGTTCGTAGGCCAGGAACGCGCCTTCCGGCGACGCGACGGCCCCGGCAGCCGCATCGGCGGCGTAGTCCGGCCCGCTGCGGCCACAGGCCACCAGGCCCAACAGCAGCATCCCTGCCAGCCCGGCGCGGGCCCCTCCTGTCCATCCAGTCACAGTGCAGCTCCATCAACGGCGGTGAATTTCACAGCGCATGGTAATCCAATGGCACGGGGACAAAGGGGGCCATCGGCCCTATGCTCGGGGATTGTCCCCAGTACAGGAACACCGATGCGCCAGCATCTGCTTGCCCTCGCCCTGATCGCCGCCCTTGGTGGCTGCCAGCAGGCCGACTCCCCGACGCCCGCCACCGGCACCGAAGCGGCCACCCCGGCCGGCGATGCCGCGGTCGATGCGGCCTTCGCCGACCTGTCCAAGCGCGCCCTGGACACCTGGATGCAGCTGTCCCCGATCAGCGCCACGCAGATCGGCGACCACCGCTACGACAGCGAGATCGACGATCTCAGCGCCGCCGGCCAGCAGAAGGTGCTGACCGCGTACAAGGCGCTGCTGGGCGATCTGGACAAGATCGATGTCAGCAAGCTCTCGCGCGAAAACCAAGTGGATGCGGCGATCCTGCGCAACCAGCTGCAGTCCGAAGTCTGGACCGCGGAAGTGCTGCAGTCGCCCAAGTGGGATCCGCAGATGTACAACGGCATGGCCGGCAGCGCGCTGTACGGCCTGATGGCGCGTGAGTTCGCGCCGCTGCCCGACCGCCTGAAGTCGGCGACCGCGCGCATGGAGAAGCTGCCGCAGATCTTCGCCCAGGCCCGCGAGAACCTGGACCCGGCCCGCGTGCCGAAGATCCATGCCGAAACCGTGGCCAAGCAGAACCGCGGCATCCTCAGCATCGTCGATACCTTCATCACCCCGCACATCGGTGAACTGCCGGCCGAAGACCAGAAGCGTCTGCAGGCCGCGATCGAGGGTCTGAAGAAGGCCGTCGACGAACAGCAGACCTGGCTGGACAAGACCCTGGTGCCGAACGCCAAGGGTGACTTCCGCATCGGCGCCGACCTGTACGACCAGAAGCTGAAGTTCGCCCTGAACTCCTCGCTCTCGCGCGCCGAGATCGGCGAGCGCGCGCGTGCCGAACTCAAGCGCGTGCGCCAGGACATGTACGGCATCGCGCAGACCGTGCTCAAGGACAAGCCCGGTGCCCCGGCGCTGCCGGCCAACCCGAGCGACGCGCAGCAGCAGGCCGCGATCGAAGCCGCGCTTGAGCTGGCGTATGCCGACAAGCCGGCACGCGACAAGGTCGTTGAAGACGCCAAGGCCGCGCTGGAGCAGTCCACCGAATTCGTGCGCAAGCACGACCTGATGACGCTGCCGGATTCTCCGGTCGACATCATCCTGATGCCGGAATTCCAGCGTGGCGTGGCCGTGGCCTACTGCGATTCGCCGGGCCCGCTCGACAAGAACCTGAAGACCTTCTACGCGGTCTCGCCGATTCCGGACGACTGGACCGACAAGCAGGTCGATTCGTTCCTGCGCGAATACAACAGCCGCATGATCCACCTGCTGAGCATCCACGAAGGCACGCCGGGCCATTACCTGGAAGGCTGGCACTCGGGCAAGTTCCCGTCGACGCTGCGCGCAGTGCTGCGTTCGGGCCTGTTCGCGGAAGGCTGGGCGGTCTACACCGAGCGGATGATGCAGGAGCAGGGTTACCTGGACAACGATCCGCTGTTCCACCTGGTGCAGCTGAAGTTCTACCTGCGCACCATCTCCAACGCGATCCTGGACCAGGGCGTGCACGTGGACAACTGGACGCGTGAGCAGGCGATGCACCTGATGACCCACGACGCCTTCCAGCAGGAAAGCGAAGCCTCGGGCAAGTGGGTGCGTGCGCAGCTGACCTCCGCGCAGCTGCCGACCTACTTCGTCGGCGCGCAGGAACACTTCGACACGCGCAAGGCCGTGCAGGACAAGCAGGGGGCGAAGTTCAACCTGAAGGCCTACCACGACCAGATGCTGTCCTACGGCGCTCCGCCGGTGCGCTTCGCGCGCCAGCTGATGCTGGACCAGCCGATCGAGTAGATCCACGCCATGCGTGGATGAGCCTATCGATAAATCCACGCCATGCGTGGATGAGCCTGCAGACGGCCCGGGAATCCCGGGCCGTTTTTCTTGTCACGGAACCAGATGCCTCCACGCAGAGCGTGGCCCTACGCGTCGGCGGCCACGAATCCACCGGTCTGCCGCGCCCACAGGCGTGCATACAACCCGCCCGCCGCGATCAGCTCGGCGTGCGTGCCGGTCTCCGCGATGCGGCCCTGGTCCATCACCACCAGCCGGTCCATCCGCGCGATGGTGGACAGCCGGTGCGCGATCGCGATCACCGTCTTGCCGGTCATCAGCTCGTCCAGGTTGTCCTGGATCGCCGCCTCCACTTCCGAATCCAGCGCCGAGGTGGCTTCGTCCAGGACCAGGATCGGCGCATCCTTGAGCAGCACCCGCGCGATCGCGATGCGCTGGCGCTGGCCACCGGAGAGCTTCACCCCGCGCTCGCCGACGTGCGCGTCGTAGCCACGACGCCCTTCCCCGTCCACCAGCGTGTCGATGAAGGCCGAGGCACGCGCCTTGGCCACCGCCGCATGCAGCTGTTCCTCGGTCGCATCGGGGCGCCCGTAGAGCAGGTTGTCGCGGATCGAACGGTGCAGCAGCGAGGTGTCCTGGGTGACCACGCCGATCTGCCGGCGCAGGCTCTCCTGGGTAACCCCTGCGATGTCCTGGCCGTCGATGCGGATCTGCCCGCTTTCCAGGTCATAGAGGCGCAGCAGCACGTTGACCAGGGTCGACTTGCCGGCCCCCGAGGGACCGACCAGGCCGATCTTCTCGCCCGCTTTCACGTTCAGATCGAGCCCGGCGATCACCCCGCCGCTCTTGCCGTAATGGAAATGGATGTGATCGAAATGCACGGCGCCCTGGCTGACCTGCAAGGGCACGGCATCGGCACGGTCCTGCACGGTCAGCGGCTGCGAGATGGTGGTGATGCCGTCCTGCACCGTACCGATATCCTCGAAGATGCCGTTGATGGTCCACATGATCCAGCCGGACATGTTGTGGATGCGGATCACCAGGCCGGTGGCCAGGGTGATCGCGCCCACCGTGATGTGCCCACCGTTCCACAACCACAGCGCCAGCGCGCAGGTGCCCACGATCAGGAAACCGTTGACGACGGCGATGGTCACTTCCAGCCCGGTGGTGACCCGGGTCTGGCCGCGGTGCTTGGTTGCCAGTTCCCCGATCGCTTCGGCCACGTAGGCCTGCTCGCGCCCGCCATGGGCGAACAGCTTCAGCGTGGGCACGTTGGTGTAGCCATCCACGATGCGGCCCATCGCCTTGGAACGCGCCTCCGAGGCAAGCCACGCCCGCTCCTTGGCGCGCGGTACGAAGTACCACATGATCACCACGTAGCTGCCCATCCACAGGGCCAGCGGAATCATCAGCCGCCAGTCGGCCTGTGCGAACAGGTACAGCGCAGTGCCGGTGTAGACCAGGATGTACCAGACCGAATCGACCATCTGCACCGCCGATTCACGCAGCGAGGTGCCGGTCTGCATCACCCGGTTGGCCATGCTGCCGGCGAAGTCGTTCTGGAAGAAGCTCAGGCTCTGCCGCACCACGTAGTTGTGCATCAGCCAGCGCGAGCGGTTGCTCAGCCCCGGCACGATCGCCTGGTTGACCAGCAGACTGTGCAGCGATACCAGCAGTGGCCGTGCGATCAGGGTGATGCCGGCCATCCACATCAGCGTGTTGGCATGCCGTGCAAAGAAACCACTGCCGGGCTGCTCGGCGACCATGTCCACGATGCGGCCAAGGAAATCGAACATCGCCACTTCGACCAGTGCCAGCAGCAGGCCGGCGATCAAGGTGGCCAGCAGCACCGGCCAGACCGGGCGCAGGTAATGGATATAGAACGGCACCACCTTGCGGGGTGGCATGCGCGCATCGATCGGCGGGAACACCGGAATAATCGACTCGAACCAGCGGAACATCGCAGTGCACCGAAAACAAAACAGGCCGCGATTATCCCACCGCGGCCTGCCCTTTTACTCTCACCCCCCTCACACGCTGGCGACGGGGTTCAGCCGTTGGCCTCGACGGCGATCGGCATCAGCAGCAGGTCCTGGAAATCGAAACTGAAATCGGTGAGCGAGGACACCGCCTGCATGCGCACCTCGCGGACCTTGCCGTCCGGATCGAGGCTGAAATTCACGAAGGCATCGGCATTGAGCGAGCGATCATCCCAGCGCACCAGGAAGGTATCGTGCTGCCAATGCTCCAGCGTGCCGATCAACTGCGCGGTCTTGCCGAAGCGCAGGCGCAGCTTGCCACCCTGCTGTTCGACGAACACATCGCCGTACCACGCGTCGCGGTAACCACCGGCATAGCGTGCCAGCGGCAGCGACGGCCTGGATTTGGCATCGCGCGCGGCCTGATGCTTTGCCCAGCCTTCGTCTGCTTTCTCCTGTGACTTGGCGACGGCAGCGGCATAGGCGGCGACCCAGTCGGTGGCCGGGGCCTGCAGGTAAGCGTCCAGCGCTTCCATCGTGATCGCGTTGAAGGCTGCGCCGACTTCCTGGTTGGTGAGCACTACGATGCCCAGCTTGTGCTCCGGCACCAGGGTCACGCGCGACACCATCCCCGGCCAGCCGCCGGTATGCCAGACCAGTTTCTGGCCGCGGTAGTCGCTGAGGCTCCAGCCTTCGCCATAGCCGGCGAAATTCGGCCGCGCCGCGGCCAGCTGCGGCACGCTCGGCTCGGGCACGACCTGCGGCGTGATCATCTGCCACATCGCCTGCTGGGTCTTGGCGGTGAACAGCGGCTGCCCGTTCTCCAGCGTGCCCTGGGCCAGCTGCACGTTCATCCAGCGCGCCATGTCGTGGACGCTGGAATAGATGCCGCCGGCGCCGGCATTGTTGGACCAGGTCAGCGGCGCGACGGTGCGCAGCTGGCTGAAATCGTACTTGGCGTGCCCGACCGCGGCGTTGTCGCCGGGCTGCAGATGGTCGGCGTTGTAGCGGGTGCCGCGCATTCCGACCGGCGTGAAGATGTGCTGCTGCAGGAAGTCCGCATAGGTCTGCCCGGACACCTGCTCGATCACCTGCTGGGCGACCGCGTAGAGAATGTTGTCGTAAGCATAGCGATCGCGGAAACCGGCTTTCAGCGGCACCTTGCCCAGA
This sequence comes from Stenotrophomonas sp. JAI102, assembly GCF_013409105.1. Classification (NCBI taxonomy): domain Bacteria; kingdom Pseudomonadati; phylum Pseudomonadota; class Gammaproteobacteria; order Lysobacterales; family Lysobacteraceae; genus Stenotrophomonas; species Stenotrophomonas sp. JAI102. The sequence goes on from NZ_JACCCI010000001.1 coordinate 1,643,285, forward strand.
CGCTGCACCACCTCTTTGTTGCTGTAGGAGGTGGTCGGCCAGAACAGCAGGTCGCCCGCCCCCAGGCTCAGGCCACTGCGGTGCGAAAGCAGATCGCGGATGCGCATCTCGCCGGTGACGTAGGGATCGGACATGCGGAAGCCGGGCAGATGATCGATCACGCGATCATCCATCTTCAGCTTGCCCTGCTCAGCCAGCAGGTTCAGCGAGGTGGCGGTGAACGCCTTGGTGTTGGAGGCGATCGCGAACAGCGTATCGGCCTGGACCGGATCCGGCTTGCCCAGTTCGCGCACGCCGTAGCCGCGCTCCATCACCACCTTGCCATCCTTGACCACCGCCACGGCGATGCCGGGAATGTCGAACGCGGTGCGAGCGCGTTCGATGGTGGCGTCCAGCCGCTGCAGTTCGGCCGGCACCGCAGCCGATGCCAAGGGTGCGCATGCAAGCAGCACGGCGCCTCCGATCCAGGATGTGTTCAAGCAGTGTCTCCGGTTGCGTGTGGCGGGGGCGTCGAGGGTGCCGATGCCCCGGTTTCGCACGATGGTAACGCGGCCCGGATCAGGCTCGCCTGTGCCAGAAGGAGGCCCGTCATGACCGCGCCCGCCGCGACCACCGCCACCCTCATTCCCTGCCTGCGCTACCGCGATGGGCACGCTGCGATTGTCTGGCTGCATATGGAAGGCTGCCTGTGGTGGTTCGGCTGTCGCGATCCGTGGGCCGACCCCGCGGGCGTCGCATGAGCACAGCGGCCGGTTCCATCCGCACGGGTATCGGTGGCTGGGTGTTCCCGGCGTGGCGCGGCGGTGCGTTCTATCCCGCCGGGCTGCCGCAGCGCGAGGAACTGGCTTACGCCAGCCAACAGCTGGGCTGCATCGAGATCAACAGCACGTTCTACCGCGCGCAGAAGCCGGCCATCTATGCCCAGTGGCGCGAACAGACGCCCGAAGGCTTCCGCTTCTCGGCCAAGGCGCCGCGCACGATCACCCAGACCCATGACCTCACCACGGTCGGCGAACGTGCCGAGCATTTCATTGATGGCATCGCGGCGCTGGAAGACCGGCTGGGCCCGTTGATCTGGCAGTTCGGCGACAGCCATCCGGCCGGTGCGGCCGAGTTCGATCAGTTTCTGGAGATGCTGCCGCGTAAGGTCGACGGTCACCGCCTGCAGCACGTACTGGAGGTGCGCAATCCCGCGGCATGGACGCCTGGACTGCTGACCGCCGCCCGTGCGCATGGCGCCGCGCTGGTGTTCAGTGGCTCGGACGAGCATCCCAGTTTCGCCGACCCCACGGCGGACGTCATCTATGCGCGGTTGATGGGCTCGCGCGCCAACCTGCGTGCCGGCTACCCGGCGCGTGCGATGGAGCAGTGGTGCCTGCGTGCGATGCGCTGGGCCCGGGGCGAGGACAATCCGGACCTGCCCCATCTCGGGGCGGAGGTGCCTGCCTCGCCGCCGCGCGAGGTCTATGTGCTCTTCATCGGGGCGGCCAAGCAGCGCAATCCCGGCGCGGCGATGGCGCTGCGCGACCAGCTGGAGCAGCTCGGCGGCGGCTGACGCCCTTATCCGCGCCGGCGGCGTTGCGCCAGCGCGCCATCCAGCCACCACAGCAGACCGCCGCAGACGACGAACACCACCGCCACGGCCAGCACGTTGCGCAGGACCAGCACGGGGCCCAGCGTGCCCAGGTCCAGGAAGGGGTACGGGTACTGGCCACTGACCCGGCCGACCAGCAGCGCCCAGCCGAGATAGACCATCGGAAACGCCAGCGCGCCGAACAGCCCGCGCCGGTGCAGGCCACCGTGCGGCCCGCCCAGCCAGCCCAGCAGGTACAGCACCGGCACCGCATAATGCAGTCCCGCGTCTGCCCACCATTGCGCGCCCTGTGGGTGCCACAACGGGCGCAGGATGATCACGTAGATCAACCCGGTGATGCCGATGAACAACGCCACCGCCGCGCGCGGGACGGGGCCGGCCAGGCCGTCGCCACGGCCACGCACCAGCGCCAGGCAGACCGCCGCCACCCCGATGTTGCTGAGGATGGTGAAGTAGCCCAGGTAACGCAGCGTCGCGTCCGCCGTACCCAGGCCGGGCGTGCGCAGCAGCAGGTGGTACTGCAGCAGCAGGGAGGCCACCGCAATGACCGCGGTCAGGCCGGCCCAGCCGCGCAGCGCGGGGGTCGGGGCGGCACGGACAGGTTCGGTGCGAAGGCGGGTCATCGCCGCAGGATGCCACGACCATGCAAAGGAGCGCGTGGAAGGCATCCTTCGCGGCGCGGCTTGCCGCACAATATGCCGATGCCGATGACCGATACCCGCAGAGCCCTGCTGCAAATCCATTTCTGTGTGCTGCTGTGGGGCGTCACTGCCATCCTCGGCAAGCTGATCACCCTGCCCGCCCTGCCGCTGGTGTGGTGGCGCATGCTGCTGGTGGTGGCGATGCTGGCGCTGGTGCCACGCGTGTGGCGCGGCCTGCGCCAACTGTCGCCACGCCTGGTGGCCGGCTACTGCGGCGTGGGCGCCCTGGTCGCCCTGCACTGGCTGACCTTCTATGGTGCGGTGAAGCTGGCCAATGCCTCGGTGGCGGCCACCTGCATCGCGCTGGCGCCGGTGTTCACCGCGGTGATCGAACCCTGGGTGGCCAAGCGTCCCTTCCAGTTCCGCGAGCTGGCCTTCGGCCTCCTGGTACTGCCCGGCGTCGCACTGGTGGTCGGTGGCGTGCCGGACGGCATGCGCCTGGGCGTGCTCATCGGCGCGTTGTCGGCACTGCTGGTGGCCATCTTCGGCTCGTTCAACAAGCGCCTGGTCAGCCACGCCGACCCGCTGACCGTGACCGCGCTGGAACTCGGTGCGGGCACCCTCACCCTGACCCTGCTGGCGCCGGCGCTGCCGTTCCTGCTGCCGGCCCTGGCCAGCCCGCTGTGGGTGATCCCGGACCTGCACGACGGCCTGCTGCTGCTGGCCCTGGCCGGGCTGTGCACGCTGCTGCCGTTCGCGCTCGCGCTGGTGGCGCTGCGCCATATCAGCGCCTATACCTCTCAGTTGGTGACCAACCTCGAACCGGTCTACGCGATCCTGCTGGCGATGGTGCTGCTCAGCGAGCAGCGCGAGTTGACGCCGCTGTTCTATGCGGGCGTGGCGATCATCGTCGGGGCGGTGTTCCTGCACCCGCTGCTCAACCGCCGCAGGAAGGTCCAGCACCCGGAAATCCTGGCGACCTCCGAGGCGCGCAACATCGCCGAGTGAGGCGAAGCCGGCCTCAGTCGGCGCGGATGACCCGGTTGCGGCCGTCGCCCTTGGCCCGGTACAGCGCTGCGTCGGCGCGGGCCAGGGTCTGCTCGATCGCGTCGCCATGGCGGTGCGCGGCCACCCCGATGCTGATCGTCAGCGGCAGGCCCAGCGGCAGATCGGCCACCGCCATGCGCAGGAAGTCGCACTGCAGTTCGGCCGTGGCCAGCGGGGTATCGGGCATCAGCACCACGAACTCTTCGCCGCCGTAGCGCGCGGCCAGGCCGTGCCCGGCGAAATGCGCGCGCAGCAGCCGCGCCAGTTCCGCCAGTACATGGTCGCCGGTGGCGTGGCCGTAGAGATCGTTGACGGTCTTGAAGTGATCGATGTCGAGCAGCGCCACCGCGGTCGCACGCGGTTGGCCGTCGGCATCGACCACGGCCGCTTCCAGCGCGGTGCTCATCGCGCGGCGGTTGGGCAGGCCGGTGAGCGGATCGGTCCGGCTCTGCTCGGCCAGGTCCGCGTTCTGCTGTTCCAGCAGTTCGTTGTATTCGGCCAGGCGCTGCTCGTACCAGGCGCGGTCGGTCATGTGCTGCTGGATCTCATGGGCGTACCGGCGCAGTTCCATCACCAGCGAGACCTGCCGCGACAACGCCGACAAGGCCTCGCGCTGGCCGACGCTGAGGTGCCCCGGGTGGGCATCGAACACGCACAGCGTGCCCAGCGGCAGCCCTTCGCTGCTCAGCAGGGGGGCGCCGGCATAGAACCGGACGTGCGGATCGTCGACCACCACCGGATTGTCGAAGAAGCGCGGATCGGCAAGGGCGTCCTCGACCACCATCACCTGGTCCGGCTGCAGGATGGCGTGGCCGCAGAAGGAAATATCCCGGTGCGTTTCAGCCGCCTCGAGCAGCTGCCGCGACTTGAACCACTGGCGGTCCTGGTCGACCAGGGTCACCGCGCCCATGCGGGTGCCGCACAGCGCGGTGGCGATCGTGACCAGATCGTCGAAGGAGCGCTCGCGCGGGGTGTCCAGGATCTGGTAGCGCTGCAGCGCCAACAGGCGCTGCGCTTCGTTGTCCGGTTTGGACGGCTTGATCATCGTGGCAGGCGGTAGCGTGTGCCTGCGCAGTCTAGCCCGGGTGGCGCCATCCGGGGACGCACGGCATCACCAGTCCAGCTGTTTGGGCAGCAGGCCCTTGAGCTCGGCATCGGTGAGGTTGCGCCACTGCCCCGGCTTGAGCGCGCCGAGCTTGATGTTGTCGATGCGCACGCGGCGCAGCTGGGTGACGCGGAAGCCGAACGCGGCGGCCATCAGGCGGATCTGCCGGTTCAGGCCCTGCTGCAGGGTGATCCGGAAGCCGAACTTGGCCAGCTTGCTGGTCCGGCACGGCAGCGTGACTTCATCGCGGATGCGCACGCCACGGGCCATGCCGCGCAGGAACTCATCGGTGACGGCCTTGTTGACCGCGACCATGTATTCCTTCTGGTGGCCGTTCTCGGCGCGCAGGATCTGGTTGACGATGTTGCCGTTGCTGGTCAGCAGGATCAGGCCTTCCGAATCCTTGTCCAGGCGGCCGATCGGGAAGATGCGCTGCTCGTGGCCGACAAACTCCACGATGTTGCCCTTCACCGAGCTCTCGGTGGTGCAGGTGATGCCCACCGGCTTGTTCAGCGCGATGTAGACGTGCTTGCGGCCACCGGCCTTCTTCGCTTCGCGGGCGCGCAGCGGCTGGCCGTCGACCAGCACCACGTCCTGTTCGCCCACCACCGCACCGGTGCCGGCCGGATGGCCGTTCACGGTGACGCGGCGCTCGCCGATCAGGCGGTCGGCTTCGCGCCGGGAACAGAAGCCGGTGTCGGCGATATGCTTGTTGAGTCGGGTTGTCATCGGCCCATTATCGGGCAAAAGGCGGCCGCCGCTGCGTTTTTCCGCGCGCCGGCGGTTCAGGCCGATACCGGCTCGCCGGCCGTCGTGGTGCGCTCGCCATCGTGAATCTGGTTGCGGCCGTTGCGCTTGGCGCGGTACATGGCGTGGTCGGCCCGACGCAGCAGCCCGGCCAGGTCATCGCTGCCGGGCCTGAGCACCGCCAGGCCGATGCTGGCCGAGACCGTCAGGCCGGGGATGCCGAGCGCCTGGGTGACCGCCGCCACCTGCTGGCGTACCGTCTCCAGCCGCGCCACGGCGGCGGCATGACCGGCCCCGGGCAGCAGCACCAGGAATTCTTCCCCGCCCATCCGGATCACGTCGTCGTGGTTGCGCACCGACCCGCGCAGCGCGCGCGCCACCGCGACCAGGACCTGGTCGCCCACGTCATGGCCGTACTGGTCGTTGATGTCCTTGAACAGATCGATGTCGAGGAAACCAATCGCCAACGCGTGCGGCGGCTGGTGCGCACGCTCCAGGTACTCGGCCAGCAGGCGCAGGCCGGCCCGGCGATTGGGCAACCCGGTCAGCATGTCGGTGTCGGCCAGCTGGCGCATTTCATCGCGCTGGCGACGCAGGCGCCCGAGCCGCAGGTTGAGCGCATAGGCGGCCATCATCAGGAACCAGGTGGCCGCCAGCTGCAGTACTTCGATCCGGTAGGCCACCAGCCAGCGCGCATCGAGCGCATCGGCCACGATCATGATCCACCACGGGGCCAGTGCGGCCAGCCCCGGCAGTGCGTGCGCATCGCGCCGCCACACCCCCCACAGGCCCGCGCCGAGGCACAGCGTGCAGGCCGCCAGGAAGGTCCACTCCAGCACGAGCGCCACCGCACCCAGCCCCTCCAGCCCCCACAGCGGTACGCTCAGCCCGATCGCGATCAGCCCCCACAGCACGAGATGCTGCACCGGGCGCGAGCGCGGCCAGCGCCGGTGACCGCCGCTGAGCCGCCACAGGACGGGCAGCAGCAGCGCCTCGCTGAATGCCGCGAGCGCGACCAGCCACCAGGAGGCACGGTCCTGCACCGGCAGCCAGGGCTCCGGATAGCCACTCAGCCCGCCGAGCACGGCCTGCCACAGCACGAACACAGCGCAGGCACCGACATAGACCAGGAAGGACTGATCGCGGGTGGTGACCCAGCCCATCAGCGCCGACAGCGCCAGGGCAATCGCCACCGCGATGCAGGCCGCACGCACCAGCAGGCGGGCGGTGTCGTTCTGCTGGACCGGACTGGGCGCGCCGAGCTGGATCGTCGGCACCCAGCCGTCCTTGAGCGGGCGGGTCCAGGAGACCACGATCGGCTCGTGATCGCCGGCCTCCGGCACCACCACCAACCCGACCCCGGCGCGGAAGCGCGAATCGCGCGTGCGGGCATCGTGCATGCTGCCGCAGATCTCGCGGTCGCCGTGGCTGATACGCACTTCGCCGGTCAGCACCCCGAACACATCCACCGCCTGGGGCTTGCCCGACCAGCCGGCGGCGGGCGCCGGGATCGAGAGCACTTCCTGATGGCGCGCCAGCACATCCGGTGTGCAGGCACGCTGCGGCGTCACTTCATCGGTCGCCCCGCCGAGCAACAGGAAATCCTGGCCCACGCGCGGGCCCGCCTGCAGGCTCCATGGCAACAGCCACAGCAGCACCATGATCAGCGCCGCCCACCCGATTGAATACCCGCCCCCGTTGCTCACACCTGCGCCCCGCCCGTGATCGCCCGCGGACACCCTGTCCGCTGCCGCCGGTGGCGATTATCGCATCATGGCATGCCCCGCCAGGCGTCGGACGAGTGCCCTGTCCGCACCGGCCGTATCGCCAGCTGCGTCATCCTTTCCAGCGGAATCGGCCGTTCGATCGCATACCCCTGCAGGCCTTCCACGCCCATCTGCGCCAACTGGTCGGCCACCACCGCCGATTCCACCCATTCGGCGACCACCATCATGTGCAGCTCGCGGCCGACCTCGGTGATCGCCCGAACGGCGGCACGGTTGACCGGATCCACGTTCATGTCGCGCACGAACACGCCGTCGATCTTGAGCATGTCCGCCGGCAGCTGGCGCAGATAGGCGAACGAAGAAAGCCCAGAGCCGAAATCATCCAGCGCCATGCGGCAGCCACGCGCTTTCACCGCATCGATGAAGGCGCGCGCCTGGGCAAGGTTGCTGACCGCCGCGGTTTCGGTGATTTCGAAGCAGAGCTTGCGGGCCAGGCCGCGGTTGCGCTCGAGCAGGTCGGTGACGAACGCCAGGAAGCTCGGCTCGGCGATCGACTGCGCCGACACGTTGACGTTGCACAGGCCCAGCTGCTGCACATGGTTCGGGCACACCTGCAGATGCCGGAACAGCAGCGACAGCACGTGCCGGTCCAGCGCCATGGCCATGCCGTAACGTTCCACCGCGCCCATGAACTCGGCCGGCCCCTGCAACGCCCCTTCCGGGCTGCGCATGCGCACCAGAACTTCGTAATGCAGGAACTCCGGGTCGCCGACCCGCTCGATGCGCTGGGCATACAGCAGCATGCGGTTCTCGGCGATCGCGCTGGAGACACTGGCCAGCCGTTCCGCTTCGTGGCGGCGCTCGTCCAGCGCCATGCGGCTTTCGTTGTAACAGTGCACCCGGTTGCGGCCGGCTTCCTTGGCCGCGTAGCAGGCACTGTCGGCCGCGCTCATCAGCCAGTTCACGTCCGGTGCCTCGGCGGTCACTTCAACCACGCCGATGCTGCAGCTGACCTTGGGGGCGCCGTCCCCATGCTGGAAGCTGACCTGGCCGAGCGTGCGGATCACCCGCTGCAGCACCTGCTTGGCCTCGTCCTGGCTGGCGTTGGCCAGGAACAGGGCAAATTCGTCGCCGCCCAGGCGGCCGACCCAGTCGCCGTCGCGCACCGCCCCCACCAGGTAGTCGGCGAAGCTGCGCAGGAGCTGATCGCCGGCGGCATGGCCGAGCCCATCGTTGACCAGCTTGAAGTAGTCCAGGTCGATGTAGCACAGCGCGTGGGTACCGCCTTCGGCACGCACCGCCGCCAACGCCTGGTCCAGCAGCCGCTCGATCTCGCGGCGGTTGATCAGGCCGGTCAGGGGGTCGTGGCTGGCATGGTGTTCCACCTCGCGCGCCAGCGCATGGTTCTGCGACACGTCCTCGACCAGCGCGAACACCGCCGGTGCCCGCGCCCGGGTGTGCACCACGGTGCCGCTCCAGCGGCCCCACATCAGGCCGCCGTCGGAACGCAGGAAGCGCAGCTCGCCCGGGCGCAGCTGGCGCGGCCAGTCGATCCGGCCGTGCGCGTCCAGGGTCAGCTCGCCCTCCACCAGCAGGTCGGCCAGCGACAAGCCAAGCAGCGCTTCGCGGCGATGATCGAGGATGTCGGCCATCGCCTGGTTGGCGTCTACGATGCGGCCGCGCTCGTCGAGTTTGAGCATGCCCACCGTGGCCTGGTAGAAGGCCGCGCGGAAACGGCTCTCCTGCTCGGTCAGGTCGTTGCGCACGCGCCGCGCCAGCAGCACGGCGATCAGGGTGATTGCCAATACCGACAATCCGCCCACGATGAAGGTCGTCATCCGCACCATCGCCGCGGTGTGCAGCAACGCGCCGGAGAACGCACGCGCCTGGTTCTGCATGCCCACGTCCAGCGCCTGCACCCGGCGCAGCAGGGCCTGCTCCACGGCCGGGGTCAGGCTGCCGGCAGCATGCCCGGCCTGGACCTGGTCGGTGATGGCGGCCAGTTGCAGCAGATCGTCATCGGTGTCGCGCCACAGGCGGACCGCATCGCGGAAATAGGCCTGATCACGCAGGTAGCGGTAGGAGAGGATCAGGCGGTTGATGTCACCGCGGGCGTTGCCGCCTTCGATGAAGCCCTGGCGTGCCGCGGCAATGTCCGGTTGGGCCTGTTCGAGAGCACGGCGTGCATGGAGATCGCCCAGCGGCACCCGCAGCGCCTGGCGGGTCACGGCCAGGTCGGCGGGATCGCCGGAGGTGATGTACCGCGACAGCGCGTAGGCGGCCTGCTGCTGGCCGCGCGACCAATGGCTCTGGCCCATGATCCACGCCGTGGAGGCCGCCTGCAGCTCTTGGATCAGCGCGGAGATGCCGACCAGGCTGATCGCCATGCCGGTCAACAATGCAAAGCGCAGGGTCAGCCCCCGCGTCGAATACGGTATCGCGGTGCCGCCACTCTCCCTGCGACCTCCTGACATCGCCGATCCCCCCGGGGCTGCGGATGTGGAAACTCATTCCATTGGAGCATGGTCCAATCCGAAGGCTAGGGCCAGCACTGTTGAGACGGTGCGAAACCGGTACGGCGGGGACGCGAACCCCGGAAACGACGACGCCAGCCCGGAGGCTGGCGTCGAGGCGATCACCCGGAAGCGATCAGAAGTTGCGCGGACCGCGCGGCTTGAAGCCGTCGCGACGCGGCGGGCGGTCGTTGCCGCCCGGACCACTGCGCGGGCCACCCGGGCCACCCGGACCACGCGGCTTGCCCTGGCCGAACTTCGGCTTGAACGGCGGACGCGCCGACGGGGTCAGGTCTTCACCCGGCTCGACCTTGCGCATCTGAAGCTGCTGGCCCGAGACCCACACCTTCTTCAGGTGGGTCAGCAGGTCCTGCGGCATTTCGGCCGGCAGGTCCAGCACCGAGAAGTCGTCATGGATGTCGATGCGGCCGATGAAACGGCTTTCCAGGCCGGCTTCGTTGGCGATCGCGCCGACGATGTTGCCCGGCTTCACGCCGTGCACGTGGCCCACTTCGATGCGGAAGGTCTCCATGCCCGGCTCGGCGGCACCGCGCGGGGCGATGTCACGGCGCGGGGCGCGCTCGAAGCCGCCCTCACTGTTGCCGAAGTCGCCTTCCGGACGCGGCGGGCGCGGGCCACGGTCGTCTTCACGGCGCGGGCCACGCTCGAAGCGCGGCTCGAAACGGGCCGGGCGTTCGCCACGGTCGTTGCTGCGCTCGTTGCGCTGGTGCGGGGCACGCTCTTCACGCGCACCACGGACCGGCGGGGTGAGCAGGAACGGCGAATCGCCCTGCAGCAGCTTGGCCAGCGCGGCGGCGATGTCGATCGCCGGCACGTTCTTCTCGCCTTCCAGGCGCTGCAGCAGATCGCGGTAGAACTCGGTGCCGCCGGCATCGAGCACATCGCTGATGCGGCTCATGAACTTGGTGATGCGGGTGTCGTTGACCGCGTCCACGCTCGGCAGCTGCATTTCTTCGATCGGCTGGCGGGTGGCGCGCTCGATCGCACGCAGCATGCCCTTTTCGCGCGGGGTGGCGAACAGGATCGCGTCACCGGTGCGGCCGGCACGACCGGTACGGCCGATGCGGTGCACGTAGCTTTCGGTGTCGTACGGGATGTCGTAGTTCAGCACGTGGCTGATGCGCTCCACGTCCAGGCCGCGGGCGGCCACGTCGGTGGCGACCAGGATGTCCAGCTTGCCTTCCTTCAGCATGCCGATGGTGCGCTCGCGCTGGGCCTGCTGCATGTCGCCGTTGATGGCGGCGGCGGCCAGGCCACGCGCCTGCAGCTTCTCGGCCAGCTCTTCGGTGGCGGCCTTGGTGCGCGAGAAGATGATCATCGCGTCGAACGGTTCGACTTCCAGGATGCGGGTCAGCGCGTCCAGCTTGTGCATGCCGCTCACCCACCAGTAACGCTGGCGGATGTTGGCCGAGGTCGTCGTCTTGCTGACGATGGTGACTTCGGCCGGGTTCTTCAGGTAGGTCTGCGCGATGCGGCGGATCTGCGACGGCATGGTGGCCGAGAACAGGGCGACCTGGCGGGTCTCCGGCAGCTTCTTCAGCACGGCTTCGACGTCGTCGATGAAGCCCATGCGCAGCATTTCATCGGCTTCGTCGAGCACCAGCGTCTTCAGCTCGGACAGGTCCAGGGTGCCGCGCTCGAGGTGATCGATCACGCGGCCCGGGGTGCCGACGATGACGTGCACGCCACGGCGCAGGGCCGACAGCTGCTGGCCGTAGGGCTGGCCGCCGTAGACCGGCAGCACGCGGAAACCGGGGATGCCGGACGAATAGGTCTGGAACGCCTCGGCGACCTGGATGGCCAGCTCGCGGGTCGGCGCCAGCACCAGCACCTGCGGCTTGGTCTGGTTGAAATCGAGGTTGGACAGCACCGGCAGCGCGAACGCGGCGGTCTTGCCGGTACCGGTCTGGGCCTGGCCCAGCACGTCGCGACCTTCCAGCATGGCGGGAATGGTGGCGGCCTGGATCGGCGAGGGGGTTTCATAGCCGACGGTGGCGACCGCCTGCATGACGGCGTCGGACAGGCCGAGGTCTGCGAACAGCAGCGGCGTGGTGGTTTCTTGGGACATGGGGAACTCCGAAACACTGCCGTTTACAGGCAGTGAGATAAAAAAGGGGGATGGTCCGCGCTTTGGGCGCCCTTTCTTATCGCGTGCCCTAGCGCTGCTCGGTCGGAGGAGAATTCACTCGCTCAGGGCGCGATGATACCGCATCGTTCCTGAACAACGCGTACAGATTCCCGCATGGATGCCGTCCTGCCCCGCGCTGGCGCACAATACGCGCCCTCTTCCGGCCCGGCCCAGCGGCCGCGCCCCTTCCCTAGGATACCCCCTCCATGCAGACCCTCGAATTTGAACTGGACCGCGACTATGTCGAGCTCAAGCAGCTGCTCAAGCTGGCCGACCTGGTCACCAGCGGGGGCGAAGCCAAGACCGTGATCGGCGACGGCCAGGTCCTGGTCGATGGTGAAGTCGAGCTGCGCAAGGCGTGCAAGATCCGCGCGGGCCAGCAGGTGCAGTTCGCCGACACCGTCATCCATGTGATCGCCGACAGCGACGCGCCCTGACCTCTCCCGCCCGCCTCAGCGCAGCGTGTCGCGCTGGGTGAGGTGGGCCGCGATCAGCTGGCGGAACGGGGCCACCCCGTGCGCCAGCCGCAGCCCGGCCCGGCGCAGCAGCCGCGCCGGCAGGCGGTCATCGGTATACAGCGTGGCGATCGCATTGGTCGCCTCGTACAACGGGCGCGAGGCCAGACGATGGCCGCGTTCGTAAGCGGCCAGTCCGGACGGTGCGCCGATGTCGCGCCCCTGCCCCGCGGCCTTGCGCAGGATGCCGGCCAGCCGGTGCTGGCTCTGCAGGCCCAGGTTGAATCCATGCGCGGTGACCGGATGCATGCCGACGGCGGCATCGCCGATCAACGCGCAGCGATCGCCAGCGAACGCGTGGGCATACACACCCACCAGCGGATAGGCCACCGGTTTGGCGACCGGCCGCATCGCGCCCAGCCGATGCTCGAAGAACGTGCTGATGCTGCGGCCGAATCCGCCCTCGTCCTGGGCCATCAGGCCGGCGATCTCGCGCGGCGGCAGGGTGATCACCGCCGAGGCCTGGTCACCGTTGAGGGGCAACAGCGCCATCGTGCGGCCATAGCCGAACCATTCCCAGGCGGTGTGCTGGTGCGGCACCTCGATCTGCATGCGGCAGACCAGCATGGACTTGCCGAAGTCGCGCATCTGCGCGCCGATGCCGAGCAGGCGACGGGTCGAAGAAAAGCGGCTGTCGGCCGCGACCACGAGCCTGGCGGCCAATACGCGGCCATCGCCCAGCGTCACCGTGCTGTGCGTCTTGCCGGGTGTCACGGCCGTCACGCTGGCCTGGTCGACGATCTCCAGCCCGGCCTGGCCCTGCACGCTCTGCCACGCCGCGCGGCGGAGCAGATGATTGGGCACCAACCAGCCCAGGTCGTCACCGATGCGCGGGTCCGCCGCGAAGGTCAACGCGAACGGCGAGCCGCCGTCCATCACCTTCGCATCGCGCAGCGGCGAGATCTCGGCCGGATCCAGCCGCGCCCACAGGCCCAGCGATTCCAGGATCTGGCGTGAGGCATGGGTCAGTGCGATTTCGCGGCCATCGAACGCGGCCTCGGCCAACGCGGCACGCGGCTGCTGTTCGATCAGGGTGACGCTGAGGCCGGTATCGGCCAGCGCGCGGGCGAAGCACAGCCCGGTCGGGCCGGCCCCCACCACCACCACATCCACTGACTGCATGATTCCCTCCTGCCGTTACGTGTCCGCAGCAGCTTACCGCCGCAGCAGCGGCACCGTCCTTGATCTGGATCAGCCGCGCCAGCGCCGGTTCACAGCAGCGCCCACAGCAGCATGACGATCCCGAGCAGGGAGACCAGCCAGACCAGGCTGCGCACATACGGGACGCCGGCCGCGTACAGCGGCAGATAGACCAGGCGCGCCCAGAAGTACAGCTGCACGGCCACGGCGGTCATCCCGTCCTGGCGCTGGGTCAGCACCACCGCCAGCACCGCGGCGGCGAAGAACGGGAACGTCTCCATGAAGTTGCTCTGCGCCCGTTGCAGGCGGCCAGCCAGCGGACTCGGCGGCGGCATCGGCTGGTCGCGCGCCGACGCATTCCAGCCGATCCCGCGCTCGCGGGTGATCAGCGTGGAAGGCGCAAACACGTGCACAAGGCCGAGCACCATTGACCACACCAGCATCTGGATCTCGATACTCATCTGCGCAGTCTCCGGCAATCAGGGGGTGGCGGCACGCACGCTGTAACCGGCCAGGCGCCAGATGCGGTCTTCATCGAACCGGAAGGAGACCAGTTCGCGGACCGGCTGGGCACTGTTGGCAAAGCGCGTGGGAAAACTGACATTGATGTACAGGCCTTCGGGCACGGTCGCGCCGGCGGCGTACTTGACCCGGGTCACCACCGGCTGGCCACGCGAGGCCAACGCACCGAGGCGCTGGCGATCCGCGCTGAGCTGGCTGACGAAGGCCTGCTCGGTCACCGATTTCTTCGCCACGGCGGAGGCCCCCTTCCATGCTTCGCCGGCACGGTTGGCGTCAATCAGGCGGGCCACCTGCAATGCGGCGGCGGTCATCTCCGCATCCTGCTTCTGCACCTGCGCCTGTTGCGCCGGGCTCAGTGCCGGGCGTGCAGCAGGGGCGGGCGCGGGGCGCGCCGGGGCCGGTGCAGGTGTGGCCGGTGGTGGTGGCGTCTGGGCCAGCGTGGCGAAAGGCAGCAGGGCGGACAACAGCAGCAGCGGAACACGCATCAGGGACACCGTTGGCTGGAAGTAACTGCGCTCCAGTCTACGGGAAGGACGTGAGTCCTCCGTCAGTTACGCTCGGCCGCGTCCGCCGGTGCCGGGCGGGCATCGCCCAAGGTCTGCTCCACCGCCTCCGGCTGGCCCGGTGCGGTGGTCTCCGGCAGCAGCGTGGAGACATCGATCTCCGACAACGGGCTCTCGTCCGGGCAGGTCTCATCCGGGAACCCGAAGCGCTGTTTCAGCGCCTGCCCGCAGCTGTTGACGGCGTCCAGCTCGCTGCCTTCGCGCTTGCACTCCTGATCGAAGGCGACCAGGAACGCATCCTTGCGGCGGACGAAGGCATCGCCGCACTTGCGCATCTGCTTGATCCGCTCCAGATCATCCTGCACCGCGTTGGTGCCATCCAGACCGAACTGACGCAGCTCCTCGGCGGTCAGCAGGCGCAGGCTGCGGTTGGGCACGGTCATCATCAGGTCGGCCACGCCCACCGCCACGCCATTGCGCTGCAGGTAGTCCTTGACGTTGTCGTAGACCTCGTGGAGCTCGCGGTTGAGCTCGGCACGCGAGGTCGCCTTGGAGCTGATCCGCATCATGCGATGGATGCCGACCTTGCCCGACACCAGCCGGTTGTCGCCGGCGGCCAGCACGAACACGCAGGCGCTGTGGCAGACCGAACCTTCGCGCACCCAGATCGTCCAGTTGGATTCGCCGATGCGGTCGCCGGCCACGATGGCGGCTTCGACCTGGCCGCCGCTGGAATCCAGATCGAGGATGCGGCGGGAAATACGCTGCGCATCGGCGACCACGGCCAGCCGCGCCACCAGCTCGGAGAAGCCGGGGTTGATCTTGCCCACGTAACGCACGCGCAGCAGGCCGCGTTCCGCACAGGGCTGCAGGGCGGCATCGATGCTGGTCCGATCCAGCGCCTCCAGCGGCGCGCCATCACCCGCGTCGCCGGCATAGTCGGTATCGCAGCTGATCCACGCCTTGCCGTTTTCCAGGGCGGCGGCCGGCCAGCTCAGGTCGCCGCGCTTGGGCGCGGGCGGCGGCGGTGGCGGCGCATCAGCCGCATTGATCGAGACCATGTGGTCGCCATCGGCGGTCTGTGCCCGCACGGCCTTGTCGGCGGCAGTGACATTGCCCGGGTTTTCCAGCTGGCTGCAACCGGCCAGGCCCAGGCACAACAACGGCAACCACCACGACTTGAGCAACATGGACAACCCGGAATCCTTGCGAGGGGGAATGCGCGGCAAAACCAGCGCGGATGCACAGTCTAGTGCGCGGCTGGCGTGTCGCGGCAACCTGTCCTGAACCGGGCGGCGCGGGGCTGGCATTGCTGTCCGAAAATGGCGAGCCTGTACCAGCCGGCAGGCATAGACTGGCCCCCATGGAGACCGCCCTGCCCCTGGATCACGCCGCCTGCGAAAGCGCCCGCCTTGCCCGCGATGCACGCTTTGACGGGGTGTTCTTCACCGCCGTGCGCAGCACCGGCATCTATTGCCGGCCGGTCTGCCCGGCCCCGGCGCCGAAGCCGTCCAACGTGACCTACTACCCGACCGCGGCCGCCGCGGCTGCCGCAGGTTTCCGCCCCTGCCTGCGCTGCCGCCCCGAGCTCGCGCCGGAGGCGCAGGACGCACTCAACAATGAAACCCTGCAGCGCGCGTTGGCACTGATCCACGATGGCTACCTGCAGGACCAGCCGGTCGCCGATCTGGCCGCGCACGTCGGCCTGAGTGCCCGCCAGCTGCAGCGCCTGTTCATCGCCCGCCTCGGCGCGGCGCCGGTGCAGATCCACGCCACGCGTCGGCTGCTGCTGGCCAAGCAGCTGCTGACCGAAACCGCGCTGCCGGTCACCGATGTGGCGATGGCCTCGGGCTACAACAGCCTGCGCCGTTTCAACGCGGCGTTTCTGGAGGGCTGCGGCATGCCCCCCACTGCGATCCGCCGCCAGCGCGGCGCGCTCACCGAAGGCGCATTGACCCTGCGCCTGGGCTATCGGCCGCCGCTGGATTTCCCCGCGATGCTCGGCTTCCTGCGTCGCCGCGCGATTCCCGGCATCGAAGAGATCGACACCGCCAGCTATCAGCGCGTGATCGGCCCGCCCGAGCGCCCCTCGCTGCTGCGCGTCACCGCGGACCCGCGGCGCCCGGAGCTGCTGCTGCAGCTGGGCCAGGTCGACCCGCGCGCGATTCCGGGCATCGTGCGTCGCGTGCGCCGCATCTTCGATCTCGATGCGGACCTGCGCATGGTGCACGCGACACTGCGGCAGGAACCCCTGCTCGCCACGGGTATCGCGCAACGGCCCGGGCTGCGCGTGCCCGGCGGTTGGGACGGATTTGAAGTCGCCGTGCGCGCGGTGCTCGGCCAACAGGTCAGCGTCGCGGCCGCAGCCACCCTCGCGCGGCGGGTGGTGGATCGCTTCGGCGCCACCCTCGAAGGCATGCCGGAGGGGCTGGACCGTCAGTTCCCCTCCCCCGCGATGCTGGCGCAGGCCCCTCTGGAAACGATCGGCCTGCCGCGTACCCGTGCCGCCACCGTGCGTGCCGTCGCCCAGGCGGTGGTCGATGGCAGGCTGGATTTCCGTGCCGGCCAGTCGCTGGCCGGCTTCGTCGACCGCTGCGTGGCGCTGCCCGGGATCGGGCCGTGGACCGCGCATTACATGGCATTGCGCGCGCTGGCCCTCCCCGATGCCTTCCCGGCCGGCGACCTGGTCCTGCAACAGGTGCTCGGCGGTGATGCGCGCTTGAGCGAACGCGCCACCGAGGCACGCTCGCAGCCCTGGCGTCCGTGGCGTGCCTACGCCGTTCTCCACCTGTGGCACTTGGCCACACCCTCTTCCGGAGTGACCTCATGAGCCTGCTCTACGACACCTTCGACAGCCCGATCGGCGCGCTCACCGTGGCCGGTGACAGCCAGGGCATCCACCACATCCTGTTCGAGAACAACCGTTACGACGCCAAAGGGCGCGAACACTGGCAGCGCGACGCCCATGCATTGCGCGACGCGCGCGGACAACTGCTGGAATACCTGCGCGGCGAACGCATGCGCTTCGATCTCCCGTTGGCGCCGCACGGCACGCCGTTCCAGCTGCGGGTGTGGAAGGCGCTGGCCGATATCCCGTTCGGCCAGACCTGGAGTTACGTGGACCTGGCGCGGCACATCGAGCACCCCACCGCCAGCCGCGCGGTCGGGGCCGCCAATGGCCGCAATCCGCTGCCGATCGTGCTGCCCTGCCATCGCGTGATCGGCAGCAGCGGTGCGCTGACCGGGTTCGGTGGCGGGCTGGAAACCAAGGCGGCCCTGCTCCAGCTGGAAACCCGGCGCGACTCGCTGTTCGCCTAGGGCATCACGCGTCACCGCGGGCATGTGCCATGGGTTGTCTTCGACGCGTCACCGCCACGCACTATCATGTCGCGATGATTTCCGTCCGCCTTCCGCTGGCGCTTGCCGCCGCTCTTTCGCTGGCCGCCTGCGCCACTACACCGTCTTCCCCACCTGCCGCGGCGACCGCGGCGACCGCGACGACAGCGCCGAACGTGGCTGCGCAGCAGCAGAAGCTGCTGCTGATCTCCATCGACGGCCTGCGTGCGGACATGCTTGATCGGGGCATCACTCCGAACATCGGCCGGCTGGTCCGCGAGGGCGTTCGGGCGCAATGGATGACGCCGTCCTATCCGTCGCTGACCTTTCCCAACCACTACACGATCGTGACCGGGCTGCGCCCGGACCACCACGGCATCATCCACAACAGCATGCACGAGGACGCACTGGGCCAGTTCCAGCTGCACGTGCGCGAATCGGTGGCCGACGCACGCTGGTGGGGGGGCGAGCCGATCTGGGTGGGCGCGGAAAAGGCCGGCGTGCGCACCGCGGTGTGGTCTTGGCCGGGCAGCGAGGCCGCTATCCAGGGCGTCCGCCCCAGCCAGCTGCACGGCTACGACGAACGTGTGAGCCTGCCGGACCGCGTCGATCAGGTGCTGGGCTGGCTGGACCAGCACGGCCCACAGTCGCCGCGCCTGGCCACGCTGTACATGGAGCAGGTCGACAAGGCCGGGCACAATCACGGCCCGGAATCGCCCGAGTACGCCGCCGCAGTGGCACTGGCCGACAGCGCGGTCGGTCGCCTGCTGGATGGCCTACAGGCGCGTGGGTTGGCCGATACCACCAACGTGATCCTG
Source organism: Stenotrophomonas sp. JAI102 (assembly GCF_013409105.1). Lineage (NCBI taxonomy): Bacteria > Pseudomonadati > Pseudomonadota > Gammaproteobacteria > Lysobacterales > Lysobacteraceae > Stenotrophomonas > Stenotrophomonas sp. JAI102. Next base: position 1,661,642 of record NZ_JACCCI010000001.1, read on the forward strand.
GTCTCCGATCACGGCATGGCGGGCGTGCCGGCCGGCCAGGTGGTGGCCACGGAAGACATGATCGATCCCTCGATTGCCCGGGAAATCTCGGTGGGCCAGTCGATCGGCTTCGCGCCGCTGCCGGGCAGACAGGCACAGGCCGAGCAGATTCTGCTGGGCGCGCACGCCCACTACGACTGCTGGACCCGCCAGACCCTGCCGGCGCGCTGGAAGTACGGCAGCAACCCGCGCATTCCGCCGATCATCTGCCAGATGCACGAAGGCTGGGATGCCCTCACCCGCGATCGCATCGCAAAACGTGGCCCGGGCGACCGCGGCTCGCACGGCTATGACAATGCCCTGCCCTCGATGCGTGCGGTGTTCGTGGCGCGCGGCCCCGCGTTCAACCAGGGGCAGCGCCTGCCCGCGTTCGACAACGTGGATGTGTATCCGCTGCTGACCCGCCTGCTCGGGATTCCGGCGGCGCCCAATGATGGCGACGCCGAGCGACTGCTGCCTGCGCTGCGCTGAGCACGCAGCGGCTTCGTCGCCGGAACGCGGGCACAAAAAAAACGCGGCGCAAGCGCCGCGTTTTTCATGACCCGCCTGGCTGGATCAGCCGGCCTTGGCCACCGCTTTCTTGGCAACGGCCTTCTTGGCCGGCGCCTTCGTCACGGTCTTCTTGGCAACCGGCGCAGCTGCGCCCACGGCCGCCTTGCTCACGACGTGCGAACGCGAATTGCCGTAGCTGGCATTGAAGCGCTTGCCCTTGGCGGTCTTGCGGTCACCCTTACCCATGTCGTAACTCCTTAGTCTGAATGCTGCGAAATCTGATTACCCCGTACTGACACGGGTTCGGCGGGGCCGCCCTCTCAGGCGCCCCCGCGCACGATCGGAAAGCCTACCATGCGCGCTCTCAATGAGCACAGCTCGCGTCGTGGACGTGGCCGTGGTTCAGCCGCAGATTCACCAGATGGGCCACACCCACCAGCACGCCGCCCAAGGTCATCACCACGGCATGCGGCACGACCGAATGGTGCAGCGGGCCGTACAGCAGCCCGGCCCAGAGCGCGGTCAGGCCGGGAATGAGGAAGCCCAGCGCACGCAGCGCGCCATGCCGGCGCCAGCCCCAGACCAGGCTGAACAGGCCCAGCAGAGTCACGAAGCTCACCAGCGCCAGCTCCACCCCGTCGCTCATCCAGACCGACAGGCCCAGCGAGGGCGCAGCGGCCAGCAGCACCGGGAGCACGGCGCAGTGCACGGCGCACAGCAGCGAACCGGTGGCACCGAAACGATCGATCAGATGGCGGAGGCGAGGGAACAAGGGCATGACTTCCAGCAGGGTCGGCGAAGCGTTATGGAATAATATAACATCAATCCTGACGCGCACCCTGCCTCCCCCCTGACTTGCCCTCCCCGTTCCGCGACGGGATTCGCGCGCCCCACCATTGATATATTGTAACAATTGACCGAAGGCCCTTGCCCTATGCGCTCCAGCTCCCTCCTGCTCACCCCCCACGCCCTGTCCCTGGCCCTTGCCGCCGCCATGCTGCCCTCGCTGGCAAGCGCCGCCGACGCCCCCGGCAGCCATCGCGACGGCCATCTGACCGAACTGTCCACCGTGAAGGTCACCGCCTCGCCGCTGCAGGGCGATGCCGAATCGCTGGCCCGCCCGGTCGACGTGCTGGCCGGTGAACGCCTGGACGAGCAGAAGGCCGGCACCCTCGGCGACACCGTGGCCAAGCTGCCCGGCGTGCAGAGCACCTTCTTCGGCCCCGGTGTCGGCCGCCCGATCATCCGCGGCCAGGAAGGCCCGCGCGTGGCGGTGCTGTCCAACGGCATGGGCAACATGGATGCCTCCACCGTCAGCGCCGACCATGCCACCAGCATCGAGCCGTTCCTGGCCGACCAGATCGAAGTGCTGAAGGGCCCGGCCACCCTGCTGTTCGGCAGCGGCGCGATCGGCGGCGCGGTCAACGTGGTCGATGGACGCATCGCGCGCGAACTGCCGGACCGTCCGCTCAGCGGCCGCGCCGAACTGCGTGGCAATTCGGTCAACGACGAGCGCAGCGGCATGTTCCGCCTGGACGGTGTCAGCGGCAACGTGGTGCTGCATGTCGACGGCCTGGTCCGCAACGGCGATGACGTCCGCATTCCCGGCTACGCCGTGATCGATGGCCTGGAAGACCACAGCGGCCACGACCATGAGGAAGGCGACACCGACGAACCGCGCCGCGGCCGCCTGGACAACAGCTCGATCCGCACCCGCGCCGGCGGCGTCGGTGCCACCTGGCTGGGCGACGAGGGCTACTTCGGCGTGTCCGCCAGCACCTACCGCACCAACTACGGCATTCCCAACGGCGCGCACGTGCATGCCGACGACGACCATGATCATGACCACGATCACGACCATGGCGACGAGGAAGAAGGCGACGAGCATGACGTCCGCATCGACATGGTGCAGAACCGCTTCGAAGCCAAGGGCGGCATCTACCAGCCGACCTCGTTCCTGAAGAACATCAATCTGCGTACCGCCTACACCGATTACGAGCACACCGAACTGGAAGCCGGCACGCCGGCCACCCGCTTCACCAACCGCGGCATCGAAGCCCGCCTGGAAGCCGTGCAGGAACAGATCGGCGGCTGGGACGGCGCGTTCGGCCTGCAGTTCGGCAACAGCGACTTCGGCGCCAAGGGCGAAGAAGCCTTCGTGCCGGACACCGGGACGAAGAACATCGGCCTGTTCGTGCTGCAGGAAAAGCAGTTCGGCCCGTTCAAGCTGGAACTCGGCGGCCGCCATGACCAGGTCAAGCTCGACCCGACCGGTGACTACCGCGCCCGCAAATTCGATGCCACGAATCTCTCCGCGGCCGGCATCTGGACGCTCAATGACGCCGTCGACCTGCGCTTCGGCATCGACAGCTCCGAGCGTGCCCCGACCAACGAAGAGCTGTACGCCGCCGGCGCGCACATCGCCACCCGCTCGCTGGAAATCGGCGATGCCAACCTGAAGACCGAACGCGGCCAGCGCGTCGAACTGGGCATCCACACCCACAGCGACCGCGTCGATTTCTCGGCCTCGATCTACCATACCAGGTTCAAGGACTTCATCTACCTGGCCGACACCGGCGTGGTCGAGTCGCTGCCGGTGCGCCTGTGGACCCAGCAGGACGCCACCTTCAAGGGGGCCGAAGCCGAAGCCCTGTTCCATCTCTTCGAAGGCAACGCCGGCGACTGGGACCTGCGCGTGTTCGGCGACTACGTCAAAGCCGAACTGGATGGCAGCGGCAGCCGCAGCGTCGATATCGCCGTCCCGCACGGTGACCACAACCACAACTACACCGTGGACCTGGCCAACACCGGCTACCTGCCGCGCATCGCCCCGGGCCGCGTCGGCGCAGACCTGCGCTGGTCCCGGGACGGCTGGCGCGCCTCGGTCGGTGCCGTGCGCTACAGCAGCCAGAAGGATGTCGCCCAGAATGAGGACCCGAGCAACGGCTACACCCTGGTCGATGCCCACCTCGCTTACCGCTGGGACCGTACCGACAGCAACAGCTACGAAGTCTTCCTGGATGGCAACAACCTGACCAACCGCGAGGTGCGTCCGCACACCTCCCTGCTGCGCGACTACTCGCCGCTGCCGGGCCGCGGCGTCGCGTTCGGCATCCGCGCTTACTTCTGATCGTTTGATCGGGTGGTGGTTTTACCCGAGGGGGGGCCGCAAGGCCCCCTTTTTTGCCTCACGTGCCCTCGACATTGCCGAGCGTCCGCCCACCGGCCCATGCCGGGGACGTCACCCACCCCTTCCGCGCCGGACAGTTGTGTCCGATGATGCGCGCATGCCTACCCAACGTGCCGACGCGGCCGCCCGCCGCGCCCAGATCCTCGACGCTGCCGATGCTGTGTTCGGCCAGCACGGCGTGACCGCCCCGTTGGACCTGGTCGTCGAGCGTGCCCAGGTCGGCCGCGCCACCCTGTACCGCAACTTCCCCGACCGCACCGCGCTGGTCGAGGCCCTGCTCCAGCGCACCGTCAACCGCATCGCGCGGCAGGTACAGACCCTGGGCGACCGCGACGACGCGCTGTTCGAGGTTCTCGAGAGCATGGCCAACCGCATCGTGCAGTCACCGGCCCTGTCGGACTACTGGCGCGCCGTCGATCCCGACCAGATTCCGATCCGGGCCGCGCGCGAGACCATTTACGAACTGCTGCGCGAACCGATCGCGCGCGCGATCGCCGCCGGGCTGTGCCGGCCGGATCTGGAAACGACGGACATTTCACTCATCTCAGGCATGCTGGGAGCCGCGCTGCGTGGCAAGACGCGTGACGAACGCGCCCGGCTGGTCACGCGCGCCCTGCAATTGCTGCGTGGCGGATTGCGGGGGCCTGCCGACGGGGAGGGATGATGCCGCAGTACCTCAAGCCGGTTCCGGACTGGGAGGAGCACGAAAAACCGACCCTGCCGGGCTCGGCCTCGATGCCGTGGCATCCGCCGCACCGCCGCCTGGCCTATGCGCTGGTCGCCCTGCTGGTCGGCATCACCGGCGGCCTGGGCAATGCACTGGTCAGCGCCAACCTGCCGTTCCTGCAGGGCCAGCTCGGGCTCACCCCGGCGCAGGGCAGCTGGCTGGTGGCGGCCTATGCGATGGTCAACGTGACCGCCAACCTGCTTGCCTTCAAGTTCCGCCAGCAGTACGGCATCCGCCTGTTCGCCGAGATCGGGCTGGGCCTGTATGCCGCCCTCGCGGTGCTGCATCTGTTCGTCGGCACGTTCGAGACCACCGTGCTGATGCGCGCGGCCAGTGGCTTCGCCGGCGCGGCCTGTACCACCCTGGGCACCCTGTACATGCTGCAGTCGCTGCCGCGCAGATACACGGGCAACCTGCTGGTGATCGGCGTCGGCATCTCGCAGCTCGCGGTGCCGATCGCCTGGCTGGTCTCGCCCGGGCTGGTCGACACCGGGCAGTGGCACAACCTGTATCTGTTCGAAGCCGGCCTCGCCCTGTGCGCGTTCGCCGCCGTAGTCGTGCTCAAGCTGCCGCCCGGCGCGCAGATCAAGGCCTTCGAACCGCTCGACTTCCTGACCTTCGCCCTGCTCGCCCCCGCCGTCGGTCTGCTGGTGGTCGTGCTCGCGCAGGGGTATACGCGCTGGTGGCTGGACACCGCGTGGCTGGGCTGGGCGCTGGTCGCCTCGATCGCGCTCTCCACCACCGCTTTCATCATCGAGCACTACCGCCGCAACCCGCTGCTGCAGACGCGGTGGCTGGCCAGCCTGCCGGTGATCCACTTCATCATCGGCGCGTTCCTGATCCGCTTCCTGACCACCGAGCAGTCCTACGGCGTGGTCGGCCTGATGCGCACGCTCGGCATGGGCCCGGACCAGATGCGCCCGTTGTTCGCGGTGATCCTGGCCGGGGTGATCACCGGCATGGCCGCCAGCTCGCTGACCTTCGGCCCGAAGCGGCTGATCCCGCAGCTGTTGATGGCGATCCTGCTGCTCGGCAGCGCCGCCCTGCTCGACCAGAGCCGCACCAGCCAGGACCGGCCACACGATTTCTTCGCCAGCCAGTTCCTGGCCTCGGTCGGTGCGGGCATGTTCATGGGCCCGCTGATCATGCTCGGCATCACCCAGGCCTTGAAGCAGGGCGTGGACCACATGATCACGTTCCTGGTCACCCTCTCGATCACCCAGACCCTCGGTGGCCTGGCCGGCTCGGCGGTGCTGGGCACCTACCAGCTGCACCGCGAGCAGGTGTACTCCAGCGCGCTGGTCAGCCAGTTGGACCCGGCCGACAACGTGGTCGCCCAGCGCCTGAAACAGCAACAGCAGCTCTACGCCCGGCTGATCACCGACCCGGTCCAGCGCAGCGCACAGGGCACCGCACAGCTGGCCCAGATCACCCGCCGCGAAGCCAACGTGCGCGCCTTCAATGATGTGTTCGCGCTCAGCGGCCGCGTCGCCCTGGTTTTCCTCGGCTGGTTGCTGCTGCTCGCGGTACGCACCGCCGTGCTCAAGCAATGGCGCAAACGCCACGCGCCGACACCTCCCCTTTCCGCGCCGACGCTTGGCAGCGTCGCGCCTCGATGAGCCCGCCCATGTCGACCCAACCGCCGCACGACGACGACGCCCCGGAAAACGTCAACCCACCTCCGCCGACCGACGCCGCGCCCGCCCCTGCGCCGCCGCCGACGGCCGCGCCGTCGGGCGTGCCCAAGTACCTCAAACCCAGCCTGCGTGCCGTGATCCTCATGATCGTGGTCGCGTTGATCGGCATCGCACTCATCCTGCGCGCCTGGTCACTGTGGCCGTTCGAAACGGCGCGGGTGACCACCGACAATGCCTACGTGCGCGGCCAGATCACCGTGCTCGCACCGCAGGTCAACGGCTACGTCACCGAGGTGCTGGTCAAGGACTTCCAGCACGTCAAACAGGGCGAGCCGCTGCTGCGCATCGACGACCGCATCTACCGCGAGAAAGTGGTGCAGGCCGAAGCGGACCTGGACAGCGCGAAGGCCGCACTGGCCAACTCCGACCAGTCCCAGGCGCAGAACCGCGCCCAGATCCAGGCCGCCCAGGCCAACCTCTCCGCCGGCCAGGCTGAGCTCTCGCGCTCGCGTACCGAGCTGAAGCGCTACGAGGAACTTGCCGCGCAGCAGCTGGCCGCCCTCAACGACCGCGACAAGTTCCGCACCACCACGCAATCCGCGCAGGCCAGCGTGCAGCAGTCGCAGGCCCAGATCCGCATCGCCGAGGAAACCCTCACCTCCACCCAGGTCGCCCGGAAAGGACTGGAGGCCCGCGTCGAGACGGCCCAGGCCCAGCTGGAACTGGCCAGGATCGACCTCGCCAACACGGTGATCCAGGCCCCGCGCGACGGCCAGGTCAGCGAAGCGTCGGTGCGCCTGGGCCAATACGTCACCGCCGGCTCGCAGCTGCTGTTCCTGGTGCCCGACACCTTGTGGGTGGTCGCCAACTTCAAGGAAGGCCAGACCTGGAAGATGCGCATCGGGCAGCCGGCCACCTTCACCGTGGATGCCTTCGACGGCCAGAAGCTGCACGGCCACATCGAACAGATCGCACCGGCCACCGGCTCGGAGTTCAGTGTGCTGCGCCCGGACAACGCCAGCGGCAACTTCACCAAGGTCGTCCAGCGCCTGCCGATCCGCATTTCCATCGACCCCGATCAGCCGCTGGCACCGCGTCTGCGGCCCGGCATGTCGGTGATCGTCAAGGTGGATACCGCTGCCGAGCCGATCCGGCAGCAGTGAAGCGGTCCGTCGCGACGGAGCACGGTATCGGTAATTGCCGAGGCGTCTGGGCGCCACGGCGAGAGGCGGGTCCATCCAATGACCAGCGGGGCGACCCCGATCCTGCGCATCGATGCCGGCCAGTTGCGGGCCAAGCGCAAGCGGAGACCGCGAAATGTCCCATACATGGAACATATACTAAATATGATCTGTATATGGCACATCTAAAGTGCTATATTTGGCACATCCAAATAAAATGTGCTTTATATAGAACATGAACGACATTATTCTCGCACGCGTTGGCCAGTCGCTCCGCGACCTCCGCAAGCAGCGGGGATTGAGCCAGCTTGAGCTCGCAGCCAGGGCGGGCACAACCCGCAAAGCGGTCATCAACGCTGAAAAGGGCAGCCCGGGGCTCTCACTGGGTTCGTTCGTGGCCTTGGTGGAGGCGATGGGCGCCGAACTGGCGACGGTTCCGGTGCGCCGCCCCACCACCGAGGAGATCCGGTCGCTGCTGCAGGCCCAGCCGCACACAGCCACCACAAAAAAGATGAGCGGCCATGGCTGACTATCTGGTCGCATCCACTCCCCAAGGCCTGTCCGGCACACTGTCGCGCTCGGACAGCTATCTGTTCGACTACGACCGGCAAGCCACCCTGGCGGCCGAAATTTCCCTGGGCATGCCACGGCGGGCCTTGCAGTACCAGGCGAACACCCTATTCCCCATCTTCCAGATGAATCTTCCGGAAGGGTTCGTGCTGGAACGGCTTCGCGCGCGCTTTGCCAAAACCTCGCGACTGGACCCGATGATGCTGCTGGCATTGACCAGCAGCGAAGCGGGCATCGGACGGGTACGGCTGTCGCTGCCGGATTCTGTTCAGAGGCCAGCAGCAGCCATCCCGCTCGCCGAACTGTTGGCGCACGAAGGCACCAGCAACCTGTTCGAGCAGTTGACCAACGACTATCTGATGCGCACCGGCGTCTCCGGCGTGCAGCCCAAACTGCTGGTTCCCGAGCAGGTCGATCCGCTGTATTACCAGGCGATGCTGTCTACGCCGGAGTTGATCGTGAAGGCATCCGGAAACGGTTATGCCGGGCTACCCATCAATGAGTTCGTGTGCATGAGCATTGCCCGCGACGCCGGCATCCCGGTTGCCGAATTCCATCTATCCGAGGACCTCAACCGCTTCGTGATGCGCCGCTTCGACCGGGATGCCTCGGGATTCGCGCTCGGCTTCGAGGATGCAGCGGTACTGATGGGCCTGGATGCGGAGTTCAAGTACGACAGCAGCTACGAGAACGTGGCTACCGTCGTGGCGGCATACTGCGAACCGACCCATCGTGGTACATCGCTGGCACAGCTGTTCGACCAGGTCGCACTTTCATGCATGGTGGGCAACGGCGATGCGCATCTGAAGAACTTCGGCCTGCTGTACAGCACCCCGCAAGCCCAGGACGTGCGCCTGTCACCGGCGTACGACATTGTCTGTACTACGTGCTACCTGCCGGACGACACGCTGGCGTTGTCGCTGAACCGGAGCAGGAACCTGTTCACGGCACGGCTGGACCTGCTGGAGTTTGGCAAGGCCCACTGCCGTATCGACGACCCCAAGGCGCGCATCGCCGGCCTGCTCACCGCAATGGAAGCGATTCTCTACACGCATGCCGAGCTGATCGCCCGGGTGCCGCAGCTGACCCAGGAATTGACAAGGCGAATGAAACAGGTTGGGCATTTGCTCGATTGACACGTCGGCAACGAGTGCCGACGTGACAACAGCGGCGAGTCAGAATGGTCATGTTGCTCAGCCGCAGCAAGGACCTTAAATATCGATCCGATATAACTGAAATGACGACCATCCTGATGAGGTTTCTAAAGGAAAACCAACTCATTGATATCGACCCAGTCAATGAAGATGACTCCTTGAAAGTTGACCCCATCCTCCGCCAGTCCAATCTATCTGTGGCGGCAGATCGCTTGTTCGCGGAATTTTTTCCCAAGAGGTCTGACTACATCGACCGTGGAGGAAATCCTGGGAACATAAAAATTCTCGCGAACGGGCTAGCCAAAATAAGATCGAACCAGAACACTTGATCTCACTATGCCCCGAAGACCGGTTTTCGGCGAGACTATCGCGATGCTCCTGTTCAACGCCAGCGGCAACTTCACCAAGGTCGTCCAGCGCCTGCCGATCCGCATTTCCATCGACCCCGATCAGCCGCTGGCACCGCGGCTGCGGCCCGGCATGTCGGTGATCGTCAAGGTGGATACCGCCGCGGAAAGGCGTAAGCCGGCCGACGCGACGCCGTGATGCGGCTGCGATGAAGTTCAACACACTTGCACAGAAGGCCGCCAAGGGCAGCGCACCGGCCTTCAAAGGTGGCGCGCTGGAGGTCGAACACCTGATCACCTTCGCCCTGGCCCACGGCGAGGAAGGCGCGGCGAAAATCGAGCGGCTGTCGGCACTGTATGGCTGGCTGGACGACGGCCTGCTGCCCGATGGAAGCCGCGTCGTGCCCTTTGGCCGATGGGCGCGCGCCTGCGCAGCGTTCGCAAGGGGCGGCGTACCCGCAGTGCAGCCACTGCTCGCGGAATCGGCGATGGCAGACATCGCGATCGGCGTGCTCGAAAGCGTGCGGAGCGTCGACGCCGTGGAGGCGCTGCTTGCCTTTGGCGAAGACAGCGACTGGCATGGCGATGACCCCGCGCATCCCGCATGGAAGGCCGTGAGCGGACTGAATTCACTGCTGTCGTTCGACGATGGCGTGCCGGTCCCGCATACAACCCGGCAGCGATTGCATCGACTCCTCGTGCGCGCCTGGAGCGACGCGCCCACCGATCGGCTGCGCAGCCTCTGCCTGTATACCCTGCGCGGCGCGACCACGCCCGAGGCACTCGCCTGGGCACAGGCGCTGGTGTTGGACGCTCCCACACTCATCGCAGCGCGGAAGATGGCCGTCAAAACGATCAAGCGCCGCCTCGATCCAACGTACACGGCGCCCAACGCAATACAGAAATGGCAGATCAAGCGCGCACGGAACAGCGCAACGTAGCCGACAGGCGTGACGTCATCCGGCGCGTACGGGTCGAATGCCCTGCGCCCTTCCCCACCCCCATTACGAAACCGTCGGGAAGCGAGCCGGGGGAAACAGAGTGGCTGCTTTACAGCTGCTCTCGCGCGGAAACAAAAAGCCGCGCAGGTGCGCGGCTTTTCAACATCAACAGCGTACCGACCACCGGTCGGTACCTACCCCGCACAGCGCGCGCACAGGCCATGCACTTCCAGCGTCTGCGCCTGGGGCTGGAACCCCAGCTCCTTCGCCCGCTTCTCCAGCTGGCTGACAATCTCCTTGTCCTCCAGCTCGACCGCACTGTGGCAGCTGTTGCAGATCAGGAACGGCACCGAATGCTGCGCACTGCTCGGATGGTGGCACGCCACGAACGCGTTCACCGACTCCAGCTTGTGCACGAAGCCATTGGCCATCAGGAAATCCAGCGCGCGGTACACCGTCGGCGGCGCGTCGGCACCGACGCCCTTGCCATTACGTACCCACTCCAGCAACTCATACGCCTTGACCGGTTTCCCGGCCTCGGCGATCAGGCGCAGCACGTTCGCGCGGATCGGCGTCAGCCGCAGCCCGCGTTCCGAGCACACGCGTTCGACCACCTTCACGAAGTCGGAGGCATCGTGAACATGATGGTGCGGAGCGGTACAAGCGGTCTTTGCGGACATGCGCGGTCTCCTGTGGTCAGGCCGTCGGTACTTTAGTGAGTGCGACGTCGATGCGTTTCAAGGCCTCTTCACGTCCGGCCAGGAACACCGTCTGCGAAATGTCGGGGCTGACCTGGGTGCCGGTGATGGCCACGCGCAGCGGCTGGGCGACCTTGCCCATGCCGATCTCCAGCGCCGTTGCGACATCGTGCAGGGCGGCCGACACGCTCTCCACCGTCCACTCCCCTGCCGCGCCCAACAGCTCGCGCGCCTTGCCCAGCGCCAGTTCCGCGCCCGGCTTGAAGTGCTTGGCCACGGCGGCCTCGTCGTACTCGGTCAGCGGCTGGTACCAGACCACCGCCTTCTCGGCCATTTCCTTCAGCGTCTGCACACGGTCGCGCAGCGCCACCACCACGTCCGCCGGCGCCGGACCGGCGTTCAGATCCAGGCCCAGCTTGTTCAGCTGGTAGACCAGGTGCGGGGCGATGTCGGCCGGCTGCTCGGTCTTCAGGAAGTGCTGGTTGACCCAGCCCAGCTTGGCCATGTCCAGGCGCGCGGCCTTGGAATTGCAGTGGGTCACATCGAACAGATCGATCAGCTCCTGGCGGCTGAACAGCTCCTGGTCACCATGCGACCAGCCCAGGCGGGCCAGATAGCTCAGCAGCGCGTCGGGCAGGTAACCGGCGTCCTTGTACTGCATCACGTCGGCCGCACCGGTGCGCTTGGACAGCTTGGCGCCCTGCTCGTCCAGGATCATCGGCATATGCCCGAACTTCGGCACCGGCGCACCGATGCCTTCATAGAGATTGATCTGGCGCGGGGTGTTGTTGATGTGGTCGTCGCCGCGGATGACCTCGCTGATGCGCATGTCCCAGTCGTCCACCACCACCGCGAAGTTATAGGTGGGGAAGCCGTCCGGACGGAAGATCACCATGTCGTCCAGCTCGCTGTTGGCGATCTCGATGCGGCCCTTGATCAGGTCATCGAACACCACCGTGCCTTCCAGCGGATTCTTGAAGCGGATCACGCGGTTCGGGTCGTCCCTGTACGGCAGGGCCAGATCGCGCGCGGCGCCGTTGTAACGCGGCTTTTCCTGCTTGGCCATGGCGGCCTCGCGCATCGCGTCCAGTTCTTCGCGCGTCTCGTAGGCGTAGTAGGCCTTGCCGTCGGCGACCAGCTGCTCGGCCACTTCCAGGTAACGGGCCACGCGCTGGGTCTGGTAGATCGGACCTTCGTCATAGCCCAGGCCCAGCCACTCCATCGCCTCCAGGATCGCGTCGATCGCGCCCTGGGTGCTGCGCTCGCGGTCGGTATCTTCGATGCGCAGCACGAACTCGCCGCCGCGGTGGCGGGCCTCCAGCCAGCAATACAGCGCAGTGCGGGCGCCACCGATGTGCAGGTAGCCGGTGGGACTGGGGGCAAAACGGGTGCGGCAGGTCATGGAGGGCTCAGGGCGGGAAACGGAATCCCGGCAATTTTACCCCGCCCCGGCCGCAAACCGGGCACTCGTTGCCCGGCATGGCCGGGACCGCCCTCTCCGGGCGGTCCCGCGGTGCCTCTCAGGGCGCCAGCAACGGCTTGCGCGGCAGCTTTTCATCACGCATCGCCGCGTTGTACACGAACGAGGCGACGATGGCGGCGGCCTGCTTAAGGTCTTCCGGCTCGGCGTGGTCCCAGGTGTCCAGGTTGCTGTGGTGGACGTTGGTGAAGTAATCCAGGCGATCCTGGATGAACTGGAACCCGGGCAGGCCGACGCGATCGAACGCGATATGGTCGGTGCTGCCGGTATTGCGGGTCGCCACGGTGGTCGCGCCGACATCATGGAACGGGGCCAGCCACGCTTCGAAGATCGGCACCGCGGCCAGGTTCTCCTGCGCATAGATGCCGCGGAAGCGGCCCGAGCCGTTGTCCATGTTGAAGTACGCCGAGAATCTGTCGTAATCGCGCTGGCGCTGCAGGGCGCCGGTCGGCTCACGCATCGAGGCCGGCAGCGTGAGCTGCGCCGGGTCGGTCGGCTCCGGGTAGCGCGCGAAGTGCTTGGACACATAGTCCTGCGAGCCGATCAGGCCCTGCTCCTCGCCGCTCCACAGCGCCACGCGGATGGTGCGCTTGGGCTTGGCACCCACCGCCTTGAGGATGCGCATGGCTTCCATCATCACCGCCACGCCGGCGGCGTTGTCGGCCGCGCCGGTGCCGGTGTGCCAGGAATCCATGTGCGCCCCCAGCATCACGATCTCGTCGGCCTTGCTGCTGCCGCGGATCTCGGCCAGCGTGTTGTAGCCGGGCTGGTCCTGCGCATCGGTGAAGCGGGCCTCGACATTCACCCGCAGCTTGACTGCCTGCTTCTGGTCGACCGCCCGCACCAGCTGATTGTAGTGCTCGGCCATCATCGCCAGTTCGGGCACGCCGACCGGTTCACCGGCCTTGCGCGAGCCACCGCCGCCGACGCGGATGATGCCGTTGTCCCAACCGCTGATGCTGATCGTGGCCAGCACCCCCTGCTCGGCGAAGAAGGCATTGGTGGCGCGGGTCAGCGCCTGCTTCTCCAGATATTCCTTGGCCTTCTTGGCCCGGTCGGCCTTGGCATCGGCGACATCCTTGGGCACCGCGAACACCTGCAGCTCGGCCAGGCCGGCGTCATCGTGGCGGTGCGAATCGGACTTGGTGGCCCGCTCGTAATCGCGCGCATCGTTGAGCAGCAGGATCTTGCCGGCCAGCTTGCCCTTGTACTGATCCAGGTCGGCCAGCTTCTTGATCTCGACCTTGATCACCTCGCCTTCGACCGGACCGTTGGTGCCGGGCGTCCAGGCCTTCGGCAGCGCATACAGCGGCGCCACGCGCGGGCTCAGCAGTTCCACGCTGGCGTTGCTGAATTCCCAGCCGCGGCCGAACGCGTCGAACGCCTCGTCGTGCACATTGACCAGGCCCCACGCGTTGAACTTGCTGCGGGTCCAGGTGTTGGCCTCGCCCATCGCGGGGGAATTGGTCAGGCGCGGGCCGATCTGCTCGGTCAGATGGCTGAAGGTCGCCATCACCTGTGATCGGTGGAAGGCTTCCTGACGGATGCGGCTGACCATGTCCAGGTCCACCGTTTCCTTCGTCTGTGCATCGGCGACGCCGCTCAATGCCAGTGCCACGCTCAACATGCCCCACTTGAACACGATTACCCCCGCCTTTCGGCCAGACCACGAACAATCCCCGAGTCTATCGAGCGCTGGCCCGGTACCCCCGGGCCAAGAGTCATGGTCCGTCCATCCAGCCGTACCAGAGCTGGCCGCGGGTCGGCAGCACCAGCAACCAGCGGCTGCGGTCCAGTGAGGCGCTGGCGTAGACCGGCGCATGCTCGGGCCAGTCGCCGGGCAAGCCGCGGATGCCGATCTCGCGCAGGGCCTGGGCACCTTCGCGCCACGGCCGATACTCGCCACACCACTGCGGCAGCGGCAGGCGCCCGCGCGCCTGCCGTGCCTGTTCCAGAAAGCGCAGTCCCTGCGCTGCGATCGCCTCGCAGGTGACCGGGGCCAGCCCGAAGCGGACCAGGCCCGGTGCCCCCTGCGCGCCCGGCAGTGCCATCAGTGGCGACGGCCATCCCGGCGCCTCGCCGTCCAGCAGCGAGGCCACCTCCAGCCGGGCGGGGAGCGCCCGGCGCATACGTTCCTGAAGACAACGACGCCAGCTCATGGTCGGTCCTTACTTCAGGCTCGCGCCGAGTTCGTACCAGTCGACCCGGCGGGTCACCCACATCACCGCGGCCAGCACGCCGAACAGCAGCAGCGAGCCCATCAGCAAGGCGTTGTTCTCCGAGATCAGCAGTCCGTAGAGCGCGCCGTACAGTGCGCTGAGCATCAGCGCGAAGCCCAGGCCACGTTTCCAGCTTTTCAACACCCCGGCCAGGTACACGGTCTGGATGCCGATGCACGCCAGTGCCGAGAGCGCATAGGCCTGCCAGAAGGCGATGTGCTCGGAGAGGCTGAGCAGCAGCAGGAAGAAGATCGCCAGTGCCAGGCCGACCATCAGGTACTGCAGCGGGTGGATGCGCAGCTGCTTGATCAGCTCGAACAGGATGAAGCCGACGAAGGTGAGCAGGATGAAAAGGATGCCGTACTTGCTGGCGCGGTCGGCCTGGGTATACACATCGACCGGGTTGACCAGCTCCACGCTGACGGCTTCGGCGTCGATGTCCGGGCGGTTGCGCAGCTGATGCTGGGCACGCGAGGCCAGCGAAGACACCGCCCACTGCGCGTCGAAACCCTGCGCGTCGACCTTGCGCTCGTTGGGCAGGAAACTGCCACCGAACAGCGGATGCGGCCACGGCGAGCGCAGCGCGATGCGGCTGTCATCGCCGACCGGCACCACCGACAGCGACCGGGTGCCATCCAGCACCAGCTCCAGCTCGACCTTGCTGCCCTTGAGCAACCCGCCGCGTGCATCCTCCAGCCCCGGCAGGCCGACATGCAGGCCGGTGCCGATGCCACTGACGCCGCCGGCATCGGGCAGCAGGTTCAGGGCATCGCCATCCACCCGCAGGTTCGGCGAACCGACCAGGCCGCGCACGTCGGCGATGCCCACGGTCAGGAACGGGGCGCCGTAGACGCGGCCCGCCTTCACCGGGTAATCGTCATCGGCGAATTCGGCGGTGACCGTGGCCTTCCAACTGTAGACCGGCACGCGGAACAAGCCGACGCGGCGCTCGTCCGGCTGCATCACGCCGTCCACCTTCAGCGTCGCCGGCATCTGCAGCCACTGGCCCTGCTCGACCTGCTTCTCCTTCTTCTTGGTGCCGGCCGCGTCCACCACCTCGACTTCGCGGGTCTCGGTCCACGGCACCACGCGGATCGGGCCGGTCAGGATCTGCGCGCCGGCGCGGCTCTGCGCCACGCGCTGGTATGCCTCGTCGCGGTACGCCTCGCGTTCGCGGATCACGCCCTTGATCAGGCTCAGCGGAATCAGCAGCAACAGGATCAGCCCGCCCACGATGGCGAACCGCAGCAGCATCTTCAGGGATTTCATGACCCGTCCTCGGTTGGGAGGGGGCCAGCTTCCCGCGCGCCGGTGTGCGGGGTTTGTGCCGGGTTTGAAGTCTGTGTGAAGTGTGGCGCGGCGGTCAGCGCCGCGGCGGGACCGCGGGCAGCCGCGACGGCAGCCACAGCACTGCCTGTGCGCCGCCGTCATCGCGGTTGCGCAGGCTCACGCGGCCGCCGTGCAGGCGCGCCACTTCCTGCACGAAGGACAGGCCGAGGCCGGAGCTGCGCTGGCCGGTGCCGGGACGCGCCAGCGAATAGAAGCGTTCGAACACACGGTCGAGCGCATAGTCCGGCACGCCGCTGCCGCGATCGGCCACGGTCAGTGCGATGCCCTCGCCTTCCACACCCGCACCGAGGGTGATGGCGCTGCCGGCAGGCGAGAAAGCCACGGCATTTTCCAGCAGGTTGTTGAGGGCCTGGCGCAGCAGGTAGCCATCGCCCTGCACGCTGTCGGCCCGCACGTCGATCGCGATCACCACCCCGGCCGCCTGCGCACGTACCGCCACGGCGTCGGCGGCGGCCTGCAGCAACGGTGCCAGCGCGAGCCGCTCATGCTTCTGCAGCCAGCCATACTGCTCCACCTCGGCCAGCGCCAGCAGTTTGTCGATGGTTTCGGTCAGGCGCTGCGCCTGGCCTTCGATGCTGCGTGCGAAGTGCGCGCGGTCGGCATCCGGCAACGGCTCCTGCAGCAGTTCGGCCGCGCCGCGGATCGCGGCCAGCGGGCTCTTCATTTCATGCGTCAGCGACTGCACGTACTGCTCGACGTAGGCCTTGCCTTCCAGCTTGCGGCGCATGGTTTCCAGCGCCTGGCCCAGATCGCCGATCTCATCGCGGCGCGGCTTGGGGGGCGGCACCGGCTCACCGGCACTGACCGCCTTTGCATAGCGGTTGAGCCGGCTCACGCCATGCATCAGCCACGCAGTCATCAGCAGGCCGATCAGTGCCGAGAGACCGATCAACCACGCGCCACGTTTCATGATGGCGCGCTGGCTGGCCGCGATGAACGGATCGATGCTGCGGTTGGGCTGGGCCAGGCTCAGCACGCCGATCAATCGTTGCCCATCGGCCGGATCGAAGATCGGCGCGGCCACGTGCATCACCGAGTGGGTATCGTCGCCCGGGGTTTCCGGGCTGGAACGCGCGCCGTATTCGCCACGCAGCGTGCGGTAGACGTCATTCCAGCGCGAGTTGTCGCGGCCGACATCGCGGCCGGTCGAGTCGTACACCACGATGCCCTTGGCATCGGTGATGGTGACCTGATAATCCAGCGTGCGTTTGGGGAACCGCCATACCATCGCCTTGGGGTCGCGCCGCTGCGCCCGGGCCAGGTCGGCGACGAAGCGGCCCTGGCGGATCTGTCCGGCCTTGAGATCGGCCGCGGCCATTTCCGCCAGCACGTTGGCCGCATCGACGAGCGTCGACTCCATCGCCTGGCGCACGCCCGGCTTCACTTCGTTGACGAAGATGCGCATCACGAAGAACGCGGCGATGCCCACGATCAGGAAGAAGCCCAGGAACAGTTTCAGGCCCAGCCGCATGCCTACACCTCCAGTGCGTAGCCCAGGCCACGGTGGGTGCGGATCGGGTCGGTCGCGGCGCCAGCGGCACGCAGCTTGGCGCGCAGCGTTTTCACGTGCGTATCCACCGTGCGGTCGGCGCTGTCGGCGTCACTGTCCCACCCGCGGTCCATCAGCTGGGCGCGGCTGAGGATCGCGCCGGGGCGCTGCAGCAGGGCCGCCATCAGCGCGTACTCGTAACGGGTCAGGTCCAGCGGCTGGTCGCCGAAGCGGATCCGGCTGCCCTCGCGGTCGATCGAGAAACGGCCGTATTGCTGCCAGCCCGAGGTCTCCGCGGGCGCCGCCGACCGGCGCAGGCGCGCACGGACCCGCGCCACCAGCTCGCGCGGCGAAAAGGGCTTGGCCATGTAATCGTCCGCGCCCAGTTCCAGCCCGAGCACGCGGTCGAACTCGTCATTACGGGCGGTCAGGAAGATCACCGGCACCTCACTGAAGGTGCGCAGCGTGCGGCAGACCTCGAAGCCGCTCATGTCCGGCAGGCCGACGTCCAGCACCACCACGTCGAACGCCTGCTGGCGCAGCCGGGCCAGCGCCTCCCCGCCGAGCAGGCTGTGGTGGGCACCGTAGCCTTCGCTGCGCAGCGCATACAGAACGGTGTCGGCGATGGCGGTTTCGTCCTCGACCACCAGGACGTTGTGCAGGGGGTGGTTCATGCGCGCAGCATAGCCGCTGGGCCCGCCGCCCCGTACACTGCCCCGATGAATTACCGCCACGCCTTCCATGCCGGCAACCATGCCGATGTGCTCAAGCACATCGTGCAGCTTGCCCTGCTCGACACCTTCAAGCGCAAGGACAGCCCGTTCTTCGTGCTGGACACCCACGGCGGCGCTGGCCGCTACCTGCTGGCCAGCGAGGAAAGCCGCAAGACGCTGGAGGCCGAGGACGGCGTGATGCGCCTGATGGCCCAGCCGCAGCTGCCGGCGGTGGTCGAGCGCTATCTCAAGGCGGTCCAGGCCGACAATCCGGTCGGGGCGATGATCAGCTACCCCGGCTCGCCGTTGCTGACCGCCCAGACCCTGCGCGAGCAGGACCGCATGGCGGTCTGCGAGGTCCAGGATGCCGAAGCCGCCGCGCTGAAGGCGCTGTTCGCCCATGACAGCCGCGTCGCGGTGTACCACGCCGACGGCTACGCCCAGAATAAAAAGCTGCTGCCGCCCAAGGCCAACGGCGTGAAGATCGGCCGCGGGCTGGTCCTGATCGATCCGCCCTACGAGGGCCAGGACGCCGAGTACCAGGCAATCATCGCCTCGGTGACCGAGATTCTGGCGCGCTGGCCGCAGGCAAGCTTCGCGATCTGGTTCCCGATCAAGCAGCGCCGGACCATCCTGCATTTCCTGCGCAAGGCCTGCGCCCTGCCGGTGAAATCGGTGCTGACCGCCGAGTTGCTGATCCGTCCCGACGACTCCCCGCTGCGGCTCAACGGCAGCGGCATGTTGCTGCTCAACCCGCCGTGGCAGTTCGACCAGGTCCTGGCCCCGGCGATGCCGGCGCTCAAGCAGCACCTGGGCGAGGCCGGCGCCTCGACCCGCCTGCAGTGGCTCAAGCAGGCCGAATGACCCCTCCAGGCCAGACCGGAACCCCGGCCTGGCCGGCTCCTCCCGGCCGCATGGGCGTGAGTGATCCGTTCACGGAACGCTGCCCCCGGGATGCGAGAATCCTGAGACCACCAAGGAATCACCGGTATGGCTACCCGTAACCGCATGCCGCCCTGGCACGAGATTTTCAAGGCACCCAGTGGCCACGAGCTGCTGATCCGCCCGATCCGGCCGGAAGACGGCCCGCCGCTGCATGCTGCCTTCAGTCTGTTCGGTCCCGAAGAGATCCGCGACCGTTTCCTGCAGTCGGTGACCGAGCTGTCGCCGGAAACGACGCAGCGCCTGACCCACCCCAATCCCAAGAGCGAAATCACCCTGGTCGCGGCCGAGTCCCTGCCCGCCGGTGAAGCCGTGGTGGGTGCGGTGGCGCGCGCCTCCATCATCCCCGGCACCCGCGAAGCCGAGTACGCGATCCTGGTCAGCCGCTTCCTGGTCGGCCAGGGCCTGGGCCGGCAGCTGATGCGCAAGCTGGTGAAGTGGGCGCGCGGCAAGTACCTGGATCGCCTGTACGGCGATGTCGCCGAAGAGAACGAGCCGATGAAGCAGCTGGCCGCCTCGCTGGGCTTCCAGCCGATCCCGCACCCCAACGGCACGCCCGGTCTGGTGCGCATGGTGCTCGAACTCGACAGCTGAAACGGGGCGCCTTTCCGCGCCCTGATCGGTAGCGCCGGCCGCTGGCCGGCTGACCTTGCCCCGGTAGTGCCGGCCGCTGGCCGGCTCCCCTGAACATCACGCATCGCCTGGAGCCGGCCAGCGGCCGGCACTACCGTTGACTGCCAGCGGCCGGCACGACCGGCAACGTGGCACGGGCCGTGCGTCTGCCCGCCACCGGATGACGCGGCCGCCACGCTGCGGTCTGCTAAAATCGACGGTTCATGTCACGCACCTCCTATCCCGTACCGCCGCTGCCACGTCCTGGACAGCTCCGCGCCTGGTGGCGCGCTCCCGCTTCGGCGACAGCGCTGGCGTGGTACATCGCCCGCGCGGCGCAGTCGCACGACGGGCCGCTGCTGGTGGTCGCGCGCGACAACCACGGCGCGAACCAGATCGAAGCGGACCTGCACACCCTGCTGGGCACCGCCGGCGACGTGCCGATCGTGGCGTTCCCGGACTGGGAAACCCTGCCCTACGACGCCTTCAGCCCGCACCCGGACATCATTTCCCAGCGCCTGGCCGCGCTGCACGCGCTGCCTGCGCTCAAGCGCGGCATCGTGGTGGTGCCGGTGCAGACGCTGCTGCAGCAGCTGGCCCCGCTCAAGTACGTCATCGGTGGCAGCTTCGACCTGACCGTCGGCCAGCGCCTGGATCTGGATGCGGAAAAACGCCGCCTGGAATCGGCCGGTTACCGGAACGTGCCGCAGGTGATGGACCCGGGTGATTTCGCCGTGCGTGGCGGCCTGCTCGATGTCTACCCGATGGGCGCCGACGCGCCGCTGCGGGTGGAACTGCTCGACGAAGACATCGATTCGATCCGCGCCTTCGATCCGGAATCGCAGCGCTCGCTGGACAAGGTCGAGGCGGTGCACATGCTGCCCGGCCGTGAAGTACCGCTGGATGATCTCAGCGTCTCGCGCGTGCTCAACACGCTGCGCGAGCGCTTCGACGTGGATACCCGGCGCAGCGCGCTGTACCAGGATCTCAAGGCCGGTATCGCACCGGCCGGCATCGAGTACTACCTGCCCCTGTTCTTCGACAGGACCGCGACCCTGCTCGATTACCTGCAGCCCAACGTGCTGCCGGTGCTGGCGCCGAACGTGTTCGATGCCGCGGCCGCGTTCTGGGCGCAGACCCAGAACCGCTACGAGCAGCGCCGTCATGATGTCGAACGCCCGCTGCTGGCGCCGGAAGAGCTGTATGCCAGCCCCGAGCAGCTGCGTGCCACGCTCAACGGACTGGCCCGCGTGGAAGTCTGGCCGCCGGATCACGACCGCATCGGCGATGCACAGCCGCTGGGCGACCAGCCGCTGCCCCCGCTGCCGGTGGCCGCGCGCGATGCCCCGGCCGCCGAGGCACTGAAATCCTTCATCGGTCATTACCCGGGCCGGGTGCTGATCGCCGCCGATTCCGCCGGCCGCCGCGAAGCGCTGCTGGAAGTGCTGCTCGCCGCGGAGCTGAAGCCGCCGGTGGTCGCCGATCTGCCTGGCTTCCTGGCCGACGACAGCGTGCGCTTCGGCATCACCGTGGCGCCGCTGGAAGATGGCTTCGCGCTGGAAAATCCGCCGATCGCGGTGCTGACCGAGCGCCAGCTGTTCCCCGAACGTGCCGGCCAACAGCGCCGCAGCCGCCGCGCCGGGCGCGAGCCCGAAGCGATCATCCGCGACCTCGGCGAGCTCAGCGAAGGCTCGCCGATCGTGCATGAAGACCACGGTGTCGGCCGTTACCGCGGCCTGATCGTGCTCGATGCCGGCGGCATGCCCGGCGAGTTCCTGGAAATCGAATACGCCAAGGGCGACCGCCTGTATGTGCCGGTCGCCCAGCTGCACCTGATCAGCCGCTATTCCGGCGCCTCGCCGGAAACCGCGCCGCTGCATTCGCTCGGTGGCGAGCAGTGGACCAAGGCCAAGCGCAAGGCGGCCGAAAAGGTCCGCGACGTAGCCGCCGAGCTGCTGGAAATCCAGGCGCGTCGCCGTGCCCGTGCCGGCCTGGCGCTGCATGTCGACCGCGCGATGTACGAGCCGTTCGCGGCCGGCTTCCCGTTCGAGGAAACGCCGGATCAGCTCGCCGCGATCGACGCGACGCTGCGCGATCTGGCCAGCAGCCAACCGATGGACCGCGTGGTCTGCGGCGACGTCGGCTTCGGCAAGACCGAGGTCGCCGTGCGCGCCGCGTTCGCCGCCGCCAGCGCCGGCAAGCAGGTCGCCGTGCTGGTGCCGACCACCCTGCTGGCCGAACAGCATTACCGCAATTTCCGCGATCGCTTCGCCGATTGGCCGCTCAAGGTGGAGGTGCTGTCGCGCTTCAAATCCACCAAGGAGATCAAGGCCGAACTGGAGAAGGTCGCCGCCGGCACCATCGACGTCATCATCGGCACCCATCGCCTGCTGCAGCCGGACGTAAAGTTCAAGGACCTCGGTCTGGTCGTGGTCGATGAGGAGCAGCGCTTCGGTGTGCGCCAGAAGGAAGCGCTGAAGGCGATGCGCGCCAACGTGCATCTGCTGACGCTGACCGCCACGCCGATTCCGCGCACGCTCAACATGGCCATGGCCGGTCTGCGTGATCTGTCGATCATTGCCACGCCGCCTCCGAACCGGCTGGCGGTCAAGACGTTCATCACCGCCTGGGACAACGCGCTGCTGCGCGAAGCGTTCCAGCGCGAGCTGGCCCGTGGTGGCCAGCTGTATTTCCTGCACAACGACGTGGAGAGCATCGGCCGCATGCAGCGCGAGCTGTCCGAGCTGGTGCCCGAAGCGCGCATCGGCATCGCGCATGGGCAGATGCCCGAGCGCGAGCTGGAGCGGGTGATGCTGGACTTCCAGAAGCAGCGGTTCAACGTGCTGCTGTCGACCACGATCATCGAATCGGGCATCGACATCCCCAACGCCAACACCATCATCATCAACCGCGCCGACCGCTTCGGCCTGGCCCAGCTGCACCAGCTGCGTGGCCGCGTCGGTCGCTCGCATCACCGTGCGTACGCTTACCTGGTGGTCCCGGACAAGCGCGCGATGACGCCCGATGCCGAGAAGCGCCTGGAGGCGATCGCCTCGATGGACGAGCTCGGCGCCGGCTTCACCCTGGCCACCCACGATCTGGAAATCCGCGGTGCCGGCGAGCTGCTCGGCGAGGACCAGAGCGGCCAGATGGCCGAGGTCGGCTTCAGTCTGTACACCGAGCTGCTCGAACGTGCGGTGCGCAGCATCCGGCTGGGCAAGCTGCCGGACCTGGATGCGGGTGAAGAAGCGCGCGGTGCCGAGGTCGAACTGCATGTGCCCGCGTTGATCCCCGACGCCTACCTGCCCGACGTGCATACCCGCCTGACCCTGTACAAGCGCATCAGCAGTGCGCGCGATACCGGCGAGCTGCGCGAACTGCAGGTGGAGATGATCGACCGTTTCGGCCTGCTGCCGGACCCGGCCAAGCACTTGTTTGCGATTGCCGAACTCAAGCTGCAGGCCAACGTGCTCGGCATCCGCAAGCTGGAACTGGGCGAGAACGGCGGGCGCATCGTGTTCAATCCCAAGCCGGAGATCGACCCGATGGCGGTGATCCAGCTGATCCAGAAGCAGCCCAAGCTGTACACGATGGATGGGCCGGACAAGCTGCGCATCAAACATCCCCTGCCGCTGCCCGAAGACCGTTTCAGTGCCGCCAAGGCGTTGCTGCTGACCCTGTCCCCGCGCTGATGTCACGCCTGGCGCCGGTCGCCAGGCGGTAACTTTCCACCGGCACGGGCGGCATGCCGTCCTGCCAGGATGGCGGTCTTGCGGCCGCCCACCACCGGACGCCCCCATGTTCGAGTCCCCCCGGTTCGACGATGCCCATCCGCAGGCGTGTTCCATCGATGCCCTGTCGATGTCACTGCAGATGCGCGACCAATACACCCGCTTCCACTGCGACCGCGTCGGCCTGCTGGGCGAACAGCTCGGCCGCCTGTGCGACCTGGATGAGGCGGAGCGCGCGCATCTGGCGCTCGCCGCGCGCTTCCACGACATCGGCAAGATCGGTATCCCCGACGACGTGCTGCTGCACCCGGCCCGCCTGGATGACGAGCAGCGCGCGATCATGCGCACCCATCCCGAGCGCGGCGAACGCATTTTCGCCGCGACCGGACGCAGCGACGCGGCGGCGGTGGGTCGCCTGATCCGCGCGCACCACGAAGCCTTCGATGGCGGCGGTTATCCGGACGGCCTGAAAGGCAGCGAGATCCCGCTGGGCGCCCGTGTGCTCACCATCGTCGACGGTTACGACGCGATGACCAGCAACCGCCCCTACCGTGGCCCGATGCCGCACGCCAAGGCCATGAGCATCCTCGCCGAGCAGCAGGGCGGCCTGATCGATCCGGACGTGTTCGCCACGTTCACCCGCATGATCTCCACTGCTGTCTAGCACCACACCCTGCATGGCCCACAAAAAACCCGGCGAATGCCGGGTTTTTCGTTGCACTCAACCGCGTGCGATCACCAGATCACGACGCGCTTGTCGTCGGCCCGCACCATCGCGTCGCCGGCCTTGCACTCGAACGCCTGCGCGTACGCCGGCATGTTCGACGGCGCGCCGTTGGCACGGAAGTTGGCCGGGGCGTGCGGATCGGTGTTCAGACGCACGCGCAGCTCGCCTTCATTGAAGTTGCGGCGCCACACGGTGGCCCAGTTCATGAAGAAGCGCTGGTCCTGCGAGTAGCCGTCGACCTCGACGTTGGCCTTCGGGTCTTCCTTCAGCGCCATCTGCAGCGCGTCATACGCCACGGTCAGGCCACCCAGGTCGCCGATGTTCTCGCCCAGGGTCAGCTTGCCCTTCACGTTCACGCCCGGCAGCGATTCATAGCCGTCGAACTGAGCGACCAGCTGGTCGGTACGCTGGGTGAAGGCGGAACGGTCGCTGTCGGTCCACCAGTTGTCGAAGTTGCCGTTGGCGGCGAACTGGCTGCCCGAGTCGTCGTAGCCATGCATCATCTCGTGGCCGATGACCGCACCGATGCCGCCGTAGTTCAGCGCCGGATCGGCCTTGGCGTCGAAGAACGGCGCCTGCAGGATCGCCGCCGGGAACACGATCTCGTTCTTGGTGGCGTTGTAGTAGGCGTTGACGGTCTGCGGGGTCATGCCCCACTCGGTCTTGTCGACCGGCTTGCCGATCTTGTTGAGCATGTAGCGGTAGTTGAACGTGCGCGCCGCCTGCATGTTGCCCAGGTAGCTGTCGCCGTTGGTTTCCAGGCCCGACCAGTCACGCCATTTGTCCGGATAGCCGATCTTCGGGGTGAAGCTGGCCCACTTCTCGAGCGCCTTCTTGCGGGTGTCTTCGCTCATCCACTCCAGCTTCTCCAGGCGCGCCTTCAGCGCCACCGAGAGGTTCTCCACCAGGTGCTGCATCTGCACCTTGGACTCGGCCGGGAACACGGCGTCGACATACATCTGGCCCAGGCCTTCGCCGATGGCACCATTGACCGACTCCAGCACGCGCTTCCAGCGCGGCTGCATTTCCTTCTGGCCACGCAGGGTGGTGCTGTAGAAATCGAAGTTGGCCTTTTCGAAGGCGCTGCTCAGGTACGGCGAGGCGTCATCGATGGTGTGGAAACGCAGGTAGGCCTGCCAGGTGGCGGCCGGCACGTCGGCCAGCATCTTGTCCACTTCACCGAAGAAGCCCGGCTGGGCCATCGAGAACTTCTGCGCGGCCGGCACCTTCAGGGTGTCGAACAGGGCGGTCCAGCTGAAGTTCGGGGTCAGCTTGTCCGCGTCGGCAGCGCTGACCGGGTTGTAACGCTTGGCCGGGTCACGCATGTCGATGCGCGACATCGAGGCCTTGGCCAGACGCGTTTCGAAGTCCATCACGGCCTTGGCCTGGGTCTTGGCCTGCTCGGCATCGACGCCGGACAGGGTCAGCACCTGCGCGATGTAGGCAACATAGGCGTCGCGGATCTTGGTCTGCGCATCGTCGAAGTAATAGCCCTTCTCCGGCAGGCCCAGGCCGCCCTGGCCGACGTACGCGATGACGTTGGCCGAGTCCTTGTAATCCGCATTGGCGAACAGCGAGAACAGCACGCCCTGGCCCTGTGCCTGGCTGTCGCGCAGGTACTGGGTGATGGCGGCGGTGTCGTTCAGCGCGGCGATCTTGTCCAGCTGCGGCTGCAGCGGGGTGATGCCGGCGGCCTCGATCTTGGCTTCATCCGAGCCGGTCTTCCAGATGTCACCGATCTTGGCTTCCACCGTGCCGGCCTTGGCCTGGCTGGCGGCCGCCTGCTGGACCAGCGCGTGCTGCACTTCCAGCGAGCGCTCGCGCAGGATTTCGAAGCTGCCCCAGGTGGTCTGGTCGTTCGGGACCGGGTTGGCGGTGAGCCACTTGCTGTTCACGAACCCGTTGAGGTCGGTGCAGGCGGCGATGGCGGTATCCAGATCGGCAGTGTTGAGCGAGATCAGCGCGGTCTTGATCTGCGACTGATCAAACGCCGGCTTGGCCGCATCGGCGGTGGCGGCAGGCGCGGTATCGGTCTTGCCGCAGGAGGCCAGCGACACGGCGATGGCGACGGTCAGGCCCAGCGGGACCAGCTTGGAAAACTTCATTCGACTCTCCGGCTACAGATGGATGCATCACCCGGCTCACGGGCAATCGGGCAGCGTAGCGCGGGAGGAGCCGGGGCGGACCGGCCAAAGGTCACAGGTGGGAGCGCCTGCGGTCGGTAGGTGCGGACCGTTGGTCCGCACACACCGGGCAGATGCATCCCTACCGACGGGATGCATCCCTACCGACGGGATGCATCCCCACCGACGGGATGCATACCCACCAACGGTGGGTATCTACCGCGCCTTGCCCTGGTTTGCCACGGCCTCAGCGGCCTTGCGTGCCGCCTCCGGATCGCCCAGGTAGCGGAACGACTGCACCGTCAGGTCGTCGTTGAGTTCGAACAGCAGCGGAATGCCGGTCGGGATGTTGAGCTCCAGGATCGCTTCCTGCGAAACGCTGTTGAGGTACTTGTAGAGCGCGCGCAACGAATTGCCGTGTGCGGTGACCAGCACGGTCTTGCCGTCCTTGAGCTGCGGGGCGATGGAATCGAACCAGTACGGCAGCACGCGGTCCAGCGTGGTGGCCAGCGATTCGGTGCCCGGCAGCGCGTTGCGGTCCAGGCCGGCGTAGCGGCGGTCGTGGATCGGGTGGCCCGGGTCTTCGATGTCCATCGCCGGCGGCGGGATGTCGTAGGAGCGGCGCCAGATCTTGACCTGGTCCTCGCCATGCTTGGCGGCGGTCTCGGCCTTGTCCAGGCCCTGCAGCCCGCCGTAATGGCGCTCGTTCAAGCGCCAGCTTTTGCTGACCGGCAGCCAATCCTGGTCCAGCTCGGCCAGGGCACCCTGCAGGGTGTGAATGGCGCGCTTGAGCACCGAGGTGTGGGCGACATCGAACTGCAGCCCTTCTTCACGCATCAGGCGGCCGGCGGCGGCGGCCTCGCGGCGGCCCTGTTCGGTCAGTTCCACGTCCACCCAGCCGGTGAAGCGGTTGTCCAGGTTCCACTGGCTCTGGCCGTGGCGCAACAGTACGAGTTTCCGGGTCACTGCAGTATCTCCGACAGATGGCAAGGCAGGCCCGCATTGTAGCGGCAACCCTGCCCTGCCAGTCCGCCGTGGGCCCCAGGACAGCCCTCAGGGATGCGGATGCCCGTGGTGGCCCTGCACGTCCGGTGCAGCGCGGCGGCTGTCGTGGCTGCCGTGCGCATGGCCGGCATGGTCGTGCGCGGCGTGGTCGTGCCCCGCATGGTCATCCGCATGCCGGTCGCGCGGGCTGCCGACGCTGCACGGATCCCCACAGTGGTCGGCCTCGATCTGCAGGGTCACGTGGTCGATGCCGTACTGCTCGTGAAGATCGGCACCCAGCTCGCGGCGCAGTCGGTCCGCATCCACGCCGGTGCCCATCACCACATGCGCGGTCAGTGCCGGCGTGCTGGAGGCCAGCGCCCACACGTGCAGATCGTGCACGTCCGCCACGCCATCATGCGCGCACAGCGTGCGACGCACCGCGGCAACATCCATGCCCTTGGGCACGCCTTCCAGCATCACGTTGATTGCTTCGCGCATCAGCACCCAGGTGCGCGGCAACACCCACAGCCCGATCAGCACGGCCAGGATCGGATCGATCGGCCTCCAGCCCGTCCAACGGATCAGCAGCGCGCCGAGGATCACCGCGACCGAGCCGAGCATGTCCGCCCAGACTTCCAGATACGCGCCCTTGACGTTGAGGCTCTCGCCGCTGCCGGCGCGCAGCAGGCGCATCGAGATCAGGTTGATGACCAGCCCGAACACCGCGATCACCAGCATGCCGGTGGACGCGATCTCCTGCGGGGCGCGGAAGCGCTGCACGGCTTCCCAGAGAATGTAGCCGGCCACCACGAACAACATGCCACCGTTGATCATCGCGCCGAGCGCTTCCAGCCGTGCGTAACCGTAGGTGCGCTTGGCATCGGGTGGGCGCCGGCTCAGCCGGACCGCGACCAGCGCGATCATCAGCGCGAGCGTATCGGTGGCCATGTGCGCGGCATCGGACAGCAGCGCCAGGCTGTTGGTCCAGAACGCGCCGGCCACCTCCACCAGCAGGAAGGTGGTGGTCAGCCCCAGCGCCCACCACAACGGTTTTTCGTGGCGGATCTCGCTGGGCAGATGGTCGTGGTCGTGACCCATGAAAGCTCTCCTGGACAATGCCGGCAGGTTAAGCAGCGCCTCGCGCGGAGACTATTACACTTACCGCAGCGTTCAGTTTGCACCTCAATAACACCAGCGCCCGGCCGCTACCTCTCGACGGCCTGTGTGGCGGGAAGACAATCGTGCATAACGTTCCAAATCTTGATGATGCCAGCCAGCCACTCGCGCTGGCCTGGAGCCAGACGCTGGCGCAGACGCCGGCCGCCGCGGCGGCACTGTTGGCGAGCCTGTCGGCGGAAAGCCCGCCCGAGCTGGCCCACCACTTCTACGATGTGCTGCTTGAAGACCCGCGCGCGGGCCGCTTCCTCTCGCACGACCAGGTGCGGCTGCGCTTGAAGCCAGCGATGCAGCGCTGGCTGCAGCAGATCCTCACCGCCACGCCGGACAGCATCAATGCGCTGGTCGCCGCGCAGCGCGTGATCGGTGACGTGCACGCCCGCGTCGGCATCCCGGTGGATCTGGTCGCCCGCGGCGCGCGCGTACTCAAGCACCGCCTGTTCGATCGCATCATCGCGCACGCCGAGGAAAGCGCCACCGCGTTCGCGGCGATCCACTGTCTCAGCGCGTCGATGGATATCGCGCTGGAGGGCATGACGCTCGCCTATACCCATGCACGTGAGCGCTCCTCGCGCACCGATGCGGCGTATCGCCTGTTCTCGCTGGTGCAGAACGTCAGCACCGAGCGCGAACGGCAGCGTGCCCTGCTGCTCGACTGGGAAAACGCCCTGCTTTACGCGATGGCCAGCCAGAATGCCGAGGCGGAGCTCACCGGACTGGCGCAGTCCGAGTTCGGCCTGTGGTTCACCCACAAGGGCATTCCCAGTTTCGGCGAAAGCAGCGAGACCGGCCAGGTCGGTGCGTTGGTGGCCGCGGTCGATACGCAGTTGCAGGAAGCCTTGGCGCATGCCGATTTCGCAGCGCGCTTCGGCGCGTTGCAGGGCATCCGCGAGCGGCTGGCGCAGATCCGTACGTTGATGGGCATGTTGTTCGAGCGGATCGGCGAACTCGATGCCGGCAGCGATGCACTGACCAACCTGCTCAACCGCCGCTTCCTGCCGACCGTGCTGCGCCGCGAAATCGAACTGGCCAATTCCACGCAGACCCCGTTCTCGGTGCTGCTGCTCGATCTGGATCACTTCAAGGCGATCAACGATGCGCATGGCCATGACGGCGGCGACCGCGCCCTTCAGCACGTGGCCGCCCTGCTGGGCCAGCTCACCCGCGGCAGCGATTATCTGTTCCGCTACGGCGGCGAGGAGTTCGTGGTGGTGCTGGTGGCCGCCACCGACGTGCAGGCCGAAGTGATCGCCGAGAACCTGCGCAAGCACATCGCGCAGAGCCCGGTGCAGCTGGCCACGGGCGCGACGCTGTCACTGACCACCAGCATCGGCGTGGCGGCGCACGATGGCCATCCCGACTACGAGCGGCTGATGGCGCGTGCCGATGCGGCGATGTACCAGGCCAAGAAACGCGGTCGCGACCGGGTGGTGCTGGCCAGCGACGACCTGCCCGATGCACCCGGGCGACAGGCTCTGCAGCGCGGCTGAGGCACCTGTCGCGGCATACCGGGCTGACCAATGGCGCATGCCCGGCGCGCTCCGTGCGGCGTAGCATCGCCGCATTGCCGTCCGCCACAGGAACACCCCGATGTCGATCCGCCGCGCCCTGACCCGCCCTGCCCTGCTGCTGCTCCAGTCGGCACTGCTGATGACGCCGCTGCTGGGCAACGCGCGCGAGGTGGCGGCGCCGGCCGAGCATGTGGACGCCGATGGACCGTACGTATTCCGTACCGCCACGGGGCTGGAAGCGGCCTGGGTATGCAAGGACCAGGTGATCCGCCGCACACTGCCGGCACGCGGCGAAACCACCGTGGTCGCGCCCGCATGCGGCTATCCGCACCCGCTGACCGTGCTGCCGCCGCGCACCGCGGAAATCGCGCGGTTTCCGGCCACGCCGCGGATCGTCGCGCTGTCGGACATCCACGGCCAGTACGGCCTGCTCGTAAAACTGCTGCGCGCCCACCACGTGATCGACAATGATGACCACTGGGCGCTGGGCGACGCCACGCTGGTGGTGGCCGGCGATGTGTTCGACCGCGGCCCGCAGGTCACCGAGGCCTTCTGGCTGCTGTACAGCCTGCAGCAGCAGGCCGCGGCCGCCGGTGGTGCGGTGCACTTCGTGCTCGGCAACCACGAGACGATGGTGCTCTACAACGACCTGCGCTACGTCAACCCGAAGTACCTCAAATCCGCGCAGCTGCTCGGCCGCGCCTATCCGGCGCTGTATGGCCCCGATTCGACGATCGGCCAGTGGCTGCGCACCCGGCCGGTGCTGCTGCGCATCGGCGACACCCTGTTCCTGCACGGCGGCATCGCGCCGGAGAACCTGGACCTGGTCCGCGGGATGGACACGACCAATGCCGGTTATCAAGCGGCGGTCGGCCTGCCCAAGGAACAGGTCAAGGCCGCGCCGGACACCGCCCGCCTGTTCGACGGCAAGACCAGCCCGATCTGGTACCGCGGCTACTTCGATGGCCGCATGGACACCGCCCAGGTGGAGACGCTGCTCGAACAGCTGGACCTCGCCCGCATCGTGGTCGGCCACACCTCGATGCCGCATGTCAGCAGCTTCCACGGCGACCGCATCATCGCCATCGACAGCAGCATCAAGAACGGCGAGAACGGCGAGCTGCTGTTCATCGAGAACGGCACGCTCAGCCGCGGCCTGCTGGACGGCTCGCGGGTGCCGCTGGCCGAAGGCAGGATCGGCGAGAGCGACTGACCGGCCGTCGACGGCATTGGTCCGCACCAATGACCAACCTGTTGCATGACATGCGACATGTGTCGCACACTTGCGACACCCCGCCACATCTGGAGTGTCATGTCCGCGCTGCCTACCCCCTCCAATGCCGAGCTGGAACTGCTCAAAGCGCTCTGGCGCCAAGGCGCATGCAGCGCGCGCGAAGTGCACAACGGTGCGGTGGCCGCACTGGACTGGTCCTATTCCTCCACCCGCAAGACCTTGGAACGGATGGTCGACAAAGGTCTGGTAGAGGAAACCGTCGAGCACGGCTTGAACATGTACCGCGCGAAGGTGGGTAAGGTCGCCACGCTGGCCGCGCTCAGCACCGACTTTGCGCGCCGGGTGCTGGAGCTCGACGGCGCATTGCCGGCGCAGGCCTTCGCCGACAGCCGCCTGCTCAGCGAGCAGGAACTTCAGCAGCTCGATGCCCTGCTGCGCACCCCTGCTCAGGATGACCCGGCATGACCCTGCCGACGCTCGGGTTCTGGGTGGTGCATGGGGCCGGCGCCGTGGCCGGTGGCTGGCTCGCGTGGGCCGCCGGCCAACGTCTCCACCGGCGGCTGGGTCTCTCCCACGCCGCGCAGGGCTACTGGATGGGGCTGTGGCTGCTGGCGGTGATGCCGGTGCTGCTGTCGGCCGTACTGGCGCTGTGGGCGCCCGCACCACTCGTCTCATTGCCAGCGGCATTGAGCATGCCCTTGCCGCTCGCGCTGGACCTGGGCGATTCCGGTGCGACGGACCGAAGCGTAATGGCGTCCGGCTGGTCGCGTCCGGCCACCGCCCCGTTGCTGGCCGCGCTCTACCTGATCGGCGTTGGTGTCGCATTGCTGCGCGTCCTGCTCGGCACGCGGGCAACGGGCCGGCTGTGCCGCGCGACGACGCCGATCGCGCCGGAAGCCTGGCCAGGCCCGCGCAGTCGGGCTTCCGCGCTTAGGCTGCGGTCGGCCGGCATCGCCTGCCGGGTGAGCGCGTTGCCGGTGAGCCCGTTCGCGGTGCGCTGGCCTCGGCCCTTGATCGTGCTCCCGGCCTCGGCACTGCAGGCGCTGGATGATCGTGCCCTGTGCCTGATCCTCGGCCATGAAGCGGCTCACCTGATGCGCCGCGATCCCCAACGCGCCGGGCTGATGGCGGTGTTCAATGCGCTGCTGTGGTGCAACCCGTTCCTGGCCCGGATCGGTGCGCGTGTGCAGTTGGCGGCGGAGCTGCGCTGTGATGCACATGCACTCGCCGGTGATGCCGACCGCGGGCGCGAGTTCGCTGCAGCCTACGTACACACGCTGCGACTTTCCGCAGCGGCCCACCGGCCCTCCACCGCGCTGACCCACCGCGATCTGGCCGGGCATGAAATCCGCATCCGCCACATGCTGCATGGCGATGCTGCAAGGCCACTGTCGGGATCACGACGTGCCGTGCTGCTGGGCAGCGCACTGATCATCGGCTGCGCGCTGATGGTGATGCAGGCCAGCACCGCGCGACCGCTGCAAGGCTCTGTCACCCCGAGTGCCCCGGCGCTGAACACGACCACCCACGCCGCATTGCCGCTGCCGCCGATGGGCAACACCCCCATCGAGATGCTGTTCCAGGCGCCATTGGCCACCCCGCGGATCACCGGTCGCTTCGGCGACACCGGCAGCATCCGTCAGCGCCCGCATCGCGGCACCGATTTCGGTGCGCGGCCGGGCACGCCCGTGCTGGCGCCGGCGGACGGCCGCGTCGTGGCCGCAACGACCGCCTACCCCGATGGCCCGCAGTACGGCACGGTGGTGGTGATCGACCACGGCCAGGGGTGGCAGACGCTGTACGCCCACCTGCAGGGTGTGGACGTGGCGGTCGGCCAGCAGGTGCATGCCGGCGAGCAGATCGCACGGGTCGGCAGCACCGGGCGCGTGACCGGCCCGCACCTGCATCTGGAAATGCTGCGCAACGGTGAGCGCGTCGATCCGCAGGCGCACCTGCCATGACCCGCTAAGCCGCTCCCCCGAAACCACCGCTGCATTTCGTTTGCCTGGCCACAGGAGGGGCGCGTGTTGCCCCGCGAAATGCGTCCCTGGCCCTTCTGCACGGATCGCCCATGACCCCTTCGTTCCGCATCGTCCTGGCCCTGGCCCCGCTGTGCACCGCGTTCTCGAGCGCTGCGCAGTCACTCCCCGCGCCAGCGCCCCCGCCGACCACCGCGCTGGACACCGTGCAGGTGCAGGCGCAGGCCTACGACATCCGCCGCGACGACACCGCCACCCGGATCGTGATCGGCGCCGCGGCGCTGCGCCAGTACGGTGACCTCGGCCTGGTCGATGCGCTCAAACGCCTGCCGGGCATCACCGTCGGCACCGGCGCCCCCGGTCGCAGCGGCGCGCTGTCGCTGCGGGGGTTGGGCGCGGGCTACACCCAGATCCTGCTCAATGGCCAGAAAGCGCCCACCGGCTTCGATCTGGAGTCACTCACGCCGGAGATGGTCGAGCGGGTGGAGATCATCCGCGCGCCGACCGCCGACCAGCGTGGCGAAGCGATCGCCGGTTCGATCAACATCGTGCTGGTCGCCGGTGCACGCACGGATGCCGACCAGCTGACGGTGGCCTGGGGCAGCAGCAATGGCCGCAACACGCCCTCGGCCAGCTGGCAGCGCAACCGGCGCGCCGGACATCGCAGCAGTGCGATCACGGCGACCGCATCGCGTCGCGAATTCCTCGTCGAGGAAACCGGCACCGAACGCGCGTGGGACCCGGAGGGAACCCCGACCGTGCTGCGCGACACCACCCTGCGCGCGGGCGGGAACCGCGATGTGCTCTCGCTGGCCCCCAGCCTGGAAGCCACGCTGGAGAACGGCGACACGCTTGCGTTGCAGGGCCTCGTCGATGCCAGCCGGTTCAACCGCGTCACTGACATCGACTGGATCAGCACACTCGGCTCGCCACTGCGGACCAGTCGGTATCAACAACGCACGCGCATCGATGTCGCCCAGGCAAACGGCAGCGTGACGTGGACGCGCGCCTTCGAACAGGGCGGCACATTCACCACCCGACTTCGCCTCGGCGGCAATCGCGAGCGCTATGCCTACCGCGAGCAGGGTCGGTCACCGGAGGGGCAACAGAACCTGGACGACCACACCGATGCGCGGCTGAGCGTGCGCGACCTCAACAGCACCGGCAAATACACGCTGCCAACCCGCGGGCGTCATGCGCTGCAGCTCGGTTGGGAAGGCAGCGAGGATCGTCGTGACGAGTCGCGGGTGCAGCACCTGCTGCCGGTCGGCGGGGAAGCGGAGTGGTTCAGTGACCTGGCCTTCGACGCCCGCATCCGGCGGCTGGCGCTGTATGCCCAGGACGACATCACCCTCAGCGAGCGCTGGTCGGTCTATGCCGGGGCGCGTTGGGAGCAGATCGATACGCGTAGTGAAGGCAGCGGATTCAGCGGCATCCATCGGCGCGAGCAGATAGTGTCGCCTGTGCTGCAGTCGCTCTGGAAAATTCCCGGCACCAGGAGCGATCAGCTGCGCGTCGCGCTTACCCGCACCTATCGCTCGCCCACGCTGGCATCGCTGATCCCCCGTCCGTACACCTCCACCAACAACCGCCCGCTCAATCCCGATGAACGCGGCAACCCTGCGCTGCGCCCAGAGCTGGCGACCGGGCTGGACCTGTCCTACGAGGCCTACGGCAAGCAGGGCGCGCAGCTCAGTGTGGGGGGCTATGTGCGACGGATCACGGACGTGATCCGCACCGAAACGCATCTGCAGGACGGGCGCTGGGTGGCCTCGCCGGTGAACGGCGGCACCGCGATGACCTGGGGCGTGGAGATGGATACCGCGTTGCGCCTGCCGCAGGTGATCGCCGGTGCACCGGATGTGGCGCTCCGCTTCAATGCGACGGCCAACGATTCGCGCGTGGACGATGTGCCCGGTCCGGACAACCGCCTCGATGAGCAGGTGCGCTTCAGCAGCACGCTGGGCGCGGACTATCTGATCCGCACCGGCTGGACGGTCGGCGGCAGCTACACCTACCGGACCGGCGGTTCGGTGCAGGTCAGTCCCGGACAGTTCGAGACCAGCGCCTACGCACGCGAGCTGGACCTGTATTCGCTGTGGTCGCTGCGCGCAGGCAGCAAACTACGGCTGAGCCTCAACAACACGCTGCACCCGTCGCTGCACACCGGGCAATCGCGGATCAGCGACGAAGGCACCGAGCAGCTGCGACGGCAACGCAGGGCTTCGCCGCTGCTGCGCCTCCAGCTCGAACTCCCGCTCTGATCAGCCCGGCTGGCGGCTCGCCTCACCTACCGCCGGCAGCGCGCGCGCGCGGCCCGGCCTGCTCGGGAAGGCATGGCGCACGATCCGCCACATCACCTGGCCGAACTGGCGCGGCAGCGAACCGGTGTTGTAGTGCTGGCCGTAACGCGCGCAGATCTCCTTCACCTCGACCGCGACCGCGGCGTAGCGGTTGGCCGGGATATCCGGGTAGAAGTGGTGTTCGATCTGGTGGCTGAGGTTGCCCGACAGGACGTTCATCAGCTTGCCGCCGGTCAGGTTGGACGAGCCGCGCAGCTGGCGCAGGTACCAGTGGCCGCGGCTTTCATCGCGCACGCATTCCTTCGGGAAGGTCTCGGCGTCGGCGGTGAAATGACCGCAGAAAATGATCACGTAGGTCCACACGTTGCGGATCAGGTTGGCCACCACGTTGCCCAGCAGCACCGGCAGGAAGAACGGGCCGGCCAGCGCCGGGAACAGCAGGTAGTCCTTGAACATCTGCTTGCCCATCTTGCGGCCGACCGGGCGGAACTGCGTCCCCAGCTGGCGCAGCGTCATCTTGCCGGCGAACACGCGGCCCAGGCGCAGGTCCTGTATGGCGATGCCCCACTCGAACAGCAGCGCGAACACCACCGCGACCACCGGCTGCATCAGGTAGAACGGGCGCCAGCGCTGCTCGGGGAAGATGCGCAGCAGGCCATAGCCGATATCGTCGTCCAGCCCGCGCACATTGGTGTAGGTGTGATGGCGGAAGTTGTGGGTCTTGCGCCAGGCGTCGGCGGTGCCGACGATATCCCATTCGTAGGTGCTGCCCTGCAGCTGCGGATCCCCCATCCAGTCGTACTGGCCGTGGATGACGTTGTGCGCCAGCTCCATGTTCTCCAGGATCTTGGACAGCGCCAGCATCACCACGCCGGCGATCCACGCCGGGATCAGCACGCTGTGCACGAACGCGCC
Organism: Stenotrophomonas sp. JAI102; assembly: GCF_013409105.1. NCBI lineage: Bacteria > Pseudomonadati > Pseudomonadota > Gammaproteobacteria > Lysobacterales > Lysobacteraceae > Stenotrophomonas > Stenotrophomonas sp. JAI102. Next base: position 1,698,109 of record NZ_JACCCI010000001.1, read on the forward strand.
GAGGAACAGCAGCGCACGGCCGGCCACGCCGGTCCAGCGGACGGCGGCAACGACGCGGCGGATGTAGCGCGCGTCGCGCGCACCGAGCGTCGCCAGCTGGCGCGCGCGCAGTGCATCGAGTTCATCGCCGAAGGCCTGCAGTTCGGCCGGGGACAGCGCGCGGTTGTGCACGGAAGACATGGTCACAGCTCCAGGATCAGGTCGGTGCTGGCGCTGTTCACGCACAGCTTCACTTGCGTGGCCGGTTCGGCCGCGTGCTCGCCGGTCAGGGTGTGGCGGGTGACGCCGGACACCTTGCCGCAGACACAGGTATTGCAGATGCCCATGCGGCAGCCACTGGCCGGGCGCAGCCCTTCGGCTTCCAGCGCCTGCAGCAGCGAGGTGCCCCGCGGCAGGGACAGCGTGCGGCCGCTGCGACGCAGCTCGACCTGCACGGTGCCCGTTTCCGCCGCCGGCAGGACCGGTGGGGTGAAGGCTTCGGACTGCAGCGAGGCGACACGACCCTGCAGGCGTGCCTGGGCGGCGTCGACAAACCCGCCGGGGCCGCACACCAAGGCGCGCGCACTGCCCAGGTCACCCAGCGCCTCGAACGCGAACGCGTCCACGCGCGGGGCCGGTGCGGCCGGATCGCGGGTCAGCGCGATATGCAGCGAGAACGAGGGATGCCGTGCGGCGAGCGCCGCCAACTCCTCGGCGAAACACAGTTCCTCGCGGCGGCGTGCCCAGTACACCAGGTCCACCGGCGCCGGCATGCCGGAGGCGTCGAGTTGGCGCAGCAGGGCGCGCATCGGGGTGATGCCGCTGCCGGCTGCCAGCAGCAACAGGCGCTCGCCGTGCGCTGCGGGCAGGGTCATCTCACCGAAGGCCTGGCCGAGTTCGAACACGTCTCCAATCACCGCGGCCCGGGCCAGGTGCTGGCTGACCGCGCCGCCGGCGATCGCCTTGACGGTGATCGCCAGCCGGCCATCGGCCAGCACGGTGGGGCTGTAGCTGCGCGACAGCCGGCGGCCGTCGACCTCCACGCCCAGGGTGATGTGCTGGCCCGGCAGCAGGCCGCGGAAATGGCGGTTGGGCTTGAGCACCAGGGTGACGGCATCCGCGCTCTCGGCAGTGCGCGATACCAGCCGCGCCAACGGGCGACGCAAGGTCCACAGCGGATGCAGGCGGGTGCCCCAGAAGTCGAACAGCTCCTCGGAGACCCAGCGGCGGGGGCTGGCGGCGTGACGGCGGGCGGCGATGCGCGGGACGGTGCTCATGCTGCGCACTATACGGCCGAGCATACGACTGTGTATACAGTTGTATATGGCCGGGACGGGCTATGATTCAGGGACTTGACTGCCCTGCCCCCGATGACCTCCCCAGACCTGCCCCTGCCCGCCTCCGACGACGCCCATCCCGCGCGCAAAGCCTCGATCTCACGCGAGGATCTGCTGGCCGCGGCATTGGCCCTGATCGGGCCGCACCGCAGCGTCTCGACGCTGAGCCTGCGCGAGGTCGCGCGTGAAGCCGGGATCGCCCCGAACTCGTTCTACCGCCAGTTCCGCGACATGGACGAGCTGACCGTGGCGCTGATCGACCTGGCCGGGCGTTCGCTGCGCACCATCATCGGCGAGGCCCGCCAGCGCGCGGCCTCCTCCGATCGCAGCGTGATCCGGCTGTCGGTGGAGACCTTCATGGAACAGCTGCGTGCCGACGACCGCCTGCTGCACGTGCTGTTGCGCGAGGGCACGGCCGGCTCGGATGCGTTCAAGCACGCCGTCGATCGCGAGCTGAATTACTTCGAAGACGAACTGCGGGTCGATCTGATCCGCCTGGCCGCCGCCGATGGCGCGCGGCTGCACGAGCCGGCCCTGGCCTCCAAGGCGATCACCCGCCTGGTGTTCGCGATGGGTGCGACCGCGGTGGATCTGCCGCCGGAGAAGGATCCGGAGCTGATCGAACAGTTGACCCAGATGCTGCGGATGATCATCACCGGCGCACGGACGCTGGCCGGCAGTCCGCCGCTGCGCTGATCCGCCCCCGCCTCGATGTCCGCGCGTAACGTGCGCAGACGTACGAGGATGCTTCAACCGCGTGACAAAGACGGCAAAACGAAATGGCGGCCCGAAGGCCGCCATTTCTTTCTGCATTTCCCCGCCCCTCAACCGTCGCCCCCATGCGGGTTTCGATCAGGAAGGGCTGGATCAGCGGTACTGGCGCTCGCAGCGACGCTCGACCACGCGGTCGCCGTTCTTGGACTGCTGGTTGCCCTGGATCTGACGCCCGGCGGCGCCGCCTGCAACTGCACCGGCGACCGTGGCCAGCTTCTTGCCATTGCCGCCGCCAACCTGGTTGCCCAGGAGACCGCCTACCACGGCACCGGTCGCGGTGCCGGTGATGCGGTTGGGATCCCGGGAATTACGCTGGACATCGACGTTATGGCAGACAACCTTGCTGCCGTCGTTGAAGCGGCGTCCTTCGTCCTTGGGGCCGTAAGTCTGTGCGCCGGCAACGGCCGACACCGCCAGCAAACTGCCCAGGCACAACACGCGGATGCTCGTCTTCATGGTCGATCCCTGTTTATGGAACATGGATCGAGTGTCTGCCTGACTGCGGCAAGCCCGGGTGAATTCAGGTGGAGGCCGCGTCAAGGCCGTTGCATTGGTTCAGGAGGCAGCCAGAGAGCGGAGGCCTCCCTACAACCGCTCGCGGATCGTCTGGCGCAACGCCTCCAGATCCTTGGCGAACGCATCGATGCCGCTCGCCAGCTTCTCCGTCGCCATCGGATCGGCCGCCAGATCCGCCGCAAACCGCGCGCCATCGATCGGCGTCACCTGCACGGATTCGGCCGCACCGGCCACCAGCCTGCGCGGCAGTTCGCCGTGATCGGCCTCCAGCTTCTCCAGCAGCTCCGGCGAGATCGTCAGGCGATCACAGCCCGCCAGCGCCTCGATCTGCGCCGTCGAACGGAACGACGCGCCCATCACCACCGTCGGCGAACCGCGGCGCTTGAACTCGGCATACACGCCGCGCACGAACACCACGCCCGGATCTTCATCGATGGTCGCCGGCGCCTGACCATTGGCCACATACCAGTCCAGGATGCGGCCCACGAACGGCGAAATCAGGAACGCGCCGGCCTCGCTGCAGGCCAGCGCCTGGGTCGGGTTGAAGATCAGCGTCAGGTTGCAGTCGATCCCCTCGGCCTGCAGCTGGCGTGCCGCCCCCACGCCTGCCCAGGTCGCCGCGATCTTGATCAGCACCTTGCTGCGCGGCACGCCGGCCGCTTCGTACATCGCGATGAACTGGCGCGCCTTGGCCACCGTCGCCGCCGTATCGTGCGCCTGGTCCGCATCGACCTCGGTCGAGACCCGGCCCGGCACCAGCGTGCTCAGCAGCGTACCCACGCCCACCGTCAGCCGATCGGCCACTTCATGCACGACCGCCTCGCGCTCGCCACCCTGCTCGCGGCCCCAGGCCAGCGCGCTGTCGATCAGATCGGCGTACACCGGCAGATCCAGCGCCTTCTTCACCAGGGTGGGATTGGTCGTGCAGTCGACCGGCTTCAAGCGCTTGATCGCTTCGACATCGCCGGTATCGGCAACCACCACGGACAGATCACGCAGCTGGGAGAGTTTGGACAGCGACGCCAGCGCAGCGACCGCGGCCGTGTCCTGGTCGAACACCGGTGCCGCGAACGGCTCCGGGCCAGGCGTGCGGCCGAACACGATCGGCCGGGTGATGCCGCGATAGCTGCCGAGCAGCGGATGCGGCAGCGACGTGATCATCGCCTCGGCCAGCACCTGTGGATGGTCGAACATATCCTCCACCTGGCGCGCGGCCGCGCAGGGCACCTCTTCACCGAACAAGGTCTCCCATGCCAGCGCACTGCGTGCGGCCAGCGCCGCGTGCAGCTGCGGCAGCAGTACCTCGGCATGCGTGGCACGTTTGCGCACCGTGTCATAGCGCACATCGGCTGCCAACTCCGGCAGCCCGATCCGCTCGCACAGGGCCTGCCAGAAGCGCGGCGTATTGGCCGAGATGTACAGATACCCGTCCGCGGTGGGATGGATGCCGGTGACACCGCCAGAGCGCATATCGCGACCCACTCCCTCCGGCTCGCCCTCGGCCCAGATCATCCGCGCCGACTGCATCGTCAGCGCACTGCGCAGCAGCGACACCCCGACGAACTGGCCCTCGCCACTGCGCTCGCGCTCGTACAGGGCCGACGACACACCGGCCGCCACCAGCGCCGCCGCGTAGTAATCGACGACCGAGCCATACAGGATCTCCGGAGCGCCGCCCGTCTTGCCCTGCATCGTGCACATGCCGGTCATGGTCTGCAGCACCTGGTCGTAGCCGGCCTTGTCTTTCAGTGGCCCCTGCTCGCCATAGCCGGTGACCGAGCAGTACACCAGGCGCGGGTTGAGCTTGTGCAGGCTGTCGAAATCGATACCCAGGCGCACCGGCACGCTGGGCCGGAAGTTGTGGACCAGTACGTCGGCCTCGCGCACCAGGCGCATCAGCACCGCACGTTGGTCGGGCTGCTTCAGATCCAGCACCACGCCCCGCTTGGACCGGTTCACACCGAGGAACGCCCGGCTCTCCGCCTCCAGCGTGGACGGATAGCGGCGCAGGTTGTCGCCGACCGGCGGCTCCACCTTGATCACCTCCGCGCCCTGGTCGGCCAGCAGCGTGCAGCCGTAGGGGCCGGCGATGTAGGCGCTCAGGTCCAGCACGCGGATGCCGCTCAACGGCCCGATGGCGCCCTCCCGCTGGGCAATGGCGAATGGAGAACTGGGGGTGCTTCCGGTCATGGTCACTACACTCGATACCTTGAGGGAAGTTTCCTCCTGGGCAGCGGGAAGAAACAGATCGTGTGGGTATGTTCTGCGTGGACAAAAAGCACGCTGCGGCGTCGGCGGCTGCGTGGCCGCCGAACACCGCCAGGGCGTCAGTCCGAGGGCGCCAGCGACAGCCAGCTCAGGCGCCAGCTGCCGTGATCGCGGCCACCGCACCGGTAGTAGGGCTCGAACATCAGGGGGCCACGGCAGTCCAGCTGCAGGGTGATCGACGCACCCTCGCCACCATCCTCACCCACCTGCAGCCACTGCGAGGGCGGCAGGTCAGGCAGGCGTACCGTCTCGTCTGTCTTGTAGCCGTCAATCAGACCGGTGGCATACACCAGCGGCCCGTAGCTCAGCCCCACGTACTCCCAACGCAGTACCTCCTGCGCCACCGGCGCGCCATCCGGCGCACGCGATTCCTGCACGTTGATATTGGCCGCCCGGTGCAGGCGCGGCTGCATCGGCAGGTACACGCGCAGGGTGTCGCCGGACTGCCAGGTCCTGTGCACCTGCACGAACCCGTCCGCACCCGCCTCGGCGGCCACGGGCTGATCGTTGACCTCGATGCGCGCGCCCGTGGTCCAGTGCGGTATCCGCACACCGATATCGAAGGTTGCGATGCATTCGGGCAGCACGGTGATCGTCACCGTTCCGTCGAAGGGGAATCGGGTCGCCTGCAGCAGGGTCACCGCGCCGGCCTGCGCATGCAGCAGCGTGGCCTCCCCCGGTCCGTAGAGGTTGACCCGCAGCCCGCCGTCGGCCGCGATCCCATAGGCCACCTGCGGCAGCTCTTCCACCGCCATCGCGCCGCTCGACTTGCAGCAGCGCCAGTACGTCGTGTGCACGCGCCGGCCATTGGGATAGGTGTAATAGCACCAGTCCTCGCCATTGGGGGCCATCGCCGCCAGCAGATCGTTGTAGGCGGTGCGCTCCAGTTCGTCGGCGTAGCGTGCATGGCCGGTAATGGCCAGCAGTTCGCGGTTGAGCTGCATCCACGCCAGCACCGAGCAGGTCTCGACATAGGCCTGCGGGAAGAAGGTGCGCGGCGCATTGAACACTTCACGCGATCGGTGTGCGACCCCACCCCACGGCCCGCCGCCCAGCGTGAGGTGCTGCTCGCGGATGTTGTGCCAGAGATGATCGAGGGCCTGGCGATGGTCGGCATGCCCGGTGGCCTTGTACAGCTTGGCCAGCCCGACCAGGTTCCAGCTGAGCTGGTAAGCCTTGCCCGTGGCGATGAACGCCGCATCCTCACCGGCCAGCGCCTTGTCCAGCAGCGCCAGCCGCGGGTTCGCGTTGGCCTGCGCCAGGATGCGCTCGGCCAACGCCAGGTAGCGCGGCTCACCCGTGACCAGGTAGAGATCCGCCGCTGGATCCAGCAGCACCGTGGCGGACATGCCGTGATGATTGCCCAGGGTGGTGATGTCGATCCCGGACTCCAGCGCCTGCCAGCACAGGTCCGCGATCCGGCATGCGGCCTGCAGATAGGCAGCATTGCCCAGCGCGCGCCATGTTTCCAGGAACCCCAGGATCAGATAGCTGTGCGTCCAGATGTCCCAGGTGCGCAGCGCCGGCTCGCCGTTCCAGCTTTCCGGCTTGGGCGGCTGCGGCACCGTGAAGCGCCGCTCGGCCGCATAGTTGCCAAGATAGCCGTCGTCGTCCTGCTGGCTGATCAACCAGTCGGCGACGCGGCGCAGCGACGCCTCCAGCCGCGGCTGCCCGCCCTGCGCCACCGCGCGTGCGGTGGCCGACAGCCATTTCCCGGCATGTTCGCCGTACCAGTCGCCCTCGTGGTTCTGCTGTTTGTGCGCCTGGCTGAAGATGCTGATCGGCGCGCTGTGCTCATCGACGATGAACGTACTCAGGCGCCCGCTTCGGTTGGCCGTCAGCGCGTCACCGAGCACACCGTGCAGCGTGACCTGCTGCGGCAGGACCAGCGTCATGCCGCGCGCGGCGGGATGCAGACGGTTCATGCCGCATCCACCACGCAACGGAAGCCGACCGTACCGGAACGGTCCTTGGACGGTCCCATCAGCAGGTACTTGCCGTGCTGGTCCAGTCGGTAGGCCTGCGGGAAGTACCAGTGCGAGGTCTGCGGTTGATAGCTGCTACCGCCACGCAGTACGGCCGCACGGGTGTGCGCATCGCTGAATTCATCGGTCCATTGCCACACATTGCCGACCAGGTCCTCCACTCCGAAAGGGCTGGCACCCTGCGGATGCGCATCGACATCGGCTGGCGGGGTAAGGCGACGGCCACGATTGACCCGCGGCACGCATGCCGCATCCCACGCGTTGCCCCACGGATACAGGCGCCCGTCGGTGCCCTGCGCGGCGTACTGCCATTCCCACGCATGCGGCAGTCGCTTCCCGGCCCAGGCGGCGTACGCACGCGCGTCCTCGATCGAGACCCAGGTCACCGGCTTGTTGTCCCAGCCCGCACGCGGCGCGCCATCCTTCCAGTCCGCCAGGAAGTTGTGATCATCGGCCGGCCGGTAGCCGCTCGCATCGAGGAAGCGCTTGAACGCTGCGTTGGTGACCGGGTGGCGATCGATATGGAACGACGCCAGCGTCATGCGCCGGCGATGGTGGCGGCGCGCGCAGTCTTCCCACGGGAACTGCACATCCAGGCCGGCCCAGGTGAAGCCCTCGATCTCGACGCCGCCCACCTGGAACAGGAACTCACCGGCCGGGATCGTAATCATGCCGGTCGGCGTCTCGGCCTGCGGGGGCGTGCTCGCGATCGCCAGCAGCTCCTGGGGAGCGGCCTGCCACGCGGCGGAGTAGCTGTTGAGGGGCTGCTGTGCACGCTCGGCGGTCGCCGCGAGGAAATCGTCCAGACCTTCGACCGCGGTATCTGCAGCCACACTCAGGATCGCGCCGAAGCCGCGCGCTTCCATCGGCAGCTCGATGTACGCCGCGCCGTCGATGATCCGCGGCGTCAACGCGCGGCCATGCCACGCATCGTAGTAGCGGGTGCCGTCCGCATGCACCAGCGCGATCTGCTCACCGTCCACGGCGTATTCGTTGCGGTTGATCAACGTGTGCAGCGCGATGCCCTCGCCCGGGAACCGACTGGCGAAAATGCCGCCCTGCAGGCAGACCTGGTACGGCTCCCAGTCCATCGAGACCACCAGCTGCGGGAACTGCCGGTACAGCGTGGCGATCCGGCGCAGGGCCTCGCCATCGCGCGGGGTGAACTGGTTCCAGACGCCCCAGATGTTCTCCCAGGCGTTGTAGCCGATGCCGTTGAAGAAGCAGTACTGCAGGTCGTGATTGCGGTTGCGGCCCCAGCGGTTCTCGTAGTTGACCATGTGGCGGGGCTCCAGCCACTTCCACTTGGAGACCGGCGGCACCGGGCCATCGGGTGCCTTCTTGCCCCAGCTCTGCACGTTCCAGATCAGCTGCTCCTCGGAACTGATGGTGGACTCGGGCTGCACCACCACCGGGTTGCCGCGTGCATCGCAGGCATCGAAGAACGCCCGCGGCACACCATTGAAGGTATCGCCGTTGATGCCATCGGCACCGACCGCCTTGACGATCTCGGCCAGCCCATCCCAGTGCGTCACGCCCGGGTCGCGGGTGCCGTGGTCCCACGGCTTGGCCGGCAGGAACACTTTGACGCCGCGCTTCTGGAAAGCCTGCACCGCGGTTCGCAATCCCGCCAGGCCGCCGGGCATGTCATGCGCCAGATCGAACTGGTTGCGGTCATCGATGCCGATGTTCGGGTAGATGTACCAGATCAGCACCGAGTCCAGCCCGCCAAACCGCGCCGTCACATCGTCCAGGTATCGATCGACGGTGTACTGGCCGGTGGCCGCATCGAAGAAGTAGCGGTCCTCGACCATCATCTGCGCATGCACGAAGTTGCGCTGCGCCCACTGCAGTTCCGGGCGGCGGTAATTCACATCGGTATAGCCAATCCGGACCAGATGCTCGCGGCGCCAGTCCTTGAGTTCTTCCAGCCAATCACCCGCACTCGCATTGGCATCGATCATCCAGCTGCCGATGTCAGCGAACGGCCACGCCGGCGCCTTGCCCGGGGTCGGCAGGTAGCGCCCGGTGGTCACGTGCGAGAACTTGTACTCGGTGCGGATCGCCTCACGCCCGTAGTCGGCTGCGTCGGTGTCGTAGTCGGGGCTCTGATACGGCGTGGTCATGGGCAAGGCATCCAGCAGGAAACGGAAAGGAGGTACATCAGCGCGCGCACGCTGCCGCCAGCGCGGCATGGGCGTCGGCATCGGGAACGCGCGCGGGGTCTGCAAGCAGCGCCAGCACTTCGGCGCGGGTGGGAATGCTCGACTGCGCGCCCATGCGGGTGCAGGCCAGCGCGGAGGCTGCGGTGGCGGCAAGCAGCGCCTCCGCCATCGGTTGATGGTCGGCCAGCGCAGCGACCAGCGCGCCGCAGAAGGTGTCGCCGGCCGCCGTGGTGTCGGTCGGATCGATGCGGAACCCGGGTTGCAGCAGCACCGTGTCGTTCACCCGGGCCAGACAGCCGCGCGCGCCCAGGGTCACGATCACGCAGGGCACCGGCACCCGCGCCAGCCCCGTGGCCAGGTCCGGGGGATGGCCGGCGACCACGTCGAGCTCCCCCTCATTGACGATCAGTACATCCAGCAGTGCAAGCAGCGTGTCGGGCAGTGCCTGGGCCGGCGCTGCGTTGAGGGCGACCTTGAGCCCGGCCAGGCGGGCGCGGCGCGCATACGCGATGACGGTGGGCAGCGGGGTTTCCAGCTGCAGCAGCAGCCAGTCGACGCCGTCCAGCGCGGGCAGGTGTTGCTCGCCCAGGGCCAGGTTGGCACCGGGTGCGACCGTGATCGCGTTCTCCGCACTGTCGGCAAGGCAGATGAAGGCCGTGCCGGTCGGCAGCGCAGGATCGCGCACGATCGACAGGTCCACGCCGGCGTCCCGCAGCGACGCCTCGATCGGCATGGCGAAATCATCCTCGCCCAGGGCCAGCAGCATCCGCGTCGTCGCACCGCCGGCACGCGCGCAGGCCACGGCCTGGTTGGCGCCCTTGCCTCCCGGGAAGGTGCTGAAGCCATGGCCGAGCACGGTCTCACCCGGCGCCGGCACATGCGCGGCGCGCACGACGAAATCGAGATTGGCCGAGCCGGCGACGAGAACGGTGGAACGTGCCGCACTACTCATGGGTCTAGGGCCTCATCAACGCGGTTGTAGAACATCGTACTGATGCGCGGCAGGTCGTCGTTGCCACCGGGCAGGTGCTGCAGCAGCAGGATCGCGACCAGCCGGCGCGCCGGGTCGATCGTGTAGTAGGTCGAGGCCGCGCCCGACCAGCCGAACGCACCCACCGATGCGGTGCGTCCTTTCATGGCCGGGTCCAGCAGCACCGAACCGCCCAGGCCGAACCCTTCGGCATCGCTGAACTCGGTCACTGGCCTGGGCAAGGCGGTATGCACCAGCTGGTTCTGCATCATCAGGGCCACGGTGGCGGGACGAAGCAGGTGCGTGTCGCCATGGCGCCCGCCATCGAGCAGCATCTGCGCGAACCGGCCATAGTCGCCGGCCGTGGAGTACAGCCCGCCGGCCCCGCTTGGATACGGCCGCAGCGGGCTGCCGGGTTCCCGCGCGTGCGCCTCATCGGCAAGCACCAGGTCACCGTGCTCGCCCATGGTGGTCAGCTCGACCACCCGCGCACGATCGCGCGCCGGCACCACGAAGCCGGTATCGGCCATGGCCAGTGGACGGAAGATGCGTTGTTGCAGGAACTGCTCGAACGGCAGCCCGCCCACCACCTCCACCAATCGCGACAGAACTTCGATGGAGGTGCTGTCGTAGCGGAAGCGCGTGCCCGGCTCGGTCGCGAGTGGAACGCGGGCCAACCGGGCGGTGTAATCGGCCAGGCTGTCCGCTGCCTGCACCTGCTGGCGTTCCAGCAGTGCGGTGACGGCCTCGAACCCCTCGCCGCCCGCAGCGAAGCCGGCGGTGTGGGTGAGCAGATGGCGGACGGTCAGCGTCTGCGTCGCCGGCCGCAGCTGCGGCGCCGCGGCGGTGCCCCCGGCGAAGACCTCCAGATGTGAGAACTCGGGGAGGTGGCGCGCCACCGGATCATCCAGATCCAGCCGCCCCTCCTCCACCAGCATCATGGCGGCCACCGAGGCCACCGTCTTGGTCATCGAATAGATGCGGAAAATGCTGTCGGTTCGCATCGGCCTGGCACGGGCCAGGTCCTGCCAGCCGTAGGCAGCGTCATGCACGATGCTGCCGTCGTGGATCACCAGCGCGACCGCGCCGGTATAGCCTTGGCGGCCGGTCGATTCGTGCAGGAAGTCATCAACCACCGGCAATCCCGGCGGTGTAGCCGGCGGCTCCGGCAACGACGCCGCGGCCTGCCCGACGATCAGCGTCAGCAACGCGAGCATGGCCAGGCATGCTCGAGGGCGGCAATGACGGGCGTGGGCCGGTCCGCGCGATGGCCAGTACATCCGCTCTCCTGCTGTCAGTGGCGGTAACGTCATGACAGAGTAAGGCAAGTAAAACGGACCGGCGCTGCAGTGCTCCGCAGCGCCGGCCCGCGGTGACGGTCAGAACGTGAAGGTGTGGGTCAGCGACACCATGCGGCCACGGCCGGAGAAGAAGTTCTGCCAGCCCGGCAGCTGCGACCAGGTCAGCACGTACTGCTTGTCCAGCAGGTTCTCGATGCCCAGCGACAGCTTGCCGTAGGTCCCGGTGTCGTAGTTCATGCTGAGGTCCCACAGCGCGTAGCCGTAGGTATCCTCTTCGTTGAGATAGACCGCGCCGTTGGACGGATTGACGAAGGTTTCGCGCAGGTCGCGGCTGAAGGTACGGCTCACGCCCAGCGTCGCATCGAAACGATCGTTCGGCGTCCAGGTCAGCGAGGCGTTGACCTTGTCCGGCGAGATGTCGAGGATGCCCATCTCCTTGTTCAGGCCCGAGCCGTCGTAGTACTGGGTCTGGCCGCGGATCCGCGAGTACAGCAGCGTCGCCTTCCACTGGTCGTTGAAGGTCCAGGCGCTGTTCAATTCAACACCTTCGATGCGGGTCGGCGCGCGGGTGAGGATGAAGTCCTCGGTGACCTTGTCCACCGTCAGCGATGAGCCGAACTCGGAGGTCGAGCGGTACCCCGAAATGCCGACCTGTGCCTGCTCCCCGCGCCAGTTGAAGCCCACTTCCTTGTTCTTGGTGATCAGCGGCTGCAGATCGGCGATGCACGCCACCGTCTTGCACGGGCTGTTGGCCTGGATGTTGCGCAGCGGGATGCCCACGTTGGCGATACCGAAGCCTTCCGAATACGAGGCGAAGACCGACCACGCATCGCTGATGCGCCAGATCGCGCCGAAATTGGGCAGGTTGGCCTTGTAGTCGAGCTTGCCGCCCTGCACCGGGGTGAAGTCGCGGTAGGCGGTGGTGGTATAGCTGTCGATCTCCAGCTGGCCATCTTCGCGGCGGATGCCCGCATCCAGTGTCACCGGACCGATGTCCCAGCTCAGCTGCGCGTAGGGTGCCAGGCTGGTGTACTTCATCGGCGGCACCCATACCCGGTCGGTCAACGCCAGGCGCTGCTCAGCCGTGTCTTCCACCAGGTCCAGGCCGGTGCGCAGGCGCAGGCCCTCCACCGCGAACAGGCCGCTGTAGGCATAGGCCGCGCGCAGCCCCTTCTTCTCGGAGTTGATCTCCGACTGGTCCCAGATGCGCTGGTCTTCCGGCGGCGCCGGCTTGACCAGTTGGCGGTCCGCACCGTTCTCCGGCACATAACGCATCGCCTGCTTTGCCCAATAGAGATCCACGCTCAGGTCACCGCCGAAGAAGTCGGCATGGGTGTACTTGGCGGCGAACTGCTCGAAATCGTTGAACTCGGCCAGCGAATCCTTGATCGAACCCTTCTCGGCGGTGTTGGTGCTCGGCACCGGGCACTCCACGGCGTCGTAGCGGCAGCCTTCGACCGGAATGTAGTTGTGCTTGCCGCCGATGTGGAAGTTGCTGTAGCTGGCCTGGATGCGCTGCATCTGGCCCTCGCCGAAGTTGTAGCCGCCCTTGAGGAACAGGTTCTTGCTGTAGGAATCGGACAGCGAGCCGGAGGTGTTCAAGCCAACCCGACGGCCGTCGCCGTCGTAGGCGATGCCGCGGTCGATGTAGGCGCCGCTGATCAGGAAATCGGCGGCGTCGCCCTTGAAGGTGTGGGTGATGCCGATCTTGGACTGCCCGCTGTCATCCTTGAACTGGGTGCCGTAGCGCGTGCTCACCGTGGTCTGGTGACCGTCCACTTCCGGATTCTTGGAGAGATAGTTGATGACGCCACCGGCGCCGCCGATGCCCTCGGCGGCCGAGGGGCCGTTGATGACCTCGATGCGGCCGATCACGCCCATGTCGGTGAAGGTGCCATTGCGGCTGCCTTCGCGCAGCGGGGAGCCCTGCGGCACGCCGTCGAACAGACGCAGCGCGACGCGGCCGCGCAGCGTTTCGCCGCTGTTGCTCATCGCCTGCGAGGACTCGGAGTAACCCGGCACCATGCGCGCCAGCACGGCCGTCGCATCTTCGGTCAGGTTTAGGGTGCGCTGCACCTGCTCCTGGTTCACCACCGTCACTGCGCCGGGGACCTTCTCGATCGAGATCGGGGTCCGGCTGCCGGTCACGATCACCTGGTCCAGATCGGTCGGCGTCGTGCTCTGCGCCATGGCAGGGCTGATGCCACAGGCGAACAGTGCAGTGCTGATGGCCGCGGAAAGTGGCTTGATCATTCGTTTCTCCCCCCCAAAAAAAAGGAAATGCGGGACAGCCGGCCGGGGAGCCGTCGCCACCGATGACGCGCGTGGGCTTTCGCCCCTCCGCCGGTCGATGCGGTTCCCTTGCGGGTCTCCACGTCCTGTCCGGCAACGAGGCGAGAGCCTAGGCGCGGCTCCACGGCGATAGAACTGCGCTCAGGTATGTTCAAAGCCTAGGATTTGTTTCGCCTCGCACCGCACACCACGCGAGAACCCGTGGTGTCAGCGTTGCGGCTCGGTCAACGCGACGCGCGCTTCTTCCAGCAGCACGTTCACCAGGCGGATGCGCACCGACGAACGCGACCAGACCACCCCGATCCGGCGTGGTTCGCTGCACTGCGGCAAGGGAATGCGCACGACATTCAAGCCTTCCGGCCAGGGCTTGGCCCAGTCCGGCACCAGCGATACGCCCAGCCCGCGGTCGACCATCACCGCGATGGCGTTCAGCGCATTGAGCTCGAACCGTTCGCGCGGCACGATACCGGCCTGCCGCAGATAGTCATCGGCAAGGCGCCCGCCCCATTCGTGGCGGTCGTAGCGGATCAGCGGTTGCTCGCGCAGCAGTTCGTGCGGGTCGCGGCTGCCCAGGTGAGCCGGTGCCAGCACCACCAGCGGTTCCTCGCGAAGCTGCTGCCACTTGCAGGTCTTGGGCAGCGCGAACGGTGCCTGCAGCACCATCGCCGCATCCAGATCGCCCGCCTCCACGGCCCGGTACAGGTCGGCAGAGTAGCCCGGTTTGATGAACACGTTGATCTGCGGGAAGGTCGCCACCATCCGCGACAGGATGTCCGGCAGCAGGCCCGCCAGTGCGGTCGGGCACGCACCCAGCCGCAGCTCGCCGGCGATGTCGTTCTCGTTGGCCACGCTGCGCAGGTCGGCGACCTGGCGCAGCAGGTCGCGCGCCCGTTGCAGGATGCGCGCGCCGTCCTCGGTGACGCTGACCGTTCGCCCGGCGCGGGCGATCAGCGGCGCGCCCAGCTCGCGTTCCAGCGTCCGGATCTGCTGGGCGACCGCCGCCGGGGTGATATGCAGCGAGCGGGCCGCGGCGGCCATGGAGCCGCGGTCCACCACTGTGACGAACGTACTCAGGAACTGGGTTTCCACGGTTTACCTCTCAGCGCGTCAGCAACCTACACGAGCCACCGGCGTAATGCGATTGGACCAATGGCCCGCGCGCCGCCACGCCAGGGGTGATGGTCATGGGGCCGCCACTTCGGCCGGAGTATCGGTGTAGATGGTGAGCCCCTTCAGCGAGCGGGTCGGCGCCGGGAAGAACAGGCTGGCCACGTAGCCGATCACGATGCACAGCAGGATGGAGATCGCCAGGTAGAAGTAGGGGTGCACCAGGTCCATGCTCCAGCAGACCAAGGTGATCAGCACCGACCCGGCCACGCCGATCGCCACACCCGGCGCGTTGGCCCGGCGGGTGAACATGCCGAGCGTGTAGGCACCGGCGAAGCCGCCGCCAAGCAGGCCGGCCAGTTCGATGGAAACGTCGAACAGCGAGTGGATGTCGTAACGGCTCATCACCAGCGCGATGCCGATGCCGATCAGCCCTACGCCCACGCCGGACCATTCGGCCACGCGCACGGCGGTCTTTTCATTCGGGTTCTTGACCAGCTTCTGGTAGAAATCGACGGAAACCAGGGTGGAGATCGAGTTGATGATGCTCGACAGGGTCGACATCGCCGCCGCGAAGATGCCGGCGATGATCAGCCCGGTGACACCGGCCGGCAGCTCGGCGGCGATGAACAGCGGGAAGGTCGCATCGATCGGCAGCAGCGGATTCAGGCGCTCCGGGTTGTTGCGGTAGTACATCCACAGCGCCGTGCCGATCCCGTAGAACACGAAGCCACCGGGAATCATGATGGCGGCGAATGCCCAGATCGATCGCCCGGCTTCCTTGTCCGAGCGCGTGGACAGCGTGCGCTGCATCAGCACCTGGTCCTTCGGGAAGGTCAGCACCACATCGAACACGACCAGGAAGATGAAGCCCCACACCGTGGCCTTGGTCAGGTCGAAGCTGAAATCAAACAGCTTGGTCTTGTCCTCCGCCGCGGCCGCACTGAGCAGCTGCGGCATGTCGCCGCCGGTCTGCAGGAAGATGAAGCCGATCGCGAACAAGGCACCGCCGAACATCACGATCACCTGCACCACGTCGGTCCAGATCACCGCCTTGGAGCCGCCCACGGTGGAGTAGATGATGGTGAACACGCCCATCAGCATGATCGACCAGACCACATCCACGCCGGTGATCGTGGAGATCGCCAGCGCCGGCAGGAACAGGATCACGCTCATGCGGCTGCCGATCTGCATCACGATGCACAGTGCGCTGGACAGCATGCGGATCGCCGGATGGAAGCGGGTCTCCAGGTAGGAGAACACGCTCATCAGGTCCAGCCGGCGCAGCAGCGGCACGATCCAGACCGCCACGAACATCAGGCCGACGACCGCGATCAGGTTGTTGGTCAGGTACTGCCAGTTGGTATCGAAGGCCTTGGCCGGGATGGCGATGAAGCTGATCGAGCTGGTGTTGGTGGCATACAGGCTGATGCCGGCTGCCCAGAACGGAATCGAGCGCCCGCCGACGAAGAAGTCCGCCGTGGAAGCGTTCTTATCCTTGAGGTAGAAGTAGAAGCCCATGCCCATCATGGCCAGCAGATAGATGCCGATCACCGTCCAGTCCAGCCAGCGCAGCAGGTGCTTGCCGCCCTGCATTTCGGCGTACTGGAGCTGGCTGCCGGCGGCACCCGCGGTCGCCCAGGCCAGTCCGTTGCCCCAGGCCGTGACCGCCTGCGGTTCGGCCGCAACGGGGGTGTCCAGCGTGTTCCATGCATCGGTGATGGTGTGGAAGGTGCGCGCGTGGGTCTCGCCGCTGCCATCCTTCACCAGCATCAGGAGGTGCGCCTGGCCCAGCGCGCGCATCGAGCCGGCAACGAGGCTGCCGTTCGGTGAAGCGACCTGCTGCCAGCTGGCGTCGGCGTTGCGGCGCCACAGCTGGTCGCTGCCCGCGCCGGTACGCAGGCCCAGGTACAGCGCGCCTTTCTGCGCCTGCAATGCGCTGGCAACCCCCTGCTGCGGCAGGTCCTCCAGATGCTGCCAGGCGGCAGTGCTCGCCGCCGCGGTGCGGCGATAGAGCTGGGCGCTGCCAGCCGCATCGGTGCCCACCAGATACAGCGCGTCACCGAGGGTCGCCGCCTGCGCGTTGCGCAGCGGCTCGGGCAGCGCAATGGCCGCGCCGAAAACCAGCGCGCCGTTGTTCAGGACCACCGGCTGCAGGCGGTCACCGAGCGGATCCAGGCCCTGCAACAGATAGGTGCGCCCGGCCGCGCTAACGCTGCCTTCAAGCCCGTCGAGCTGCCCGGCGGCCGGCGCCGGCAACGCATCCCACGCCTTGTTGTCGGCGCGCAGTTCCCAGGCACCGTCATGGCTGAGTGCCACCAAGCGCCCGTCCACATGTACCAGCCCGCCCGGCGCAATCTGCGCCGGCAGTGCCGGCAGGTTGCCGGCCGCCACCGTGGTCAGGCTCTCGGCAGCCACGGCGCCACTGCCGGCAAGCAGGACAGCGGCGGCAACCAGCCGCACGCTGCGCACGCAGCGCCGGAGCACAGTGGAAAGGAACGCGGACGGTGCAGGCTTGTGCATGAAATTACCCGGAAAAAGTGCGGCAACGCCGAGACCGGCAAACGCGCAGGTAAGAGACAGTGGTCGATGCATCCCGATACCGCAATCAGGCAAGCGGGGGAGAGGACGCGGCAAGCAGGGCTTGAGCACGGCGCAGGTACGGCAGGTCGATCATCCGGCCTTCAAACAGGAACGCGCCGTGCCCCTGCCCTTCGGCACCGGCGGCGGCGGCAACAATCCGCTGCGCCTCTTCGAGCATCGCTGGCGGCACGCTGAAGGTGGCATTGGCCAAGCCAACCTGGCGCGGGTGGATGCAACTTTTGCCGATGAAGCCCAACTGCCGGGCCATCTTCGCCTCGGCCAGGAAGCCGTCGCTGTCAGCCACATCCGGAAACGCGCCGTCGCAGGCGAACACCTGGGCTTCGGCGGCGGCCAACCGCAGCGCGAACAGCGTGGCATGCACATTGCTCGGCTCACGGTCGATACCGTTGGGCGAAAACAGGTCGCCCAGCCCCAGCTGCAATCCGGCCACGCGCGGGTGCGCGCCGGCCAGTTCGGCGGCGATGCGCAGGGCCTTGGGGGTTTCGATGTTGATCAGCAGACCGATCGGGCGCGTCACGCCATTGCGCTGCTCAGCCCGTTCCAGCCGGGCGATGGCCGCCAGCAGCTGAGCCACCGATTCAATCTTGGGCAGGTTGAGCAGGTCCACGCCGGGGAGCGCCACCGCATCCAGGTCCGCGCCGAAATGGGCGCTGTCGGTACCGTTGCTGCGCACGATCAACTGCTTGCCACCGGGGCGGCCCTGCACGCGGCGCAGGAAGCCGGCGATCTGGTCGCGGGCCTGGGCCTTGCCGGCCTCGGGCACCGAATCTTCCAGGTCGAAAGAGAGCGCATCGGCCTCGCCGGCCATGGCCTTGTCGAACAGTTCCGGCCGGGCGCCGGGGACGAACAGCTTGCTACGCATGGTTTTCCCTCATCAACCCGCGCAGTCTGCAGAATTGAAAGCCCTTTAAAAGTGCGGTCCCGGACATTCATTGGATAGCATTTGTTTCGACCGCCCACTGCGCTGCAGTGCACCACGAGCAGAAGAGCGTCGGACCGCCCGTGTTGCGCGCACAATCGGTTGCTGGAACCTGCCGTGGTGACCGCCCACGTCGCGTCTCGGGAGGTCACACACCAAACGCGTCACGAGGACTGCTGCCGATGCATGAACCCACCCTGCCGTCGACAACCACCGCTGGGTGCGCGCAGCACCTGGTCGCGCTTACCTGAGCATGACCGGTCCAACCCTGGTGCTGGACGGAAGCACCATCCACGATATCGCCGGCTTCTACGCCGAGATCAACCGCGTATTCATGGCCTGCGAGGACTGGCAACTGGCCCCAAGCCTGGATGCGCTCGATGACCTGCTCTACGGCGGCTACGGCGCACTGGCAGGGCACCCAACCGCCACCGTGCACTGGACGCACATCGCACACAGCCGCGACGCGCTCGGGGTGACGGCCACCCGCGCCTGGCTGCAGGAAAAGCAGATGCGGCCCGGCATGTTCAATGCCGCGAGAATCGACACCCAGCTGGAGGCGCTGGAACGCGGCACCGGTCAGACCTATTTCGACATCATCATGGAGGTGTTCGCCGCCCACCCCACCCTGCACCTGCGCACGGACTGAGCGGCTGCGCATCGCGCCGGTGCCGCTTGCGCCGCACGCCCTTCGCCCTGCCCGCCCCCTCCCCTACAATGGCCGACCAGGCGGCCTTCCGGGCTGCTCCCGACTGTGATGGACCCCGCGTGACAGAGAAGCAGCCCGAGCACACTCCCCTGATGAAGCAGTTCTTCGCCGCCAAGTCCGATTACCCGGACCTGCTGCTCTTCTTCCGGATGGGCGACTTCTACGAGCTGTTCTACGACGACGCCCGCAAGGCGGCGCGGCTGCTGGACATCACCCTGACCCAGCGCGGCAGCTCCGGCGGCGCGCCGATCCCGATGGCCGGCGTGCCGGTGCATGCCTACGAAGGCTACCTCGCCCGGCTGGTCGCCTTGGGCGAGTCGGTGGCGATCTGCGAACAGATCGGCGACCCGGCGCTGGCCAAGGGCCTGGTGGAACGCAAGGTGGTGCGCATCGTCACCCCCGGCACCGTCACCGACGAAGCGCTGCTGGACGAGCGCCGCGATACGCTGCTGATGGCCCTCTCGCGCGGCAAGCACGGCTATGGCCTGGCCTGGGCCGATCTGGCCGGCGGCCGTTTCCTGGTCAACGAGGTCGATTCGGACGATGCGCTGGAGGCCGAGCTGGCCCGCCTGGAACCGGCCGAGCTGCTGGTGCCGGATGAAGAAAACTGGCCCGCCTTCCTGCAGTACCGCAATGGCATCCGCCGTCGCGCGCCCTGGCTGTTCGATGCCGACAGCGGCCGCCGGCAGCTGCTGAGTTTCTTCAAGCTGCACGACCTGACCGGCTTCGGCATCGACGACAAGCCGCGCGCCACCGCGGCCGCCGGTGCCCTGCTCGGCTATGTCGAAGAAACCCAGAAACAGCGGCTGCCGCACCTGACCGCGATCGCCACCGAAACCGCCAGCGAAGCCATCGCCATGAACGCGGCCACGCGCCGCCATCTGGAACTGGACACGCGCGTCGATGGCGATACCCGTAACACCCTGCTCGGCGTGCTCGACACCACGGTGACGCCGATGGGCGGTCGCCTGCTGCGGCGCTGGCTGCACCGCCCGCTGCGCCTGCGCGAGGTGCTGGTGCATCGCCACGATGCGGTCGCCACGCTGATCGATCGCGGCGCCGAGGGCGACGTGCGCGATGCCTTCCGTGCCCTGGGCGATCTGGAACGCATCCTCACCCGCGTGGCGTTGCGCTCAGCGCGCCCGCGCGATTTCTCCACGCTGCGCGATGGCCTGGGCCTGTTGCCCGAGGTGCGCGCGGTGCTCGCACCGCTGGATTCTCCGCGCCTGGTCGCGCTGCACGATGCACTGGGCTCGCATGACGAGTGCGCGCAGCTGCTGGCCAGCGCGATCGCGCCGACGCCGCCGCTGAAGCTCAGCGATGGCGGTGTGATCGCCGAAGGCTACGATGCGGAACTCGACGAGCTGCGCCGCCTGTCCACGCATGCCGACCAGTTCCTGATCGACCTGGAACAGCGCGAGCGCATCAGCAGCGGCATCGCCACGCTGAAGGTCGGCTACAACCGCGTGCACGGCTATTACATCGAGATCAGCAAGGGCCAGTCCGAGAAGGCGCCGGTGCATTACACGCGCCGCCAGACGCTGACCAATGCCGAGCGCTACATCACCGAAGAGCTGAAGTCGTTCGAGGACAAGGTGCTGTCCGCGCGCGAACGCTCGCTGACCCGCGAGAAATTCCTGTACGAGCAGCTGCTCGACATCCTCGCCAGCGGCCTGGAGCCGCTCAAGCAGTGCGCCGCCGCACTGAGCGAACTGGACGTGCTGGCCGGCTTCGCCGAGCGCGCGCAGGCACTGGACTGGGCGCGCCCGGAACTGGAGACCGCCCCCTGCCTGAAGATCGAGCGCGGGCGTCATCCGGTGGTCGAGGCGGTGCGCGAGCAGCCCTTCGAACCGAACGACCTGGACCTGCATCCGGACCGTCGCATGCTGGTGATCACCGGCCCGAACATGGGCGGTAAATCCACCTACATGCGCCAGAACGCGCTGATCGTGCTGCTGGCCCACATCGGCAGCTTCGTGCCGGCCCGCCGCGCGGTGATCGGCCCGATCGACCGCATCCTGACCCGCATCGGCGCCGGCGACGATCTGGCCCGCGGGCAGTCGACCTTCATGGTCGAAATGGCCGAGACCAGCTACATCCTGCACCACGCCAGCGCGCAATCGCTGGTGCTGATGGACGAGATCGGCCGCGGCACCTCGACCTACGACGGCCTGGCCCTCGCCGACGCCGTCGCCCGGCATCTTGCCTACCAGAACCGCTGCTACACGCTGTTCGCCACGCATTATTTCGAACTGACCGCGCTGGCCGACGAACAGCACGAAGGTGGCGCCAGCGGCATCGCCAACGTGCACTTGGATGCGGTGGAGCATGGCGACGCCCTGGTGTTCATGCACGCGGTGAAGGACGGTCCGGCCAACCGCAGCTTCGGCCTGCAGGTGGCCGCGCTGGCCGGCCTGCCGAAGTCGACCGTGGCCCAGGCGCGGCGTCGCCTGGCCGAGCTGGAACAGCGCAGCCACGAGACCCAGTCCGCCGTGGTCGCCGCGCAGGCGCTGGATGCACCGCAGCAGTTCGGGCTGTTCAACGCGCCCAACACCGCCGCACAGGACGCGCTGGCCGCGATCGATCCGGACGAGCTGACCCCGAAGCAGGCACTGGAAGCGCTGTACCGGTTGAAGACGCTGCTCTGAAGGAGTGTCCGGGCTGGCCACGACCAACGGTCGTGGCCTACCGCGAAACGGTCGTGCCCTACCGCCACAGTGCGGTAGTGCCGGCCGCTGGCCGGCTCGCCGCGGAACCTGATCGAGATGCAGCCGGCCAGCGGCCGGCACTACTCTACCGAACCGGTAGCACCCGACCGTTGGTCGGGTGGCCGCGCACGCCCCACGTGAATTCTTCGCATTCCCGTAGTGAACGCAGCGCTATGCTCGGCCGGTTCCCATCCCTGCCCTGGAGTCCGCCGTGAATACCGAATCGCTTGCCGCGTCCCTCTTCCAGCAGCTGCAGCAGGGCCAAGGCCTGCAGCAGGTGTCCCAGCAGCTCGGCATCGACCAGAATCAGGCCAGCGGCGCGATCGGCGCGGCCCTGCCGCTGCTGCTCGGCGCGATGGGCCGCAATGCGCAGGAACCACAGGGTGCGCAGGCCCTGCTCGGAGCCCTGCAACGTGACCACGCCCCCGCCAGCAGCGGCGGCTTCGATCTGGGCGGTCTGCTCGGCAGCGTGCTTGGCGGAGGTGGCGGCAACGCCACCAATGGCGCCGGCATCCTCGGCCACGTGTTCGGTGGCAACACCGAGCGCGCTACCCAGGGCCTGAGCCAGGCGACGGGATTGGACAGCAGCAAGACCAGCCAGCTTCTCGCGATCCTGGCGCCGATCGTCATGTCCTATCTGGCCCAGCGCTTTGCCAGCGGCGGCAACCCGAACCAGCTCAGCCAGGCCCTGGGCCAGGAAGCACAGAGCGCCAACAGCGGCGGCCTGCTGACCTCGGTGCTGGACCAGGACGGCGATGGGCAGCTCGGCGTAGGCGACCTGCTCAAGCTCGGTGGCGGTCTGTTCGGCAAGCGCTGAGGAGAGGCGTTGGAAATAGCCTGCGTCTATCGCATTGGTTGATTCATTCGAATGTACTGAATGAACCGCAGTGCTTAACGTGTGGGTACGCCTTCACATCGCGGCGCCTCACGCCCGCATGGGCAGGCACCACGTTTCCAACGTCGCCATCGCCTCCCCCGCGCCGGTGGTTTCCACGTTCGCCAGTCCACAGGTAGAGACCCATGAAAAGCGAAGCCAAGTGCCCGTTCAACCACGCCCTCGTCGGCGATGCCACCACCAACCGCGACTGGTGGCCCAAACAACTGCGGGTGGACCTGCTCAACCAGCACTCGACCCGCTCGCATCCGCTGGATGAGACGTTCGACTATGCAGAGGCCTTCAAGGGCCTGGACTACGCCGGCCTCAAAGCCGACCTCAAGGCCTTGATGACCGACTCGCAGGACTGGTGGCCGGCCGACTTCGGCCACTACGGCGGCCTGTTCGTGCGCATGGCCTGGCACAGTGCCGGCACCTACCGCATCGGCGATGGACGTGGTGGCGCCGGCCGCGGCCAGCAGCGCTTCGCTCCGCTCAACAGCTGGCCGGACAACGTCAGCCTGGACAAGGCACGCCGCCTGCTGTGGCCGATCAAGCAGAAATACGGCCAGGCGATCTCCTGGGCCGACCTGCTGGTGCTCACCGGCAACGTCGCGCTGGAATCGATGGGCTTCAAGACGCTGGGCTTCGCCGGTGGCCGCCCGGATACCTGGGAACCGGACCAGGATGTGTACTGGGGCCGCGAAACCACCTGGCTCGGCGGCGATGTGCGCTACGCGCACGGCTCCGAAGGCGTGCAGGAGAATCACGGCGTGCTGGTCTCCGATGATGACGCCGACGGCGACGTCCACTCGCGCGACCTGGAGAACCCGCTGGCGGCCGTGCAGATGGGCCTGATCTACGTCAATCCGGAAGGCCCGGATGGCAACCCCGATCCGCTCAAGGCGGCGTTCGACATCCGCGATACTTTCGGCCGCATGGCCATGGATGATGAGGAAACCGTCGCCCTGATCGCCGGTGGCCACAGCTTCGGCAAGACCCACGGCGCCGGCCCGGCCGATAATGTCGATGTCGAACCGGAAGCGGCCGGGCTGGAAAGCCAGGGCCTGGGCTGGGCCAACAGGTTCGGCACCGGCAAGGGCGGCGACACCATCACCAGCGGCCTGGAAGTGACCTGGACGCGCACCCCGGCGCAATGGAGCCATGACTTCTTCGAGATCCTGTTCGGCCACGAGTGGGAGCTGACCAAGAGCCCGGCCGGTGCGCACCAGTGGGTCGCCAAGGACAGCGAGGCGATCATTCCCGACGCGCACGATCCGTCCAAGAAGCACCGCCCGACCATGCTCACCACCGATCTGTCGCTGCGCGTCGATCCGGCGTACGAAAAGATTTCGCGTCGCTTCCTGGCCGACCCGCAGGCCTTCGCCGATGCCTTCGCCCGCGCATGGTTCAAGCTGACCCACCGCGACATGGGCCCGCGTGCACGCTATCTCGGCCCGGAAATCCCGGCCGAAGAATTCGTCTGGCAGGATCCGGTGCCGGCGGCACCGCAGACCACGCTGAGCGCGCAGGACATCACCACGCTGAAGCAGCAGATCGCCGCGGCCGGGCTGAGCGCGGGCGAGCTGGTCTCCACTGCCTGGGCATCGGCCTCCACCTTCCGCGGCTCGGACAAGCGTGGCGGCGCCAACGGTGCACGTGTGCGCCTGGCCCCGCAGAAGGACTGGGCGGTCAACCAGCCGCAGCAGCTCGGCAAGGTGCTGGCCGCACTGGAGAAGATCCAGGCCGGCTTCAAGAGCGACGGCGGCGCGCAGGTCTCGCTGGCCGACCTGATCGTGCTGGCCGGTAATGTCGGTGTCGAACAGGCGGCCAAGGCCGGTGGCCATGAGGTCAGCGTGCCGTTCAACCCGGGCCGCACCGATGCCAGCCAGGCCCAGACCGATGTGGACTCGTTCGCGGTACTGGAACCGTATGCCGATGGGTTCCGCAACTACGTCAAGGGCCGCTACAGCGTGCCTGCCGAAGCGCTGCTGATCGACCGTGCGCAGCTGCTCACGTTGACCGCGCCGGAGATGACCGCGCTGGTCGGTGGCCTGCGGGTGATCGGCACCAATGTCGGCGGCAGCACGGACGGCGTGTTCACCGATCGCGTCGGCACGTTGAGCAACGACTTCTTCGTCAACCTGCTCGACATGCGCACGCAGTGGGTCGCGGATGGCGATGGCTACAGCGGCCGCGACCGCAGCACGGGCGCGCCGCGCTGGAGCGGCAGCCGGGTGGACCTGGTGTTCGGCTCGAACTCGGTGCTGCGTGCACTGGCCGAGGTGTATGCGAGCGCGGACGGCGAGAAGAAGTTCGTCCGCGACTTCGTGGCCGCTTGGGCGCGGGTGATGGAACTGGACCGCTACGACCTGCGTTGATTCACCACCGTAGCCACACACAGAGACCGGGCCGCATGGCCCGGTTTTTTCATGCGTGCAGCAGGCAGATTACAGCGCGTCCAGATCCCCCAGCGCGCGGATCAATCGACGCGCACGCTTGTCCGGCTTGTGCTCCGGCGGCTGGTACCCGTTTTTCGCCGCGGCGCGCTGCAGGCGCAGTTCCGCCCGGCGTGCCAGTGAGGCCTCACTCTCGGCATACAACTGCTGCGCCACGGGTGCCGGACCGCGCATTTCGCTGAGCCCAAGCACCTGGATATCGAACACTTCGTCGCCACGGCTGATCTGCAGCGCTTCACCCACGCGCACCGCGCGCGAGGATTTCGGGCGTTGCCCGGCCACATCGACCTTGCCCGTTTCCACCGCCTGTTTGGCCAGGCTGCGGGTCCGGAAAAACCGTGCGGCCCACAGCCACACGTCCAGCCGCACGGCGGCCACCGGTGTTGCGTCAGTCATGCTTCCTACCCAGCTCCACGGCATTGGCCGGTTGTCGATTGAGGGGTTGCGGAGCGTCCGGCGTGCCACGACACCCGGTACCGCCGATCAGCGCCGGCACCCCGGCATCCAGATCGAGGCGCTGGCTGCCGACCTGGCATTCCGGTCGGTCCATCGGGCGCACCTGCATGTCTCCCAGACGCTGCGAGGTGGAACATGCGGCCAGGGCCCCGACAATCAAGAGCAGCGTCAAGATCGTCCGACTCACGTTCACGGATGCGGTCCTCATCATGCCTCCACAGGCGTCGCGCCCCGCCACGGGCAGATTCCATCATCCGCGGGCCGTTGGCTCCGCGCAATTCCATTCGATGGCAGCCGCACATTCAGTTCGGGTTGACTCTTGCTCCGCGGCTGGTCACCATAGACGGGCTATTTTCCCTAACGGAGTAGGAGACCCCTCATGTTTAAGAAGACGATCGCAGTGCTGGCCTTGGTAGGCCTGTCCGCCTCTCCGGTGATGGCTGCCCCGCAGGACGCCCCCGCTGCTGAGCCGGAAGCCGCCACCGACGTGGCAGGCGCCGAAGCCTCCGCGTACTCGACCACCGCAGTCGTAGCGACCGTGGGTGCCTCCATCGCTGCCGCAGCCGTGCTGTACAGCATCGGCGGCGACAGCTCGAGCGGTGAAAAGGATCCGGGCGGCACCGACGGCGGCCCGGGTGGCCCCGGTGGTCCGGGTGGTACCGGTGGCACGGGTGGTACCGGCGGCACGGGCGGTTAATCGCTCTTAGTTCCGCACTCAAGCCCTCGCCGGGCCAAGCTTGGCGAGGGTTTTTTATGCCTGCCGTAAAACCTTGATGAAGATGATGATGAAGCCCCTGTGCCTGCCGGCCGCCATCGCGGCGACCCTGCTCCTGTCCGGCTGTATGCTGGCCCCTGGCCAACACCTGCGCCACAGCGACGTTTCGGCGACCCGTTCCAGCGAGGATGGTCGTCTTGAGATGATCCCGATCACGCCGAAGCTCATCGCCATGAACGATGCGTCGCAGGCGGAACAGGTACTGCCGGCTGCACTGCTGGATTACCAGGCCGAGCCTTATCGCGTGGGCCCCGGCGACATGCTGTACATCACCGTGTGGGACCACCCGGAGCTGACCGTGCCTGCGGGTTCCCAGCAGCAGGGCAACCTTGCCGGGCGACTGGTTCAGGGCGACGGCACACTCTTCTACCCGTACATCGGCAAAGTCCAGGCGGCCGGCAAGACGCCGGTCGAGCTTCGTGCGGAAATCACCCAGCGGTTGGCCAAATACATCGAGGCACCGCAGGTGGATACCTCCGTGCTGAGCTACGCCAGCCAGCGCGTCTGGATCACCGGCGCTGCCGAGCGTTCGACCTCGGTCCCGCTGACGACGACGCCGCTCACGCTGTCCGATGCGATCAGCCAGGCCGGCCTCAATGCGAGCCAGGCCGATCTCTCCGGCATCCAGCTCAGCCGCGACGGTGTCACCTACTCTATCGACATCGAAACCGTCGCCCGCCAGCATGGTGGCCGACCGATCTACCTGAAGAACGGCGACTCGATCTACGTGCCGTATCTGGATCGAAAGGAGATTTTCGTCGTGGGTGAAGTCACCCAGCCGGGTGCCTTCAGCTTCCGCACCTCCGACATCTCGCTGAACCAGGCGATCGGCCGCGCCCGTGGCCTCACCCAGGCCACCTCCAACGGCAATGCGGTGTATGTCATCCGGGGCTCGAAGGATCTGCAGAAGGCGCCGTCGGTGATCTATCACCTGGAAGCCCGATCGCCGACCGCGTTCGCCGTAGGCAGCCAGTTCATGCTGCAGCCCGGCGACGTGGTGTTCGTGGGCGCCGCCGGCGTAACGCGCTGGAACCGCTTCGTGAACCAGCTGCTGCCGTTCACCAACATCCTCTACACCGCCGCTCGTACCGAGAGCGAAGTCGGGAACTAACATGGGTCCTATGCAGCATGACGCCACGCGCTCCAGCGCGCGTGGCGGGTTGGGCCGCGCCATGGGCATCGCTGCGCTGGTGGCCCTCGCCGCCTTGACCAGCAGCTGCACCACGGTGAGCCGCTCCAGCGCCGACGCGCTGCGGCTGATCTTCGTTCCCAAGCCAAGCGCGACCCCGGCCCAGGTGGCGGCCGTGCGCTTCCCACAACTGCAGTTGCGCGCACCGGACGTCAATGGCGTCCTCGTGCTCGGCTTCGTTGATGGGGGGCGCCAGGCGTGGATCGCGGGCGGCGACGCGGTCTTCTATCTGCAGCCCAACGGCCTGGTCACCGCGACGTCGGGGATTGGCCGCAGCTATGCCGCGCGCATCACCGGACCGTCGCCGTTCGATGATCTCGGCGCACTGCAGGGCACCGCCCGGGTGCAGCGCCAGTACGACTGGATCCCTTCGTATCAAATGAGCGTACCGGTGACCGGCACGCTCACGAAGGTCGGCACCGAGAAGGTGGTGATCCTGGAGCGGCCACTCAGCCTGGCGCGCTACGAAGAAAAGCTCTCCGGACCAGGCTTCCGCGAGACCAACATCTATTGGGTGGATGAGCGCTCCGGGTTCATCTGGAAGAGCCGCCAGTACCTCGCCCCCGGCTATGCCGTGGACATCGAGCAGCTCAAACCCTATCGCCCTGGCCAATGACCATGCTGCGCTACTGCCTGATCCTGTGCTCCACCCTCCCTTTCTTCGTCACACATGAGGCTGCGGCGCAGCCCGTGACCGACACGGTAGAGGTTACCGTCGAGGGTGCGGTCAAGGCGCCGGGCGTCTACCCTCTTCCCGCAGGAGCGCGCTTGGCGGATGCCCTGATTGCCGCCATGCCGATGCCGGTCAGCTACGTCGCAGGTGCATCGCTGCTGCGCGAAAGCGCACGTGCGCAGCAGGCACGCCTCAAAGCCGGGCTGCTCTACGACCTGAAGGTGCTGCAGCAGAGCCAGAACGAGGCAGCCAGCAAACTTGCCTCCAGCCTTTCAAGGCAACTGACCGACCTGCCAGCAACTGGCCGGGTGGTGGCAGAGCTCGAGCCGCGCCTGATGCAGACGCGCAAGTCATCCAACCCGGTCGCCATGCCGTCGGACATCGTGCGGTACCCCGCCAGGCCAGACACCGTCCGGGTCATGGGCGCGCTGGATCAGGCCTGCGAGCTTCCGCATCAACCCACCGCGGATGTCACCCATTATCTGGCCGCCTGCCCATCGAACCGCGTGGCAGACAAGGACGTAGTCCACGTGATCCAGCCGGATGGACACGTACAGATCATCGGTATTGCGCTGTGGAATCGCGCAGACCTGCAGGCCGTCGCACCTGGCGGCACGATCTATGTCCCCATCGCCGCAAGACTGATGAAAGACATCGATCCTGAGTTCAACACGCAGTTCGCCGCATTTCTCGCGACGCAGCCGCTGCCTAATCCGCGAGTAGCACCTTGATGCACGTCCGCTCCAGACATTTCGCTACCCTGGCTTTCTCAGCATTGGCATTGGCGACATCCGCCTGCCTGCACGCGCAAGAAGCGCCGCCCGCGACAGCAAGCGAATGGGGTGGAATGGGCCTGCTGCAGACGCCGAGCGCGCGCATGGCCGATGACGGCGAGATCAGCTTCACTGCCTCGCACAACTCGCCGTACAGCCGCTACAACCTGACGATGCAGCCGTTCCCTTGGCTGGAGGGGTCGTTCCGCTATATCAACGTTGCCAACATCCGCTACGGCGCGACGAGCGTCAGCGGAGACCAGAACTACAAGGACAAATCGATCGACTTCAAGCTGCGCCTCTGGGAAGAGAGCCACTGGCTGCCTGAGGTTGCATTCGGCATTCGAGATCTCGGCGGTACCGGCCTGTTCTCCAGCGAGTACCTGGTGGCAAACAAGCGGTTTGGGCCGGTCGATGCGAGCCTGGGTTTTGCGACCGGGTACATCGGCAACCGCGGCGACCTTGGCAATCCGCTGAGCGCCATCGACGACCGTTTCGATGTTCGCCCGACGCCAACGAGCGATATCAACAATGCCGGCAAATTCGGCCTGAGCTCCATGTTCCGCGGCCGCGTGGGCATTTTCGGTGGTATCAGCTACCAAACGCCCTGGGAGCCGCTGCTCGTCAAAGTGGAATACGACGGCAACGACTATAAGAACGAGCCCAGGCGCAACAACCTGCCACAGAACACACCTGTGAACGTGGGTCTGGTGTACAGCCTCAACAGGAACGTGCAGTTCACTGCTGCTTGGGAGCGCGGGGATGCAGCAATGTTTGCGATAACACTCAGGGGCAACCCCGGGCGTGCGTCGACATCGCCGAAACCGTTCGACCCTGCGCCCGAATCTCTCAAGAACACTGCAGCCAACGTCTCCCAACCCAGGCAGGGGGTTGATTCGGCTACGCTGGTAACTGAAACCACCGTACAACCCCCGCAATCAGAATCAATCAGCGGAAGCGATGATGCGCGATGGGCAGAGATTGCCGCGCGGCTGCAGGTCAATGCCGGCTTCCGCGTGGAAAAGATCTCTCGGCGCGGCACGGAGGTGATTGTCACCGGGCACCAGCTGCGCTACTTCCATACAGCCAAGGGCTTGGGCCGGGCGTCCAGGATTCTGCACAACGATCTGGATCCATCGATCGAGTGGTTCACCTTTGCCACGTCACGCTTGGGTATGCCAATCGTCGACACAACCATCAACCGTCAGCGCTTCGTCGATTACACGGAGAGCCGCGCGGACCTCGACCAGCTCAAACTTGGTATCGAGGTCACGGCACCCGCTCCTGTCTACAGCGACACGCTGTATCGTGCGCCCCTGCAGCGTTATGGTGGCGGCTTCAACGTGAGCTACAAGCAGAACGTTGGTGGCCCCGATGGCTTCATCCTTTACCAGGTCTCGGCAAACTACACCGGCAGTTTCTTCTTCACTCCGGGTGTCTGGATTACAGGCACAGCCAGTGGCAACGTGCTCAACAACTACGACAAGTTCAAGTACGATGCGCCCAGCCGACTTCCAAGGGTGAGAACCGATCTTCGTCAGTACACGACCACCTCGGATTTCACCGTCCCCAATCTGCAGCTGACCGCTGCCCACCAGTTCGGCCGTGACCTTTATGGCATGGCCTACGCAGGTTACCTTGAGTGGATGTACGCAGGCGTCGGGGCTGAAGTCCTTTATCGGCCGTTCGGCGAGGCGTGGGCGATCGGTGCCAACCTCAACTGGGTGAAGCAGCGCGATTACGACCAGCTTGCGGGCCTGCGCGACTACACCATGACAACCGGGCATGCCTCGCTGTACTACGCGTTCGACCAGGAGCAGCGCATTGTCGGCTCCATCAGCGCCGGCCGCTACCTTGCGGGGGACTATGGCGCGACAGTGAATCTTGCCCGCGCGTTCCCGAACGGGGTCACCATGGGCGCTTACGCGACGAAGACGAATGTCTCCGCGCGCGACTTCGGTGAAGGCAGCTTCGACAAAGGCATCTACTTCTCGATTCCCTTCGACACCATCCTGCCACGCTCCACCCGCGCGCGCGCAGCGGTCGTCTGGAACCCGCTTGTTCGAGATGGCGGCGCCATGCTCGGTCGTAAGTACACGCTGTACGGCACGACCTCGGAACGCGATACGGAATTCTTCTACGAGAATCTTCGCCACATAGATGACTGATCCGGGAGGACGGTCATTGGACCGTCCGCAGCGACAGGAACAATCCAACACTCCGCGCGTCGGGGCATCGGGGCGTCCCAGACCTGGTCATGAGGAATCCGCGCAAGGACTATGGCTGCCGCCTGGCTCCCTTCTGGATGGCCGGCAGAAGACCCTCTACGCCAAACCCGCCCTCGTAATCGAACAGGCACCAGGTGATGCCACGCTCCTCCGACATTCGGGCGACGGAGGATAGCCAAACAACACGATCCTCCGCGGGGGCGCGCTTGAAGACACCGAACTCACCGAGAAACAGAGGTGCGTCGTTCCGCGACCTCCAACCATCCACCGACCTGAAGTCAATCGCGAGGCGCGTGCGATCCGCGTAACTACCCCACCCAATGTTCCGGCGCTCGGCAAGACTTGGATGGGCCTTCAGCCAGTCAGCCCCCTGATGGGTGAAACTCATGGGATTGTAGTAGTGGAACGTGTAGATGATCCGTTCCTGATCAGGGTCTGCTGGAGGCAGATCCCATATCGTCGAGTAGCCTTTGCCACCAACGATGATCGAATGGTGACGATCCTTCGACCTGACCAGCTTGATCAACTGGGGATAGAGGGCGCCCCACTGACTGACCATCTCCCCCTTCGGCTCATTCAGGAGCTCGTAGGAGACATCGAAGCGCGTATCGGAGAACATCCCCGCCGTCCTTGACCAGAAGTCGGTTGTCAGCCTCCTGCACTCCGAAGCGTCGACTCCACAGCGATTGGATTCGTGCAGATCGATGATCATATGCAGGCCAACCGAATTGCCATATGTCACAAGCACACGAAGCGACTGATACCAAGCATCGATAGCGTCCACGCCACCCTCTGCAACCGCTGCAGGAAAAAGATTCAGTCTTATCGATCTGAACCCCTCTTGGCGGGCCTGGAGCAGCAGCGCCTTTGTCTCCTCCATGCGGGAATTCTGGTACCAGAGCTTGTTCTCAGAAAGCATATTCACGCAGGGCCCCGGCACGCCAGCCCCGTGGGCGGATCCCACGCAAAGCAGCAACGCGACAGACGTCCAGATGTATTTCAATGGCGCCACCTCACGCTGACCGAAGAACCATGCATTCTGCAGACGCGATTATGCACTTGCCCGGCTCCAGCCCTGGGCCGCGAGCCTGCGGGGAGGCTCGAACAGGAACATCAATTGCCATCGCTTGCAGAGCCGGTACAGGACAACGGGCAATGCAATACCCGCCACGAGACCAGCAATGACGTGAAGCCACACGGGGCATTCGGGCCATGCTCTTGAGAGCGCGACTCTCATCCCGCTTGCCACAAGAATGTGGCCGAGGTAGATGTACATGGACATCCTGCCCAGATAGGCCAAGGAAGAGGAAAGACGACCTGTAACCAGGGAGGCGACGCCGACGGTTGCCGCAATGCCCATGCACGCAATCAGCAGGGAGAACAGGCTCCGATCCGAGTATCGCAAGCCTGCGAAGGAGTGGAACAGGTACTCGGTAACCGCAAACGTGGAGAACAAAACGAGCGTCACCATCGGCGCACGCCCGATCTCCGCCTTGGACAGCCTGAAAAAAACGACACCCAACACGAAGAACACCATCATGCGTGCGGCATGGATGAAAGGCCCCATATCCTCTGCGCGCGCAAAAATGAACGATAGCGCTGCAGCGCCCAGAACCAGATAGGGCAGCCAGCGGGCTTTGAAGGAAAAAAGCACCGCGCTGACTATGAATATCTGGAACAACGCATAGAGAAACCAGAACTGTGCCCTGGGCGCCCACAGTAGTGCCAGCACATCACCTGCCTCCGTCGCACCATTCGTATATCGTGCCAGCAGAACCTCGATGAAGCCCTGCAGCAGCGACCAGACGAGATACGGGTACAGAATCGAATCGACCTTTGAAAGGGCCACACCGCCAACCCCTCGCTTGGCCAGTGCCTGATCAAGGAAAATGCCGGCCAAGAAGAAGAACAACGGCATGTGGAACGAATAGATGACACTGTCCACGATCTGAAATGTTGAGCTGTCTGGTGCAAGACCCGCAGACACCAGGCCCCGCATGACGTGACCGTAGACGACAAGCATGATACCCATGCCTTTCGCCACATCGATCCAGTGGAAACGCTTGCCACTCATAGTTGCCATCAGAACCTGCCGTTAGTCAGAACGTTGAGCACTGGATGTCATTCTCCGATATGCCTAGTCGGCGCCAAAGACACTCATCGCCTGTCTTTGGCGACAGCGAGGATGAAGGCAGGGATACCGATGACGTAACGATTGAACAATCTTCGCGGCTCCAGCAACAGGCGATATAGCCACTCAGCACGAACCAACCGCAAAAACCGTGGCGCGCGGGTGAAGCGTCGCGCTTTGAAATCCAGGATCGCGCCACCGCAGATCAACAACATGTCCGTCTGCAGCGCGGTCCGGAAGAGGTTTGCGATGACCTCCTGCTTGGGCATTCCCATCCCCAGCACTACGATAGCTTGGCCCTGCGCTGACAGGTGAGCACGGAAGTGCTGAAGGTACTCGGCAGGCTCCCTGAAGCCATCCAGAGAATGGAAATCCCGACCATTGAAGAGGGCGTCACCGCCCCTCTTCAACCAAGGCTCGGCGGTGCCGTAAGCAAAGAACTGTACGCGAGGTCCTAAGGAAGATGACGCGTATTCCACGAGCGCTGGAATGAGATCCGTGCCGTTCAGGTTGTCTTTTGCATCCAGCCCAAACGCTTTGCACGCGAGTGCCATGCCAATCCCATCCCTGAAGATGACGTCCAAGGAGTCAAACGCTCCATAGGCAACTGGGTCGCGGCGCGCCAGGTTGTATCCGTGCTGATTGAGGAAGCCAACCGACACTGGACCCTCCAGCTCAAGAAGCTCCTGAAAGATCGCGTTCAACTCTTCTGCATCTGCCAGACGGCATTTAAGCACCAGACTCCGCATGCTCACCGTCCTGGAGTGGCCGGATTGCGCATCAGACTTCATCATCAGCCCCCACGCGACGCCCCACCGCCAACACAAGGCCCAACGCAAAGTACACACTGTTGATTGCACTGACCGAAAGCCCATTGGCGATCAGCAGGACAATGAAACACAACCGCACGCGACTCGGCACGTGATCCATCATTCGCCACATGGCCCCGACGATGAAGAGCAGACCAACCAGGCCGTGGTCGTAGATAACCCGCATGTTGAATGAATGAAGAATCACTGAGTAGCAGGTGCCATCGTTCCGATAGCTGAATAGCCCTCTGTAGGCGGAAAGCTGATTGCACGCCCACTGAGGGAGGGCCGTGATCCTCGGTTCGCCGAACAGGTAATTCCACCAATGCCAGTCACTGATAGCCTCAGTGAAGACAAAGAAGAACCGGACACGATCGATGTTTTCCACACCGCCTGCACCCGCTCTAAGCTGAAACAGGATGGCCCCCATTATCACGGCAGCGACCAAGCCACCAATCGCGAGCAGATCGCGACGTCGCAACCGTCCTCTCACCAGCAGGAAGGCAATGACGATTGCAAAGCACAGGGCGGACGAACGCGACCCTGAGATGAATACAATCGCGCCAAGCGCAAGCATTTCTCCGATGTGGATTCTGTCGCGCGCCAAACAGGCAAGGTAGAACACCATGCACACGAGCAGCAGTTCAAAGTTGTTCTCGGTCAGGACGATCGGACGATCGATCTCCAGGAAGAATTTCTTTACTGAGTAGATGACCAGGAACAACGTGAGCAGAAATCGATTCAGCCGGACGATATCCGACTCCGATAGAAATCTCGCACCGGAGATGGGTATCAACAGCAGCAGGTACCAGAACGACTTGTAAGCCTGGAAGAAGTCGAGGAAGTTGGCCTTCCTGATGACAACCGCCAGCACCACTCCCGCAAGAATGTACAAAAGCAGGAACATCGCCAGAAAGATCTTTGACCTTGGCACTCGGGCGCTGTGCAGACTAAGCACGGCCAGAAGCACCATGAAAGGCTCAAGCAACGGAGTCAACCAGCCAATGTCGGCAAAATTGATGATGCCACCGACCAGGAAGATTCCACCCAGCCCGAAATAAAGGGCACTGGATAGTGGGTCGCGACGGCGGATGGTGAAGCCATTCATGGAGGTGTTCCAGGTCACAGATCTATTGTAAGGCTCAGGGCGGTGCAGCGATTGCGGAGCGACCAGCGTCTACGCACCACCTATATAACGCGT
This sequence comes from Stenotrophomonas sp. JAI102, assembly GCF_013409105.1. Taxonomy (NCBI): domain Bacteria; kingdom Pseudomonadati; phylum Pseudomonadota; class Gammaproteobacteria; order Lysobacterales; family Lysobacteraceae; genus Stenotrophomonas; species Stenotrophomonas sp. JAI102. The sequence continues at coordinate 1,733,311 of NZ_JACCCI010000001.1, forward strand.
GCTTTCTGCCCTGACATGACCGGATCCGGACAGGGGGCACGAGGCCAGTCGGCATCTTGTGGTACGAAATCCGGTCACTTGCCAGACAATGCAAATATCCGCCCTACCAACGTTGGTGCGTCAAAGCCCTTCACCGCTTGGGACACTCCCCAGCGCTCAATCTTCTGGGAGCTGATGACGCGTTGCGCAATGTTGAGCGGATTGCGATCACAGGTGTAACCAGTCACTCCATCGCGAACGATGCCGCCCGTGTCGCTCCCTTCAGTGACCACCGCTGGGAGGCCCGATGCCATGGCTTCGACCAGCACGCGGGCAAACCCTTCATAGCCCGGATGCGACGTCATCAGAAATACGCCACCCCGGGCCATGTCCTGTGCCACCTGCTTGGGCCCGACGCGGCCATGCAGTGTAATACGACCTTTTACGTTCGGCTCCAGACGCTCCACCAAGCGAGCCACTGACTCGAATCGCGTTCCGGAACCGAGCATCTCGAGCGTCCACGGTGTAGCCGGATCAACCGAAACCAGCGCTTCCAACACAGCCACTGCCAGCTCGGGATCCTTGGGTACTTCGAACCGTCCCACCCATATGATCGAATTTGGATTCTCATGAGCGGGCTCCTGCTCGATCAGTGCAGGATCAAACCACGTGGGGAAGAAATGTGTTCGTTTATTCCACTGCTTCACCGTCTGCGCATACTGATCGTTGAAGACCATGATGGCCCTCGCTCTTTTGGCGACCCGCCGCTCCAGCACATGATGCAGACCGCCAAAGAACCTCCAGAAACTGTCGGATGTCTTCCCGGTCAGACCATTTTCCTGTGTATGGACGAAGTACACCTGCGGACGCGCGGACAGCAACCCGACCGCAGCCGCCATATCCATCCGGTGCACATGAAACGCCTCGCTCGCCGGAAGCTTGCGCCAGTTCATGACGACGGCCAGGAACAGTCGGATCGAGTGAGGGATCAGCCGGGACTGGTTCCCCGGGTCCAGGCGAACAGCAGGAAGAAACCAGAAATCGGCGCCGCCGAGATTATGGCGCTCCCACTTCCCGACCTGGCGACCAGGAATGTCCGCGCCAGCGTCCACGCCAACAAAGGCCAGACTCTTGTCGCTGGGGAAGTAACGAGCGATCCCCCTCAGGCAGGTGTCGATTCCACCCGGGGAGGGTCGCGCTGGGTCGAACTGATGGATGACCAGGCGATCGACGGACTGCGGTGGGATGGAGTGCTCAACTAACATCGGATACGCCCTTTCTCAATTCCATTTTGTAACCTTCTTCCAGAATGCTATCCACGCGCTGCCTTCTTGTTTCGCCGGACATCTCGACCTCTGCCCGCCATCCGCGTACTTTGTCGACAAAATCGTCATACTCGCAAATGTACTTCGCAGGATTTCCAGCCACCACAGAGCCGGAGGGTATGGATTTGGTCACGACAGAGCCAGCCCCAACGACGCACCGGGAACCGATCCGCACGCCCGGCATTATCATGGAACCGGCCCCGATGAAGCAGCCATCGCCCACCGAGATTCTCGCGTAGCGATACCGCCGTCCTTTTTCATCCGACACCAGCCATCCTGAGCCATCGTGATTGACGAAGACGACGTCGGAACTGACAGTCACCCGGGATCCGATGCTGATCAACCAGGGTTCCGAGCCAAATCGGCTGGTCAGGATGCGGCAGCCTTCGCCGACAGTCGCTCCTTTTCTCCTCGCAAATGCGACGCCACCAAGAATTCTGTACATCAGCTTGTCAAGCATATCTTCCTCACGTTGCGGCAACCAACGTAGATGTGCCGCAGGATTTCCTCAGCCTCTTCCACGAGCATCGCCTTGCAACTAGAGTCACCAAGAGCCTGTGGATTAACGGAGAGCCATCTGTTCATTCTGCTCTCCTGATGAACCAGAGACTCACGAATGTATGAATCACGTATCCCAAGCTTGCCGCTACGGTGAACCAGGCCATCGCCGAGATCACGGTGTAGCCCATCCATAGCGGGATGGCGAGAGAGAAAATCCTCAACAGGACTTGGATTACGCCGAACGCCAGGTTGAGGCGCTGCAACCTCAGCGCGGATGCCGCGAACGAAATGGGGAGCCGCGCCACGAGCGCGAGCAATGTGATACCCAACAGGGCAGCGAAGAACTGTACGTCCTGCCAGTCATCGCTCAGCAGTGTACGGGTCACCAGCACGGCCAACATGACCAGCGGGACTACTGTGACAAGGCCGGCGGCGAAGGAGATGGCAACATACCGGAACATGCGACGAGCCATCGCCCCCCCCTTCCTAGCCGTGCCAAGATGGCGCAGGAACAAAGGGCGCAGGCTTCCAGAGACGACGAAGAAGGGAACGAAAAGCAGATTGAACCCCATCCAGTACATGCCAACTGCATGCTTTTCAGAGAAGAGCGAGAGAACGTACACGGCGCACTGAAGCTCGACGACACTGAGAAGCGCCGATGAAGATCCGTAGAATATCTCCTGCCTTGATGACCGATAGATCCTCCGGGCATCCGCCTTTTTCAACGAGCGGGCGTTTGAAACCCCGGTTGAAACGTCCGACCGCAGCAGCAGGGCACCAGCAGCCCACGCGACGACGCGCGCACCGATCAGAGACAGACCAATCGGAGCAATCTTCGCACCCACGATCTGCAGAACCGCCGTGGAGAAAGACACCAACAGATTCATGCGTCCCAAGCGTGAGAGCTGCCCTGGCGACGAGTTCTGCGTCGGCAGCACATATGTCACCAGGGATGACAGGAGAACGCCGATGGGCACCAATGCCACCCACGGCGGTGCAAGGCCGAGAACTGCAGCAGTTACGCAAAGCGGTAGCGCAATGAGCAACAGGCACAGGTTGACTGCATACGACATTGCGACGAAGTTTCGACGGGCAGCGTCGGTCTTGCAGACAAGGGCGCGAATTTCAAAGCGGGCGCCCGATGCCATGGATAGAAGGGCGCAGAACGATGTAAAGAGCCCTAACTCACCGTATACATCCGGCGTCACCAATCGTGCTACCCAAAACGTACTGAGCAGCACCGCTACTTGACCGAGGCCACGATTCATGACCAGCCCAACGACCGGGTGTCGTAGCGCATTGCGTGTGCGCGCGATGATCATGCGACCCTCGCCTTTGCCCTGAGTGCGGCGAGCCGGCCACGGAGGGGGCGGCGGCCGCGGTAGGGCGACCAGTACGCCAGCCAGAGTCTGCTATGCACCATTGCCCAGCACTCTCAGGTAGTGGTCGGTAATGACGGGCGCCGAGAAATCCTTCGCCCGCCCGACCAGCGCCTCGACATCAACCTCTTTATCCAGTGATGAGAGTATTGCACCAGCCAATGCAGCGCGGTCCCCGACGGGGACCAAGTGCCCGAACTTTCCACCGGCAAGCACCTCTTCGGGACCATAGTCGCAGCGGGTCGATACCACTTTTGCACCAACGGAAAGTGCTTCCACCAAGACATTTGCAAGCCCCTCGTAGCGCGAAGCGAGCACGAAGACCTTGCATTGAGCAAGGAAGGGCCGGGGGTTTTTGACGAACCCCATGAAATGCACCCGGGCATTGATGCCCAACTCCACGGCGTAGCTCTGCAAAGGGGCGAGCAGAGGCCCATTACCCAGTATCACCAGATGGACGTCCTGATCCGCCTCGGCGACGACTGCAAATGCCGCCAGCAGATCATCGTAGCCCTTCTGCTCAACCAGTCTTCCGATCGCGAGGATGAAACGCTGCGCACCGAAGGGAACCGGCGCCAGTCCGTCCTCCGGTTCCTGCGCCATGTACGCAGGGTTGTAGATGACACTGATATTCTCGATCGGAAATCTACACGCCCGGGACACATCCTCCGCGATGCCGTGGGAGACTGCAATTACACCATCCGCAAGGGGGAGCAACCGCCGGTAGAGCAGCGGTACAACCCTCTGAGCGAGCGACTCACTGCTTGATTGCCGGGTAAGTGCATTGTGCTGGGTGACGAACACCTTCGTCTTCGACCGCGCGAGACGCGCGGCCAGGATCGCGACGATATTCTGAGGCCCGAGGCTCGACACCAACCACTCCGGCCGCACCGCCCGAAGGTAGCGGACAAGGGGCAGAATCGACGTCAGCGTCCTGCCTGCCTTCAGATCAACTATCCGCACTCCCGGCGGCACCTGGTCAAAATACTCACCGTGGGCCTGACAGAGTACAAAGTCCACCTCGAAGCCCCTTGAAAGAAGCTCCGTCGCGAGCACGATCCGCATCTTTTCGACCCCGCCACTGGCCAGGCGCGGAAAATGAAAAGCAATCCTCACGGCATTCTCTTCTTTAATGAATAGTGGAGGCTCCGCTCGACGTTCGGAATCACACCCTGAATCGAGAAGCCATCAATGTTCATCTTGTCGACCATAAGCAAGCGAGGAAGGACAGTGGGACCGAAGCGGCCACCCTCGCGGGCAGCGGAGCATTCGAGATCTCAGTCAACCCCGAATAGATCCCTGGTATAAACCTTGTCGCCCACGTCGGCGATCTCGGCGGTCAACCTGTTCGCAATGATCACGTCGCATCGCGCCTTGAAAGCACCAAGGTCATTGACCACAGGCGAGTTGTAGAAATCTTCAACCTCAAGAACGGGCTCGTGGACGATCACCTCCACACCCTTGGCCTTGATCCTCTTCATGATGCCCTGGACGCTGGACGCCCTGAAGTTGTCGGATGCGGACTTCATGATCAGCCGATACACGCCAACGACCTTGGGACGTCGGCGAAGAATATCGTCAGCGATGAAGTCCTTGCGTGTGGAGTTGGAGGAGACAATGGCCTGGATCAGATTCTGTGGAACCTGGTTGTAGTTGGCCAGCAACTGCTTCGTATCCTTGGGAAGACAATAGCCCCCGTATCCAAACGATGGATTGTTGTAGTCGGCGCCGATCCGCGGATCCAGGCAGACACCTTCAATGATCTGCCGGGGATCCAGGCCGTGACTTGCGGCGTAGGTATCCAACTCATTGAAGTACGCCACGCGCATCGCTAGATACGTGTTGGCAAACAGCTTTATGGCCTCGGCCTCCGTCGACTCGGTGAAGAGCAGGGGCACGTTCTGCTTTACGGCACCCTGCCTCATCAGTTCCGCGAACTGTTCCGCACGCGGGGAGCGCTCACCGACAACAATTCGGCTCGGATGAAGGTTGTCATATAGCGCACGTCCTTCCCGAAGAAACTCAGGGGAGAAGATGATTCCATCGACCCCGAACTTCCGCCGCATGCTTGCGGTGAAACCGACCGGCACGGTGGATTTGATGATCATTACCGCAGCGGGATTGACGGAGATGACGTCCGCTATGACGGATTCAACCGACGAAGTATTGAAATAGTTCGTACTCACGTCATAGTCGGTAGGGGTCGCGATTATGACGAAATCAGCGCTCTCGTATGCATGGACCTTGTCCAATGTTGCCGTGAGATCAAGGGCGGCATTGTCCAGGAACTGCTGGATTTCCGCATCGACGATCGGAGACCTGCGCTGGTTGATCAGATCAACCTTGCGACCGTCCAGATCCAGGGCGACTACATGATGATGTTGGGCGAGCAGAACGGCATTGGACAGGCCGACGTAGCCCGTTCCCGCTATTGCAATCTTTTTCTTATCCATAAGTACGCACCAAATTTGAAAGACACAGTTCATCCGACGCCTGACTTGGCGGCGCGCAGCGACTGGATCGCGCTGCCCCGGGAGCGAACACCGGGGTGGATGGCAAATTCGCGGATGACGAGCCTGAGCCCGCATACCGGCTTCGTTGAAGGCTTGGCACTCGCAGCTGAAGAGGATTCATCCCCGCCCCAGCAGAATCCGAGTATCAGTCCTCAGTGGACTGATACTGGTAATAGCCATAGCTGTAGTAGCCGGTCGTCCGACGTTCGACGGCGTTGAAGATTGCTCCCTTCAACTTGACATTGTTCTGCTCGAAACGCTTCTTGGCGAGCTCTACTTCTCGCGGTTGGTTCAAGCCGAATCGCGTAACGAGCAGACTGGTGCCGGCATGGTGCGCGATGACCGCCGCGTCAGTAACCGCCAGGATCGGGGGCGTATCGATGATCACCAGGTCGTAGTTACTGGAGACCTGCTCGAGCAAGGAAGTGAAGTTCTCATGCATCAGGAGCTCGGACGGATTCGGCGGCACCTCGCCTCGGGAGATGAAGCTGAGTGCCTCCAACCCCGGCATTGCGCGGATGCCCTGCTCGAACGATGCCTTTCCTACCAGAATGTCGGACAGTCCAGGCGTCTGCTTCATGCCGAACGCCTTATGCAGCGTACCCTTTCGCATGTCGGCGTCGATGATCAGGACCTTCTGCCCTGCCTGTGCCATGACAACGGCCAGATTTGCAGACACGAAGGTTTTACCCGCATGCGGGCTGCAACCAGAGATCAGCACGACGTTGTTCTTGGCTTCCAGACGAGCGAAATGAAGGCTCGTGCGAAGGCTTCGGACCGCCTCGACAGCCAGGTCAGCCGGATCCTTGATTGCGAGGACGTGCACCTTGCCGTCGCCCGGCCCACGGCCACGGACCGAGTCAGACTCTTGGCTGGTACTGGTGGGGATGGACGCGTACACAGGGAGCCCCAGTTCCTCGATCTGTGCGGGGTCCTCGATACCGCGATTGAGCAGCTGGCGGAGGAGGACGACGGCTACCGCAATGAAGCCGCCGAGCAACGTGCCGATCAGCACGACCAGCGACTTGCGGGGCTTGATGGGACTTGTCGAATCTACGGCCGCTGCATCGACGATTCGCACATTGCCCACAGTGCCTGCTCGCGCGACGTCGAGCTGCTGAGCTTGATTGAGCAGGGCCGTATACATTTCATTACTGACTTGGAGATCGCGGGTCAAGCGCAGAATCTCCTGCTGAGCATCCGGCAGTTTTTTGACCTGATTCTGGAAGCTCGCCTTGCGGCCTTCCAGCTGACTGATCTGACGAACGAGCGCCTGGTACGCGGGGTGGTCCCGGGTGAACTTGCGGTCCATCTCCGCCTGCTGCAACCGAAGCTGCTGGATGCCCCCCTCAACGGTAACTTCCTGATCCAGGAGCCCCTTTGTCTGAAGCGTCAGGTCAACGGAATTAACGCGTGTCTGGTATGCACTCATCGATGCTTGTGCAGCATCGACCTGCCTGCGGACGTTGGGCAGCTGCTCCTTGACGAATGTCAGCTGCGCCGACGCCTCTGCCGAGTTGCGTTCCACGTTCTGACGAACGTAGGCCTGCGCCACATGCTGCAGGAACTCCTGTGCGGCGAGAGGGTTGGGATGCTCGTATCCAAGCGACAGAATGCCGGAGTCCTTTCCGGACTCGATCACCTGCACCTGGTCCTGCAGGTCGCTGATCACGTTCAGCGTCCGGAGTTTGGTTACTTTGAAACGGGTACCCGGGTTGGCATCGAGCTTGCCCACCTGGATCTTCACTGCATTGCGTTCGGCAGGCTCGCCAACGCGACCTTCCAGAAGCACGCCGCCATCACTGTTCTCCAGCGTGAAAGCGCCCTTCTTTTCTCCCGCCACGAGCGTCAGCTGCTGATTCAGAAGCCGATCAGGGACCTGCAGCTGAAAAACCTCCAGCGACTCCCCGCCCCAGCCGTAGCTGTTCATCCCCAACCAAGGCGGAGCAAGGGTGCCAGGCGACTTCGCTTCAGCCCGGCGGACCAGGAACGACCCCAGCACGGGAAAGCGAACCGCTTGGACGTCGATATCCAGGTTGAGCTCGTCAACTGCGCTGCCAACAACGGATCGCGACGTAATAAGCGCGATCTCGGTCGTGGCCGCGGCCTTGCCACTGCCAATACCAAGCGATTGGCCAATATCTGCAAGGCCTGGAACCGAGGGGACCTTGGACTCGACCTGAACCAAGGCATTGGCGCGATAAATTGGAGTCGCAAGAAGCGCGTAACCAACGCTCGCCGCGAAGAATATCCCGGTAATACCTACAATCAACCATCTCTGGTCAACCAGGGCGCCCAGCAGATGGCGCAGATCGATTTCATCCGCAGCGGCCGTGGCGGCTCGGGAGTCTTGACTCGTCATAGGTGAAGAACTTTGCTCGAAGTATTGAAGTGATTCGATGTCGGCGACTGCGTTACAAGTAACGTTTCCAGCTCTCCACGCCTTCAGCCATCAGCTTGTAGACGTGTTCGAAGGCCGGTCGCTGCTGGCGGTAGGGATCGGGGATGTCGCGGTCGTCCTGCCACTTGCCCAGCAGGAAGGTCTTTCCAGAAGCTTCCGGCGCCAGTTCGGTGATGCGCTTGACGTGCTTGCGCTCCATGGTCAGCACCAAGTCGGCAGCGGACAGGATGGCAGGACTGATCTGTCGCGCACGATGGGCCGTCCCGTCCAGGCCATGCTCGACGAGCAGCGCCTGGGCAGTGGCATCGATGCCATGATCTACCAGCGCCCCCAGTCCGGCCGAGGTAACCTGGATGCCCCGGTCGCCAAGGGCGTCCCGCAGCATGACTTCAGCGGAAGGACTACGGCAGATGTTGCCGACACACACAAAGAGAATATGCTTGAACACGACTTCCAATCCTGATGCACTCCCGTAATGGGAATGTCGTGCACGGCCGAAATTTCGGCCGCGCGCCCAAACCAACAGGATACCCCAAGGCCCGGACCCGAGGGTCGAGGATCGCCCGCAAGGGCAGGATTTCCCAAGAATTTTTGGATCGCAGCGCGTCTTGAACACCCGCGATCTGGGGGGAAACGTGACCTAGTAGGCGCTTTTCTGCCCCAGCACCTTGGCGACCGTCATGACGATGATGGCCATGTCCAAGCCCGGGCTCCAGCGCCGGATGTAGTCGATGTCGTACTGGACGCGCTTCTTCATGGAACGCAGCTCCGGGGTCTCGCCCCGCAACCCATGCACCTGGGCCCATCCGGTGATGCCGGGTTTGACGTAATGGCGATGCATGTAACGCTCGATCAGGCGCTCATAGTGATTGTTGTGCTGCACCGCATGCGGACGCGGCCCCACGACGGACATGCTGCCGCCCAGGACATTGAAGAACTGGGGCAGTTCATCGAGGCTGGTGCGCCGCAGGAAGGCGCCGAAGCGGGTCACCCGCGGATCGCCACGGGTCGCCTGGACGATCGTGCCGACCGACTCCTGGTGCACCTTCATGGAGCGGAACTTGAGCATCCAGAATTCCTTGCCGCCCTGCCCGTGCCGGCGCTGGCGGAACAGCACCGGACCCGGGGAGCTGAGCTTGACGCCGATGGCCAGCACCAGGAACAGCGGCATCAGTGCCAGCACGGCGATGCTGGCCACCACGAGGTCTTCCACCCGCTTGGCCACCATGTAGTTGCCCTTGACCAGACCCTGCCGGAGATTGATGACCGGAACTGGGCCGATCTGCTCGACGGTGGGGTTGAGCATGCTGAAGCCATGGATGTCGGGCACCAGCTTGACCGGCACCGGGTAGCGTTCCAGCAGCTTGAGCAGCTTCTTGACTTCACCGGTATCGGACAGCGGAAGGGACACCCACACCTGTTCGAGGCTGTGGTGATTCGCGCTCAGGTACGTGTCCAGGGCATCCAGCGCCCCCAGCTTGCGCGGCTTGTCGCTGTGCCGGGGCGTGGGAATATCCTCGTGCGAAGCGAAGTAGCCGATGATCTCGATGCCACTGCCGTTGCGGGCCTTGAGATGTCGGTGCAGCTTCAGCACGGGGGCCCGAAGGCCGACCACGACCACCCGCTGCCGATCGATGCCCTTGGCCCTCAGCACATGCATGCGTGCGCGCACCACGATCCGCCACCCGACCAGTCCCGTATAGCCGAGGACGAACCAGGTCAGCAGCCAGGGAACCGGGACGCTGTCGCTCGAGCCGACCACCAGCGCATGGGTGGCGAACAGTGAGAAGACACCCGTCCACACCAGCAGCAGCATTCCCACGCAGCGCAGGAAGGGCCGGCTGCGCCATTGGCGATACAGCGGCGAGAGCGAGAAGCACAGCAGGCCATAGAGCACGAGCAGCCCGATGATCGAGCGCTCATGCGGACTGATCGCCACCATGCCGAAATGGATGACATAGGCCACCGCGGCTGCCAGCATCGCGATGACCAGATCACCTACCTTGAAGAGCGCATCCAGCGCAGCCTTCGCTTCCAGCGTACGGTGCAGGAACGTCTTTCCGTCTTGCACGCCGCCCAACGATCCATGTAACAAAAGCACTCTCCTGAGACGGCATTACGGCGCGAGGCGGGCGATGACCCTAGATAGGTGGATGAATGTTCGTCAATTTTATACCACATCACTGTCGGTATCGGAATTTTTTTCACACGCAACCCACTGAATACTCTGGAACTCCTGCGCATTCACTCGAATCACATCGACAGGGCTAACGTACGCGGCACATCCATTGCATCCCGCTCACTGCTCCCGGACATCCCCATGGCCAAAGCGCCGCTTGACCTGACCACCGGCCCGATCGGGCGCAACCTGTTCCTGTTCGCCCTGCCGATCCTGGCCGGCAACATCGCCCAGTCGATGAACGGCTCGGTGAATGCGATCTGGGTCGGCCGCTTCCTTGGTGAAGCCGCGCTCACCGCCACCGCGAACGCCAACAACATCATGTTCTTCCTGATCGGCTCGGTGTTCGGGATCGGCATGGCCGCCTCGATCCTGATCGGGCAGTCGATGGGCGCACGCGACCTTCGCCAGGCCCGGCGCGTGATGGGAACCAGTGCGACGTTCTTCATCGGCCTGTCGGTCGTGATCGCGATCGCCGGCTGGTGGCTGTCGCACCCGCTGCTGGCGGCGATGGGCACGCCCGCCGAATCCCTGCCGCTGGCCGAGGCCTACCTGCGCATCATCTTCCTGGCGATGCCAACGCTGTACGCCTTCGCCTTCCTGAGTTCGGCGCTGCGCGGCGTCGGCGATTCACGCACGCCGTTCCGCTTCCTGCTGCTCTCGGTGGTGCTGGATATCGGCTTCAACCCGCTGCTGATCTTCGGCATCGGCCCCTTCCCGCAGCTCGGTATCGCCGGCGCGGCCTGGGCCACGCTGATCGCGCAGACCCTCTCGCTGCTCGGCCTGCTCTGGTACATGCGCAACAAGCGCCATGTGCTGTGGCTGGGGCGCAAGGACATGGCGCTGTTCAAGATCGATGGCGAGATCCTGCGCGCCCTGGTGGTCAAGGGCGTGCCGATGGGCCTGCAGATGGTGCTGATCTCGCTGTCGATGATTCTGATGATGACCATGGTCAACAGCTACGGCACCGACACCGCCGCCGCGTATGGCGCCTCGCTGCAGCTGTGGACGTACGTACAGATGCCGGCAATGGCGATCGGCGCGGCGTGCTCGACCATGGCCGCACAGAACGTAGGTGCGCAGCGCTGGGACCGCGTGCGCGGCACCGCGCGCAGCGGCGTGCTCTACAACTTCCTGCTGACCGGCGTGCTGATCCTGCCGCTGATCCTGCTCGATCGCTACACGCTGGCCCTGTTCCTGCCCGAAGGCAGCCAGGCGCTGGAAGTGGCGCGCCACCTCAACCACATCGCGGTGTGGTCGTTCCTGTTCTTCGGCGTGAACTTCGTGATCTCCGGGGTGGTGCGCTCGACCGGCGCGGTGATTCCGCCGCTGCTGATCCTGGCCGCCTCGTTGTGGGGCATCCGCGTGCCGTTCGCCGAACTGCTGCAGGACCGGTGGGGCGCCGATGCGGTGTGGTGGAGTTTCCCGGTCAGCTCGTTCTGCGCGATGCTGATGTCGCTGGCGTATTACCGCTGGGGCGGCTGGCGCAAGGCGCGCATGCTGCCCAGCCACCACGAGGAGCTGGCCGCGCCGGCCGAGGTCCCCGCTTCGCCCCCCTCGCCCGTGGCGGACCCGAACCCGAGCACGCCGCTCCAGCCGGCCCCGGCAGGCACCGCACGGCCGGATTAAGGGGCGCGCCCCTGCAGGAGCGTCTTCCAGGCGGGCAGTTGGTAGCGACGGCGCTGGTAGCGCATCAGCAGCGCCATCAGCACGCCGAACAACAGCCCGGCCATGACAGCACTGCCGATGGTGATACCCAGCGTAAGCGAGCCAAGGTCCAGCACCAGCCCCATCAAGGCACGCCACAACACGCCCCACAACACGCCAAACAGCCCGCCCATCACGAACAGGTTGGCACTGAAGCTGGCGAGCAGCGGTGGCGGCACGCGCAGCCCCATGCGCCACAACAGCCGATGCATCGGCGGTGCGCGCAGCGCGGGTGGCACGTTGGCGTCGGCCATGGCCTTCAGGGCGTTGCGAACATCAGCGGGATAACGGTCCATGTGCTTCTCCATCACGCGGCCACAAACGCAAACGGCCACCCGAAGGTGGCCGTTTGAGGCGACAACCGGAGTTGTCGGCCGGGAATTACTGGGCAGCCTTGGCAGCCAGGCGCGCGGCCTTGGCCTGCGCAGCAGCAGCCAGATCTTCCTTGATGCGGGCAGCCTTGCCTTCCAGGCCACGCAGGTAGTACAGCTTGCCGGCGCGGACCTTACCACGACGCTTCACTTCGACCGAGTCGATGATGGCGCTGTGGGTCTGGAAAACGCGCTCGACGCCGTAGCCGTGCGAGATCTTGCGGACGGTGAACGCGGAGTTCAGGCCGGCATTCTTGGTGCCGATGACGACGCCTTCGTAAGCCTGGACGCGCTCACGGTTGCCTTCCTTCACCTTCACGTTGACGACGACGGTGTCACCCTGGCTGAACTTCGGCAGCTCGCGGGTGATCTGGGCGGATTCGAAGTCCGAGAGGATGGATTTGTTCAGCTTGCTCATGGGTGCACCGATAGTGTTCGGGTGGTCGTGTCGTTCGACAACGTGGGCTCATGCAGTCACCGGACTGTGCTGCACGTTTTTTGTAGGGATCCTGCCAACGGGCCCCAAAAGGCCGATGGCAATCCCGAATTGTAAACAAGATCCGGCCCCCGCGCTAGGGGGTCGGATACTTGGCATCCGCCTGCCGCGCCTGCTCCAGCAGGAGGCGGTCGGCCTTGGACAACCGGCCTTCGTCGAGCAGGTCCGGCCGCCGCAGCGCCGTGCGCAGCAGCGACTGCTGCCGGCGCCAGCGGGCGATGGCGGCATGGTTGCCCGAGCGCAGCACATCGGGGACGGTGCCCCATTCATGCTGGGCCGGATGGCTGTAATGCGGGCAGTCCAGCAGACCCTGCGGGCCTTCGAAACTGTCCTGGGCGGCCGATTCGGCATCGCCGAGGGCCCCCTCCTGCAGCCGGGTCACTGCATCGACGATCACCGCCGCGCCCAGCTCACCGCCGGACAGGACGTAATCGCCGAGCGAGATCTCCTCGGTGACCTCGGCCTCGAGGAAGCGCTCATCGATGCCTTCATAACGGCCACAGAGCAGGATCATCCGCGGCAGTGCCGCCAGTTCGCGGACCTTGGCCTGGGTCAGCGGCTTGCCCTGCGGGCTGAGGTAGATCACCGGTGCGGGCGCCGGATCGGCGGCTTTCGCGGCCGCCAGGCAGGCCCGCAGCGGTTCGATCAGCATGACCATGCCCGGGCCACCGCCGAACGGACGGTCGTCCACCCGGCGGTAGTTGCCTTCGGCATAGTCACGCGGATTCCAGCCGTGCAGTTCGAGCAGGCCGCGCTCAGCGGCACGGCCGACCACGCCCAGCGCGGCCGACTGTGCCATGAACTCGGGGAACAACGTGACGACGTCGATACGCATCCGGGTTAGAACTCCGGATCCCAGTCGACCACGATCAGGTTGGCCTCGAAATCCACCGAGACGACGAACTCGGGCTGCACGAACGGAATCATCCGCTCACGGTCGCCCTGCACCACGAGCACGTCGTTGGAGCCGGTCGAGAACAGGTGCGAAGCACGCCCCAGTTCAACGCCATCGACGGTGCGCACCTGCAGACCTTCCAGATCGACCCAGTAATACTCGTCCGGCTTCGGCGGCGGCAGTGCACTGCGTGCGACATAGACTTCGGTCCCGTACATCGCCTCGACCACATCGCGGTCGGTGATGTCGGGAAACACGGCCACGAGATGCTTGCCGGACTGACGTCCGCGCGCACCGGTGAGCGTGCTCTCCTGGCCGGCGGGGGTACGCAGGATCCAGGGCTGGTAGTGGAAAATGGCGGTACGCGGCTCGGTCCAGGACTCGAGCTTGATCTCGCCTCGCACACCAAAAGCGCCGACAATCCTGCCCAGCAGGATCCGGCGCTCGGTATCTTTCATCTGTATGGACCGAATGGGCCGCGGCAGGCGCGGCCCGTCAGGATCAGGCCGCGGAGGCCTGGGCCTTGGTCGCTTCCTTGTACAGGTTGCGAACCTTGTCGGTCATCTGGGCGCCGTTGGCGACCCACTTGTCGACCAGCGGCAGGTCCAGCACGATGCGGGACTCGGCACCCTGGGCAACCGGGTTGTAGTAACCGACGCGCTCGATGTTGCGGCCATCACGGGCGCTGCGCGAGTCGGTCACGATGATGTGGTAGAACGGACGCTTCTTGGCGCCGCCGCGGGTCAGTCGAATCTTGACCATGGTGTTGTTTCCTCAATTGCCCAGTCGCCAGGATGGCGCGGTAAGCCGGCGATTATAGCGGCGGCCTCCGGTCATTCCAAGCCTGTGAAGACCGGGAAAGCTGAACAGGGCCTGCAGATCCGGCGGCTCAGGCCACCAGCGGCTGCCAGGGCGCTGCCCGCAGCACCTGCCGGGCCTTGGCGCACAGCGCTTCGGAGTTCGCCAGCACGACCCCATCGATCGCCGCGATCGGCCAGAGGCCGGCCGCGTTGCAGGCGATGGCGGCATTGAATCCGGACAGGTCCGCCAGTGCGACCGGCCGTACCTGCTGATCACCGCCCCACCCCGCCTGCAGCAGACGCTCGTGGGTGCCGCGCAGGGCCGGCGCCTGCGGCCAGACCAGCGTGCTGCCCGAGGCGAACGCGATGTTCCAGGTGGTGCCTTCGCTGACAAGGCCGTCGTCGCCGACGAACAGCGCGTCGTCCACGCCTGCCTGCAACGCTTCCCGGCGATGCTGGAACAGCGCGAACGTGCCGACATGCTTCACATGCGGCAGCTCGCGCTGATAGCGGACCGTCCGCAGTCGCCGCGTTATCGCCGGCAGATCGACCGGCGGCGCGACGGCGACCAGTACGTCCACGGCGACGGGCTGCAGCGGCCGCCGGAAATCGAACTGGCGCGAAAACACGGTCACCCGCAGCGAGGCATCGACAGCCCCTTCGGCCTGCAGCGCGTCGTGCATCCAGGCCCGCACCTGGAGCGGATCCAGCGCGCTGCCGAACAGTTCATGCGTACCCGCCTGCAGGCGCTGCAGATGCAGATCCAGCCCCTGCACCGCGCCCTTGCGCACCTGCAGCGAGGTGAAATGGCCGTAGTTGGTGAGTGCACCGGCAAGATCATCGGCGCTGGCGGCGCGGCCATTGCAGTAGAGCGTCATCCGAGCAGCGCCTTCGCATCGGACCACATCTGCTGCAGCACCTCGGCGGCCGGGCGTGCCGGGGCCATCCACGCGGACTGCCCGGCCCAGGCCTGCATGGCATCGACATTGTTGTCCCGGCCCGCCTGCGCGCGCATCGGGGCGGTCAGCCCACGCTGCACCGGATAAGGTCGCGGCGGTGGCGCCTCGACTACGGCGGCCGCGCGGACATACGCCGTCGCCAAGCCACGCCCGAGCCGGCCACTGAAGGCGCGCGTCGGCCAGGTGTCTTCCGGCTCGGCCTCGGCCAGCGCCTGCGACCACGCCGGATTCAAGCCGCACTCCGGGGTGCGCAGGAAGGCCGTACCGACCTGCACCGCACTCGCGCCCAGGGTCAGTGCCGCCGCGATGCCACGACCGTCGGCGATGCCACCGGCAGCGATGACGGGGATCTCCAGGTGGTCGGCCAGCCGCGGCAGCAGCGCGAACAGCCCGACCAGCTGGCGCTCGGCCGCGTCCGGATCGAACGCGCCACGATGGCCGCCCGCTTCGAAGCCCTGTGCGACCACCGCATCGGCGCCGGCGGATTGCGCGGCCAGCGCTTCAGACAAGGTCGTGGCGCAGGCGATCCAGGCGATGCCCACGTCTTTCAGGCGCTGGACCTGTGCCGCCGTGAACACGCCCATGATGGTCGAGGCCACCGCCGGGCGCGCCTGGATCAGGGCATCGAACTGCGCATCGAAATCGGCCGGTCCGGCATCGGCGGCACTGGCCGGCACCTCCGGACCCCACTGCGCCAGGAAGCGGCGTGTCGCGGTTTCGGCATCGGCATCGCGCGACGGCAGCGGATCCGGAATCCAGACATTGACCTGCGCCGGCCCAGTGGACTGCGCGTGGAAGTCGGTCATCCACGCCACGATGTCCTGCGGCTGCGACAACACCGCGCCCATCGCGCCCATGCTGCCGGCATTGGCCAGCGCGGCCGACAGCGGCACCGGGCAGGCGCCGGCCATCGGCGCCAGCAGGATCGGGGCCTGCAATGCAAAACGCCGACAGAAGCTGTCGGCGCGTTCGAGAAGCGGGGAACCATTCACGCGCGGCGCACCTGGGGAAGGAGACGGTGCCAGCATACGCCGCACCTTCCCTGCCCGGAATGCACGCGCGCAGGACTCAGCGGAACGGCATGCCGCCGCGGCCGCCCATGGCGCCCATCATCCCCTTCATGCTGCGCATCATGCCCTTCATGCCGCCGCCGGCCATCTTGCTCATCATCTTTTCCATCTGCTGGAACTGCTTCATGAGCTTGTTGACGTCGGCCGGGGTCAGGCCGGAACCACGCGCGATGCGGGCGCGGCGCGAGCCGTTGAGCAGGCCCGGGTTGCGGCGCTCTTTCTTGGTCATCGAGTTGATGATCGCGATCATGCGCGGCACTTCCTTGCCCTGGCTGACCTGCTGCTTGAGGTGCTCGGGGATCTGGCCCAGGCCCGGCAGCTTGTCCATCAGGCCGCCGATGCCGCCCATGTTCTGCATCTGCTCGAGCTGGTCGCGCATGTCGTTCAGATCGAACTTCTTGCCCTTGGCGACCTTCTCGGCCAGCTTCTGCGCCTTGTCCTTGTCGACCTGCTGCTCGACCTGTTCCACCAGCGACAGCACGTCGCCCATGTCCAGGATGCGGCTGGCGATACGGTCCGGGTGGAACACGTCCAGGCCGTCCGGCTTTTCACTCACGCCGACGAACTTGATCGGCTTGCCGGTGATGTAGCGCACGCTCAGCGCGGCACCGCCACGGGCGTCACCGTCGGTCTTGGTCAGCACCACGCCGGTCAGCGGCAGCGCATCGCCGAAGGCCTTGGCGGTGTTGGCGGCATCCTGGCCGGTCATGGCATCGACCACGAACAGCGTTTCGGCCGGGTTGACCGCGGCGTGCAGCGCCTTGATCTCGGCCATCATCGCTTCGTCGATGGCCAAGCGACCGGCGGTATCGACGATCAGCACGTCGACGAACGACTTGCGGGCGTCATCGATCGCGGCGCGGACGATGGCTTCCGGCTTCTGGTCGGCGGTGGACGGGAAGAACAGTACGCCGACCTGGTCGGCCAGGGTCTTGAGCTGCTCGATCGCGGCCGGTCGGTAGACGTCGGCCGAGACCACCATCACCTTTTTCTTGCGCTTTTCCTTCAGGTGCTTGGCCAGCTTGCCCACCGTGGTGGTCTTGCCCGCACCCTGCAGGCCGGCCATCAGGATGATCGCCGGCGCCGGCACGTTGAGGTTCAGGTCCGACGCGGCCGAACCCATGACCGCGGTCAGCTCGTCGCGCACGACCTTGATCAGCGCCTGGCCCGGGGTCAGCGACTTGAGCACTTCCTGGCCGACCGCGCGCACCTTGATGCGTTCGACCAGCGCCTGCACCACGGGCAGCGCGACGTCGGCTTCGAGCAGCGCGATGCGGACTTCGCGGGTGGCCTCGCGGATGTTTTCCTCGGTCAGGCGACCGCGGCCGCGCAGCCGCTCGATGGTGCCGGAGAGGCGCTGGGTCAGGGACTCGAACATGGAAGCGACCTGTTCAGAACAAAAGACAATGAGACCGCCAGTATAACGGTTCCGCCCGGACTCCCGGACCGGCCCCGTCTGCGGCCCGCCGGGCATCGCCAGCACCCCGGGGGTATGCGAAACTGACACGATGACAATCGTTCTCATCGCGACCCTGCTGTACCTGACCGCCACCGGCCTGCTGGTGCGCGCGGTCGTCCGCGATGATGCGGTGACCTCACCGGCCTGGCTGTGGCCGGCGCTGCCGGCGATGCTGCTGCACGGCGGTTATCACGTGCTGGTGGCGATGCGTACCAGCGGCGGGCCGGACATGCACTTCTTCGCCGCCCTGTCGCTGGTCGGCCTGGGCATGGCGTGGCTGACCTCGCTGGTCGCCGCGCGCGGGCGCATGGCCGCACTGGGGGTCCTGGTGTTCCCGATGGCCGCGGCCGTGATGTGCATCTACCACGCCTACGGCCACGCGCCGAGCAGGCCGCTGGGCTGGCAGCTGGCCACGCACGCGTGGATGGCCCTGCTTGCATACGCCACGCTGAGCGTGGCCGCCTTGCTGGCGATCATGCTGTGGCTGCAGGAGCGCGCCCTGCGCCGCCGCGATTTCCGCCCGTGGCTGCGCGCCCTGCCCCCGCTGGCCGACCTGGAAGCGCTGCTGTTCCGGGTGATCGCGGTCGGCTTCGCGCTGTTGACGCTGACGCTGGTCACCGGCGTGCTGTTCGTCGATGACCTGCTGGCCCAGAAGCTGGTGCACAAGACGGTGCTGAGCATCCTGTCCTGGATCGTGTTCGGCACTCTGCTGATCGGCCGCCGCCGCTATGGCTGGCGCGGCGCCAAGGCCGTGCACTGGACCCTGACCGCGATGGCGCTGCTGCTGCTGGCGTTCTTCGGCAGCCAGTTCGTGATCGAACTGGTGTTCGGGCGCGCCCGATAGAAACGTGCCGACCAACGGTCGGCACCTACCCGTGCACCGCGTGCCGATCGTTGGTCGGCACGCGGCCCGCCGGGGCTTACAGACCGTAGCGTTCGATGGCCTCCAGGTGGCGCTGCGCGTCCTGGTTGCAGGCTTCTGCCAGGCGCAGCCAGCACATCGGGTGCGTCCACGCGGCGGTAGCCTCGACCAGGAAGCGGTGCAGTGCCAGCGGTGGCTGGTCCTTCGGCTGCGCAAGGGTGAACAGGACGCCGGGCAGATGGCCGCCCTCGGTGTCCGGATCGGTCAGCTGATAATCATCGCGACTGTGCTTCCACAGCTTCCAGCCACGCGCCTCGACCGCCTCGGTGAAAGCGTTCCACGCCGCCTCGCCCGGGTCCACGCCATCGATCAGCCAGCTTGCCGCGTAGCCACCACTTTCCAGCGTATGCACCGCGGCATAGGTCGGCATGAAGTGCTCGCGCTCGGCCTCGTCTTCCGGCGCCGGGTGTACCAGTTCGGCGTCGAAGACCACCCAGTCGTCCACCCGCTGGGTGCGGTTGGCCGGGGCATTCTCGATGATGCGCGCGGTCACCGGTCCGGTACGGCGGGCGTAGTACTCGATCGGCTCGCCGCCATCCATGCAGCGGATGATGACCCAGCCGAAATTCTCCTCCACCGGCCCATCCGTGCTCTCCAGTTCCATGCCGATGGCAGCGGCCGAGTGGCGCACCGCCGGCCAGTCGCGCGCGGCGCTGGCGGCGGTCATGTGGTCCCAATGCGCACTGCGCGGCTCCTCCAGTACCTCGGTGAGGTGGCGGTAGTGCTGCGCGGCCTCCTCGAAACGTTTGGCAACCAGGTACGAGGAGGCAAGCATGCCGCGTGCGCCGTGCGACCCTGGCGACAGCGCCAGCAGCGCAGTGACCGCCTGTTCCAGTGCCGCCCAGTCGGACAGGCGCCGGGCCAGCTGCGCCTGGCACCAGAGGGCGAACACCGGCACCGTCACCTCGTAGTGGCGGACCAGGCGCAGCAGCCCGGCCTCATCGCCGCGCTGGGTCAACAGCCGCATCAGCGAATACGCGGGCTGGGCATCTTCTTCCGGATGCCGCTCCACGAACGCCCAGAGCAGCGCGATGGCATCGTCCTCAGCGCCACAGGCGCTCAGCGCCGAGGCGGCGGTGTCCACCAGCGCGGCGTCATCAGGCCGCTCTGCCACGCCCTGCAGCAGCCACTCCGCTTCGCGCTCGGGATCGCGCGACTGGTTTGCCTCGCCCTGCGCGGCCAGCCAGTCGAGCAGTTCCGCAGCGGGCACAGGGAGTGCGGCCGCAGCCGGCGCGGCATCGATGCGCGCAGCCATGTCCGCCACCTGCCGGGCTGCGCCGCGGTCCTGGCGCAACTGGCCGAGATGGCGGCGGGCCAGTGCGAGGTGCCGGCGTGCTACCCACCCTGCCCCGCGCTGCAGCGCCATCTCCACGCACAGCCCGGCGATCTCGATCACGAAGCGATGCGCGCCAACGTCGGAAAAGTGCGCCAGGGTGGCGTTGAGACGGCTGCCCAGATCCCAGCTGTTGCGTTCCGGCGACGCCCGCACCAGCAGCGCGACCACGTGCGCCCACATGCGCCGGTAGTTCGGCGACAACTGGCCGAACGGCACCAGCGAGGCCAGCGCCTCTTCATCGCGGCCCAGCTGCGCCAGCGCCCAGGCTTTGGACAGCCTGCGCGGCACGGTGCAGTTGGCGGGTTCGTAATTTCCCTCGGCGGCGACCTCCCCTTCGCGCTGCTCGATCAGTGCCAGCGCCTCGGCGGCCCGGCCGCTGGCGAGCAGGATCTTGATGCGCGTTTCCGGGAAGCTGTCGTACACCGTGCCACCGTGCGCCAGGACGGTAGCGGCCTGCACGTCCAGGTAGGTCAGCGCCTCGTCGGCGCGGCCATCGTCGAGCAGCGCGTCGGCCTTCTCGCAGCTCAGGCACTGGAAGCATGCCCAGCTCGGGTCCACCCGCGACAGCGTCTCTTCGCACACCTCCACGCGCTCGGGCACCCAGCCCGGACCGTCGATGTTGCCGTAGCAGGCGGCCAGATCCTGGGTAACGCAGACCGACTGCGGGCATTCGGCTGTATCCGCGCGATGCGCACGCTCGAACAGCGCCACCGCGTCGCCCAGTGCCGACTCGCCCTCAACCCGGTTGCCGACCCGGTTGCGCATTTCCCAGTGGCCGACAAATACCTCCAGCCAAGGATTGCCCAAGGTCTTGCCCAGCGCACGCGCCTCGGGCAACAGCGCATCGACACGGTCCATGCGCAGTTCGCAGACGTCGTCGGTGAGCCGCGTCAGCAGCTGCGCACTCTGCGGCTGCCCGGCTTCGCCCAGGTCGTCCTGCAGCTTTTCCACCCAATTCCAGATATCCATGCGGTCCCAGCGTCCTCTTGTGTCGAAATGGAGAGTCAGCGCGGCGCCTGCAGCATCTGCTGCAGGGCCACGGCGATGTCGGCGAATGCGCGGTTGAGATCGCCGCTGCCGGTGCCGGCATCCTGTGCACGCCCCTGCGCACTGACGATGATCTTCAGCGAACGCAGCAGACGCGCAGCGGCCTCGGCCTGCGGGTTGTCGCTGCGCATCGCCGCCAGCAATGCCTGTACCGCGGGGTTGTCCAGGTTGATGTACAGGCGCGATACCTCGCGCGTGGCGATGCGCGCGGTGAACTGGCGCGCCAGCCGCAATGCCGCCATCGAGACGCGCTTGTCGTTGTCATCGTCTTCGAGGCGGCGCTTGAGTTCGGCTTCGCGGTCGGGCACCACCACCACCGGCAGCTCGATCGGGCTGAAATGCGCAGGCAGCAGCTGCTCGCCATCGCCCAGGTGCTGCTGAAGCCATGCGATGTCGGCCTCGGGCAGGCTGCCGGCCTTGAACAGCGCGCGATTGCCCTGCTCGGTGCCCAGCTCGACCAGGCGCATGCCCTTGGCCTGCGCCCAGCGTCGCAGGAACGGCACCACGGCGTAGCGATGACCATGCGCGACAGGAACGCCCATCGCCCGGAACAACATTTCCTCGAAGCCGCCGCCGCTGTCCAGGATCACATGCAGCGCGCCGCGTGAGGGCAGCTCGCTGGCTTTCATGTCGCCCTGCGAGGTCGGCACGCGCACATGCTCCATCAGAAGCTGGAACAGGCGCTCATCGCACAGTGCCGCGCCGAGCAGCGCTTCGTTGTGGCGGGCCAGGACCCGGCGCCATGCCTCCGGCTGCTGGCGCGCCACCTCGGCCAGGCCTTCGATCAGGGCTTCGCCCAGCGCATGCTGGACCGAGCGGTAGGCCTCGTCGCGCTGCAGGTCTTCGCGGCTGGCAGTGGGGGTGAGGCGATTGGATTCGATCACCCCGCCGATGAAGCCGGCCCACGGCGGCAGCAGGTCGCGCGCGTCGTCGTCCAGCAGCATGCCGCGCACGAACACGGACAGGTTGCGGTTGTCGCTGGTGCCATAGGTGGCACCGTCCTGCACCCACAGCAGGCCCACGCCATCGCTGCCGGGCGCGGCACGCACGGGCACGGCGCAGATCGGTTCGAAGTTGCGCTCGAAGCGTGCGGCGAATTCCACCGCGCGGCGCTGCGCCTGCAGCGGGTGCAGCACCACGCCATCACGGGGGCGCCACGGCGGCGGCTCGGGGTTGATCGGCTGCGCGTCGTGGCCGATATAGATCGGTTCACCCAGCAGCGCACAGTAGCGGCCGAGGATGTCGCGCAGATGCGCTTCCTGGGCCAGGTGCTGGAAGTCCGCGTGCAGCTCCAGCAGCACTTCGGTGCCGACCGCACGCGCTGGCATCGGCGACACGGTGTACTGCTCGGCGTTGCTGGACACATAGCAATGCCCCAGCGTCGGGGCCTGGTAGGAGGTGGTGCGCAGCGTCACCCGCCGTGCCAGCACGAAGGCGGACAGGAAGCCCAGGCCGAACATCCCGATCAGGCCTTCATCGTCCTCACCGGCCTGGCGCAGGCCGCGGGTATAGCCCACGCCCACGGTAGCCAGGTAGTCGTGGATCTCGCGCTGGGTCAGGCCCGCGCCGGTATCGATGATGCGCACGATGCCGTTGCCGGCATCGCCATGCACTTCGATGCGGCCCGGCTCGACCCAGTCGGGTTGCTCAAGGCGGCGGCGGACCAGGGAATCGTGCGCGTTCTGGACCAGTTCGCGCAGGGCGACCACCGGGGTGGAATACAGATGCTTGCCCAGAACCGTCATCAACCCATTGAGATCGACACCGGCACGACGGATTTCAGTGGCGCCGGCGGCGTCGAGGGTCGTCTCTTCCATGTAATCGTTTTCTCCGGGGTGCGTGCCCCGGCGTCGAAATGCGCCGGGGCGAGGAAGCGCCGGGAAAACTAGCACAGCCCTGTGTGATTGCGGCTGCGTCCTGGCGCCGTCATCGAGGCCCTCAGCTGCGCGCCGGGAAGGCCCGCAGCCTTGGCAGTAAAAGCCCGGAGTGCCCTTGCTTCACTGGGTGGCGGATGAACTGCAGCTGTGCGGCCTGTCACTCACAGCGCGTCGATCGCCTCCGACAGCCGCTCCACCGCGATCACCTCCATGCCCTTCACGCTGCCGGTCTTCGGCGCATTCGCCTTGGGCACGATCGCCCGCTTGAAGCCGTGCGTGGCCGCTTCGCGCAGGCGGTCCTCACCGTTGGGCACCGGGCGGATCTCGCCGGACAGGCCGACCTCGCCGAACGCGATCGTCTTCTCGGCCAGCGGCCGGTCCTGCAGCGAAGACAACACCGCCAGCAGCACCGGCAGGTCGGCCGCGGTCTCCTGCACGCGGATGCCGCCCACCACGTTGACGAACACGTCCTGGTCGCCGACCAGCACCCCGCCGTGGCGGTGCAGCACCGCCAGCAGCATCGCCAGCCGGTTCTGCTCCAGGCCCACCGCGACCCGCCGCGGGTTGGACAGCGGCGAGGCATCCACCAGCGCCTGCACTTCCACCAGCAGCGGACGGGTGCCCTCGCGGGTGACCATCACGCAGCTGCCGGGCTGCTGGGTGCTGCCACCGGACAGGAAGATCGCGGAGGGATTGGAGACTTCCTTCAGCCCCTTCTCGCCCATCGCGAACACGCCCAGCTCGTTGACCGCGCCGAAGCGGTTCTTGAACGCGCGCAGCAGGCGGAAGCGGCTGCCGCTCTCACCTTCGAAATAGAGCACCGCATCGACCATGTGCTCGAGCACGCGCGGGCCGGCGATGCCGCCCTCCTTGGTCACGTGGCCGACCAGGAACACGGCCGTGCCGGTCTCCTTGGCGAAGCGCACCAGCCGTGCCGCGCTCTCGCGCACCTGGCTGACCGAACCGGGGGCGGCGGTCAGCGATTCGGTCCACAGCGTCTGTACCGAATCGGCCACGATCAGCCGCGGCTTGGCCACGCTGGCGTGCTGCAGGATCGCCTCGACTTGGGTTTCGGCCAGGGCATTGACGTTGTCCAGCGGAAGATCCAGCCGCACCGCGCGGCCGGCGACCTGCGAGAGCGACTCCTCGCCGGTGATGTACAGCACCGGCAGCGACGCGGCCATCTTCGCCACCGCCTGCAGCAGCAGGGTGGATTTGCCGATGCCCGGATCGCCACCGACCAGCACCACCGCGCCTTCGACCAGGCCACCACCCAGCACGCGATCGAACTCGCCGATGCCGGTACTCACCCGCAGGTGCTCGGTCTGCTGCACATCCTTGAGCGCCATGATCTTCGGCGCGTCGACCTTGCCGGCCCAGCCGGAGCGGCGCGACGCCGGCGAGGACTTGGCGGGCGTGGCGCTTTCCAGCGTGATCTCGCTGAGCGTGTTCCAGACCCCGCACTCGGTGCACTGGCCCTGCCACTTGCTGTATTCGGCGCCGCATTCACTGCAGACGTAAGCGGTGAGTCGCTTGGCCATGTCCACTTCCGCTTCAGAATCGATGGGGCAGGATAGCCGAGCCGCGTCGCAACAACCGAGACGCCGGGCGTACGCGCTCAAGATTCCGGCCCCGGTGCCGATACTGCGGCGGGCCACCGCCCCTCCTCCAATTTCTCCAGGTTTCTCCATGACCGGCACCTACAGCCAGAGTCTTGTCGTGTTCTCGCTGCTGGTCGCCATCCTCGCCTCGTATACGGCGCTGGACATGGCCGGTCGCCTGGCCAGTACCCGTGGCCGGGTCGCCCGCTGGTGGCTGGCCGGTGGCGCGGGCGCGATGGGCCTGGGCATCTGGTCGATGCACTTCATCGGCATGCTCGCCTTCGATCTGCCGATCCCGGTCGGCTATGACCTGGCGATCACCCTCTACTCGCTGGCGGTGTCGGTCGGCGCCTCGGCCTATGCCCTGTGGCTGGTCTCGCGCGCGGAGCTGCCGTGGTCGCGGTTGTGTGCCGGCGCGGTGCTGCTGGGGCTGGGGATCGCGGCGATGCATTACCTGGGCATGGCCGCGCTGGAGATGCAGCCGGGCATCGACTACGACCCGCTGTGGTTCACCGCCTCGATCCTGATCGCCATCGGCGCGGCCGGTGCGGCGCTGTGGATCGCGTTCCGGCTGCGCCTGGAACAGCGCCGTCCGTTCCTGCTGCGCGGCGTGGCCTCGCTGGTGATGGGCCTGGCGATCGTCGGCATGCACTACACCGGCATGGCGGCGGCCACCTTCCCGGAAGGCGCGCTGTGCGGCGCGGCGTACGGCCAGGGGATCGATACCAAGTGGCTGGCGGTGCTGGTGATCGTCACCACGCTGGCCACGCTGGGGATCGCATTGATCGCCTCGGTGTTCGATCGCCAGATGCGTACCCGCACCGGCCTGCTCGCCGATTCGCTGGCCCAGGCCAACGAGAAGCTGATGCAGGCCGCTCTGCACGACCCGCTGACCCAGCTGCCCAACCGCATGCTGCTGCAGGACCGGATCGAACAGGCCATCGAAAAGGCACAGCGCCGGCAGTTCAGCTTCGCGGTGATGTTCTGCGACCTCGATGGATTCAAGGCGATCAACGATGCCTACGGCCATCAGCTCGGCGACCAGCTGCTGATCCAGGTCAGCGAACGGATCACCGCGCTGCTGCGCGCGCAGGACACCTTCGCACGCCTGGGCGGCGACGAGTTCGTCATCGTGTTCCAGGTGGAGGATCCCGAAGACGCGGCCGTGGTCGCCGAACGCATCATCGCCAGCGTGGGCGAACCCTTCGAGATCGACGCACTGGAACTGCAGGTCAGCGCCAGCCTCGGCATCGCGCTGTATCCCGCCGATGCCAGCACCGAGCGCGACCTGATGGCGCATGCCGATGCGGCGATGTACCACACCAAGGACTCGGGCCGGAACGGCTATACCTTCTTCACCCAGTCGCTCAACGTCAGCGCCAACCGCCAGCTGAAACTGCTGCAGGAGCTGCGCAAGGCGGTCAGCCGCAGCGAGCTGGTGCTGCACTACCAGCCCAAGTTCCAGGCCAACGGGAAATCGCTGATCGGCGCCGAAGCACTGGTGCGCTGGCAGCATCCCGAGCTGGGCCTGCTCTCGCCGGATGCGTTCATCCCGATCGCCGAGCGCAGCGGGCTGATCCTGTCCATCGGCGAGTGGGTGCTCGACCAGGCCTGTGCGCAGCTGCGCCACTGGCACGATGCCGGGCACCCGGACTGGACGATGGCGGTGAATCTGTCGCCGCTGCAGTTCGGCTCAAGCACCCTGCTCGAGACCGTGCAGCGCACGCTGGACAAGCATGGGCTGGACCCGAAGCGGCTGACCCTGGAAGTCACCGAGACCACCGCGATGCGCGACGTGGAAGCCAGCCTGCTGATCCTGCACGGTCTGACCGCGATGGGCGTGAACATCTCCATCGATGATTTCGGCACCGGCTACTCCAGCCTGCTCTACCTCAAGCGCATGCCGGCCACCGAGCTGAAGATCGACCGCGCCTTCGTGCACGACCTGGAAGACAACGCCGAAGACGCCGCGATCGTCTCCTCGATCATCGCGCTGGGCCGCTCGCTGCAGCTGCAGATCGTCGCCGAGGGCGTCGAGACCGCCGGTCAGCGCCAGTACCTGAGCGACATGGGCTGCGATCAGCTGCAGGGGTATCACCTCGGGCGGCCGGTCGATGCCGTGGAGTTCATGCGGCTGGCCAAGGCGGCGTAACGCGCGGCACTTTCGCCAGCGCATCGCCCAACAGAAAGGCCGCCCGAGGGCGGCCTTTCTGCGTGTGGCAACGTCGGAGAGACGTCAGTGCATCATGTGCACGTTCATGTTGTGCATGACCCACAGCGAACCGGCGACGATGATGCCGATCACCACGACGGTGAAGGCCGCCGCGCTGACGTTCCAGCGCTGTTCCGAGGAGCGGTCCAGGTGCAGGAAGAACACCAGGTGCACCAGGATCTGCAGCACCGCGGCAACGACGATGATGACGCCGGTGGTGAAGCGCGGCAGGTCGCCATGCATGACCGCCCAGAACGGGATGATGGTCAGCACGGCGGCCAGGACGAAGCCGATCAGGTAGGACTTGACGCTGCCATGGCTTTCGCCGGCAGCGCTGTGGCCATGATCGTGTGCGTGATTGTCATGTGCGGCCATTACAGCGCTCCATTCAGATAGACGACGGAGAACACGCCGATCCAGATCAGATCCAGGAAGTGCCAGAACAGGCTCAGGCACGCCATGCGGGTCTTGTTGGTCTGGGTCAGGCCGTTCTGCTTGATCTGGATGAACATGATCAGCAGCCACAGCAGACCCGCGCTCACGTGCAGGCCGTGGGTACCGACCAGCGCGAAGAACGCCGACAGGAACGCACTGTGGTCCGGACCGTAGCCCTGATGGATCAGGTGGTTGAACTCCCACACTTCCATGCACATGAAGCCGAAGCCCAGCAGCCAGGTCAGGGCAAGCCATGCGTACATCTGGCCCACCTTCTGCTTGTGCATGGCGATCATGCCCAAGCCGAAGGTCAGCGAGGAGACCAGCAGCAGCGTGGTTTCCCAGGCGACGAAGGACAGCTCGAACAGGTCCTTCGGGCCCGGGCCACCGTCGGTGCCGCCGGACAGCACGATGTAGGTCGCAAACAGCGTGGCGAAGATGAGGCAATCGCTCATCAGGTACACCCAGAAACCGAAGACGGTATTGCCGCCGGTGTCGTGGTGCTCGTGGTCGTCATGGCCGTGGGCCGCCGCGTGCGCGGCGTGCCCATGGTTCATGGTGTTGGGGATAGTGGTGCTCATGCCTTCAGCTCCGATTTCACCAGGCCCTGCGCCACCAGGTGGCGACGGTGCTCATTCTCGATCCGCTCCACTTCCGCGGCCGGCACGTAGTAATCCACGTCCTTGTCGAAGGTGCGCCAGATGAAGGTGCCGATCATGCCGATCATGCCCACGATCGCCAGCCACCAGATGTGCCAGATCATCGCGAAGCCGAACACCAGGCTGAAGGCGCCGATCACCACACCGGTGCCGGTATTGCGCGGCATGTGGATGTCGGTGTACTTGGCCGGGCGTTCCCACGCCTCACCACGCTGCTTGCGCTCCCAGAACTCGTCCAGTTCGTTGACGCGCGGCAGCGAGCCGAAGTTGTAGAACGACGGCGGCGAAGAGGTTTCCCACTCCAGCGTACGGGCGTCCCACGGATCGCCGGTCAGGTCGGCGGTCTTCTTGCGGTCGCGGATCGACACGGCGATCTGGATGATCTGGCACAGGATGCCGGCGCCGATGATGAAGGCACCGCACATGGCGATGATCAGCAGCGGCTGGTATTCCAGGTTCGGGTAGCTCTGCATGCGGCGGGTCATGCCCATGAAGCCCAGGATGTAGAGCGGCATGAACGCGACATAGAAGCCGATGAACCAGCACCAGAACGCGCGCTTGCCCCAGGTTTCGTTGAGGCGGAAACCGAACATCTTCGGCCACCAGTAGGTGATGCCGGCGAACATGCCGAACACCACGCCGCCGATGATGACGTTGTGGAAGTGGGCGATCAGGAACAGGCTGTTGTGCAGCACGAAGTCGATGGCCGGGATCGCCAGCATCACGCCGGTCATGCCGCCGATGGTGAAGGTGACCATGAAGCCGATCGTCCACAGCACCGGGGTCGTGAACTGCACGCGACCGCGGAACATGGTGAACAGCCAGTTGAAGATCTTCACGCCGGTCGGGATCGAGATGATCATCGTCGTGATGCCGAAGAAGGCATTGACGTTGGCACCCGAGCCCATGGTGAAGAAGTGGTGCAGCCAGACCAGGAACGACAGCACGCCGATGCAGGCCGTCGCGTAGACCATGCCCTTGTAACCGAACAGCGCCTTGCGCGAGAACGTGGCGATGACCTCGGAGAACACGCCGAAGGCCGGCAGGACCAGGATATAGACTTCCGGGTGACCCCAGATCCAGATCAGGTTGATGTACAGCATGGCGTTGCCGCCACCGTCATTGGTGAAGAAGTGCGTGCCGAGGTAACGGTCCAGGGTCAGCAGCACCAGGGTGATCGTCAGCACCGGGAAGGCGGCGATGATCAGCACGTTGGTGACCAGCGCGGTCCAGGTGAAGATCGGCATCTGCATCAGCTTCATGCCGGGCGTGCGCATCTTCAGAATGGTGATGAAGAAGTTGATGCCGCTCAGCGTGGTACCCAGGCCTGCTACCTGCAGGCCCCAGATGTAGTAGTCGACACCTACCCCTGGACTGTATTCCTTGCCTGACAACGGCGGGAAGGCCAGCCAGCCGGTCTGCGCGAACTCACCGACACCCAGCGAGATCATCACCAGGCCCGCGCCCGCCACGAACAGCCAGAAGCTGAGCGAGTTGACGAACGGGAAGGCGACGTCGCGTGCGCCGATCTGCAGCGGCACCACGACGTTCATCAGGCCGGTGATCAGCGGCATCGCCACGAAGAAGATCATGATCACGCCGTGGGCGGTGAAGATCTGGTCGTAGTGATGCGGGGGCAGCACGCCCTCGTTGCCGCCGGCGGCCATCGCCTGCTGGATGCGCATCATGATCGCGTCGGCGAAGCCGCGCAGCAGCATGACGAAGGCGACGATGAGGTACATCACGCCGATCTTCTTGTGATCCACCGAGGTGAACCACTCTTTCCAGAGATAGCCCCACAGCTTGAACTTGGTGATCAGGGCCAGCACGAGCAGGCCACCGATCCCCGCGCCGATCAGCGTGGTGATGATGATCGGATCGTGCGGGATGTCGGCAAAGGTCAGTTTACCCAACAGATTCATGGTCATTCTCCCGAGCCGTCGTGACCGGCGTGACCGGCTGCGGCGTGCTCGTCTGCAGTGTGTGCGGCGTCCGCGGCAGCGGGCTGGTCGGCATGGACCGGCAGCTTCGCAGCGTCGTCGTGGGCTCCGCTCATGGCCTGCATGTCGTGGCCTTCATGGCTTTCGCCCTCGGCGCCGTCATGCTTCATGGCCTTGTGGTCGTGCTTCATGCCGTAGTGCTGGTTGTCGCCCATATGCTTGGCGATGACCCAGTCGAACAGGCCGGCCTCGGTGGTGCCGTAATAGGTCACCGGGTGCCAGTCGTGGTTCTTCTCGGCGACCAGCGCAGCGAAGGCGGTCTTGTCCAGGGTCGCGCTTTCGGCACGCACCTTGGTCAGCCACTGCTGGTACTCCGCCTCGGTCACCGAGTGCGCGGAGAAATGCATCTTGCTGAAGCCCGCGCCGCTGTAGTGCGAGGACATGCCCGGGAACTCACCGGTCTCGTTGGCGATCAGGTGGAGTTTGGTCTCCATGGCCGTCATCGAGTAGATCATGCTGCCCAGGTGCGGGATGAAGAATGCATTCATCACCGAATCGGACGTGATCTTGAAGTTCAGCGGGGTATCGACCGGGAAGGTGATCTCGTTGACGGTGGCGATGTTCTCTTCCGGATAGATGAAGAGCCACTTCCAGTCCAGCGAGATGGCTTCGATCACCACCGGCTTCTTGTCCGAGTCCAGCGGACGGTACGGATCCAGCGCGTGCGAGGAACGCCAGGTCAGCACGGCCAGCACCAGCACGATCATGCACGGGATCGACCAGACCACCACTTCGATGGCCGTGGAGTGCGACCACTTCGGCTCGTAACGGGCCTTGGTGTTGGTCGCACGGTACTTCCACGCGAAGGTGAGGGTCATGATGATGACCGGCACGACAACCAGCAGCATGAGCACGGTGGCCGTGATCAGCAGGGTCTTCTCGTCGTGGCCGATCTGGCCCTTGGGGTTGAGGATGGCCGAGTTGCAGCCCGTCAGGAACACGGACAACGCAAACAGCAGGCCCGGACGCAGGAAGCGTCCAAGGGGTTTCAACGGAATCATCGGTCGATCCAATTGCGTAGGGAATGCCAGTTCAAGCCCGCCTCCGTCCCAGCCAAAGCCGGTGGTGCCGGTCCAAGGGGACAGGCACGAAGGACGATCATGTCAGCCTTCTAATTTTAGGCCGTCACGCATCATTTAAGAAAGGCATTGACAATGATCCAGCGCAGGAAAGGCCTGTTTTAGGCTGCGACACGTTGTCGCAGTGCCGGGCAATGACCCGATTCGGCAACATTCCGGCCCTTGTATAGACATGAACGGGTCAGGTCCGGGGCTCGCTCAGCGCGGACCCCAGCCGCGTCACCACGGGCGTTCTGCGCAGCACCCGGCGGGCGGCCACGGTACACGCACCGCCCGGCCAACGTCACGAGCGGCGACGTTCAGACAGGCCGCACCCGGTTCGCGCAGTCCGCCCCACTGACGAAGTCGGCCAGGTTGCGCAGCGTGATTTCCGAGATCTCCTGCAGGGCCTCCACCGTGAAGAAGCCCTGGTGCCCGGTCACCAGCACATTGGGGAAGGTCATCAGGCGCTGGAACGCGTCATCGTCGATGATCTCGCCGGACCGGTCCTGGAAGAACAGCCCGCTCTCCTGCTCGTAGACATCGATGGCCAGGTGCCCCAGGCGGCGGGACTTCAGCGCGCGGATCACCGCATGGGTATCCACCAGCCCACCCCGCGAGGTATTGACCAGCATCGCCCCGGGCTTCATCCGGGCAAGCGAGGCGTCGTCGATCAGGTGATGGGTGTCCGGCGTCAGCGGACAGTGCAGCGAGACGACATCCGATCGCGCGAGCAATTCGTCCAGCGCGACGGACGTTCCGATCGCGGCGAACCCGGGCGACGGATACGGATCGTGGCCCAGCACGGTGCAGCCCATGCCCTTGAAGATGCGGGCGGTCGCCAGCCCGATCTTGCCGGTCCCCACGATGCCCACGGTTTTGCCGAGCAGGGTGCGGCCCAGCAGGCCATCGAGCATGAAGTTGCCCTCGCGCACCCGGTTGTAGGCGCGGTGGGTGTGCCGGTTGAGCGTCATCACCAGCGCCAGCGCATGTTCGGCCACGGCCTCGGGCGAATAGGCGGGCACGCGCGCTACGAACAGGCCCAGCTGGCCGGCGGCGGCCAGGTCGACATTATTGAAGCCTGCACAACGCAGGAGCACCGCGCGCACGCCCAGTGCATGCAGCGCGTGCAGGACCGGCGCATCCAGCCGGTCATTGACGAATACGCAGACCGCCTCGCAGTCCTGCGCGAGTGCCGCGGTATGTACCTCCAGCGCGGCATCGAAATACAGAAACTCGAAGGACTGCCCTGCCCCGCGGCGTTGAATGGCTTCCTCGAGAAACCGCTGGTCATACGGGCGGGCGCTGAATACTGCGATCTTCATGAGGCGGATTCCCTGGAGTTCGAGCATGACGATACCGCAGTACACTGCGGCCAGCTGCCTGGAGACCGCCGTGTCCCTGACTACCCGCCTGCTCCGCTGGACCGCCACGCCGATGGGCCGGCGCGCCCTGTTCGTGCTTACTGCCGCGATCGTGACCCTGATGGCCTGCAACCCACTGCTGGTGCCACTGCTGCCCGTGGTGGATGCGCTGGGGCTGGATGTCCTGCTCCTGCTGATCGGTGCGCAGGCGATGGCGCTGTTGCCGTGGGTGCGGCTGCATGCCAGCCGTATCGCCCGCGTCGCCGCCCGTTTACTGCTTGGTGCGCTCGCAGGTTTCATCGGCGGCTATCTGCGGCAACTGGTCTTCGGCAATGGCGCGCGTTGGACCCGCACGCGCGCGTGACCTAGTATTCGGCACTTGCCGGACGCCATGGGTGGATGTGCGTGGAGAGTTTTGAGCGGTTCAACGGGCGCCGTAGCGGTGCAGGCAAGGACGTCGCGATCCTGTCACACGGCTTTGGTACCGATCAGACCGCATGGAACGCACTGCGTCCCTGGTGTGAAGCGCGCTTTGATGTGATTTCCTTCGATCTTGCCGGCTGCGGCCCGCACGGTGCACAGACATACGATTTCGAACGACACGGCGCGCTGTTCGGGTATGCCGACGATCTGATCGACATCCTCGACGAACTGGACGTGCGTGACTGCACCTACATCGGCCACTCGATGAGCGGCATGATCGGCGCGGCCGCTGCCGTCGCGCGGCCGGACCTGTTCGAGCGCCTGGTCATCATCGGCGCATCGCCGCGTTATCTCGACGATGACGGGTACACCGGCGGCTTCAGGCCGCAGGACCTGGACCAGTTGTTCGACAGCATGCGCGCCAACTACCAGGCCTGGATTGCCGGCTTCGCCCCGATGGTCGTCGGCGTGGAGGACAGCGCGGTCGTCGCCGATTTCTCCAATACCCTGTTCCAGATGCGCCCGGATATCGCCCTCAATACCTCGCGCACGATTTTCACCTCCGATCTGCGCAGCCTGGCCGCGCGGGTCTCAAGGCCGGTCCACCTCAT
Organism: Stenotrophomonas sp. JAI102; assembly: GCF_013409105.1. NCBI lineage: Bacteria > Pseudomonadati > Pseudomonadota > Gammaproteobacteria > Lysobacterales > Lysobacteraceae > Stenotrophomonas > Stenotrophomonas sp. JAI102. The sequence goes on from NZ_JACCCI010000001.1 coordinate 1,766,890, forward strand.
CCAGACCGCACACGACGTAGCGGTACCGGTCGCGGTCGGCCACTGGCTGGCCAACGCGATCGAGGGCGCCACCCTGGATGTGATCGATGCCTCGGGTCATCTTCCGCACATGACCGCGCCCGATGACGTCATGCGCATTCTCGAACAGCGACTGGCAGGCACCGCATTGTGACGACGTCCGACAGTGACGCCCTGGCCGCGCTGTGTCAGTTCGCCCGCCTCGCCTCCCACGCCGACCTGGTAATAGCGGTGGAAGTGGACGCCGGCGGCAGGGCGACGTGGGCGGTCGCGGCGCCGGCGCTGCCCTCCTCGAGTTTCAACCTGGCGCGCAGCGGTCTCTTCGAACACACCTGGAGCGGTGAAGCCGTCGACGCAACGGGGTTCCGGCTGCCGACGGCGATCATCCATGCACTGGAAGGCCTCCCCACCCACCTGCTCTACGTCCCGGCCCCGTCGCACGGGGCGCCGCTGAGCGGCCTGCTGCTGCTGTGGCGAAGCGCGCCTGCCCCTGCAGCGTTGACGGCGCAGGTGCCGCTGCTGGCGACGAGCGTGGCCCGCCTGCTGTCCGCACGGCGGGAGGCCGCACGCGGCGCGATCGTCCGCAATCAGTTCCTCGATCTGTTTGAAAGCGTGCCGGCGGGCATCGTCCTGATCGATGGCGATGGCGTGGGCGCCGCCGTCAACGAGCACGCTGCGGAGCTGCTGGGGTGCGCGGCGGGCAATCACCGCGCGGTGGACCTCGCCGGCCCGATGCGCGCCCTGCGCCAGCGCTGCGACAACCATGCCGACCTGGAGCTCGCCTACAGCGCCCAGATGAACAACGATCAGTTCGCCGCGAAGCAGAACTGGACGCTGGGCGAGCGGACCTTCGAGGTGGATACCCATCCGGTACGCGGCAACGGCGCCCATGGGCGCATCTGGCTGTTCACCGACGTCACCGCCGATCTGCTGATGGCGGCGGAACTGCGCCGCCTCGCCTCCTCCGATCCCTTGACCGGCGTGCCCAATCGCCGTCATTTCGAGGAATGCTCTGCGCAGATCATCGCCGCCCGTGAAGCGAATGGCCGTGCGGTCGCGGTGCTGATGGTGGACGTGGATCACTTCAAGAAGATCAACGACACCTACGGCCATCCGGTCGGCGATGAAGTCCTCAAAGTGGTCGCCAGGCGTTGCCGGGATGCCCTGCGGGAACGCGATCTGTTCGCCCGCTTCGGTGGCGAGGAATTCATCGCGCTGCTGGCCGCCTCCGCCGTGGATGAGATTCCCGCAGCCGCCGAGCGACTGCGCAGCGCGGTCGCCGCCGAACCCATCCTCGTAGGCGGCGAACGTATCGCCGTCTCCGTCAGCATCGGTGGCGCGATCGGCGAGGCGTTACCGGGCGGCGACCAGAAACTGCTGGAAGAGCTGATCTCCCGCGCGGATGAGGCGCTGTATGAGGCCAAGACCAGCGGGCGGAATCGGGTCCGGATGGCCGACCTGCGGCCGGACCTGTTCGCCCCCTGAGGCACGCGGGCGGCACTTGTCCGCGCCAGCCTAACGCTGTTAGATTCGCTGCCTAACATCGTTAGGCAGGCCCAGCAGTGCGTCAACCCATCGCGCGGGAAAACATCGTCGAGGCGGCCTTCCGGATCCTCGACGAGGCCGGTCTGGAGGGGATCACCCTGCGCAAAGTCGCCTGCTCGCTGGGCATCCGCGCGCCGTCGCTGTACTGGCACTTCAAGAGCAAGCAGGCGCTGATCGATGCCATGGCCGATGCCATGATCTGCGACGTCGCCCGTGACATTCCCGTCGGGCAGCCATGGCGGCAGACCCTGCTGCAGATCGGGCGCGAGTTCCGCCTGGCGTTCAAGGCCCGCCGCGATGGTGCGCGGGTCTATGCCGGTACCTTCCTGGCCACCGAGAACGTGCTGCGGGTGGGTGAGGCGAGCATCGCCGCGCTGATCGGGGCGGGCGCCTCGGCACGCTTCGCGGCCACCACCTCGATGGACCTGGTGTATTACACGATGGGCTTCGTCATCGAGGAGCAGTCCTGGCCCGGCGACGGCAGCATGGAGGCACTGGGCGAGGCGTTCATGGCCCTGGCCGAAGCGCGTTTCCCGCATTGCTGGCAGGCCCGTGATGTGTGGAGCGAAGTCGATTTCGACGCCCGCTTCGAGCAGGGGCTGGGCCTGATGCTGGATGGCATCGCACTGCGCCTGTCCCGCGAATCCTGATTCCCCCACTCCTTTTTCTCCCGCTGTTCCGACCCGGAAAGCCCCTCAATGCGTGCACCCTCCTTCCGCAGTATTTCCCTGATCCTGGTCGCCGCGCTGCTGTCCGCGTGTGGCGGCAAGGACGACAAGGCTTCGGCCGACGCCACGGCCGCCAGTTCGGCGCTGCCGGTCTCGCTGGCGCCCGCACAGCAGCAGACCATGGCGCGCACGGTGCTGGTCTCCGGGCCGGTGACCGCCTACGAGGAAATGCAGCTGGGCGTGGAGATCAGCGGCCAGCGGGTGACCGCACTGCTGGTGGACGTGGGCCAATGGGTCAAGCAGGGCCAGGTGCTGCTGCAGGTGGACCATCGCACCCTGGACAGCGAGCTGGCGCAGGCCGACGCCTCGCTGCGGCAGGCGCAGGCCTCGCAGGAACTGGCGCGGATGAACTACGAGCGCAGCGCCAAGCTGGCCGCCCAGCAGCTGATCAGCGAAAGCAGCCTGGATGAGCTGCGTGCCTCGCGCATCAATGCCGAAGCACAGACCTCCACCGCACGCGCCGCACGCGACGCGGCCAAGCTGCGCCGCGATTTCGCCGACCTGCGCGCACCGGCCGACGGCCTGATCTCCAAACGGCTGGTGCAGCCGGGCCAGGTGGTTTCCGCCGGTACCGAGCTGCTGCGCCTGATCCGCGATGGCCGCCTGGAGTGGCGCGCGGAACTGCCGGAAAACCAGCTGGCCGATGTGGCGGTAGGCAACACCGTGGAGCTGCCGTATGCCGGCCAGGTGGTCAGCGGCCGCATCCGCGCGGTCACCCCGGGTGTCGATGGGCAGACCCGCACCGGCACGATCTACGCCGACCTGCCCACGCCCGGCCCGCTCAAGCAGGGCATCTACGTGGATGGCCGCATCGTCACCGGCGACGGCCCGGTACTGACCATCCCGACCGCGGCGATCGTGCAGCGCGATGGCCACAACTACGTGTTCACCGTGAACGACAAGCAGCAGGCCACCCGCCACCGGGTCAGCACCGGCCAGGCCGTGCAGGGCCGCACCGCGATCCTGGAAGGTCTGAAGGCCGGTGACCAGGTCGTGGTGGATGGGTCCGGCTTCCTCGGTGAGGGCGACCGCGTGCGCGTGGTAGCCGCGACCCAGGCCGCCGCACGATGAACATCTCTGCCTGGGCGATCAAACGCCCGTTGCCTGCGCTGCTGATCTTCTTTGTGCTGTGCGTGGCCGGCCTGTGGGGTTTCCATCAGCTGCCGGTGGCGCGCTTCCCGGACATCGCCTTCCCGATGACCACGGTCACCGTCACCCAGCCCGGTGCCTCGCCGAGCCAGCTGGAAGCCGAAGTGACCCGCAAGGTCGAGGACTCGGTGGCGACGGTCAACAACGTCAAGCGCGTGATCTCCTCGGTCAGCGAAGGCGTCAGCACCACCACCATCGAATTCCAGCTGGAGGCCGACCTGGCCACCGCACTGGATGACACCCGCGATGCCGTTACGCGCATTCGTACCGATCTGCCGCAGGACATCCAGGAGCCGGTGATCTCCAAGGTCGATATCGGCGGTTCGCTGATGACCTATGCGCTGGTCGCCCCGCACATGACCACCGATGAGGCCAGCTGGTTCGTCGACCGCGACATCTCGCGTGCGATGTACGGCGTGCCCGGTGTCGCGCGCGTCACCCGCGTGGGCGGCGTGCAGCGCCAGGTGCGGGTGGATCTGGATCCCAATGCGCTGATCGCGATGGGTATCACCGCTGGCGATGTCTCCCAGCGGCTGGCCCGCATCCAGGTGGAGCGTGCCGGCGGCAAGACCGAGGTCGAGGGCGCGCAGCAGACCATCCGCACGCTGGGCACCGTCGGTGACGCGCAGGCGTTGCGCGACTACTCCATCGCGCTGCCGGACGGGCGCGCGGTGCGGCTCTCCACGCTGGCCACGGTGACCGATGGCGCCGCCGACCCGACCGAAGCGGCCCTGCTGGACGGCAAGGGCGTGGTCGCCTTCTCGATGTCGCGCACCCGCGGCTCCAGCGAGGTCAAGGTCGAAGCCGGCGTGCACGACGCGCTGGACACGATCAAGGCCGAGCATCCGGGCATCGACTTCCGCCTGGTCACCACGGCGATCGATGAGACCCACCGCTCCTACGATTCCTCGATGACCATGCTCTGGGAAGGCGCGCTGCTGGCGCTGCTGGTGGTGTGGCTGTTCCTGCGCGACTGGCGGGCGACGTGGGTGTCCGCGCTGGCGCTGCCGCTGTCGATCATCCCGACGTTCGCGGTGATGTACTTCTTCGGCTTCACCCTCAACATCATCACGCTGCTGGCGCTGTCCGTGGTGGTCGGCATCCTGGTGGACGATGCGATCGTGGAGATCGAGAACATCGTGCGCCACCTGCGCATGGGCAAGCCCCCGCTGGAAGCCGCGCGCGAGGCGGCCGGCGAGATCGGCAACGCGGTGATCGCCACCTCGCTCACCCTGGCCGCCGTGTTCGTGCCGGTGGCCTTCATGCCCGGCATCGCCGGCAAGTTCTTCCGCGAGTTCGGCTGGACCGCCGCCACCGCCGTGCTGTTCTCGCTGCTGGTGGCGCGCCTGCTCACGCCGATGATGGCGGCCTACCTGCTCAAGCCGCATGGCGAGGAGAAGCCGGAATCGAAGCTGATGACCTGGTACCTGGGCTGGGTGGACGCCGCGCTGCGCCATCGCGGCCGCACGCTGTGGCTGGCCACCGGGTTGTTCGTCGCGTCGCTGGCGCTGGTGCCGTTCATCCCCGCCACCTTCATCCCGCAGTCCGATCTGGGCCGCAGCAACCTCAGCCTCGAACTGCCGCCGGGCACGCGCCTGCAGGAAACCGTGGCCGTCGCCGAGCACGCGCGTGCGCTGCTCGAGGACATGCCCGAACTCAAGCAGGTCTACACCGCGGTCGGCGCCGTGCTCGACCTCGGCGACCCCAGCGCAACCGGCGTCGGTGAGCCGCGCAAGGCCACCCTCGTGCTCGACTGGGGCAGCGCCGACGGGCGGGAGCGCGACCAGCGCGTGCTGGAGCGCGAGGCCCGCCAGCGCCTGGCCGACCTGCCCGGCGTGCGCGTCAGCTACGTCAGCTCCGAGCCGGGCAACCTGCTGCAGCTGGTGCTCTCCGGTGACGACCCGCAGCGCCTGCAGGATGCCGCCACCGCGCTGGAGCGCGACCTGCGCGGCATCCAAGGGTTGGGCAGTGTCACGTCCACCGCCTCGCTGCTGCGCCCGGAACTGCAGATCGTGCCGAACCCCGCCCGCGCGGCGGACCTGGGCGTGGCCACCGCCGATATCGCCGAGGCCGCCCGCATCGCCACGGCGGGCGATTACGAGCAGCGACTGGCCAAACTCAACCTGCCCGACCGGCAGGTGCCGATCCGGGTCGGCTTTGCCGAAGCCACGCTGGCCAACCCGGGTCTGATCAGCCAGCTGCGCGTGCCCGGCCGCAACGGCCCGGTACCGCTAGCGGCGGTCGCCGACATCCAGCAGGGCAGCGGCCCGTCGCAGATTTCGCGCTACCAGCGCCAGCGCAACGTGACCCTCACCGCCGAACTCAACGGCCGCCCGCTGGGCGACGTGATGACCGAGGTACAGGCCCTGCCGAGCGTCAAGCAGCTGCCGCCGGGCGTGACCTTCCTCAACACCGGCGATGCGGAAGTGTTCGTCGAACTGTTCATCGGCTTCATGCTGGCGATGGCGGCGGGGTTGATCTGCATCTACATGGTGCTGTTGCTGCTCTTCAACCACGCCCTGATGCCGATCACCATCCTCGCCGCGGTGCCGCTGTGCGCCGGCGGTGCGTTCGGCGCCCTGCTGATCACCCAGAACATGCTCTCGCTGCCGGCACTGATCGGCCTGCTGATGCTGATCGGCATCGCCACCAAGAACTCCATCCTGCTGGTGGATTACGCGGTGATGGCCGAAGACGAACACGGCATGAGCCAGCACGATGCGCTGATCGATGCCTGCCGCAAGCGCGCACAGCCGATCATCATGACCACCCTGGCGATGGGCGCGGGCATGATGCCGATCGCGCTGGGCTTTGCGGGGGACTCCAGCTTCCGTGCACCGATGGCGATCGCCGTGATCGGCGGATTGATCACCTCCACGCTTCTGAGCCTGATCGTGATTCCCGCGGCCTTCACCGTGGTGGATGATGCGGGCGACTGGCTGTCGCGGAAGTTCCGGCGGCGGTCTTCGCATCCCGCTGTCGGCGGTGCGGAGTGAGCTGACCCGCCACGCCGCCACAAACAAAAAGCCCCGACCAAGGCCGGGGCTTTTTGCTGTATCTGGTGCCGGAAACAGGAATCGAACCTACGACCTACGCATTACGAATGCGGCTCCAGATCAACCACTTAGAATGCGCTATGCATCAAAAGAGCTGCGGACGACATCGCGCCACTACTCCGCCCGATCTTGCCGGCTAGTGCCAGTTCGACACATCTGCCTACGTCCGGCCCCTGAGACACGTCACACGCGAACGCGATGAACGCTAGGGACAGACTCATCGGACTCATGTAAGCGCCTCTGAAGCCGGAATCTCCCAGCGTTCGGATCGCCAACCAGGATGCGGCACTCTCATACGCACTCATCACGGTGAGAAGCAGAACCAGCCCAAGGAGCACGTATGGTGTATGGAAGGCAGACACGACACACGATCCCTCCAGGATAGCTGACTAGCCGAACCATTAAGGCCGCCTAGTAGACGGCAAACCGGGAACGGCGGCTTCAAATAAACATCCTCATATCTCGAGTTTGACAGAGCCCTTGTTCAGCCTGATGATCCAGCACAAACCCTGAGCCCCGGGGAACACTTTAGTGGCAGCGCAAACGGAAGACACGATCACAGACCGTCGCTTGGTATTCCATCGTATGGCCGTGCCCCCCCAGCCCCCCTCCCCACGAGCGCACCACCGTGGCGAAGAAGACCCCTGAACAGATCGCCGACGAAGAAGAGCGCACGTCCTCCCTTGGCCTGCTGCGGTACGCCCACGAGTACCAACGTGCCGCCGAAATGGTGAAGCAGCAGGACGACCGGTCCGTGGTCCCGTATATGCTCATTGCCCATTCGTTGGAGCTTGGCTTGAAGGCATTTCTAAGAAGCCGTGGGGCCACCTTGGATGCCCTGCTAGAGCTGCGTCACGGCCTCCCCCGCATCCATGAAAGAGCGATGGGCAAGCGCCTTGACCGCCTCTGGCCGAGCGCCGCTGAGCTGTTGCCGACGCTGGAGCTACTGGAGGCGGCAAACCATCGGCAAGCCCTACGCTACATCGTCAACGGCACGAAGACTTACCCGGACTGGAATGTGGTCAACCTGTATGCACAGGGGATGATCGTGGCTCTCACTGAGCATTGCCTACGCGACAAGTTCGGGGGCAAGGCCGGCGCAGCAGAGGTCAAGAAAAACCGAGGGCCAAGGAACGTGTTCCCGAAGCCGGTGCCGAGGAAGACTTGAGGAGAGCTGACGGTGCGCCTGAGTCGTCACCTGACGGCCCCTGCGGTGGGCATCGGGTGGAACCTCGTGTGGAACCGGGAACCGTGGCGGGAAAATGCCGACAAAGGCAAATCCTTCGAACGCTGCCTCACTCTTGCTGGTTCTATCCGGCCCGAATCAGTACATCGCAGTTCCCACATCTAGGCGCTTCGGTGCGGGAAAAATACACTCCGCGGCCGGAACATCCTAAGCAGCACGCGCCGGAACGCAAGATACATGCACTCAACCGTGCCTATCCTGAAAAAAGTAAAGCCCAGGTCACGCCCTTCGAATTCAAACATCCTCTCTTCAGCAACTTCCCAAACGTCACGTACGGAGAAATATGTCCTGAAGACCCCCGTCTCAACAGTCGCTACGAAATGTGCGCTCATACGATCCGAAAGCATCCTCCGCATGCGATCAACCGCAGTCGCAACATTCGATGACTTGATGAAGAACGTCGCTTGAAATCCGCCGACATCAGCCCCGAGCCCAGACGCTCGAATAAAGACCCCTTCAACCATGAATTCATAGAATCTCACGAGCCTATCTCCCATTGCTCAACTCTTGATCCAGCCTTTTTGAATCAAGCCTTCCGCCAACTCGAAAATAGCCCTGAAATCCTCCATCCTGTCCCATCTTTACACCAGGCATAGGCAGGCCAGTCTTCTCGCTGATCGCCCCCATCGTGCCATTCCATCTCGCGATATCAGACTGCTCAGCGGGTCTAGGAACCAGATCAGGGATGTACTCTGCCGCATCAGCAACTTGCTCAAGCGTACCGGCTACAGCTAGTGCGCCGACGCTGACCTTACCCCAGAAGGAGTGCCCCCTTACGCTCTCTGTCTGGTAATGCGGAAGCCCTTTGCCGCCCCCCTCCAGTTCATGGCCCACGTGTTTGAGCTGCCCCTCAGCCCCGTGTGCGGATGTCTCAATCTGCCTCGCCACTTGTCTTCTGTCCGCTATGACGTTCTGCTGGGCCCGGCGCGCACTGACGGCCTGCTCCTGAGTCAGTCGTGCAACCTTATGGGCCTGGTTTGCGGTGAGTCTGACGAGCCATGCAACTTTACCGGCTTCTCCATCAGGATCTACGTAGGTGTAAGGATTTCCGTTCGCATACCGATACCGATTGAACTGCCCCACGGGCTGGTCATAAGCCGTTGCCGGGTCCACCGACAGGAATATCCCCAACTGCGGATCCATGTACCGCTGCTGCATGTAGCTCAGCCCGGTAGCCGAGTCGCTCACATGCCCGGCGTATCCCGGCCCATCCGTGACCTGACCACCGACAACGGCCCCGTAGGGTTCGTAGTCATAGCGCTTGATCACATTGCCATTGGCATCGCTCTCGGCCACAACCGAGCCAAGGGCGTCGGTGTGAATGTACGTGACCGCCTGTGCGATTGCGGCTGGTGCCATGCCGAAGCCAATCACCAGCACGCAGCATAGCCAGGCGCCTACGGCACCCAGCTTTCGAATTCGATCTTCCAATCCCCTGAAGCGGGTCGACACACCGCCTGCATTTCCCTTGAACCTGCACATCCTTCAAACCCCTGAAAGAGCCTTCCAGTAAGGCATCGAATTCATAGCACAGGATGGGCGATCGGGATGCTGAATCGCGATACTCAGGCCTAACGCGCCATTTCACGTCGAACTCTGCCCGAAACGCGAAGCGCCAGGTAAGCCGAAGGCGACGTACGAGCGAGAAGAGGGGTTCAATTGTTCTGGGCTGCCAGCCAGGGGCTGGCACTACCTGATCGGGTGTCGCGCCTTCTCACATCCATCGGCCGCCGCTACAGAAGTACAAACAAAAAGCCCCGACCAAGGCCGGGGCTTTGCTGTATCTGGTGCCGGAAATAGGAATCGAACCTACGACCTACGCATTACGAATGCGCCGCTCTACCAACTGAGCTATTCCGGCGAGGTCGTGAATTCTAGGGGGTCTGGGCCACTTTGGTCAATCGGGGAAGCGCTCATCGTGGAACGGCCCGCGCGCCCAATGGCCCGGCAAGACGCGCTCCTGCCGCACCAGCCCTTGACGCACCAGCCTCTACAGTGAATCCCCCACTTCCGGAGGCATCCCATGCGCCCCTGTCCCCGCCTGGCCGGCCTGCTGCTGTCGTCCCTGCTGCTGAGTGCCACTGCGCTGGCACGCGACAGGACACCGACGCCGCAGACACCGGACCAGCAGTGGCAGCCCCTGTTCCAGCAGGTCCAGGGGGCGCACCTGTTCAAGGATCAGAAGACCTTCGCCGACGCGGTGCCCCGCCAAGCGGCGGCGACCGTCCTGACCGAGTGGCAGCGCGCCAGGACGCAGCCCGGGTTCGACCTCGCCGGTTTCGTCTCCGAGCACTTCACCGTGCCCGGCGACGCCCCGCCGTACGTGCCGCCTGCCGGGGAGACGCTGCGTGCCCATATCGAGGGGCTGTGGCCGGTACTGACCCGCACCACCGACACGGTGGATCCGAACGGTTCGCTGCTGCCGTTGCCCAGGCCCTACGTGGTGCCCGGCGGACGCTTCCGCGAGGTGTATTACTGGGACAGCTATTTCACTCTGCTCGGGCTGGCCTCTACTGGCCGCTGGCAGCAGGTACGCGACATGGTGGACAACTTCGCGTTCCAGCTCGACAGCTACGGCCACATTCCCAACGGCAACCGCAGCTACTACCTGAGCCGCTCGCAACCGCCCTTCTTCAGTCTGATGGTGGATCTGCTCGCCACTCACGAAGGCGATGACGCCTACCGCCGCTATCTCCCACAGCTGCGCATCGAGCATGCGTTCTGGATGCGCGGTGCAGAAACGCTGGCATCGGGCGAGGCACGCGAGCGGGTGGTCCGGCTGGCGGATGGCCAGCTGCTCAACCGTTACTGGGACGACCGCGCCGTGCCGCGCACCGAGTCCTGGATGGACGATCTGGCCACCGTCGCGCAGGCGCCGCAGCGCGCGCCCTCGCAGGTGTATCGCGACCTGCGCGCCGGCGCGGAGTCGGGCTGGGATTTCAGCTCGCGCTGGTTGGCAGAGCCATCCGCGTTGGCGAGCATCCGCACCACCGCGATCGTACCGGTCGATCTGAACAGCCTGCTGTTCCATCTGGAAACGACCGTGGCCCGCGCCAGCAAAGCAACCGGTGATCGCGCCGCTGCGCGCACCTTCGCCCAGCTGGCGAAGGCACGTCAGCACGCCATCAACCAACTGCTCTGGGATGATGAGCACGGCTGGTACGTCGACCGCGATCTGGAGCGCGGCCAGACCCGTCCTGCCCTGACCGCGGCCGCCCTGTTCCCCTTGTGGCTGGACGTGGCTGATCGCGCGCAGGCGCGCCGTACCGCGCAGGCGGTGGAGACACAGTTGCTGCGCGACGGCGGTTTGCTGACCACCACCGTGGCAACCGGCCAGCAATGGGATGCCCCGAATGGCTGGGCGCCGCTGCAGTGGGTCGCGGTGGACGGGCTGCAGCGCTATGGGCAGAACACCCTCGCCCGCCGGATCGGCACGCGCTTCCTGCGCACTGTGCAGACGGTGTACGACCGCGAGGGCAAGCTGGTGGAGAAGTATATGGTGGACGGTTCGGCTACCGGCGGCGGCGGTGGCGAGTACCCGCTGCAGGATGGCTTCGGCTGGAGCAACGGGGTCACGCTGGCCCTGCTGGATCGCCTGTGTGCGCCGAAGCGTGCGTGCGAGAGCGCCCAGGATGTGGACGCCGCGGACTGATCCACCACCCGCGCCGCGCGAACGTGATGCGCGCTATGGCACGCAACATGCCCCGTGGACAGTGTTGGCCAGCAGCCGTGCGCGTGCCCGCTGGTCTGCGCTCAATTCGGCATCCAGCGATTGCATGACCAGCGGAGAGACGTAGTTGGGATTCACCTGCTGCAAGGCCAGGTTGTAGGCATAGGCGGCAACCGGATCGCGCGGCACGATGCCGCCGTGTTCGTAATCCCGGGCCAGCTTGGCGACCGCATCGATACTGCCACTGCGGGCCAGCGTTTCCAGGTATTGCCCTGCGGTGTGCTTCCACGCCACGGCCCGCTCCGGATCCGCCAGGATATCCGCGTAGGTGCCCAGCACATCCTCGGGCGAGCGTGCATAGCCCAGTTGACCCTCGACAGAGCCCTGCAGCGCCGCCTTTTCCAGCCAGTTGCCGGGGTACAGATCGCGATCAAGCGCCAGTGCGCCGCACTCGCGAAGCAGACGCTCGGAGCGCTCCAGGAACGCCTTCTCTGCGCCCACCAGTGCCGCAGACTGGGCGAGCTGATCCACGCGGTCGGAAGTAAATGTGCGGCACTCAAGCACGGTGAGATAGATGTCGTAGCTGGCAGTACCGTCGCCAGCCTCCGAGCGCGGCAGCAACTGCTGGACGTAGGCCAGCGCATCGCCCGGTGGACGGCTCGAGCCTTGGCGCGACAGCTCGTAGGCTTTGGGCCCCAACGAACGGAACGTGCCCGGTGCCGGCGGTAGCGCAGTGACCGAGGCCGGCACGCGCATCCCATTGAGGGCCACCGGAGAAGCAGCTTCACTGGTAGTGCTCCGCACGTGTTGGCCAATAGGAATGCTGTCCTGACTGCATAGTGCCACCGCTCCTACGAAGATGCCGCCCGCAGCGACGAGCACCACTGCCAATTGTGCCTTCCCGTGTTTTCCAAGCATGAGCGTCCGTGCCACCATCGCATCCAGTCCAACGTGTTTGATAACGCATCCACCATGAATCCTCGCCGCCTCGGGCGAGGACACGGCATCACCGCGCCTTCCACAACTCCGCCAACCGATCCGGCTTGCCCGCGATCCGCTCCAGCGCCGGGTACTTCAGCCCGTCGTGGTAATCCAGCGTCACCGTATCGATGCGATCGACGTTTTTCACCAGCAGCGTCAGCGGTGCCTTGTCGGTCTTGGCCGCGGTGATCGCCTCCTTGAACTGCTCGGCCTTGAAGACCCGGCCATTGAGCGCGACCACGCTCATCCCGGGAATCAGCCCGGCATTGAACGCCGGGCTGTCCCACAGCACGTCGCCGATGTGGCCGGACTCGCTCACGGACAGGCCGATGGAGTACAGCAGGTTGCTGTTCTTGCCGCGCGTCTCCTGCGCCTTGAACGCCTCGTTCGGCGTATCGGTGTAGACCAGTTTCCAGCCGGCCGCTTCCAGGCCCGCTGTGAGCGGACCGTGCCCGTCCAGGCGCTCGCGCAGGAAGCTGGCCCAGTCGAACGGCGCCACGCCGTTGAGCGTGTTCACCACCTCGTCGAAGGTATACGGATGGACGTTCCAGTCGCCGTCGTTCATGCCGAAGAACGCCTTGGCGAAGTCGTCCAAGCCGCGCTTGTTGGCGGTCAGCGCACGCAGCTTGCCGTCCACCTCCAGCCACACCATCTGGCCGCCGGAGTAGTAGTCCTCGCTCATCTGGTAGTTGCGGAACGCCAGCGCGCGGCGCTGGGCGATGGTCGGGTCGTTGGTGGTGTCCTGCAGGTTGCGCCAGGCCAGGCCAGGGCGGCCGCGGTCGTAGGTGCCGGCGACATTGGCGAGCACATCGCGGGTCTGCTGCGCGGTCCACAGCCCGGAGCGCGCGGCCAGCACCTGGCCCCAGAACTGGGTCTGGCCTTCGTACAGCCACAGCAGGCTGTCGCCCATCGGCACGTTGAAGTTGGCCGTGGTCAGATCGGCGCCCCGACGGTACTTGCCGTTCCAGGAGTGATTGAACTCGTGCGGCAGCAGATCACGGCCGAGCCAGGTCTTGTCCCACTCGGTGAAGTAGCCGGTGTCGCCGCTGTTCTCGCTGGAGCGCTGGTGCTCCAGGCCGATGCCGCCGAGCCTGTCGGTCAGCGCGAGCAGGAACTCGTAGCGGTCGAAGTGGCGTGCGCCGTAGAGCTTGTACATCTGCTGCACCAGCGCGCGATGCGCCTGGATCTGCTCGGGCTTGGCCGCCAGCGACTTGGCGTCATCGGCGAAGACATTCAGGTGCACCGGCACCTTTGCGCCGGGGTCCAGATCGAAGCGCTGGAAGTGGCGGCCGGCGAACAGCGGCGAGTCGACCAGGTGGTCGTAGCTGATCGGCTTGAACACCACGGTGTCGCCGTCGCGGCGCTCGGTATCCAGCGCGGTGGCGTACGACCAGCCCGGCGGCAGAGTGACCGTGGCCTGCGCCTGGATGTTGCGGGTGATCACCCCGGCCGGGTACAGCGAATTGGCATTCCACTGCAGGTTGAGCATGTCCGGCGTCATCACCACGCGGCCCTGCGCGCCCTGGGAGGACAGGAACTTGAACTCGGCCACGACTTCACTGGCGCCCTGCGGCACCTCCACGGTGAAGGCGTAGACGTCGTACGGATCCCGCTTCCACTGCAGCGGCGTGCCGTTGGCGGTGACGACCAGGCCGGCGAGCTTGTCGATCGGCCCGCTCGGCGAATGCGCACCGGGCAACCACTGCGGGTACAGCAGGGTCAGCGGGCCGGGCTTGGCCGGCACCGTGGCCTTGACCTTGAAGATGCGTCGCCCGATATCGCGCGCGTCCACGTCGATGCGCAGCAGACCCGGGAAGGCCACGTCCTGCGGCGGCGGTGTCTGCGCCTGCACGCCGGTGGCGGACACGGCCAGCAACACGGACAGGGCAACGGCACGCATCTTCATCAGGCAGGCTCCAGCGGGGGAAGCCTCGATCCTAGCCCTGCGTTACCGCCCTGCCCCATGGCCAAAGGTCATGCGTCGCGTTGCGGCCATGATTGGCACAGGTGAGTGCGGTGATGTTCTGTCTGCCGGACGCGATCAGGACCCACCGGGGTGAGCTGCCGGCCAGCGGCCGGCACTACCGGGCAGCGCCACGGCATGCGTGGCGTCACGATGTCGGGTCAGTCGACCAGCCGCAGCCGCAGTTCTTTCGGCAGCGCGAACACCATCGATTCCGGCTCGCCGTCCAGCTCGCCGACGCCGGTGGCGCCAAGTTCCTTCAGGCGCGCGATTACCCCATCCACCAGCACCTGCGGCGCGGAGGCGCCGGCGGTCAGGCCGATGTGCTTCTTGCCGGCCACCCATGCCGGGTCGATCTCGTCGGCCCCGTCGATCAGGTAGGACTCCACCCCATCACGGCGCGCCAGTTCACTCAGGCGATTGGAGTTGGAGCTGTTCGGCGAACCGACCACCAGCACCAGGTCGCAGCGCTTGGCCAGGTCGCGCACGGCATCCTGGCGGTTCTGCGTGGCGTAGCAGATGTCATCGTTCTTCGGGCCCTGCATCGCCGGGAAGCGGGTGCGCAGGGCGTCGATGATGCTGCGCGTGTCATCTACCGAGAGGGTGGTCTGGGTGGTGTAGGCGAAGTTCTCCGGCTGGTCGATGACCAGCGTGGCGACGTCCTCCACATCCTCCACCAGGTAGATCTGGCCGGTGCCGCGCTCGCGGCTCCACTGGCCCATCGTGCCTTCCACTTCCGGGTGCCCGGCGTGGCCGATCAGCACCACGTCGCGGCCGGCGCGGCAGTGGCGGGCCACTTCCAGGTGCACCTTGGTAACCAGCGGGCAGGTGGCGTCGAACACTTTCAGGCCACGGCGGTCGGCTTCCTGCCGCACGGCCTGGGAGACGCCGTGGGCGCTGAAGATCACCGTATTGTCGTCCGGCACCTCGTCCAGTTCTTCGACGAAGATCGCGCCGCGGGCCTTGAGGTCATCGACCACGAACCGGTTGTGCACGACCTCGTGGCGCACGTAGATCGGCGCACCCAGGGTCTCGATCGCGCGCTTGACGATCTCGATCGCACGATCGACACCGGCACAGAAACCACGCGGATTGGCGAGCAACACATCCATCGGTCAGATACTCCGGCCGGCGTGAGCCGGGTCGTTACGGATACAGGAGGGAATTATCCCGCTTTTTTGGCAGGCTTGCCGTCGAACAGGCCGAACAGGGCGATACCCACCGCGCCGACCACGATCGCCGAATCGGCGATGTTGAACGACGGCCAGGCATGGTCACCGATATACCACTGGATGAAGTCGACCACATGGCCGTGCATCAGCCGGTCGATCACGTTGCCGATCGCCCCGCCGATCACCAGGGCGTACGGCACGGCGCTGCGCCAGGCACCGCGCGCGGTGCCCCACATCCAGTAGGCCATCAGGCCGCTGATGCCCACCGCCAGCGCGGTGAAGAACCACAGCTGCCAGCCACCGGCATCGCTCAGGAAACTGAACGCGGCGCCGGTGTTATAGGTGCGGTACCAGTTCCAGAAGCCCTCGATGACCACCACCGGCTCGTACTCGGGCAGGCTGGACAGCACCCAGGCCTTGCTCCACTGGTCGGCGATGATGATCGCCGCCGACAGCAGCAGCCAGATCAGCGCGTTCGGACGCGGACGGGCGGCGGCCATCAGAACCACCGCCGGTCTTCGCCGGCACCGTCGATGTTGGTGACGCAGCGGCCACACAGTTCCGGATGCGCAGCGACCGAGCCCACATCGGCGCGGTAATGCCAGCAGCGCACGCACTTCTGCTTCGTGGTCGGCTGGGCGCTGACGAACACCTCGTCGGTGGTCGCCGGGCGCACCTGCACGTCACCGCTGATCAGCAGGAAGCGCAGCTCCTCGGCCAGCGGCTGCCAGCGCGCGGCGGTTTCTTCGTTGGCCGCGACGGTGATCTCCGCTTCCAGCGCTGCACCGATCGCACCATTGGCGCGCATCGGCTCGAGCACCTTGGCAACCTGCTCGCGCAGCGCCAGCAGCTGGTCGAAATCGGCCGCGTTGAGCGGTGCATCCACCGGCAACGGAGCCAGGCCGTCGTACCAGGTGGCGAACAGCACGTTCTCCTTGCGCTCGCCCGGCAGGTAGCCCCACAGCTCATCGGCGGTGAAGCTCAGGATCGGCGCGATCCAGCGCGTGAACGCTTCGGCGATGTGATACATCGCGGTCTGCGCCGAACGGCGGCCGCGCGAGTCCACCGGCATGGTGTACAAGCGGTCCTTGGTGACGTCCAGATACACCGAGCCCAGGTCGACGCTGCAGAAGTTCAGCAGCAGCTGCACGATCTCGGCCATGTTGTAGCCGGTGTAGGCCGCCTTGATCTTCTCCTGCACCTCGAACGCGCGATGCACGATCCAGCGGTCCAGCGCGACCATGTCGGCCGGGGCCACCAGGTGCTGGGCCGGATCGAAGCCGTCCAGGTTGCCGAGCAGGAAGCGCGCGGTGTTGCGCAGGCGCCGGTAGGCATCCGCGTTGCGCTTGAGGATTTCCTGCGACAGCGACATTTCATTGCTGTAATCGGCCGAGGCGATCCACAGGCGCAGGATGTCCGCGCCCAGGGTCTTCATGATGTCCTGCGGCTCGATGCCGTTGCCCAGCGACTTGGACATCTTGCGGCCCTTCTCATCCACGGTGAAGCCGTGGGTGAGGCACTGCTTGTACGGCGCCTGCCTGTCGATCGCCACGCCGGTCAGCAGCGAGGACTGGAACCAGCCGCGGTGCTGGTCCGAGCCTTCCAGGTACAGATCGGCCGGCTTGCCGAAGCCACGCGCCAGCAGCACGCCTTCGTGGGTCACGCCCGAGTCGAACCAGACATCGAGGATGTCGGTGACCTTCTCGTACTGCGGCGCTTCTTCGCCCAGCAGTTCGGCGCTGTCCAGCGAATACCACACGTCGATGCCCTCGGCCTGCACGCGGTCGGCGACCTGCTGCATCAGCTCGACGGTGCGCGGGTGCGGCTCACCGGTTTCGCGGTGGGTGAACAGCGCGATCGGCACGCCCCAGGTGCGCTGGCGGCTGATGCACCAGTCCGGGCGGCCATCGACCATCGAGCCGATGCGCGCCTTGCCCCAGCTCGGGAACCAGCCGACGTTGTCGATCGCGGCCATCGCATCACGGCGCAGGTTGGCCTTGTCCATCGAGATGAACCACTGCGGGGTAGCACGGAACACGACCGGGGTCTTGTGGCGCCAGCAGTGCGGGTAGCTGTGCACGATCTCGACATGGGCCAGCAGCGCACCGGAGGCGCGCAGCACATCGATGATCAGCGGCTGCGCCTTCCACAGGTGCACGCCTGCCAGCTCGACGTCGCCGGCGGGCGGGGTCGAGGACAGGTACACGCCACGGCCGTCGACCGGGTTGATCTGGCCGGCGTTGTACTTGTCCATCAGCCCGTACTGCTGGCTGACCACGAAGTCTTCCTGGCCGTGGCCCGGGGCGGTATGCACCGCGCCGGTACCGTCTTCATCGGAGACGTGCGCGCCATTGAGCAGCGGGATGTCGCGCTGCGGGTAGAACGGATGGGCCAGCAGCAGGTCCTCCAGCGCCGCACCCGGCGTACGGCCGTGCACCACCAGCTCATCCACGCCGTAGCGCTGCAGCGAACGTTCGGCCAGCGCGGCGGCCAGCACCAGCCAGCGGCGCTTGCCGTGGTGGGCCGGCCCTTCGGCCAGCACGTACTCGATGTCCGCGCCCAGCGACACCGCCAGCGAGGCCGGCAGGGTCCACGGCGTGGTGGTCCAGATCGGCACGGCCACCTCGACGTCACCCGGCAGTGCCACGCCGAAGCGCGCAGCCAGGTGCTGCGCATCGCGCGCGACGTAGGCCACGTCGATCGCCGGCGAGGTCTTGTCCTGGTATTCGATCTCGGCCTCGGCCAGCGCCGAGCCACAGTCGAAGCACCAGTGCACCGGCTTGGCGCCGCGCACGATGTGACCGTTGGCGAAGACCTTGGACAGCGCGCGGATCTCGTTGGCCTCGAAATCGAAGCTCAGCGTCTTGTACGGGTTGTCCCAATCGCCGATCACGCCCAGGCGCTTGAAGTCGCGGCGCTGCAGTTCGATCTGCTCGTCGGCGAACTCGCGGCACTTCTGGCGGAACGCGACCGCATCGAGCTTGACGCCGACCTTGCCCCACTTCTTCTCGACCGCGATCTCGATCGGCAGGCCATGGCAATCCCAGCCCGGCACGTAGGGCGCATCGAAGCCGGCCAGGTAGCGCGACTTGACGATGATGTCCTTGAGGATCTTGTTGACCGCGTGGCCCAGGTGGATCTGGCCATTGGCGTAGGGCGGGCCGTCGTGCAGCACGAACAGCGGGCGGCCCTGCGCGTTGTCGCGCAGGCGGGCGTAAAGGCCCTCGTCCTCCCAGCGCGACAGAATGCCCGGCTCGCGCTTGGGCAGGTCGCCGCGCATCGGGAATTCGGTTGCCGGCAGATGAAGGGTGGCTTTGTAGTCCTGGCTCACGCAGTGGCTCGCAATCTGTGTTCGGAAAGGATGTGACGGGCCTGTTCGGCGTCACGGTGCATCTGGTCGGTCAACGCAGCCAGATCTTGGAACTTTTCTTCGTCACGCAGCTTGGCGACGAACTCGACATCGATGTGGCGACCGTACAGGTCACCCTGGAAATCAAACAGGTGCGCTTCCAGCAGCGGCTCGACGCCGTCCACGGTGGGGCGCGTGCCGAAGCTGGAGACCGAGGGCCAAGGCTGGTCGAACACGCCATGGACCCAGGTCGCGTAGATCCCCGACAGCGCCGGCGTCTTCGGGAAGCGCAGGTTGGCGGTCGGGAACCCCAGCGTACGGCCCAACTGGCGGCCGCGCACTACCCTGCCCCCAATCGTATACGGCCTGCCCAGCAGATCGCCGGCATGCCTGAAGTCACCGGCGCGCAGCAGCTGGCGGATGCGGGTGCTGGAGATGCGCTCGCCGTGCAGGTCGACCGGCTCGATCTCCCCCGCACTGAAACCCCGCTCGCGGCCCATCGCCTGCAGCAGGGCCAGATCGCCCTTGCGGCGGTTGCCGAAGCAGAACTCCGGCCCGATCCACACCTCGCGCGCGCTCAGCCGGTGCACCAGCAGCTGCTCGACGAACGCCTCGGCCTGCATCGCGGCCATGCGCGCATCGAAGCGCAGCAGGCCGATCGCATCCACGCCGAGTTCGCGCAGCATCGCGACCTTGTCGCGCGCCAGGGTCAATCGCGGCGGCGGCTCGCCCTGGGCGAAGTACTCGCGCGGCAGCGGCTCGAAGGCCACCGCCACGGCGGCCACGCCCAGCGCGCGCGCGCGCGAAACGGCGTGGCGCACCAACGCACGATGACCCAGGTGCAGGCCGTCGAATGCGCCGATGCAGACCACGCTTCCGTGCGGGAACAACTGCCCGCCTTCGACGTTTCTAAACAGCCTGCTCATCTACGTGGAATGCGGCCCACCAGGGCCGATGCTTTGCAAGAGATAGCCATGAAGTATAGCCGGGCTGTCCACGTATCAATGCTCCCTCAGGTGGCGCGGGCGGAAGCCCATGGCGACCAGCGCCACCAGATAGGTCAGACCACCGCCGCCGACCAGCAGCGCGAGGTTCCCGATCCGGTGCCATTTGTCCATGCTGGTGAACGCCGGCATCCCGTACAGCAGGGCCAGCAGCACCGCGACCATCGCCAGACAGGCCAGCCCCAGCTTGGTCACATAGCCGCCCCAGCCGGGCTTGGGCTGATAGACATCGGTCTTGCCCAGCCAGTACCAGAGCAGGCCGAGGTTCAGGTAACTGGACAGTGCGCTGGCGATGCCCAGCGCCAGATGCAGGCCCGGCTGCTTGCCCAGCGCGACCCACACGCCCTGCGCCTTGAGCGCCTCCGGCACCATCACGTGGTACAGCACGGCCAGCAGAATGAAGTTGAACACCATGTTGGCCACCAGCGCGGCCACGCCGGCGCGGACCGGGGTGCGCGTGTCCTGGCGGGCGTAGAAGGCCGGCAGCACCACCTTGAGCAGCGCGAACGCCGGCAGGGCGAAGCTCAGCCCGTAGACCGACAGCGCGGTCATGCGGGTATCGAACGCGGTGAAGCGCCCGTACTGGAACACCGTGGCGATCAGCGGCTCGGCCAGCAGCAGCAGGCCCAGCATGGCCGGGATCGCGATCAGCAGCGTCGTGCGCAGGCCCCAGTCCAGCGCACTGGAGAAGCCGGCCTTGTCGGTGCTCACGTGGTGGCGGGCCAGCGCCGGCAGGATCACGGTGCCCAGCGCCACCCCGAACACGCCCAGCGGCAGTTCCAGGAAGCGGTCGGCCAGCGACAGCCAGGACTGCGAGCCATCGGTCAGCTTGGCGGCGATCACCGTATCCAGCAGCAGGTTGATCTGCGCGATCGAGGAACCGAACAGGGTCGGCACCATCAGGGTCAGCACCTTGCGCACCCCGGGATGCCGCCAGCCCCAGCGCGGCAGGGTCAGCAGGTTGATGCCCTTCAGCGATGGCAGCTGGAACAGCAGCTGCAGCAGCCCGGCCGCCAGCACCGCCCAGCCCAGGGCCAGGATCTGCTTCTCCGGGGTGCCGCCCAGCCGTGGGGCCAGCCACAGCGCGCCGGCGATCATGCACAGGTTGAGGATCACCGGGGTCAGCGCCGGCATCGCGAACTTCTGGAAACTGTTGAGCGCCCCGCCGGCCAGCGCCGTCAGCGAGACGAACAGCAGGAACGGGAAGGTCAACCGGAACAGGTCCACCAGCAGGCCATGCTTGGCCGGGTCGGTATCCACCCCGCTGGAGAACAGGGTCGCCAACTGCGGCGCGAAGATCAGCGCCAGCGCCGTGACCAGCAGCAGCACCCCGCCCAGCGTGCCGGCCACCCGCGACATCAGCTCGCGCAGTTCGGCATGCGAGCGGGTTTCCTTCACTTCCGTGAACACCGGGACGAAGGCCGTGGCGAACGAGCCTTCGGCGAACAGCCGGCGCAGGAAATTGGGCACCCGGAAGGCGACCCAGAAGGCGTCGGTCACCGCATTGGTGCCGAACGTGGTGGTGATGACCAGGTCGCGAACCAGCCCCAACACCCGCGAAATCATGGTCATGCTGCTGAAAGACAGCAGGCCCCGCAACATCCTTGGTGAACTCACCCGTGTTCCCTCTTGACAATTGACTTGACGTACATTTTTCGAGCCATCATACTTTCCAGCTTGCTGTTCCCATTACACCGATTTTTCAGGAAACCACCACTGTGGCCAATATCAAGTCCGCCAAGAAGCGCGCCAAGCAGACCGTCGTGCGCAACGCGCGCAATACGGCTCAGCGTTCGATGCTGCGCACCGCTGTCAAGAAGGTGATCAAGGCTCTGGATGCCAATGACGCCGCCGGCGCCGAGGCAGCCTTCGCTGTTGCCCAGCCGATCCTCGACCGTTTCAGCTCGCGTGGTCTGATCCACAAGAACAAGGCTGCTCGTCACAAGAGCCGCCTGACCGCGCGCATCAAGGCCATCAAGGCCGCCTGATACGGCGCTGCGGGTGTCGTAGAGCCACGCCATGCGTGGCTTCGATCCAGCCGCAGAGAAAAGCCCGGCCCCGGCCGGGTTTTTTGTTGCCTGCGATCTGCGACGGCCCGCCCGGTCGGCGGTTACGGCGACACCACAGAAAAACCCGGCCGGAGCCGGGTTTCTCAGGGGCGCGTGGCTGCGCTCAGTACGCATCGCGCGCTTGCGCCTCGTCTTCCTTCTGGCGATCGAAGAAGGCCATGATGTTGTTCATGATCGGCCAGGTGCCTTCACGGCCGAGGGCCGAGACCAGGTACCACGGCTCGGTCCAGCCCAGCTCGGCGACGATCTTCTCGGCGGCGGCCTTGGCCTCGTCCTCGAACATCAGGTCGGCCTTGTTCAGCACCAGCCAGCGCGGCTTGTCCAGCAGCTCCGGGTCGTGCTTTTCCAGCTCGCGCTCGATCGCCCGGACCTGCTCGATCGGCGACACGCCTTCCACGCCACCTTCCATCGGGGAGATATCCACGAGGTGCAGCAGCAGGCGGGTGCGCTGCAGGTGGCGCAGGAACTGCGCGCCCAGCCCGGCGCCGTCGGCCGCACCCTCGATCAGGCCGGGAATGTCGGCGATCACGAAGCTGCGGTAGTTCTCCACGCGCACGACGCCCAGATTGGGGTACAGCGTGGTGAACGGGTAATCGGCCACCTTCGGGGTAGCCGCGGACACGGCGCGGATCAGGGTGCTCTTGCCGGCATTCGGGAAGCCCAGCAGGCCCACGTCGGCCAGCAGCTTCAGCTCGAGCTTGATCAGGCGCTCTTCACCCTCTTCGCCCGGCAGCGCCTGGCGCGGCGAGCGGTTGGTGGAGCTCTTGAAATGCATGTTGCCCAGGCCGCCGCGGCCGCCCTTGGCCACCAGCAGGCGGTCGCCATGCGCGGTCAGATCGCCGATCACTTCGTCGGTGCTGACGTTCATGATCACGGTGCCGATCGGCACGGTGATGACCAGGTCTTCGCCGCCCTTGCCATAGGCCTGCCGGCCCATGCCGTTCTCGCCGCGCTGCGCCTTGAAGATGCGGTCATGGCGGAAATCGACCAGGGTGTTGAGGTTCTCGTCGGCGCGGATCCACACGCTGCCGCCATTACCGCCGTCGCCACCGTCCGGCCCGCCCAGCGGAATGAACTTCTCGCGACGGAAACCGATGCAGCCGTTGCCGCCGTTGCCGGCGATCACCTGGATTTCTGCTTCGTCTACAAGTTTCATGATTCTGGATGCCAATCTGGAGGCGGCGGGCGCGAGGTGCACCCCACCGCAGAGTCTAACGGCCCCGGTACGATCCAGGGCCGGCGGCGGGAAATGTCCCGCCTGATGTAGTGGATACCAACGAAAAACCCCGCCGAAGCGGGGCTTTCGTCAGCGACCCCACGCCGTGGCGTGGGCGCCTGCGTACCGCTGAAGATCAGGCTTCGGCGACGACGCTGACGGTACGACGCTTCTTCGGGCCCTTGACCGAGAACTCCACCTTGCCGTCGACGAGCGCGAACAGGGTGTGGTCACGGCCGAGGCCAACGCCGGTACCCGGATGGAACTGGGTGCCGCGCTGACGCACGATGATGTTGCCGGCGTCGATGGCCTGGCCACCGAAGATCTTGACGCCGAGGTATTTCGGGTTGGAGTCGCGACCGTTGCGCGATGAGCCTACGCCCTTCTTATGTGCCATGACTGCTTCTCCTTATTACTTGCTGCCACCGGCAATGCCGGTGATCTCGATTTCGGTGTAGTACTGACGGTGACCCTGACGCTTCATGTGGTGCTTACGGCGACGGAACTTGATGATCCGGACCTTGTCGGCACGACCCTGGGACACGACCTTGGCAGTGACCGAAGCGCCGCTCAGCGCGTCGCCCAGCTTGATGCCATCGCTGTCGCCCAGCATCAGGATGTTGTCGAACTTGATCTCGTTGCCGACTTCGACTTCGAGCTTTTCAACGCGGAGCGTTTCGCCCTGCGCCACGCGGTATTGCTTACCGCCGGTTACCAGTACTGCGTACATGACCAGACTTCCTCTGTAGTTATTGTGGTCTATGGACTGCCGCCATCGAGGGCGGACAGAAGCGGAATTTTAATGACTTCAACCACTTCGGGTCAACCCACCCCCTGCTCGGACCCTGATTTGGCTGAATACGGTTCAGGAAACCGGCTGGCGGGGTCTCAGGGAATGAGACATGGGGGTGGCAAAGTCCGCGATTGCCCCCAAATCCCAAGCTCGGTAGGCTGACCGATTGCCGTTTCCGATTGCCCCACCCGCTTGCCGGCTCCCTGAGCCGAAGCCCCACAACGGATCCCCCATGGCGATGGATTTCATCCGCATCCGCGGCGCGCGGACGCACAATCTCAAGAACATCGATCTCGACCTGCCCCGCGACAAGCTGATTGTCATCACCGGCCTGTCCGGCTCGGGCAAGTCCTCGTTGGCGTTCGACACCATCTACGCGGAAGGCCAGCGTCGTTACGTGGAGTCGCTGTCGGCCTATGCCCGCCAGTTCCTCAGCGTGATGGAAAAGCCGGACCTGGACCACATCGAGGGCCTGTCCCCGGCGATCTCGATCGAGCAGAAGTCGACCTCGCACAACCCGCGCTCGACCGTCGGCACGATCACCGAGATCTACGACTACCTGCGCCTGCTGTACGCCCGCGTCGGCAGCCCGCGCTGCCCGGACCACGGCTACCCGCTGGAAGCGCAGACGGTCAGCCAGATGGTCGACCACGTGCTGACCCTGGATGCCGAGCAGCGCTACATGCTGCTGGCCCCGGTGATCCGCGAGCGCAAGGGCGAACACGCCCAGGTCTTCGACCAGCTGCGCGCGCAGGGCTATGTGCGCGTGCGCGTGGACGGCCAACTGCATGAAATCGATGCGGTGCCGCCGCTGGCGCTGCGCCAGAAGCACACCATCGAGGCGGTGATCGACCGCTTCCGCCCGCGCGAGGACATCAAGCAACGCCTGGCCGAGAGCTTTGAAACCGCGCTGAAGCTGGGCGACGGCATGGTCTCGGTGCAGTCGCTGGATGTGGAGGATGCGCCTGCGCACCTGTTCTCGTCCAAGTACAGCTGCCCGGTCTGCGATTACTCGCTGCCGGAGCTGGAACCGCGCCTGTTCTCGTTCAACTCGCCGGTCGGCGCCTGCCCGGGCTGCGATGGCCTGGGCATGGCCGAGTTCTTCGATCCCTCGCGCGTGGTGGTGCACCCGGAGCTCTCGCTCTCGGCCGGTGCCGTGCGCGGCTGGGACCGCCGTAACGCCTACTACTTCCAGCTGATCGCCTCGCTGGCCAAGCACTATAAGTTCGACACCGACGCCCCGTGGCAGAGCCTGCCCGAGGACGTGCGCCAGGCCGTGCTGTACGGCAGCGGCGACGAGACGATCACCTTCACCTACTTCACCGAAGCCGGTGGCCGCACCCAGCGCAAGCATCGCTTCGAGGGCATCATTCCCAACCTCGAGCGCCGCTACAAGGAGACCGAGTCCTCGGCGGTGCGCGAAGAGCTGGCCAAGTACATCAGCGAACGCAACTGCCCCGAGTGCCAGGGCCAGCGCCTGAACAAGGCCGCGCGCAACGTGTTCGTGGCCGACCGTGCGCTGCCGGAACTGGTGGTGATGCCGATCGACGATGCGCTGAAGTTCTTCAGCGGCATGACCCTGCCCGGCTGGCGCGGCGAGATCGCCGGCAAGATCGTCAAGGAGATCGGCGAACGCCTGGGCTTCCTGGTCGATGTCGGCCTGGATTACCTGACCCTGGAACGCAAGGCCGACACCCTGTCCGGTGGCGAAGCCCAGCGCATCCGGCTGGCCTCGCAGATCGGTGCCGGCCTGGTCGGCGTGATGTACGTGCTGGACGAGCCGTCGATCGGCCTGCACCAGCGCGACAACGAGCGCCTGCTCGGCACCCTGACCCGCCTGCGCGACCTCGGCAACACGGTGATCGTGGTCGAGCATGACGAAGATGCGATCCGCCTGGCGGACTACGTGCTGGACATCGGTCCGGGCGCGGGCGTGCACGGCGGCGAGATCGTCGGCCAGGGCACGCTGCAGGACATCCTGGATGCGCCGCGTTCGCTGACCGGCCAGTACCTGTCGGGCAAGCGCGCCATCGAGATCCCGGCGCGCCGGCACAAGCCGAACCCGAAGATGACGCTGCACCTGCGCGGTGCCAGTGGCAACAACCTCAAGGGCGTGGACCTGGACATTCCGTCGGGCCTGCTGACCTGCATCACCGGCGTGTCCGGCTCGGGCAAGTCGACCCTGATCAACGACACCCTGTTCTCGCTGGCCGCCAACGAGATCAACGGCTCCTCGCACCCGATCGCCCCGTACAAGGAAGTCGACGGCCTGGATCTGTTCGACAAGGTGGTGGACATCGACCAGTCGCCGATCGGCCGCACCCCGCGCTCGAACCCGGCCACCTACACCGGCCTGTTCACGCCGCTGCGCGAGCTGTACGCGCAGGTGCCCGAAGCGCGTGCACGCGGCTATTCGCCGGGGCGTTTCAGCTTCAACGTACGCGGTGGCCGCTGCGAGGCCTGCCAGGGCGATGGCCTGATCAAGGTGGAAATGCACTTCCTGCCGGACGTGTACGTGCCCTGCGATGTCTGCCACGGCAAGCGCTACAACCGCGAAACGCTGGAGATCCTGTACAAGGGCTACAACATCAACGACGTGCTGCAGATGACCGTCGAAGATGCGCTGAAGCTGTTCGAGCCGGTGCCGAGCATCGCGCGCAAGCTGGAAACGCTGGTCGACGTGGGCCTGAGCTACATCAAGCTGGGCCAGAGCGCGACCACGCTGTCCGGTGGTGAAGCGCAGCGCGTGAAGCTGTCCAAGGAACTGTCGCGCCGCGATACCGGGCGCACGCTGTACATCCTGGATGAGCCGACCACCGGCCTGCACTTCCACGACATCGAGGCGCTGCTCGGCGTGCTGCACAAGCTGCGCGACGAAGGCAACACGGTGGTGGTGATCGAGCACAACCTGGACGTGATCAAGACCGCCGACTGGATCGTCGATCTGGGTCCGGAAGGCGGCCACCGCGGTGGCACCATCCTGGTCACCGGTACGCCGGAAGACGTGGCGGCCTGCCCGACCTCGTACACCGGCCAGTTCCTGGCCAAGATGCTGCCCTCCACCAGCGCGCGCCCGGAACAGCCGGCGGCCGTGGCCAACAAGCCCGACGCCCGCCCGCCGCGCAAGGCCAAGCCGGAAAAGCCGGCCAAGGTGGCCAAGAAGGCGGTGGCCGCCACGCGTGCGGCAACCCCCAGCAAAACCAGCCCTGCCAAGACCACGAAGGCGAAGAAGAAGTAATGAGCAGCGAACACAGGATCCTCGCCCGCGTACCGATCAGCGTCCGCTGGCGCGACATGGACAGCATGGGCCACGTCAACAACGCCAAGTACATCTCCTACCTGGAAGAGGCGCGCGTGCGCTGGATGCTGGGCGTGGAGGGCGTTTCGATGACCGACCGCATCGCACCGGTGGTGGCGGCGACCAACGTCAACTATCGCCTGCCGATCGTGTGGCCCAACGACATCGTGGTGGAGCTGTTCGTCGAGCGTCTCGGCAACAGCAGCGTGACCATCGGCCACCGCATCGTGGACGAGAAGAACGACAGCACGCTGTATTCGGACGGCAACGTGGTGGTGGTGTGGATGGATACCCAGACCGGCAAGAGCGCGCCGTTGCCCGAGGCGATCCGCACCGCGTCCACCTGAGTAGTGCCGGCCGCTGGCCGGCAACCTCATGACGCCGGATCGATGTGCATGGGTGCCGGCCAGCGGCCGGCACTACCGTCTGTTGGCGCGGATCGTGATTGCTCCTGACCGGCACCTACGCCGACGCCGACGCCCTTCTCACGGCGCGGCCTTGCGGACCTTCAGCATGCCATCCACCTTGCGGCCGTCTTCCAGGCTCAGCCGCAGCGGCAACACCTTGCCCTCGCTGAGCGCCACCTCCGGCTGCATCAGCATCAGGTGCAAGCCCCCCGGCTTCAGCTCGACCGTCACACCGGCCGCGATCGGCAACCGCTCCACCGCGCGCATCCGGCTGACCCCGTCGACCAGCGTGGTTTCGTGCAGCGAGACATCACCGAACGCCTTGCTGCCGGCGGCGATCACCACGACCGTCTCGCGACAGTCATTGCGGATCCGCCCGTAACCGGCGGCCATCGGCATCGCGCCCGGCGGCAACCGTACCCAGCCGTCGCGCAGTGACACGCAGGCAGGCGCATCGGCCACCGCCGACGCCGATGCTGCGAACGCACACAGTCCCAACAATACGCACACGAATGGTTTGGTTATCATCGGCTTCGTTCCCTGTCCGCAACGAGACTGCAGCATGACGACGCTCATCGAGGTGATCAACCATGGCCCCATCCGCGAACTGCGGCTGGCGCGTCCCCCGGTCAATGCGTTGGACACCGAGCTGTGCCGGCACCTGATCCAGGCGATCAACCTGGCCATGTCCGAGGATGTGCACGGCATCGTGCTGTCCGGGAGCGAGCGCATCTTCAGCGCCGGCATGGACGTGCCGCACCTGCTCGGCCATGGCGATGACAAGCACAGGCTGCTGGACAGCTGGCAGGCCTTCTTCGGCGCCGTGCGCACCCTGGCCGAATGCCGCGTGCCGGTGGTGGCGGCCATGACCGGGCACGCCCCGGCCGGCGGCTGCGTGCTGGCGCTGTGCTGCGACTACCGGATCATCGCGCGCAGCCCCGATGCCGCCCATCCCACGGTGATCGGCCTGAACGAAGTGCAGGTCGGGCTGGTCGCGCCGGAAGGCATCCAGCGCCTGATGCGCCGCGTGGTCGGCCACCATCGGGCCACCACCCTGCTGGTCGGCGGCGAGATGGTGCCGGCCGAGCGTGCACTGCAGATCGGGCTGGTCGATGAGGTAGTCGAGGCGGATCGGGTCGTCGCCCGCGCCGTGGCGTGGCTGCAGAGCCTGCTGAAGCTGCCGCGCCAGCCGATGCTGCTGACCCGTGCCATCGCCCGCGCCGACCTGCACGAGGCACTGCACGCCGACCTCATCCAGCTCGACCGCTTCGTGGACGCCTGGTACGCCCCGGACGCCCAGCAGGCGCTGCACGGGCTGGTCGCAAGGCTGGGCAAGGGGTGATCCGCGAAGGCGGACACCCTCGCACCACCGGTAGGGCTGGCCGCTGGCCGGCTCCCGCTGGCCTGGACATGACGAGGAGCCGGCCAGCGGCCGGCACTACCCCGTGCTGCGTGCCGCTGCGCCTGCAGGCCAGCGGCCGGCACTACCGGACCCCGTATAATCGGCGCCAGTCCAACCCAGGTTGCCGCCTTTGTCCGCCACGCACGAACCCGTCGTTTCCGAGCTGATCGACCTGCTCTCGCTCGAACGCCTGGAAGACAATCTGTTCCGCGGCCAGAGCCGCGATATCGGCACCAAGTACGTCTTTGGCGGCCAGGTGCTGGGCCAGGCGCTGTCCGCCGCCCAGAAGACGGTCGAGAATGGCCGTCACGTGCATTCGCTGCACGCCTACTTCCTGCGCGCCGGCAACATCGACCATCCCATCGTCTATGACGTGGACCGTACCCGCGATGGCGGCAGCTTCTCCGTGCGCCGGGTCACCGCGATCCAGCACGGCAAGGTGATCTTCTTCTGCGCGGCCTCGTTCCAGCAGGCCGAGACCGGCGCCGAGCACCAGCACAAAATGCCGGAAGTACCGCAGCCGGAAGACATCGAGCCGAACCAGCCGTTGCCGCAGGCCGTGCTCGATCGCCTGCCGATCAAGGTGCAGCGCTGGCTCTCGCGCGGCGGCCCGTTCGAGTTCCGTCATGTCTACCCGCGCGACGAACTCCATCCGCCCAAGCGCCCGCCGTACCACCAGGTGTGGCTGCGCCTGAACGAGACCGTGGGCGATGCCCCCGAACTGCATCAGGCCCTGCTCGCCTACGCGTCGGATTTCCACCTGCTCGGCACCGCGACCTTCCCGCACGGCATCAGCTATTACCAGCCGCACGTGCAGATGGCCTCGCTCGACCATGCGATCTGGTTCCATCGCCCGTTCCGTGCCGACGACTGGCTGCTGTATTCGCTGGACAGCCCCAGCGCGCAGGATTCGCGCGGCCTGGCGCGTGGCCAGTTCTTCACCCGCAACGGCATCCTGGTCGCCAGCACGGCGCAGGAAGGCCTGATCCGCGTGGTCGACGACAGTGCCGCGGCCGCCGCCGTACCGGCCAAGGACTGACATGAGACAGATCTTCAACAGCCAGCGCGTGGAGACCGTCGAAGGCGTGGCCCAACTGCTGCGCGACGCCGGCATCGAAGTGCGCATCACCAACGGGCGCTCGTACCACAGCAAGCGCGGCAGCCAGTTCAGCTATCTGGACAAGGAAAAGGCCACCACCCACCCGACCCTGTGGGTGGTGCATGCCGACGACCAGCCGCGCGCCCGCGAGATCCTGCGTGATGCGCGCCTGCTGGAAACCACCCGCCGCGATCACCCGACCGCGCAGTTCGCGTTCCGCGACGAGGTCGCCCAGAACGACGCACCGCGCAACTGGGCCTGGCGCATCCGCATCGGCCTGCTGCTGGTGATCGCTGCCGTGGCGATGGTGGTGGTCATGCGCCACCGCGGCGCCCCCACCGTGGCGCCAGCGCCGGCCCCGGCGGTACAGCCGGCCGCGTCGCCGACCGCACCGGCGGCCACCCCACCGGAAGAAGAGGAAGTGCGGGTCCGGATCCAGCCAACTGAATAACGGGTAGTGCCGGCCGCTGGCCGGCTCCTCGTACGGTTGGAATCCTGCAGAGCCGGCCAGCGGCCGGCACTACCCGGTCACATTCCGGTTGAGGCATCGTCATACTCGGATCACCGCCGGGGAACGTGCCATGACGCATCCGCTGACCACTACGCTCGAACGCGAACTGCCCGCCGCCGCGGGCGGCTGCCAGCAGTCCTACGGGCGCATCGTGCTGGCCTGCCAGAACACGGTCACCGCGATCGCGCTGGCGATCACCCGCGACGTGCACGCCAGCGAGGACATCGCGCAGGAAGCCTTCATCAAGGCCTGGCAGCAGCTCAACCAGCTGCACAGCCATGCCAGCTTCCTGCCGTGGCTGCGCCAGATCACCCGCAACCTCGCCCGTGACTGGCTGCGCGCCAACCGCGGCCGGCCGCTGTCCGGCGAGGCCGCCGAGATCGCCATCAACATGGCCGCCGACCCCCGCCCGAGCGCCCCGGAGCACCTGCAGCGGGTGGAAGAGGAGCTGGCGGCGGAAGAGATCATCTCGGCGCTGCCCGAAGACAGCCGCGAGACGCTGCTGCTGTATTACCGCGAAGGCCAGAGCTCACAGCAGGTCGCCGATCTGCTCGGCCTCAGTGACGCCGCCGTGCGCAAGCGACTGTCACGCGCTCGCGCCACCGTGCGCGAAGAGATGATGCGCCGGTTCAGCGAGTTCGCGCGCAGCAGCGCGCCGAGCGCGGCGTTCGCCACGACGGTGGTTTCGATGGTGCTGGTCGCCGCGCCCGGCACCGCCAGTGCCGCGATCCTGCTCGGCACCGGGTTGGGCACCAGCAAGCTCGGGCTGGGCGGTGCCAGTGTCTCCGGCGGTGCGGCCCTGGGCTCGTTGAGTGCAGCGGCCAGCCAGAGTCATGTCCTGCCGCCGGATTTCGCGTGGGGCGCCATCGCCGGCGGCGTGGTCGGAGGCGTGCTGGGCAGCTATCTCGGGGGTCGTTACCTGCTCTCGTACGCCGAGAACGAGGGCGAGCGAACCGCCATCCGCGGGTTCGTGCACTACAGCACCTTCACCGCGTTGGTGACCTGCGTGGCCGTGTTCGCCTTGAGCTTCCTGCCGCTGGCCTGGTACTGGCCCGTGGTGGCGTTGGCGGTCGGCCTGTCCATGATCAACTATCAGTGTCTCGTTCCGCTGCAGCGGATCATGGCCCCGATGATCGCGCGCGATGCGGCGCGCCATGGACGCACCGGCCCGAACTGGAAATACGAGTCGCTGTACGGCCGCAAGGCGCTGTGGGTGATGAACCTGTTCGTGGTCGGCACCATCGTCTGGGCGATGTACAAGAACGGACGGATCTGAAACAGAAAAGCGCCGGTCGATGACCGGCGCTTTTCTCGTGCAACACCTTCGTACCGCTTACTTCGCGGCCGGTGCCTTCGGCGGCATCGGCGGCTTGCCGTCGCGGTGCTTGCCATCGCGATGATCGCCACGCGGGCCACCGAACGGGCCCTTGGCCGCATCGAACTCGGCCTTGCTCAGCTGGCCGTCCTTGTTGGTGTCGGCTGCGGCGAACCAGGCATCGCGATGCTGCTTCATGCGCAGCTCGCGATCGGCCTTGTCCAGGTAGCCATCCTTGTTGACGTCCATGGCATCGAAGCGCGCGGCCAGGCGCGGATCGGCCTTGGCTTCCTCGCGGCTGATGCGGCCGTCCTTGTTGGTGTCCAGCTTGGCCATCCAATCGCCATGGCCCCCCGGGCCACGCCCGTGGCGCTTGCCGTGCCAGCGCGGCAGTTCCTCGCGGGAGAGCTTGCCGTCCTTGTTGGCATCCAGCGTGTCGAACTGCGCGGCCAGACGCGGCGCCTTCGACGCTTCGGTGCGGTCGATGAAGCCATCGCCGTTGGTATCCAGCTTGGCGCGGGCGGGCTTGTCGCCGGCGGCGGGGGTATCGGCAGCGACCGCCAGGCCGGCAGCACCGGTGGACAGCAGCAGGGCCAGCAGCAGGAGGGATGTGCGGTTGCGCATGGGTAACTCCGGTTAGTGAGGGAAACTGCGTGCGGTGCGTGGCACCCACACCGGTAACAACGCGTGGGCGCCAGCACCGTTGACAGCCCGGCCGGCCGTGTTCATTTGGCAGACAGTCGCGGCGGCTGCGACGGCACGGGGCTATGCTGTGGGCATGGCAATACACGGCGACGGCGACGACGAGCTGCGACTGTTCCAGACCGGCGACCACCCCTGTGGCTACTGGCCGGAACGGGCCGCGCGCGATCTGGTGCTCGATCCCAACGATCCGCGCCTGGGCACGCTGTACCCGATGGCGCTCGGCTGGGGCTTCCGCCGCTCCGGCGATCTGGTCTACCGCCCGCACTGCGCCGACTGCCATGCCTGCGTGGCCGTGCGCATCCCCGTGGCCCGCTTCGCACCGGACCGCAGCCAGCGCCGCTGCCTGGCCCGCAATGCCGATCTGGAAGTACGGATCGTCGCGGCCGAGCAGACCGAAGAGCAGTTCGCGCTGTACCACCGCTACCTCACCCACCGCCACGCGCAGGGCGGCATGGACGAGCACGGCCCGCACGAGTTCGACCAGTTCCTGATCGGGCGCTGGTCGCAGGGCCGTTTCATCGAAATCCGCGGCCCGGCCGAGGATGGCCATCGCGGACCGCTGCTCGGGGTCGCCGTGACCGACGTGACCCCGCAGGGGCTCTCGGCGGTCTACACCTTCTTCGATCCGGACCAGGCCCATCGCGGCCTGGGCACCTTCGCGATCCTGCAGCAGATCGCCTGGGCCCAGCGCGAGCAGCTGCCGCACCTGTACCTGGGCTACTGGATCCGCGGCCACCGCAAGATGGACTACAAGCGCCGGTTCCGCCCGCTGGAGGCCTATGACGGTCGCCGCTGGCACGCGTTCGACGACGAATCGGACGGCCGCTGACGCATCACTGACACCGCGACGGGTGCAGAATAGGCGGATGAAAGCCCATCCCCTGATCCTTGCCCTGGCCCTGCTCTGCGGCGCCTGCGCACAGACCCCTGCCAAGACCGCCGCCATGCCGGATTCCACTTCCGCACCGCTGCGGATCGCCACCTACAACACCTCCCTGTACAGCGACGAGACCGGCGGCCTGATCGCCGAGCTTGAGGGCGACAGCGAACACGCACGCAAGATCGCCGCCGTCCTGCAGCAGGTCCGCCCGGATCTGGTCCTGCTCAACGAGTTCGATTACGACGATGCGCACCGCGCCGCCGACCTGTTCCAGAAGCGCTACCTGGAATCCGCCCAGCCGGGCGGCGGCGAGCCGCTGCACTACGCCTACCGCTACCTCGCCCCGGTCAACACCGGCGTGCAGAGCGGCCTGGACCTGGACAACAACGGCGAGATCGGCGGCGAAGGCCGCGCCCGTGGCAACGATGCCTGGGGCTACGGCCTGCACCCGGGCCAGTACGGCATGCTGGTGCTGTCGCGCTACCCGATCGATGACGCCAAGGTCCGCAGCTTCCAGCTGCTGAAGTGGAGCACGATGCCCGGCGCCCTGCGCCCGATCGACCCGCGCACCGGGAAATCCTTCTACAACGACCACGTCTGGTCACAGCTGCGCCTGTCGTCCAAATCGCATTGGGATGTTCCGGTGAACACCCCGAACGGCACCGTGCACGCCCTGGTCTCGCACCCGACCCCGCCGGTCTTCGACGGTCCGGAAAAGCGCAACGCCGCCCGCAACCACGACGAACTGCGCCTCTGGCAGGACTACCTCAAGGACCGTGACACGTCGTGGCTGTGCGATGACCGCGGCCACTGCGGCGGCCTCCCGCAGGACGCACGCTTCGTCATCCTTGGCGACCTCAACAACGATCCGGCCGACGGCGACGGCCGCCACGAAGCGATCGTCGAACTGATCGAAAACGCCCGCGTCCTGCGCTACCCCACCCCGCGCAGCGTCGGCGCCGAGCAGACCAGCCTGGCCTATGCCGAGAAAGGCATCGTCCGCAAAGGCGCCCCCTTCCACGCCACCGGCGACTTCGGCCCCAAGTCCGGCACCATGCGCCTGGACTACGTCCTGCCCTCTGTCGGCTTCAGCTACATCGGCAGCGGCGTGTTCTGGCCCGCCAATGACAGCCCGGAAGCCAAGATTGCCGACGGCAGCGACCACCATCTGGTGTGGGTGGACGTGAAGTAAAGCCCGCGTCGCTCTCAACGAAAAACGGCGAGCCAAGGCTCGCCGTTTTTCGTTTGCTCCGCTGTTCGAACCGCGCAACCGACCTTCCACGAGGAGGTGATCGGGCAGCCCGATGAAGGACCGTGTGCGGCATGGATGCCGCACTACGAGCCCCCAGGGATGGGTTTACGGCGTGTCCTGCATCGGGCTTCCCGAACGCCTCACACCGACAGCAACCAAGGCGCCAGCTTTGGCTTCTGCGTCGGCCAAACCCGGCTCACGACCGCAACTCGATCCCGATGGCCTCCGCCGCCTCACGCGCAATCTTCCGCGCCTCGTCGATATCCGCCCCCCGCGCCAACGTCACGCCCACCCGCCGATGCCCGTGCACGCTCGGCTTGCCGAACAGACGCAGCGCCGAATCCGGATGCACCAATGCTTCGGCCACATTGCTGAAGAACGGCACGCCCTCGCCATGCGCCAGCATCGCGCACGACGCCGACGGACCGCTCTGGCGGATCACCGGAATCGGCAACCCCAGAATCGCCCGCGCATGCAGCGCGAACTCACTCAACTCCTGCGATGCCAACGTCACCAGGCCGGTGTCGTGCGGACGCGGCGATACCTCGCTGAACCACACCTCGTCGCCCTTCACGAACAACTCGACCCCGAACAGGCCCCAGCCACCCAGCTCATCGGTGATCGCCTGCGAAATCTCCTCCGCCCGCGCCAGCGCACGCGGCGACATCGGCTGCGGCTGCCAGCTCTCGCGGTAGTCCCCGTCCTTCTGCCAATGCCCGATCGGCGCACAGAACGACGTCCCGCCCGCGTGGCGCACGGTCAGCAGAGTGATCTCGTACTCGAAATCGATGAAGCCCTCGACGATGCAGCGCCCGGCACCGGCACGGCCACCGGTCTGCGCGTATTCCCAGGCGGGCGCGATGTCCGCGTCCTGGCGCAGCGTGCTCTGGCCTTTGCCCGAGGAGGACATCACCGGCTTGACCACGCACGGCAGCCCGATCGCCGCCACGGCTGCACGGTACTCGGCGTCGGTATCGACGAAGCGGTACGGCGAGGTCGGCAGGCCCAGGGTCTCGGCGGCAAGCCGACGGATGCCCTCGCGGTCCATCGTCAGGCGTGCCGCGCGTGCGGTCGGCACCACCCGCAGGCCTTGCTCCTGTTCCAGCTGGACCAGCGTTTCGGTATGGATCGCCTCGATCTCCGGCACCACCAGGTGCGGCTTCTCCAGCGCGATCAACGCGCGCAGCGCCATCGCGTCGAGCATGTCGATCACGTGCGAACGGTGTGCCACCTGCATGGCCGGTGCATCGGCATAGCGATCGGCGGCGATCACCTCCACGCCCAGGCGCTGCAGCTCAATGGCGACTTCCTTGCCGAGTTCGCCGGAGCCCAGCAGCAGCACACGGGTGGCGGAAGGAGACAGCGGCGTACCGAGCGTGGACATGGCGGTGTTCCGGGCAACAGGGGCGGGAGGGCATTCTAGCCGCTGCGGCGGCCCCATGGCCGACCGGCCAGGCACTTGCAGCCTGATATCAATTTGATATCTTCAACTCAATCACCCAAGGACGCCCTGCCATGAAAGAGAAGTCGATCCGCTCGCTGTCCGGCCTGCCCTTCCTGCTGCTGGTCCTGGCCCTGACCGCCGTGGCCGTGTGGATGTTCGTGGTGGGTGTGGAGCGCGGCAACCGCAATCCGGCGCTGATCGTCGGCAGCCTGGTGCTGGCCACCACTGCCCTGCTCAGCCTGGTCGGCCTGTACACCGTGCAGCCCAACCAGGCCGTCGTGGTCAGTCTGTTCGGCAAGTACGTCGGCACCGTGAAGGAGAACGGCCTGCGCTGGAACAACCCGTTCTTCACCAAGGTCAAGGTGAGCCAGCGCGTGCGCAACTTCGAAAGCGGCAAGCTCAAGGTCAACGAACTCGATGGCAGTCCGATCGAGATCGCCGCGGTGATCGTGTGGCAGGTGGTGGATGCGTCCGAGGCCGTCTACAACGTGGACGATTACGAGAGCTTCGTGCACATCCAGTCCGAGTCGGCGCTGCGCGCGATGGCCACCAGCTACCCCTACGACCAGCATGAGGAAGGCCAGCTGTCGCTGCGCAGCCATGCGACTGAAATCTCCCAGCACCTCAAGGACGAACTGGCCGAGCGCCTGGCCGATGCCGGCGTGCAGGTGATCGATGCGCGCATCAGCCACCTCGCGTATGCCCCGGAAATCGCCCAGGCGATGCTGCAGCGCCAGCAGGCCAACGCGGTCATCGCCGCGCGTACCCGCATCGTGGCCGGCGCGGTCG
Organism: Stenotrophomonas sp. JAI102; assembly: GCF_013409105.1. Taxonomy (NCBI): domain Bacteria; kingdom Pseudomonadati; phylum Pseudomonadota; class Gammaproteobacteria; order Lysobacterales; family Lysobacteraceae; genus Stenotrophomonas; species Stenotrophomonas sp. JAI102. Next base: position 1,803,951 of record NZ_JACCCI010000001.1, read on the forward strand.
GCATGGTCGAGATGGCCTTGGCCGAACTGCAGAAGAACGGCGTGGTCCAGCTCGATGAGGAGCGCAAGGCACACATGGTGAGCAACCTGTTGACCGTGCTGTGCTCGGACCGTGGCACCCAGCCGGTGGTCAACGCCGGTTCGCTGTATTGATGCACCAGCGTGCCGACCCAGGGTCGGCACCTACCAACGCAACGCGGCGCCGAGGGGACGGCACGCGCTGTTGATAAAGGACCCCGCATGACCGAAAAGAAAGCGTACCCGCTGCGTATCAATGCCGATGTCCTGGCGGCGGCGCAGCGTTGGGCCGACGACGAGCTGCGCAGCCTCAATGCGCAGATCGAATACGTGCTGCGTGATGCACTGCGCAAGGCCGGACGCCTTCCCAGACCCACCACCGACAAGGAGAGCAAGTCATGAGCAAACGCTGGAGCTACCTGACCGTTGAAGTGAAAGCGGGCATGCTGGGCATCGTGAAGCCCCAGGATATCCAGGACGCGCTGACCCGGCACGGCGCCCTGGGCTGGGAACTGGTCAACCTCGTCTTCGCACCGCCGATCAACACGCCGATGCTGATCTTCAAGAAGGAGGAGTGAAGTGGACGCGCTGACACGCTGGGGATCGACCCTCCTGATGTTGTGCGCAGGCAGCATCGCCAACGCCGCGTCACCGGAACAGACGGCGGGCGCATTGCTGGATCACCTCCAGGCAGACAAGACCGCCGCCGCCGAGGCGATGTTCACGCCAGAGATGGCCAAGGCCGTTCCGGCCGCGCAACTCCGGTCCATCTGGCAGTCGCTGGGCGACCTTCGCCAGCGCGGCGCAGCGCGGTCTTCCGCGCACGAGGGCATGACCATCGTGGTGGTGCCCCTGACGTTCGCCAAGGGCACGCTTGATGCACAGATCGTGGTGGACGCGCAGCAGCGCGTGGCGGGCCTGATGTTCAAACCTGCGGCGGCGCCAGCCGCGCCCGCACCCGCGCCGCCGGCCGATGCACCCTATCGCGAATCCTCGTTCGAGGTCCCCACCGCGACCGGCGCACTGCCGGGCACACTGGCGATGCCGACCGGCCGCGGCCCGTTCCCCGCTGTCGTTCTGGTGCACGGCTCCGGCCCACAGGATCGCGATGAAACCACCGGCCCCAATCGCCCGTTCCTGGACGTGGCGCGCGGCCTGGCTGCGCAGGGCATCGCGGTGCTGCGCTACGACAAGCGTACGAAGGTGCGCCCGCAGGACTTCGTCGACCGTAACTTCACCATGGACGATGAGACCACTGACGATGCCGTTGCCGCGCTCACTGCATTGGCCGGCGCACCCGACATCGACCCGGATCACCTGTACGTCATGGGCCACAGCCAGGGCGGCATGCTGGCGCCGCGCATTGCACAGCATTCGGACAAAGTGGCCGGTCTGATCCTGTGGTCCGCACCGGCGCGTTCACTGCTGACGATACTGCCGGAGCAGAACCGCTATCTGCTGGGGCTGCGAGGCGGGATCAGCGCAGAGGAACAGGCCTTCCTGGACAAGCTCGAAACACAGATCGCGGCCGCACGCGGCACTGCCGATGTGCCGGCCAAGGACCTGCCCCTGGGCCTGCCGGCCAGCTACTGGCGCGCCTTCGAACAGGTTGATCCGGTTGCCGATGCGCGCGCCTTGAAGCAACCGATCATGCTGTTGCAGGGCGGCCGTGACATCCAAGTGATCGATACGGACTGGCAACTGTGGACACGCGGCCTGTCGCGCGAGCGATCGGTGAGCTTCCGCGACTACCCCAGCCTCAACCACCTCGGCATCCCCGGGCAGGGGCCGGGCACCGTAGAGGAGTACGCCAGCCCTGGCCACGTACTGCCACAGCTGATCGACGACGTTGCCCACTGGATCAAGGAGCAATCATGAGTCCAGACATGTCTGCCGCACCACACCCCTTCGAGGTCGCCCGGGCACCAGCCTGGCGGTTGCTCTGGCTGTGGATTCCGCTGCTGCTCGTCGCCGGCCTGATGGTCGGCACCGCGCTGGACGCGCCGGAGCGTTCACACACCGAGCTGTTCATCACCCTGCCCTTCCTGGCGGTGCTGGCGGCCGCGCTGACCTGGGCGTACACCCGCCGCCGCATCGTGCTGCACGAGGACACGCTGGAGGTGCAGTCGACCTTCTACCGGAAGCGCGTGCCGGTCCGTGACATGCGGTTGGACGAGGCGCGCATCGTCGATCTCGCCGAGCATGGCCGTTACAAGCCCGCGATCAAGACCAACGGCTACGGCGTGCCCGGCTTCCAGTCCGGGCACTACCGGATGGTCGACCGCAGCAAGGCGTTCTGCCTGATCACCGACAGCAGCCGGGTGCTGTACCTGCCGTTGCGCGATGGCAGCGCCTTGGTGATCAGCCCGGAGCGTCCCCGCGTTCTGCTGGAGGCGCTGCAGGCGCTGGCCGGACCGCCGGGCGCGCACTAAGCTGGCGGCATGCGTAGATCCCCTGCCCTGCTGATCAACACCGCCGAGATCGAACTCTGGCCCGGCGGCCTGCTGCGTGCGCGCAGCTCCGCCGACGCGCGCGCCCTGGCCCGTGCGCAGTGGGTGCTGCGGCGCAAGCGCGATGGCCGCTACCTCGCCGTCGCCACTTCCCACGGCGTCCTGCCGCTGGTGCCGCGCCTGATGCGCGAGCCGGGCATCGAGGAGGCGCTGGATGCACTGGACCGCCAGTTGCTGGATCGCCGCCGCGGCAGCGCGCCCGACGCGACGCTGCCCCTGAGTGGCCTGCAGCATCGCCTGGAGACCCTGGGTATCGATGCCGAGGCCTACGAAGCCGCTACCGGGCTGGCGCTGGAAGCCGAACCGACCCAGCTCCACCTGGCCGGTTTCGACCGCTACCGTCGCCCCATGTGGCTGCAGCGTGAGGCCGCGCGTGGCTGGCAACGCCTGCGCCAGCAGGCGGCCAGCGATGGCATCGCGCTGGATGCGATCTCCGGGTACCGCAGCCACGATTACCAGCTCGGCATCTTCGCGCGCAAACGCGACCGTGGGCTGGGCGTGGAGGACATCCTGAAGGTCAATGCCGCGCCGGGGTACAGCGAACATCACAGCGGTTACGCGCTGGATATCGGCACGCCGGGCGAACCGCCGGCCGAAGAATCGTTCGAATCCACGGCCGCCTTCGCCTGGCTGAGCGAGCATGCAGGGCGCTTCGGGTTCCAGCTGAGCTACCCGCGCGACAACCCGCACGGCATCGTCTACGAACCGTGGCACTGGTGCTGGCGGCGGCCTCGCGGGTGACTCCGTCCTGCCTCAGTCCTGCGAGCGGTTGGTCGTCGCCTTCGGATCCACGGTGAAATCGGCGATCCGCCACAGATACAGGCTGGCGTAGGTCCGGAACGGACCCCACTTCTCGCCGCGCGCAAGCAGCTCCTTCGGGCTCGGCATCCGCTCGGCCTTGTCCACACGCTGCGCGCCCTTGCGGACCCCCAGGTCGTCGACCGGCAGGATGTCCGGGCGGCCGAGCCGGAACATCAGCATCATCTCCACCGTCCAGCGGCCGATGCCGCGGATCGGCACCAGGGCGTCGATGATCGCGTCGTGGTCCATCACCGACATCCGGCGCAGGTCGGGGATCTCGCCGGCCGCCTCGCGCCGCGCGAGGTCGCGCAGCGCCAGCGCCTTGTTGCCCGAGACACCGCACACCCGCAGCCCCGGATCGTCGATGCGCGACAGCGTATCGGCATGCAGCCGGCTGCTCCCGATCGCGGTTTCCACCCGTCCCACGATGGTCGAGGCGGCCTTGCCGCTGAGCTGCTGGAACAGGATCGCCCGCGCCAGCGCATCGACCGGGTCGAAGCTCTTCGCCCAGCCCGGCTGTGCCTGGATCGGGCCGAGCCGCTTCATCCACGTGCCCAGCCGGCGGTCGCGCCGGCTCAGCCAGTCGTGGGCTTCATCGACATCGAAGCCCCGGCGGTAACGGGGCATGTCAGCGCCTCAGGGCATTCAGGCCGTAGGCCAGCCAGCCCACCATCAGGGCGGTGCCACCGACCGGAGCCAGTTGGGTGCTGAGCTTCCACAGCGCGCCGGCCACCAGGCTGCCGGAGAACAGCAGCGTGCCGATCAGCAGGACATACAGGGCCAGCCGGCCCAGGGTGTTCTGCTGGGTCGGGCCAAGCACGGCCAGCGCCACGCCATGCCCGAACGCGTACAGCGCCGCGGTGGTGACATGCGACTGCGCCAGTGGATCGGCGATGCCATGCGAAGCGTAAGCGGACAGGCCGACCGCGGTGGCCGCCAGCAGGCCGCCCAGGCCGGCCAGCAGGGAGGGTTTGCGCGTGCGTCGTTCCAGGTTGAGCATGCTTGCGTCCTTCAGACAGTGCCCCGCTGCCGGAGCCAAAAAAAAACGCGCCGCAGGAAGCGGCGCGTTTCAGGTCGTGCGTTACATCACGGCAACCGTCGGATTACTTGACGGCCCAGTAGATGTCGTACGTGCCTTCCGGAGTGAACGACTTTTCCACGCCGTCCTTCCAGGACTCGTACGGACGGTCGATCACTTCGTTGCCGCCGGTCACCGACCACGCACGCAGGGCGTTGCGGGCGATGTCCAGGCCGGCCATGTGGCCGGTGTAGGCCGCGTGGGCCGAACGGTGCGGAGCAACATGCACGTACTTGACCGGTGCACCACCGTCGATCTTCACCGTCAGGGCTTCGGCAGTCGCGCCTTCAGCACCCTTCTTCTTGACCGGCTGGGCCACGTCGAAGGCGTACTTCTCGGCGCCGAAATCGGTGGTGATGATGCGGAACGGACCGGCGGCTTCGAGGTTGTTGGCCTCCATGACGCGCTTGATCCACTCCTGGTTGTCCTTGATGGACTTGGTGATGGTCTCCTGGCCGCGGTCCACGTTGCCGGCGGTGACGACCAGCAGGTCCTCGGCCGGGACGTCCACGATGGCCAGATCGGTCAGCGGGGCTTCGGCGGTGCGGTAGTCCACGTTCGGCACGGTGGCCAGCATGTTGGCCATGCGCGACAGACCCAGCTTCAGGTCGTCACCGGCGTGACGGCTGACGTACAGGCCCGCGTAACGACCGAACAGGTTGAAACCGTACTTGACGCTGTAGTCCTGCGTGATCTTGACGTTGCGGCCACCCTTGCCGGTCGGCTCCAGGGTGAAGTTGGTCACCTTGTCGTGACCCTTGCTCTCGTCTTCGATGGCGATCGCAACGTGCTTGTTCTGCTCGGACTCGGTGATCACCCAGCTACCCTGGCCCAAGGAAGCTTCCTTGGAGGTGTAGTCCAGGCGTGCGCCGACGCCGGCAGCCGGGCCGGAGTGCTTCAGTTCAACGGCGGGATCGCGCAGCAAGAGCGGGTTCCAGTCCTTGAAGCGGCGCAGGCTGTTGACCGTGTCGAACACGATCGTCATCTTGCGGTTGGTCTCGATGCTTTCGGAAATATGGCGCTCGCCCGGCAGACATACGCCAATGATGACGAACAGGCCAGCCACGATCCCCAAGGCGATCAGGAACTCGATAATACGGGTCATTCAGGAGTCTCCGGGGCCGATCCCACGGCCGGGTTGATTGAAGCGAAGCGCCAATCCTAGCAGGCTTCGCCGGTGTTGTTGATCAGGGTTGGCACACCGGTTTCCATGTCGGCAGCGGTTTTGCATAGACAAGGAGCGGAAAGATAACGCATCGCGCGTGTCAGCACGTAGCGGATGGAGAATATTTCTTTGCCGGATTCGGCCGCCGGACCCGAAAACACCTCTGCATCGCTTGCGCTGCAAGGGTTTCACGGATTTCAGAAAATACCCGGCAGCGGCGGCCACCCGAAGGTCTACGCCGGCCCGCCAGGCTCAGACCAGCTGCAGCTCGAAGGCCTTGAGCACCGCCCGGGTGCGGTCGCGCACGCCCAGCTTGGAGAGGATGTTGGACACGTGGTTCTTGATGGTGCCCTCGGCCACGCCCAGTGAATTGGCGATCTCCTTGTTCGAGAAGCCGCTGGCCATCAGCCGCAGGATCTCGGTCTCCCGGTCGGTCAACGGGTCCGGCCGGTCCAGGCTCACGAACTCGTTGCGCATGTGCTCCAGGCCCGACAGCAGGCGCTGGGTGACCGCCGGCTGCACCAGCGAGCCGCCGTCGGCCACGGTCCGGATCGCGCCCACCAGCTGGTCCAGGGTCACGTCCTTGAGGAGGTAGCCCTTGGCGCCGGCCTTGAGCCCGGCCAGCACCAGCTGGTCGTCATCGAAGGTGGTCAGGATGATGGTCGGCGGCAGCTGGTTCAGCCGCGACAGCATCTGCAGCGCTTCCAGGCCGGACATCACCGGCATGCGCATGTCCATCAGCACAACGTCCGGGCGGACCTGCGGAACCACCTCGACGGCCTGGCGGCCATCGGCGGCCTCGGCGACCACCTCGATGCCGTCATCGAGCGCGAGCAGCGAGCGGATTCCCTGCCGCACCAGGGTTTGGTCGTCGACCAGGCAGACGCGAATCATCAACGCACTCCTTCAATGACAGCGGTCAGCATCAATACTGGCACGCCGGGTACCGAGGCACGAAGGCGGAAGCCCTGTCCCCGGCGGGTTTCGATCTGCAGCTCACCACCGCATTGTTGCAGGCGCTCGCGCATCCCGCGCAACCCGTTGCCGACCACGATCCCGTCGGCGCCCACCCCGTCATCATGCGCTTCCAGCACCACGACGCCCGGCGGCTCGCGCCGGACCTTGATCCACAGGTTGCGCGCGCCGGCATGGCGCACCGCATTGGTGATGATTTCCTGGGTGCAGCGCAGCAGCACGTGGGCGCGCTCGGGGTCTTCCACGCTCAGCGGCTCGTCGATGTCCAGGTGGATCTCCAGCGAGGGCACCTGCTCGGTCAGCGGCCGCAGGGCGGCAGCCAGGTCGATCGCCCCACTATCGCGCAGTTGGCTGACCGCCTCGCGCACATCGGTCAGCAGCAGCTTGGCCAGGGTGTGGGCTTGATGCACGTGTTCCTGGGCCTGGCCCTCGGTGATGTGGCCGGCCACTTCCAGATTCAGGCTGAGGGCGGTCAGGTGGTGGCCCAGCAGGTCGTGCAGCTCGCGCGAGATGCGCGTGCGTTCGTTGACCCGGGCGCTCTCGGCCAGCAGCACGCGGGTGGCGCGCAGTTCCGTGTTGAGCCGCCGCTGCTCTTCCCGGGCATCGGTCTGCTGGCGCGCGACCAGGCTGGTCACGAAGATGAACATGGAGAAGCCGCCATACAGCAGCGACTGCATCACCGCCTCGAACAGCGAGAAGTTCAGGATCAGGTAGTAGACCGGCAGCACCGCCAGCTGGCTGAGCAGCAGCCAGATCACGCCGCCGCGCACCGGCAGCATCCACGGGATGACGCCGGCGGCGACCATCATCAGGATGCTGCCCAGGCCCGAGCCGCTCAGGTAGCTCACGCCCAGCGCCGAGGTGGTGAGCAGCACCAGCATCACCCGGTCGTACCAGCGCGAGTGACCGCCGTTGCGCAGCCCGCGGGTCAGCCAGAAGTAGCCGGCGCCGAACGCCAGGTAGGCGGCGAACAGCCACAGCGCCCAGGCATCGACGCCACCGCCGCGGCGCAGCAGTGCTTCGTACTGTGAATAAACCAGAGGGAGTCCGACCATGACCCAGGTGAACAGGCCGGCCAGTCGCAGTACTCGGGTGTGGCTGAGGTATCCCAACATGGACGCATAGTAGGCTGAACCTGTTCCCCTGCACTCCCACAGAAGTCATGCCTGTCGGCTCGCGGGGGGAAGCCACCCATGCAATAATCGGACCGAGGGCCCCTCGATGGGCCAACCGCGTTACCCCACGGAGTCACAATGTCGATTGTCATCCGCGACGTGCGCGAGCACGAGCTCGATTCCGTCCTGGCCCTGAACAACAATGCCGGCCTGGCCATCCTGCCGTTGGATGCCGCCCGCCTGCGTCTGTTCTATGAAAGCGCTGAGTATTTCCGCGTCGCCGAGCGCGACGGCAACCTGGCCGGTTTCCTGATCGGCTTCGGCAGCGACAGCCAGCACGACAGCAGCAACTTCGCTTGGTTCAAGCAGCAACTGGGCAGCAAATTCTTCTATATCGACCGCATCGTGGTCGCCAGCCGCCGTCGCGGCGGTGGCGTCGGCCGTGCGTTCTATGCCGATGCACAGAGCTACGCCGAGCTGCGCTACCCGCAGCTGACCTGCGAGGTCTTCCTCGACCACGGCGCCGATGCCGCCCTGCTCTTCCACGGCAGCTTCGGCTTCCGCGAGGTCGGCCAGAACAACATGGCCCACGTCGATGTGCGCGCCAGCATGCTGCTCAAGGACCTGTGCAGTTACCAGTGGGTCCACGATACCTACGGCGACCAGTTGCCGGATGTGCCCTGGGTGGGCCATCGCCGCGAGCCGCTGCGCGTCCAGCAGCAGACGGGGACCTGATCGGTGGCGGCGAACATGGATTTTGAACAGGCCGGTGAACTGAAGATCGGCCAGGTCGGCATCGCCAACCTGCGCATCCGCACCCTTGACGTCGAACGCCTCACCCGTGAAATGCAGGAACGCGTCGCGCGTGCCCCGAAGCTGTTCGGGCGGGCCGCGGTCATTCTGGATTTCGGCGGGCTCAGCAGGATGCCGGACGTGGCCACCGCCAAGGCGCTGCTGGATGGCCTGCGCAAGGCCGGCGTGCTGCCGGTCGCGCTCGCCTACGGCACCACCGAAACCGACCTGCTCTCCCAGCAGCTCGGCCTGCCGCTGCTGGCCAAGTTCCGCGCCCAGTACGAACGCGCCGAGGCCGAGCCGGCCGCCGCGCCTGCCCGGGCGCCTGCGCCGGTGGCCGAGCCGCCGCGCCGCGCGCGTGCCGCCGCTGCCGCCGTACCTGCGGCGCCCGCGCCCAGCGCCGTCGCCACCGGTGGCGCGCCCAAGCCCGGCCGCATGCAGACCAGCAACGTCCGTTCGGGGCAGCAGCTGTATGCGGAAAACTGCGACCTGACCGTCATGGCCACCGTCGGCGCGGGCGCCGAAGTGATCGCCGATGGCAGCATCCACATCTACGGTACGTTGCGGGGCCGTGCCCTGGCAGGTGCCCAAGGCAACACCACGGCGCGCATTTTCTGCCGTGAATTCCACGCTGAACTGGTCGCCATTGCCGGCCACTACAAGGTACTGGACGATGTCCCGGACTCCCTGCGCGGCAAGGCCGTGCAGGTGTGGCTGGAACAGGACCAGATCAAGATCGCTGCGCTGGACTGACGCAGCCCCCAAACAGAAGAATCAGGAGAAATCCTTTGGCTGAAATCATCGTAGTCACCTCCGGCAAGGGCGGCGTCGGCAAAACCACCAGCAGCGCCAGCCTGGCCTGTGGGTTGGCGCGTCGTGGAAAAAAGGTGGCGGTGATCGACTTCGACGTCGGCCTGCGCAACCTGGACCTGATCATGGGCTGCGAGCGCCGCGTGGTGTACGACTTCGTCAATGTCGTGCACGGCGAAGCGACTCTCAAGCAGGCCCTGATCAAGGACAAGCGCTTCGACAACCTGTACGTGCTGGCTGCTTCGCAGACCCGCGACAAGGACGCGCTGACCCAGGAAGGCGTGCGCAAGGTGCTCGACGATCTCATCGCCGACGGCTTTGAATACGTCATCTGCGACTCCCCGGCCGGCATCGAGAAGGGTGCGTTCCTGGCGATGTACTACGCCGACCGTGCGGTCGTGGTGGTGAATCCGGAAGTGTCCTCGGTACGCGACTCCGACCGCATCATCGGTCTGCTCGATTCGAAGACCCACAAGGCCGAATCCGGCAAGAACGTGCCGGCCTTCCTGCTGCTCACGCGCTACAGCCCGGTACGGGTGGAAAGCGGCGAGATGCTCAGCATCACCGACGTGGAAGAAGTGCTGGGCCTGAAGGCCATTGGCGTGGTGCCCGAGTCGGGCGACGTGCTCAATGCGTCCAACAAGGGTGAACCGGTCATTCTGGACCCCGAATCGGCGGCGGGGCAGGCATACGAAGATGCGGTGGGCCGCATCCTTGGCGAAGAGCGTCCGATGCGCTTCACCACCGTGGAGAAGAAAGGCTTCTTCAGCAAGCTGTTCGGAGGGTAAGCATGGGACTGTTCGATTTCCTGAACCGAAAGAAGACCACTGCCGAAACGGCCAAGAACCGCCTGCAGATCATCATCGCGCAGGAACGCAGCCACCGCGGCGGCCCGGACTACCTGCCGCTGCTGCAGCGCGAGCTGCTGGAAGTGATCAAGAAGTACGTCAACATCGACGCTGATGCGGTCAAGGTCGACCTGGTCAAGGACGGTGAGCACGACGTGCTCGATATCTCCGTCGCCTTGCCGGAAGGCCCGCAGCAGCCCTGATCGACATCGCCCCTTCCGGACCGGAAGGGGCGGTTGCGCGGTAACCCATGAACGACGCTGCCCCCACCGCCGAACCGCAGGTCACCCGCGTCGGCGATATCCGTTTCGACGATGCCCATGCCCTGCTCGCCACCCACGATCTGCACCTGCATCGTGTGGCCGAGGGCGCGCCGATTCCGGGCAGCTATTGGGGCGAACCCGAGGCCGGCATCATCGGCAGCGACGTGTATGTCCGCGATGACACGCCCGTGCACTCGATGCTGCACGAAGCCTGCCACCTGATCGTGCTGCCGCCGGAGCGGCGTGCGCTGGTGCATACCGATGCCACCGATTCGGTGCCCGAAGAAGACGCCACCTGTTATCTGCAGATCGTGCTGGCCGGCAGGCTTGCCGGTGTCGGCAGTGCGCGGTTGATGGCCGACATGGATGCGTGGGGGTATACGTATCGGTTGGGGTCTACGAAGGCGTGGTTTGAGCAGGATGCGGAAGATGCGAAGGCGTGGTTGGTCGAACGCGGTCTTCTTGCTGCGTAAAACCACGCTTTCCTTCGCTGACGCCTTCCGCGAAATGCATCCACGCATGGCGTGGATCTACCCGGGACATGCATCCACGCATGGCGTGGATTTACCCAGGACATGCATCCACGCATGGCGTGGATAGCGCGATCATCCCTGCCCGGCCATCGCGCGCAGGGTGATGCCCACGATGTAGGCCAGATACGTGCCCGTCGCGTAGCCCATCGTGCCCAGCAGCACGCCGACCGGGGCCAGCGAGGGATGGAACGCTGCGGCCACCACCGGGGCCGAGGCCGGCCCACCGATATTGGATTGCGAGCCGATCGCGAAGTAGAAGAACGGCACCTTCAGCGCGCGCGCCAGCGCCCACAGCAGCACGATGTGCACGGCGATCCAGATCAGGCCGAGCAGGAACAGCCACGGGCGGTCGAGCAGCGCGAGCAGGTCCATCTGCATGCCGATGCAGGCGATCAGGAAATACAGCAGCAGCGAGCCCAGCTTGGAGGCCCCCGCACCTTCGAGGTTGCGTGCACGGGTAAAGCTCAGCGCCAGGCCGCAGGTGGTGGAGATCACCACCACCCAGACGAACGGCGCGTCCAGGCTGAACTGCGGCGCCCAGACCACATGGCCCTTGAACCAGGCCGAGACCGGCCCGCCGATCGCATGCGACAGCCCCACCACGCCGAACGCCACGGCGACGATCAGCATCAGGTCGGTCAGGCTGGCCACGCGTTCGTGCTGCGCCTGGAAGGCCTGGATACGCAGCTTCAGCGCGTCGATGCCCGAGGTGTCGGCACCGCTGCGCGCATCGATCTTCGCCGAACGCCCGGCCATGAAGATCAGCACGGCCATCCACACGTAGCCCACGCCGACATCGACCACCGCGAACTGCCCGAAGGTGGTCGCGTTGACGTCGAACACTTCGCGCATGGCGAGCATGTTGGCGCCGCCGCCGATCCAGCTGCCGGCCAGCGCGGCCATGCCGGCCCAGGTATCGCCGGCGACGGTTGCTGGATGCAGCCACTTCATCAGCTGGAAGGCCGCCACCGCGCCGATCATGATGCTCAGCGAGGCGCCCAGGTACATCACGATCACTTTCGGGCCCAGCCGCAGGATGCCCTTGATGTCCACAGCCAACGTGAGCAGCACCAGCGCGGCGGGCAGCAGGATGTCGCGCGCGACCGGGTTGTAGAGATGGGTGTTCTGGCCGTCGATCAGGCCAACGGTGTTGTACACACCGGGAATCAGGTAACACAGCAGCAACGCGGGCACGTAGGTATAGAAGCGCTTCCACAGCCCCTGCTCGCGCGCGGCGGTCCAGAACACGGCACCGAGGGTGGCGGCGATCAGACCGAAGACGACGATGTCGTTCTGGATCAGGGGGGCGGTGGGCATGCGGACGTCCCGGGTAGAGCCGAGCCATGCTCGGCTGCTGTTGGCGGAAAGGGGGGGGCGCGAAGAGCATCCGAGCTTGGCTCGGCACTACCGGGCAGGGGTGGCGCAATGTCAAAGCGCCGCCCCTGGGGGCGGCGCTTGAATCGGGCTTATTCGCCGATGTGCTGCTTCAACCAGCCGTTGACGGTATCGTGCCACTGCACGCTGTTCTGCGGCTTGAGCACCCAGTGGTTCTCGTCCGGGAAGTACAGGAACTTGGACTCGATGCCCTGGCGCTGGGCGGCGGTGAACGCGGCCAGGCCCTGCTCCACCGGAATGCGGTAGTCGAGCTGGCCGTGCACGATCAGGATCGGCTTCTTCCAGTTCGATACGTGGTTGACCGGGTTGAACTTCTCGTAGCTGGCGGCCTTTTCGTACGGCGTGCCGCCCTGCTCCCACTCGGTGAACCACAGCTCTTCGGTGGCGTAGCCCATCATGCGCTGGTCGAACACGCCGTCATGGTTGACCAGGCACTTCCACGGCTCGTTCCAGTTGCCGGCGATCCAGTTGACCATGAAGCCGCCGTAGCTGGCGCCCAGCGCGCACGCCTTGTCGCCGTTGAGGAACGGGTACTGCTTCTGTGCCGCGGCCCAGCCCTTCTGCAGGTCTTCCAGCGGGCGGTCGCCCCAGTGCTGGCTGATCGCATCGGTGAAGGCCTGGCCGTAACCGGTAGAGCCATGGAAGTCGATCATGACCACCGCGTAGCCCTGGCCGGCGTAGGTCTGCGGATTCCAGCGGTAGCTCCAGCCATTGCCGAAGCTGCCCTGCGGGCCGCCGTGGATCAGGAACGCGACCGGGTAGCGCTTGCCTTCCTGGTAGTTGTACGGCTTGACCACGTAACCGTGCACGGTCTCGTTGTTCCAGCCCTTGAACTGGAACTGCTCGTAATCGCCGAAGGCGACATCGGGCAGCATCTCGCCGGCGCTCGGGGTGATCTCGCGCGGGTTGGCACCATCGAAGGCGGCCACGACGATCTGGTCGCCGCTCTTCAGGCTGTTCTTCGTATACGCCAGCGTGGTGCCGGCGATCACCGGCGAGCCGATGCTGCCGCCGTCGACCACGACTTCGGCCTCACCGGTGGCGATGTCGACGCCGAACAGGCGGTGCTCGCCCATGTCGTCGGCGCTGGTGTAGATCAGGGCGCCGTCACCGGACAGCACGATCTCGCCGGCCGAGCGGTCCCACTTCGGCGCGATCTCACGGGTCTTGCCGGTGGCCACGTCCATCGCCATCAGGCCGAAGCGGTCCGCTTCGAAGCCCGGGCGCTTCATGGCGCGGTAGTACAGGGTCTTGCCATCGGCGCTGAACACCGGGCCGGCATCCCAGGCCGGGTTGGACGCGGTCAGGTTGACCGGCGCCTGCTTGCCCTCGGCATCCAGGCGGTACAGGTCGAAGTTGGTCGACCACGGCTCCTGCTTGCCGGCCACGCGGATCGCAGCGACCACGGTCTTGCCGTCCGGCGACCAGGTGAAATCGTCATTGCCACCGAACGGCTTGGACGGCGCATCGCCGGCCAGCGTCGCGCTGATCGCCGAGGCACCCTTCACCGCGGCGCCCTTGGCGGCCGGCAGCGGTGCCACGAACAGCGTGTTGCGGCGGCCATCGGCCCAGGTGTCCCAATGGCGCACGAACAGGCTGTCGAACACCTCACCGGTGTTCTTGCGCGCCTTGTGCGCGTCCAGCTTCTTGCTGGTGCAGGCCAGGTCCGAACCGCAGTCCTGGAACACACCGCTGCTGAAGGCCACGCGGTCGCCCTGCGGCGAGACGTGGAAGCTGTCCACATCGACAGGGAAATCGGTCAGCTGGCGCGGGGCGCCGCCGGTGGTCGGCTGCGCGTACAGCTGCTGGCTGCCGTTCTTGGCGCTCAGGAAATACACGGTCTGGCCATCGGCCGACAGCGCGGCGGAATTGACGTTCCAGCCGGCCGGGGTGAGCGGCTTGGGCGGGGCCAGGTCACGCGTGCGCAGGTTGCGGATGAACAGGCCGGTGCTGGCCTTGCTGTCGGCACCGACCACGCGCTTGGCGAAGATCACGTTGCCGCCATCGGCGGTGAGCAGCGGGCTGGAGACCCGATCCAGCGCGATCATGTCGCGCACATCCAGGCCACGCGTGGCCGCCAGCGAAGGCATCGCGGTCAGCAGGCACAACGGCAGCAGGGCGTAACGAAGTTTCATCGGGGTCTCCGCGGAACGGCAAAACGCCGATGGTAGGGCCGCAGGGGCCGCACATGCAAAGGCCATCGGTCATGCCGGTGCCTTGCCTGGGAGCAGAAACGACAAACCCCGCCGGAGCGGGGCGTGTCGTGACGCAGACCGGGGCTTCAGACCGAACCGACCGCGCGCTTGCCGGTGCGGTAGATCAGCCAGCCGACCAGGAACAGCACGGCCAGACCGATCCACTGCGCGCCCGGCAGGTGGAACGGCAGCGCCAGCACGTCGGCACGGCTGCTGATCACGATCGGAACCGCGATGGCGATACCCATCAGGGCTTCACCGGTGATCAGGCCGGCGGCGAACAGCACGCCCGGCTTGTGCACGCGGTCGCGGCCTTCTTCGTCGTCGCCACGGATCTTGTGGAAACGCTCCACCAGATAGGCGATCAGGCCACCCAGGAAGATCGGCACCATCAGCTCCAGCGGCAGGTAGATACCGATGGCGGCCGCCAGCACCGGCACGCGGAAGCGTGCGTTGCGCGACTTCAGCCAGCTGTCGAAGGCGATGATCGCCGCGCCGACCACCGCGCCGATGCCGATGAAGGTCCACGGCAGCTCGCCACCGAACAGACCCTTGGCCACCGAGGCCATCAGGTTCGCCTGCGGCGCGGCCAACGCGTTGGGATGCAACTCGGACTTGACGCCGATGCCGTAGGCGGTCGCCAGCAGGTTCAGCACCGGGGCCATGATCAGCGCGCACGAGAACGCGCCGATGCCCAGCATCAGCTGCTGCTTCCACGGGGTGGCGCCGACGATGTAGCCGGCCTTGAGGTCTTGCAGATTGTCACCACCGACCGCGGCCGCACAGCACACCACCGCGCCGATCATGATCGCGGCCACGGCACCCAGCGGTGCACCGCCGACGCCGACCGGGGTCAGGCCATCCTTGCCGAGCAGCAGCACCAGCACCGCCGAGGCGAACAGGATGGTGGAGATGGTGATGCCCGAGACCGGGTTGTTGGAGGAGCCGATCAGACCGGCCAGGTAGGCCGAGACCGACACGAACAGGAAGCCGGCCACGATCATGATCAGCGTCATCGGGATCGACACGTGCCACTGGCCCACGATGGCCTGGTACAGCGCCAGCAGCGGCAGGGTGAAGACGACCAGTGCCACCAGCATCCACTTCATCGGCAGGTCGCGCTCAGTGTGCGCCAGCGCCGGGCCACCGCTCTTGCGGGCCGCGGCAAAGCCACTCTTGACGCCATTGAGCAGCGACTTGCGCAGCGAGATCAGCGTCCAGACACCACCGATCAGCATCGCGCCCACGCCCAGGTAACGCATCTTCGCGCCCCAGATGGCGAAGGCCGCCTCGGTGGAGGAGGCCGTGGCGATCGAAGCCGCCAGCGCCGGATCGGTGTTCATGAAGAACGCCTGGTACAGCGGAATGGCGATATGCCAGGTCAGGATCGAGCCGGACACCACCACGATGCCAACATTCAGGCCGACGATGTAGCCCACGCCCAGCAGCGCCGGGGACAGGTTGGTGCCGATGAAGGCGCTGATCTTCGAGCCGCCCACGTAGGCCGAGGTGGCCCAGGCATCCGGAATCAGGCGCAGGCCGCTTTCGGCCGCCAGCTTGACGAAGGCGCCGATCACCGCCGACACCGCCAGGATCTTCAGGCCCGGGCCGGGGTTCTCACCAGCCTTGAGCACTTCGGCGGCGGCTTTGCCTTCCGGGAACGGAAGCGGATCTTCCACGATCATCGAACGGCGCAGCGGCACCGAGAACAGCACGCCCAGCAGGCCACCCAGGCCGGCGATGCCCAGCACCCACCAGTACTTGAAGTCCGGCCAGTAGCCCATGATCACCAGCGCGGGGATCGTGAAGATCACGCCGGCGGCGATCGACGAGCCGGCCGAGGCGCCGGTCTGGACGATGTTGTTTTCCAGGATCGTGCCACCGCCGAGCAGGCGCAGCACCCCCATGGAAATGACCGCGGCGGGAATGGCGGTGGCGATGGTCAGGCCTGCGAACAGACCGAGGTAGGCGTTGGCGGCCGACAGAATCACCGCCAGCACGATGGCAAGCACCACCGCGCGGAAAGTGAGCTGGCGTGGCGCAGCGTCGTTGTTCATGGAAGCCCCTGCTGGCAAAAAATCCCTGCCACGCTAGCGTTCATGTACGGGCAAGTCCAGTAGTGCCGGCCGCTGGCCGGCAACCCTGCACCACCTGATCGAGGCCCCTGTTGACCTACGCGTGCCGACGCAGCCGCGACACGCCGGACTCGGCAAGGCCCAAGGCCGGGCCCATCCATTTTAGTTATGTTATATCCTATCGCACCGAACAACCGGCGCCGCTGTGACGTCTTCCCCCACCTCCCGCCTGACCTCCATCGACCAGCTGCGCGGCACCGTGATCGTGCTGATGCTGCTCGACCACGTGCGCGAAACCTTCCATATGCACCAGCAGGTGGGCGACCCGATGGCGGTCGATCAGGTCGAGCCGGCGCTGTTCGTCAGCCGGCTGCTGGCCCACCTGTGCGCCCCGGTGTTCGTGCTGCTGACCGGTCTGTCCGCCTGGCTGTACGCCAGCGGCAAGCCCGACGGGCGGCGGGCCGCGTCGGCCTTCCTGCTCAAGCGCGGCCTGTTCCTGGTCGTGCTGGAGCTGCTGGTGGTCAACTTCGCCTGGACCCTGCAGTTCCCGCCCAGCGTGGTGTACCTGCAGGTGATCTGGGCGATCGGGATCAGCATGATCGCGCTGGCCGGCCTGCTGTGGCTGCCACGCGGCGCGCTGGCGGTGCTGGCACTGGCCGTGATCGTCGGGCACAACCTGCTCGATGGCATCCGCGTGCAGGGCGACGGTGCACTGGCCGTGGTCTGGAAGGTGCTGCACCAGCGCGACTGGATCGCCGTTACCGACGGGTTGCGGCTGCGCACCTCCTACCCGGTGCTGCCGTGGATCGGCGTCATTGCGCTGGGCTGGGTGATCGGGCCGTGGTTCGCGCGTGGCGGTGATGCCCTTTTGCGCCAGCGCCGCCTGTGGATGACCGGCACCGGTGCGCTGCTGGTGTTCGTGCTGCTGCGGGCGGTGAACCTCTACGGTGACAGCCCGTGGCAGTCGTTCGCCAGCGCCGCCGGCACGGCGATGAGTTTCTTCAACGTCACCAAGTACCCGCCCTCGCTGCTGTTCCTGCTGCTGACCCTGGGCATCGGCCTGCTGTTGCTGCGCCTGTACGAGCAGCCGCGCGTGGCCCGGGCGCTGGCGCCGCTGGCCGACATCGGCGCGGCGCCGATGTTCTTTTACCTGCTGCACCTGTACGTGCTGAAGCTGCTCTACGTGCTGGCCGAGGCGCGCTGGGGCCAGACTCACGGGGGGTACTTCGCGGTCGACCACGTGGCGACGCTGTGGCTTGTCACCGCCGTGCTGGCGCTGGGGCTGTACTGGCCGACGCGGGCGTTCGCACGGTTCAAGGCACGGCGCCGGGATCTGGCTTGGCTTCGCTATCTGTAAGCGCGCGATGCCGGGCTGCTGAGGCTGCCGGCCAGCGGCCGGCACTACGACAGCGGCCGGCACTACCGCAGCGGAGCTGCCAGACCCGGCACGGCTGACCGTTCGCCCCGGGCCTATACTCGCCCCCTTGTCCGCCCTGCCCTATCCCTCGATGACCGCAGCCGCCCTGCCCGCCGCCTCGACCTCCTCCGCGACCGACGACTTCCTCGGCCATCCCAAGGGCGTTTACATCTGCTTCTTCACCGAGATGTGGGAGCGGTTCTCGTTCTACGGGATGAAGGCGCTGCTGCTGCTGTATCTCACCAAATACCACCTGTTCGGCGACAAGGCCGGCCTGGACCTGCTCGGTGCCTACGGTGGGCTGGTCTACTGCATTCCGGTGTTCGGTGGCCTGCTCGCCGACCGTTGGCTGGGCATGCGCAAGGCCGTGGTGTTCGGCGGCGTGCTGCTGGTGCTCGGCCATCTCGGCATGGCCTTCGAAGGCCATGCGGCGGTCCGCGTCGATGGCGCGGTGGTGCGCGATGACGCCGCACTGGGCATCACCTACCTGTCGCTGGCGCTGATCATCATGGGCGTGGGCTTCCTCAAGCCCAATATCTCCACCATCGTCGGCAAGCTCTACCCGGAAAACGATCCACGCCGCGATTCGGGCTTCTCGCTGTTCTATGCCGGCATCAACCTGGGCGCGCTGTTCGCGTCGCTGGTCTGCGGTTTCCTCGGCGAAGCCTACGGCTGGAAATACGGCTTCGGCGCGGCCGGCATCGGCATGGTGATCGGGCTCGGCATGTTCCTGTGGGGGCAGAAGTATCTGCAGGGCCATGCCGAACCGTCCGACCTGCCGGCACTGCGCCAGCGCGTGCTCGGCATCCGCCGCGAATGGCTGATCTATGCGGTGGCCGTGCTCGGGGTGGTGCCGGTCGCCGCCCTGATGTGGGC
Organism: Stenotrophomonas sp. JAI102; assembly: GCF_013409105.1. NCBI lineage: Bacteria > Pseudomonadati > Pseudomonadota > Gammaproteobacteria > Lysobacterales > Lysobacteraceae > Stenotrophomonas > Stenotrophomonas sp. JAI102. Next base: position 1,822,816 of record NZ_JACCCI010000001.1, read on the forward strand.
GGCCGCCAACGGCGCGTTCGCGCTTGGCGGGGAAATCAGCCTGGCGCTGATGCTGATGATCGTCGTGCTCGGTGGCGTGCTGGTCTGGTTCGCCTGGTTCACCGGCACCCGCTGCACGCCGGTGCAGCGCCAGCAGATGATCGCCCTGATGGCCCTGATCTTCATGGCGCTGGTGTTCTTCACCCTGTACGAGCAGACCTACGGCTCGTGGGTCACGTTCACCGATCGCCTGCTGACCAAGGACCTGGTGCCCTCGCTGGTGATCCAGGGCGGCACGCCGCTGCCGTGGTCGATCGCCTCGCTGCTGCTGGCACCGCTGGGGTTCGTGGTGGCCGCGCGCCTGTCCGAGCGCAGCCCCGGCTCGTCCGCACCCCGCACGCTGTTCATCGTCATCGTCGCTGCGATGCTGGTGATGCTGATCCGCGACTGCCTGGTGATCCCGCAGACCGCCGGCTCGCTGACCTACCTCGGCGGCCTGTTCCTGGTCGTGCTCGCGCCGCTGTTCGCGATGCTGTGGGCGTGGCTGGACCGTCGTCGGAAGGACCCGTCCAAGCCGGTCAAATCCTCGATCGGCCTGGTCTTCGCCGCGCTGTCGTTCGTGCCCCTGGCGCTGGCCGCCCAGCACGTCGGCGCGACCGGGCAGATGGCCAGCGTGTGGTGGCTGGTGCTGGCCTACCTGATCCTGGAGATCGGCGAAATGTGCCTGTCGCCGGTTGGCCTGTCGGCGGTGACCCAGCTGGCCGCGCCGCGCGTGGTCAGCCTGATGATGGGCACCTGGTTCCTGGCCACCGCGTTCTCGGAAACGCTGGCTGCGCTGTTCGGCAAGCTCGCCGCGATCGAGGTGCCGGAAGGCCAGACCATGGACATCGCCAGCGCCGCCGCCAGCTACGAGCACCTGTTCTGGCTGCTGATGTGGATCGGCCTGGGCTGCGCCGCTGTCGCCCTGATCTGCTCGCCGCTGCTGAAGCGGATGATGCACGGGGTGCGGTAGGTCCGACCCGTGGTCGGATGCACTGCGGTGCGGCGGTGTCCGCGATGGCCTTGCCCGAGCGTGGTCCGGCCTACCGGAAGGTGGGTGGCACGACAACGGCACCTTGCGATGCCGTTCTCGTTTCGCGCCTTGCCTGGCGCCTAGCGCTTGGCCGGCTCGGCCGCTGCAGCAGCAGCGGTGCTGCCGCCCAGGCTGCGCGACAGGAAGGCCAGCAGCCTGGTGTAGTACTCGCGGCGATGCGGGTCGGTGTAGAAGCCATGGCCTTCGGTGGGGTAGTACAGCGTCTCCACCGGCACGCCGGCCTTCTTCAATGCCGCTTCCATCCGCCGGGTGTGCAGGATCGGCGCGCGCTCATCTTCGCCACCGGCGGCCAGGAATACCGGCACTTTGATCCGCTCGGCCAGGTTCACCGGCGATACCGCCGCCAGTGCCGTGCGGTCGCCCACCCATTCCCTGAGATAGGTCTCGCCCGAGCCACGGCGCTGGATGTCGCCGGTGGTGTACATGATCGGCAGGTCATAGACCCCGACATAGCCGGCCGCACACGCGTACAGCGACGGCTCCTTGGCCACGCCCATCAAGGCCGCATAGCCGCCATAGCTCGCACCATACATGCAGATCTTCGCGCCATCGGCGATGCCTTCGGCTACCGCCCAGCGGGTGGCGTCGGTCAGGTCGTCCTGCATGGCGCCGCCCCATTCCCGGCTGCCGGCATTGGCATGGGCCCGGCCGAAGTTGGACGAGCCCCGGAAGTTGACCTGCAGCACCGCATAACCGGCGGCGGCCAGCAGCTGGCTGTCCATGTCATAGGCGCCGTCGTCGTACACGAAGAAGGGCCCCCCATGCGGCATGACGACCATCGGCAGGCGCTTGCCCTCGCTGCCCCTGGGACGGGTAACGAACCCGTGCAGCGGCATCCCGTCGCGGGCCTTCAGCGCGATCGGCTGCACCACGGCCGTGGTGTCCGGATCCACCCACTGGCTGCGGCTCACCACCAGATCGGCCTTCTTGGCCTGCGTATCGAACACGTAGAAGTCGCCGGGATTGCTCCCCGACCAGACCTGCACCATCGCCAGCCTGCCGTCGCGCGAGGACGAGGTAATGAACACCGCTTGGCCGCTGAAGGCCTGCTCCAGGCTGCGCTGCAGGCGGGCATCGGCCGAAGTCTCATCGATGAAGCGGGTGCGCGGCGTGTCGCCCAGGTACAGCGCGCCGATCGGGATCGAGGTCCCGCGCCGGTAGATCACCCTGGCCGGGTCGACCACCGCGTCGCGCAGCAGTTCGCGGCGCTCGTCGGTCGCCGGGTTCCACGACACGATCGTGTCCGGGCCACTGGGCTGCTCGACCAGCAGATAGGCCAGCCTGCCATCCTCGGAGAAGCCCAGCGCCCGCTCGATCCGTTGGCTGACGCCTTGATCGTTGATCATTTTCCAGGCTGCCCCGGCGCCGTCGCGGTAGTACAGCTTGTTGACGTTGTCACTGGCGGCGCCGTCGGCGAAACGCACTTCCCCCTTGCCATCGGCGACGAAATCAGCCCGCTGCACCGGCGCGCGTGCCACCGTCGTGCGCTGGCCGCTGTTGACGTCCAGGCGCTCGGCCGAGGTGAACGGATCGACCGAGAACGGCATCACCTTGACCAGCACGCGGCGGTCCTGGTCGGGCAACGCATCGATCATGAAGGCCGCCACCGCTTCGACCTTCTTCGGCTGGATGCGCGTGCCCGGGCCGCGGCTCTGCACGCGGTAGCCGATCAGCAGCTCGCCCCGCCCGCCGTCGGCATTGATACCGAACAGTTCGCCGGTCGGCTGCGGCTCGTCCAGCGAGCCGAACTTCTCCGCCAACCCGATCAGGACGCGCTGGTCGTTGACCCAATCGAAGTCATTGGCGTGGTTGTTCTTGGGCGGAACGAACGAGCCGATCAGCTTGCCGTCCTCGCGCCGCATGATCGCCAGCCCGGTGCGGTCCTCCATCGGAATGGTGGCCGCATAGAACGCGCCGGTCGGCGAGATCTTGATGTCCGTAAACGTATCCCGGCGCAGATAGTGCTCCAGGTCCACCGCACCGGCCTGGCCCGTCATGGCCAACAGCGCGGTCATTCCCCACACGCATGCACGCTTCATCCTTCCCCCCTGCTCCACTGGACATCGTGTCCGGAAGGGCGATTCTAGGCGCAAGCTCGGCGGGTCAACCAGCGGCGTTTTCCTACCGCCGGGCAGGAAAAAGGAGCCTGTCGCGTCCGCCAAAAAAAATGGCACCGCGAACGGTGCCATCTCCAGGGCCTGCATCGAGGAGAGAGTTCAATGCATGCCGCGGAACGCGAGGCTGAGCGCCAGGATCGACAGGATCACCGCGATGGTGCCGTCGAGGATGCGCCAGGTTTTGGGCTTGGTGAACAACGGGGCCAGCAGGCGTGCGCCCAGGCCCTGGGCGGTGAGCCACAGGCAGCTGGCGGTGAACACGCCGGCGGCGAAGGCCATACGTGCGTTGCCGAAGTTCTCGGCGATGCCACCGATGACCATCATGTCCAGCCAGAAGTGCGGGTTGATCAGCGAGAACCCGACCGCCGATATCAGCACCGCGCGGCGCGAGGTGCTGTCGCCGTCGTCCACGTGCATGCCGCCGCCACCGGCCAGCGCGCGTCGCGCCGACTGCCAGGCATACCAGGCCAGGAAGGCGACACCGCCCCACAGCACCACCGTGGTAAGCCACGGCACCGCCTGGGTCAGCGTGCGCAGGCCGGCCACGCTGGCGAAGATGAAGATGCCATCGATGGCGGCACACGTGGCCACCACCGGAATGATGTGCTTGCGCAGGATGCCCTGGCGCAGGATGAACGCACTCTGCGCGCCGACCACCGCGAACAGGCCGATGCCGGTTGCGGCACCACTGAGCCACGCGCTCAGACCGGCGCCGCCGGAAAGGATCGAAAACATGGGATACCACCTGTGTCTTGCTGGGGGGCGGTGCCTCGCCAAGGCGTACAGCACCGGATGGCGCATATTGTCGCGCCGCAACATTAAAAAGTAGAGCTAAACTTACTTAACCATCTTTAGCAGAACTTAAGATCATGCGCATCGACCATGCCCAGCTCCGTGCCCTGGCCGCCGTGATCCGCGAAGGCAGCTTCGAGCGTGCCGCGCAGTCGCTCAATGTCACCGCCTCGGCGGTCTCCCAGCGGGTCAAGGCGCTGGAGGACCGGGTCGGCCGCCTGCTGGTCAAGCGCTCGTCCCCGGCGGTGGCCACCACCGAGGGCCAGGTGCTGGTCCAGCTGGCCGAGCAGACCGCCCTGCTCGAGCACGATGCCCTGCACCGGATGGGCATCGCCGATGAGGACCTGCCCCACGCCAGCATCCCGGTGGCGGTGAACCATGACAGCCTGGAAACCTGGTTCCCCGAGGCCGCCCTGCAGTTCGCACGGCAGACCGGCACCACGCTGGACCTGCGCTCGGAAGACCAGGACCACACCGTGGCCCTGCTCCGCCAGGGCGCCGTGCTGGGCGCGGTGACCACGCTGGACGAGCCGGTGCAGGGCTGCCAGATCCACGCATTGGGCAGCATCCGCTATGCGGCCACCTGCACCCCGGCCTTCCATGAGCAGTACTTCGCCAAGGGCGTCAACGCGCAGTCGCTGGCCCAGGCGCCGGTGCTGGTGTTCAACCGCAAGGACGACATGCAGGCCCGGTTCGCCCGCCGCCTGGCCGGCAACGACCTGCCGCTGACCGCGCCGACCTGGTGGATTCCCTCCACCCGCGCGTTCGTCCAGGCCAACCTCGGCGGGCTGGGCTGGACCATGAACCCGCTGCCGCTGGTCAAGCGCCATCTCGATGCCGGCCGGCTGGTGCACATGAAACAGCGCGCCTGGGAAGACGTGCCGCTGTACTGGCAGCACTGGAAGGGCGACGTGCAGACGATGGCGCTGCTGACCCGCGCGGTACTGGCGGCCTCGGCGACACTGGTGCGGCGGAAGCGGTAAAGCGGCGGCCCAGCCCGGCTCTACACAGGCCAGCGACCCCGCCCGGTGCAGGATCGGCCCATCCAGCCGTGGGGGTCTCGATGGACAGCGATCCGGTCTACCTGCACATCCGGGTGGTGCTCAGCATCATCCTCGGCCTGAGCATCACCACCCTGCTGCGTGGCCTGGCGGGCATCATCGAGCACCCGAAACGCCGCGGCTGGTCGTGGATCCACCTGTGCTGGGTGGTCTGGGCGCTGATCTCGGTGGTGACCTTCTGGTGGTGGGAGTTCCGCCTGGGGCAGGTGCGGCAGTGGACCTTCGAGCTGTATCTGTTCGTGATCGCCTACTGCGCCGCCTGGTACATGCTCTGCGTCCTGCTGTTTCCCGACGACGTGCGCGAGTTCGGCAGCTATGAGAATTACCTGCTGCAACGGCGCGGCGGCTTCTTCGGGATGCTGGCGCTGGTCACCCTGCTCGATCTGATCGATACCGCCATCAAGGGCCACAGCCGCTGGCAGATGCTCGGCGACGCCTACTGGGTCCACACGGTGGTGATGCTGGCGATCGCCGGGCTAGGCATCGTCCTGCGCCAGCGCCGCGCCCACCTGGCACTGGCCCTGATAGCGCTGATCTATCAAGCCAGCTATTTCCTTCTTGAATACTTCACCTTGGCCAGCGACTGACCCGGCGCGGCACACCCACCGGATGCTGCGTTGCACCAAATCCGTACCGGAAAGGGCTAAAATCGCCTCCAAGGTACCGCTGTGACGCCCGTCTTCACGGGCGTTCCCGGCAGCGGCGGCATCCTTCCCATGTCTCCCTACCTGAGATCCCCATGAAAAAACTAGCGAAGGTCGTCCTCGGCCTGCTCGTGGTGTTGCTGTTGGCAGCGGCACTGTTCCTGTACTGGCCGCTGCATCAGCGTTCGGTCCCGGCTGCCGGCAACGACAAGCCGGTCGACGTCGTCCTGGTCGGCGGCGGCATCATGAGCATCACGCTCGCCACCTTCCTGCAGGAGCTGCAACCGGACTGGAACATCCAGGTCTATGAGCGCCTGGACGGGGTCGCACTGGAAAGTTCGGACGGCTGGAACAACGCCGGTACCGGCCATTCCGCGTTCGCCGAGCTGAACTACACCCCGGAACTGCCCGATGGCAGCATCGAGACCAAACGTGCGGTCGGCATCGCCGAGCAGTTCGAGATCTCGCGCCAGTTCTGGTCGCACCAGGTCCGCGAAGGCCGCCTGAGCCAGCCCAGCGACTTCATCAATCCGACCCCGCACATGAGCTTCGTCTGGGGCGATGAGAACATCGCCTACCTGCACAAGCGCCAGCAGGCGCTGGTCAAGAACCCGCCGTTCTACGGCATGCAGTACTCCGAGGACGCCGCGCAGATCAAGCAGTGGGCACCGCTGCTGATGGAAGGCCGCGACCCGAAGCAGAAGGTCGCCGCGACCTGGATGCCGCTGGGCACCGACGTGAACTTCGGGGTGATCACCCGCCAGCTCACCGCCGGCCTGCAACGCAGCCCGAACTTCACGCTGCACCTCAACCATGAAGTGCGCGCCCTGCGCCAGAACGACGACAAGAGCTGGAACGTCACGGTCAAGGACCTGGCCTCGGACACCGAATCCACCCTCAAGTCGCGCTTCGTCTTCATCGGTGCCGGTGGCGCCGCGCTCAAGCTGCTGCAGCTGTCGGGCATTCCGGAATCGAAGAACTACGCCGGTTTCCCGGTGGGGGGCCAGTTCCTGGCCTTCCAGTCGCCGGCGATCGCCGGGCGTCATTCGGTGAAGGCCTATGGCATGGCCGAAACCGGCTCGCCGCCGATGTCGGTGCCGCACCTGGATGCGCGCAAGCTGGATGGCAAGCCGGTGGTGCTGTTCGGGCCGTTCGCGCTGTACAGCACCAAATTCCTCAAGCATGGCTCGTGGTTCGACCTGTATTCCTCGGTCAACCACAACAACGTGGCCGGCATGATGGACGTGGGCCTGGATAACCTGGACCTGGTGAAGTACCTGATGGGCCAGGCGCGCCTGAACGATGACGACCGCCAGGCCGAGCTGGTCAAGTACTACCCGAACGCCAAGCGTGAGGACTGGAAACTGGTCACCGCCGGCCAGCGCGTGCAGATCATCAAGAATGACCCGGAAAAGGGCCCGATCCTGCAGTTCGGTACCGAGATCGTGACCGATCAGGACCACACCCTGGCCGCCCTGCTCGGCGCCTCGCCGGGCGCCTCGACCTCGCCGCCGATCATGCTCGACCTGCTCAAGAAGGCCTTCCCCGAGCAGATGGCCGCGGGCTGGGAAGCACGCCTGAAGGAAATCGTGCCTTCGTATGGCCGCAAGCTCAACGACAGTCCCACGCTGACCAACGAGATCCGCCGCCTGACCAGCGAGACGCTGAAGCTGCCCTACCTGGACGTGCCGCGGGAAGGCGCGACCAGCCCGGCGGTGATGCTGACCCCGCCGCCGGCCGCCAAGCCGGCCGAGGCCAAGCGCAACGCCAACGAAGAACTGCAGGCACTGTAAGCCTGCACCGGCGGGGCCTGCGGGTCCTCGCCACGGTTTCCCTCCGGCCACCCTCGCGGTGGCCGGTTGCGTTTTGGGGGTCTCCCGCGCCCGGTCGCCTCCTACGCCGGCGCGCCGTTTTGTTCAAGAATTGTAAAGCGACTGAGAACGATTTACATTTACGCACCGCAGGCTGCCCCACACCCTGCCCTTTCCCAGGATGGATCTGCCCCGTGCCTGGCGCCTGTGCGCCGGTGTTGCCTGCCTGTTGCCCTCATTCCTTACTGCCCGTCCAGAGACCCCCATGTCCCTCCGCGCCCACCCGCTCCGTTCCCGCCGTGCCCCGCTGGCCCTGGCCCTGCTTTCCGCCCTGTCGCTGACCGCTCCGCAGGCCTTCGCCGACGCGCTGGCCGACGCCAGCGGCAGTGCCGATGCCAAGACCCTGGACAAAGTCAGCGTGGTCGGTGCACGCGCGATGCCCTCGAGCACCACGCGTCTGCCGATCAGCCTGCAGGAAACCCCGCAGTCGGCGACCTCGATCGGCCTGCAGCGGCTGCAGGACGAATCGTTGTTCAGCATCAACGACGTGATGCGCAACGTCACCGGCGTCAGCGTCTCCTTCTATGACACCCAGCGCCCGCTGTACTACGCGCGCGGCTTTGCCATCACCGATTTCCAGGTGGACGGCATCCCCACCTACAGCGGCTCGACCAACCAGGAATACGACACCGCCTTCTACGATCGCGTTGAAGTGATCCGCGGCGCCAACGGCCTGCTGAGCGGGGCCGGCGTGCCGTCGGCCACGGTCAACCTGCTGCGCAAGCGACCGGGCAAGGAATTCGATGCCTCCTTCGCAGTGAGCGCCGGCAGCTGGGACTACCAGCGCATGGAAGCCGATGTCACCGCGCCGCTGACTGCCGATGGCCGGTTCCGCAGCCGCGTGGTCGCCGCCTACACCGACCGTGATCTGTACTACGACCGTTACCACGAGAACAAGATGGCCGGCATGGCCGTGCTGGAAGGCGACCTGACCGACAGCACCACGCTGACCGTGGGTTACCAGACCCAGGACAACAATCCGGTCGGTTCGACCTGGGGCACCGTGCCCTTCTTCGACAGCCAGGGCAACTTCGCGCACCTGCCGCGCTCGACCAACGTCGCTCCGAAGTGGAGCTACTGGCAGCGCGAGACCAGCACCGCGTTCGCGAACCTGGAACAGCGCTTCGGCGAGAACTGGCTGCTGAAGATCAACACCGCCTACACCCAGGGCAACGTGCAGAACGTGCGCGTGTACGGCAGCGGCTACCCCGATCCTGCCACCGGCGCGGGCATTTTCCTGCGCACCGCCGCCGGCGATTCGGAAGACACCCGTCGCAACGTCGATGCCTATCTGAGTGGCACCTTCACCCTGTTCGGCCGCGAACACGACCTGACCGTGGGCGGCCAGTGGGCGGATATCGAGGGCACCACGAACACCATCGCGCTGCGCTACCCCACCGACTGGGCACGGTGCGGAACCGAGCGCTGCTACTACATCCCGGACATCCGCGCGTGGGATGGCGACATCTCCGAGGTGACCTACTCGCGTACCGGCGCACGCCGCGTCGCCAAGACCACGCAGAGCGGCGTCTACGTGGCCACCCGCCTGCGCCTCGCCGATCCGCTGGCCTTGATTGCCGGCGCGCGCCTGAGCCGCTGGGAAACGTTGACCCGTGCCTACAACGCGGCCGGTGCATACACCGGCACCAGCGGCGCCTACAAAGTGACCGATGAAGTCACGCCCTATGTGGGCCTGGTGTACGACATCACCCCGCAGGTAGCCGCCTATGCCAGCTACACCGAAATCTTCAACCCGCAGAACTACAAGGACCGCAACGAAAACCTGCTGGCGCCGGTGGAAGGTTCCAATCTGGAAGCAGGCATCAAGTCGCAGTGGTTCGACGGTCGCCTGACCGCCAACGCGGCGGTGTTCGAGGCCAAGCAGGACAACTACGCGGTACTCGATACGAGCGTGCCGGAGCGCTCGCTCAGCGATGGCAGCTCGGCCTACATCGGCATCAACGGCACCAAGGCACGCGGCTGGGAAGTGGACGTCAACGGCGAGATCCTGCCGGGCTGGACGGTGAATGCCGGCTTCACCCACGTCAAGGTGACCCGCGCGGCCACCGATCTGCTGTACGCCAACCCGGCCGAAGATCTGCTGCAGCTCAACACCCAGGTGCGGCTGCGCGGCGCGCTGGAGCGCCTGAGCGTGGGCGCGGGCGTGCAGTGGCAGAGCAAGGTGCAGGGCTACAACATCCCCTATCCGCTCGGCGGCACGGTGACGGTGAACCAGCCGGCCTACGCGCTGGTGCAGTTCAATGCCAACTACCGCATCAGCGACAGCTGGACGGCCACCCTCAGCGTGCGCAACGCGCTGGACAAGACCTACTGGGCCAACCTGGATTACAACAACTACGGCGAACCGCGCTTCGTCGCGTTGAGCCTGCGCTGGAAGTACTGAGGCCTGACGACATCGCGGTGTTGAACGAACGGGTCGCCTTCGGGCGGCCCGTTCTTTTTCCCGCCCACCGCACACAGGTAGTGCCGGCCGCTGGCCGGCTCCTCGAGGATTCCGACATCGCGCAGAGCCGGCCAGCGGCCGGCACTACCTTCTCAACACGCTGCGTGGCGCCGGCCAGCGGCCGGCACTACCGGGGCCGCGTCTCGCGCAGCGTCCACATCACCGGCAGCACCAGCACCGCGACCACCGCGATCATCGCGCCGGGCGCGGACGACCAGCCGGTATGCCGCACCAGCAGCTCGGCCAGCAACGGCGTTGCTCCACCGAAGAACGCGGTCGCCATGGTGACGCCCAGCGCCAGGCCACTGAGCCGCCCTTCGCCCGGGAACTGCTCGGCCGTGGCGGGGGCCGCCACCGCGCTCACGCCACCCGCGAGGCAGGCCAGCACCACCGCCGCCAGGCCGATCGCCACGGTACTGCCGCCGGCCATCACCGAGAACATCGTCAGCGGCAGCAGGGCCGACAGCAAAGCCAATGCGATCAACACCGGACGGCGCCCGACCCGGTCCGACAACGCACCGGCCAGCGGGGTCACGACGATCACCGCCACCGCCGCGACGGTGGACAGCCACAGCGCTTCCGATTCACCGACCTGGCCGGCCGAGCCCAGGAACGCGGGCACATAGGTGATGCCGACGTAATAGGTGATCGAGCCCAACGCGGAGATCGCGAACGTGCGTGCAATGGCGGGCTTGTGGTGGCGCCAGGTATCGCGGATCGGCGACGCCGGCACGGTGCCTTCGGCCTGCTGCCGCTCGAACTCGGGCGACTCGTGCATGGTCGAGCGTGCCAGCAGGATCGCACCGGCCAGTGCCGCCCCGACGAAGAACGGAATGCGCCAGCCCCAGCCATCCAGCTGCGCCGTACTGAGCAGCGCGACCGTCAGCGCCGACAGCGCGACCGCGAGCAATGCCCCTACTTCGCTCGCGGCCGAGGCCAGCGAGGTCACCAGCCCGCGACGGCGCACCGGCGCGGTTTCCAGCAGATACGCGACCACGCCCGTGTACTCGCCGCCCACCGAGAACGCCATCAGGCAGCGCAGCAGCAGCAACAGCACACCGGCAGCGGCACCGATGCTCTCGAAGGTGGGCAGCAGGGCGGTGGCGAGCATCGCCACGGTCATCAGCAGCATCGAGGCCAGCAGCATGTAGCGTCGACCGAAGCGGTCGCCGAGATGGCCGAACACCAGGGCCCCCAACGGACGCATCAGGTACGAGACCGCGAACCCAGCGAGCGTGGCCAGCAGTGCATTCTCGCCACCGCCGAAAAACACGCGGGACAGTACCGTGGCCAGGTACAGGTAGAGCGTGAAGTCGTACCACTCCACCACCGTCGACAGGCCGGCGATGATCATCGAGCGCGTACGTGGGCGCGTCCCGGACGCGGTGGGCGCCGGGCTCAAGCGAGCTTCCTGTGGACGCGCAGGCCGTCGCGGAGCGACAGCGGAAGAAATCGCATCGGGCTACTCCCGGCCGCCTCGGCCGCATCTGGACGGCGACAGCCTACGACAGCCGATCTGCACGCCGCGTCACGGGAGCGCGGCGTTGTCGCAACGCGCCCTGCCCGCGCTCAGGCCACAGCCACCGGTCGGACCGCACCCCGCCGATAGCTCAGCAACCGGCCATTGCCCGGCGCATTGCCCTCATCCTCGAACAGCCCCAGTTCTTCGGTCACGTCAAAGCCCTGCAGGGCCATGCCGCGCGAGAACGACCCGACGTTGCCGCGGCCGGGGTCGGTGATCAGCAGCTCGGCATCAGGCTTGGCATGCCGCAGCATCATTGCCGCGACCTGATGGGCATGCCCCCGCTCGTAGAGGATGTCACTGCCGATGATCAGGTCGAAGCGGCCGAGTGAGCCATCGGGGACTTCCCAGGGAAGGTCGCGATAGCTGACGGCGGGAAGGTTGTTGAGCCCCGCGTTGTAGGCCAGGAACGATTCGGCCAGGGGATGGTGATCGGTCGCAACAACGTCCGCCCCGCGATGCGCGAGCACCAGGCTGGACAGGCCCAGCCCGCAGCCCAGCTCGAGGATGCGTTTACCGGCCACGTCGAAGTGGCTCATGGTGTCGGCCAATGCGCGGCCGGCCGGCCAGATCTGGCCGAACAGGCTCCACAGCGAAGAATGGATGCCGGCGCGCTCGGCACGCCCGGTGGGATCGGAGAACTGCTGCAGGTCGCTGAGCGCGCGGATGCGGAAGTCGTGGCCGCCGACCGGGATGGTGAGGATGCGGGTGGTATAGCCCGGCATGTGCGCTCCGTGGGACACGGGAGCCTTCATTCCGGGATCGGCATGAAGGGCTCGGAGAAAGGAGCGGGGGCGATCAGGTGTCGATCGCGCAGGACGTGCGCAAGCACGTGTGACCCCATCCTACGCCATGCGTACAGACCTGGCTGAACGCCTCGGCGCCGCCTTGCGTGGCGTCGAAGTGGCCTTGCGCACGGCGGGCACGGCGCCGTAGCGCACCTGGCAGACCGGGCAGAAGAACGTCCGCCGCCGGGTCGTGCCCGGGTAGGTCTTGCTGAGCGGGCCACCGCAGTGGGGACAGCTGCGTTTGGTGTGGACCAGCCAGTGCTGGCGCAGCACGAACTGCCGTTTCCACTCCAGGAAGTCGAAACTGTACTGCCGCGCCTGTTTGATGACCTCGCCGAGCTTGCGCGGTGGCAGCGCGCCCACCGTGGATTCGGGATGCACACGCGTGCGGAACAGCACCTCGTTCTTGATGATGTTGCCCACGCCGGCAAAGATGTCCTGGTCCAGCAGCGCGTCGCAGATCAACGTCTCCGGCTGCTGCTTGAGTTTACGTCGCGCCAGTGTCGGATCCCACGCCGGATCCATTACATCGCCGCGCCAATCGTAGGTGTCCGCCAGCGCACCTTCGATGTACTTCGCCGACGAGGCATAGATGTTGAGCTCGCCGTTGTCGAACTGCAGCGACACCCGCGGTGGCGACGGCTTGCGCTCATCGATGCGGTAGCTGCCGAACATCAGCATGTGCACGCGCAGGCTGAAGCCGCGGAACTCGATCAGGAAGTGCTTGCCCCAGCTGCGCAGCGCGACCACGCGGCGGCCTTCCATGCGGGTGAGGTCGAGCGAGCTGTTGCCGGTGGCCAGCCGCACGGTCTTGCCGCGGAACTTGGCGGCCGCTTCGCGCAGGATGACGATGGAAGGACCTTCAGGCATGCGTGGTTATCTCCTTCAGGCGCAGGGCATTGGCGATCGCAAAGCCGTGGGCGGTGTTGTCGAAGATCACCCACGGTGCCTGCGCCTGCCCGGGCTGCTGCACGACCTCTGCCGCCAGAGAGGCCAATGCGGCATCGGGGTAGTCGCTGTAGTACATGCGCGGCGAACCGTGCCAGCGCCAGTAGTGCCCGCCCTGCGCGCCGCCCGGCAGCGCGGCGGCGGCAACGCGCGCCGGATCCACCGCGGCCCGGGAAATCGCGTGGCGCTGCAGCAGCGCATCGGCCTGCGTGCTGAACCAACTGGCATGGCGGGGCTCGCAGACCACAGGCACCGGGGTGCGTCGACGCAGCGCGCGGAAAAAGCTTCCGGCGCGGCGCATGTCCAGTGCCAGCGATGGCGGCAACTGCAGCAGCAGGGCGCCCAACGTACGCCCCAGTCCACCCACCTCGTCCAGGAAGCGGTCCAACAGTGGACCCACGCCGACCAGTCCGGAATCGTGCGAGATGGTCCGCGGCAGCTTTACCGAGAAGCGAAAGTTGGCCGGTACGGTGGCCGCCCAGCGCGCGTAGGTCGCGCGTTGGTGCGGCCGGTAGAACGAGGAGTTGATCTCCACCACGTCAAAGCGCGTGGCATAGCGCGCCAACAGGCTGTCGCCGGGCCCGAAGTGCGTGGCGTAGCGGCTGGGGATGGACCAGCCGGCACACCCGATCTTCGGTATACGCGACGCGGCCATGCGTGCCTCCTTCAGCGCAGGATTTCGCCCTGGTCTTCCCCATCCCAGTAATGGATGCGCGCCGCAGCCACCTGGATCAGAACCAGCCCAGGGCTATCCACCCCCTGCGCGAACCAGCGCTCCAGATCTTTCACCCAATGCTGCTGCATCACCGCCTTGTCGCGGATCAGGGTCGCCCTGCCCTGCACCGCCACGAACAGCGGCGGCTTGCCCAGCAGCGACTTGCTGCCGGTGAAGCTCAGCGCGACCTTCGGGTCGTGCGTGATCTCGCGGACCATGTCGGTGTCTTCGGTGGTGAAGAACCAGCTGTCGCCGTCGTAGTCCACATCACCGTTGTTGCTCATCGGCCGCGCCGCGATCTCGCCGCTGTCGGCATGGGTCTGCAGCATGGTGAAGTCGATGTTGGCCATCTTCTTGGCCAGTTCGGGCAGTGTCAGCGTGGTCATGGCGGATCCGGGTTGGGGTCAGGCTGCCAGCGTCGGCCGATGGCAGTGACCGTGCCGTGGAGGGTCGCTGTCCTGGCCTTCACGCCGTGCCGGGGCGTCGTCCCGACCGCGCAGGCGCTTGACAGGCGCCCGCCAACGGAACACCATCAGTTAACGAATTAGTTAATTACCACCCATGGACCGCATCTTCGAAGCCCTCGCCTCCACCGCACGCCGGCAGATCCTGGCCTACCTCAATGGCGGCGAGTTGAGCGCGGGCGAGCTGGGCGAGCGCTTCGATTTCAGCAAGCCGGCGCTGTCCAGCCACCTGCGCATCCTGGAAGACGCCGGGCTCATCGAGCGCGAGAAGCGCGGCCAGTTCGTGTACTTCCGGCAGGTGCCCGACACGCTGGCCAATACCCTGTTCGCGTGGGCCGCCGAGGTCTGTCCGGTGGGCGGCCCGCTGCAGCGTGAAAGCCGTGCCCGTGCCCGCCGCAAACCCACCGCGTGAGCTGAGCGACCCAACGACAAGGAGATCGGCATGCAGGACATCGCGCACGTGAGTCGTTCGTTTCCCAGCATCAGCCTGCCCTCCTGCGGCGATGGCAGCCCGGTCGAGGTGGCGTTGATCGCCCAGCTCGGGATCGGTGCCGGCGATGCGCTGCTGCGCGACGCGGGCCTGCGCCAGGCGCAGCATCCGTGCTTCGTTGATGCACTGGACGAACCCTCCGCGCGGCTGGGGGGCATGCACTTGGCGCACGGCGACGCGTCGTCGCTGTATTCGTTCTCGGTAGGCCGCACCGGGCATCCGTTCCATCGCCATGCCGGCCCGCGCATGTTCACCGCCATTGCCGGCAGCGGCGGCGCACAGCTGCGTTTTTCCACCGTGTCCGACGCACAACTGCAGCAGGACCCGGCCGCCTTCGTGCGCGCCCTGCGCTGCATCGACGTGCCGCCGGACTGCCTGTTCACTGTGCGCTTCGGCAGCGGTACCTGGCACCAGTTCGTGTCGCGTCATCCCCGGCACGCGGCGCTGTTCGCGCTGTCCTGCCATGCCGATGAGCGCAGTGGCGCATTGAGCGATGCGCAACGTGCACGCATCGATGCAGGCGCCGCCGACATCCCCTCATTGACCGAGACCCTGCCGCCGGCGTTGCAGCACCTGCTTGACCAGAGCGACCTGGACCAGCTTCCGCGGGTGACGCTGTCGCTGCGCGCGCCAGCCGCTTCGGTACTGGCTCGCTGGTGCGCCGGCAGCCGCAACCTGGTCGGCCGGGTGCGCAGCGGCCTGGCGCGGTTGCGCCCTACCCATGGCTACATCGGGCAGTGCGCGCCATGCGGCACGCTGGGCACGCAACCCGCAGCGCCGGCCGATTCACTGCTGCAGCAGGCGTTGCCGCAGGGCTTCGACCACCAGGATTACACCTATGTCACCCTGCCCGCCCACAGCATCGGCGGGCACTCGGCGCGTGCGCTGCTGGAAGCGGTGCTGGAGGGATTCGTCCGCAACCCACCGCCGGGCGTGGGCCGGCTGATGGCCCTGCGCAACGTACTGGTGACCCCCTTGCGGCTGCGCACCTCGTCGCTGGGCTGCCCGGTGTCCTCGCTGCTGTCCGACGGGCCCGGCGAGCGTTTCGCCGGTCGCTTCCCGGTGCATGCCCAGGCCACCGACGCCGCCGACCGCAGCGCCGAAGTCCTGCTCGGCGCCGACGACCGCCACCTGCAGTTCCGCTCGTGCGTACGCGTGCAGGTGCTGAACGATGGCGCAGTGGTGATCGCGCTGGGCACCCGGGTGCGCACGCTCAACGCGTTCGGCCGCCTCTACATGGCGGCGATCAACCGGGTGCACCGCCGCCACGTCAGCCCAGCGATGCTGCGCATGGCCGTGGCACACGCGCTGGCACCGGAACTGGCCAACGCGATATCGCTGCAGGAAACGGTGCGCACGGTCCGCATGCTCAGCCCCCGTTGTACGGTCCGGTGCCCGGGTAAACCTGCAGCAGCGCGCGGGTGAGCGTGCTGGGGTACACGGTGAGGTGGTCTTCGCCCGGCACCACGCGATTGTCTACCTGCAGCCCCTGGTAGCCGCGCTGGCGCAGGCGATCGGCGAATGCCTGCGTATCGCGCACCATGTCGTTGCGCGGGCCGTCTACGGCATCGGGCGTGGGCGTCTCTTCACTGCCGATCGCCAGCAGTACCCGTGCCGGCAGTGCGCGGTGCTGCTCCGCGTAGTCCTGTTCAAGGCGGTCGATATAGTGCCCGTCGAACCACAGCGAAGGGCTGGACAGGATGTAGGTCTGGAACATCTGCGGGCGCGTGAGCAGCACATAGGTGCCGAACAGCCCCCCGTAGGAATGCCCGGCGAAACTGCGCCGCGCCGGATCGGTACGGGAGCGCGCGTCCACCGCGGGCAACACGTGCGTGGCCAGGAAATCGCGGTAGTGCGCGGCACCACCGTAGACCACGTCGTCGCTGTAGTCATCGTCGGCACTGCGTTGCGGCTGGGTGGGCGTGTAGTCGCGCGAGCGGCTCTGCTTGGAGGTCAGCCCCTGCTGCGGCGGCAGCCCGACCAGGATGAAATCTTCCAGGTTGGCACCGCCCTGCCCCACCAGGTTGCGCACGCTGCGCACCAGCGGAAAACTGTACAGCGCGTCGGTGACGAACAGCACCGGGTAGCGCCGCTCCGGGTGCTGCGCGTAGCTGGCCGGCAGCGCCACCCAGATCGGATAGTCGCGCCCGGCCGGATCATGCACGCTCCAGCTCTCGGTATCGGGCAGGACCACGCCTGCCGCCGGCACTGCCGTCGCGGGTGTACTGCGCAGCGCATCGCCGTGCAGCGCACAGCCACCGGTGGTGGCCAGCACCATCATCGTTCCCAGCACGTTGCGCATTGCTTTCATCCGCGTTCTTCCGCCCTATCAGCGCGCAAGCGTCGCAATTCCCTGCGGGCTTGCCAAGCCGGGGCGTTCAGTTGCGGTGCGGCTGGCCGTGCCCTGGCGCAGCTTAATCAGCGTGATCTCCGACGGCACGCCGATACGTGCCGCGAAGCCCGGCCACAGTCCGGCACCGTTGCTGACATACAACGTCATGCCATCCACCTCGTAGCGGCCGGACACATAGCCGCCGTTGGCGCGCTTGACCAGCTGGTCCATGCCGACGATGTGGCCGCCATGGGTGTGGCCGGAGAGCTGCAGCGCCACGCCCTTCGCGGCATTGGCGCGCGCCTCCACCGGGCGATGGTCGAGCAGGATCACCGGCGCCTGCGGGTCTGCCCCGGCGAGCGCGGTGGCGAGGTCCGGCATGGGCAGGCCGTAACGCGCGGCCACCGGATCGGTGACGCCGGCGATGGTCAGCGTGGCGCCCTGGCGCTGGACCCGGGTGTGGCTGTTTTCCAGCACCTGCATGCCCTGCCCCCGGAACGCCTGCATCCACTCGGCGTACTGCGCGTAGTACTCGTGGTTGCCGGTGATCGCGATGACGCCATCGGGTGCCTGCAGTCTGGCCAAGGGCGCGAAGTCGTTGGCGCGGGCGCTGACAGTGCCATCGATCAGATCACCGGTGATCACCACCAGGTCCGGATGCAGGGCGTTGCTCTCGGCCACCACCTTCTCGACCCACGCACCGGTGAGCAGGCGGCTGGCGTGGATGTCGGTGAGCTGGAGCACGCGATAGCCATCGAACGCGGCCGGTAGTCCGTCGATGGCCACCTCGATCTGGCGCGGCTTGGGGACCGCCATGCCCTGCCAGATACCGTAGGGCGATAGCAGCAACGCCAGTGTTCCCGCCGCAGGGCGCAGCCACGGCGCACGCAGCATCGGCAACACGCGCCGCGCCCGCACCAGTCGCGCGATCAGCAGCAGCGCATCCAGCACAAGCACGAACACCGCACTGATCAGCAGCGTGGTGAACCCGGTCGCAAGCACCGCGATCACCGCTTTGGGAATCTCGGGCGAGGCCATGGTCCCGGCGAACTGCGCCACGATCCGGTGGTGCAGCGCCAGCGCCACCACCAGCAGGCCCAGTGCGAGCCGGACCGGACGCGGCAACCGCAACGGCCAGATCAGCCGCCATACCAGATACAACGCAAGCAAACAGCCGATCACACTCAGCACAGGCACATCCTGGAAACGTTGGGGGGGAATGGGCCGGCCGCATCGCTGCCGCCTCGCCCAGCCCTTCATCGTTGCCGAATCGCGCGGCGTGTTCCAGTGCAGGAGGTCGTGATGATTCAGGCAGAGCGCGGGCTCGCCTTCGCACGCGCTGCAGCGGCGGGGGGCTTCGCTGCCCGGTTGCGCGCGACCGCGGCGTGGATCAGTGCCTTGAATGCGGTCGCGTTGATCGTTTCGCCCTCGTGCAGATCGATGGCGCGGCGGGTGTTGCCCTCCAGGCTCGCATTGAACAGCCCCTTCGGATCGGGCAACGCCGCGCCCTTGGCGAAGGTCAGCTTCACGGCCGCTTTGTAAGTCTCGCCGGTGCACAGGATGCCGTCGTGCTCCCACACGGGCACGCCTCGCCACTTCCAGGTTTCCACCACGGCCGGATCGACCTCGTGGATCAGGCTGCGGATGCGCGCCAGGGTCTCGCCCCGCCAATCATCCAGCGACTGGATGCGCGCATCGATCTGCTGTGAGGCGGACGGCTCGCTGGCTGCGGCAGCGCGCGGGGTCGTACGGGCTTTGGGCTGGGTCATGAGGTCACCACCGATCGCCATGGGCGGCCCGGTCGGCGGCGCCCTTCGTGCGCCTTATAGACCCGATCGAAGGGCCCATCAAGCATGCGGCGCCTGCCGGAGATCAAAGGGAAGCGAACATTAATGCAATGTTATATTATTGCTTTTGTTGTCGCCCGCTCAGCGAGTGACTCCGTCCGCTCGCCCTACCCCTGTCCTCACGGCTACTGAAAGGCACAACTAGATGAGAACCAAGGCAATGGTGTCCGCCGTGCTGGCGACCCCGTGCGTCGGCGAAGCGCGCGCGCAGTCCAGCGATGCGGCAATCACCCTGGGCAGCGTGCACGTGCGGGAAGGCTCCCGTCGTCCCCTCGCCGCGAACCGCGTGCTGACCTCGGTGGATGTGATGGGCGGCGACCAGGTGCATGAGAAGAACGTCTCCAACAGCTGGGAACTGCTCGGCCAGATGCCGGGCATGCAGCTGACCGAAACCCGCCAGGGCGCGGAGTCCGGCAAGGCCACCTTCCGCGCGTTCAATGGCGAGGGCTACCTCAACGGCATCAAGATCCTGATCGACGGCATTCCCAGCAACGTCAACAGCGGCAACCAGCGCTTCATCGACATGGTGTTTCCGCTGGACATCGACTACATCGAGGTCGTGCGCGGCACCAACGACCCGCGCTACGGCCTGCACAACATCGGCGGCAACATCAACCTCGGCACCCGCCAGGGTGGCAACTACACCGATGCGCGACTCACCTACGGCAGCTACAACACCCGCGAAGCGCAGGTCGCGATCGGTCGCGAAGCGAACGGTGTCGCCCAGAACTACTTCCTGGCGTCACAGGCCTCCGATGGCTACCGCGATCATGACCGTTCGAAAAAGTACTCGCTGGGCGGCAAGTGGTTCTACAGCGGCGACGGTGACCTGTTCAACCTCGGCCTGATCGCGCGCGTGTACCACCACGAGGCCGACGAGCCCGGCTTCATGACGGCTGAAGAGTTGGCCACCGACCGCCGCGGATCGGCGCTCAAGAATGCCAACGACGCCGACGACCGCGACATGCGCCACCTCAGCACCCATCTGGATCTGCAGCTCAGCGATACGGTGCACGTCAGCAACAAGCTGTACTACAACCGTTACGAGGACGACCGGCAGGTGACGTTCACCAGTTACGTGCCCGGCAACGCGCCGCGCCAGCGCCGCCAGTGGGATGAAAAACAGACCGGCCTGCTCAGCACGCTGACCTGGGCGGCCACGCCTTCGCTGACGGTCGAAGGCGGGCTGAACGCCGAGCATCAGGACAACACCTACCGTCGCCTGCGCTACGCCCATTCCGTTCCCACCGATTTCTCGACCCCGGCGCGGATCCAGAACGATGATCGCTACACCCTGGACAACGTCGGTGCGTACGTGCAGGCCGTGTACCAGCCCACGCCTGCGTTGAAGATCGTGCCGGCCTACCGCGTCGACCGCTTCTCCGGCAGCACCCGCCTGCCCGGTGGCATCACCGCCCCGCTGCAGCGCTACGGCACCATCGAACAACCCAAGCTGAGCGTGGTCTATGCGATCACCCCCGCGCTCAACGTCTATGCCAACTGGGGCAGGACGTTCCAGGTGCTGACCGGTTCCACCGCACCGGCGTACCTCACCACCGGCCAGGACACGTTCCGGCCCTCGATCAATACCGGCAAGGAAGTGGGCATCAAGTTCACCCCGGCCGTCGGCACCGACGCGCGCCTCGCGGTGTGGCGCCAGGATGCCACCGACGAAGTCGCCAACATGCCGGCCACCGGTACCTCGGTCGGCCTGGGCCAGACCCGTCGCGAAGGCGTCGATCTGCAGTTCAGCTCGCGTCTGGGCGAGCACTGGACGCTGTGGGCCTCGCACGCGATCCAGCAGGCCAAGGTGGTCCGCGCGTTCACCACCGACGGCACCGCCCTCGCCGGCAACGAGGTCATCGCCACGCCGCGCTACATCAGCAACCTCGGGCTCGACTACCGCACCGACGAACGCTGGAGCTTCGGGCTGCAGGGCCGGATGCAGGGCGATTACTACATTGAAGAGCGCAACACGCAGGGAAAATTCGGCGCCTTCGCGGTGCTCGATGCCAGCGCGTCGTACCAGCTGTCCGAGCGGCTGAGTGTCGATGTGCAGGTCAAGAACCTGACCGGCCGCGACTACGCCTATGCGTGGTACGACACCTTCTTCTGGGGCGGCGATGACCAGCCGATGTTCTCGCCGGCACCGGGGCGCTCGGCCTACGTGTCATTGAACCTGAAGCTCTAGGGCAGCCCTGCCCTCACATCCGTTCGCCGGGCAGCCGGCTGGCTCAGATCCAGCGCTGGTCCAGCAGTTCGCGCTTGATGTAGGCGTAGAACACCGGCGCCGCGACCAGGCCCGGCAGACCGAAGGCGGCTTCCATCACCAGCATCGCCAGCAGCAGCTCCCACGCCCGCGCCTGGATTTCGCCACCGACGATGCGCGCGTTGAGGAAATACTCCAGCTTGTGGATGACCACCAGATACAGCAGTGCGACCACGGCGACGTAGAAGGACACCGACAGCGCCACGATGGTGATGACGGTGTTGGAGATGATATTGCCCACCACCGGCAGCAGGCCGGCCAGGAAGGTGATCAGCACCAGTGTCTTGGACAGCGGCAGGTGGACGCCGAACAGCGGCAGCACCCCGAGCAGGAAGATGGCGGTGAACAGCGTATTGAGCAGGGAGATCTTCACCTGCGCGAACACCACCTGGCGGAAGGCCGTGGCCAGGCGGCTGGTGCGGCCGATCAGCTCGCGCGCCAGCGGCCCCATTTTCGGCAGGGGCAGCTCGTCGTAGAGCGCGATCATCGCGCCCAGCACCATGCCGATCAGGATCCGCACGCTGATCTGCACGGCCGAGGTGCCGGCGATGCCCAGCTGCTGGCGGTGGGTGGCGGCCCAGTCGTTCATCGCCGTGCGCAGCGCCTGCAGGTCTTCAGGGAGGTACGGCTGCAGCAGGTCCGGCACCTGGTGGCGCGAGGTATTGAGGATGTCCATCAGCCGCATCAGCAGCGCATCCGGCCCACCGGTTTCAGTGCGGAAAAACGAGGCGATGCCGATTGCCGCGAGGGTCAGCACGCCGATGATCAGCGCCGACAGCACGATCACCGAATAGGCGCGTGCGCGCCCGGGCGGCAGCTTTCCCTCCACGGTGGAGGCCAGCAGATGGGTCAGGTGAAACACCAGCAGGCCCGACAGCAAGGTCACCACCAGGCCCAGCTTCAGGGTCAGCCACATCCCCAGCAGAATCAGTACCCAGGCCGCGATGCGGGCGGTGGGCGGCTTGGGCAACGCGGGGATCACTAGGGACATGCGGGCGCATCCTGACGGGTGGCCCATGGTAGTGGATGTGGTGCGGGCGCAGCCGTCGAGCCGCGCAGCATCAAGCTGAAATCCAGCGTCTGCTGAAGCGGCACGTCGACACGTTCGATGATGGCGAGCAGCAGGTTGACCGCGCGGGCACCGATCTCCCGCATCGGTTGCCGGATGGTCGTCAACGGCGGCGTGAGATACCGCGACGATGCCAGGTCGTCGAAGCCGACGACGGACAGATCACCCGGCACCCGGATGCCCAGATCCCGGCAGGCCGCCAGGACGCCCAGCGCCATCTGGTCGCTGAAGCAGAACACCGCGGTCGGCATCGGCGCGCGGGCCAGCAGCGCCATGCCCGCCGCATGGCCGGATTCCACGGAAAAGTCGCCCGGCACCACGCTCAGGTGGCGCAGGCGGCCGCGCGCCCTGCCGGCGGCCCGGACCCCTTCGAGCCGTTGCTGGTGGAGGGGATTGTCGGGCGGCCCGCCCACCACGGCGATGCGCTCGTGCCCCAGTCCATACAGGTGGTCCATCACGGCGCGCGCGGCAGCCGCGTTGTCGATGTGGACACTGGGAATGCCGAGCGCAGGATCGAACTCGCATCCATTGACCACCGGCGCAGCGGCGCCCAGCTGCTGGACGATCGCGCGCGCCGTCGGCGGAAGGCGATGCCCCAGCACGATCAGACCGTCGGCCTCGTTGCGCCGGAGCATCTGCGCGTAGCGCTCCTCGCGGTCGGGTTGATGCTGGGTATCCCCCAGCAGGACGGCGTAGCCAACGGCCTGCGCGGCGTCCTCCGCACCCTGCAGGATCTGGGCGAAGAACGGATTGGCGATGTCCGGGACGGTGACCAGGATCTTGCCGCTGCGCTGGGTCTTGAGCGTGCGGGCAACCGTGTTGGGCACATAGCCGAGTGCGGCGGCCGCCTGCTCGATGCGGGTACGCGTGGCCGGCAGGACTTTTTCCGGCCGGGACAGCGCCCGCGACACCGTGCCGGCGGAGACGCCGACGTGTTTTGCGATGTCGTAGATGGTTGCCATGGCGTTAGTGTTTATGTCCGCTGTGCACTGCACAACGCGTCCTGCGAAAGCCCCTGCTAGGATAATGCAATCGATTGCATCGAGAGTGAATCACGTTGAAGACGCTCAAGGGTCCAGCGCTGTTCCTGGCGCAGTTCATCGGCGACACACCTCCATTTGATCGGTTGGACACGCTGGCCAAGTGGGCCGCAGGCCTGGGCTATTCTGGCGTACAAGTCCCCACCAGCGCGCCCCACCTGTTCGATCTGGCCGAGGCGGCCCGCAGCCAGGCCTACTGCGACGACGTCGCCGGCATGCTGGCCGAACATGGTGTGCAGATCACCGAGCTGTCCACCCACCTGCAAGGGCAGCTGGTCGCCGTCCATCCCGCCTACGACAGCCTGTTCGACGGATTCGCGCCGCCCGACAAACGCGGCGATCCGGCCGCCCGCCAGGTTTGGGCGGTGGAGCAGTTGCTGCTGGCCGCCAAGGCCAGCCAGCGCCTGGGACTGACAGCGCATGCCACGTTCTCCGGGGCGCTGGCCTGGCCCTATTTCTATCCGTGGCCGCAACGCCCGCCCGGGCTGGTGGAAGAAGCCTTCGCCGAACTCGGCCGTCGCTGGCGCCCCATCCTGGATGCCTTCGACGCCTGCGACGTGGACCTGTGCTTCGAGATCCACCCGGGCGAGGACCTGCATGACGGCGCGACCTTCGAGCGCTTCCTCGACGTGGTGGACCACCACCCCCGCGCCAAGATCCTGTACGACCCCAGCCACCTGCTGCTGCAGCAGATGGACTACCTGGGCTTCATCGACCGCTATCACGACCGTATCGGCATCTTCCACGTCAAGGACGCGGAGTACCGCACCAGTGCGCGCAGTGGCGTCTATGGCGGCTACCAGGACTGGATTGATCGTCCGGGGCGGTTCCGCTCGCTCGGTGATGGGCAGATCGACTTCAAGGCGATCTTCTCGAAGTTCGCGCAGTACGACTTCCCCGGCTGGGCGGTGCTGGAGTGGGAGTGCTGCCTGAAGCACCCGGAAGACGGCGCACGGGAGGGCGCCGCCTTCATCCGCGACCACATCATCCACGTGACCGAGCGCGCCTTCGACGACTTTGCCGACAGCGGCACCGATCCTGGATCCCTGCGACGCATGCTGGGGATCTGAGCCATCACTGCCTGGGAGGGCAAGCCATGACGCACACCATGTCGCGCTTGGGCGCGATGATGTTTCTGCAGTTCTTCATCTGGGGGGCATGGTTCGTCACCCTGGGGACGTACCTGGTGCAGGGGCCGTTGCAGGCCAGCGCGAGCCAGGTGGCGACGGCGTTCCTCAGCCAATCGATCGGTGCCATCGTCGCGCCCTTCCTGGTCGGCCTGATCGCGGATCGCTACTTCGCGGCGCAGCGCATCCTCGCGGTGCTGCACCTCGCCGGTGCCGCGCTGATGTGGCTGGCGTCCACGGCGACGGACTTCAGCACCTTCTCCGCCTATGTCATGGGGTACATGCTGCTGTTCATGCCGACGCTGGCGCTGGCCAACAGCGTGGCGATGCGGCACATGCAATCGCCTGAGAAACACTTCCCGCTGGTGCGGGTAGCCGGCAGCGTCGGCTGGATCGTGGCGGGCGTGCTGATCGGCTGGCTGGGCTGGGAACAGGCGCATCGGCTCGAGCTGACGTTCCAGATGGCGGCGATGGCATCGCTGGCGCTGGGCCTGTATGCGTTCACGCTGCCGCACACGCCGCCGCTGGCGCAACAGCGCGACGCCGGGCTGGGGCAGATCCTGGGCCTGGATTCGCTGCGGCTGCTGAAGTCGCGCGCGTATCTGGTGTTCTTCCTGGCATCCATCGCCATCTGCATCCCGCTGTCGTTCTACTACAACTTCACCAACCCGTACCTCAACGACCTGGGCGTGCGCGGCGCGGCCGGCCTGCAATCGCTTGGACAGGTCTCCGAAGTCCTGCTGATGCTGGCGATGCCGTTCCTGTTCGTGCGGCTGGGGGTCAAGACGATGCTGGCGGTCGGCATGGCCGCATGGGTGGTGCGCTACGCCATGTTCGCCTTTGGCGATGCGGGCGGCGGCTTCTCCCTGCTGGTGATCGGCATCGTGCTGCACGGCATCTGCTACGACTTCTTCTTCGTCACCGGCCAGATCTACACCGATGCGCATGCCGGCCCCGCCGCGCGCAGCAGCGCGCAGGGCTTCATCACCCTGGCCACGTACGGCGTGGGCATGTTGATCGGTACGTTCCTGTCCGGCGCGGTGGTCGAGCACTACACCACTGCCGCAGGCCCGGACTGGCAACGGATCTGGCTGTTCCCGGCCGGCGTCGCGCTGGTCGTGCTGATCGCCTTCCTGCTGCTGTTCCGCGACCGGCCGGTGCTTGCCGCCGCGCCCACCACGCACTGAGGAACCCACCCGATGCGCAAGCTTGGAATCGCCCTTGTGGGCACGGGCATGATCGGCGCCGTACATCGCCGCGCGGCGCTGCTGGCCGGCGCGGATGTCCGCGGCGTGGTCGCCTCTTCGCCGCAACGCGCAGAAGAGGTGGCGCGGTCATGGAATGTTCCGCGCGGCTATCGTGACATCGAAGAGGTGGTCACCGATCCGCAGGTACAGGTCGTGCACATCTGTACGCCCAATCACCTGCACCGCCCGATGGCGCAGGCCGCACTCGAGGCCGGCAAACACGTGATCTGCGAGAAGCCGCTGGCGACGACGCTGGAAGACGCCGAGGCCCTGGCGGCATTGGCCGCTTCGACCGGGCTGGTCGCCACGGTCCCCTTCGTCTACCGCTACCACCCGGTGGTCCGCGAGGCACGCGCACGCATCGCGCAGGGCGAGCTGGGGCCGCTGCACCTGATCCACGGCAGTTACCTGCAGGACTGGCTTCTGGACCCCGCCAGCAACAACTGGCGCGTGGACCCGGCGCTGGGCGGCGCGTCGCGCGTGTTCGCCGACATCGGCTCGCATTGGTGCGACCTGGTGGAATGGGTCAGCCGCGAGCGTTTCGTCGACGTCAGCGCGGCGTTCGCCACGGTGATCGCCGAGCGCAGCACCGACACTGGGCAGAGCTTCACCACAGCGGTGGGCGGTGGCGCGACGCAGGCGGTCGCAAGCGAGGACGTAGCAGCAGCGATGTTCAGGACCGGTGCGGGTACGCTGGCGTCATTGACGGTCAGCCAGGTCTCGGCCGGACGCCACAATCGCCTCTGGTTCGAGATCGATGGCGCCAGGTCCAGCGTGGCATTCAACCAGGAGGACGCCGAGCGGCTGTGGATCGGCCTGCCCGACCAGCGCGAGGAGACCTTCGTGCGTGGGCCGGGGGCCGGTAGTGCCGAACAGCGCCGGCTGTCCGTATTGCCGGCCGGGCACGCGCAGGGCTACGGCCATTGCTTCGAGGCGTTCGTCGCCGACACCTATCGCGCCATCGAAGGCGAGCGGCCGCAGGGCCTGCCCACCTTCGAAGACGGACTGCGCTCGGCGCGGATCGTAGACCGCGTCATCGCATCGGCCAGGACACGTGCCTGGACCACCATCGGCTGACTCCCGGGAGACTCTCTTGATGAACACCTCTGTTCGCGGAACTGCAATCCTCGCTCTGCTGCTCGCTGCCCTGCCCGCCTTCGCGCACGACATCGTCACCCCGCAGAAGCCCATCGCCGTGCAGATGTACACACTGCGCAACGCCGGCTCGCTCGACCAGCAGTTGAAGATCGTCCATGAGGCGGGCGTGGGTGCGGTGGAAACGGTGGGCACGCAGGGCGTCAGCGCCGCCGAACTCAAGCAGCTGCTGGACAGGTATTCGATCAAGGCGATCTCGTCCCACGTGCAACTGGCCGAGCTGCGCAGGGACCTGGACGGCGTGGTGGCCTTCAACCGGTCGATCGGCAACACGACGCTGGTGGTGCCCTACCTGGACGAAAAGGATCGACCCACCGATGCCGCAGGCTGGACCGCACTGGGCCGGGAACTCGGCGGAATCGCGACGCAGGCACGGGCCAAGGGCATGCAGCTGGCCTACCACAACCATGACTTCGAGCTCGTAGACTTCGACGGCAAAACCGGCCTGGAACTGCTGTTCGCCGCTGCCGGCCCCGACCTGCAGACCGAGCTGGACCTGGCCTGGGTGGCGCGTGCGGGTCATGACCCGGTGGTGATGCTGGGCAAGTTCCGCGGCCACGTGTTCGCGGTGCACGCCAAGGACAATGCACCCAAGGGCCAGGCCGAAGACGAGGGCGGTTTCGCTGCCGTCGGCCAGGGCGTGCTGGACTGGAACGCGATCCTGCCTGCTGCGGCCGCTGCCGGGGTGCAGTGGTACATCGTCGAGCACGACCAGCCGCGTGATCCGGCCAAGGCCATCAAGACCGGCGCGGACTACCTGCGCGGACACCTGCCCGCCAGCGCGCCGCGCGAGCCAGCGAAGGAGTAATGCTTGAATACGCGTTTCAGACTGATCCCGATCCTCGCCGTACTGGCATCGAGTGCGCTGCTTGCCCCTGAGGCGTGGTCCAAGGACGACCCCGCGGCCGGCGCGACCCTCTACGCAACCCACTGCACGGCCTGCCACGGCGCCGAGCGCGCCGGTGTACCGCCGACGTTCCCCGCGCTCACCGACGTCGCCAAGCGGCTGCAGCCGGCGCAGATCAAGGAGAAGATCAGCAAGGGCGGCGGGTTGATGCCGCCGTTTCCACAGCTGTCGCCCCAGGAGATCGACGATATCGCCAGCTACCTGGCGAACTAGGCTGCCCGCGCCGGCGCCGGCAGCCGTTTCGTGTCGGCGCTACAGCTCGCGCACCCAGATGTTGCGGTAGCTGACCCTGGAATCGTGCTCCTGCAGGTAGATCGGCGCACACGCATGCGGCGCGTACGATGGCGCACCGATGTATTCGGTCTTGCCTGCCAGCACGGTGTCGTCCTGCACCAGCACGCCGTTGTGCAGCACGGTGATGCGGGCGGGCGAGGTGAGCCCGCCGCCCGGCGAGAAGCGCGGTGCCTTCCAGATGATGTCGTAGGCCTGCCACTCACCCGGCGCACGCGAGGCGTTCACCAGCGGCATGGCCTGTTTGTAGAGCGAGGCGGCCTGGCCATTGGCATAGGTCGGATTGTTGTAACTGTCGAGCACCTGCAGCTCATACAGTTCCTGCAGGAAGATGCCGCTGTTCCCCCGATCCTGGCCGTCGAAGCCCTTGGTCGCGATGGGCGAGCGCCATTCAACGTGCAACTGGATGTCGCAAAAGCGCTGCCGGGTGCGGATGCCCTTGCTGCCGGGAACCACAGTCAACGCACCGTCGGCGATGCTCCAAGGCACGCGCCCCCCCTGCTCCGACTCCCAGGCGGAGACATCCCTGCCATCGAACAGCACGACCGCGTCGGAGGGCGCGCCGCCCGGCGGCGTGGCCACGCGCGCGGGCACGGGCGTCCACACCTCGGTCTTCGTTGGATCGCGCGCGGGATCGGCACCGGCCTGCGCGAATGCCGGTGCAGCGGCCAGCACGCCGGCGGCGATCAATAGAGGCGTGATCTTCATCGCGTGATCCATCAGCTGGTCCCCCAGGCGGGCGTACCGGGAACATAGGCGAGGTCGCCGTCATAGCGGCCCGGCACGGCGACATACTTCAGCACCTCGGTCGCGCCGACCTTGGAGGTGAAGAAACCGAAGATGGTCAGCTGCTTGAACATCGTGAAGTAGTGCGGCATCGGCTCGCCTGCTTCGGCGGTGCCGGTCTCGGTGACCTCGACTGCGTGCTTCCTGGCCTCAGCATCCAGCGCGCGCAGCAGCTCGGTGCGGGCCTGCGGCGCAAGTGAAGCGAAGCGACCGCCCGCGCGTTTGTCGATATCGGCCAGGCCGGCGCGGAACGACGCCTGCTGCCGAGCGGTGTAGCAGTCGCTGACGAACGTCGCCATGAACGCACCGGCGCCTGCGTCTTTCGCCCCCGGCGTTTTCGTACGCGGCAGGATGGTCTCGGCGATCTCGTCCAGCGTGCCGACATCCGCGTCGGAGAAGGGCGTCTTCGGCCCTGCGGCAGGAGCCTGTGCCTGACCGAGCGCGGGCAGGCCGATCATGGCCGCACCGGTGGCGGCGACGATCATCTTCAGCAGTTCGCGGCGGTCCATCAGAGATTCCCCGCTTTCAGTTCGCGCACAGCGTGGTCGGCGGCCCGCGCGGTCAGCGCCATATAGGTCAGCGACGGATTCACGCACGCGCTGGAGGTCATGCAGGCGCCGTCGGTGACATAGACGTTGGGCGCATCCCAGACCTGGTTGTGCTGGTTCAGCACGGAGTTCCTGCGGTCACGCCCCATGCGCGCGGTGCCCATTTCATGGATGCCCTTGCCCGGGGCATAGTCGTTGTCGTGCATCTCCACGTCCTTGACGCCGGCGGCCTCCAGCATCTCGGCAGCATCGGCGGCCATGTCCTTGCGCATGGCCAGCTCGTTGGCGCGCATGGCTACATCCATCGCCAGCACCGGCAGTCCCCATTTGTCCTCGCGGTCCCGGTCGAGGCGGATCGTGTTGTCGTGGTGCGGCAGCATCTCGCCGAACCCGGTCATGCCGATGCGCCAGTCGCCGGGTACGGTCAGCGCCTCCTTCAGGTCGGCACCGATGTTCAGTTCGGCGATTTCGCGCGACCACCCCGTGCGGCTTGCGCCGCCCTGGTAGCCGAATCCCCGCAGGTAGCCGCGCTTTTCCTCGGCAACGTTGCGGAAACGCGGAATATAGAAGCCGCAGGGACGTCGGCCGAAGTAGTACTTGTCCTCGTAGCCTTCGACCCGGCCGGAGGCGCCCGCACCGAAATGATGGTCCATCACGTTGTGCCCCAGTTCGCCGGACGAAGAGCCCAGCCCGCCCTCCCATACATCGGTGGCCGAGTTCATCAGCAGCCAGGTCGAGTTGAAGGAGGAGGCGTTGAGGAAGATGACCTTGGCCGTGTACTGGTAAGTCTGGCCGGTCTCGGCGTCGATGACTTCCACGCCCCGCGCGCGCTTGCGGTCCTTGTCGTAGAGCACTTCCTTGACGATGGAGAACGGCCGCAAGGTCAGGTTGCCTGTCTTCATCGCCGCCGGCAGCGTCGCTGCCTGGGTGGAGAAATAGGCCCCGAAGGGACAGCCGAGGATGCATTTGTTGCGGTACTGGCAGTTGACTCGGCCCTGCTCGGGCATCGGCTTGGTGATGTTCGCCGTGCGCGAGTGGATCATGTGCCGGGTGCCGCCGAAGGCCTTTTTGATCCGCGCGGCCACGTCCTTCTCGACGACGTTCAACGGGATCGGCGGCAGGAACTCGCCGTCCGGCAGCACGTCCAGCCCTTCGCGTGTGCCGGCGATCCCGGCAAATTTCTCCACGTGGTCATACCACGGCGCGATGTCGGCGTAGCGGATCGGCCAGTCGGTCGCGATGCCCTCCTTGAGATTCGCTTCGAAATCCAGATCGGAGAAGCGATAGCTCTGCCGGCCCCACATCAGCGAGCGCCCCCCGACGTGGTAGCCGCGGAACCAGTCGAATCGTTTGGTCTCGATGTAGGGCGATTCCTGTTCGTCGGCCCACATCCCCTGCAGGTTCTCGGCCAGCGCGTAGTCGCGCATCAGTACCGGGAACGCGGCCTTCATCGCCTGGGTTGGCCGGTTACGATGCGGGAAGTCCCACGGCTCCTTCATCGCGTTGACGTAGTCCTTCACGTGCTCGATGTTGCGGCCCCGTTCCAGCATCAGGACTTTGAGGCCCTTCTCGGTCAGCTCCTTTGCCGCCCAACCGCCACTGATTCCCGAGCCAACGACGATGGCGTCGTAATGATTGTCTGCCATGGGTCTGTTTCACCTAGGTGGATATCGTTTCAGACGTCGCAGAGGCGGATCGCCTCGCGCAGCGAGCCGACGGGATCTGGCGCCGCAGGCATGAATTCCTGCGCCAGATACCCGTCGAAACCGGTGTCGCGGATCGCGCGACAGATGGCGGGATAGTGGAGTTCCTGCTGGTCTCCGATCTCGTGCCGGCCAGGCACGCCCGCGGTGTGGTAATGCTTGAAGCAGGCGTGATGCCTGCCGATGGTGGCGATGATGTCGCCCTCCATGATCTGCATGTGGTAGATGTCGTAGAGCAGGCCGAAATGATCCGAGCCGATCCGTTGGCACAGCTCGACGCCCCAGGCGGAGGTGTCGCAGAGGTAGTCGGGATGATCGACCCTGGAGTTCAGCAGCTCCATCACCAGCACGACGTTGCGTTTCTCGGCATGCCGGAGGATGCGTTTGAGCCCCGCCTCGGCATGGGCCATGCCTTCCTCGGGGTCCATGCCGTTGCGATTGCCGGAGAAGCAGATGAGGTTGCGGTAGCCGGCATCGGCCACCAGATCAATGTGCCGCGTGTAGCGCTCCACCAGTTGATCGTGGAACTCGCGGCCGGCAAAGCCCTTGGTCAGGCCCAGCTCCGCGCCGTTGCACATCGAACTGTCCACCCCATGGGCCTTCAGCGTGGGCCAGTCCTCCGGGCCGACCAGATCAATGGCGGCGAACCCGATGTCCTGCACCGTCCTGCACAGCTGGGCGACCGACTGCTGCGGAAAGGTCCAGCGGGCGACGGCGTGCTTCAGGTTGCCCTTGAGCGGCG
This sequence comes from Stenotrophomonas sp. JAI102, assembly GCF_013409105.1. Taxonomy (NCBI): domain Bacteria; kingdom Pseudomonadati; phylum Pseudomonadota; class Gammaproteobacteria; order Lysobacterales; family Lysobacteraceae; genus Stenotrophomonas; species Stenotrophomonas sp. JAI102. Next base: position 1,854,827 of record NZ_JACCCI010000001.1, read on the forward strand.
CGGCGGCGGCAAACGCCGGCAGCACGCCCGCAGCACCCAGCCCAAGGCTCGCGGCGGCCGCCAGGCGCAGTGCATCACGCCGCGTGAGCCCCGGCCCCGATGCCGGCGCCGGTCTGATCGAATGGATGGACATCCGTCTTCCGGCCTCCCAACCGGTATCAAACGCTGACGATCCGCTGCAATGCAATCGATTGCACCATAGAGGAGGAGATCGTTTTTTTGCAAGACGCGGTGCACGAAAACGCATGTTGCGGGGCACAACGCGCGTACTGCCTGTCGCCGCGTGCGTGCGATGGGAGGGCGGCCTGCCACGCAATCGCGTTCACCGGGCTGCGGGAAGTCAGCGCCGCCGCGCGGCAGGCATCCGCTCATCGCCGGCGGTGCATCGCCTGGCGCAGCTGCTCCCGCGCCTCCGGGTCAGCCTCGATCATGCGCCGCAGCGACCGATAGACATACGCGCGGCAGAGCCCCGGCCAGGCGACCAGCAGATAGACCGCGCCGGCGATCAGCCACGCATTCGGTGCCTGCTTCATCAGGCCGGTATGACCACCGGTCGCGGCTACTGCCAGGATGACCAGCAGCACCCAACGGAACCAGCGCCAGAACCGCATTCCCCAGTCGACATTGAGAACGTGCTTGAGTTCCTGGTCGGTCAGTCGCATGCCGTCACTCCCTTTAATAGTGGCCAATCGTGCCACGACGCATGGCAACGCGTCGCATCCGTGAAAAGAACAGCAGTCCCGCACCAAAATAGCCGCACGATGCCAGCGATGCCAATGCGAAAGCCGACCAGCTCCAGCCGGCCGGATCTAGGATCGCCCCCTTGGCCAGCCCCATCGACCCGACGAAAGGCAGAAGCAACGCTGCGGGCAGCCGGTCGATCCATTGTGCGGCACTGTCGGCCATCATCACCGGCATGAGACCGAAGGTAAGCAGCAACGCGATGGATCGGGTCTTCTTGAATACCAGCGCACAACCCGCCATCGCGAAGCCGCCCCCAGCCGCCGTGATCACCGCAAGGCCCAGCGAAGCGAAGGCGGCCGGCGCAAGCGTGAGGTGTGCCACCCTGCCCGCCACCAGCGCAATTACCGCGACGATCGCGCCGGTCACCATCACGCTTGCCAGCATGCGTACCATTAGGATACGGGTCAGTGCATGGCCACCGGTGAACAGCTGCTCCACCGTACCACTCTGGGCTTCCGCCTCCAGTTCGGACGCTGGCCCGGACAACAATCCCATGCACAACATCCAGCCGATGAAGGACAGCATGGTGATCCCGGCCGCGTAGGTGGCAGGTACAGTACTGCCGAACGCGGCTGTGGAACCATACGCGATGCCAAAAAACATGCCGGTAAGGATCAGGAAGGAGAGAACCGTCTCCAGCGGGTAGCGACGCATCTGCAGCAATGAGCGACCTAGTTCCATCTGCAGCAGGTAGATCATGCCACTCTCCTCGAGCTCAGGCTTTCCATCACTTCACGCAGACTTGCGTGACCGAAGTTGCAGGACACGATCGGTGCTGGCTGCAGCGTTTCCAGGACGCTGTAAAGCGATGTCACCGTGGCATCGGCTCGTACGCTGAATGCGTGCACCGACGCCCCCAGCGCGTGAAGCCGCTCGACTACCGAGTCTGCCGGTACTTCCTCCAACACCACCTCTAGGATCTTACGTCCTAGCTCGGCCCGTATGGAATCGATGCTTTGCGGTGAACCTGGCCTGCCGTTGTCGATCAGAAGTGCCCGACTGGCTAGGCGCTGCACGAATTCCAGCTGGTGGGATGTCAGCACGATGGCGCAGCCACGGTCACGCAGCATTTCGATACTCTGCAGGATTACCTTTTCGTGTACCAGATCCACACCAAGGGTAGGTTCGTCCAGCAGCAGTACCCTCGGATCGCACATTACCGCGATCGCAAGTACCAACCGTTGCTGCATGCCGCGTGACAACGTGCCAACCAGACTGTCGCCCTTTTCCGTCAGCCCTGCCCGCTCAAGCACCTCGTCGCGGCGTGCGCGCCGCGATCTCCGAAGCGCGCCTTTGAGTGCACCGAAGTAGTCGATGTTCTCGCGAACTGACATCTTCCAGTAGAGGCTGCGCCCGCCATCGAGCACCACACTCAACGACGGATCCGGAACGCCGGGGCGCCGCTGCGTACCATTGACGCGGATATGACCACCATCGGGCAGCACCGTACCGGCGATGGTGCGCAGCAGCGTTGACTTGCCTGCGCCGTTGAGCCCCAGCACCGCGAAAACCTCACCGGGGTCGACCTTGAACGATGTCGGCTGCAATGCGAAGCCCGCATAGCGCTTGTGGACCGCCTCGACCTCAAGCGCGGGCATGTTCCGTCTCCGCTCGTGGCGCCATCACCTTGCGGATCTCAGCCTTAGCCGATTCACGCACTAGGAGCGACGCATCATCCAGGCCATGGCTAAGCAGCTCGATGCGCTGGTCTGGGTTGTGCACGCGCGAACCCATGCTCTTCAGCGCAGCAAAACGGATCCGCGGATTCACGTGTCTGCGGGAGATATGGTCGACGATCTCCACGGTGTTCTCGTCGCCGATGGCAGCGGCCACCGACAACACGCATACCATGTTGTTTCGGTTGACCATCTTCTTGATCACTCCGCTGACCGTATCGGCAGCGTACTGGTCTGTCACCACTGGACGCAGCGTGTTCTCCATGATGTTCAGGGAAATCGAAAGCTCCTCGGCCGGTAACTGATCGTGCACATCCACGAAGGCGCGGTAGAGCATCGTCTTTCCCGCACTCAGTGCCGAGCGTTCGATGAAGCGCAGCCCCATGTCCTCGCCTGGATAGCCGGCCACCTGGTCGTAATCGTACTCGTAGTAATCGCTCCAGTAGCCCGGGCCGTGATAGCCCACCGTGAGAAAGTTGAAATTGTGGTCATGCGGCTTGTGATAGAAGAACGGATCCGGCCCGCTGGCCTGCATGACAGCGTCCTCCGCGCTTGGCCAGATATTGGCGCGCAGGAAGTAATTCTTGCGGGGATCAAGGTGCAGCATCACCACCTGCGGCGTGTAGGTGTTGCCACGCTGCATGGTCGCCAGGTCCTTGAGTTCAGCCGCCACCCGGTCCGCTAGGAAGGTCCGGTTATTGGCCAACCCCTGCAGGCCGGCCGCCGCGGCGGATATGCTGTCGTGGCAACGCGTGTCCAGGTCGACGTCGAGGCGTTCGATCAGCTCTTCAAGCTGAAGGCTGATGTTTTGTCGGGAATCGATCACGATAGGCATGACAATACTCCTGATCAGGCAGCGATGGCGGAATGGAAGAGATCAAGGGTGCGCCTGGCAGTGGAACGAACGTCCGGATGGGAATCGTCCACAGCCATTCTTTCCACCAGCGGCCACGCGCGCTCGGCGTCGATCGCTAGCAGTTCACGCATTACATACCAGCGGACGAAGTAATCGTCGTGCCGAAGGAACGGCAGGCAGGATTCGAAGGCTTCGGCATGGCCAAAAAGCCGCAGGATTGTCGCCATCATCTGGATCCGCGAGGACTTGTCATTGGTTGCCGACAGGCCGATCAATCCCAGCGTTTTCGAATCGAACTCCGGCATCACCGACGCAGGTGAATGCTTGGCATAGGCCTGGGCAAAGCAGACCACCGAATCGGAGCTTTCGAACGTGAACGAATCGCGGCCGGCGCGCAGGATCAGTTCGTCACCGTCCTGCACGTGGAACGTACGCGAGTTGTTACAATGCATGGAAGCAGTGGCTGGCGCCTCGTCGGTGATGGCATCGCACGAAAAAACCGTCACCACTGCACCGCCAGCCCGGATGAACCGCACCAGGAGGTCCTTCGGCGTCATCATGATCGAGCTGGGTTTGAGGCGGTTATTGAACTTCTTGAACGCCACAGAAGTGGGGTCGGCGACCACCGTGGCAACGGCGAAGCTGTCGGTGTCGATGAACTGCAGACCGGTCATGGCCTCGTTATCGATGCTCTGCCCTTGCGCCTGGTGGATGTCACTCTCCAGCGAGCTCTGCACTTCGTTTCGGAAGAAGCCGGCGATGGCATCGGAAGCAAGAAATCGCTGGAAGTGAGGCAGCATCTGCTCAAAAGTCGGCTGCTCAAGTGCGGCAATGGAGGACTTCAGTAGCGCAATTTCGCCGAGCTCACGATGACGATCGTTGGCGCTTCGGGCCGAGCCAAAGAAACGCGCCTGCTCGGTGGGGTTGTCGGCATATTCCGACAGGAAGAATTTGCTGTTTTCCACTCGATCATCCTTTTCAGCGTAGTCCTGGGTCTGACCGTAGGCCAGACAGGGTGGCGAGGCAGCCCGTGCTGCCCCGCCCGAACGTCACTCGATGCTTGCTGCGACCTCGGTATTGGTGTTTATGAAGACGCCCGCGATGATCCCTACTGCCACGCAGACGCCACCGGCGGTCGAGTCTTGGACCTCGGTGCCGACGATGCCGACATCCATGCTCAAGCGGGGTACTGCGGAGAAAGAAGGCATGTCCATTTGTCGCTCCTTGAGATCAGCCGGGCCACGATGGCCCGGCCGTGAGGGGTCAGGCGAGTACTTCGTGGGACTGCTGGTTGATCATCACGCCGGCCACCACGCCGACGATCACACACACGCCGCCAACGGTGGAATCCTGGGTTTCCGAACCCACGATTGCGACGTCCATTTCCAGGCTCGGAATCTTGTTGATATGCATGTGATGGGCCTCAGATGGCAGTGGCGGTATCGAGCACAGCGATTGCAATTAGGATCGCCAGCGTTACTGGCTCCAACAGGCTGTTCTGCGTGCGCGAGCTGGGCATACCCACGTCCATGTCGAGCGAAGGAATCTGACGGATGTTCATAGTATTGCTCCTTGGGTTGATGGTAGTGGCCGCATCCCTGCGTCTGCTGCTCCTGACGGCATATCCATGCCGTTTCCTGCCGAATCGCCGGGCACCTTCTGCGCGTGCCGGGTCACTCGTATCTCAATGCCGTAATGGGATCTAGCCGTGCAGCCTTCGCCGCTGGTAACAGCCCAAACAAGAGTCCTACGGCGGTGGAGAACGTCACGCTGAGCGCCACCGCCCACCACGGCACCACTGCCGATCCAACTCCGGGCAGCAACGTACTCACCAGCAAGCCGATCGCGTATCCCAGCGCGACACCAAGCACTCCGCCCCCCAAAGCCAGCAAGGTCGCCTCAATGAGAAACTGCTGCAGGATCCGCCGAGAGGGAGCACCCAGTGCCTTTGCCACACCGATCTCACGGGTACGCTCGGTTACCGAAACCAGCATGATGTTCATGATCCCGATGCCTCCCACCAGCAGCGACACACTCACCATCGCCGCCAGTACCACGCCGGTCATGCGTACAATCTCCGCGAAGGACGCGTTAAGTTCAGCGGCTGTCTGCACCTTGAAATCATTCGGCTGGCCCGGCTTAAGCCGGTGCAACTGGCGGAGCAAACCGGTGATTCGCTGTGCCGCCTGATCCACTGCGTCCAGCGATGCCACCTTCAGGGTGATGCTGACATCCGGTTGGCTGCCGTCACTGACAGCCAGTCCGGTGTTGAAAGGAATCACGACATAGTCGTCCTGGCTGAAACCGAATATCTCGCCCCTCGGCTCCATCACGCCGATGATCAGGAAGGGCTCGCCCGCAATGGAAAGGAACTGACCTACCGGGTTTCCTTGGATATCCAGCGACTGGCGCACTTTTTCACCGATCACGCAGACCCGGCGGCGCGATCGGTCGTCATGGCTGCTGATGAAACGTCCCAAACGTGGAAATACCTGTCGCGAATCCTGATAGCCCTCGGTCGTGGCAAGCACACGCGTGAAGCCGGTCTTGCCACGGATGGCGACTTCACTTCCGAAGTCGCCGAAGGCCATGAACAGAGGTGAGACCTCCTGAATCTCTTCGATATGCTCGACGATGAACTCGTAATCCCTCAGCGTCAGTCGGTTGCGGCGGCCCTGCATGGACAGTGACAGTGGTGTATGCGACTGCACGGTGAGGCTGTCGCCGCCCAGTCCGGAAAAGCGCTGGGTGATGGACTGCGAAAGCCCGGACATCACCGCTACCACGGCGATCACAGCAGCGACGCCGATGACGATGCCCAAGATGGTCAACAGGCTGCGGAAACCGTGCGCCCGGATACTGCCCAGAGCAGTGCCACAGACATCAAGCAGCATGCGCATGCGCGGGCCTCTGTGCGGGCGGTTGCTGTGCCAAGCGCCCGTCGGCAACGCTCAAGACGCGTCCGCAGCGTTCGGCGACGGCAGACTCATGAGTCACCACCAGCAGCGTGTGTCCGTCCAGCAGCAGCTCGTGGAACAGTGCCAAAATGGCTTCTCCGGTGCGCGAATCAAGGTTTCCGGTCGGCTCGTCGGCCAGCAAGATCGAGGGCTCTCCACAAAGCGCGCGCGCAATTGCCACACGCTGGCGCTGGCCACCGGACAATTGGCTGGGTAGATGCGAAGCGCGATCAGCGAGCCCTACCCGCTGCAGAGCGTGGCGGGCCCGTTCGCGGCGCTGGGCCGGCTTCATCGCTCGGTACAGCAGCGGGTGTGCGACGTTGTCTAGTGCGCTGGCACGCGGCAGCAGCTGAAAATTCTGGAAGATGAAACCGATCTCGCGGTTGCGCAAGCGTGCCAATCCGTTCTCGTCCAGGCTTGCCACGTCCTGGCCGTTCAGGTGGTAGGTTCCCGCCGTGGGCCGGTCCAAGCACCCTAGTATGTTCAGCAGCGTCGACTTGCCGGCACCGGAGGCACCAATGAACGCCACAGATTCGCCACGCGCCACCTGCAGGTGAACTTCGTCCAACGCGACGATGGTTTCTCCGCCCATCTGGTACTCCTTACGGATGCCGTTCAGTTCCAGCAGCGGTGCGGAAGAATGGGTCATTGCCGAGGTTCCTCGGGCACGCGCAGCGGATCCCCGTTGCGCAGATGGCGGAGTTCACGGTAAGGCCCCACAATTACACGGTCACCAACGGCAAGCCCGCTCCGGATCTGCTGGTAACGATCATCGGATAGTCCGGTGGTCACCACCCGGCGCAGCGCTAGGTTGCCTTCCGAAACGTAGACATAGGACTGTCCCGCTTCGCGCGATCCTGGATCAGCCGTCTCCGAGTTGCTGCTCAGCACCGCCTGCAGCGGTACGGCCAAGGCATCGGCAGCGGTCACCGTATATATCTCGGCACGACAGGACATACCCGGACGCAGCGTCAGTCTTGAGTCCGCCTCAAAACGCAGGCGCACCGTGTAGTTGCGTCCGGTGACGGGTACCCCGGGCGTGGGGACCCGGGGGGTCAGCGCGATGTGGACGACCTCGGCGCGCACTGCGGCGTCCGGATCGCCGGCGGCGAACACCGCAGCCTGCTGACCAACTTGCACACGCGGAATGTCTGCTTCATCTACGTTGACCTCGGTGATCAGCGTGGCCGGGTCGGCAATCGTCAGCAGGCTCGAACCTGCGATGCCCGAGGCACTCGGCACGGCGGTTTCACCTTCCTTGATTGCCAGCGCGACGACCACGCCGGACATGGGCGCACGTACCGTGGCCTTTGCCTGCCGCTGCTGCACCTGCTCCAGCTGGGCCATTGACTGCCGCAGTTGTTCCCGTGCCGACTGCAACGTGATGCCCGCGACCTGGGCCGCTTGGTTTTCCTGTTCGTGCATCCGGGCATCGATCAACCGAGCGTCGAACAGTTGGTCCATGCGTCGGGCCTGGCGCCGCGCGGCCGCCAGTTCCACCTGCTGGCGCTCCACTGCGGTGCGCTGCTGGGCAACCACCGCCTGCTGCTGCTGGACCTCCGCACGCAGAGTCTCATCGTCGAGCTGCAGCAGTATCTGGCCTTTTTCAACCCGGTCGCCTTCGCGCACTAGTACACGCTGCACACGACCGATGATTTCCGGCGACAGCAGGGCCTGGTGTTCGTAGACCATCGTACCCGACGTCAGGATGGACGCCTGGATCTCGCGCGTCTGGGCCTGCTCGGTAAACACCGGCTTACCCTGCACGCCGCCTCGCCAATGCGCCAGTACGGGAACCGATACCACCGCAGCCACCGCCAGCGCGCCCCAAGCACGAATCTTCATGTCAAGCCCCCACCGCCGCGATCTTTACCGCCCAGCACGCGTAGGTCGCCGCGAAGGGCAGCAATGCTGCTGCGACGGCGGTTGGCCAAGAGCGACCGGTCCAGTGGCGCAGTCCGATCGCCAGCAGGCCAACGCTCCACACTGTGGTCAGATTCAGACTGTTCAGCAGGCCGTGCCAGGGTGACGTTTCAGTGGCGTGCACGAGCAATTGATTCAGCGAAAGTGGATTCAGCGCCTCTGGTGCCAGTTGGTTGCTGCGCGCAAGTGCGATCTGCAAGGCCATCACGGGGATCAGCAGCAGCGTCGGCGCGGTACCCCATGCAACGAACCCGAACCACTGACGGTAGCTGCGCCCCTGACCCAGCACCTTGCCCGCAATCAGGAAGTAAGCCGCCATGGCGGCCAGTAGCGCAGGAACGGCGACCAACGCGCCAGCCACCGAGAGCGCAAGCAGGCTGCTTCTGCTCAGTACGGACTGCGCCGCCTGCCGCGAGGCATCATCCACGAGCGCCACGTTCTGGGCGATTAGACGCTCCTGCAGCCAGGCGAAGTCGACCATCTGGTAGTACCAGACCCAGAGCGCGACGTTCCCCAGCACGGCAAGCCCCACGGGCAGCAACGCCATGTTGCGCTGAGGTATCGCGTCGAACACACGGCGTGGCTCGGTGAAGATCGAGAGCAGGGCCTGCGAGGCCGGAAGGGAGGTATCCATGTGCGTTCTTCCTGTGGGCTGGCGACGCCAACACTACCTACGAGGCGTGCTGGCGGGCACGCACCCTTGCTCGACTGGTGAAAAAACAGGATGAGCGGTCTGAACACGACATGAAGAGTGGCCAGAAATCGGCTCCGGGTGCACAATCCACCTACAAAAAGGAGATTCTCGACATGGATGAGCTTTCGATCGGGGTCCAGAGACAGGAGCGCCTTTCCAGTGGGAGACTGACCGCTGGCGGGCAGTCCCCCACGCTTCGAGCCGGCACCTTCCTGGGCCGTTGGTGGCATTCGATCCGACACGCCTCCCAGCCGTACTGGGTGCTGCAGACCATCAACTCGGTGGGTTCGGTGTTTATCACCGTGCAGGTGCTGCAGTCGGCGGCACAGTTCGGCGGAGCCCAGCGCAGCTTCGCGCTGCTGGGCGCCGCCAGCGATGCCGTCGTGCTGCTGCTGCTAACCCACGTGCTGGTCCGCCCGCTGCTGCAGGTCGGGTTCGTGCGCAATCGAGCGACCTTGCTGACTTGGGTCGGACTGATGGTGGCCCTGATGGCATGCGCGGCGCTGTCGGTATGTTTCACCGATCTTGTCACCATGCTCTCTGGCGCGCGCGGGCCTATCCAGGAAATCCGTTTCCATACCGGCACTTCGGAGTTCGGCATCACCTTGTCCGGCTGGCAGCTGTTCGCCATGCAGGTGATCAACGCGCTGATGGCCTACGTGCTATGGGCGGCCGTCTACTTGGGCTGGAAAGCGATCGCCGCGCGCCGCGAGCTGCAGCGCAAAGTGAACCACGCCCGCCTTTGGCAGCTTACCCGCCAGATGGGTCCACATTTCCTGTTCAACGCGTTCAACTCCATCCGGGGCCTGATGTACGAAGACATCGACCGTGCGTCACAATTGATCACGCGCCTGTCCGACCTGCTGCGGGTGCAGCTTGGAATGCACGAAGACACCCACCAGTCGCTCCGTGATGAGTGCCGAATGGCACGCGACTACCTGGAAATCGAACTGGTCCGCCTGGAACCGAGGCTGTCCTACAGCTTTCACATCGCGGCAGACTGCGAAGCTTTCCTGCTGCCCACACTCACGGTGCTTACAGCGGTGGAGAATGCAGTCAAACATGGCATCGCTCCGAATGCAGCGCCCGGGTGGGTACGTGTGGAAGCGAGGCGTTCCGGCCGCCACTGGCTGCTTGAGATCACCAACAGCTACGACCAACCCAGCAGCGTACAGAGCACAGGCATCGGCCTGAAAAATCTACGAGAGCGGCTTTTGCTGAGCAGCAATGGGCTGGCTCGATTGGCGCACCAGAGGGAATCGGATCTATTCCGCCTACGCATGGAGCTGCCAGCATGATCAAGGCCCTCGTGGTGGATGACGAGCGCATCGCGCGTGCCGAACTGCGTCGCCTGCTCCAGGCACATCCCACGGTGGAGATCGTCGGTGAAGCCAAGGACGCGGCAGAAGCCAATACGCTGCTCGCCAGCCTGCGTACCGACGTGGTGTTCCTTGATATGGACATGCCTGGCGAATCCGGCATGGGTCTGGCGCGGCGCCTGCCCGATCAGCTCCGCGTAGTCTTCTGCACCGCGCACAGCGCTTTTGCCACCGAAGCCTTCGAGATCAACGCGGTCGACTACCTCCTCAAGCCGATATCGCCCGAAGGCTTGGCGCGCGCCGTCACCCGGCTCGGCGGCAGCAAAGTTCATCAACGCACCGATTGCCTGCCGCTTGATTTCGCCATCATCCTCAAGTTCAACGACGTAGGCAGAGTCGTGCGGCTGCGCGAGATCGAGCGCTTCGAAAGCGTGGGGAATTACGTCGGCGTGCATTGCCGGCATGGCGCGGCTCTCATTGTGGGCACCATCGCGCGGCTGGAGCAGCGGCTGGATCCTGGCCACTTCCTGCGGGTGAACCGCGCTGAGATCGTGCGCCTCGACGCCATCGTCAACATCGGCAACGGTGCCAATGGCGGCTTGGACGCGACGCTTGAATCGGGAAAGACCATCGAGATTTCCCGCAGGCAGGCGCAACTGATGCGTACGCGCATGGCCATGCTATAAGCCGGATGGGTGTGTATCCCAGGCAAAGGCACTCCGCCTCGCATGCACCTGCCAGCTAGCTGGCAGGGGTAAACCCAACGATCACCTTGGTCGTCTCGAAGGACTCCAAGCCCCAGCTGCGTTGGATACCCAACGAAAAGAGAAACCGGGGCAAGTCCGCGGGCGTCGATGCGCCCGTGATGTGCCGCGCGTTCTTCGAACTGCTCCCCCGCGATCAGTGCTGCGCCGATGACCATGCCGTCCGCCGCCACCGCAATGGTATCCAGATAGCGTCCGACGCCTTAGCAGGACGCAAAAATCCCGCGCAAACAAAAAAACCCCAGCAAGCACAGGGGCTTACCGGGGTTTCATCTGCATCCGTAAAAATCAGGAATCAGAACGGAATGTCGTCATCAGCGAAGTCGTCCATCGGCGGCGCCGACTGCTGCGGTGCCTGCTGCTGCGGGCGCTGCTGGCCGTAGCCACCACCACCGCCGCCGCGCTGACCACCGCCACCACCACCACCACCGTACTCCTGGCGCGGGGCCTGCGCGCGCTGCGGACGTTCGCCGCCAGCACCGCCAGCACCGCCACCGCCACCTTCACGGCCGCCGAGCATCTGCATCTCATCGGCGATGATGTCGGTGGAGTACTTCTCCACGCCGTCCTGGCCGGTGTATTTGTCGTAACGCAGGCTGCCTTCGACGTAGACCGAGCTGCCCTTGCGCAGGTATTCGCCGGCGATTTCGCCGAGCTTGCCGAAGAACACCACGCGGTGCCATTCGGTGCGCTCCTGCTGGTTGCCATCCTTGTCCTTGCGGACGCTGGTGGTGGCCAGGCTGATGCGGGTGATCGCCATACCGCCCTGGGTGTACTTCACGTCCGGGTCGTTGCCGAGGTTGCCGACCAGGATGACTTTATTGATGCCGCGCGCCATAGGGTTGCTCTTCCGTTGTCCGAGGGCAGGCCGCAGTCATATCACAGCCCCGGACAGGCTGCAGAGACGCGGGGCCGCCCCAGGTGAAATTGGGGGAATCCAGAACGGCCCATCTTATCATTGCCATCGTCCCCGGCCCTGTCGGAATTCCGGCCGGAAGCGACCGGAAACCTGCTCGAGCCATATGCCGCAAGGGTGACGGCGGTTGGGCCCGCAGCCCACCGCCCGCTGGCGCGGGGGCCCTCCCTCCGCCCGGCCCGCCCCTGGCGGCGCATGGCATGATGTCCCTTCACTGTTCCCACGCCTGCAGCAATGACCATCCGCGGTAAAGCCACCTCCCTCGATATCGCCCACCTGGCCGGCGTCTCCCAGCCGACGGTGTCGCGGGCGCTGCGCGGCAGCCCGATGGTCAATGCCGAGACCCGGCAGCGGATCCTGGCCATCGCCCGGGAGCTGAACTACAAGGTCGACAAGAACGCCTCCAGCCTGCGCCTGCGCAATGCCGGCACGCTGGCCCTGCTGTTCTTCGAGGACCCGACCAACGACGACTCGCTGATCAACCCGTTCTTCCACGCCATGCTGGGCTCGATCACGCGCGCCTGCGCGCTGCGCGGCTACGACCTGCTGGTCTCCTTCCAGCAGCTGTCCACCGACTGGCAGGCCGATTACGAGGACAGCAACAAGGCCGACGGCATCATCCTGCTCGGCTACGGCGACTACCACGAGTCGCGCGAGCGCCTGCAGCGGCTGGTCGAGCAAGGCACCCATTTCGTGCGCTGGGGGGCGTCCCTGCCCGACCAGCCGGGTGTCTCGATCGGCAGCGACAATTTCCAGGGCGGGTTCGACATCACCGCCCACCTGCTCGACCAGGGCTGCCGCCGGATCGCCTTCGTCGGCCATGCCTCCAGCCACTATCCCGAATTCGAGCAGCGCTACCGCGGCCACGTCGAGGCGATGCGGGTGCGCGGCCTGACCGCCGAGCCTTCATTGCAGCACGATGCGATCACCACCGAGCAGTCCGGCTTCGATGCCTGCCAGGCGCTGTTGGCAGGCGGCGAGCGTATCGATGGGCTGTGCGCGGCCAGCGACCTGATCGCGATCGGCGCGATGCGTGCCCTGCGCGAACATGGGCTGCGCGTCCCGGAGGACGTGGCCGTCACCGGTTTCGATGACATCCCGCTGGCCGCCTCGGTGTCCCCGCCGCTGTCCACCGTGCAGCAGGACACCAAGCAGGCCGGGCACCTGCTGGTGGAAAAGCTGCTGGCACTGATCGAAGGCCAGCCGGTGGAAGGCCAGAGCATCGCGGTGAAGCAGGTGCTGCGGGAATCCTCGCTGCGCGGCTGAGCATCCACCGCTGTCGGCTTATTTCAAGCGACGATCCAGCACGAAGTACACGACATTGCCCAGCCCGGTCGCACCGAGCAGCAGCGCGATCGCCCCGGGCGTGACCCGGTCGATGCCGAGGACATCCACCAGCCCGAAACCGAGCGCCAGGGCCAGCATCACGCAGCCCCAGTGCAGCGCGGCCAGCCGCCGCTTGGTGGTGTCGCCGGCCAGCAGCGAGCGCACCAGCTCTTCCGAGCCGCGGGCTTCGACGATCCGCCGCCGGGTGTGGCCGTCGACCACGCTCTTGATGGCATACACGATGCCGAGGATCAGGACGACGGGCAGAATCAGGTTGTAATCCATGGTGCGTACGTTCCGTTGAGGAGGGGCTTGTCCACTGAGATACGGCCGGGACGGGATCGGTTGCACGGCCCCCGGTTGCAACCGATGGCGCACTCGACGTATCCCTATGGGACATGCGCGCGCCGCCCACCCCTGCCGACTGCCTCGACGCCGACCGTGCCCTGGTCGCCGCCATTCTGTCGCGACAGCCCGGAGCCTTCGAGCAGCTGGTGCGCGAGTACCAAGGACTGTGCTGGCGCGTGGTCGACCGCATGGTCCGCCATCCGGACGACACCCGTGAGCTGTGCCAGGAAGCGTTCCTTCGCATCCATCAGACGCTGCATCAGTACCGCGGCGAGAGCGCACTGAAATCCTGGGTGGCGCAGGTCGCCTATTCGATCGCCAGGCGCCACCTGGAGCGGCGCCGCATTCCGCTGGTGGACAACAGCGTGACCGAAGACGGTGCCGCGTTGATCGACCAGATCGGCGACGGCCACGATCTGGAGGCGCACACCAGCGAGCAGGACATCAACGCCCATCTGCACGCCGCGATCGACGCGTTGCCGCCGCTGCAGCGCACCCTGCTCACGCTCTATCATCTGGAAGAGATCTCCATCGCTGAGATCGCCACCCTGACCGACCTGGCCGAAGGCACCATCAAGAGCCACCTGTTCCGCAGCCGCAAGCGACTACGCGAGCTGCTGGAATCCCGTATTGGAGTGCCCGCATGAGCACCGCAGACGAGCCCCGGATCGACCCCGAGGAATGGCAGGCCCAGGAACGTGGCCTGCGCGCCGCCCTAAGCGGCCAGCGCGCCGGCCCGGACGACGTCGACTACCTGCGCATCGCCGAGGCGATCGCCTCCGCACCACAGCGCGGGCCGCCGATGCGCTTCGCCCGCGAGGTCGCCCTGCGCATCGCCTGCCATGACGCCGGCATCGAGCGCTGGGTGTCGCGGGTGCTGCTGGCCGTGCTGGCCATCGCCGTTCTGGCAGTGGGCACCCTGTTCGGGCCGGAATGGGGGCGTGCGATCGAGCAGGCGGCGGGGACCGCAGCCGTCGGCTGGATGATGGCGGGTGTTGGCTGCGTGAGCCTGTCATGGATCGCCGGATATTGGCGCCGGAAACAACGCTAGGCCTGCTGCCAAAGGCAGCCCCGTCAGCGCGGGCCGTCGGCGAAGTCCTTGAGGATTTCGCCGACGCCCGACGGCGAGATCTCAAAGCCCAGCGAGGTACCCGGATTGATCACCACGCCGTAGCCGCCGGGCACGCGCTTGAGCACTTCCAGCATCAGCATGCGGATCGTGTGCGGGGCCTGCTGGCTGTGGAAGCCGACGCGGCACATATCGGTGAACACCGCCACGTGCAGCACGCCCTGCTTGTCGAACAGCAGCGGATCGAAACCGCTGCCGTCCGGGGTCACCAGGCTGCCGGTGAGCAGCACCACCTCGGAGGCGACGAAGGCCTTCATGAACAGGCCGATCGGCAACTGACCGTCCATCGCGGTCTTGAGCAGCGTTTCGATCGGGGTCTGGGGGGCGGCGTCGTTCATGGAATGCAGGGATACGGGGGATCCCTCATTGTACCCGCGGGGTGACCGGGAGCCGGCCAGCCGCCGGCACTACCCGCGCGCGGGGGCGCCGATCAGGAACAGGTGGAAGGTCGCGTCCTCCTCGGCCAGCGCGACATGCGGCAGGCCGAGACGTGGCAGCGTCCGCAGCCAGTAGGCATGCGCGGTCACGTCGCCGCGGAACACCGCGAGCAGCCATTGCCCGTCGCCGGGGCGGACCAGTTCCTTGACCACATGCGCGGCCAGGCCTTGCCGCCGGTACGTGGGCAGCACGAAGAGGTCGGCCAGCTCGGGATAGTGGCGCCCTTCCCGCTCCACCTGGTCCACCAGCACGAACCCGGCGAGCGCGTCGTCGACGAACAGCAACCGTGCCCACTGCGGGTCATCGCGCAGGGACGACTCGACATCGCTGCGGTCACAATCGAAGAGGCCGTCCGGACGCACCGCTTCTCCACTCCAGGCCGAGGCCTCGAAGTAGTAGAACTGCATCAGGTGGAACAGGCGCTCGGCATCATCGGGCGTTGCGTGGTGCAGGGACAGGCGTGACATGGACAGCGGACCCGGAAGGACCGCACTGCGCGGTCGCGGACCCGATTGTAGTGCCCGGGCCACCGCAGTGCGGCGGGCCGAGCACGCTCCGGCTACTTCGCCAGGCGCCTGGTGCGTGCACGCTGATCGTCGACCGCCGCCTTCAACTGCTGCTGCAGCGCCGTCTGCTCGACCTGCGCATCCAGCACGAACACGCGCACGCCGTGTGCGGGCACCTCGGCGGTCAGCGATCCCGTCACCGTCTGGCTGGCACCGCCCAGCGCGTCGCGCCAGGTACCGGCCTGCAGGTAGCGGCGGACCTCGATGGAGCGCGCCGTATCACCCTTGTTGAGCAGCACCAGTGCGGTCTGCGCGGTATCGCCCTGCTGCAGCACGCGGAAGAACACCGCTTCATCGCCCTGCAGGCGCTCGTTGACCTGCAGGCCGCGCTGCAGGGCCGGCGTGGCCTCACGCAGTCTGGCGATGCGCTGCAGCGGCGCGAAGATCGGGCTCTTCGGCGCGTCGTTGACGCGCTCCTGCCCGAAGTAGGCGCGGTTGCCGGCGTGCTCGGCGCGGCTGCGCATGAAGCCGGTTTCCGAGCCGTAGTAGAGCACCGGGATGCCGCGCGCGGTGAACAGCCAGTTGTGGGCATCGATGAACCCGGCATCGTTGGCATCCAGCCGCGCCATGTCGTGGTTGTCGTAGAAACTCATCAGCTCGTACGGATTGGCATACGGCCCGTCGAGCAGGTGCAGCGGCTCGGCCAGGGTCTCGAAGCCCTTCTGCTCTTTTCCGAACACCGACGACAATGCGCCGCGCAGCGGGAAATCCAGCACGCTGACGTTCGCGTTGGCCGGCCAGGTGTGCTCGGCGATCTTGCCCGCGTCGTAGTCGAATGCCTCGCCGAACATGAACATGCCGGGGTGCTCGGCGCGGATGCGATTGACGAACGCATGCCACCACGGGTGCGGCAGCCAGCCAATGGTGTCGATGCGCAACGCATCCACGCCCTGCGCGGTCCACTGCAGGTACGCGCCGACCAGGTAGTCCATCACCGCCGGGTTGTGCTCGTTGAAGTCGGACAGCTCGGCGAGGTTGCCGTCGAAGATCGAGCCGTTCTTGCCGTCGACCGGGCCAATGCTGTTGTAGAAGGCATGCAGCGGGTTATGCGCCGGGTCCAGCTGCTGCGGCGGCAGGTTCTGGTGATCGGCGATCAACCGGCCGCCCTTGTCGAAGATCTGGCCGAACTGTGGCTGCGCCACCGGCATCGTCCACGCGGGCGAACCATGGTTGCCGACGATATCCAGCACCACCTTCAGGTCGGCGGCGTGCAGGCCACGGGTGAAGGCGGCGAAGTCCAGGCCCTTGCTCGGCAGATGCTCGTCGAGCGTGTAGAAGTTGACGCCCCAGTAGCCGTGGTAGCCGGTCTTGCCGCGGTCGGTCAGCGTGCTGGTGCAGCTGATCGGTTTGCTGCCGGTGAAGGCCTGGTCCGGGTTGTCGATGATCGGGGTGATCCACACCGCACCGAAGCCGAGGTTGCGGATGTACGCGGCGTTGTCGAGCACGCCCTTGAAGTCACCGCCGAGGTAGCCGATGTTGCCGTCCACCTTGTCCGGGCACGGCACCGGGATATTGAACGTGGGATGCGCGCCGCCCTGGTCACGGTGGTCGTTGGACGGATCGCCGTTGACGAAGCGGTCGGTCACCACGAAGTAGACCGCCTGGCTGGCGAAGGGCTCGCGCGTGCCGACATAGTCCGGGCGCTCGACGGCCAGGACGGGGCTGGCCGACAGCGCGAACGACAGGGCCAGCGGCAACGACGAATACCGGGACATCAGACACTCTCCTGTTGGGATGGCACGAGCAGCACGCACAGGCCGGCCAGCAGCAGGCTGCCGCCCCCGAGTGCGAGCACGTGCATCGGATCGCCACCGAGCCACGCGCGCAGCAGGAAGCCGAGCGCACTGGCCGCGACCAGCTGCGGAATCACGATGAAGAAATTGAACAGGCCCATGTAGATGCCCATCTTCGCCGCCGGCACGCTGTCGGACAGCAGCGCATACGGCAGCGACAGGATGGAGGCCCAGGCGAAGCCGACGCCGACCATCGACAGCAGCAGCCAATGCGGGTCGCGGATGAACAGCATCGAGATCAGGCCCAGTCCACCCAGCCACAGGTTGACCAGGTGGCTCCAGCGCAGGCCCAGTGCGCGCACCATGAGCGGGATCAGCAACGCCGCCAGCGCAGCGAACCCGTTGTAGGCACCGAACAGCACGCCAACCCAGTTGGCGCCTTCGTTGTACGCGGCCGAGGCGGTATCGGTCGAGCCGAAGTGGGTGCCGGCGACGGCGGCCGTGGTGTAGATCCACATTGCGAACAGCGCGAACCAGGAGAAGAACTGCACCCAGGCCAGGCGGCGCATGGTGCGCGGCATCGCACGCAGGTCGTCGACGATGGTCGCCAGCATGTGCGGCCCCGGCACGCAGCGCGCGATGCCCAGCAGCACGCCATAGGCGATGCACAGGCCGGCCAGCACGTACAGCATGCGGTCGCCCTGCCGCGCCGCGATGGCTGCGGCCAGCACGATACCCACCGCCACCCAGCCGCCGATCTGCGCCCACGGGGGCGGTCCGGCCACGCGCGCACTCTGGTGCACGGCGGCCGGCTCGGCGTCATCGAAGCGGACCAGCTCGTCCGGCGAGTATTCCCGGGTGCTGACCACGGTCCAGGTGATCGCCGCGAGCAGCACCGCCGCGCCGAAGTAGAACGCGTAGCGCACGGTATCGGGCACCTGCCCCGCGGCCGCCGTGTTGGCGACGCCGAAGTGGGCCAGGATGAACGGCAGGAAGCTGGCGACGATCGCACCGATGCCGATGAAGAAGCTCTGCATGGCGAAGCCGGTCGGCCGCTGGCGCGGAGCGAGTTGATCGCCGACAAACGCGCGGAACGGTTCCATCGATACATTGATCGAGGCATCCAGCACCCACAGCGTGCCAGCGGCGATCCACAGCGTGGGCGAATTCGGCATCACCAGCAGGGCGAGCGTGGTCAGCACCGCACCGATCATGAAGAACGGACGGCGGCGGCCCCAGCGCGTCCAGGTGCGGTCGGACAGGTAGCCGATCACCGGCTGCACCAGCAGCCCGGTCAGTGGTGCGGCGATCCACAGCCCGGGCACGGCATCCATCGGTGCGCCCAGCGTCTCGAAGATGCGGCTGGCATTGGCGTTCTGCAGCGCGAAGCCGAACTGGATGCCGAGGAAGCCGAAGCACATGTTCCAGATCTGCCAGAACGACAGGGTCGGTTTGGGCGTACGGCTCATTGGCGCGGCTCCAGCGACACAGCCACCGGCATCAGGGTCAGCGCGGACACGTGCGCCTCGTTGAGCACACCGTCCCTGCCGCCCTTGCCACCGTTGTACTGCGCGAAGTGGGTCAGCGCGCTCATGTTGAAGCCCTCCTCCAGCGCGATTCGGCAGCTACCCGCCGGTGCCTCGAACTCGACCGCCGTGGAGTCCTGCTCGCCCACGCTGTGCGGCATCACCACCGGACGGCGCTGGTCGGGCTGCCCCTGGCACTGCAGCACCAAGGTCTTTACCGCCGCGGTCACGCCAGTGTTGATCGGGCCGTTCGGATTGTCATAGCGCAGGCGCGCACGCCAGCGGCCGGCGCTCGGTGCGGTCCACTGCCAGTGCGTGGCACCGGCCAGCACCTGCTGCGGACCGACGCAGGTCATTGGGCTGTGCAGCGATTCCAGCGCGCCCTCTCGGCGGGTCAGGCTCAGGCAATGGCTGGCGCCGTCCCGGGCAATCGTGGCGATACCCCCTGTGGGCGACAGCGTCTGGCCGTCGCGCCACAGCACATGATCGGCGGGCACCGGGATCTGCCAGCCTGCCGTGGTCTCGCGAGGCACAGGTGCGGCGGGGGTGGCCGGGGCGAAGACGGCTGCCGGGCGGACAATCGCCGGCGACGGCATCGCCGCACGACCCGCCAACGGGACCAGCTGCACCGTGGTGGTAGTGCCGTCGCGCTGGATGGCGCCCGCCACCAGCAGTTCGCCGGCGACCTGCTTCGGCCGCACCAGCACGTAACGCTGCTTGCCATCGTCCAGGCGGATGCGGTCGCGCTCGCCGAACAACGTCGGCACCAGTGACACCGGCAGCTTCGGCGCGATGCGGCCATCGTCTTCCACGCCGAACACACCTTCCAGCACCATCGAGAGATAACCGGCCACCGACCACAGCTGGCGCGGCGAATTGACCACCGGACCGCTGAGCACGCCTTCATCGACATGCACGGCCAGCGTGCGCATCTCATAGTTCTCCATGTTCGAGCCGGCCAGCGCGGTGCCGCGCATCAGCGACTCGATCTCCATGGCGATGCGCGGGGCATCGTCCAGCCGCCGCGCCGCACGCAGCGAGTACGCGCTGACAAAGGGCCAGATGCCGCGGTTGTGGTAAATCGGCTGCTGCGCTTCCTGCGGCCAGACGACCGGGCTGCCACCGGCCACGGCTGGGTAGTTCGCCAGCGCGCGCCGTGCGCGATCGGCCGGGAGCACATCGGCCAGCACCCCCAGCGACAACGCGAGCAGGTCGTACTTGGCGTACGGCACCGGGTGCGCCGCCTCGCCGATGTAGCTCATGTACTGTCCGGCATCCTCGCGCCAGAAACGCGCGTCGATCTGGCGGGCCAGCGCATCCGCCCATTGGCCGTACGTGGCAGCGCGTGCATCGCCGTGCTGGCGGGCCAACTGTTCGGCCAGGCGCAGCGCTTCGTAGTGCAGCACATTGGTGGACAGCGCGAAGGATTCGCCGATGAAGCGCACGTCCTCGCGGGTCCAGTCCGGATAGGTCTGCTCGCGCCAATCCAGGAACGAAGTCTCGCCGCGATACAGGCCGATCCGTGCATCGAACACCGCCTCGCGATCCTGCGCCAGGGTGGCCTGCAGCGCCTGCCAGACCTGGTCGGCGAATGCCGCGTCATCCAGCAGCCCGCGTGCGGCCAGGAACCAGACCACGCGGTCGCTGCTGATCGGCCAGCTGCCACCGGAGCCGGTGTCCTGCGCCACGAACAGACCCGGCGTGTGCCCATCGCGCGCCGTGGACAGCTTGAACTGCAGCGACTGCCGCGTACGCACGGGATCCAGACGCGACAACGCCAGATCGGCGGCGAAGCTGACATCGCGCGTCCACACATAGGGCCAGCGCTCGCCGGTCTGGAAACACGCGCAGGGAACCGGCTTGCCGTGATTGAAGGCCGGGTCGCGGATCGCATCCACGCGGTCGTCGGCCATCTCCTGCTGGGCCAGCCCGAACAGCGCATCGAACAGCACGCTCGCGGTCTCGCTGCGCATCGGCTGCGCACTGACGCGCACCTCGCCCTGCGGCGCATGCAGACGATAGCCACCCGCAGCGGCGGTTTCGGCGCGCGCATGGCGACCATCGAAATCCAGGTCCGCCGCGCCCGCGGTGGACCCCATCGCTGCCCCGAGGGCGGCGGTCAGGCAGATCATCTTCAGCATCGAAGTGGCGAACCGGCTCGCGCCCGTTGCCTCCCTCCCCTTTGCTCGCGTTGTAGGTCCGCACCGCCTCGCGGCGATGCGCTCGCGGCCCCCTCCCAGGGTGCCTTGGCCCCATGGTAGACGGCGCACCGCAGCCTGCATCGATCTGCATACGTATTCATCGGCACGGCGGCCGGCAGGCGTGAGGGCGTCGCTATAGTCCCGGTGTGTTTTCGGCCACCTTGGGAGGGGAAATGCCGTCACTGTCGTATCCAACGGACGGACGTTGCGCACGTCGTCGCCTGTCCCTGCTGGGCTGGATCCTCTGCGCGTTCAGCGCCACCGCGGTTGCCGGGCCGGTCACCGTGGCCAGCGTCGCGTCACCCGGCAAGGTGCTGCGCGTATCACTGCAACTGGACGGCGGCACCCCCAGCTACCGGGTCGAACGCTTCGGCGAGGCCGTGGTGGACAGCTCCAGGCTCGGCTTCCAGCTCCGCGACGGCCGGCTGGACCGTGATCTCGCCGTGCTCGGCCAGCAGTCGCGCAGCGTCGATGAGACCTGGGAGCAGCCGTGGGGCGAGCGCCGGCTGACCCGCAATCATTTCAACGAAGTGGTGGTGCAGCTGGCCGAGCGCAGCGGCGCCAAGCGTCGCATCGATGTGGTGTTCCGGGTCTATGACGACGGCCTGGGCTTCCGCTACCACTTCCCGCAGCAGCCGGGCATGCGCGAGGCGATCATCGACGATGAGCTGACCGAGTTCGCGATCGCCCCGGCCTCCACCGCCTGGTGGATTCCGGCCGGTGAGCCGATTCACTACGAATCTCTACCAGCGCACCCCGCTGGACCAGGTGCCGCTCGCCCACACGCCGATGACGCTGCGCAGCCGCGATGGCCTGCATGTTTCCATCCACGAAGCCGCGCTGGTGGACTACGCCGGCATGTGGCTGCGCCGCACCGAGGGCCAGCGCCTGCGCGCGCAGCTGTCGCCCTCGGCCGAGGGCTGGAAGGTGCGACGGAGCCTGCCGTTCGATACCCCGTGGCGCACGCTGCAGATCAGCGACACCGCCGGCGGACTGGTCGAGTCCAGCCTGATCCTCAACCTCAACGAGCCCAACGTGCTCGGGGACGTCAGCTGGGTGAAGCCCTCCAAGTACCTGGGCGTGTGGTGGTCGATGCACCTGGACAAGGAAAGCTGGGCGACCGGCCCGCGACATGCCGCGACCACGGCGAAAACCAGGCGCGTGATCGATTATGCCGCCAGGCATGGCTTCCGCGGCGTGCTGGTGGAAGGCTGGAATCCGGGCTGGGATGGCGACTGGGTTGGCAATGGCTATGCGTTCGACTTCACCCGGCCCACGCCCGATTTCGACATCGAAGCGCTGTCCGCCTACGGCGCGAAGAAGGGCGTGCACCTGATCGGCCACCACGAAACGGGGTGTGTGATCGAGCACTACGAAGATCAACTTGGCGCGGCGCTGGACCTGTATGCGCGGCTGGGCGTGGACTCGTTCAAGAGCGGCTACGTCTGCGATGACGGCCAGGTTGACCGCCGCAATCCCGCCGGTGGGCCGTTGTGGCGAGAGTGGCATGACGGCCAGTTCATGGCCCGCCACCATCTCAAAGTCGTGCAGGAGGCGGCCAGACGGCACATCGCGGTGAACCCGCACGAGCCGATCAAGGACACCGGCCTGCGCCGCACCTACCCGAACTGGATCAGCCGCGAAGGCGCGCGTGGCATGGAGTACAACGCCTGGGGCCAGCCACCGAATCCGCCCGAGCACGAGGTCAATCTCGTCTTCACCCGGATGCTGTCCGGGCCGATGGACTACACCCCCGGCATCCTGAGCCTGAAGGGCCGTGGCGGCCAGGCGATTCCCAGCACGCTGGCCCGCCAGCTCGCCCTGTACGTGACGATCTACAGCCCGATCCAGATGGCGGCCGACCTGCCCGAGCATTACGAACAACACCGTGAGGCGTTCCGCTTCATCGAGGACGTGGCAGTGGACTGGGACGATACCCGCGTGCTCAACGGCGAGGTAGGCGACTACGTGACCATCGTGCGCAGGGACCGCCACAGCCGCGACTGGTTCCTGGGCAGCATCACCGACGAACACGGCCGTGTGTTGCCGGTGTCACTGGGCTTCCTTGAACCGGGCGTGCGTTACCGCGCGGAGATCTACCGCGATGGAGACGGCGCCGACTTCCGCAGCAACCCGTTCGCCTTCGTGCGCGAGACGCGCGAGGTCACCAGCGCCGACGCGCTGGTGCTCACCCTGGCACCGGGCGGCGGCCAGGCGATCCGCTTCACCCCGTTGTAAGTCGCTCAGCCAGCGCCGGGTAGCGCCCGACCGTTGGTCGGGCGACGCACGCGGCGCCGGCGCATCCGTGCGTGGATGCGGCATGCCGACCAACGGTCGGCACCTACCGGGCGCGCGTGCGTCGGTGCGGCTGCTATGACGCAGATGTAATCGATTCCAATCCGGCCAACGTCATTGAATACGTATGCAGGGTGATTCCCGCGGTGGGCGCGCTGCCTACCATAGCCACGCAGTCAACGGCCACCGCGCCATGACGCTCCCGGGTCCTCCGGGCAACCAAAAAAATCGATTGGCAACATTGCCTGGGAGGGGAAAATGTTGAACCGCAAGCGCAGCGCGCTGAGTCTCGCGCTGGCCGTCGCCCTGACGCCGTTGATGGCGTCGGCGCAGACCGCCGAATCCAGTACCACCACCGCACCGACCGGCGCCACGGCGACCAATCTGGACACCGTCCAGGTCACCGGCATCCGCCGCGGCATCGAGAACGCGATCGCGATCAAGCAGGACGCCACCTCGGTGGTCGAAGCGATCTCGGCCGAAGACATCGGCAAACTGCCGGACGTGAGCATCGCCGAATCGCTGGGCCGCCTGCCCGGCCTGGCCGCCCAGCGTGTCGCCGGCCGTGCCCAGGTGATCAGCGTGCGCGGCCTGTCCCCGGACTTCGCCACCACCCTGCTCAACGGGCGCGAAGTGGTCAGCACCGGTGACAACCGCAGCGTCGAGTTCGATCAGTACCCCTCGGAACTGGTCAACGGCGTGACCGTGTACAAGACCCCGGACGCGGCCCTGGTCGGCCAGGGCCTGTCCGGCACCATCGACATGCAGACCGTGCGTCCGCTGAGCTTTGCCGAGCGCGTGATCGCGATCAGCGGCCGCTACCAGAAGAGTTCGCTGGGCAAGGCCGCCAATGTCGACCCGTACGGCAACCGCTTCAGCGCCAGCTACATCGACCAGTTCCTCGACAACACGCTGGGCATCTCGATCGGCTACGCGCACAGCGACATGCCCATCCAGGAAAACCAGGTCGGCCTGTACGAACCGTGGACCACCGAGCAGACCGACCAGGGCAACCGCCCCGGCCTGGCCCCGGGCACCGTGTTCTCCGACGGTATCAAGGCGCTGCGCCGCACCGGCAACAACGAGCGCGACGGCGTGATGGCGACCGTACAGTTCCGCCCGTCGAATGTGTGGACCAGCACGCTGGATGCGTTCCATACCGAAGCCGAGCAGATCGATACCGCCAACCAGTTCGAGGTCAACCTCAGCAACTACAACGGTGGCTACACCCCGGGCCTGCTGATCACCAACCCGCAGATCAATGCCGATGGCACCTTCGCCGGCGGCGTGGCGACCGGCGTGTATCCGCTGGTGCGCGGCATGTACAACACGCGCAAGGACAAGATCGACGCGTTCGGCTGGAACAACGAGTTCAACTTCGAGCGCGTCAAGGTCGTCGCCGACGTGAACTACTCCAAGGCCACGCGCAACGAACTGAATCTGGAAAACAACCTGCAGCTCACCCCGATGCCGCAGCTGGATTCGGTCGGCGTGGCGGTCAAGCCGGACGGGTTCTCGCAGATCCGCCCGGGCCTGGACTACGCCAACCCGGACGCGCTGTTCCTGACCAACACCATCTACGGCTCCGGCTACGGCAAGGTGCCGATGGTCGAAGATCGCCTGAAGGGCGCCCGCCTGCAGGCCACCTTCGCGATGCCGGATTCGCTGCCGTGGTTCTCCGACGTGGACGTGGGCGTGAACTACGCCGACCGCCGCAAGGACAAGACCCAGGCCGAGGGCAACATCCTGCTCGGCGACCAGGGCGATGCCAACATCGCCAGCGACCTGCAGTACGCGCCGGTCAACCTCGGCTTCGCCGGCATCGGCTACATCCCCGCCTGGAACGTCCCGGCTGCGGTGGACCGCTACATGGTCTTCAATCCGGTCACCAACCTGGACTACCTGATTCCCAAGGCGTGGACGGTGCAGGAGAAGACCAGCACCGCCTGGATCCGCGCCAACATCAACACCGATCTGGGCGAGGTGGGCCTGCGCGGCAACATCGGTGTGCAGATGGTGCGCACCGACCAGAGCTCGCAGTCCAACTACTTTGATCGTTCGCGTCCCGATGGCCAGAACATCCTGCCGATCGATGACGGCAAGACCTACACCGATTGGCTGCCCAGCCTGAACCTGGCCTTCATGTTCCCGCACCAGCAGACGCTGCGCTTCGCCGTGGCCAAGCAGGTCGCACGCCCGCGCGTGGACCAGATGCGCGCAGGCCTGGAGTTCGGCGTAGACACCGCCACCGGCAAGCCGGGCGGCAGCGGCGGCAACCCGCTGCTGGATCCGTGGCGCGCCAATGCGATCGACCTGTCGTACGAGAAGTACTTCGGCGAGAAGGCCTACGTGGCCGCCGCGGTGTTCTTCAAGGACCTGAAGTCCTACGTCTACACGCAGTCGCGCGATGACTACGATTTCAGCGACCTGCTGGCCAGCTACGTGCTGCCGCCGGGCATGATCGTGCCGCTGCTGCCGACCGGCACCTTCTCGGCCCCGCAGAACGGCCAGGGTGGCAAGCTGAAGGGCCTGGAGCTGACCGCCTCGTTCCCGCTGGAGATGCTGACCGACAGCCTGCGTGGTTTCGGCGTGCAGGCCAGCGCGACCTTCAACGACAGCGACATCAAGATCCTGGACCCGGAGAGCGCGTCCAGCGTGGGCAGCGATCCGATCAGCCTGCCGGGCCTGTCCGAGCGCGTGTACAACTTCACGGCCTACTACGAACGCAGCGGCTTCGAGGCACGCGTGAGCCAGCGTCGTCGTTCGGACTTCATCGGTGAGATCGGCAATTTCAACGGCAACCGGACGCTGCGTTATGTGGTCGGTGAGAACGTGACCGACGCGCAGGTCAGCTACACCTTCGCCGACAGCAGCAGTCTGCATGGGCTGACGCTGCTGCTGCAGGGAAGCAACCTGACCAACGAGCCGTACCGCACGTACGCCGGCACGAAGGACCGCCCGCTGGAATACGTGGAATGGGGCCGTACCTACATGCTGGGCGTGAACTACAAGTTCTGATTGGCCTCGCATCGACCACTTAATGGCAATATCGAAAACCCGCTGCTCATGCAGCGGGTTTTTTGTTGGTTCTTCTCTCCGTGCAGAAGCCGTAGTGCGGGTGCAGAAGCAGTAGCGCTGGCCTTCCATGGGCTGGTCGGGGGTGTGGGGGTTCGCGGGACGCGCCGTGAACCCATCCCTGGGGGCTCGTGAGCGGCATCCATGCCGCTCCAACGGTCCCGCCAACCCCCACACCCCCGCCCTTCGACAGTTGGCTGGTGGTCACGGAAAGGCGAATAAAGGCAGCGTACCTAGCATCGAGCAGTGCATCTGCTGCTTACCGGATTTCGATCATTTCGAGCAGCTTGCCCCACGCAACCATGCCGACTACCTCGAGCGTCCCGATCGCATTGACCGTTCAGACCGCTCCGATCAGACCCATCACTGTCATCGCGCCGAATGTTCGAACCATTGCGCACGCTCCAACCACATCAACGGCTGTGATCGTCGCAACAACTCTAGAGTTTCGATCCAGGTCCCCGAAGACTGCGCAGCCTGCCTGAGCCACCGCGGAAGCCCGCTTTTCCCTTCCGCACCAGCACATTGTCAAAGGGCGGGCACGGGTGGGTTGGCGGGACCATGAGCGCCATGGATGGCGCGACATGAGCCTTATCTGTTCGGAATCTGGCAGCTTAGGTGCCGAGAGCCGGCGTGGGCCGCCGTACGAGCCTGGATCTGAGCGATCGCCATGTAGCTTGG